>CANLMQ010000010.1 GCA_947492175.1 uncultured Draconibacterium sp. | reverse complement strand
TTTGTATAATTGCACCATCTCTCAAAGTGGCACGGTTTCAACCGAAATGTGTGGCACGGTCAGACCGAAATAGCCAAGGTCAAAACAGCCTGTATCATTTAGATATAGGCTGTTTTTTTTCATTAAACCCATACCTATCACAACGAATATCGAATTTTCAATCAGTATTCATTGCCCTACCTATTATTAAATCTCAAAACATTAATCATGAAAACAAAACAACTTATACTTCATCTGATTGCTGAGCAAATTCGTAATCAGGTTCTAATACTTGCCTTTGAAAACTTAGGATTTGACTGCAACAATTACACATTGAACATCAGTGAAGTCATTTTGACACTGGTAGGATTTGAAGCAAAGTCAGAAACTCTGTATAAGCAATATTTTGAGCTGCTGGAAAATGCAGTAAAAGAAACTACTTACATCAATTTGGATGAAATGCTTAGCAAGTGGTCAACTATTATTTATTCCAAGCTCATTGAAATCAAGTCCAATGAGATTTTCCTCTCCGGGTAAATTTTGGATTGCTAATTAGCATCTTCAACATCAACTAATTCTGAAATACTGACCTTTAAAGCCTGACTAATTTTATAAAGAGTGGAAATAGTTGGGTTTGTTCTTCCAGCTTCCAAACGAGAAAGGTTAGCCTTTTCAAAATTGCAGATGGCAGCCAGATTCTGTTGGGTAATCCCCTTGGACTCCCTCAAAATTCGGATTCTTTCACCAATCTTATTTTGAAGCTGGTCTAAATTCATTAGTTATCATTTCTGACAACTAAGATTTTGTTTTATCTTTATTAATCGGTTATCATATATGATAACATAAGCGTAAGCCTATATAGGTTTCAGCTCACGTTTTGTTGTAAATAAACCTTCACTCTGGGCTGGGGTGAATCAACTTCTAACACTACTATGAAAAAACTTGTACTACTATTTATTGCTGTTATTGCAATTTCTTGTAGTGGAATTAAAATCGAGGACAATAAGACTGGTTTTAATTATTCCAAAGTATTGCAGAAAGTTCCCATTGAGAATCAGAACAGCAGATATTTTCAGAGTTCTTACTATCATCCTCAATTTTATACTGGAATTATACTGAGTACGAATTACACACTAACCAATAATACGAAGCAAAATTTTGAAGAATATATAATTTCAAATAGACTTGAACTTCGTTACAAGAATAACTTTGTTAAGACGATACCATTATCCATTTTGACATCTGATTCAACACTTAATCAGGGAGAATCAATTACATGCCAGCAAGAATTCACTATTAACGAGTTAGATTCATTTGATTCCAAGAATTTAATTCATGATGCCCAAAGAGTCAATATGATATTTGAGGTACAAGCAGCAAACTCAGTAGGTCTGAATTTGGAAGAAAAAGGAAATAATGTTGTAAAGATTGATTTGACAGACGAATGGAAAAAAGTTGAAAATTTTAGTAGAGAATATACTTTCCAAAATTACGCAGCAGTTGTAGATAATTATATGCCTCAAATAATAGGTTCGAAAATGTTCTATGAAGGATGGCACAAAGGTATATCGGAGAACATCAGTATTTTATTTGGCAAAGATTCAAAAGTAAAATCTCGTAACACTGGATTTTATCCTACTGATGCAACCCTTTGGAAGGAATTTGCAGAAGGTTTTGACATATATTTTGATTTGCTTTTTACCTCATTCTATAATGATTTGAATTCAACGAGTATGGATTTAAATAACGAATTTGAGAATCTGTGGAATAATTGGATGAAGCAAAGAAATGGATGGATTTCTACTGATATAAAAACATTAGAGTTGGTTGAAAGCTATTTGGAAAAAAAGGACAGTATATATAATTCAATGAAAATGGAACCTCCTTATTATCCCAACAGTCGCCTAAAGAGACAAAGGAGACCAGATGCTCCATCTAATTCTAATTCTCCCAAAGCTAATCCTAATTACGCTGAGCAGAAACATATTTATGGCAAAGCTGCTGCTGAAAAAGCTACTAAAATTAAATTAGTTCAGGATTCGATATGGTTGAAAATTGTTGAGTCTGAAAGGAACTATGAAGAAAAATTTGAGAGTGCCAATATCGCATTTAATGATGCCATGATGTTACTCAAATCATTAAATGAGTAATCAAATTTGAGAATGAAGCAACTACAACTAATCCACCAAGAACCTGATGAGAACTGTTTTGAGGTTTTGAAAACTTGTATTGTCGAGGACAAAGAACTCAAAAAATACAGGATTGATAAAGACACTTTGCTACAAAAACTACCAGGAAAAGTAGTTAATGAATTCCTTGATTTTTTGGGAACTGATGAACAGCATAGAAGCTTGATGTTGTATATGATAATAAAAGGTTCTTTGGTGGTGAATTGTTGGGAAGATGATAAGGATTAATCTGGCTGTCAATTTCATTTATCAATAAAATTCCTAAATTTAGCATTCAAAGAACTAAAGATTGATATATCCTGAAAAGCAAGCACTTTTGGGGGAATTTTATGAAACTAATGCCTCAAATTTCTATCAATAAAGCCACTCAGGAACATAAACTTTTGATATGGACAAGAAAAATATGTCTGAAAGAGACATCTGTACGAAGTTTATCACTCCTGCTGTAGAAAAAGCAGGTTGGGACAAATTAACTCAACTCAAAGAAGAAGTAACTTTTACTGATGGTAAAATCTATGTAAAAGGTAAGCTTACAGCAAGGGGAAAAAGAAAGAGGGCAGACTATATTCTTTACTACAAGCCCAATATCCCAATTGCAATTATTGAAGCCAAGGATAACAAACATTCTGTAAGAGCAGGAATGCAGCAAGCTTTGGAGTATGCTCAGATTCTTGATATTCCAAGTGTATTCAGCAGTAACGGTGATGGCTTTATTTTTCATGACAGGACAGCAGAAGATGGAAATCTGGAATCAGAGTTGGATAATGAATCTTTTCCTACACCTGAGCAGCTATGGCAGAAATACAAAAAGTATAAAGGAATTCATACCCCGGAAGCAGAAAAAATTGCTGCTCAGGATTATTTTTATGATGGTTCTGGTAGAACACCAAGGTATTACCAGCAGATTGCAATAAACAGAACTGTTGAAGCAATTGCATCTGGTCAGAACAGAATCTTATTGGTGATGGCTACAGGGACAGGGAAAACCTATACTGCTTTCCAGATAATTCATCGATTATGGAAAAGTAAAACCAAAAAACGAATCCTTTTTTTAGCTGACAGGAATGCATTGATTGACCAAACACGCAGAGGGGATTTTAAGCATTTTAAGGACAAGATGACTGTGGTAAAACACAGGATGATTGATAAGAGCTATGAAGTTTATTTAGCCTTGTATCAGGGCTTGTCAGGTGCTGATGAAGAAGCAAATGCGTACAAGCAGTTTTCAAGAGAGTTTTTTGACCTTGTGGTTATTGATGAGTGCCACAGAGGAAGTGCCAAAGATGATAGTGCATGGAGAGAAATTCTCAACTATTTCAAGGATGCCACGCATATTGGTTTAACAGCAACACCTAAAGAAACCAAAGAAACAAGCAACATTGAATATTTTGGAGACCCGATTTACACCTATTCCTTAAAACAGGGTATTGATGATGGTTTCCTTGCTCCATACAGAGTTATCCGTATAGGGTTAAATGTTGATTTGGAAGGTTACAGACCTGAATATGGAAAGAGAGACAAAGATGGAGATGTTGTTGAAGACAGGATTTATAACCGAAAGGATTTTGATAAAAACCTTGTAATTGATGAAAGAACTCTGACAGTTGCCAAAAAGTTAACTGAATTTCTTAAAGGTTATGACCGATATGCTAAAACCATTGTATTCTGCACTGATATAGACCATGCAGAAAGAATGAGGATGGCTTTAATGAATCTGAATTCAGACATTGCCAATTACAATCACAAGTACATCATGCAGATTACTGGTGATAATGATGAGGGGAAACGGGAACTGGATAATTTTATTAACCCGGAAGAAACTTATCCTGTAATTGCCACTACTTCTGAATTAATGACTACTGGTGTTGATGCTCAAACTTGTAAGGTTATCGTGCTTGATGCCAACATTAATTCTATGACTAAGTTTAAGCAGATTATTGGCAGGGGAACAAGAATAAATGAAGAATTTGGCAAGTTGTATTTTAACATTCTTGATTTCAGGAATGCAACTGATTTATTTGCTGATAAGAATTTCGATGGTGACCCAATCAGAATAAAACCAGTATCAGAGGATGTAGATTTAGGTGATATTGTTGATGAGGAAGAAGAAACAGATTCTCCAATTATAGATGAGGAAACAGGAGAAGAACTAATAGTTGACCCACCAACAGGAACACCAGAACCACCTCTGCCACCTTTGCCACCACCTCCACCAAGAAAGAAGGTATATGTAAATGGAGTTGATGTCTCTGTTTTAATTAGCAGAGAGATGTATTTTGACCATAATGGTAAGCCTATAACAATAAGTCTGAAAGACCATACAAGAGAAATCATCAAAGGACAATTTGCAACTTTGAATGATTTCCTGAATACTTGGAATACATCAGATAAGAAAGAAGCTATCATAAGTGAATTAGAAGAACAAGGTGTTTTGGTTGATGCTCTCAGAGATGCTGTTAACCGTGAAGTTGACATTTTTGATTTAATATGTCATGTCGCTTATGACCAGCCACCCTTAACAAGAAAAGAGAGAGCAGAAAATGTCAAAAAACGCAACTATTTTACTAAGTATGGAGAACAAGCCAGAAAGGTTCTTGAAGCATTGCTTGAAAAATATGCAGATGAAGGAGTAACTAATATTGAAAGTATGGAAGTATTAAAAGTACAGCCTTTAACGGAGTATGGTTCACCTATTGAAATTATCAAACAGTTTGGCAGCAAGGCAAAATATTTGGCAGCAATAAAGGAAATGGAAGAAGAACTTTATAAAACGGGAGCATAATATGATGGAGTCAAATGATTTTGATTTAATAATTTTGAATGCTCTGAATAGGATTGAATCTGTATACTATTCAACAGTTTATGAAAATATAGAGGCAATTAAAGGTGCTTTTGCTGGAAGAAGTGGAAATTATAGCAATGGAAACTTTGAACGATTTGGAGAAAGAGTATTTTGCTATGAACTCTATCATCAAATGAGGTTAGAGATTGAAAAATACAAACGTGCTAAAGTTCAGTCATTGGAGCAAATAATGTTGCAAGGAGAAGTAAGAAAACCAATGATATTAGAACTAATGGATTTAATGGATTGCGAACCCTATGACAATGATTTTATTCCCGATTTTCTTTTACACTCACCGGGAAATTCAAACAGGCATATCTTTGCAATGGAAGTAAAAGCAACTGATGATTTCACTGAGAGTGCTTTTAATGAGGATTTGAAAAAGCTCAACCATTTAATTACTGGATTTGGTTATGAAAATGCTTATTTTCTTTCTGTAAATTCAGAACTAAATAGTATATATGAGTTTTTGGGCAAAATAGATTTAACACAGCTTGATGGTAGAGGAAAGATAAAAATTATCTGGAAAAAGGACTTTTATACGAAATCAAAAATTTGGAATTTATAATATATGACAAACCTTAAAGGAGTACTGGATGGCATCAGGAGGATAATGTGGCAAGATACAGGACTGAATGGTGATGCACAGAGGATTGAGCAATTGGGATGGATGCTCTTTTTAAAGATATTTTCAGATAAAGACAAAGAACTTGAATTATTGGACGACAATTACAAAAGTCCTATCCCGGATGAATTACATTGGGATGAATGGGCAGGGGATGATGAAGGCATAACAGGCGATGAACTACTGGAATTTGTAGATAGAAAACTGTTCCCCACATTTAGGAATCTTAATCTGGCTACAGGAAATGGCAGGGCAGTAATTGTCCGGGAAGTTTTTGAGGGGAATAACAACTATATGAAAAGTGGCATTAATATCCGAAAAGTATTAAACAAACTCAATGAACTGGATTTTAATGTAGCCAAAGAAAGACATGCTTTTGGTGAGTTGTATGAAACTATTTTGAAGGACTTGCAAAGTGCAGGTAAAAGTGGTGAATTTTACACTCCAAGGGCAATTACACAATTTATAACTGAAATGATTGCTCCCAAGTTGGGAGAAAAAATTTTAGACCCCTCATGTGGAACAGGTGGTTATTTGACTGCTGCAATTGAACATTTGAAACAGCAAGCCAATAACGTTGAAGAAAGAAAGAGCATTGCTGAAAATGTTGCTGGATGGGAATACAAACCACTTCCTTACTTGCTGGCTACAACAAATTTGATACTACACGATATTGAAGTTCCTAAAATCACTTACAGGGATTCATTAGACCAACCACTAAGTAACTATACAGAGAAAAACAGGGTGAACGCAATTTTGGCAAATCCCCCTTTTGGTGGCATTGTGGCCAATAATAATGAAAATAACTTCCCTTTGAATTACAGGACCAAAGAAAGTGCAGACCTTTTTCTGATTCTGATGATTCACCTGTTAAAGAAAGGAGGTAGAGCAGGTATTGTGCTGCCAGATGGTTCATTAACCGGGGATGGAGTAAAACAAAGAGTGAGGCAAAAATTGTTGGAAGACTGTAATCTTCATACCATCATAAGGCTGCCAAACTCAGTATTTCAACCTTATGCAACAGTGGCAACCAACCTGTTGTTTTTTATCAAAGGAGAACCTACAAAAGAGGTTTGGTATTATGAACACAGGTTGCCAGAAGGTCAGAAAAGTTACAGCAAAACAAAGCCCATTCAGGTTAAAGAGTTTAAGCCAATAAAAAAGTGGTGGCATAAACGAGAAGAATCTGAGATTTGTTGGAAGGTGGATATTCAGACCATCATTGACAGGAACTATGAGTTGGACATTAAAAATCCCAATAAACAAGAAGAAGTCATTGAACATAGCAGTACTGAATTAATACAAATGCTGGAAACCTCATTTGAGAAAAGTCAGAAATTGTTAAACCAGTTAAATGAAGTTCTTAAATGAGTTGGCAATTGGTAAGTATAAATAGCTTTCTTAGTGAAAGAAAGGGTAGATATAAACCTGATGACAAAGAAATAGCAGGATTAGAAAGAATTGAAAAGATAGACTTTTCAGGTGAGATTCATTTATCTGATAAACCATCAAAAACAAATATGATTTTAGTTCGGGATGGTGACCTTGTTATTTCAGGAATCAATGTAGAGAAGGGGGCTATGGCTGTGTACCGTGGCAAAAAGGATGTTAAAGCAACAATTCACTATTCATCATACGAGTATAATGCGAATAAAATAGATTTAGACTTTTTAAAGTACTTCTTAAAGAGTCCTGAGTTTAAAGCTGCTTTAAAGGAACAAGTTCCGGGTGGAATTAAAACAGAGATAAAACCTAAGCATCTTTTACCATTAAAGATTCTGATTCCAACTGATATAGATGACCAAAAACTAATTGTTGATACATTAAAAACACGTAATAGTATCTTAAATAAGCAAGCTGATAATATCATATTGCAATTAGATTTTGTTAAACAACTTCGTCAAGCATTCCTAAAAGAAGCCATGCAAGGCAAGTTAACAGCAAAATGGAGAGAAGAAAATCCTGATGTTGAACCAGCAAGTGAACTTTTAAAACGAATTAAGGCTGAAAAGGAACAACTGATTAAGGAGAAAAAAATCAAGAAGCAAAAGCCATTGCCCCCAATTTTAGAAGATGAGATTCCATTTGATATTCCTGGAACTTGGGAGTGGTGTAGATTGGGTGAAATTTGTGAATTGATTACCAGTGGTTCAAGGAATTGGAATAAGTACTATTCCAAAACGGGTGATTTGTTCATCAGGTCACAGAATATTAAAGCTGAAAATTTGAACCTCGTAGAGAAAGCATTTGTACAATTGCCCCAAAAAATAGAAGGAAAGAGAACATCATTACTGAGAAAAGATATTTTAATTACTATAACGGGGGCAGGTGTTTCAAATTCAGCATTAGTAGAAGAAATTGAAAGCTCAGTTGCCTATGTAAGTCAACACGTTGCCTTAATTCGTTTAATTGAAAAAACAATTGCAAAATGGTTGCATAAGGCTATTATATCTGAGAATATCGGTAAGGCACAATTTGCTGAGTTAATCTATGGGGATAAACCGGGACTTAATCTAAATCAAATAGGAAATTTAATTGTACCTCTACCACCAGTAATAGAACAGTATGAAATAGAGCAGAAGTTAGAAGAAGGTATTAGTCTCTGTGATAATCTGGCAGAAAGTATAAAAGCCAGCCAGCAGCAGAATGAAATGTTATTGCAGCAGGTGTTGAGGGAGGCTTTAAACCCAGAGAAAAAAGAAATTAGTTTAAAAGCACGCAAATGTAACCCTTCTGAAAAAGCAATCTTGGCAGGACACATTATCAACCAAACTAATACTGAGGATTTTGGTCGTGTTAAATTTCAAAAACTACTTTATTTAGTAGAGCATCACTTAAAACTGGACTTGGATTCAAATTATAAAAGAAAGGTTGCTGGACCTCATGATGGTAATTTATTGCGAGAAATAGAATCCACATTGGAAAGGCTAAGGTTTTATAGGATTGAACAATCTCATTTAAAGAATCATAGAGTTAACTACACTGCGCTGAATTATGCCTCTGAACTTGATAATTTGTTTATTGAGAATTTTGAAGCAGAGTCAAAGGGAGTTGATACATTTCTTTCGATTTTTAAAAAATCGACCTGGGAGCAATGTGAAATTATTGCAACAATGTATGCAGTTTGGAATAATCGTATTATAAAAAACCAACCAATTAGCGATGATTTATTAAAACATGATTTTCTAAACTGGGATAAACAAAAAATAAAATACAAAGACAGACTGGATGGTGCATTAGTATGGATGAGAGAAGATGGAATTGTGCCTGATGGATGGGGAAAATTGATTGATAAACCGAAATAAAAAAAAGTAATGGCTAATTATTGGAATCAGGATGGGATTCCACATAAAGGCTGGATATTAGAAGATGTTATTGATGTAAGAGAAGATGGTCAGCCTGAATGGGAAACTGAATATGAAATATGCATGATGTGTGGGCAACCAAAAATCAGGTATGTTCATATTGTAACTCATAACGAAGTTGAAGAGGAATTTAGGGTTGGCTGCAACTGTGCAGAAAAAATGACCAATGATTATCTGAATCCTCAAAAACGTGAAAGAGAATTAAGAAACAAAAGCAATCGTAGAATAAATTGGTTGAATAAGAATTGGAAGACAAGTAGAAACGGAAACCATTTCATAAACTACGAAAACCATCACTTACTTATTTACAGAGATAAGAAGACGTTAAAATTTAGGATTAAAATTGGTGAAGTGTTTGGGAAGAAATCTTACGATGACTTAAACACCGCTAAAATTGCTGTATTTAATAATGTGGAATATCTAAAAGAATCCAATAGGTGGTAAATGAAATTGAGCAAAATTGTTTGGCTTATATTGGAAGTTTGTGGGTGAATAGATTTATTAGTTCCAGAGATTAAAGCGCTTTTTAATTTCGTCCTTTAAGGTTTGGTTGTTTTGGAAAACAAAATTCATGGTAATAAGCTGTTTTAGTTTTATGATAGCTTCCTGAGGGGACAACATTTTGCTGTTCACAAGGTTGTCAAAAATCCATATCATCCCGTGAATTTTTATTGATTTGTTTATCGCACAATCTATAATCACCTTATTGCTGCTTAGTACAGATGCGTTAAGATTATTTGCAATATATATGACTGATTTATCTGTTTCTGACAATGAGTTTGGATATGGTTCTGTGTGAATTGCTATGAAATCTTTCTCTACAAGATTATGAACAATTAGTTTTTTTACCGATTGATATGCATTCAGTACTTGTCGGTGTTCCTCCTTTAAATCAAAATAAACTGATGAAGTTGTATGTATTTCAACATCAAGATTGAAAAACATTGACGCAAGACCTAAGTCATAGAGGTCAATAAAGATACAAGCATCGGTTACAGCAATTTTGGTTTTCATCACAAATGAAAAAGGATTAACATATTCTTAGAACATTAAATCATAGTCTGATGCTCCTTTTTAAAATCAGCTAAAGGCTTGTTTAAGAGAGAAGCTGCTTTAGACATTGAAATCTGGTCCTCAATTAATGCTCTGAATAAGAGCTGTTCAAAGCGGTTGCTTTCTTCCACGCCCATATAATCTACTGGCTCATCTACTCTCCAATTCATCTGTCTCATAAAAAAGAAAAATTGTTTGGTATAATGTTCATTGATTATTCCACATGCTTTAGCTCTCATAACTATGGCCTGCATTGAAATTCCATACTGCTTTTTAATGTTTCCTAATTCCAAGGTTGATAGTTTGTTGCGATGTTCTCCTAATTCAGCCTTGATTGTTTCTTCTGGCAATAACATTGCTCCTGCGAATTGGTGGCACAAAGTTTCCTTTTGCCTTTCAGTTATATTTCCAAATTTCAATAATAGATGAGCTAACTCATGAAGTAATGTAAAACGTATTCTGTCGGGTTTATTTGCTTTTCGGATATTGAATGCAACAACAGGGATTGTTCCATTTACAAAAGTCTGTAGTCCATCAAAATCTTCATCAACATCCAGTTTTACGACTTTGATATTTTTATCTTCAAACAATTCAACGATGTTAAATAGTGGCCCTCTTCCAAGAAACCATTTATCTCTTAACATATTGGCTGCATCATTTACTTGCTCGTAGTTAACTATTGTTTCAGAATTTTCAAATGGATTCTCAAATTTGTTCTGGACTCCAATGATTTCTTCTAATTCTAAATACCTCGAAAGATATTCCTTGGTTTTTTCATTGATTATTGCAGCTTCCTTTTTTGGCATATTGCTTAGCTTTCTGTATTCAACATCGGTCAACTCTATCTTGGTGGACCTAAAGAAATAATCTGAGCTAACGTTGAGGGCTTTGCTTAGCCAGTTAATTTTCTCTGCATCAGGAATTACTTCCCCTTTTTCATAACGATGAAGTGCTTGTCGAGATAGCTTATTATCCATGGCATCTGCTAAATCCTGCAACGAAAATCCATTCATCAAACGTGCTGATTTGATGCGTTCAGCAAAGAGAGCTTTTGTTTTCATTGTTGATTTGATTTTATGGTGCAAAGTTACAAAAATTAGTTGACAATATCAATATGTAAGCTTAGATATATGTGAATATTATTATAGAATGACAATTTTTCATGACACCTAATGTTTGATTAGTATGACATTTTGTCTTTTTCTGTTTGAAATCATGGTGGTTTACAAAAAATGGTTGACAAGTTTGTATTATGGAATACTATTTGTAACTTTGAATCACAAGAAATAACAATTAAAAATAAGCGTCATGAAAAAAAATCAGCATGTTGTTCCCCGGGGTAAGGATTGGGTGGTAAAGGGAGCAGGTAATGAAAAAGCGACAAGGTTAGTGTCAACACAAAAGGAGGCTATAGGAATAGCAAGGGAGATTGCGAAAAACCAGCAATCAGAAGTAGTGATACACGGTAAAGATGGTCGCATCCGGGATAAGGATTCTTATGGTAATGACCCTTGTCCCCCGAGAGATACTAAAAATTAATAACATTTAAACATATAAGAAAATGGAAAATTTGAACAAGAAAGACCATGAAAATCATGGCAAGGACACAAAAAAGATTCTGATTGAAGGAACTCTTTATGAATGGGCAGAAGAAATGATTTCTTTTGCGCAAGTAATTACATTTCGTTATGGGAGTTATGACCCATCTAAAACTTATTCCGTCAGCTATGAGGATGGCCCAAAAGAAAACAGGGAGGGAGTACTTAAAGCAGGACAATCAGTTTACATTAAAAATAAAATGATATTCCATGCAACAGGCGGATATAAGTCTTAGTGCTGACTTGAAAAAACTCGAAGATGAGGGCTTCTTTATTGAAGTAAGAGGTTCTTATCTTCTTGTTCATGAAATACCATACGTTAATTCTGAAAAGCAAGTCAAGTATGGCACGATAGTGACAGTTTTGTCTTTTATACGGCCCGGGATTATAGGTAGTAAGCCTAAAGACCATACTGCTCATTTCATTGGGGATGTACCATGTGATGAAAATGGAAATAAATTAACATCAATAATAAACGATAACGGAACGGCATTAATTACCTCTGATTTTGAAGCACGATATTATTTTTCTTATAAACCAATGCAAGGGCATTATTTGGATTTTTATAAAAAAATATCCGCTTATGCACATTTATTGTCGTCTTATGCAAAACTGATAAATCCTAATGTTACAGAGAAGGCTGGAAAACGGGAGGCAATTTTGAGAGGGAGTGATGTTTTTAAATATCCTGACACAAACTCAGCAAGAGCAAATATCGATTACGAAAATTTGAAATTTCGCAATCTGAAAATTGGCATTGTTGGTGTCGGTGGGACTGGTTCATACATTTTAGATTTGGTGTCCAAAACACGTGTAAAGGAAATTCATATTTATGATGATGATGAGTTACAGTTGCATAACACTTTTAGAACTCCGGGAACTTTGTCCGATGAACAAATTCTCCACATGGAAGGGTTAAAAAAAGTTGACTATTATAATTCTGTGTATTCGAGGATGCATCTTGGAATAAAAGCACATCCTTATCGAATTACACAAGAGAATATTCGTGAGCTTGATGACTTTGATTACATATTTTTATGTGTGGATGAAGCAGGTGTTCGTTACATGATTGTTAATGAGTTGGTGAAAATGAATATAGCTTTTTCAGATGTCGGCCTAAGTGTAATAAGAAGAAGTGGTGGACTGTTAGGGACAATAAGGGTTACATCTGGGAACATTGAAAATAATGAACATTTAAGCGAAGTGATTGGGAAAGAAGAAGTTGATGAAAATGAATATAATTCCAATATTCAGATTGCTGAACTGAACTGCTTAAATGCTGCATTAGCAGTAATTAAATGGAAGAGGTATGTTGGTTTTTATATGGACTTACGAAAGGAGCATCATTCACTTTATCATATCGAAACAAATAAAATAATCAATGACTGCTTTGCGCCCTGAATTTGTTGAATACCTGCCAAAGGAGCTTGAAGAAGGTATATTGTATATTAGTATGAAGTACAAGACTGCCGGGCATAAGTGTCCTTGTGGTTGTGGAAATTTAGTTTTTACTCCATTTTCACCTATTGATTGGCAAATATCATACAATGGGAAAGGAGTTACTCTTACGCCTTCCATTGGGAATTGGGATTATGAATGTAGGTCACATTATTGGATAATGGAGAATGAAATCCAATATGCCCGTGAGTTTGATAGCTCTGAAATAGAATATATTAGAAGAATGGATGTGAAGGATAAAGAGCAGTTTTTTAAGAAACGAAAAAGAAGAAACTTTAGAAATTGGCTTTTTAAAGTATTGATGTTTTCTTAGGTTTGTTTGGCTCAAAAAACAGGCTTCATCCCTCGAATAACTAATTCCTTGTAAGTTCGTAGCTTTTGGAAAAAGTTATGGGGTCACATACGAACTACTATTATTTGGTTTTGGAGCTATTGAGGTTGAAAGATGAGCTTAACCGAATTAAATCACCGAGATTGCAAACACTGATAGATTTGTTGAAGAGCAAATCTATTAAATATGAAGACGGATGTGAAATAGTGCCTTCAAATAAGGCAATTGCTGATGAACTTGGATATAAAGTTGCAAGGGCGAATTCCATGTTAAAACAACTTCTTGAAAAGCTACATGAAGATTTTGAATTAATTCCTTTGGAGATAACAAAGGTGAATCACAAAGTGATAATTATAATATGATTATGACGAACAAATTAAACTTAAAAAGAATAATCCCGATTTGTTGGGAAGGTCTTTGTTTGTTGACCTTCAATTAAAAGAAACTCCAAGAGTTGGTGAACAGATTGAAATTGAAGTAGTACCCGGAGAAAAGTTTAATAGAGGAATAGTTCATGAAGTTACTCATACTATACAAGGCAAAATGTAAATCATTGAAATTCGCTGTCATCCATATAAAAGCATTTATTACAATTGGGCCAAACAAAAAGAAGAATATGAAGACCACAAAAGAAGGTTGAAATACCGGGAGTTGATGCGTAAGGATTGAAGTGAAGTTAGTATTTATTCATTATTTTTCCCATCTCATCTGCAATATATTTATCAAGTATTCTGGCATACTTCTTAGTCATATCAAGCGATGAATGACCAAGCATTTTTGAAACTGCTTCCATGGAAATGCCATTGGAGAGGGTGACTGTGGTTGCAAATGTGTGTCTGGCTACATGTGTTGTCAATTTCATATTAATACCTGTTAATTCTGTAATTTCTTTTAGATATGCGTTCATTTTTTGGTTTGAAGGAACAGGAAGAAGAGTGCCATTTATTTCACATTCAGGGTCATTTTTATATTTATCAAGAATTTTCTGAGCAGCTGGTAAGACTGGTATATTGCTCCAATTCTTCGTTTTTTGTCTTTTCTTCCTAATCCAGACAGAACCATCAGTGTTGGTAATAAAATCATTTGATTTCAGTTCCTTAGCATCTATAAATGCAAGTCCAGTAAAGCAGCAAAAAACGAAAACATCCCTGATTTTTTCAAGCCGTGGAATCGAAAATCTTTTGTTGAGTAGCTTATCTAATTCTGGTTGAGATAAAAATGGTTTGTCAACTTCCTCATATTTGAATTTGGTAAATTTAAATGGGTCATGTTCCATCCAGCCTCTTCTTCTGGCAGCTCGAAGTATTTTTCCAAGATTGCTAATATATTTGACTACTGCATTATGCTGGCAGGTTGTATTTGTTTTTAGCCAGAATTCATAGTCAATGAGGAATTGATAGTTTACTTTATTTAATTCAATATCTGCTGTTTTATAAACTGCTCGTATAAAATCTTTAACATGTTTCAATGAAGTTTTATGTCTGGCAAGAGTCTTTTTTGCATATTCAGTGCCAACTAAGGCTTTCATCTTTTCATTGTGTTCTTCATAAGCTTCAACCAGAAATTTATGTTGCTTGTTAATGCCAAGTAATTCATTTTTTACCTCTACAGAGGTTGTGATAATACCCTGCAACTCAAATTGCCTCATTATCTCATTAATATCTTCCTTAATCTTTTCAAGATATTTATTGAGCCTGAATGCCTGAACTGAATTTCCTTTTGCTTTTCCTGCTGTAGCAAGCCAGTTATTTCCTACTACACTCCTGTTGATACCAAATTCACTTCTTTTGCCTCTAAGTGTTAGCCTACAATAAATGGGACATTCTCCGTTCTTTAATTTCCTTGACCTTTTGATAAAAAATAATACACTCAGCTTTTCCATTTTTACTGCTTTTATCAGTTAATACAAAGTTACTGTAGCTCAATCAATTGCAAAATGCAAAGTACTGAATATCAATGGAAAAGGATGAAATCGGTGGACTTGGAGAAAAAGGGATTAAGTCCACCTCTAAGTCCACCGATTTTGCTTCTTCGAGGTGGACTTGTTTGCATTTGTTTGCCAAATGGCCAAATGCTAATGCCTTAAAAAACAAAAGCTTGCAGTATTTTGCAAGCTTTTAAGTTGACCCGCCAGGGCTCGAACCTGGACTCTTCTGGACCAAAACCAGACGTGTTGCCAATTACACCACGGGTCATTACCTTGTGTCTTTTTGTTAAAGACGGTGCAAAAGTATAAAATTTTTTTATTCTGCAAATACCCGGATAAATTTTTTTTCGAATTTTTATTTTTCATCATTTTCTGGCTTACTCAAACTCTTCTTTTATTTATTCTCAGGCATAACATTTTATCGGGACAGGTATCAATTTAGTATTTAACTAAATCAATATTCGTCATTCCTTTCTAAAAGCTTATATTTGCCTCTATTACAAAAAAACGATCATGCAACACACCAAATTAATTAACAATATTCTTGGCTGGGCTGTTTTTGTTATAGCCGCGCTTACCTACTTTTTAACCTTAGAACCAACGGTAAGTTGGTGGGATTGTGGAGAGTTTATTACCAGTGCATTTAAATTGGAAGTCGGGCATCCTCCCGGTGCACCTACGTTTATGATTCTGGGACGGTTCTTTACCATGTTTGCTCCCGACGAAACCAAGGCTGCGCTTATGGTGAATTCCTTGTCGGCAGTTGCAAGTGCAGGTACTATAATGATACTGTACTGGAGTATTGTTCATTTAGCCCGAAAACTTTTTTCTTCTGAAAATTTATCTGTCGGAGACCAGTTGGCAGTGTGGGGAAGTGGTTTGGTAGGAGCGCTTGCTTTTACATTTACCGATTCGTTTTGGTTTTCGGCTGTTGAAGGCGAGGTTTATGCCTTGTCGTCGTTTTTTACGGCTCTCGTATTTTGGGCTATTTTAAAGTGGGAGAATGTTGCCGATGAAAAACATTCAGGACGATGGCTGGTGTTGATTGCCTACCTGGTCGGTTTGTCAATTGGAGTTCACTTGTTAAACCTGCTGGCTATTCCGGCAATCGGATTGGTTTATTATTTCAAAAAGTACGAATTTTCGTGGAAAGGGATTATTTATGCCATGATTGCGTCAATGGGTATCTTACTTGGAATTCAGTATGGAATTATCCCTGGAGTACCACGCATTGCCTTTGTTTTCGACCGGGTTTTTGTGAATACTTTTGGCTTGCCTTTTAATTCAGGAATATTATTTATGGGGGCTTTGTTAATTGCCGGCGCGGTGTGGGCCATCCGGTATACACGAAAGAATAACATGGTTTTCTGGAACTATGCAGTTACCATGGTTATTGTAATTTTAATTGGTTATTCTTCGTTTGCCCTTATCATTATTCGGGCTTCAGCGAATCCGCCAATGAACCAAAATCATCCCGACAATGCATTTGCACTGGTTCGATACCTGAATCGTGAACAGTATGGAGATCGCCCGTTGTTTAAGGGGCCCTATTATAATGCACCTCGTATTCAAACGAAAGCCCCGAAAGAGCAATACAATAAAGTTGATGGAAAATATAAGATTACGGGTGAAATGCCGGGAGGTTCTGTATACGAACCAAAAATGGAAACTGTTTTCCCACGTATGTACAGCGATAAAAGTAATCATGTAGAGGCTTATAAATCGTGGGGAAATGTTAAAGGAAGTCCGGTACGTGTTCGTGAGCGTGGAGAAGTAAAAACGCTTATGAAACCAACTTTTGGCGAAAATCTGCGATTTTTCTTTAGCTATCAGTTGGGACACATGTACATGCGCTACTTTATGTGGAACTTTGTGGGCCGTCAGAACGATTTACAAGGGCACGGTGGTTTTTCAAACGGAAACTGGGTGAGCGGAATTAATTTTATAGATGAGGGAAAAGTCGGGCCACGCGATAATATGCCTGATTTTATGAAAAATGACGCAAGCAGGAACGTGTATTATTTTCTGCCTTTGCTGTTTGGATTAATTGGTATGTTTTACCAATACAACCAGGGAAGAAAAGGAAAGGAAACGTTTGCTGTAACAATGATGCTTTTTGTACTGACCGGGATCGCCATTGTTGTGTACTTGAATCAAACTCCCTTCCAACCTCGTGAACGCGATTATGCTTATGCCGGCTCGTTTTATGCATTTGCCATTTGGATTGGCCTGGCTGTTCCTGCCTTTTATTCAGGTATTAAAAAAGTAATTAAAGGTGCGCCCGGGGCAATTGTGGTTACCGTGTTGTCAATTGCTCTTGTCCCTGGAATTTTGGCAGCCGAAAACTGGGACGATCACAACCGTTCAGGAAAATATATGACCCGCGATTATGCGAAAAACTATCTTGAATCCTGTGCTCCGAATGCGATTTTATTTACGTATGGCGATAACGACACTTTCCCGCTTTGGTATGTTCAGGAGGTTGAAGGCGTTCGCCCCGATATTAAAATAATTAACATCAGTTACCTGGGAATGGACTGGTACGTTACCCAGCAAAAGTATAAAACCAACGAGGCCGATCCGATTCCATTTACTTTCTCAAACGATAAATATTATATGGGAAGAATGGATGCAATTCTGTTTCAGGACCGGATTAAAGGTTCGGTTGAGCTGGAGCAGGCTATGGATTTTTTAGGAAGCGATGATATACGCACAAAAGTAAAAGTAACCAGCGGAGCAATGATTGATTTTCTTCCTTCGCGCGATTTTCATATTACGGTTGATAAACAAAAGGTATTGGAAAGTGGCACCGTAAAACCTGAAGATGCCGATTTAATTGCGGATAGGATTTCTTTCAAAATCTCCAAAAGCATGATTACCAAAAGTGAGGTGGCAGTGTTGAACCTGATGGCTGCCAATAACTGGGAGCGACCAATTTATATCGATCACAGTTTGGTGTATACAGGCAACATCCATTTTCTTGATTATCTTCAGTTCGAGGGACTTGCTTATCGTTTTGTTCCTATCAGAACGCCTCAAAAAGGAATGCTGGCAGGTAGAATCGACAGCGATATTCTTTACAACAATGTGATGAATAAATTTGTATGGGGGAATGTAAACAATCCGGATATCCATATGGATGAATACAACCGCAAACAAATTAGTATTATGCAGGCCCGGATTATGTTTTCGCGTCTGGCTCAGACTCTTATTAACGAGAGCATTAGAGAAAACGACGATAGCAAAAAACAAAAAGCCATTGAGGTAATTGATAAAATGTTTGAGTTGTTTCCGGATGAGAAATTACCGTTAAGTTACGATTCATTCCAGGCGGTAGAGCAATATTACAGGGCAGGAGCTACCGAGAAAGCAAATAATATTATCAGGATAATGGCCCAAAACAGTATCGACTTGTTAAATTATTATACTTCGTTGCCTGATAAATTTGCAGCGGTAAATGAAAATGAACAGAACAGGCAACTGTCTCACTTTAGGAACCTGGTGGTTATAACAAAGAATTTTAAACAGGAAGAATTAACGAAAGAGCTGGATGAAAAACTTCAGGCTTTAATTAAGGAGCTTTCGGCTAAAATAGGATCTTAGCGTAAGGGATTTTGCTGAATTTGCAGACGTAGCTTTTGAGCCAGTTTCCTGCCTCGCGAACGGATTCCGGCAGAGGGGTGTTGTTCCATTTCGTTTTCAATTATTTCAAGTACTTCGGGCTTAAAATCAGGTTCCGATTCAGAAATGTTGAACAGAATTTGCATGGCGTGTACACGTACTGCAACCGCTTCTTTACCCGATGTGAAAGTTTTAATGCAATAATCAAAAAGAAAGCTAATGTAGTTTTCTTCTATTTTATTCATGCTGATTAGTTTTAGCCAATGACGCTTTTTGCTTGCATTGTTTTCGGTTCTTAACCGTTCAGTAATGGCGGGTAAATAGGGATACAAACACTCGGGAGAAACGTCATGAATTTTATCGGCGAGATAGGCAGCACGCCAACTTCGCTGTTTGGGGTGAGAAAGAGCAATTTTCATTAAAACATCAAAATAAGTTGGATTCAGACTTAATTCGTGGGTTACAATTTCAATATTTTCCCAGGAATCCAGAAGTTCATAAAGCTCTTTTTCGGTCATTATTTTTTGTTTGAAACAAAGATAAAACAATCGCAAAAATGAAGTGGATCTTTTTTATTTTTAGCGTATGATTCAAGTAACCTGTGCATTCGTTTTCAGTAACGACAAAATATTGCTTGCCCAAAATGGGAGTGAGTCAGATCATCCAATGCAGTGGGAATTTCCGGGAGGTAAAATAAAACAGGGAGAAACGGAAGAACAATGTATCCGGCGTGAAATACTGGAAGAGCTGGAATTAAAGATTGAAATAGTTGAAGCTTTGCAGGCAATTGAACATGATTATGGTATGAAAAGGATACGTTTAATCCCTTTTGTTTGCGTTATAAAAAGTGGAAGCCTGAAATTAAATGATCATATTAAAACAGAATGGGTAAAACCGGACAGGTTAAATGAATTCGATCTTTCGGAAGCCGATAAAAAGCTGATTGAACTGGCTGAGAACAGAAAGGTATTAGAAAAATACGCGGGGAAACAAATGCACTAATCCCGACAGGACGGCACCCCAACCAAAAATCGATAAGATCATATACAGAATAATGTGTTTTTGGTGCGAATAATATTTGCTGGCAAGAAAAGCTCCTAACGGAATGGTTAAAAGTACGGGGGTGGCAATAATAATACCCCAAAGCCCGTATGTTTTTTTAAACTTAACCAACTTACGACTTTTGGGGGAAAATATTTTTTTTACTTTCCGTTTTCTGTTTCTTCTGGAAACGCGTTTGAACCAATTTTTAAAACCCAAAGGAATAGCATTGCATAACCGGGGCCATACACATTCCAATTTGTGATTTACTCTTTTACTCAGGTAGAAAAAGAACAGAAATCCTCCAATTCCGCCGGCTAAAACAGAAAGAATTGCATATTTATATTCCAACCCGATTATCATGGCATAAGGAAGCGTAACAATATACTTTACCGAAGCCAGCAAAACAATATGTGCAATTTTTACAAACACAAATTACCCTCTTTCAAACTTATGTAGAAACGAATGAGTGGCACAAAATGTTTCAGCAGGGATGGTTGTTTATAGATTCTTAACGATTACTAGTTATTTCAGTTTAACCTTTCTGTTTGTAGCTATAAAATGCAAAGTAATGTTTAAGAACACGGTTAGCTAACCACATTAATTGGTTGCCCATGAATAAAAGCTTCCAGGTTGTCGGCAGCAATCTGCATTAACCGTTGGCGGGCTTCAATGGTTGCCCAGGCAATGTGTGGTGTTATGTAACAGTTTTTAGCTTTTGGCAGCGGATTATTTTCGGCTGCAGGTTCAACCGACAAAACATCGAGGCCAGCACCTGCAATCCGGCCTGCGTTCAATGCATCGGCTAAATCCTGTTCGTTAATTAATGGCCCGCGCCCGGTATTGATTAAAAAGGCAGTGGGTTTCATTTTTTCAATGGTTTCCTTATTAATAAATCCCTGGTTTGATTCGTTTAAGGGACAATTGACACTTATAAAATCACTTTCAGCTAAAAGTGTATCCAGCTCAACCTGAGTGGCATTTAATCTGGTCGTTTTTTTGCTCCGATTGGTAAATAGTATTTTCATACCAAACGCAAGTCCAATTTGCGCAACAGCCTGGCCAATTTGTCCAAAGCCGATAATGCCAAGTGTTTTTCCTGCAAGTTCGGTTTGTGGTGTAAGCCAATAAGCAAAGTCGGGGCTTTGTGCCCACTTTCCAGAAGAAACCGACAGGGCATGTTCTGAAATATTTTGTGAAAAATGAAGTATATGTGAAAATACCATTTGAGCTACCGAGTTTGTACTGTATGCCGGAATGTTGCAAACTGTTATACCTGCTTCTTTTGCAGCATCAATATCAACTACATTATAACCGGTGGCAAGTACTCCAATAAACTTTAGCTGTGGCAACTTCCCGATTATTTCCTTGTTCAAAATAACTTTATTGGTAAAAACAGCTTCAGCTCCTGCCGATCTCTCCAATGTTAATTCTGCCGGGGTTCGATCATAAATGGTGCATTCGCCAAGTTTCTCAATTCTTTCCCAGTTCAGATCGCCGGGATTCAGGGTATAGCCGTCTAATACTACAATCTTCATTTTGTACAGTTTAAGATTTAAAGCTCAAAAATAAATAAATACTGTAATTCTCTGATGATTTTGAATGCCATTGAAATAATTGCTACATATGTGTATACAGGAAAATATAACTAATAATACGAATGTTAAGCTTAAATTAATGTTCCTGTGTGAGCAAAAAGTTGTGTTGCAGGTGCTTGATATTACAATTGCTTATATTAACTTGCGGAGAATAATTTGATGTGAAGCCGCAGTAAAAAATTATAACACGGTATATTATATTGAAATTCTCATATTAAAATTGAAAAAGGAATCAGAGCAGAGAGACTGTTAAACCCAATTTTTTGATAAAACTTATGGCTAAATTAAAAATTCTTCTTGCTGACGACGATGCAATAAACAGAAAATTATTTTCATACATTTTAAAAGAAATTTCCAGCGATTTGCTTTTAGCTTCTAATGGTGTTGAAGCAATAAATACGTATAAAGAACATTCGGACATTGATTTGATATTAATGGATTTGAAAATGCCGGAGATGGATGGATACGAGGCCACTCATTATATCCGGGAATTGAATCCGGATATCAAAATTCTGGCTCTTTCTGCTTTTTCAGTATCAACAGAAGGAGGCAAGGCTGTACGAAACGGATTTGATGATTATGTGGCCAAGCCAGTTATCAAAGATGATTTGATGCAGACTATCGGGAAGTATTTCGAAATTTAAGACTGCGTGAATATTTGTTTTCAATTTTTTAATAATCTTTATCTTTTCCCTAACCAAAGAAACGCTTATATAACCGCATGAAATTCAGAACGACGAAAAAACTTCCTTTGTTTAACAGGAGTTTTCCATGCTTTTAAAAACAAATTGTAAATAAAATGGGATTACTATTCGGTTTTTTGTTTTTTTGAAAAGAATCCGGATTTGCGAAATTTATTATAACTCTCTTTTACAGAATTGAATTCATCTTTAATAAACTTTTCAATATTCTTGACCGTAACTTCTTCTCCTCTCATTTCTAAGCGTTGCGATGTGTTTACAGCTTTTGGTACAGCTATCCACAGAATCACATACGCCAGCAAGGCACCTCCGGAAGTAAGGAAGAACAGCAGCACAACTATTAGTCTTAAAATAGCAGTATCCATATTGAAATAAATGGCAAGTCCACCACATACGCCTCCCAGAACACTTTGTTCCGGATCGCGGTAGAGTCTTCTTTTTCGTTTTGATTGCTGTGTTGGCCCTGCATCTTCCTCTGCTTCTGCATAATCTTCTAAAGTACCCATTGTTTCAATCACTTCGTTTACCCAATCCAGAGTTACTACATTATTTTCGTTTGTCGATTTCTCCAGAAATAGTTCTGCAATTCGGGCTTCAATGTCTGCTGTAATTTCTTTACCTTCTTCGCTGTTTCCAAAATGGTGTTTTAAATTGGTCATGTATTTCTGAAGTACTTCGTAAGCATCTTCTTCTATATGAAATACGCTGCCGCTAATATTTATGGTGAATGTCTTTTTCATTTTGTTTAATCTTTATAATTTCAAATTCGTTAATTAAGCCCTTTGAGTTTTTACTTTCTCGACTGCAAGTACCAGGTCGCTCCACGAACTTTCAAGTTCCTTTAAAAATTTTCGGCCTTCATCAGTAAGTTCATAATATTTTCTGGGTGGTCCCTGGTTCGATTCTTCCCAACGATAGGCAAGTAATCCTGCATTTTTTAAGCGTGTCAATAAAGGATAAAGAGTTCCCTCTACCACAATCATTTTGGCCTTTTTTAAACCTTCTATAATATTGATTGCATAGAGTGGTTTTTCGTTTAATACAATAAGAATGCAATATTCTAAAACCCCTTTCCTCATTTGTGCTTTCGCGTTTTCTATTTTCATGGCTACTGGTTTTAAGTTTTCAAATCATCCTCTTTTTATCCCTTCAAAGATTAGGTCTTATACATTCCAGATATCTTCAGAAAACATCCAGTTCTCTAATTCCAGAGCATGGTCATTCTCCTGGCGGGTGTTAAATAAATTCTCATCCAGCATCCAGTCTTCAATTTCCAGCTCACTGTCCATTTCATTCATAAACGCATCAGTTACAGTATTAAAATAACTGTCATCGGTCATCCAGTCTTCTAATTCAAGCGGGCTTTCACTTGCTGCTTCAACCGGAATAAAAGTTCCAAAACTGGTTTCATTAATCATCCAGTCTTCAATTTCCAGAGCTTCTTCATATTCTTCAGCATCGTATGAAGTCAGATCCGCGTTGGTTGGTGCAGGTGTTTCGGTAACTTCAGCCATTGCCAGTGCAATGTCTTTAAAACTATTGTTTTCATAAATCGATTTCAAGAATCCCTGAGCATTAACTGTAAAGCTTATTAAAGCGACACTAAATACTACAGCTATCGATTTTAAAATTTTTTGTTGAACATTGTTTTTTGTTTTCATGACTTATCCTCCTGTTTTTGTTTTGTAAAATTGTTTTGCTTTTCGTTATTAAGACGCTGCTTTTTTTAAAACGTTACAACCTGTATAGAACTTTTTTTAAACGACTACTATATTTTAAATAGTAAAATGCAAAACAAATATATGGATAAAAAATGGTACCATGTAATACAAAGTAGGTATTTTTTTCGATTATCTTTTTGTTGGTGTCTGTAATATGCAGATATGCAGTGTGTTGGGTGTGATGTGTTTTTGAGCATGTTTTTTACAAGATCTCTATGAATTTGTTAAAGCAGGTAGTTTGAAGAATAATTTGAGACAAGTGAATTCCGGGAAAAAATAATTTAATAGCATTAAAATTTGTTTTAAAGAGCAATTTTATTGTGCAGTTTAAATAAATATACAACAGAACGACAGGCGTGAGATGTTAGCTGCTTTTTTTACTTTTACAACATGCAAATAACAGCAATACTTTTAGCTGGGGGCAAAAGCAAACGAATGGGTACCGATAAAGCTTTATTGAAAGTAGAAGGGATTTCGTTGTTGGAGAAGTCGGTCGCGCTCTGTGAATTGGTTTGCCCAAAAATCCTGATAAGTTCAAATAATCAGGCACACAACATGTTTGGATATCCGCTTATATCTGATGAAATTGAAAATTGTGGCCCACTTGGAGGTATTTATTCCTCAATGCAGAAATCAGAAACTGAGTGGAATTTTGTTATTAGCGTTGATTCTCCCTTTGTTGAGTCGGAATTTGTGTCCTTTTTATTTGAGCAAACCGGAAGTTACGATGCCATTGTTCCGGTTCATTCCAAAGGAAAAGAACCATTGATTACCTTGTATAATAAAAGCAGTATTGCGGAAATGGAGAAAATGTTGCGGGCTGAAAATTTTAAAATGCACAATCTTATTCGATCAATTAATACCAACTTTATCGATTCCCAAAAGTGGGTTGCAATGTATCCGAAGTTGTTTCATAATCTTAACCGGCCGGAGGATTTGTAATTAACGGTAACTGTGACAGAAAACTGGTTTCTATCCAAAATCTGAAATGTTCTTCAGCCTTTTCTTATCCGAAATTAAAATGTCTTTCCCAAAAATTTTAATGATTTTGTCTTTTCTGAATTCCGAGAGTGTGCGTATAACATTTTCGGTGGTCATGCCAATGTACTCTGCAATTTCGCGGCGCGATATCGGTAGTTCAAATTCATCGTTTTTATATATATATTCTGAAAAATAAAGTAGAACATGGGCAATCCGTCCTTTTAAATGTTTGCGTTTAATGGCTAAGTTATCCAGAATGATTTTGTCGGTAGCTTCACTTATGTGTAACATTAAATCCATTGCAAACATTGCATTTTGCTGTGCATGTTTTTTTACAATATCGAGATCGAGGATACAAACTGTGGTGTCTTCAATAGCCGTAACCGAGTATTTATATTTCTTCGAAGAGAAAACCGATAAAAGACTCACAAAATCGAAAGGTTTCGAGAAGCTGATTATCTGATCTTTCCCGTCAATGTCGCTTTTTGAAAGTTTTACCAATCCTGCCTTCATGTACATAAACTCTCTGATTGGTTCTCCCTCATTGGTAATTGTTTCTCCTTTCGAATACTGTTTTTCAACCTTAATGTCGCAAATGTCACTCATTTCATGTGCCTCAACATGCGAAAAGAAAAGGCTTTTCAACTGACATTTATCGCAACTACAACTCGTTTCCCCCATATTGTTGTTTATAGATGTGCTAAGATTTTGCAATGTACCAAATTCTTATGATATTTATTATACGCTGTTAATTATCATAACGCTCTCTAAATCATGAATGTTCTGGTTCTTTAAATTTAAATGTTTTTAAATTAATAGAACTACACAAAAATGAAGAAACTTGTAATACTGGGTGCCGGAACTGCCGGTACTATGATGGCGAACAAACTTAGAGGATCGTTAGACCGGGAAGAGTGGAACATTACTATTGTCGATCAGTTTAAAACACATTACTACCAACCCGGATTCTTGTTTATCCCGTTTGGAATTTATAACAAACAAGATGTAATCAAACCAAAATCCGATTTTATTCCATCGGGCGTAAATATGATTTATTCGGCAATCGACAGAGTGGAAGCCGAATCGAATAAAGTGTATCTGGAAGGTGGAAAGGTTCTGAACTACGATTTCCTTGTTATCGCCACCGGAACAAAAACATTTCCTGCAGAGACTCCCGGGTTACAAGATAAACTGTGGTACAAAGAGATTTTTGATTTTTATACAATTGACGGGGCCGTGGCACTGCAAAAGTTTTTTAAAGGCTGGGAAGGAGGCAAATTGGTAATGGCAATTACGGAGTTGCCTTATAAGTGTCCGGTTGCTCCACTTGAGTTTGTATTTCTGGCTGATGCGTATTTTACCCAAATTGGCATACGCGATAAGGTAGATATAAGTTATGTAACACCAATGCCGGGAGCTTTTACAAAACCTGTAGCCACAAAAATGCTTTCGGAGTTGCTGGCCGAAAAAAATATTACGGTTATCCCCGATTTTTATATTGAACGTGTGGATAACGATACCAGGAAACTCATTTCGTACGACGAAAAAGAGGTTGACTTTGATGTATTGACTGTGGTGCCAGTAAATATGGGCGACGAAATGATAGAACGAAGCGGTTTGGGCGATGATATGAATTTTGTCCCAACAAATAAAGAAACGTTACAATCGCAAAAGCACGAAAATATATTTGTTTTGGGCGATGCGTCAAATATTCCTACTTCTAAAGCCGGGTCGGTTGCTCACTTTGCCGCCGAAATTCTCTTCGAAAACTTAATGAGTGCTATTGAAGGAAGACCACTTCATGCAAAATTCGACGGACATGCCAACTGTTATATCGAAACAGGTTTTGGAAAAGGAGCATTAATCGATTTCAATTACGATACTGAACCACTTCCGGGAACTTTCCCGCTGCCGGGTCTTGGACCATTTGGCTTACTTGAGAATACAAAAATTAATCATTACGGAAAGGTAATGTTCCGCTGGATTTACTGGCACATTCTTTTAAAAGGAAAGGAATTGCCGGTTGAACCGCTGATGACCATGGCCGGAAAAAAGAAGGTGAATTAACTGAAAGGAGCCTGAAATGGAAGAAAAAGGATTACAAGCGCAAATAACAGAATTAAATCAGAAAGTTGATTTATTGCTGGAATACGTAAATCAGCAACGGTTAAAAACCAACGAGCTGGAAGATCTTTTCGCTGATGTGTCGATTGTTGGAAAAGACATGTACGACACAGCGGTGGAAGAACTGGACAACCGGATGGTACATCTTGATTTGGATGAAGTAAAAGGGCTTATGCTTCGTGTTTTAAGAAATATCGATAACATGAATAAGTTCCTTGAGCTTTTTGAAAGTATGAATGATTTTATAAAAGATGCTTCGCCAATATTTAACGAAGTGGTAATTGATTTTAGCAAGAAATTGCAGGAGTTTGATGAGAAAGGATACTTTGAATTCTTTGCTGAGGCGGGAAAAATATTCGATAATATAATTACACATTACAAACCTGAAGACGTTCGCGAGTTGGCAGACAACGTAGTTACAATAATGGAAACTGTACGCTCTGCCACGCAACCCGAAATGATGGCTGCAATTCATAACGGAATGAAAGTGTATAGTAGTATGGAAATCGACAATATCCCTGAGTATTCAATATTTAAGGTTTTGCGCGAAATGAATAAGCCGGAAATGAAGCGGGCTTTAGGATTCTTTGTAACCTTTATGAAGAACATGGCAACAGAAACAAATAGTAATCAATAAAACAATTTAAAATTAGAATTATGGCAGAAAAAACATTTGCAGGAAAAACAGTTGAAGTAAACGAAGAAGGGTATTTGTTAAATAAAGATGACTGGGACAAGGATTTGGCTGCAGAGATGGCTAAAGAAGATGGAATTGAATTGACCGATAAGCATTACGAGGTTCTTGAATACCTTAGAGAAAAGGATGCTGCCGGAGAATCGTTAACGATCCGTAAAGTTGGAAAATCCGGAATTACAGATATAAAAGGGCTTTATCAGCTTTTCCCCGGCGGACCGTTAAAGTTATCGTCAAAATATGCAGGAATTTCGAAACCCGCAAGTTGTGTTTAATAACTAAATCCTAAAATTATGACTGAAGTAAAAGAAACTCCTTTAAAAAAGGTAATGATAATTGTGGCAAAAGCCAGTATCGAAGATGTTTACGCAGGATTGATAATGGCGAATGGAGCGGTGATGGAAGGTATTGAAGCTAAATTGTTTTTTACATTCTTTGGGCTCGATGCCATCACAAAAAAACAAATGAATAAGTTACATACCGGCGTGGTTGGAAACCCCGGAATGCGAATGCCGGGAGGATTGCCTTTCCCAACTCTTTTAGGAGTAATTCCGGGAGTTGAAGCAGGAGTGTCGGCTATGATGAAAAAACAAATGGATGCATTGGATGTGCCGCCGGTTGACGAATTTTTAGATATGATTACAGCAGGAGGTGGCGAAATTTACGCCTGTAAAATGGCTGCCGACATGTTTAAACTTACCATGGACGATTTATCTGAACATGTAAAAGCAATAATAACCGTGGGCGATTTGTATGCCATGTCGGGGGGCGATGGTACACAAATAATATTTACATAATTGCTGTTTAATTGTGAAGAGGGGAGACGCCATTTGTTTTTGCAGGTGGCGTTTTTATTTGGAAAAGATGCCGAACAGGCAATATATTTTATTTATTCCCATTCGGGCAGGATACATTTATTACTTCGCTTTTTTACTTGTTGTTCAAAATCGTCAAGACTAGCATTCATTATACCGGAATCTTCTTCGTGACATGTTAAACAGGCTCCCACAGTGAGTATGGTCTTTTGCTGTTCAACTGTAAATGGGAATATATTGCTTCGTGTTGAAACCGTTCCTGTTCTGTTTTGAAGGAATCCTGTCCATGCATCGGCCGGAAGATTGTCGTTTACATCATTTTCATAAAAGGCATCAAATTCCCACTTTCCTTTGTTGCTTTCGGTGTGGTAGGTAAGTGTCCCTTCGCCAAAGCCAATGGCAAGCGGGGAGTTGTGGCAACTTTTGCAACTTCTTCCTTTTGCCGAAGTGGTATGAGGTGCACTTGGGGCATACAACCTGTGAAATATAGCGGGATCGTTTTCGTTTCCGGTATACGACTTTTTATCTATGGTAAGAATCATTCCCGGAACAACCGGAATGATTTCCTCATTTTCTTCTGATTTACGAATACCCAGCGTGGGGAGTTTGGCCGAATATGTACCAATCAGCTCAACCCAGCCTCCTTTTTGTGGTTCGTTTTTTATCATATTGTAACTGGGGTCTTCCGAATCGTACAGGTTATGGCAACCAATACAAGTGGGAGCCCACGAACTGTGGCAGCTCGAACATGATAATTTTGAATGTGCGTTGTTACGAACGCAAATACTTGCCGGCTTGGTAAGTGCCATCTTTTCACCCGTATTTTTTTTAAGGAAGAATATCGAGTCGTTTTCGGCATAAGTATTTATTAATGCATGCTCATGTTTTTGGGTGACCAAGAATTTCCTTCCGGCTACATTCCCAAAACGAAGGGCTGCAATCAGTGCCGATTCGTTATCTAAGTTTTCGGCAGCTATTGTTTTGGGCTCTTCGTGAACATGGCAGTCGGCGCATGAAACGTCCTGCTGGTTTTCCTGATGTGCATAACGATTGCCATCTCCCATTAATTCGTACGAGTGATGACAATCAACACATTCAAGTCCAAGTTTGTGGTGCACATCCTCCTGCTTTTTTGTGAAAACACGAAAACCTTCCACCAGGCGGTAGTTACTGCTGTCGGGCATTTCTTCTTTTTCAAGTGTAGTTTCGTGCCAGCCCTCGTAATTGGTCGATATGCGTCCCGAACGACTGTGACATCCGAAACAGTGATTGTTTGAAATTTGAAGATTTACAGCAGGATGGGCTTTGATTTTTGCATTGTGACTGTAGGCTAAAGCCTTTTCTGCCTCCTGACTATAATTTAAATGACAAGCCAGGCAACCTCCTCCGCGGCTTGTTTCATTTATCGGACCGTATTCTGTTTTTGGATTACCAAGATGACAACGTACACAAAGGTTTTTAAGGTGTTCGTCGGCTGCAGAGTTACCGAGTTGGTGTACATCGGTTAATATATCAGGATTATCTTGTTCGTTAAAAACAAAGCGGTCAACACTGATCATGCCGCTTAAGGTTGACATTAGCCCGGTTGGAACCCGTTCCACAATTTCGGGATGACACTGTGTGGTTCCGCAGCTTTGTGGAGCTGTAGCCAGGTTTCCGGGAATCAAAATCATGTTTCGGTGCGACTGTTGTTTTGTGGTCGCAAATGGATTTCCCCCGTGACAGGAAGCGCATCCTATTGCGTTGGGTGCATGCGAATCGCTAAAACCAGTGGTTTCGGTATGGCAGGCGAGGCAGCTTTCTTTTCTGCCTTGAATTACGGCCGAGTTGCTAGCTTCAGTTGCTTCAAATTCAGGGGTAAAGTTAATCCGGGGAGTTTTAAAATTTTGCAATACACTGTATGTATAATTTGTTTTGCCGGGATACGACCATTCCCAGCGTTCTCCTCTGAAAAACAGACCGATAATAGTAAGTATTAAATAAAATCCGGTAAAAACAAGCAACCCCCTTTTGGTGTAATAGAAAACTTTTTTCTTTCCTGAATTTACGAAATAGATGAGAATAACCAGAAGTAGAAAAAAGAGTAACGACCACACAGGATGTTTTAGCCAGTGGAGTATTTCCTGGAAGCCAACAAAGTACCAGGGGCCTTTTACTGCAGGATTTAAGTTGTCGTGCAGAGGAGCACTGAAAAAATAACTAACGATTATAACTGCTCCAAAAGAAACGATAAAATCCAGGTTGCGCGGCCAGATAATTTTGCTGTGTTCTATTATTATAATACCAATAAAGACAGTAAAAGTGGCAATGTGATGTACGTATATCAGCTGGTAACTGGCGGAGGGACCTATTAATGAATAGGCCAGTGCTTGTCCGATCAGGGGAACTCGTTCTGCAAGGGTTTCCAGAATCTGGCGTGCCTGCTCGCTGTCTGAGTCTCCTTTAAGCAAAAAGCCGGTTATCATTGCAAGAAAAATGACCAGCACGCCAATACTTAAGCGAAAAGCAATTCCTTTATTTAATCCGATTCGTTTTTTATAATGGAAATGATCGTACAAATGGATCAGGCTAAGAATAAGGAAAAATTGAGAACTCCAGTAATGTATGTTTCTAATTAATGATGCCCACGGATTGCTTATCAGCATATTGCTGACACTTAAATAGGGTGTTTCAACATCGAAAGGAATAGCAAGAAAAATACCCGACACAATTACCAGCCAAAACATGGCAATTGCATATGTCCCAAAGGTGGGTCTTCCTCTTTTCTTTTTACGTTTAACCTCCAATTTCAATGTTTTGTCCATTATTCGTTATTTTCGATGAAACAACTTCCAGGTTTTTATATGCCGGCCCTTTTAGTACTTTTCCGTTAAAATCGTACTCCGATCCGTGACAGGGACATACCAGTTTCCCGTTTGTTGCGCTATTTATGGTACACCCCAGATGGGTGCATCTGGCACTTAATACTGTTGTTTTATTATTTTGGGTTACTACAATATACTGGTCGTAAAACGAAACTGTTTTGTTCTTATTAAAAGGAAGCTTGTTTTTTGAATGTTGAGTTGTTGCAATGTGATTTGATATGAGTTTATTCCATAAGAAAACAAATATAGCAGCAATTCCTGCTAAAATAATCTTGACAAAATTTCTCCTGGTATTTAATGCCATTTTCAGTTGTTAAAAAAACAAATGTAATAAATTGATGAAAGCAAATGAATTGAATCATTTTGAATTAAGAAAGGAAATAAAGTTGTCTTATGCAATAGAATTTAATGAGGCTGGTATCTGTTTCTTTTAATGAAAAAAACATAAGATCATTGTTGTACAACATGTTTTGCAAACAAAACGATTGTGTTTTTTGCTAATTTAAATAAGTGCTAATTGCGTATGCGTTGTGGATAGAGGTGGTTGTATTGAACATTAGTTTTTATAGGGCTGTATGGTCAACTGTCTTATTTTTAACGGTTTCAAATTGGTTTTTTAACTTACTTTTTACAGTTTTACTTTCTATATTTGCCACCTGATATCTAATAGTGTAAATATTTAGATATACTAATTTAGTTTTATAATGAAATTTAACTTTCTTGTTTTTTCCTGTATAAATGAATATGGAAAATAAATGAAAGTTAAGTCAAATAAATTATAAGAATGAAGACAAGACGGGATTTTATTAAGATTTCAACTGTGGGAGCAGGCGCAGCAGCCATAAGCTTTAAAGCACTTGGATCGAAAGGTTTTGGATTATTCGAATCGAAATCGGAAGGACCGGTAAGCGATGAAGACCTTACCCCTTATCCAACCTACTGTGAAGTATGTTTCTGGAAATGTGCAGGGTGGGCTTATGTCGACAAGAAAGGTCGTATCCGGAAGGTTCTGGGAAATAAAAACGATCCACATTGCAACGGCCGTTTGTGTCCGCGAGGTACAGGTGGCATAGGAATGGTGTACGACGAAGACCGCCTGAAAACTCCATTGATTAGGGAAACCCGTAAAGACGGATCGCAGTATTTCAGAGAAGCATCGTGGGAAGAAGCACTTGACAAAGTTGCCGGTAAAATGAAGGAGGTAAAGGAAAAACATGGTCCGGAAGCCTTTGGTTTGTTTAATCATGGTACTCCCGGCGGACAATTTCATCATCTTTTGCGTGCCTACGGTTCTGAAAGTAATGCAGAACCTGCCTTTGCCAATTGTCGCGGCCCAAGAATGTCGGCTTATTTCTCCACTTTTGGAGCTTATGTTGGCTCACCTGAAAGTACCGATATTCGGGATACAAAATGTTTGGTATTAATTGGATCGCACCTGGGCGAGAACATGCATAATTCGCAAGTTCAGGAAATGTCGGAGGCAATCGACAACGGAGCTACAATAATTACTGTCGATCCCCGGTTTTCAACTGCGGCAGCCCATTCCAGTTTTTGGTTGCCAATAAAACCGGCTACTGATATTGCCCTGTTAATGGCCTGGATTCATGTGTTGATCTATGAAAATTTGTATGACAAAGATTTTGTTGAACGATATACTTTTGGCTTTGACCAGCTAAAAGAACATGTAAAAAATATGACCCCGGAGTGGGCGTATGGAATTACCGATATTGAACCTGAAAAAATCAGGAGAACAGCCAAAGAAATGGCGGGAGCAGCTCCTGCAGTGGTTGTTCATCCCGGTCGTCATTTGGTTTGGTACGGCGACGATACGCAACGTGCACGGGCCATGGCAATTTTGTCGGCTCTGCTTGGTGCCTGGGGGAAACGTGGAAGCATGTATTTTGCAGAAGGAGTTAAGATTCCGGAATATCCGCAACCTCATTATCCGCATCCAAAATGGGGGTGGAAAGATTGGAATGGTGATAAATATCCTTTGGCAACAATGGGAATTACAACGGAGTTGCTTAAAGCTTCAATTCCCAGATTCAATTATAAACACCAGGTAAAAGCCTGGTTAATTGCCGGAACAAACCTTCCGCTTTCTATGCCCGATAAACCATTGTTTAAAGAAGCAGCAGAAGCCGTAGAGTTTATAGCTGTTATGGATACAATGCCGATGGAAGTGACCGGTTATGCCGATGTCGTTTTTCCTGAAACCACTTATCTCGAAAGGTACGATGTAATCAGGTCGGCAGCAAACCGCGAACCAAATATTGCGTTGCGCATGCCTGCCATTGAACCAAAATACAATTCAAAACCGGGCTGGTGGATTGCCAAACAATTGGGCGAACGTCTGGGTTTGCACGATTATTTTAATTACGATGATTATTCTGAAGTAATTGACTGGCAGCTTAAACAGCTGGGAACTTCGCTGGAAGAGATGAAAAAGATTGGGATTAAAAAATTTCCAAGAAAAACTGGCCCGTTATACCTTGGGGAAGGTGAGGATTTTGAGTTCAATACAAATACCGGAAAAATTGAATTGTATTCGGTTGATTTTGCCGATCATGGTTTTGATGCCATTCCAAAATATACAAAACATCCGGAGCCACCTGCTAATTTCTATCGTCTAATTTACGGACGTGCTCCAATGCACACTTTCAGCCGAACCATAAACAATCCAAACTTATCGGATTTAATGAGTGAAAACAGTGTCTGGGTAAATCCAAAGGTGGCCGATTTGTGGGAGCTGAAAAAAGGACAGGAAGTTTGGTTGAAAAACCAGGATGGAGCCATAACAACATTCCCTGTAAAAGTTCGGATAACGGAAAGAATACGGTGGGATTCAGTTTATATGGTTCACGGGTTTGGCCATGCAAATAAAAAATTATCAAGGGCATTTGGCCGCGGAGCTGCCGATACTGAAATGATAACAAATGTAATGGTTGATCCAATAATGGGAGGAACCGGAATGAGAGGAAATTTTATAACTTTTTTAAAAGAAGACCCGGCTTTGAATAGAAAGGAGGCTAAAGCATGAGATATGCAATGGCAATAGACACTAAAAAGTGTGTCGGATGTGGCGACTGTGTTGTTGCCTGTCAAACAGAGAATAATGTTCCGCATGGTTATTGTCGTGACTGGATTGTGGAAAGAGTTGACGGAACCTATCCAAGTCTGAATCTGGAGTTTCGTTCCGAGCGTTGTAATCATTGTGACAATTCACCTTGTGTGCGATGCTGCCCAACTGGAGCAAGTCATATTGTTGACGGGGGAGTTGTTTTGGTAACGGCTCATAAATGCATTGGTTGTGGCGCGTGTATTCAATCGTGCCCTTACGATGCACGTTATCCACATCCTGACGGACATGTCGATAAATGTACTTTTTGTATTCACCGGGTTGAGAAGGGGCAAAATCCTGCTTGTGTAGATGTATGTCCAACGCGCTGTTTGCACTTTGGCGACCTCGACGATCCAAATAGTGCTGTTTCGCTTGCCTTGAAAGATCGAAAATGGAAAGTTTTGGCACCGGAAGCGGGTACCAAACCACAATTATATTTTCTTACCTAACCTGTAAATTAAGTTAAGATGAAAGAAGAATTATTTGTTAGCGGACGGAATATTCCCAATATCGATCCGTACTTAAATATCTGGCACTGGCAAATTCCTGTATATTTATTTCTTGGAGGTTTGGCAGCAGGAATACTTTTTTTTGCAGGATACTTTGTGGTTAGAGGAAAGGAAAAACAAATGCAGGCTGCAGTTAAATGGGCGCCCATTTTAGCTCCTATTGCACTTGTACTTGGTCTTGGTGCCTTGTTCTGGGATTTAAAACACAAACTCTATTTCTGGCAATTATATACGACTATCCGTTTGGAATCGCCAATGGGATGGGGAGCCTGGACCTTGATGATTATAACTCCGATCTCATTGATTTGGGTAGCCAGTTATATGAAAGAAATATTTCCCTGGTGGAACTGGAGATTTAAATTGTTAGACAGATTTGAGGCACTGGTAATAAAATATCGTGTTGCTTTAGCCTGGGTGATGATGATTTATGCAATTATTCTGGGTGTTTATACTGGTATTCTATTGTCCGCATTTAATGCCCGTCCTCTTTGGAATACATCCATACTTGGACCACTGTTCCTGGTTTCCGGCTTCTCAACCGGATTGGCTGCAACCATTTTAATAAGTAAAGATGCAGCAGAACGTAAGGTGTTAAGCCGCATTGATTTGGTTTTTATATTTATTGAGATATTTCTGATTGTCCACCTGTTTATGGGATTTCTGGCAGGATCGGAAACCAGTATAGAAGCTGCAAACTTGTTTTTAGGAGGTCCTTTTACAGTTAGTTTTTGGGTTTTTGTTGTTCTGCTGGGATTGGTATTTCCGGCTATTCTGGAAACACTTGAAATATGGGGATTGCATGTTCCCAAATGGTTACCACCTGTGCTAATTCTGTTTGGCGGTTTAATGTTCCGGTTTATCATGGTAGAAGCCGGGCAAATAACAAGATATTTATATTAATACCCTAAAAGTTAATAGAATGAACGAAAATAATTCTGCTTTTCAACAGCCAAAATACATTAATCCTTATCTGGGCGGTGTATTACTTGGCTTACTAATATTAGCAACCGTATATATAACCGGGAGAGGCCTGGGAGCAAGTGGTGCAATTAAAAGTGCAGTAGTAACAACTTCAAATACAATTGCTCCGGAAGCAACAAAAGCGAATCATTATATGGGCAAGTTTGTCAGCGACGATCATTCGCCGATGTATACATGGTTGGTGTTCGAGTCGTTTGGTGTATTACTGGGAGGTTTACTTTCAGGAATTATATTCGGACGTGTTGGTAGATTGCGTACCGATCACGGACCAAAAATTACTGCGAAAAGACGATGGATTTATGCGATAATTGGTGGAGCACTTTTTGGAATCGGTAGTCAGTTTGGACGAGGATGTACAAGTGGTGCGGCATTAAGTGGAAGTGCCACTTTTGCGCTGGGAGGAGTGATAGTGATGTTTGCCATTTTTGGTACAGGTTACGTAATCGCGTATTTGTTCAGAAAATTTTGGATTTAGTATTAAACATTAAAAAATATAAGAATGGGACCTTTAATTCCTAATGGTATCATAGGTGGAGGCTGGGATTTTGTTGTAGCAATTTTAATTGGAGTGGCCTTTGGCTTTATTCTGGAAGCTTCCGGATTTTCTTCAGCACGAAATCTCGCAGGTGTATTTTACGGATATAACTTTGTTGTTCTTCGCGTATTTTTCACTGCATTGATTGTTGCAATGGTAGGTATAATGTATTTTGATTATCTGGGCTGGCTCGATTTATCTAAAATTTTTATTCTTCCAACTTTTCTTACTCCAATGATAGTTGGTGGAGTAATTATGGGATTTGGATTTATTATTGGTGGTTATTGTCCGGGAACAAGTTTTACCGGTATTGCAATTGGTAAGTTAGATGCTATATTTTTTACCGTTGGTTTGTATCTTGGAATTTTAGCCTTTTCATTGGCTTTCCCGCTGTTTGAAGATTTTTATAGTAGTAGTTCTCTCGGAAATATTACCCTTACGGATGTTACAGGTATCCCGGCGCAATGGTTTGCACTTGTATTTACAATAGTTGCACTTGCTGCTTTTTGGGGGACTATGTTTATTGAGAAACGTGTAAGAAAGAATATGAAACAGTATAAATTTTAGGGCAATGAAATGAGCATGAAAAGAATATTTCATTTCTGGCAGTTGGAATTAAAATTCATGCGAATTCCATGTGTTACCTTAATAAACAAAATAAAATTAAACACATGAATAGAAACTATATTATACTTACTATACTCATGCTTATTCTGGCTGCAGGAACATTATTCCTGGACAGGGGAGAAGAGCCCAATCAGATAGAACCAGATAAGTTATTACAAGAAATAATTCAGTCAACAAGATACGTAACAACCGATCAGGTGGCTAAATTGATTATAAAAGGCGATCCGGGTTTAATGCTGGTGGATGTTCGAAGCGATTCAGAATTTGAAGAGTTTTCGCTACCTAATTCTGTAAATGTTCCGCTCGACAGTGTTTTAACAGGCGATTACCTGTCGTATTTTGGAATTCCCGGAACAAAGGTGGTATTTATTTCTGACGATGGAATTAAGGCAGATCAGTGCTGGGTATTGACCAAACGATTGGGAATTAATGGTACATATGTTATGCTGGGTGGTTTAAATAAATGGATGGAAACAATAATCAATCCGAAGCAACCATCTGCTGATGATCCTGGCAGTGTACAAGAAATTTACTCGTTTAGAAAAGGTGCACAGCTTTATTTTACCGGGGCAAAAGCCGAAGTTGGCGAAGCGAAAGCGAAGGTTGAAGTGCGTAGAAGAGAAAAAACAACAGTGGTAGCCGGTGGCTGTTAATTCATAATCAAACAAAAAAATCAAAAAATGCATATACATGAATTAAATCCGTGGAGAACGCTAATTGCACTTTCGGTGTTTGTAATTCTCTTAGTTGTGGGTTTTTTAACAACGAGAAAGCCTTTGATGTCGTATGAACTAAACATGGCGCAAAGTGTGGAAGAAGTAACTCAGTCGGAAGCCTATTTTTTCCCCTGGGAATTGGAGGGTGTAATTACGAAGGAAACTAAAGATGTGGTTCTGTTCGATATTCGCGATAATTTTACTTTTGGACAGGGACATATTCCCGGAGCTGAAAATATATCGGCTAATAATTTAAGTAGCGAAGAAAACATTGCACGACTGGAAGAACTGAAAAAAATGAATGTTACTGTTGTTTTGTATGGCAGTGATGAGTTGCATGCCAACGGTCCCTGGATGTTATTTCGCCAGGTTGGATTCGATAATGTAAAATTGCTTTTGGGAGGGTACAAATATTACTTCGAGCATAAAGATGATTTGGCTGCAACAATAGATGACGACGGGTATTATATTGGTTTTCCAAGACACAATTATGCAGAAATGGCGGCTCCCAAAAATGGGAAAGTAGGTGGTACGTCAACCGAAAAGCAGGAGGTTCAGGTACAACGCAGAAAGAAAACGGTTGTGGCTGCAGGTGGCTGCTAGCAAAAATGAGTAGATTCTTCAGATAGATTTTCTTTTAGTTGATAAGGTATAAAAGATCCCGGAGATTTATTTCTTCGGGATTTTTTGTGAAGTTTTTTCAGTGTCAGAATAGTAGTATGAGTATGGTTGATTTTGTAATGTGAAGGTTATTAGAGTTTTGCGTGATGTTGGCAGGAACCATATTTTAACAGGTTTGTTTGTGAGAACTGTGTTACATAATTTTTTGAATATTTTATACATATTTATTTTTTGTTGGAACTATTTTTGTATACGGCTAGCGAACACTATTTTTACATTTAAATAGAAAGCAATATTATGTCAAGAATCCTGGTAATAGATGACGAGAGAAGTATTCGAAACACCCTAAAAGATATTTTGGAATACGAAAAATATGAAGTTGATTTAGCGGAAGATGGCAACAAAGGGCTGGAAAGAATTCGATCAGCAGAATACGATGTTGTGCTGTGCGATATTAAAATGCCCGGTTTGGATGGAATTGAAGTTTTAGAGCGCCTGGTGGTTTTGGCTCCTGATACGCCTGTAGTAATGATTTCTGGACATGGAAATATTGATACGGCTGTAGATTCGATTAAAAAAGGCGCTTTTGATTATATCGAAAAACCTTTGGACTTAAATCGATTGTTGATTACCATACGTAATGCAATGGATAAATCGAATTTAGTAACCGAAACAAAAGTCCTGAAGAAAAAAGTCAATAAAAAATACGAAATAATAGGTGAGTCAAAAGCTATCAGCGAAGTTATTGGCATGGCCGACCGGGTTGCATCAACCGATGCACGTATTCTGATTACCGGACCAAACGGCTCGGGAAAAGAGTTGGTAGCCCGTAGAGTGCACGATAACAGTTCGCGGGCATCGGGGCCATTTGTGGAAGTAAATTGTGCAGCCATTCCTTCAGAGCTAATAGAAAGCGAATTGTTTGGGCATGAAAAAGGAGCTTTTACTTCGGCAGTGAAACAGCGAAAAGGAAAATTTGAACAAGCCAATGGCGGAACATTGTTTCTTGATGAAATTGGCGATATGAGCCTTTCTGCGCAGGCCAAGGTTTTGAGAGCTTTACAGGAAAACATTATTAGCAGGGTAGGTGGCGATAAACACATTAAAGTTGATGTACGTGTAGTGGCAGCCACCAATAAAAATCTTTCAGAAGAAATTGATAATAACAACTTCAGGGAAGATTTATATCACCGGTTAAGTGTTATACTCATTAAAGTTCCATCGTTAAACGAAAGGATTGATGATATCCCGCTACTTGCCAATCATTTCCTTTCACAAATTTGCAGCGAATACGGAATGCCTGAGAAAACCATTACAGCAAAGGCAATTAAAGAATTGCAAAAAATAAACTGGACAGGTAATATTCGTGAATTCCGGAATGTAATTGAAAGACTTATTATTCTTTGCGATCAGGAGATTAATGAAGCCGATGTATTGAAGTTTGCAGCACCTTTAAAATAATTGAAACAAATCAAATTATGCCAATGCCATATATTAGACTGCTTTTATATGGCATTGTTTTTCAAAAAAAACAACAATTTATTTTCCAATTCAAAAACATCTTTCCCAATTTGTTGTTAACTAATTTACAAGTACTTCTTGTCAAGGTATTTGTAGAGGTTTATAAAATATTAGCCTCTGGTTTCGGGAGTCAATTTGTCATGGCGTATTATTAATCTTTCCCTCGGGAAAATATTTTCTTCCGTTTTCAGGGGCTTTTTTTATGCCTAAAAATTAAGGTATAATGTTGGCTCTACAGGAATTAGAAATAGTTCCAATTTTAATATTCAACTTTAAAAAGATAAAAAATCACATTCAAAATAATGTAAAGGAAAATGGTTAGAGCCAATCCATATACATGTAAAGTAGCCAGGAGTACTATGGCTAATAAAAGAAATACATAACGATACCAGTTGTCTTTCCACGAGAAATTGCTCATTTTCAATGAGAACATGGGTAAGTTTATTACCATCATTCCTGCCATAAAAAAGGCAAGCATTACTAAAATTTTTGTTGAGTAAATTACTTTGAAATACTCTTGATATTTCGGGAATTCGAGCATTAATCCGAGCGATGCCCAAAAAATACCGTTGGAAGGAATGGCCAGTCCTCTGAAAAAAGTTTCGTCGCTCGAAAAAACATTAAATCTGGCTAACCGGATTGCACCAAAAACCGGGATAAGGAAAGCAGAAAACAGAATTATCCACTCGTACCATTGTCCGCTTATTTCGTGAATGGGTTGATTTTTTCCGTATAAAGAGAATTCGAGTAAGGTAAAAAGAATTGCCCCCGGAGCTACACCAAACGAAACCAAATCAGATAATGAATCCAGTTGTTTTCCAGTTTCTGAGTATGCCTTTAAAGCACGTGCAGCCATTCCATCCAGAAAGTCGAAAACCGAGGCCAGGCAGATAAAAATTCCTGCCCAAATCAGGTGCCCGTCGATGGCAAAAATAGTTGCAAGTACTCCTGAAGTAAGGTTCAGTGAGGTTATAAAGTTTGGTATTTGCCGGATAATACTTCGCATAAAATAAGTTGTTAAAGGATTCCTGAAAATATTAACCACAAGAAAATTATAGGTATAGCAAAAAGCAAACTATCCAAACGATCAAGAAATCCTCCATGTCCTGGAAGGATTTTTCCAGAGTCTTTTACTCCAATCTCTCGTTTAAGTTTCGACTGGAATAAATCGCCAAAAGTTCCGAAAACCACAGTTAACAGGGCTATTATAATCCAACTGGTCATACTTATTGCCTGAAAAAGAACTGCGTTTACTATTCCCATGATGGTTGCAAAAACAGCGCCTCCAATCAATCCTTCCCACGATTTTTTTGGAGATATTTTTGCACACATCTTATGTTTCCCAAAAGCCGAACCGATGAGGTAGGCAAATGAATCGTTCACCCACAAAATCAGGAAAATGCCAGCTAATATCCAGGGATAAAAACTGTTGGGTTGATTGTTGATAGTTGTATGGATTAAAAAATTCATAAAACTAAACGGACCGGCAATGTATATAAAGCCAAGTACATTTAATCCACTGTTTTCCAGTGTATGTTCGCGACTGCTTATTATTTCGAAAATAAAAATAAATACAATGATTGGAATAAAAGTTAAATTGAATGGTCTGGGTAATATTCCGATTGAAACAAGAAAAGTAATCAGGAAAAACAGCACACCGGAGATTGTTCCTACCCATTTGGAAGGTTTGTGTCCGGCTTGTTCAATTACATTATAAAACTCGAATTGTGTAAAAAACAGAATTGCAGCAAATATTGCAACAAAAGCATAGGGGTGGATAAGCGTTCCGCCCAGCATAATCAGAACATAAACAGTTCCGAATATGGTTCGTTTTACTAAATTACTCACTTGTCAATTCTTTGAGTAGATTAACTTTGGAAGATGCAGAATTGCCAATCTCTAATAATTGCAATGTAGTAGTAGTCCGGTTAAAAACCACAATCTCTATTTTAGCTATTTCCGGTCTGTTTTTGCTCATTTCAATTTTATATACTGAAGCGGACAAAGATACTCCTTTCCCGTATTCTTCCAAAACCGGAGAGTTAATAAATGTAAACGTGCAATTCCCGGGGGCCGTGTGCGCCAAGTACCAAGGTTTTTTCAATATCGGCCGTACGACTTGGCCCGGTAATCATTGTAATTAACGAAGGTAACTGTCTTCTGTATTTTACCTGAATTTTTGAATAAGCAGTTTCAAGGTAATCAACCAACTGATCTTTTCGGGCAACTACAGCATGAACCGGCGGATAAACAAACGATTGTCGGGCACCTTTTAAAGCAGAACTTACCATTACCGAACCTGTGTGAGCAACAAGATATTCGCATGAGGTAATTCCAATCTCAATTGATTTAGGTAATTTTACGCAATTTATAAATGGAATATTATTTTTTGCAAGAAGGTTTTGCAAAGCTTTCTCGTGGCAGCATATATTCTCCGACTCAATCTTCGAAAGCAAAGTCTTAAGTTTACCGGCCACATCATCTGACGATTCGCAAATAGTAACACTCCCGTTTACTTTTTCCAGATTTTCTTTGAAAGCGAGTTCTAAAGGTTTATCGATGGAAAAATAAACGGGAGCATCAAAGTCCGGCTTTTCAGGGGCTGGATGAACGGCTTTTTTTAGCTTGTTCAATATGTCCTGCCGTGCCGTACTCATTTATTCATTAGTCGATTCCTGCTCAGAATCTTTTGTTTCTTGTTTATCCGATTTTTCAGCAGCAGCTTCTGCTTCTGTTTTATTTCCATTTCCGTTTTCAGGGATTACATGCTTTGTATCCCAGGGACGTTTCCCGAAAATTTCTTCCAGATCTTCACTGAAAATTACTTCTCTTTCCAAAAGTAAGTTGGCTAGCTTCTGATGTCCTTCTGCATTGTCGAGAAGAACTTTTTTAGCCCTGATATATTGACTGTCGATTAATATTTTTACTTCTTCGTCAATTAATTCAGCAGTTTTTTCGCTATATGGTTTTGTAAACGAATAGTCTGACTGACCTGTTGAATCGTAATAACTAACATTTCCAACTTTTTCGCTCATTCCAAAAATGCTAACCATTGCATAAGCTTGCTTGGTTACTTTTTCCAAATCGTTTTGTGCCCCTGACGATATTTTCTTGAAGATAATTTCTTCTGCTGCACGTCCTCCAAGCGCCGAAGCCATTTCATCCAGCAATTGCTCTTTTGTTGTAATGGAGCGCTCTTCTGGTAAATACCATGCTGCACCTAAAGCTTTTCCCCTTGGGACAATAGTTACTTTTACAAGCGGATGTGCATGTTCAAGCAGCCAGCTTATTGTAGCATGTCCTGCTTCGTGGTAAGCGATTGTTTTCTTTTCATCCTGCGAGATGATTTTATTTTTCTTTTCCAAACCGCCAATAATACGGTCAACTGCATCCAGAAAATCTTGTTTTGTAACCGAATCACGGTTTTTTCGCGCAGCTATTAATGCAGCTTCGTTACAAACATTGGCAATATCTGCTCCTGAAAATCCGGGAGTTTGTTTGGCCAGAAAATCAACTTTGGCATTTTCGTTTAATTTCAGAGGGCGTAAATGCACATTAAATATCTCAGCACGTTCATTCAGATCGGGCAGTTCAACATGAATTTGCCTGTCGAAACGTCCGGCACGCATTAACGCACGGTCAAGAATATCGGCACGGTTGGTTGCTGCCAGAATGATTACTCCACTGTTGGTATCAAAACCATCCATTTCAGTAAGTAGCTGGTTGAGTGTGTTCTCACGTTCGTCGTTCGATCCCATGTTGGGGTTCCGCCCCCGGGCACGTCCAATGGCGTCAATTTCGTCGATAAAAATAATACAAGGTGCTTTTTCTTTGGCTTGTTTAAACAAGTCGCGAACACGCGAAGCTCCAACTCCCACAAACATTTCAACAAAATCGGAACCAGACATGGAGAAGAATGGAACATTGGCTTCGCCTGCAACGGCTTTTGCGAGTAATGTTTTTCCTGTTCCCGGAGGGCCAACCAGCAGCGCTCCTTTCGGAATTTTACCACCCAGTTTTGTGTATTTTGCCGGACTTTTCAGAAATTCTACTATTTCTTCAACTTCCTGTTTGGCTTCTGCCAAACCTGCAACATCTTTAAAATTTGTTGATACTTTTTGGTCTTTATCAAAAACTTTGGCCTGCGATTTTCCAACGTTAAAAATACCTCCGGCACCTCCCCCGGCACCACCACGGCTCATCCTACGGAAAATCCACCACCAGAGCAGGATTATTAACACAAATGGTCCAATAGACCAGATAATATCGCGTGCCCAGTTTGTTTCTTTTTTGTACTCAGGCAGGATTTCAGTTGACGATGATCCTTTCTGAGCCTCTTTTAAATTATTTTCAAAGGTTTCAACCGATCCAATATTAAAGGTAAAGTGCGGGCCAACTTCTGCCGGCTTCGAAAAGTTTCCTTCAAATTCAGCTTCGTAATTTTTAAGCCTGTCTTTTTTAATGTAGATCTGGGCTACTTCTTCGTTAACAACTACAATTCTTTCAACATCGTTACTGGCGAGCATGGTTGATTTTACCTTACTCCAGGTTGTTTCAACGGGGCCGCGGCTGTTGCTTACATAAAATTGTACAACTAAAAATACAATGGCGATAATACCATAAATCCAGTAGGCATTAAATTTTGGCGGTTTCCCGTCAACTTTTTTATTTGAATTAAAACGACCAAAAGGGTTATTCTGGTTGTTCTGATCTTTTTGCTTGTTATTATCCTTATTTTCTGTCATGCTTCGTTTAATTCTCGTCTTCAATATTAATAATTTTTGCGTCGGCCCAAAGTCCTTCCAGGTTATAAAATTCCCTGGCTTCTTTCTGAAAAATATGCACCATTACATCGCCATAATCCAACAAAATCCATAGTGCATTGCGGTAACCATCCCTGTGCCAAACATCGTCGCCGGTAATTTCTTTTACGGTTTCTTCAACCGAATGTGCAATCGAACTTACCTGGGTCGAAGATGTTCCGTGGCAAATAATAAAATGGCCACATTCAGTATGTTGTATGCTCTCTAAGTCAACAATGGTAATATTTTTCCCTTTTATTCTTTGTATGCCTTCAAGAACTGCTTCTCTTAAAATTTTTGTTTCCCCTGTTTTTTGCTTCATATATAATTATTGTACAATACAAAGATAATCTTTTTGTCCATTAACCATTTTCCGAAAGAATGGTTTACTTTTGAATCTTATATGTTTTTAACAGACAAGAATACCATAGTATTAAACGAGGTGGACAGTACCAACAACTATGCCAAGCAACTGATTGCGGACAAGGCAGTAGAGGGTACTGTCGTTTTGGCACACTACCAGAAAAGAGGTAAAGGACAAGAAGGTAATTTTTGGGAAAGTGAGGCAAATAAGAATCTTTTATTCAGCCTGATTTTATACCCCGGTTTTTTGGATGCAGGGAAGCAGTTTTTTATTTCTAAGATAGTTAGCCTTGCTTTGGTTGAAGTATTAAAAAAAGAAATCAAGGAAGTCCACATTAAGTGGCCAAACGATATTTATGTAGGCAATAAAAAGATTGCAGGGATTTTAATTGAAAACACCATAAAAGGAAGTTGGCTTGACTCTACAATTATCGGGATTGGCCTGAATCTGAACCAGGAATGTTTTAAATCGGATGCACCAAACCCCGTGTCGCTTAAACAATTAACTGGCAAAGAGTACCTGGTGCAAGTTGTTTTGACTGAGTTTTTTAACTGCTTTAATTTGTTGATGGACGAATTGATGAACGGTAATTTTGAAATGATTAATAAAGCTTATATGGCGCAGCTTTTCAGGCAAAAGCAATGGAGTTTATTCCGCAAAGATGGTAATGAATTTGTTGCACGTATTGTTGGTATTGGCGAATTCGGACAACTTCAGCTTCAGAAGAAATCGGGGGAAATATCGGAGTTTTTGTTTAAGGAAGTTGAGTTTGTGATATGATAAATCTGAGCCGGTGAATTTGAAATCACCCGCTCTGATATTGTCCCTGCTGAGAAAAAGCCTGCAAAATAACAGGCAAATGTTATTGGTAAGGTAATCTCGACAAGGTTTCTGCCAGTTGATCAATTCCTTCCTGGAGTTTGCTGCCGGCCATCATTTTTATCATCATGCTCATTTCTGCATGCAATGTCAGGCGCATTTTGGTTTTATATCCGTCAACCGGTAAAAGTTGAATCCAGAATGTAAAACTTAGTGGCAGCCCGCCCGAACTCTCTACTTTGACCGTTTTAAAAGGTTCGCGGTTAACAATTTTTATTTCGGCGACACCAAGTCCGGTGATATTGAATTTGCACGAGTCTTTATCCGACTCAAAATCAGTGATTTTAATTTGAGGAACCTTTTCGGTGATTTTTTCAATTAACCCGGAGTTCAGGTAGGTAGAAAGGTTTTCGAAATTCGACAGGTAATTAAATACCACTTGCTGATTATGGTTAATTTCTTTTACCTGGCTTACGTATTTATTTACTCCCATTGTAACTATTTATGAAAAAAAATCCCGCACAAGGCGGGATGAATTATTGTGTTGCACAAATATAGCAATTTATTTCCCCCAGTTTGCCGGGTCTTCGCGCCACTCCATTAACGATTCTACCTGATCTTTTGAAATTTCTCCCATTTCAAGAGAAAGATCGATGAGTGTTTGGTACTGACTAAGTGAAGTTAATTCGATACCTGCTTTTTCAAAATTTTCTTTGGCAAGCGGGAAATTGTAAGTAAAGATTGAAACCATCCCTACTACTTCGCCACCAAAATTATTAACAGCTTCAGCTGCTTTCAGACTACTAATTCCTGTTGAAACCAGGTCTTCAACAATTACCACTTTCTGGAAAGGTTTTAAATCTCCTTCAATCAGATTTTCCAGACCATGTCCTTTTGGTTTCGAACGAACATAAACAAATGGTAATCCTAATTGATCGGCAACCAGGGCACCAATTGCAATAGCTCCTGTAGCAACTCCGGCAATTACTTCTGCTTCCGGATATTTTTCTTTGATAAGATTTACAAAACTGTCTCTAATGTATGCACGCGTGTCAGGATAAGAAAGAGTTTTGCGATTATCGCAATAAATTGGCGATTTCCAGCCAGAAGCCCATGTAAATGGATTATCTGGTTGTATCTTTATCGTGTTAATTTCAAGTAATTTTTTGGTTACTTCAATTTGAGTAGATTCCATAACAATGCTATTTTTATTCGATGCAAAAGTATAAAGTTTTTTTTAATGAAAAGAGGATTGTATTTACGACAACCAGTAAAATAACATTAAGAAAATCAAGGCCAAGTAGCCTTGGAAAGGCCTGTATTGACACGGTAGAGGCATGGTTGCAAACATTTACAGAAGGAGACAAACAAGAAACTGTTTTAGAACATAGAAATCCGAAAATGTTGCTTGAGAAATTTAAGTCGGCTTTTATCGTTATGGATGCTGCCGGTGGCGTAATTGTTCGAAACAGAAAATTACTGTTTATATTTCGCAACGGGAAATGGGATCTACCCAAAGGAAAGATAGACGAAGGCGAGCAGCCGGAAGAAGCAGCAATTCGGGAAGTGGAAGAGGAGTGTGGTATTAAAGGGCACCAGATTGTAAAACAGCTTCCATCAACATTTCATATTTATAAATCGCCTTATAAAAATACTTTTGGCAAATGGATTTTTAAAGAAACCTTTTGGTATGAAATGAACTACTCCGGGGAATCTGACGGAAGACCACAACTGGAAGAAGGTATTACCGAAATACGTTGGTTTGCTAAAAATGAATTAAATGAAGTGCTTGAAAATACCTACGAAAACTTAAAACAAATAATTGAGCTTTACCTGGCTTGATTTCGTTGCCGCATAAAAAGCTCGTTTCGTAGGTAGGTGCCAAATTGTTGCTCAAAACCATCAAGTGGTGCTTTTGCATTGGTGAAAGTAACTTTGTGTTTTTCGTTAAGCAAAAAACATTGGGGGAAAGAGCGAATGTTATAAATATCAATGTATTTATTATTTGTGTCAACCATTGTTGTTCCCGGTACTTTGTGTTCTGCAAAAAAACTGTCGATGTTTTTATTGCCGGTGTCGCGCAGTATTACAAAAATTTCAAGGTGTTTGTTAAAGAGTTCATCTATCCGGCTCAGGTATTTTAAATGTTCCTGGCACACAATGGTTTCGGCATCGGCAAAAACAAGGTATTTAAATTTTGTAGTAATACTGTTGGTACATTTGGGCTGTTTCCTTAAGTCGTTTAAACAGATTTTAGGGGCCTGGGTGTCTTTTTGTAAAAAGGTAAATTTAGCACTGATGTTTTTTGCTGCTTCTTTAATTGTTTTGTTTGAATTTTGTTGAAACAAATCGGAGTTTACCATGTTTTTTATGGCCGTTTTTGAAAATTCATCGGAATAAAAACCATCGTGTAATAATTTCAGTAAAACCAACTCGGCCATTTTTCCGGAAACCTTGTATTTTGTTTTTGTGAAATTCAACAAAGTCTGAACGTCTTGTTTCTGAACGGCCAGACCCACCTCTTTGCCTTTAATTGCTTTTGCCGAATAACTGAGTTGCCGGTCGAATGTTTTTTCGAATGCGGTTATAAAAGCTTGGTGAGTCCAGTATTCCGGTCTTATATCATCAAAAATTTCAGAATAATCTTCAGGACGTAATCGAAAAATATCAGCATTAATAAGTGCTGTTTCAAGTTTTTTATGAGTAACGAATGTTGCCGGTTTTGTTTCGGGGAAAGCAGTGTTAAGCTGCACCAAAACAGAATCGTATACTGTTTTCGATTGTTTAAAGTAAAGCTCGTTAAAATGTTTATCGGTTAAAGAATTTAATTTTTGCCCAAATGCATTTATTTTATCATTTAAATGATTTTTTGTTTCAGAAAGAAACCAAAATGACGCCGGTGTAAAATATGGATTTTTTTCGTTGGCAAACGATTTCTCGCGGAATGGAGGAAGTCGTAAATCAATACTTTTCCCGGGCTCAAGAAAAAGCATGCCCCGGTAGACACCAAAGTCACAAAAAGAATAAACTGTTTGTGTGTTATTTACAAATGTCTCACATGTTCCGGTTTCATCAAAATTCAGCGTAAACAACAATTCTTTTTCTCCCGAAATCGGATCAGAAAGTTTATAAAAGTTCAACTGTTTGTTTGAATATTCAGGATTTGCACAGCGGATTGTTGTCGCAGAACCAATAAAAGGAAGTATGCATAACAAAAGAGAAAACACAAAACAACGCATCCGGAAAATATTGAGTTTACAAATCAATTTTAAATTCGCTCATGTCTAATCCCTTTGGTAAAAACATGCTTGCATCTCCACCATGCGAAACGATATCGCGTATAATGGTTGCATTAACAGGCGTGTGTTCCGGCAAAGTGAGCAGAAATACCGATTCTATTTCGGGATGCATTTTTTTATTCACCTGGGCAATGGCACGTTCGTATTCAAAATCGGAAGATGTGCGAATACCGCGTAAAATATACTGAGCACCAACTTCTTTACAGAAATCAACCGTCAATCCGTCATGAAGTCTTACAAAAATGCTGCTTTCATCCTTAAAAACCTGATTAATCCATTTTAGACGTTTTTCAATGGGGAAAAACGATTTTTTATTGGCATTGTAACCAATCATTATATAAATCTTATCGAACATGGAAATGGCTCTCCGAACGATTGATTCGTGCCCGATTGTGAAGGGATCAAACGATCCCGGGAAAATGGCTATTCTTTCCATAACGGCGTTTTGTTAAGAAGCAAAAATAAACTAAAAATGCTTTATGCGAAACGTAAACATGATTTAGTTTATTGCTTTTGCCCGGTTTGAGCTAACAAACAGTATGTTACCCAGATCGTTGTAACCTTCGCTTAATTCTTCAATGTTTTTAAGTGCTTCGGTCGAAAAACCGATAATTGTTAAATCGGCATCAGCTGAGTATTTCATAATTACTTTTTTTCTGTTACCTGTTTCAAAAGGTACCATCGAGATATTCGACGGGCTGATTGGTAAACGACCCGCTTTTATTAGTTCTAGAAGCTGATTGCGTTTTTCCTCAATCGATTCTTCCGGATAAAGGGCAAATATTTTAATTTTTCCTTTTTTCCAGTCAGGGTGCCCCAAAATAATGTACCCCAGCAGAATCATCAGGTTGGCATTCACATAATCTTCAGGACTGATCCAAATATGAATCTCATTTTTGTAGCCAAAACTTTTATATGAGGTATTGAGTATACAAATGTCGAATCCGGCCGATTCAACAAGACTGTAATTGCCTGTGATTTCTTTTAGGTTTCCCGGATCGGTTCTCGAAAATTCAAAGAGAATAAGATTATTACCTTTCCCTGAAATGCCTGAGAGTTGTACCACCTGGGCAATAGCAGATGTATACGAAGGAGAAATAATAGTATCGAGGTAAACACGGTTTTTACTGCCCGATGAAAGTTGAATCAACCGGTCGAGTACTTCTTTTGATTCTTCAGTGGTTTTTTCGTTCAGCAATCCTTTTATAAAATGAATATAGGTTCCAAATCCGTATTTATACGATATCCAGCGCATAATGTCGAAGGCAGAACGGCGTTTAAATGTATCGTGCGAAATACATACACCAAAAGGCCGCCAGCTTTTGTCTTTGTCGCTGTCGGCGCGTTGAAGCATAAGTTGCAATTGCCGGCTTAGTTGGAAAATTACGCCACGGAACAGTTTATTCAATCCCTGATTTTCTTCGTTATTGAGCATTATAACGTAATAGATAATGGCCATTATAACTACTGAAAATGCGGCATAGGTTGCATTCATTTTAAACATTAGCCAAAACGAAAACAGGGTGCCAAGTAATGACAAATGCCAGTTTGAACGAAAAGTTGGCCGGTAGGCCGGATCGGCGGCAAAATGTTCCAGAAACGATATTAAACAGATGGCACCATAGGTTACCATAAAAAACATGGAAATGATCTGAGCCACAAAATCAACATCACCAATAATTACAAATACAAAGGCTATAATAATGGTGACCAGCGATCCGTTTATGGGTTCGTTGTCTTTTTTTCGTCCTCTTGCGAACCAGCGATTTACAGCACCTTGCGGGAAAATATCGTCAAATCCAATTGCCTGAAGAGTGCGTGGAGCAACCATAATCGATCCAAGCGCTGAACTTAATGAGGCAGCTGCCAGTCCAATTGGAATTATTGGCCCCCATAAGGCAATTTTACTCATAATTAGCTGGTCGGATGCCATGTCTTCGGGTGAGGCTGAAATAGTAAATTTATAGGCCACTGCGATATAAACCAGCATACCAACAAAAGTAGCCCAAAGTGTTCCCCTGGGAATTGATTTTTTCGGATCTTTTAAATCGCCCGATAATCCTAAGCCGGCTGCCAGTCCCGTAAATGCGGGAAAAATAATTGTAAAAACAAAAAAGAAAGGCAGGTGGTTTGGAATAGTATTATGGAAATTAACAACATCGGGTTTTATGGATGAATCGCCCATAAGAAACATGGCTATTGATGTAAGCAATATGGCCACAACAATGTACAAAGCCTTCATCCCAACATTTGCTCCTTTTGTTAAAATAAGCAGCGATAGCAGTACCATGGTTGGAATAGAGATCCATCGGCGGTCGGGAATGAAAAAGTTGTATTGATCGCCAATCCAGGTGATTAACGGTTCGAAGGCCTCGCCAAATGCAATAATATAAAAAGCTACACTTATGGCTTGCGAAAGGTAGAGTGCGATACCAATGGCACCTCCAATATTAAGTCCAAACGAACGACTGATTATATAATAAGCACCTCCACCCTGAACACGTTGGTTGGTTGCTATTTCGGCAACTGCAAAGGCGGTTGGTATGGTAACCATGTGTCCTAAAACTACAATCCCAATTACCCCTAAAAAACCAACTTGTCCAACTGCCCAGCCAAAGCGAAGAAATAATATTGCACCAAGAATTGTTGAAAGTGCGGTTAAAAAAACCGGCAAGGTGCCAAATTTAGCATTAGTATTTACCAGCGATTTTGCCATAGAATTACCTTTTATGATATTAAAGGTGAAATATAATTTAGAATTTTCAAATAATTAAAAAAATACTAATGTTTGTTGTATTCCGGTTACGGTATTTGTTTTGAACGGTTTTTGAATTGTATGTTATTCATTTTCAAGTACCCAAGTGGCATCAAGAACTAACATTGAATCAACCGAAATATTTTGTCCTTTTGCTTTTTCCACTACGCTTTTCATCCAATTCTTATCACTCTTTATTCGATTGATTACATTCTTTATTTTTTGTTTATGTACTGCAGAATCTTCAACATTATCTTGTAATATATTTATTGCATCATTAACAAATCCCCAAGCCATATTTACCAGGTTCGATTCTGATGCAATTAGTAATACAACATCGCTATTATAAATTACAGATTGTCGATCAATCGATTTTACTTTTACACTAGATTGCTTGCTATCAGGATACACTTCATTATTATAATACCAAAATGATGTTTTATTAAAACATTTTTCGCCTATTCCAAGATGATACCAGTTCCAGTAAAAACTATCTCCTACAACTAGCATATTGATTGTATCCCTTTCTGTATAATCCCAATCAATGGTAGGATATGATAAGCTTTGCGAAGGAAGACTGTTTATCAGGTTCATTCCCCATTCAATATCATTATCGGTACCTTGACTATAATTTTGTTGACGAATATCGGAGATTATCATGTTTGGTAATTTTCTCCCGGATATTCTTTCTACCTGTTTTATTAAGCTATCTGCTGCAATTGCAGCCCCATATTCACTCCAATGTATACCATATTGAGGAAACAAAATATGCTTCACTGTATCTTTCATCTGTAAAAACCAGTCATTTGCATCGAAACAGTTAACCGCATAAGCCGGAAGTAATTTGCTGTATTCTTTGTAAAAGGTACTATCGGTTGTCTGATTTATACTGTGTTCCGGAAAATACTCAGGATAATAAGATGCCTTTCCCGGAGGAAGAACAACAATAAGCGTTTTACCGATATTTTCTAATTCAGTTTGTAATTCTTTTAAAGTTTCTGTTTTTTTTATAAGATTAGTCCTTCCTGTAAAATACTGACCATGATATGCATCAATATAAGCTTGCTCGAACAGGTAACCCTTTTCCCCTATAACTACTCCTTTTGCGGATGCTTGTTTAAATAGAGAAAACTGAATCTGGTTATATAATCGCACAAGAAAGGGGCGAAACCCAATATTATCATTAATAAATTTCTCCATGCCAGATTGGTAACTGCCACCGAACCAGCCTGTAGGAGAGTACTCAGGTTTTGATGCTATGTTAATATCTCCATGAAGAGGTTCTTCGCTAAATATTCGTACTTTAGCTTGTAGTAGTGGAAAGATAAGCACGAAAATGAAACCAACAAACAGTATTGTTTTTGTCCTCTGATTCTTCATAATTAAAACCTAAAGTAAATAAACGGATTAAAACCGGATGATGTAATTGCACTCATATTGATAATAAGCAATGTTAGCATAACTATACCTACAACTCTATGTATCCAATGTTTATATTGTGTATAAAATACAAATGTTTGCAGTTGTTTCCCGATATTGAAAAGAGTCAGTATTGAGAAGGAAGCCGCAAAAAACATTATGAGTTTCGATTCAGTAGATAGGTTATAATTTGATACCGACATATCAGCCGAGAATAATTTTCCCAGGTAAAAACGAATATCAGGTATGTTCTCGATACGAAATATTACCCAGCCAATAACTACAATGAAATAAGTGAAGATAACACGCGGGATTGTACCGATTCTTTTAAAAAGTTTTATAAGGAAAAGGCGATCTAGTATAAGGAAACAGCCATGCCAGGCCCCCCAAATAACAAAGTTCCAGGAGGCACCGTGCCACAAACCGGAAATTAGAAATACAGTAATTAAATTTCCATATAACCGTCTTTGTGTTTTAACCCGGTTACCACCAAGTGGAATGTATAAATAATCGCGCATCCAATCGCTTAAAGTAATATGCCACCGGCGCCAAAACTCGGTTATATTCTGCGATATATACGGATTATTGAAATTCTCAGGGAATTTGAACCCAAAGATTCTTCCCAAACCGATAGCCATATCAGAATAACCACTAAAATCGAAGTAGATTTGAAATGAATATGCCACCGCTGCCATCCAGACTAGAGGTGTGGTAACTTCAGAATGTGGAAGAGAATAAATTGCATCTACTTGCTCTCCCAATACATTTGCAATAAGCATTTTCTTAGATAAGCCAATCACAAACCGATATATTCCATGCAGCTTTTCATCGATTGTTTCATTCTTTTTTCTATCAATAATATCATCGGCAACCGTATTAAAGCGAACAATAGGACCTGCTATTAGCTGGGGGAACATAAGAATATACAGGAAGTAATCGGTAATTCTTTTAAGTGGCGCGTGTACCTTCCTGTAAACATCAATAGTGTATGTCATCGACTGAAAGGTGAAGAATGAAATCCCAATAGGTAAAACAACAGAAGTCCATTGTACAGGTTTGTGTCCGGCAGTCTGAAGTAAAGAATTAAAATTATCGATAAAAAAATTGGCATATTTAAAATAGGCAAGTAGGCCTATATTTATAAATACCGAAGCCCAAAGGTATAATTGACGGTGTTTTACATCGCGATGAATTTGGCGCACAACATAAAAATTGAGTGTAAGCGATGCCAGTAACAAAAAGACGAACTTCGGAGCACCCCACGAATAGAATACGAGGCTTGAAATAAGCAGTACATAATTCCTGTGTTTGTGTCCAACTGTGTGATATACAATTAATACCAACGGTAAAAATATGCATAGAAAAAGGATACTACTAAATAACATATTTATTAAATAACTTATTCAACAACAATTTCATACACTTTACCTTCAATATCGTTTTTAGGAAATGGAACGCCATTCTGTGAAAACGGCTGAAATGGCCACCACTCTGCATAATGGAATTCTTGTGTAATAATACATAACATTTGGTTGTTCGGTATCGAGGTGTATTTGTCGTTCATATACCCACAAAGTTCCATATTGTCAGGCGTAGGTCCCGCTCTCCAAATAATTTCGGTTGGTTTCCATTCAATTTCATAGTAGAAAAATTCCGGATCGTATAATTTATCGTTATTAACTGGATATTTTGATGTTACTGCTTTGTAATGATCGGTCCAACGATGAAGTTCAAAGGTTTTATCCTTATATGATATATCATCAACTCCCTTAAAAAACTTCGGAGGATCTTGATTTGCTAGATCCCAGTTGGTACAACAGAACATTACATTATCCGATTCCCTGTCATCGTCTTTCAAAAACTGCTTATTATCCCATGTTGGCGATGTTTTTACAATCTCGATATCTATCTCGGAATAAAAATAATTTTTTTGCTTTTTGGTTAATGATTCTTCTCCGTCTTCTCCTTTAGGAATAAAACCGTCTTGTTCAGCTGGGCGGCGGTTATTCCATTCTGCTTCGTCCTGGTAGATTAACCAGAATGCATTTGTAATGCCGTTCCAAACGTTATCTTTATTCAATTGTCTCGGAAATTTAATCTTTCCCCGGAATTTGCCATAAGTAAAACCAATGCGTGTTTTTGCTCCGACATTTTGCTTGCGTAATTCCTGTCCCTCAACGTTGCCCGGATTAATTAAGGTGAGCGTGCTGTCTTCGATAAACGCTGTTTCGCATGGCGTTTGGCTGTTAAACGAATGTCCTACAATTAACTCTGTTGAATCGTATTTTTCCATGGCGCCGAAAAAATCATCCTGAGAATAAGGTTCGTTAATTACATTGCGTACCAACGGAACATTTCTCATCGTGTATCCTCTGTCGATAGCATGCGAATACTGCTCGAACTGGGCGTTTTCGTACAAATCCTCGGTGCTGTTACATGCGTTTGAGAGGTATTGCGTATCAATATTCTCGTCGCGTTGTTGTGCCGGATTTATATATAAACCTTTGCCGGGATCGATGGTTGCCGATACTTTTAAAACACGCTCCGATGTCATCACCGCAATACCGTCCATTTTGCTTCCTTCTCCATTTCTGAAATAGTAAAATGGATTGATGAAAGAACTGTTTTCATCGGTTTGACCAATGTTTTTAATGTAATCAGGGAGATTTGCTAAAGCATCTTCATCAGCTACAACAAGCATAAACTCATAATTCCCAACCCGCGGATTTCTTTTCCAGCGGTGGTTAAAATCACCTTTCCGCGATTCATCTTTTATCATCCACAAGGCATCAAGAAAAAGCTGCTGCTCAATATCCCGGTTTTCTTTTTGGGCTTTCTCCTGAATTGATTTGAACCAATCCGGTGTATTCCGCATGGCATTTTTTAGTCCCTCAATTCGTTCCTTACTAAATACCTGTTTACTTATATCTCCACCATAATACAATCTTTCGTCACGCGGATTTCCAACAATTCGGAATTTATCTGTTACGCTGTTGCCGGTAATTGCTTTAAATCCTGTAGATACATCTTCCCAGCTTCCGTAAAAGTTTTCGTGACAATAGGGGTGAATATTGCCATTCTTAATCTCCGGGAATTTATAGCTACTATTCTGGTAGTATATTTTGTAATAATATTGTTTCGATGCTTCAGTTTTGTCAATTTCAAAACCAAGTGAAAAGTAGCCATCGGCAGTTTGTTTTGATGATGGAATGATAATTCCATTCACGATCGCATTATCCAAGTCCATTGCTAGCGCAACCGTGTCTTTTCCACTCATGTTGGATATTGGGTCGAATTTTTTAATCATGCTATCAGGTGTTTTTGAGCATGAAAAAAATATTGAACTAATTATGCCCAACAATATTAAAAGTCTGAATTGTTTATTCATCAAGTTTAAGTTTTATTTTTGCGCAAAGTTATAATCATCTGGTTCAGTTGCTTTGTAGCTAAGTTGATATTATATTATCTAGCCAACATAAATTATTCATATGATGTTATTCCTGCTCTGATGACTGTGTCAGGTTCTTTTCTAAAATATAATTCTCTAATAGTTACAGTTTCTTCTTCAACACTAATTTTAATCCAACCATAATAATACAAACTAAGATTTGTGTTGTATTTCTCTTTTACTTTTTTTCTTAATCCAACATATTCAATACTATTTGGATATAATATATCGAAAGAAAACCAATCCAGTGATTCTCCAATAATTTCGTTAAATTCAATTATATTTAGATTAGCAGTCGCAGAGCCTGGATACTTACCATGTGAAAATCTAATATTATCATTCAAACATTTTATTTCTTTTGGATCAGTCCAGATAATAACAATATCCATTGAACCATCATTGTCGACATCAATCGGCACCGAATCATTTTTTTGAATTACAAGGTCCGGAACGTAATCTTTATAATATTCTACATCATTGTCAATCTCATATTTTTCCGATTCATCGTCTTTTTCGCAAGCTATAATTAAACTTAGTAATAAAAGGATTGTAACAAATTTTAATTTTTTCATAGCATTATATTTATTGTTCTGATGTAACAGATCATGTTCAAATAATACTAAATCTGAAATAGTATCTATTGTTGCGCTTCATCTTGTTCATTCGCTTCCATCAATTCCCAATTGTTGTAATCGTAAATATTTCCTTTGACTTTAAAAGATTGACGGATGTTATATTTCGACCGGTTTTTAAGATCCTGGTGCCACCATGTCAGGAATGTATATATTTCGCGCCCAACTTGCTCCTCTCCTTGGGTTGGATCGTTATCGTTAAATACAATCGACGGAATGTCGGCGTTGCTCATTGTTCTCCAATCTTCTTCGAGCTGTCCTTTTGCATTAAAATCTTTCACAAGTATTAAACAATTTAACCGCAGAAACAGATCTTTTCTAAACTTGTTGTAGTTATAGTTCTCCAAAGGGACATCTACTTCTGCTTTTCCATCGAAATGATACCACTCAGGACCATGATCGGATGCAATAACGATTTTAGTATTGTCATATACGTTGTTTTCCTGCAACCATATCATCCATTTCGAGAAATCATAAAAGAATTTTTCTTGATTACGGTAAGGGCTAACATTTTTAGTAATCTGTCCGTTTTCTACAACGTTCCATGGTGCATGTGTATATGAGGTGTGGAAGAAAATAAAATTCTTATCAGTACTTGTATTTACTGATATGTTCGGCAGTATTTGCACAAAATAGTGCGGTATTGTTTCGTTATTCTTTTGGTATGACTCGTCGAAATGTACCAGCCAATCTCGTTCGTTATAAATTAATGGTTTTAAACACAGAGGAACTCCATAAAATAAGGAGTTTTCCCAAAAGCGGGTATACCATATTTCGATACTGCTTCCAAGTTTCAGCACCTTATCCCATGAAGGATCCCACCAGGGAATAAAATTATCAAAACGATCCCAGTCAACACTGGAGTAGCCCATTTTACCACTCGAGAAATAGTAACCATTGTCTTTTACTCTTTTGTAAAATGCTTCAGTAGAAAGTCGGTATTTGTTTAGTATCGATCCCTCGTTCATTGCATTCATATTGGCAATATTAAAGGTGTTGCCACTCATCATGGCGGGCATCGATGCATACGTAAAGTTCGATGTAGAAACTGTGTTTGGATACCACTTGAAACCTTTGAAAATCTCTTTGTATTCCGGGTGTTCTTCGAGAAGGTCTTTCATAAACCAGCCCTGTAACCCATCGGGAATAAAGAATAGAATATTTTCTTTGGTTTGTGAGAAGGGAATTACTTTATCAACAGTTACTTCGTTTTTTAGATCTTGATTTTCGACAAAAAAATTGCCTTTCGTTCCCGCTACGTAGCTACTTTGCCCAATTGTAATAAGGATAAAAAATCCTAAAGCGATATTTACATATTTATGATAGTTTTGTTTTACTAGATACGAAACAAATATCATAGCACTTGTAATAAAAGCAAATTCCAAAACATAATACCATAAGTTGAAAGCAAGTTTATTTTCTTCCGAAAACATACTGTCTTGCAGTGTTCCTACGTTTACTGGTACAAGAAAAGTGTTCACATAAAACAATATCGATAAACCCAGCATTAGCTTAATAAGTCCTTTTCTGAGTTGATTGGGAGAGATTACAAACACAACAACAGCAAAAATAATTGCGAATAATGCAATACTAAAATTGTTTATGATGATGTCGGTTGCAACAAAGTTGAAGTTGTACGGAAAAGATGCATAAACCATCAAGGGCTTCCACCAAAATACCAGTGAGACCATATAAAATGTTACCAAAGAAAATGCAACAATCCATTCCCGGATAAAACTTTTTTTATTTTCAGACTTCCTTTTTACCGCGAAATAAAATGGTAACACGGATGACAGAATTCCACTGAAAATAATAGAAGAAAAAGTGCACTGTTCTTTTATATTCTCGGGTATTGATAACCAGTAGGAAAGCGTAAAATCGTTACGCATTGTTACCAAAAATATTTCGGTTTGAATAAGGAGTAAAATACTTGAAAAAATAAGCGATAGACTCCATAAAACAGAACCTCGGTATTTATTGCTAAAAAACCTGAATACCAAAAGTATTTGTAATGGAATTAACACAACAATTGATACAACAAGTAATGCATTATTTACTTCGTGATAATAATATTTGCCGGAAAGATAAAAGTAGATAACTGCTGCAAATGCGATATAAAGTACTCGAGGATTAATATAAAGCTGTTGTATATTATGTATCGCTTTTTTTAGCAGTGTTTTAATCAGGATACAGGACCATACTAAAACAATAGTTATTCCTGAAAGTTGTAATGTCAAATCAATAAAATGGTCGAATTGGTGAGTAATCGACCAATAGACAGCAGCAAGTAAAGCAAGAACAATCGAAAACTGTGTAGCATGGATATACTGTTTCTTATTCGTTAGGATATCGTCTTTTATAGAAGTCCGAAACGAGCTGAAAAGCAATCCAATAATACAGGTAATAAGCATTGATAGAAACAATGATGCAAGGATGCGTTCAGGTAGTGATACTAAACTACGTTTTAAAGCCCAGTTAATTTGCCCTATTACTGTAATAAATGAAAAAACAATAAATAGGGTTGGAAGCAATCTTGATAATGAAATAGTTGTAGCTGATTTATCAGTACGCTTAAACACCTCTCTATTGGTAACAAACAGGCGTAAAAATGCAAATAGGTTATTCATTGTCCAGTAGAGAACCAATCCTGATGGTAGATTAAATAGCAGTACTAAAAATACTCCAGCTACAACAATCATTTGTTTGCGTTCCGAAGTATTGCCGTTTCGGGTGTAAAACCAGGCGGTGAGTAGATTAACAACTGTCATTAATATCGGCAGTACATTTACTATTCCAAATAAGTGGTCGGGTTTTGAAAGGTCTGTTAATGGCCCATACGATATACCTTGAATCGCTTCGAGGTTATCGAGGTATTGATACGCGGCAATAAAAAACGGTATTTGTACCAACAAACTTAATATCGGAATGAGTGCTTTAAACTGGCTGTATCCAAATTGCCGGTTTAATGTTTTTAGATAATAATAACGCTCCTGTCCAGTGTATACCTGCTTAATTTCATCCACCAAAGGTTGCATACGCTTTTTAATGGCATCGTCGTGTTTTTTCGCTTTTTCGATATAAATGAATATGGGAAGCAACAACAACGAAATAACAAAACTTAAAAGCAGTATTGCCAATCCATAGCTGCCTGTTAGGTTATAACCGGCCTCAAAAATGGTACGGACTAAAAATATAAATGGTGAAAATATTTTATCCATGTATAATTATTTTGTTCTGATCCAATTGTTTATGTCGTATATGTTCTCCTTTATTTTGTAGCTCCGAAGTATCGGGTAGTTTGTATTCTCGAACATTTTAATTTTCCATGATACCTTAAGTGCATTAAAAGTTCTTTTTTCGATAGAATCAATCCTTAATGGAGAATTACCGTTAAATGAAATATTCTGAACATCAAGCGAACTCATCAGCGTCGAATCTATCGAAATTTCTCCGGTTGATGAAAAATCTTTTACCAATAATAACGAAGAAAAATTTAGCATGTCGGCAAAAGGAACTTTATCGTAGTTAATGTTTTGGTAGGGATGATCAATCATTACTGCAGCGGTGTCTTTTACATGTCGTAATCCGTGGTCGCTGACAATAATAATACGTGTATTATCGTAAACATCTAATGATTTTAGCACATTTATCCACTGCGAAACAATATCCAGTCCCCACTTATTGTTGGTATAAGGATCTACATTTGGCACAAACGAACCATTTTCGTCAATAATATCCCACGGAAAATGTGTGGCTTTGTACGACATAAAGGTGTAGGTTCTCCGGTTTGCTTTATTGTCAGTAATGTAGGGAAGTGCGCGCAACGAGTTGTAATGCCGGGTAATGTCGTTGTGTTCATTAACACCTGTTTGATGCATATGCCAGGATCCGTTATCGTAAATAACCGATTTAAACAGCAGGGGAGAGCTGAAAAACAAGGCATTGTACCTTAATATCTCCACGCCAATATTACGAGACTGTCCAATATTAAGTACCTTTTTTAACGGGCTCCAGTTATCGCTCCAAACTGGGATGAAACGATCGTAAGTCCTTTTGTCGATTTTGCAGTAAGGCAAATCGCTGCAGGAATAAAAATAGCCGCTCGCTTGCGCTTTGTCGCGTAAGGTTTCGGCAGCGCTGGTCATTTTTTTACCAAGTGTATGCTCTTTATCCTGATCCAAAAGCAAAGGGGCAAATTCATATCCGCCGATCAGTCCCGGCATCGATCCCCCGGTGTAATTCGTTGATGAAACAGTGTTGGGATAATAGGTAAAACCATCGAAATTCTTTTGGTTTTTTGGGCTTTCGTCCAAATAACGCTGAAAGAACCAGCCTTCAATCATATCCAGCATTATCACAACCACATTTTCCTGATCTTTCGACAAGGTGATGTTATGATCTGTAACGTCAATACTTTTTGACTGACTTACAATTCTGTCACCTTCATCAATACGATTTAAATATGCAGCGTTTAAAGCGAAAATTGCCTGCCCGATTACAATTATATTTAATAGCAAAAGGAATATATTCAGGCTCCTGAGTTTATTTTTTCGATAGATGAATCGCACTAAAAAACAGAGCCCCACAATGGCCAAAGCTTCTGTTAAATATTCAAGGTAAGGTGTATCTATTTCGCTGCTTCTGGAGTAATTAAGCCCTTGAAGTGTTCCAACATTTATTGGTATAATAGTGCTGTGGATAACGCTTATTAAAACCAGCATTACAGAAATAACAGACAACCAGAATCGAAGACTTTTGGGAGAAATCCAATAGATTAACAACAAGCCCGGAATAATTTGGGCCATTAAAACGAATGCGCTGTTAATGATTGAGTCTGTGCCAAAACGGAAAGCTTCCGGAAATGATGAGAATGTAATGAGCGGATTCCACAGAAGGATAAATCCGGATAAGAAAACAATACTTAGCACAAAGGAAAGGAATCCCGGTTTGTGGTTGATTTTTGATTTTCCGTTTAAAGTAAACGGCACGATTATAAACACAAAGAATAACCCAAACAAGGCAACATCCTGCATTTTTGAGTTGCCTTTGCTTTTCCCCAGGTTCAGTACTTCCAATATGTGGGTGTTTTCTAGCGAGAGAAAATGAAAGATTTGAATACCGAGGCATATCAACAATACCAGGCGGAAAAAGTGTTTAAATTTTATCGTTGAAAGTAGTTTGGTTTTCACCACGCAAATGACCTGAAGAATAATTGAAAGAACCAGGGACATAATTGCGAGATCCTCATTTACTCCTTCGTAATTAAAAAGCGATGCCAGGTATAAATAAACCGAAACAAACAGTAATGAGATTGCAACTGGCGTTGGAGTTTTTTCTATTCGTTCTTTAATGGTGGAAGAATACAAATTCAAAATGCCCAAAAGCAGGGAGAATAGTAATGTAGCAGCTATACGTTCTGCTATTTTTACGAGAATGGAAATTTCATTTCCAACAATAGTTATATCAAATAATTGTAATACAATGAATGACACAACAGCTATTGAAAGATAACTTTGCCAGTGCTGCAATAATTCTTTTTCCAGTTTTTTGCGAAATACAAAATACCATCCATCCTGAATCGTATTTTCATTAGTCTCAATTGATTCAGACATGTTTCGATTGAATACTTCCCGGTTGGTAATAAACAGGCGGAAGAATGCAAACACATTGTTCATGGTCCAGTAGAGTACCAAACCGGATGGAAGATTAAAAAGCAGAATTAAAAATATACCGGCTACTACAATCATTTGCTTACGTTCCGATGTATTTCCGTGGCGGGTGTAAAACCAAGCAGTCAGTAGATTTATAGCTGTCATCAGTATGGGCAGCACGTTCACAATGCCAAGCAGGTGATCCGGTTGCGAAAGATCGGATAGCGGCCCAAACGAAACGCCTTGAATGGCTTCGAGACTTTCAAGGTATTTATATGCAGCAATAAAAAATGGGATCTGAACCAGCAGGCTAAGAATCGGGACAAGAGCTTTAAAATGGCTATATCCAAATTGGCGGTTTAGTGTTTTCAGATAATAGTAACGTTCCTGCCCGGAGTACACTTGTTTAATTTCGTTAACCAAAGGTTGCATGCGCTTTTTTACAAAGGCATCGCGCTTTTGGGCTTTTTCAATGTAAATGAAAATGGGAAGTAATAATAACGAAATTGCAAAACTTAAAAGTATTATAGATACTCCATAGTTGTCTGTTAAGTTATAACCAGCTTCGAAAATGGTGCGTATTATGTATATAAATGGCGACAAAATATTGTATTTGTTGGTTATTTTGTTTGTTCCCAGTTGTTTAGGTCGAACATGTTATTTTTAATGTGATATATATTTCTAATGGGATGTTTCTTGTATTTTGCAAAAGACCCTTGCCAGTTGACATAGAAGGAGGTCACTGTTCTTTCGTTGAAAGCTTTCAGCGATTGTATATATGAATTGTTAAAAGCAATGTACGATGCATCTGCATTGCTCATCAGCATCATATCTGTTGAGAAAGCAGCTGTGTGATCGAACTCTTTCACCATCAGAAGTGCGTTAAGACGCCAATATTTTTTTAAATCCAAATCAAGTGTTTTGGCAACATCCTTATCCCAGTTCTTAGGAGTTGGCAATGGAATTTCTCCATCGTAATGTCCCCACGAAATTCCATGATCCGAGACAACAATAATTTTGCTGTTATCGTAAACATTCTCTTTTCTCATCCAGTTAAACAGTTTGGCATATTCTTGCATAACCCACAAATTATTGTCGTACGGATGAACATCAGCCTCAAAAGTACCATCATCGTTTAGAATATACCAGGGATTATGCCCCGAGTGATTGTGCAGGTAAATAAAATTTGGCTCCTTTGATGAGGCATCTGAAAGGTCAACCAACAATTTTAGGTAATTGTATTTATCCACATTCTGAGCTACTTCATCGGAGTGTATAATCCACTTCGAATCGTTGTAAACAGATCCTTTCATGAATAATGGCGAACAAAAAAGCAAGGCATTTTCCCATAATCGATTGTACCAAACTTCAAATGTTTTTAGTTTATAAATATGTTTTAACGCAAGGTTATCAATTTCATCGCTCCATTCCGGAATAAAATTTTCTATAACACTGTAATCTGCTCTGGAATAGTGCATGTGAGTACTTGACATTGAATAACCATTTGCATGCACTTTATTAATAAAAGAATCAGCAGCATCCGTTATTTTATGTCGGATATCATGTAGGTTATCAGTGTTTAATGAGTCTGCATAAAACCGTGTTCCTGACATTATTACAGGTACCGAAGTATGTGTATAATTAGAAACAGAAACCGTATTGGGATACCATGTAAATCCGGAATAAGATTCGCGTAAATCAGAATTCTCTTGCATCATCTGTTCAATAAATCTGCCCTGTATACCATCTGCTAGAATAAACAGTACATTTTCATTTGTTTTCGAGAACATTATTTTACTCTGCGATGCATCAGCTGTATTCTCCCTGAAATCTATATTCGTTTGAGTAATTCGGAATAAAGACTGACCTGCAACCAGTAAATGTAAACAACAAATGCCCCAAATCAGATATTTGCTGTATTGTTTTAGAAGAATACGGATTATTAAATATCCTATGCCTACTATTAAAGCTAGTTCTAGCATGTATCGATAAAAGGATGCAGCAAGATTTTGTTCTTTCGAAAACTTATCAATTTGCAGCGAACCTAAATCCAAAGGAATAACAACACTGTTTATAAAACTCAGGATTGAAGTTGCCAGGAAGAGGATTAAAACCAGCGGTTTATAAGACCGTGGAATAAGGATAAAGAACGCACAAAGCGCTGCTGAAATCGTTAAAAAGAAATGAAGGTTTTCAGTGAAGATATCTATTGCTCTGAAATCGAATTCGCTTGGTAACGACGTGTAAACCATTATCGGATGCCAAAAGAAAATCAGTGCGGTGGTAAATGTTATGGCAAGCGTTGCAAGTAATACCCCGGATAAGCGATTCAGTTTTGGAAATTTCTGAAAATCGGGAATCGAACGTAAAGTATTTAATCCGGCAATTATTAATCCCGTTTTAATAAAATTTTCTGCTATGTTGTAGCCTGCAAAATTTATGTCAACCCCAAAGAAACTAAAATTAAGAGGTGCATCTGCAACAAACCAAACAACATATAACAGTTGCATTAATGTTAAGCCTAAAACGATAGTTTGTGCAATTCTTGATAACGACTTATTTCCCGGTTTCCGATTGTACAGGTGTATCGAATAGAGCACCTGAGACAGTACGATTGATACTAAAGATGCCGATAGAAATGGAGTTTTGTTTTCGCCTAAATAGTATTTGTACGACACAAAGAAATAGAGCCCTGAAATTAAAAGGAGTAGTGGTATTTGTGCCGGAATAGTACTTTCTTTTAATGCGTTTCTAATTGCACGAACAGGAAGTATGATTAGTTGATAAAGAACAATGAGTGCAACTCCGGTTCCTATCGAATAAAATGTATTGTTCAGGAAATCATTGTTTTCAAAAACTACATAAAGAAGAAAATTTAAAAGTAGAGTAAGCGGAAATATCGCCTGAAAACAGATTAGATAAATCTGTTTATACTGTTTAAAAATATGTATAAACTTTCCCCGGTAATCTTTCCATAAAAGAGCAAATAACGAAATCAATATAAAACACGCAACAGCAGATAGAATCAAACGGACGGGCAAACTGGGGAAACCATGCTCTATTGCCCAGTTTATTTGAGCGATAAACAGGAAAGACACTAAAAAAATAAAGACAGAGAGGAGTGTCCTCTTTATTTCGAAACTAAAATTAAAACGGCCCTTAAATACTTCTCGATTGGTGATGAACAGGCGCAAAAATGCAAAAACATTGTTCATTGTCCAGTAGAGCACCAATCCGGAAGGAAGATTGAAAAGCAGCACCAAAAACACACCTGCTACAATAATCATTTGCTTGCGTTCGGATGTATTGCCATTTCGAGTGTAAAACCAGGCTGTTAGCAAATTTACCACTGTCATTAAAACGGGCAGAACATTTACAATTCCAAACAGGTGATCAGGTTTCGAAAGATCGGAGAACGGTCCATACGATACGCCTTTTATCGCTTCGAGGTTTTCGAGGTATTGATATGCGGCAATAAAAAACGGTATTTGAACCAGCAAGCTAAGAATCGGAACGAGCGCTTTAAACTGGCTGTAACCAAATTGCCGGTTTAGTGTTTTCAGGTAATAATAACGTTCTTGTCCGGTGTAAAACTGTTTGATTTCATCAACCAATGGCTGCATTTGTTTTTTTACAACGTCATCACGCTTTTTGGCTTTTTCGATATAGATAAATATGGGAAGCAGCAACAAGGAAATAACAAAACTAAGAAACAATATGGATGCTCCATAGCTGCCGGTAATGCTGTCCCCGGCTTCAAAAATTGTACGGATTATATATACAAATGGTGATAATATTGAATTCATAAACTTAATTCAGATATACACTGTTGTTGCCCGGTGTTACTTATTTACGATATCTATTATCTGATTTGCTACAGTTTCTCCCGCTTTGCCAAAGTTGTAAACCGATTCATCGCGTAATTTTTCCAGGGAGTTTGCACTCTGATGTTCAATCGTTTCAGTAACAATCGCTCCAATATTATCAATGTCATTCTCATCGAAATTCTTACCTAAGCGAGGTCGCTCACGCATTTCCCACATTTCATAATCGAGCTCGCTTCCTTCGAAACCAAGCATTGCATCGGCCTCGGTTTTTAACAGCATAACGGGTTTTGCGTATAAAAATGCGTAATCCCATATAACGCCCGACAAGTCGCTTATCATCACGTTTGATTTTTCCATACTTTCATTTCCCAGTGGATTTCTGTCTACCGAAAAGCGTGGCTCGTTTTCAAAATGCTTTTCAATCACTCCAATTACCTCAGGAAAACTCACGTAACTTTGTGGGTGAGGACGAAGAATAACATCAAATGTGGTATCCTTCAGCAGATTCTCGAAAAAGCGCACTCCAAAACGGTTAAGTATAGAATATTCTTTCCAGGTGGGTGCTACCAAAACTACTTTGTTGTCTAGCTTCGCAAATCCGTTTTTTTTGTTGTGTTTCAACATTACATCGTAATAAGTGAGCCCTGATTTTAGCAGTAGTTTATTATTGGTTCCTCTTTTTTCTTCCAACTTTCTTATCCCTTCTATCTGATGATATCCCGAACAGAATACAGAATCGAAATAGTCGAAAGCAAATTTGCGATATGAAAAGATATCGATTGGAGCATGCACAATATGCCCGTAATGTCCAACGTTTTTCGATCGGCGAATCATCATAACGTCCAACTGGGGTGTGGTCATTCCAACAAATTTGGCTTTTAGTTTATTTAAATAAACCGATGTCATCGTAAGGTTGCCAATGTATTTTGCTTTCATTAATGACGATTCATAGCTTAATCCTGGATCGTTTTCATCTGATGTAAGGTAGCCACACTGTATGTTTTTCTTTTCCAGTGCTTTAATTACAGGTAAAAATACATTCCAATATTGTTTGCCTTCAGAATAGAACAAGATGTCATGTCCTTCAAAATCGTAATTATTCTTAAAGCCTTTTCCTTTTACAAAGTTTAGTACGCGGTAAAAAGAACCTTTTAAAGTGAACGCAAGCGTTGCTCCGATAGCAATAAAAATATAGAGCAGGGCACTTGTTGATGCAGGATCGATATATAAAAGAATCATAGCTAGTGTTTAAATGGTGCAGTTAATAAATTGTGCTATAGCCTCGTTGGTTACTTTTCGCGGATTGTTGCCAAGCCGCTGTGTATTTACATTATTAATTATGATAGAACGGTCAAACTTCTCGATTAGTCTTGATATAGTAGTCTCAATTCCAATATTTGAGAAAAATTCCAGCAGATCATTAGTTACATTCTCATCATCGGTATTAAATGCCTTAAAAAATAGTTCAATTCGTTTGCGAACTGCATCTGCTCCTCGTTTATCCATACAGTCGACATCGCTTACTGCATAATTAAACTTTACAAAAAAGGGTAGACTGATTGCAACTGCATGGCCATGGGGAATCCCGTAATAGCTGGTAAAGGCGTACGAAAGCGCATGGGGTGCTGTTGTTCGTGTTATATTTATGGCTTTACCGGCCAGGTAAGCTGAAGTTTGCATCGCAGATTTGGCTTCTTCCGAATTTTTATTGACGGCAATCCGCAAATTCTTGTGAACAAGCGAAATGGCTTCTTCTGCATACGAGTTTGATTCATCAGTTGCATTTACACACCACAGTGCTTCAACAGCCTGACATAAAGCATCGAGGCCTGTACATGCTGTTAGATAAGGCGGCGCAGACATTGAAAATGATGGATCGAGATAAACATATTCAGGATAAATATATTCTGTAGAGATGGAATATTTCTTTTTTCCAATATACATAACTGAAAATTGGGTGGCTTCAGAACCTGTTCCCGATGTTGTAGGGATGGCCAACATTGGAATACCGGGATCCGTAATTTGTTCTTCTCCTTTAATTATATTTTCCAGGTTGCACTTTTTATAGGCCAGTGCTTTCAGCATTTTGGCAATATCGATGGCAGTTCCACCCCCAATTGCAATAATTAGCGAGAACTTCTGGGGGTTTATAAGATCCAGACCTTTTTTTAGATCGCCGAATTTTGGATTGGGTTCAAATTCAGTAAATTCAGCATAACTGTTCCCAATTAACTCATTAATAAATGCTTCTGCTCCGGAATCTTTATACGAACGTTTTGTATGCACAACACAAATATTCTCAGGTTTATGCGTTGATAGCAACTTCTTTAATTTTAAGTATTCGTTTTTGTTATATTTTACTTGTTGCATAGTTTGTGTATTAGAACATTCGACACCGGTTATGCGAATAATGAGTGTTCGATAATTAATATAGATGACAATTACTAAGTTTCTGTCATTTGTTTTGCTTTAAAATTTTGTATTAAAGCATTTTTATTATCAACAGGTTTTATTGTTGGACGGCCAAGGTCATCTCGTGATCCAATCTTTGTCTTTATTTCAATAAGTGCAGGTCCTTCAATTGTTCTTATATCGGTAAGAATTTCATCTAATGCTTCAGGTGACGAGATAGATATAGCCGACTTATAATTATTGGCCTCAGCAATTTTAACAACGTCTATATTGCCAGCTACTGTTGGTTGACCTCCAACCGATTCGTGTGAGCTATTGTTTATGACGATATGAATGAAATTCTTGGGAGATACTGCTCCATTTATAGCCATTGATCCCATATGCATTAGTAAGGCACCATCTCCATCGATGCAAATTATTCTACGATTAGGTGTGGCAATAGCCATACCAATAGCAATCTGATTGGCATGTCCCATACAGCCTACTGTAAGAAAGTCAGAATCATGTCCCTGTCCTAATGCTTCGCGTATTTCAAAAAGCTCACGCGAAGTTTTTCCAGTAGTGGAAACAATTATTTCGTTGCCTGAAAGCTTTTCAACTATTTGTTTAATAGCCTCTTCACGGATTAGCGTGTAGTTATTATCGATGGTAGTTTTTAATTTGTAGCCTTCAAACAACCCTTTGCGAATAACCAGTGCATAAGGTTGGTTATTTTCAAAAATATGTGCCATTGCTAAATCAAACTGCTTTTTCGCAATTTCGGTATCGTTACTTAATATTTGGTACGGAACCTCCATTGTTTTGAGTAATTCCACAGTTAGCCGGCCTTGCGCAACATGCTGAGGTTCGTCTTTTTTTTCGGGCTCTCCGCGCCAGCCAATTAACATTAGCAATGGAATATCGTATACCTGCTTGTTTGTAAGAGAGAGTAGTGGATTAACCGTGTTTCCTAAACCAGAGTTTTGCATATAAACCATGGGGATGGTTCCTGAAGCCATATGATATCCTGCAGCAAGAGCAATAGCATTACCTTCATTGGCAGCTGTAATATGTTTTTCTGGCGGAGTATTATCTGTTATGTATCCGCATATGTCCTTAAGTAACGAGTCGGGGACACCGCTAAAAAATTCAATATTGGCTGTTGTTAGCCACAGGTAAAAATCTTCAGGTTTGATCATTTCAATTAGATATTGTTTGGTTTATGGCGATTATTATGCAAAGATAATCCACGCCATTTTACATAGTAGGCATTTGCTATTTTGTTCCCGGAATAAGTTCAAGTATCTCTTTTATTGACATGCACTTTTCATTCATTTCCAGCGAGCGCTCGTGTGCCAGAATTCCCTTTGCAACTTCCATCATGGCAGGGTAGGCTGCACGAAGAAGGTGGTTTGCATAAATAACAACATTAACACCTGCCTTTATTAGTTCCTGCTCGGTAATATGATTATAGCTCGATGGCACCGCTACAAGTGGTGCACGTTTTTCTAGCTTATTATAAAGTTTGCAGAATTTAAGTATTTCTTTGCCATCTTTCTGCCTACTGTGAATCATAATGCCATCGGCTCCTGCTTCGATATATGCCTGGGCACGCTCAAGAGCATCATCAATTCCCTGTTCAAGAATTAAACTCTCGATGCGGGCAATAATCATAAAGTCTTTTGTAACCTGAGCCCTTTTGCCTGCTCTAATTTTAGCAGAAAAGTTGTCAATGCTATCTTGTGTTTGAGCTACATCAGTTCCGAAAAGAGAGTTCTTTTTTAAGCCTGTTTTATCTTCAATTATAATTGCCGATACACCTAATCGTTCCAACGAACGAATCGTAAAAACAAAGTGTTCGGCTATGCCACCGGTGTCTCCATCGTAAATAATTGGTTTTGTTGTAACTTCCAAAATATCGTTTAAGCCCTGAAGACGAGAGGTTACATCAACTGCTTCTATGTCGGGTTTCCCTTTTACCGTTGAATCGGTAAGACTGCTTAACCACATGGCATCAAACTCTCGTTTTTGCCCATTAACCTCAACAACCGAATTTTCAACAATTAATCCTGTAAGACCATTGTGTGCTTCCATAACCTTTACAATAGGTTTAGCATCAATAAGACGATGCAATTTACCCATTCTAACTTCGGGAGTAGTTCCAATTTCTTTAATACTTTGATTGAGTTGAGTTGATGAAATTCCCGGAGTATATGGAACTTCTACAAGTTTACCATTCCACTTCGCCAATGTGTCAATCACTTTTTGTCGTGTTTTACTTTGAACGCCTTTTTTCCAGTCGTCGCCATGAACAACAAAATGAGGTTTATACTTTTCCAGATTTCGTGTATAATCTAGTTCTTCTTGAGGTACAACTTCGTGTACACCTTTTATATTTTCGATTACAACTTTACGTTGATCGTATTTTAAGGTCGGTAAACGTTTGTAGCTTGCAATTGCTTTGTCGGTTAAAAGGCCTATGGTTACTTGTCCTAGTTTGCTGGCTTCTTTTATAATATTTAAATGTCCAGGATGAATCATGTCTGCACTCATCCCAACGTATACCAATTTGTTCATTGAATTCAATTTTTTACAAAAATACTGAAATACTTGTTTTTAACAATTCATACCAATTATCATTAAGTAACCTAAATGTTTATAGCTAACCTAATTTTTGAAAGACTCCATTTGGGATTTTAATTAGATAAAATACTCAGAGATGGTTGTGTAAAAATAGTAAGAAAATAAAAGTTCCAAACTATAATTTCATTTTCCCTGCCAAACGGGTTGCAAAAGTGGCAAATGCCACTACCGAAACTGAACTTATGGGCATTAAAATTGCTGCGACTACCGGAGAAAGGTTTCCACTTATTGCAAATGCAATTCCAATTATATTGTAGAAGAACGAAATGGTAAAACTGAGTTTTACAATGTTCAGAGAAGTTTTGGTAAATCGGATAAAGTTGGCCAACCGGCTAAATTGCCCGGCTTCCAAAACCGCATCGCTGGCAGGCGAAAAATGGTAAGCTTTATCGGCAATGGTTAATGCCACATCGCTTTGCATAAGTGCACCTGCATCGTTCAGCCCGTCGCCTGTCATTAAAATGGTGTTTCCTTTATTTTGTAACGACTTTATAAAATCAGCTTTATCTCCGGGTTTTTGGTTAAACAACATGTGTTCTTTATCAAAGTGCGTACCCAGATTTTTTGCTTCGGCATCATTATCGCCGGAAATCAGGAACAGGTAAAACTGTGATTTTAGCATGTCTAAAACCCTGCTAACACCCGATCGGTATTGATTGCTTATGGTGTAATACCCGCGAATATTATCCTCAATGGCCACAAAAACGGTGGATGTTTTTTGGCTTAGCTGTGATGTACGATTGGTTACGTATTCTTCCGAACCAATTTTAATGTTCAGTTGGTTTACCTTTCCGAAAATTCCACGACCGGCAACCTCCACAAAATGATCGGGTGCATGGTAAGTGGTGCCATTAAAAAATTGCGATATGGCAGTACTCAAAGGATGAGTAGATTGTTTTACCAATGAGAAAACGGCTTCTTTTTCATTCTTCGAAAGTTCATGCCCGGAGTATTCTACTTTATTTTCGTTGGGTTGTGTTAAGGTGCCGGTTTTATCGAAAACAATGGTATTTATGTGTGAAAGTTTTTCAATAACATCAGTGTTTTTAATATACAATCCGTTTTTCCCAAAAATACGCATGGTATTTCCAAAAGTAAACGGAATAGACAAGGCCAACGCACACGGACAGGCTACAATTAATACGGCAGTAAATACAAATATGGCAGTGTGTGTTTCTCCTTTTAACATCCAGAAAATAAATCCAATGGTTGCAATGGCAATTACAATCAGTGTAAAATATTTACTAATTCGGTCGGAGAGTGTTTTTAGCGAATCGGTGGGCTTCTTGTAGGTTTTATCCTGGTTCCAAAGTTTGGTGAGGTGACTTTGATTTACTTCTTTTTTCACCCTTATTTTTATGATACCACCCATTTGCCGTCCGCCGGCATAAATAAATTCGCCTTTGTTTTTTACAACCGGTGTTGATTCTCCTGTAACAAAACTGTAATCAACTCTTCCGTCGCCTTCAATTAATTCCGAATCGGCCGGTATAAGTTCTTTGTTACGGATAATCAGTTCGTCGTCCACTTTAATTTTTTCCAGAAGAATACTTTCTTCAATTTGTTTATTGATTTTTGTAACAGCAATGGGAAAGTACGATTTGTAGTTCCGGTCGAATGACAGAGCCTCGTAAGTTTTACTTTGGTACCATTTCCCAACAAGCAGGAAAAATATCAATCCTGACAAACTATCGGAGTATCCCGGCCCTCCGGTAAAAATGACTTCGTAGCTGGTTACCAGAAACAATACGATAATTCCCAGTGCAATGGGCAGATCAATACTGATATTCTTTTTTGCCAGATTTTTAAATGCTGAAATGTAATAATCGCTGCCGCTGTAAAAAGCTACCGGAATAACCAGAATGTAGCTAAGAATGCTGAATACCGATTGTAGCTTATCGCTCAATGGTTCGCCGTTAAAGTAAGCCGGCAAACTATAAGTCATTACATTAATAAAAACAAAACCTGCAACTCCGATTTTATAAAGCAGTTTTTTATACGATTTATTCTCAGGTTTATTGGATTGGCTGTGCGAAAGATCCGGAATGTAATGTATGGATGATAGCAACTCGACCAACTGGCGCAGAGAAATTTTGTGTTCATTGAAAGTAATATCGACCTCTTTTTTTGTGAAATTAACAAATGAATGTTTGATGCCGGAATGCAGTTTTTGCAAATGTTCGAGCAGCCAGATACACGAAGCGCAATGGATAACAGGAATGTAGAACTTTACTTTTGAAATGCCACTTTCGGAAAAAGAAATAAGTTTTTCTTTTACCTCGTTGTTGTCGAGAAAAGCATATTTGTTACCAAATTCGGTGGTGGCTTCCACTTTAATTCCGGGAGTTTCTTCCAGGTTATAATAGTTGTAAAGTTTATTTTCGTTCAGTAGTTGATATATCGTTTTACAGCCGTTGCAGCAAAACCTCAAATTGTTCCAAACAACCGGGTCCTTTCCGCAATCGGCTCCACAATGCACACATTTATTTTGGTTCTGTTTTTCCATACTTCGTCTTCCCAAATATTGCTTTATCAATTATTCGTGCCAATGACAAAAATCTAATTTAATTGCTTTTACAACAGTCGCCTTTTGTTTCGTTATGTAATGTGGCAGATTCTTGTTCTAAACTTTTTTCAAATTTTTGTTCTATTTTTTGCTTTGGCGGACTCAAATAGGGGATTCCCAGGCTTAAGCCACGCAATACGAATAAAACTCCAACCACTATTACAAGAACCGGGATTAGTTTGTTTATTTTATTTCGAATGGTAAGACTCATAATATTTCCGGCAAGAGAAATAGCCAGCAACATGGGAATTGTACCTAAACCAAATAAAATCATATACAACGATCCTTCTGCAATACCACCCGTGCCAATAGCGCCTGCAATGGCCATATAAACCAGTCCGCAAGGTAAAAGTCCGTTTAGCATTCCAATAAAAAACAGGCTTTGAAAAGAGCGAATGGAAAACATTTGTCCAATGGTCTTTTTTAGTTTTCCGACAGCAGAAAACCAGCTTTTATCCATCCTGTACTGGTTTTTAAAAAGTTTAGGGAACAGAACAGAAATAATCATCAGGGCACCCATTATTACCGATACTTTTTGTTGGAATCCGATCAATTGCAGTCCTTGTCCGAGCAGACCAAAAATGGCCCCCATAATTCCGTAGGTAATTGTTCTTCCAATATTATATAGTGCTCCTCCAAATATTTTTTGAGGAACGGTATTTCCATGAAGAGGAAGGGCAATGGCAATGGGGCCGCACATTCCGGCACAATGAAAACTACCCATTAACCCGAGAATTAAAGCTGAAATTAAAATAGTCATGCTGGCGTTGATTATAGTTTTTTGAAAAAGGCACGTTGTTAATACCTTCGGATTAATATTCTGTAACAGATTTTTGTGTTTCTATTGGATGTTTACCGGCTGATCAATTTCATATTTTACTCCTTTCATATACCACGTAAATTTCAGAATGTACCGGCCATTTATAAGTTCTGTATTCTGGAATTCCACATAGTCGAGTCCGGCAGTAACCGGAATTTTGATATCTTTTGTTTTATCCGATGGGCGATACATGTACATGGTTCCTGAGTCAATCTTTTCTGCCAGCGATTTTTCAATTGTTACAATAAAGGCTTTGTCTGAAGAACTGACATCAACAGACCTTACATATGTTTTCGAACGTTCATTTACTTTCATCTGTTCCGAATAGTCGACACCTTTTTCGTAATAATCTTTATGCACCAGGTTAACCTGCTGCCGTGCCGCAAATATTATAAACACTGCCGATCCGGCTAAAAAGAGTGCTAAAAATAAAAATATACCCGTACCCCAATTAAATTTCATATCATCAATTTCAATTCGTTCTTCTGAAAACTGTCTACTGCGACTATTAATTCTCTCATGGGCCTACAAATGTAGTTTTATAGGTTTCAATTAATTCATTATTGCTGTAAATGCCAAATTCTATCTCCGTTTTATCTCCTTTCAATTCCTCTTTGGGAATGAATAGTAGAAAGGTAGACTCAAACAGATCCTGGTCTTTTATGTTCATTTTGTTTCCGGCCATTCGAATTTCTCCTTTGTGTGAAATCAACCTGATTTCAAGTGGCATTTCGTTGTGTGTCTTATTTACAATTTTGATGTTGTACACATTCGAAATTGTATTTTCGTGGTTTTGATAAAGCAAGCCTGGTGTACGTAAAATAGTTGTTTCAATTGCGGGACGTGTTGCCAGTGTGAACACAAAAAATGAGAAAATAATAAGCAGAACTACCGAGTAAGCACGATTCCTTGCATTCCAGATTTTTGTATGTCCGCCTTTTATTGAAGCTTCCGAAGCATATCGTATCAATCCGGGAGGTTTCCCGGTTACATGCATAATTTTATTGCACTGATCTATACAGGCTGTACAGTTTATACATTCGAGCTGTGTTCCGTTTCGTATATCAATTCCGGTGGGGCATACCGAAATACATTGTTTACAGTCGGTACAGTCTCCATCACCGTGTCCGCCCCGAGGTTCACCACGTTTGTAATCGTAAGTAACCATAATGGTATTCGAATCGAGTAAAACACCCTGCATTCTACCATACGGACAAACCATGGTACAAATCTGCTCGCGGAAAAATGAATACACCCAATAAAAGAAGGCTGAAACCAGAAGCATGATTATAAAACCGGTTATATTTTCTTTAACAGGCGAACTAATCATCTTAATCCAGGCATCGCTGCCAATAAACCACATCAGGAATGTATTGGTCATGGCAATTGAAATCAGGATAAAAATGCTGTGTTTAAGTGTTCTTTTAAAGATTTTATTTGCGGTCCATGGGCTATTGTCCAGTTTATGACGGGCGCGGTAATCTCCTTCAATCAGAAACTCAATTTTTCGAAAAACCATTTCGAGAAAAATAGTTTGCGGACATGCCCAACCACACCAAAGCCGGCCAAAGGTTACCGTAAACAGAACAACAAACAGAACAAACGACAACATAAGTAAGGCAAGAATAAAAGTATCCTGTGCCCAGAATATGGCACCAAAAATGATAAATTTTCGGTTGGCAATGTCGAGCAGTATAAGTGGATTGCCATTTACACGAATAAAAGGTACTCCAACAAAGAACAAAAGCATAATGTAGCTAAATATGGTTCGACGGGTAAACCATTTCCCTGACGGTTTTTTAGCATATACCCACTTTCTTCCTCCACGTTCGTTCAGATTTATGGGCTTGTCCCTGAAATCTAAATTGTCTTTTGCCATATGTTCAAATCGTGTGTAAAAAAGAGGGGAGTTTATTCCCCTCTTTAAACTGTTTGATTTTATTTACTCTTCACATTTTTCTCCCTGTGCTTCTTTTGCATTTGCCGGATTTGATCCTTTCAGGCTCATTACATAGCTTGCAACCTTTTGAATCTTATCGTCACTTATCTGTCCTTTAAATGCTGTCATCCCCTTTGCCGGTTCGCCATTCTTAATGACATTAAAAACGTTTTGGATTCCGCATCCGTGGATCCAAAATTCATCGGTAAGGTTTGGCCCTACTGCATTTCCTTCACCATTCATACCATGACAAGCCATACAAGCCATATCGGTATAAACCTGTTTGCCTTCTGCCAGCGATGCTTCATCAGTAAAAGCAACCAGTGCATTGGCATCGAGGCTTTCAATCTGATATTTCTGGTCGTGTTTCATCGATTTTGCTTCATACTCTGCATCCTGATGCACACCTTCTTTCAACCAAAAATAATAAGCCCCATAAATGATAGACCAGCCAATAGTAATGTAGAATAAGAGCATAATCCAGCGCGGAGGCGGATTATCCAATTCCTTTATTCCATCATAATCGTGATCCATTATATTGTCAACCGGTTCGGTTACTTTCTTTTTTTCTTCAGGCATAGCTTTAAAATTTAATTTGAAGTTATGAAGTCTTCGGATTCTTCATCCGATAAAATTGAGTTTTTAATCGCTTCCATGTCGCTATTTCGCAACCGCATGGTGCGAATAAATATAACGACGAACAGTACCACAAAGATCAGTAATCCGATGATGTAAAAAATTTGGATTCCTTCGATACTTGTTAATAGGTTACTTACTATCTTCATCTTGCTTTTTTTGAAGTGTTATAAGAATGTAACTTGCCAGCTGCGTGATCTGCTTTTCAGATAATTGCGATTTATACGGAATCATTCCTTTAGCCACATTTCCTTCTGAAATAGAATGAACAACTTTTTCAGGAGAGTTCCCGTTAATCCACTCGTCGTCAACAAGGTTTGGAAAAGTTGCGATACCTTTCCCGTCAACTCCGTGGCAAACCACACAGGTACTTTTAAAAAGTTTCTCGCCGGCAGCCAGATCAGCTTCACTGTCTAACAGCTTAACCTCTTTTAAAACCGGTTTTTCTGCCGATTCGGCATGCATCACTACTTTTTTTGTTTCTGCAACGCCCGAAATGTCTTTTCCTAACTTGTGCATATAGGCAATCATAGCAACCATTTGTTTTTGTGGAGCAATTTCGATACCCGATGCTTTTAAATCATCAGAAATTTGCTGTGCCTGTGTCATCAAATCTTCAACCGCTTTTTCAGCATATCCTTCCGGATAGGGTATCCCGAGAGTTTGCATTGCCTTAATTTTTTTCGGTATCTGATCCAGCTTGATATTTTTTACAGCCAACCAGGCATAGTTTGGCATAATTGATTCCTGATTCATTTTTTGCGGATCCATAAAGTGGTTGTAATGCCAGGCTGCATTTTTATACATTGGTCCTCCAACAACACCGGCCCGAGCTAAATCCGGCCCAATCCGGCGCGATCCCCACTGATAAGGATGATCGTACACAAATTCGCCGATTTTTGAGTACTCACCATAACGATCGGTTTCCCATCGGAACGGACGTACCATTTGCGAATGGCATACATAACATCCTTCTGCAATGTATAAATCGCGTCCTTCCAGCTCAAGTGGGGTGTATGGTTTTACCGAATCGATGGTGGGTACATTCGATTTAATAAATATCATAGGAATAATTTCGACTGCACCACCAATTGCCAAAGCTATAAATGCTAATATTGAAAAACGAACTGCCTTTCTTTCTAACCAACGGTGAATGGTTTCTGTTGCTGGGTTACGAGCACCTTCAAGTACCAGTGCAGGTGCTTCAGCAGCTTCGTTGTTTACAAAACTCCCTGCTGCCATTGTTTTTAACAGGTTAAACAGCATAATTAGAAAACCACCAAGGAAAAGAACGCCACTAAATACGCGAACGGCATACATAGGAACAATCTGGGTTAATGTTTCAAGGAAGTTTGGATATTGAAGGAAACCTTCATCGGTATAATCGCGCCACATTAACCATTGTGTAACAGCTGCCCAGTACAATGGGATAGCATATACTAGAATGGCAAGCGTTGACATCCAGAAGTGAGTGTTGGCCAGTTTCTCGGAATACAGTTTTGTTTTAAACAACTTTGGAACCAGCCAGTATAACATACCAAATACGATACCTCCATTCCAGCCCATGCCGCCAATGTGTACGTGTGCGATGGTCCAGTCGGTAAAGTGGGTAATTTGGTTAACTGTTTTTAACGACATCATTGGCCCTTCGAATGTAGACATACCGTAAGCGGTAACAGCAACAACCAGGAATTTTAAGGAAGCGCTGTCACGAACCCGGTCCCAGGCTCCCCGCAATGTTAATAGTCCGTTTATCATTCCTCCCCAGCTTGGAGCTATCAGCATAATCGAAAAAGTAACTCCAAGTGCTTGAGCCCATTCTGGTAATGCCTGGTATAATAAATGGTGCGGACCGGCCCACATATACAGGAAAATGAGTGACCAAAAATGAATGATTGATAATTTATATGAATAAATAGGCCGGTTTGCTGCTTTAGGCAGGTAGTAATACATTAAACCTAAAAATGGTGTTGTAAGGAAAAATGCAACGGCATTGTGTCCGTACCACCATTGTACAACAGCATCTTGCGCACCGGCATAAATTGAATAACTTTTAAAAAGAGAAATGGGCAACTCGAAGGAGTTTACTACGTGCAGAATGGCCACGCCCAGAAATGTGGCCAGGTACCACCAAATGGCTGCATAAATATGCTGAACTCTTCGTACGATCAAAGTTCCGATCATGTTCCAGCCAAAAGCAACCCAAACCAAAGTAATTAATATATCGATGGGCCATTCCAGTTCTGCGTATTCTTTACCGGTAGTAAAACCGGCAAGAAGCGATACAGCGGCCAATGCTATTATGGTTTGCCAGCCCCAAAAATGGAATGCACTTAGTTTATCGCTATACATTCGGGTTTTAAGCAGTTTTTGCATAGAATAATAAACTCCTGCAAAAATGGCGTTCCCGACAAAGGCAAATATAATTGCATTGGTATGAACCGGTCTTACTCTGCCAAAAGTTGTAAATTCCAGCCCGAAGTTGAATACGGGAAAAGCCAGTTGCAAGGCAGCAACTAAACCCACCAGAATTCCTACAACCCCCCAGATTAGAGTAGCAAGAATAAATAGCCTGACAATTTTGTTGTCGTAGTTAAATTTTTGATTTTCCATACGTTGGATAATTATGTCGTTTGTTTTTGTTCTTCTTTTTCTTCTTCTTTCGTTTCACTTTCAGTTGATTCATCGTCGAAAAGCACACGCATCGAAGGAGTTTCATTGTCATCGAATTGCCCTGTTCGTACAGCCCAGATAAAGGCACCCAGAAAAATAAGTGCGGCAAATAAACTAACTCCTATCAGCAGGTAAAAAATATTCATGTTATTCTTGTTGCTTTCCTACGCGCCAGATTTTGAAAATTTGAAAAACTACGTAAGCAATTGCCAGCCAGGCTCCCCCAACTGCGCCTAAATACGATAAAAGTAACCAGGTTTGAACATTCTCGTTGGTTGACCAAAGTACCTCCTTTTTGATCAGTTGAGGTACTTGTTTTGGTTGTCCTACTTTTGCTGCTTCAAGAATCACCGGATCGGTAACGTATCCTTCATCCAGGCTAACAACAACAGTTACGTATCCTTGTTCATCGCCAATTAATTCTTCTGGAATGCTGTATTCTGCCCGTCCTTCAGCATTGGTTAAAACTTCTCCAATCGGTAAATCACCAAATGCTTTTTTGGCACTTATCGAAACAGTTGCGTCCGGCAGAAGTACGTATTTACCATCTTCTGCTTCTACTTCCGCAAAAACTTCAACCTTGTTTTCGGTTTCGTTAACCGATGCCAAAAGTTTCGCTTTTTTTGGAGGAGCTTCCACTAAAACCGGTTCGTTGGCAGGATTGTAATTCATTATGTAATTAACCAAACGCCAGCGGTCGTCTTCCGAAATAGTTTTTTCAAACTGGGGCATACCTCCACGTCCATGAGTAATTTTGTAAAAAAGTTCGCCTTCTGTATTGGCTTGCATTATATCAGATGTAACATCGGGCGGTGGCGGGATCAATGGCAAACCATTGTTTTTACCGGCATCGCCATGGCACGATTTACAATTTGTTAGAAAAAGGTCTTTCCCTTTTTTTACATTGGCCAGATTATATTCCGATGGATTTTTAACCGTCTTCTGGTCTTCCGGAACCAACCATTCCTGACTCATCCCCTGTTGTACGATGAACAGTATTGCTATAAATACCAGGTTTATTTTCTTCATCATTTCTACTTAGTTTTTAGGTTCAGAGATTATTTCTTTTTCAATTCCTTTGTCTTCGGCATACTCCCAGATTGTTATTACCGGGAACATTTTTGCAAGAACTGTAATTATCAGCATCGCCGCCATAAATGAGAACAGGGTAATCATTACCTCGGTACTTGTGGGAGAGTAGTGTTTGAAATTTTCGGGTACGTTTTGTACCGGTAAAAAAGGATGCTCCAAAGTTGGAATAACAATAATATAGCGTTTCACCCACGAGGCAATCAAAACAAAAACAGAAATGATTGTAAGTGGCATTGGTTTTCTGAAATATTTGGAGAGCATTAAAATAATCGGCAGAATGAGACCAAACGTTTGGGCCAGCCAGAACATTATTGAGAAACTACCAGTAAACAGGTTGCGAAGGTGAACGCCCTCGGCTGTTTTCATTTTATAGGCAGGAACCAAAAATTCGTTGATATTAAAATAAAGATAAACCAGGCAGACGAATACAAGGAGTTTTCCCATGTAATCGAAATGTAGGTCTTCAAAATAATCTTTTAATCCGTAGCGTTGGCGATAGGCATACATTACAATAACCACAGCAGCAGCTCCGGCCACAAAGGCTCCGGCCACAAAATAGGGGCCTAAAATGGTTGTATCCCAGCCCGAACGTAAAGTGGCAGCGAATAACCACGATGTAACAGTATGAATGGAAAGACCAACCGGCATAATCAATAACATAAGTACACGCATGGCATGATAAACCAACTTGTATTGCTCAGCATTTCCTTTCCAGCCAAGCGCCAGAATTTTATATACTTTCATTTTCCACTTTGGAATATCATCGGTGCCTTTATCGCGAAGCAAAGCCAAATCCGGAATAAGCGGAATGTAAAAAAGCAATACAGATATGGTTAAATAGGTGGTAACTACTGTTACGTCCCAAAGGATGGGGGAGGCAAAACGTCCGTGAATAAAAACATTGAGAAGGCGGTCGGGACGTCCCATGTCCATTACTATTATTATACCTGCCAAAGCAACACCTGCTATTGCAACTTGCTCGGCAACCCGTGATATGGGTTTTGCCCAGTTGATTTTCAGAAGGTGCAAAGCCGAACTTAGCAGAAAACCGATCAGGCTGACTGCCACAAAAAACACGAAGTTGGCGATGTACATTCCCCACGAAACATAATCGCGCATACCTGTGACACCAAGTCCGTCACGAATTTGGATAAACCAGCCCCACAATCCTACGGCGGCAAACATAATTAAGATGAAATACCAGAAATTGGTCAGCTCATCGCGTTTTACAATCGATCGCGTTAGGTCGAAGGTGATTTTATCTAATAACTTCCGGGATTCTTCCGGTGATTTTGATTTCTCCATCGTTTAGAATTTAGCCAGTTATGAATGATGATCTTCTACTTCTCCTTGAAATGGAAATGCTCTGTCTTTGGGTGGCAGATAATAAACCCGGGGTTTTGTTCCGAGTTCTTCCATTAATGTATAAGCTGCATTGTCTTTAATTAACTTACTGAAGCTTGTGGTTTCGTGGGTTGTCCCATTGGTTACTGCATCCTCGTTGCGATCGCCAAACCAATAAACTCCGTTCGGACAAGACGATACACAGGTAGGTAATTTCCCATCGCGTAAACGGTCGGCGCTAAACAAACATTTCGAAATGGTTCCTTTTTTCTGCGGAACATTGGCTTCTATATTGTAAGTTACACCCTCGTATTTTTCTGCATCGCGAGGCTCAAACCAGTTAAATACCCTTGCCGAATACGGACAGGCTGCAATACAAAAGCGGCATCCGATACAACGTTCGTTGTCGATTAAAACAATACCATCTTCGCGTTTGAATGTGGCATTCACCGGGCAAACTTTTGTACATGGCGGATTATCGCAATGCTGACAAGGTTTGGGCATATAATACGGAGCCGTATGTTCTGCATCCTGCATTTGCAATACATTAATATGGTGTTGTTCGGGGCGCAGTTGATGATGTTTCTGACAACCCTTCATACATTCGCGTGCATTTCGGCATTTCGAAAGATCAATGACCATAACCCAGCTTCTTCCAGGTAATCCTTTTCTCCCTCTTTTCTGATTCTCCGAAAGGCTTGGTATATCAGCCGGTTTAAGTTGTGCTTTGTCAACTTCAACCAACTCTCCGCTCGAAGTAAGTAGGCGGATTTTGTCTCCTGAAGCTTTTTCAACTTTGCTGCACGAACTTAAAATACTGGAACTTCCTGCTAACCCGGCAGCACCTATTGAAACACCAAGGGTTTTCATGAAGTTTCTACGCGATTTCTTTTCCATAAAACAAATATTTTCCATAATTGGGGCACGTTAATTTGTTCCCTGATTCAACTAAATTCAGTTTCTCGATTTCACGAATTTATAAAATTAGAGTGAAGCAACAAATTATTAAAGTTGGCTCAATAATAAAAGACAAAAAAGACTTTAAAAATTAATAATGAGGAAGTTACAGATGCTTGTTTTGTTGGTGATTTTTTTTTGAATGATAAAATATTGATTAGAACAGACATAGGTTTAAGGGGATATTTCTTTTTAAATTTTACATGAACAAATCTATTTTTGTTGTGTTGTTAATAGATTTTTCTCTGCAGATGGTTTACTGAATGTTTCTTGATACAACAAATAAAAAATGTGTTGTAAAACATATTTTTTGAACTTTGAAAAAACTCATTCGTCTTCAAAAATACAAATTTATTACGACAATTCTTGCAGAGATCCTAATGATTAGTTCTTATCTGGAATTTTTTATTGAGTATATGTTATAAATGAAGAAAGATCTTCTAACAAGAAAAATTTTAAAAAGACAGAAAACATTGTTTTATATGAAACATTAAGGTCTTTTAATGGTTTTACTCTTTTGAAAGGCAAAAAGGTATTCTGGTTGAATTACTTTAACAATAGAACTAATTCCGGAATATTGCGTACGAGTCAGTTATAAAGAACTGAATTCAACTGTTAGTAACTTTTAAACCGTTTATGATAACTAAAATTAAATGAAGAGAAATAGGCATTACAAAAGTATTTTCCTCATTTTAATATTTGGAATTATCTCTTTCACACTTCATGCACAGGCTGTAATAAATCCGGCAGCTTCCGATCAGGATGTTGAAATTGGAGTTGTCGAACATCTTGATGAGTATCTTCCTGATAGCATTTCATTGATAGATGAGCACGGCAAACAGGTTTGGCTGTCCGATCAGATTGACAAGCCCACTGTTATTAATTTTGTTTACTACCGTTGTCCCGGTATATGCAGCCCGCTAATGGAAGCTGTTGCCGGCGTTATCGACAAGTCGGATTTGATTCCGGGGAAAGATTACCAGGTACTAACCATTAGTTTCGACCCTCGTGAAACAATTGATTTGGGGATCAGGAAAAAGATGAATTACCTGAACCTGATGAATGACTCTGTTAAAATTGAAGAAGCAAAAACAGGCTGGAAATTTTTTGTTTCTGATAGTGCCAGTATTATCAGGGCAACAAATGCAACAGGCTTTAAGTACAAAAAAACAGGAAACGACTTTTTGCATGCTGCTTCATTAGCCGTGGTAAGCCCCGATGGTAAGATTACCCGTTATTTAAACGGCATGTATTTTTTGCCTTTCGAATGGAAAATGGCCATTGTTGAAGCATCGAAAGGACAGTCGGGACCAACACTTAATAAAGTATTACGATTTTGTTATTCATACGATCCGCAGGGACAAACGTATGTATTAAATATTACAAAAGTAAGCGGGACACTGATTATGTTTTTTGCACTGGTGTTACTGCTTGTTATGGTTTTAAAACCCAAAAAGAAAAAAGTATCCGATAGTCAATAGGCAATTCCCGGTATTCAGTGATGGATATTTTGAATTGAAATTGGTTGTTGAACATTGGCAAAACATAAATTTAAGTTGAAAAGACAAAACAGAGTCTAAACCTTAATTGAAAAATAAACTTTATGCTTACAACAAGTGCTGTAAACGGAGCAAACTATTTAACGTATCAAGGGAAATACAAAGGTTTGCTTGGATGGATTTTATCAACCGACCATAAACGAATTGGTCTTCTTTACTTGTATTCCATTTGTACCATGTTTAGCATCGGCGTTTTATTGGGGCTTGCCATGAAATTTGAATTATTGGCGCCCGGAAAAACCATTATGGATGCACAAACTTATAATGCAACATTTACCGTGCATGGTGTAATTATGATTTTTATGGTGGTTGTTCCTGGGCTGCCTGCGGTTTTCGGAAACCTTATGATGCCGATAATGATTGGAGCAAAAGATGTAGCTTTCCCAAAACTAAATCTTTTGTCGTGGTATCTTTATGTTGCCGGAGTTGTTCTGGTAATTTCAGCCCTGTTATTTGGTTCGGGAACACCCGACACTGGCTGGACATTTTATGCCCCTTATAGTTTTAAAACCGGAACAAATCTGTTGCCTGCCATTTTTGGGGCTTTTGTATTGGGGTTTTCATCAATATTAACTGGACTGAACTTTTTGGTTACCATTCATCGTTTGCGATGCCCCGGTATGAAATGGACAAAACTTCCGTTGTTTGTCTGGACATTATACGGTACTGCATGGATTCAGTTGCTGGCGACTCCTGTGGTAGGAATTACACTTGTACTGGTTGCCCTGGAACGACTCTTCGGGGTGGGAATATTTGATCCGGCCCTGGGCGGCGATCCCATACTTTATCAACATCTTTTTTGGATTTACTCGCACCCGGCAGTTTACATTATGATTTTGCCGGCAATGGGAGCCATCTCCGAGATTATTCCAACATTTTCGCAAAAACATATTTTCGGATATAAAGCAATTATCGCATCAACCCTGTCGATTGCATTTGTAGGATACCTAGTTTGGGGACACCACATGTATACGGCTGGTATGAGCGGTACTGCTCAATATTATTTTTCCCTGCTCACTTTTATAGTGGCAATACCAAGTGCAATTAAAGTTTTTAACTGGATATCGACCATGTACAAAGGGGCGATAAATATTCAAACACCCTTTTACTGGGCGGTTTCGTTCATTTTCGTTTTTATGGTTGGCGGTTTAAGTGGCCTTGTTTTGGGCGCACTGGCAACCGATATTTATGTGCACGATACCGCTTTTGTTGTGGCCCACTTCCATTACATTGTTTTTGGCGGAACAGGGTTTGCCTTTTTCGCAGCAATGCATTACTGGTTCCCCAAAATATTCGGAAGAATGTATGATAAGGCCTGGGCGAATATTGGCTGGCTTGTTTTCACAATCGGTTTTCTGGCTCTTTATTCTCCCATGTTTTATCTGGGAATGATGGGGATGCCGAGGCGTTATTACGATTATTTACCCGAGTTTCATGGTGGAAATATTCTTAGCACGTTCGGATCTTGGATAATGGTTACCGGTTTTATAATTATTCTGACCAACCTGATCCGGTCGGCAAGAAAAGGCGAGCCTGCAGAAGTAAATCCCTGGAACAGTAAAACCCTGGAATGGACAGTAACATCGCCACCACCGGTTTTAAACTTTGAAAAAGAGCCTGTTTTAGGCGAAAAAGACGGACCTTATAACTATGAATAAAAACGTTGATATGGAACATGCACATCATGTAGAACATCCCGACATGTACGATCCTGAATCGTCGAAGATTGGCATGTGGTTGTTCATTTTTACCGAGCTGCTTCTTTTTGGCGGTCTCTTTATTGTATATGCAGTTTACCGGTACATGAACCCCGATGCTTTTCATTTGGCTGCAGAAGAGTTAAATACAACTATCGGCGCAATTAATACTGTGATTCTGTTAATAAGCAGTATGACCGTTGCCATGTCTACATCGGCATTGCAAAAAGGGAAAAAGAACCTTACTGTTTTATTGGTACTAATTACTTTTCTTATTGGAATAGGATTTCTTATAAATAAATGGTTTGAGTGGGGTGTAAAATTCGATCATGGTATCTGGCCCGGATCGGAGCATATGATTGACAATATGAGCCAGGGAGAGATCTTGTTTTTCGGGCTTTATTTTGTAATGACCGGTTTGCATGCATTGCACATTATTGTGGGACTGGTGGTGCTGGGATTTGCCATTCGCGGCGTAAACAACGGGAAGGTGAATCCTGAAAGACCATCACTTCTTGAAAATGCAGGTCTGTACTGGCACCTGGTTGATTTAATATGGATTTTCCTTTTCCCGCTTTTTTATTTAATAACCTAATACTTCTATACAATGTCTGAAGAAAAACATCATATTGTTCCATACCGCTTATATGCAATTGTTTTGTTGGCCTTATTGGTATTAACTTTTTCATCTATCGAAATTACTCATATTGATTTGGGAGCTTACTCGGTTGCAGGAGCATTACTGTTTGCAATAATTAAATCGTATTTGGTATTGACCTATTTCATGCACCTGAAGTACGATAAACCATACATTAAATTAATGGTTGCATTTGTATTTGCCATTTTTGTAGTTGTGTTAGTTATTACAATGTTAGATTACTTATATAGAGTATAATATGTATAGTTCAGAAGTAACTCAAGCCTCGAATTTTGTACAGGGAGTGGATACGGCATTTCTTGTAATCCTTGGGATTTCATTCTTTTTCCTGATTGGATTAACAGTGGTAATGCTGGTTTTTATATTTAAATACAACAAGAAAAAGAATCCGAAACCTACGCAGATTGAAGGTAGTGTTAAGCTTGAAATTATTTGGACTGTAGTTCCTTTTCTTCTAACCATGCTTATGTTTTACTATGGTTGGGCCGGATGGAAACCCATGCACAAAGTACCAAAAGATGCTTTTGAAATTACGGTTTACGGGCGTATGTGGAACTTTAGTTTTGAGTACGATAACGGCAGACGCACCGATACCTTGTATTTGCCAAAAGACAAGGCAGTAAAATTAAACCTTGTTGCAATGGATGTTCTGCACAGCTTGTATATTCCGGCGTTTCGTGTAAAACAGGATATGGTTCCCGGCAAAGAGAATAATTTTATGTGGTTCGAGCCGCAAAAGGTCGGAACCTATGAGCTGTTCTGTGCCGAATATTGTGGTTTGCAACACTCGTATATGTATTCTTACGTGAAAGTTATGGAAGAGGCCGATTTCCAGTCGTGGATTACTGATACTACAAATGTTGCAGCATTATCTGCCGAAGTAGAGTCACCGGCGGCAACCGGGAAACGTATTATGCAAAACATTGGCTGCTTTGCCTGCCATACACTTGATGGAACGAAGCTTGTCGGGCCTAGTTTTAAAGGCATTTGGGGTGCCGAACATACCGTAAAAACAGGTAAAGAAACCCGGCAGGTTAAGGTTGATGAGGAATACATTAAACATTCGATATATGATCCGAATGCCGATGTGGTTGATGGTTTTAACAAAGGATTAATGTTGTCGTATGAAGGCCAGCTATCGGAGGACGACATTAACAATATTATTGAGTATTTAAAAACGCTGAAATAGTATTCAGTCACAGTCGCAGTTAGTTTGTAACAATGAATTTGAAACAACAGCTAAAAATAATATACGAACTTGGGAAAGTGCGAATTGCCTTACCGATAGCTCTTTCGGCAGTAACAGGTTATGTGCTTTTTACGCGTGAAATAGATGCACAGGGATGGTTGCTGGCTTTAGGTGTATTTTTTATGGCTTGCAGTTCGGGTGTAATTAATCATTGGCAAGAGCGCGATATCGATGCGAAAATGCCGCGTACCAAAAACCGTCCGATTCCAACCGGGAAAATTAGTGCAAACGGAGCTTTAAAACTTGCTATTGTTTTTGCAATTATTGGATCGGTGATTTTATATTTTACCAATCCATTAATGACATTGATACTAAGCTGGGCAACACTTTTGTCTTATAATGCTGTTTATACCCCGCTTAAAAAGGTGTCGGCATTTGCTGTAATTCCCGGGTCAATGGTGGGAGCTTTACCTCCAATGATCGGATGGGCAGGTGCCGGGGGAAGTTTAACTTCGGAAGTAATTCTTTTGGTAGCGGCTTTCTTTTTTATTGGACAAATTCCTCATTTTTGGTTGCTTCTGCTAATGTTTGGCGAACAGTATAAATTAGCCAATCTTCCCAGTCTCAATCAACTTTTTAACGAAGGGCAAATAAAACGTGTTACATTCACCTGGGTTTTAACTACAGTGGCTTCTGCCTTTTTGGTAATCTTCTTTGTAATCGGAAATAAAATCATAATGTTTTTCTTGCTGTTTTACATTTTTTACCTGCTTTTCTCTTTGGGAATGGCCGTGTTTGCAAAAGATGAATTTAAAGTGCGCCCGTCATTTTACAAGCTCAATTTCCTTTACCTTTTTATGATGATTTTTCTGATAGTTGACGGATTATTGCGTGTGTAATAATTTAATCGGTTTGGTGCAATCATTTTAATTACCTTTGTAACCTGTCGAATTTAATTTTAGTACATGAAATTTTCAGAACTTGGAATACACGATGACCTGCTTGATGCCATCGATTATATGGGATTTAAAGAAGCTACACCTATACAGGAACAAGCTATTCCGATTATTCTTGATGGTTACGATCTGATTGCCTGTGCTCAAACCGGAACAGGTAAAACTGCAGCTTTTCTGCTTCCAATTCTCGACTTAATTGCCGACCTGCCTGGGGGTGAAACATCAACACTTATTGTTGTTCCAACCCGCGAACTGGCCATGCAAATCGATCAGCAGGTACAGGGAATCGGTTACACAATGGGAATTCAGTCAATTGCGCTTTATGGAGGAGGCGATGGCGATGAATGGGGCCAGCAAAAAAAAGCGCTTACCCAGGGGGCCGATATTATTGTTGCAACTCCCGGAAAGTTGATCTCGCATTTAAATCTGGGCTACGTAAAATTCGATACCATTCAGTTTTTGATACTCGATGAGGCCGACCGAATGCTTGATATTGGCTTTTACGAAGACATTCTAAAGATTATATCTTATCTTCCCAAAGACCGGCAAACCCTGATGTTTAGTGCTACCATGGCTCCTAAGATCAGAAATCTTGCTTCGCAGGTTTTATATAAACCAAAAGAAATTAACATTGCCATTTCGAAACCGGCGGAAGGCGTTTTACAGGCTGCTTATTTAATTTACAATAATCAGAAAAACGATTTGGTGACTCACCTTATTGCTGATAACCCGGATTACAACAGTGTGCTGATATTTTGTTCAACCAAGCGGGCTACTACAGAGCTGGCTCTGATATTAAAAAAGAAAAATTTCAGTGCCGAAGCTATTTCTTCCGATTTGGAACAAACTAAGCGGGAGGATGTTTTGCTGGGATTTCGTTCAAAACGTATCCGGATTTTGGTGGCTACCGATGTTATGAGCCGTGGAATTGATATAAAAGACATTAATCTGGTAATCAATTACGATGTTCCAAACGATGCTGAAGATTACGTTCACCGGATTGGACGAACTGCACGTGCCGATTCTACCGGAGTTGCGCTGACATTGGTGAACGAAGATGATATGTACAAATTTCATCAGATTCAGCAATTGATTGAACGCGATGTATTTAAAATTCCGATGCCTGAGCATTTGGGCCCCGGTCCTGAGTGGAAAGAACCAACAAAACGGAAGAAAACCAGGAAAGGTAATTTCCATAAATATAAACAGGGGGGCGCGCAGCATAAGCACCGGAATACTTATAAAAAGAAAAAGTAGTTGCCTCTGGGCTTACTACCGAGATAATAACGAATGCCCCAATTCGTTATGGTTCATGTAAAATCATTTTGAATGAACAAATTAATCCTGACAGTTATATTCTTTGCATTTCTATTTGTTGCATGCAAACAAAATAATCCGGCAGAGGAGAAAATCAAAATAAGAGGATGGAATATCCTCACCGATCATACACCAACGGCTTTTAAAACCCTCAAAGCAGCGACCGGCTATAACGTTAATCATTTGCAGTTATCGCACGACATTTGCCACAATTTAAAGGATGTAAAACACCAGTGGAACCGGAATATTGTAAATCGTATTACAACCGATGCACACGAAATGGGGATTCCCGAGGTGGTGGTTTGGGACCATGCCTTGTACAACCTCGATTATTACCCCGATCGTTTTAAGGTAAACGATACCACACTGATCGATCTTGATAATCCAAAGTTTTGGGAGTGGTTTAAAACAGATTACCGGAAAATGTTGGACAAGGTGCCTGAGATTGACGGTATTGTGCTGTCCTTTTCCGAAACCGGAGCCAGGGTTGAAGACCAATATTCAGAGGTTTTAAAATCTCCCGCAGAGAAATTGGCTGCACTGGTCGATTCGGTGGCTTCGGTAGTGGTTAAAGAGCGAAATATGAAATTGTATATTCGCAGTTTTATGTACGATGGCTCCGAAGTACTGGCCCTGAAAAAATGTTTCGATTTAATTAAAACACCTGGAATAGTGGTGATGGCAAAAGAAACACCACACGATTTTTTTGTAACCCATCCGGTGTCGAAATGGATAAAAGACATTCCTTTTCCTGTAATTATTGAATTTGATTGTGCGCACGAGTTTAACGGGCAGGGAATTGTGGCCAGTATTTTCCCGGAAACCCATATGGAACGCTGGAAATACTACCAGGATTTACCGAATGTTATTGGTTACTCAATTCGTACCGACCGATATAAAAACACCACAATCGTTGGCACACCGTCGGAAATTAATTTGTTTGCAATTGCTAAATCAACCGAAAATCCTGACATAGAAATTGGCGAAGTAATCGAAGGTTTTATTGCCGGGAAATTTGATTCGGCAGCCATCAATTATTTGAAACCGCTTTTCGAAATTGCGCCTGAAATTATACTGTCCTCTTTTTATACACTTGGATTGAATACCACCAACCATTCGGGACTGAACTTTGATTACCAATCGATTTACACGCGGCATGTTTCGGGCTGCTGGCTCGATAATCCTGAAATTAAGATTGCACATGGCGTAGACCGCTCGTTTCATTATTGGAGCGATGTGGTAAATCATTTGGCGCCGGTAAAATATAAATTACCCGAAACGAATAATCTAAATGGACTCTGCGAGGTTTTCGAAAACAACTGGTTGCAACCAGAAGAGTTAATGGATACGGTTTATTTAAATTATATTCTAACGGAAAAACAACACGGTGTGGAACTGGCCGAAAAGGCCATGCAAATCATAAACGAATCGAAAGTGCATTGTACAAATTCCGAAAATTTTAATTCGATTTACCATACTTTCAATCGTACTTTAATGAGTGCAAAGCTACGAAAAGCTTATGCCCAGGTATATTTTTCGCAACGCATCTGGAACCGGGGCGACGACTTTCAGACCGAAGCTTTACAGGAACAGATTATGCAGGGCCTTGATGAGATAGTAACTGTTTCGGAACAAATTACAGCTTACAGGCGGGGTGGCGCAAGCGGACAATACGATTGGAAAAACGATGCAACCATAGCACTCGATTTGGTAGATGAAATAAACAAAACCAATATCTTAGCAGAAAAATAGAATTATGAGTAGAAGAATACTTTTATTTTTGAGTGCGGTAATCTTGTCTTGTATGGTATTTGCACAAGACCATCCTTTACATAAATTTGAGAATCTAATTGGAACCTGGGAGGGCACAGGAGAAGGCTTTGGTGCTGCAACTTCAGTAATTCAGGCAGAATATTCCTGGTTAATGAACAAACAATATATTCAACTTAAGCATCGTTCTGAGTTCGGACCAACAACACAAAATCCCAAAGGCGAAACACATGAAGATTTGGGAATTATAAGTTACGATAGTGGAAGGGAAAAGATAGTGTGCAGACAATATCATAACGAAGGATTTTACAACGAATATATTTTGGTTGATTCTTTATCTACCGAAAAAATGCTCGTTTTTGATACGGAGAAGATCGAAAACTTTGTGCCCGGAGGCAGGGCTCGTTTAACCTTTCATATAAAATCGGATTCGGAGATTGAAACAGTGTTTGAAGTTGGATTTCCAGGAAAAGAAATGGCTTGTTTCGGGAAAAATAAACTTATTAAACAGTAGTTAAGGAGATAAAAAAACATCGGCTGTTATACCCAACCGATGTTTTTGTAAAGTTTGTCCTGCTCTTTCCCTCTAGTTTTTTACAATAGTTACTTTAATAATCTTCGAAACATCGGGCCATGGCAAGCCATCGTCTACCTTGCGTACATTACCATTTTCTACAGTATTGGCTTGTGTTTGCGCTCCCGGATACTCGTTTACCTCGGTACCTGCATCATATAGCTCGATAAAATGTGTCAGGTCCTTCGGATCGTCACCATTCGAAAGTTTAATTCCTTCGTCTCCTGTTGAAAAGAAAATATCGTTTGAAGCGCCTAACATGCTTGCAATGCTTAACGATTGACCTACATGTCCTTCAAATGTAAATGAGAGCATTTCTCCCGGAAATAAAGGAGGATTAGTGGGGCCAACCTGGAATCCGGTTTCATATCCTGCAGTCATTAACGATTCGTATAACGGACCGGGATTTCCTGTTTCGGCAAGTGTTTCAAGTCCTAAGCCATAATCAGGAGTACCTTCGGTAAAAACAGGCATGTCTTTTTTATCGTGTAAAACCCAAAGTACTGGTGCTATAGGCGAAACGTAACCACTGTGCCATACCAGATACTGACTCAGCGGACCGGGATTTCCTGTTTCTGCAAGTGTTTCAAGTCCCATTCCGTAATCGGCCATTCCTTCGGTAAAAACGGGCATTTGTCCGTCGCTGTGTACAACCCATGCAACCGGCGAAATTGCCGTTGTACTGCCACCCAATACATTAATGGTTACACTAAACATGCTGTTGCCATTGTAAGCAATTGTAGCCTGAAGGTTTGTGCCAACCGATCCGTAGTCGTACATATCAGTCATGTTTGCATCGGCCATTGTCCGTACAACTCCATTTTCATCGGCGCCGTTATGCGGATTTCCCGGACCGGGCATTTGATTTACCTGTGTGCCGGCATCCCACAACATAATTTCTGAAGTAATATCGCCGTTTATTGGAGCACCTCCGCTGTACAAACTAATTCCTCCCTCTGCAGGAGCATAAAAACCATCATTCGACAATCCGTACATGGTTGCAAAAGATAACTTGTGGTTCGGACCCGCATGAAACGAAAAAGTGAAAGATTGCCCCGGAAAAGCCGGACCTGCAGTGCTTTCTCCGTCGGGAATTGCAACTGCACCTGCTTCAAAATAAGAATAATCAGTTGAAACGTTTTCAACCGTAACCGTATAGGTTCCTGATGGTGTGTTTCCTTTTGCGCTTTTGGTGGCTAAATCACCTTGTTCCGCAAACTCGTCTTTTTCACAGTTCGTAAAAACCATTGCAATTAATACCAGAGCTGTAATAAGTTTAAAAATTTTCATAACATTTAATTTTTTAGTGAATAATCTGATACAAAGCTCCGGATAAAGTATCACGGAAGTATCACAAAGAATTCAACTTTTGATAAAGTTTAGTTCGTTGTAGATCTGTTGATTAGTGACGGGGTAGTTGTCTTTGTTTGCACGGGAATCCTGTTATTTTATCGCAGATACCTTCTGATCTTGTAACGATTAACCTGTCTCCCAAAGGCTGAGGTTTCAACTGTAAATTGGTGCAAACTTGGGGCCTTCTGAAAAAAAGCTTTCGTTTGGCTGATCAACCTTAGTAAGACCGGGAAGCTGAGAACTTGTTCGAAGATCACCCGGCCGCACTTAGGTTGAGCAAGAAAAGGAAGTTATTTTTCAGGCAGCCTTGACCTTTTGTAACTTTTGTGTCAAGACAAAAGTTAGGAGAATCTACTTCGACAGGATTAAAAGTAAAGAAGTCATTACGCTGGTGCCAATCTGCAATCAGTATCCCGGCCAGAAAAACAGAAAACAGGGTATCTCCTAATCTAAATACACTTCCAGTTTTTCAGAACACACTTCCTGTTTTATAGTATACACGGATAAGTTTGTGTAATAAACGATAAAAAGTTCAGTAAACAAGAATAACATTATCGTATAAATGATAAATTGTAAAAAACACACGGATAAAAATTTAACATACACGAAATACTGATAGTAATACACGTAAAATGATACATAATAAACGAGTGATTTTTTAGTATAAACGAATAATAATATGTAACTTACCTGTGTTTATTCAGAAAAACTGTATCAATTATGCTACAATACAACTTCAGCCGTATTTTTAAAGCCAAAGGAATAGAACGGCCCTTTAGCTTTCTGCGCAAAGCGGGCTTCTCCGACAACTTTGCAACAAAGGTGAAAAACAATCGTGTAAGGCGTCTCGAATTAAAGGAAATGGAAAAGCTTTGTTTGTTGTTAAAATGTACACCAAACGACTTTATGCAGTGGATACCCGAAAATCAGTACGTATCCGACACCGAACACCCGTTAAACGAAATACGGCACAGCACCGATTCCTTCGATTTAATAAAAACTATAAACTCCTTACCCTTATCAAGAATCAGCGAGGTAAACGAAATCATACAACGCGAGCTAAAGAACAGGTAAAACCCCCTTGTGCCTTTTGCTTTCGCGTTTTTTCCTTTTCCCCTTCTTATTTCACCTTTAACCCGGATTATGCATTAAAACTTTGTAATGAACCTTAAAAGTGCAATAAAACAAGAACTTTCAGGAACGAGGCATAGCACCGTTCTGGTGAGTGAATGAAAGTTAGTGAAACGACTTGTTTTGACACAATTTTAAGGTGTAATAGATTTTTTAATGCATATTTCGGGTTTAACCCTTTTTCTTTTTACTTTCCAACTTTTGCCATGTTCCGTTTTCCTTGCTAACTTTGCCGCCCTAATTTTATAAGAATGAGCAGGGTAGTAGTAGGACTTTCAGGCGGAGTTGATTCAAGTGTGGCGGCTTACTTGCTGAAAGAGCAGGGGCACGATTTAATTGCACTTTTTATGGTAAACTGGCACGAGCGTGTTGGAAATATTACCAGTGCGTGTACGTGGGAAGAGGATGCTTTAATTGCCAAAATGGTAGCTAAAAAGCTCGATATCCCGTTTCATATTGTCGACCTCAGCAAAGATTATAAAAAACGGGTAGTGGATTATATGTTTGCTGAATACCAGGCCGGAAGAACGCCAAATCCGGATGTGCTTTGTAACCGCGAAATTAAGTTTGATACTTTCCTGGATGAGGCCATGAAATTTGAGGCTGACTTTGTGGCAACCGGGCATTATTGCCGGAAAAGCGAAGTAGAAGTTGGCGGAGAAACCATTCACCAGCTTTTGGCCGGAAAAGATCCGAACAAAGATCAGAGCTATTTCTTATGTCAGCTAAATCAGGATCAGCTTTCAAAAGCTATGTTTCCTATTGGTGAACTTTTAAAACCCCAGGTGCGCGAAATTGCCCGCGAGCAAAACCTGCCAACAGCCGAACGTAAAGATTCGCAGGGAATTTGTTTTGTGGGGAAAGTTGATCTACCTACCTTTTTACAGCAACAACTGGAGCCTAAAGTCGGAAATGTAATCGATATTCCGGCAAAGTTTATGGAAAAGAAAAAGCAGCTTGAAGTAACCGAAGAAAACTATAAAAAGTTGTGTTTCCCGTTTCCGTATAAACCCTGGAACGGAAAAGTGATTGGTGAACATCAGGGAGCACACTTTTACACTGTTGGGCAACGAAAAGGATTAAATATTGGAGGGCGCAAAGAGCCGCTGTTTGTAATCGGAACCGATGTAAAACGTAACATTGTTTATGTAGGTGAAGGACAAGATCATCCGGGATTGCACCGTAAGGGATTGTTTGTTGCCAAGGAAGATATGCATTGGATTCGTCACGATTTAAAAATGGAAGTGGGCGAAAAGCGGGAGTTTGACATTCGCATACGTTATCGCCAGCCATTGGAAAAAGGAACGATTCATTTAAAAGAAGACGGTGCCTGGTTTATTTTTGAAGATGAACAACGTGGAATTACTGCCGGACAGTTTGCTGCCTGGTATCTTGGCGACGAGTTAATTGGCTCAGGAGTAATAGCTTAAAAAGAAACTTCGGCCTTCCGGCTTCGGTGTTCCAACTTTATATTATTTTCGTACAAAATTTTTCAATATGATAAAATCAATGACCGGCTTCGGAAAAGCCGAATTCGAGGTGAACAACAAAAAAATTACCATCGAAATAAAATCGCTTAACAGCAAGCAAATTGATATAAATACACGTACTCCTGCCCTTTACCGGGAGAAAGATATCATTATCAGAAAAATTCTTTCTGAAAAACTGGTACGTGGAAAGGTTGATTTTAACATCTATGTTGAAAATCTGGGCGATGAAACCAATTCGAAAATAAATGAGCCCATATTAAAAGGTTATTTTAATCATTTAAACCAGATTAGTAACGATCTGGGGCTACCGGTCGATCATTCAACCCTGCAGGCGGCAATGCGTTTGCCCGATGTGGTAAAAACAGAATACGAAACACTGGACGAGATGGAATGGGAAACCATTTATGAAAATATCCTGGCTGCTTTAGACGACATTAATGATTTCAGAGCAAAAGAAGGACAGGCACTGGAAGCCGATATTGTTGGAAATGTTTCGGCAATAAATCAGCTTTTAAGTGACATTGAACCATTTGAAAAAGCAAGAATTGAAGCGCTGAAAGTTCGGTTAAACGATAATCTGGAATCGCTTAAATTAAACGGTAATGTTGATGAGAATCGTTTCGAACAAGAACTGATTTTTTATTTGGAGAAGCTGGATATAAATGAAGAGAAAGTACGTTTGGCAAATCATTGTGCATATTTTTTCGAAACAGCAAAACAAAATGGTTCATCGGGGAAAAAACTTGGATTCATCTCGCAGGAACTTGGGCGTGAAATAAATACAATTGGTTCGAAAGCCAACAACAGCGAGATTCAGCGTATTGTTGTGCAAATGAAAGACCATTTGGAACGTGTGAAAGAGCAACTTCTCAACGTACTTTAGGAAAAGCTCAGATTTTAGTATAGAAATAATAACTAAGGAACTCGAATTAAATAACTCGGGGCTCGCAGCTATATTCTCATGAAAGGCAAATTAATCATATTTTCTGCTCCGTCGGGTGCAGGTAAAACTACCATTGTAAAACACCTTCTTCAAAGAGGGTTTAACCTCGAATTCTCAATTTCGGCAACAAGCCGCGAAGCGCGCCACACCGAAACACATGATAAAGATTATTATTTTTTATCAGCTGAAGAATTTAAGTCAAAAGTTCAAAACGACGAATTTCTGGAGTGGGAAGAAGTATACAAAGGCACCAGTTATGGAACACTCAAAAGTGAGGTTGAGCGTATCCGCGAACAGGGTAAAAATGTAATCTTTGATGTGGATGTAGTTGGTGGGTTAAACATAAAAAAATACTACGGCGATGAGGCTTTGGCAGTATTTGTTCAACCTCCGTCGGTTGAAGAACTGCGAAACCGGTTGGTAGGCCGCTCTACCGATAGTGAAGATAAAATTGCCATGCGCATTGCCAAGGCAGAGCACGAATTAAGTTTTGCTCCCCAGTTCGATGTGGTTATAACAAACGATGATTTGGAAAAGGCTTTTATTGAAGCAGAAAATATAGTTTCAAAATTTTTAGGACTTTAAAATAGTTGGTTGGGTGTCTCAACTATTTATTATGTTTTATTAACATTAATGCATAGTGTGTCAGACTATTCTGGTATGGTTGTTGTTGGTGAAAAGATTGAATTTTTCGCAAAATTCGAGATTAATAAGGATGGACATTTTTGTTTAGCCTGATGATCAACTAAACCCGGCACCCCACATGTCGGGTTTTTCTTAATCAGTACATAATCTAATAATTACTTGCTTTTTAAGCCGGTTTCTTTGAATCCGGGTTTTATGGTTGGGGACTTATTTGTAATTTGGTGCTTATAAATTATTAAGCGGAGAATGAGTGATATAATTAAGGATATTTTTGCCCTCAGAACTAATCTTCATTTAAAAGTGGGATTGTATTTTGGTTCTTACAATCCGGTTCATATCGGGCATCTGGCCATTGCAAATTTTATGGTTGAATACACCGACATCGATCAGTTGTGGTTTGTGGTATCCCCACAAAATCCACATAAAAGAAAGATGAATTTACTTGACGATTACCAACGTTTGGAAATGGTGCATCGAGCAGTGGAAGGCGATGACCGTTTAAGGGCTTCGAATATTGAATTTAGCCTGCCAAAACCAAGTTATACAATAGATACCCTGGCTTATTTAAAAGATCAGCATCCTAATAATCATTTCGTAATTTTAATGGGATCCGATAATCTGGAAAGTTTTCATAAGTGGAAAAATTATGAAAGCATTGTTGAGAATTTTGGAGTTATTGTTTATCCTCGACCCGGGTTTGATAAGTCGAAAGTACAATTTCATAAAAATATTAAAGTAGCTGAAGGTGCTCCTTTGATGGAAATATCTTCATCTTTTATTCGAAAGGCCATTAACGAGGGGAAGGACATTCGGCACTTTTTACCACAAAAATCGTGGGAGTACCTCGAAGAAATGAATTTTTACAGGAAGACACAATAGTTTTGGCTCTTACACAAGAACATGCAATTATTATTGTAGTACTGTTATAATCTGATTAATTAGATAAATGATACTGCAAAAATGAGTTTAACTTTATGGAACTAATTACCCGGATGAAGCATATTATATCTCTAATATTTATTCTGTTGATTTCGGTTTTTGCATATCCGCAATTACGAACAGTGGCCGAATACATTACTGTAGATGGAAGAGAAAGATATTACGAATTGTTTGTGCCGCAAAATTATACAGAAAGAGGAAAATTGCCTGTGGTTTTTGTGTTTCATGGGGGAGGAGGTACTGCGAAAGGAATGATTCGGCACACAAAAGGACATTTTAACAAACTTGCAAACCGTGATGGTTTTATTGTTGTGTATCCAAATGGATTTGAAAAAGGTTGGAACGATGGCGCGCGCGATTCCATTACTGTTGCCCGAAGATTAAATATCAACGATGTGGCCTTTTTTGAAGAGATGCTGAATGATCTTACTATTAAATTTCCCATTGATATAGAAAATGTATTTGCCTGTGGAATTTCTAACGGAGGATTTATGGTGCAACGACTGGCTTACGAATTGCCGGAAAGAATAAAAGGAGTTGCCGTTGTAGCAGCAAATTTAAGTGTGGTTCAGTCCAGAGAACCCATTCCTCAGAAACCGGTTTCTGTTTTGTTTATCTGCGGAACCAAAGATCCGTTGGTTCCCTATAATGGTGGATATGTAACTGTTTTCAGACAAAAACGGGGAAAGGTTCTGAGTGTGAAGGAAAGTATTGAAATCTGGAAAAATACGAATGGTTGTTATAAAAAGGCGAAGGTCTTTTCGTTTCCCGATCAAACTCCCACAGATGGCTGCAACGCTATAAAAACTGTTTGGCTGAATGAGAAAAATCCGGAAATAAAAGTGATTGACATTCGGATTGAAAACGGTGGGCACACATGGCCAGGGACCAAACCATATTTACCAAAGCGGATTATTGGAAATACAAATGGTGATTTTAACGGCTGTGATGAAATTTGGTCGTTTTTTAATCCATTAAAATAAATACACAACCTGATTGGTTTTATAAAGCTTTTATCAATATTTGGTTGGAAGAATAAGAGCAGTGTCGTCGAATTAACTTTATAATACCGGAATCCGGACTAAATTAAGGTTTTAACATTTGCTAAATCAGTTTAACAATAATTTGTTTTGATTACAACCCGTTAACATAAATCTGACCTATATTTGGATTGAAAGCAAACAAACAATGGATGCATCGAAAACGATGATCAAGAAACAGTAATTAGGTTGGGATTTCCTAAAGAAGGAAGTCCCTTTTCCTTCTTTAGATTGTGAGAGGCAATGAAAGTTGTTACAATTACATAAAACGAGTGTTGTTTGTAAAATTAACCTCGTATAACTTAATTTAACATGTATTCCTGATTATTAAAAGGTATTAACAGATTAAGGCTTTATTTTTGCGTGCAAAATAATCAATCAACGCGGTATTACCTAAGTGGTGATTGAATGTATAAAGGGGACTCTGCTGGAGAGTCCCCTTTTTTATTCTTGTTTTTACTCTTGGTATTTAAATGCCTGCTATAGATTCATTTGCTCTTTTAACCATTTGGGACGGTTGGTTGTAATTGCTTTAACTCCAAGTTTGGTTAGCCTTTTTGCAGTATCCGGATCGTCAACTGTCCAGGTTAAAACTTCAAGGTTGTTATCGTTGGCCAGAGCCATAATTTCTTCATCAATAATCGAGTGCATAAGGTTTATGCCGGTAAGGCCTTCTTTCGCTGCCTGACTGATACGTTTTTTTACCAATGATTTTGACCCGCTCAGCCAGTAGCATTTATTTTCTGGAAAAGTTTTATGAGTTTCTAAAATAACCTGCCAATTGAAACTAATAAAAATAATTTGGTCTTTTTTTCCGCTTTTTTCAATAGCGCGTACCAGTGGCGGAATAACATCCGATTCGCATTTAATTTCAACAACCAGTTGTTTCCCTTCCGGAATTGCATCAATTATCTCACTTAGGAAGGGGATTTTTTCACCTTTAAATTCCTCAGCTTTCCAGCTTCCCGCATCCAAATCGCGTAGAAGGATGGAAGGGGTTTTTGCTATCTCCAGGTTCTTTTTTCCGTTACAGGTTCTTTTGGTGTCTTTATCGTGAATAACCATTACACGGTTATCTTTCGACAAGTGAATGTCAATTTCAACAGCATCGGCGCCCAGTTCCCAGCCTAGTTTTGCAGATGCCAGTGTGTTTTCCGGTGCAAGGTACGAGGCTCCGCGATGGGCAATAAATTTGTTCTGCGCAAAAAGATTAAGGCCAAGTAATAATAATGTGATTGTGTAAATAGTCTTCATTTGTAGAATTTTATTAGCTCAAAATATATATTGTTTGTTATGGTCATCCGGGTACATTAACACCGAAAAATGATGATTTGTTTGTCCGGATAAGTGATCAGAATTCCAAAATTACGGTTTTTATATTTCTGATGGTTTTATTAATGTTGTTTTATACTTCTAATATATAAAGGTTAAAAAATATATTCGTGAAATTGCAGTTAAAAGTGTAGTTTTGAAACTTCTTTTAATCAATTTTAACAGCTCAGTACAGCTTGAAACCTGCTGTATGGTGAAGAAGTAGAATGAAAGGTAAATCTATAAATAGGGATAAACAGGCCAGTTTGTTTTTGAATATTCGGAATTGGTTAATCGTGTTTCTTCTAAAAGGTATATCGTTTTTACCTTTCAAAATAATTTATGCTCTTTCGGATTTAATGTATTATTTCAATAAATACATTTTTAAATACCGTTACCGGGTGGCCACTGAGAATCTGAAAGCTGCTTTCCCAGAAAAGGAAGAAACGGAAATAATCCAGTTGAGGGACAAGTTTTTTCGGCGTCTTTTCGATATGTTAATCGAGTCGGTAAAACTCTATCGTATGTCGGGGGACGAGATGGAAAAAAGGCTTGAATACAAGGGATTAAAGGAATTAGAAGATGCAACAGGAGAAAAAAAAGGTGCTATTGTTTTAGCTTTTCATTATAACAACTGGGAGTGGTGTAGTTATACACAGGCTGTGCTTAAATATCCTATTCTGATGGTTTATAATCCTCCGCTTAACAAAGAGATGGGAAAGTTTCTGAATAAATCGCGGGGGAAATGGGGTGGTGTGGCAACGCCAACAGCAAAAGCAGCTCGTGTAATATTCGACTATAAGAGAAATGAGAAACCAGCGGTGTTGTGGTTGGCAGCCGATCAGACCGGACGTGCATCTTCTTCTTCGTGGATGACCTTTTTAAACCGGGAAGCTTCTTTTTTTTCAGGGCCGGAAAAAATTGCAGCCAAAACCAATTATCCTGTCTTTTTTCAATACATAAAAAGAGTGGCACGAGGAAAATACAAAATAGAGTTATCGTTACTGGCAGAAGAGCCTAGTAAAATGAAATCGAACGAAATTTTGAGGACTTACGTTGAAAAAATGGAAGCAATAATAAGAGAAGAGCCTGAGCATTACCTTTGGTCGCATCGGAGATGGAAACACACACGGCCCGGAAATGTAACCTTAAATGCATAAATAATAATGGTTGATAAAGAACTTATAAAAAGAGATAAACGGTTTCATGAAGGACCTGTAAAAAGAATGCTGAATGCATTTGTTGTGGGAGTGTTAAAAGGCATTTCGGCTCTTCCTTTTTGGATGATTTATGGTCTTGCAGATTTTATGTATCTGCTTTTAAAATATGTGGTGAAGTATCGGAAAAAGGTAATTGTTGAAAACCTTACATATGCTTTCCCCGATAAAAACAAGACAGAAATAGAGCAGATTGCTAATAAATTTTACCGTCATTTTTGCGATTTCTCGCTGGAAACAATCAAGTTGTATAACATGAAAGAAAAAGAGCTTGATAAACGCTTTTTGGTGCGCGGAATAGAGAACTTAAACCGAATTGCACAAAACGGTAAAAGTATAATTGTGTTGGGAATGCATTACAGCAACTGGGAGTGGGGGAGCTCTATACAAACAAAATCGTTGCACAAGCTGCTAATGGTTTATAATCCAATTCGGGGGAACCAGGCCATGGAGCGTTTTTTATTACACTCACGCGAGAAGTGGGGCGGAGAGTCGGTTCAGGTTCATAAATCGGCGCGTGTATTGTTCGAGTACATTAAAAAAGGAGAGCCCGGAGCGTTGTGGTTGGCGGCAGATCAGACTCCACCAGCTAATTCGCCATTCTGGACAATGTTTTTAAACCGGGAAGCACCTTTTTTTAATGGACCCGAAAAAATAGCAAAAAAAACCAACCAGCCCGTTGTGTTTATATATGTTCGCCGAATAAAACGGGGCTATTACGAAGCACTTCCTTCGGTGTTAATTGAAGAACCGGGAAAAGTTGAATCGAAAGAAATTATGCTGCGCTATATTCAGAAAATGGAAGAAGTAATTCACGCTGAACCAGAATACTATTTGTGGTCGCATCGCAGGTGGAAACATTCCCGTCCCGAGGGAATTGAATTGACGCTGTAGTCCTGGACTATGATATCCCTCAATTTATCATTAGAATTAATTCTATAAATCGAGCAGGGAAATACTTTGTATAAAAGGCTGTCTTTTTTTATTGGATTTAAAGGGAGGTAAGAAGCAAGAATCCTTATCGTATACGGTTTTTTTGAAGATTTTGTCTTAAGGGGATAATGATTATCTTCCATAAGATAGTCGTGATCTTATGCCAGAGAACGGCTCGCTGACGGGGTAGAATGATCATCTTTTACCAGATGGTTGTCATCGGGTGGGGTAGAATGGCTCTCTAATGGCAGATGGCTTTCATCTTATTCAAGAGAACGGCTGTCGGGTGGGGTAGATTCATTATCTTCAAAAAGATAGCTCTTATCTTTTAAAAGATAGCCATTATGGGATAGCAGAGAATCATTTTCTGATGACAGCTAGCTTTCATCTTTTGACCTTGTGCTTGGAATTTTCAGTAAACAGGTTTGATGTTTTGTTTGGAAATAGAAAAGGTTCCCTAAAACCGGAAACCTTTCATGAAAATTAAAAATTCAAGTTAAAAAGGAGGAGCCGGTAGTATCACATCCTGGTCAAGGGAAAGTGATGAATCCGGATTATTTCCTTCATTATACCGGTCCTCCTGAAAAAACTGCACTGTTTTTTTTGAATGATTGAAACGAGCATGTGAAATTTTCACACATTGGCGAATTATTAAAATCATGCGAGTTCCATCTTATACCTTAGAAAACAACCAACTTTAATAAGATGAAAAGATAGATATCAACCTAAGCTCAATCTAGTTAGTTATCTATTTCATTAAAAACTCGTTTACATTTTCTGCTGCCACTTTACCCGCCTGAATGGCGTGTACCACCAAACTTGCGCCTCTTTCAACATCTCCGGCAGCAAATACTTTATCAACTGAAGTTTGTTTTTTATCGTTAACTTTTACATTACCGCGGGCGTCGTATTCAACTCCAATGTTTTCAAGTATTCCTTCGTGAAATGGTTGGGTGAATCCCATCGAAAGCAATGCCAAATCAACATTTACAATTTCGTTGGTGCCTTCTACTTCATTCATCAGCCAGCGGCGATTGGCATCCTTGCTCCATTCTACCTGAACAAGTTCGGCTTGTTTAAGAACTCCGTTTTCGCCAATAAAACGTTTGGTGTTCAGGCTCCAGCGACGTTCGCAACCTTCTTTGTGCGAACTTGATGTGCGCAGAGTGTTTGGCCAGTAAGGCCATGGATTATTGTTTTCGCGTTTTTTAGGTGGTTTTGGCAGAATCTCGATTTGTGTAACCGAGTTAGCTTTTTGGCGCACCGATGTTCCAACACAGTCGGAACCGGTATCTCCACCGCCAATAACCAATACATTTTTCCCTTCGGCAAGCAGTCGAGCTTCTTCAGGTATTGTTTGTCCGGCAACAACTTTATTTTGTTGTGTCAGAAAATCCATGGCAAAATGAACGCCTTCCAATTCGCGGCCTTCAATTTCCAAATCGCGTGGTTTTTCTGCTCCAATTGCCAAAACAATGGCGTCGTAATTTTTTAAGAGCTCTGTTCCCTTTATGTCGACACCAATATTTGCGTTTGTTTTAAACTCAATCCCTTCATCGACAAATAACTCAAGCCTGCGGTCAATAATTCGTTTGTTTAGTTTAAAATCAGGAATTCCATAACGAAGTAAACCACCTATAGCATCGTTTTTTTCGAAAACTGTAACCAAATGACCGGCACGGTTTAAAAGGTCGGCTGCAGAAAGTCCGGCAGGCCCGGAGCCAATAACAGCAACTTTTTTGCCCGTACGCGTACGGGGTGGATTGGCTTTTATAAAACCAGCTTCAAATGCCTGTTCAACTGTGGCGCATTCATTTTCGCGAATAGTAACAGCTTCCTCGTGAATAGCCAACACACACGATTTTTCGCATGGTGCCGGACAAATACGTCCGGTAATTTCAGGAAAACTATTTGTTGAATGTAAAATATAATAGGCTTCTTCTTTATTGCCACGGTAAACAGCATCCTGCCATTCCGGAATTTTACTACCTACCGGGCACCCCCAGTGGCAGAACGGAATTCCGCAATCCATACAACGTGAGGCTTGCAGTTTGCGGTCCTTTTCGTTTAAGGTTTGCTCTACTTCACCGTAGTCAAATATTCTTTCTTCTTTTGGGCGGTACCCCGCTTCGTTGCGGGCTACTTTCATAAATCCTCTTGGGTCTCCCATATCTTGTTTTACTTTTTTCTGTTAATAAATAATGTTGGCAAAATTTTACTCGTGACGTGAAGGATCGTCTTCTGTCAATTGTAATTTTTTCTGTAATTCCTTCAATTTCTGTTCTTGCAGAACTTTTTTGTATTCGAATGGAATTACTTTCACAAACATTGGAAGATACGCTTCCCAATTTGTAAGAATCTTAGATGCAACCGAACTTTGAGTATGAAGAAGATGATTGCTGATCATTGCCTGTAACTCTTTTATGTCGGCTTTGTCTTCAACCGGAGAAAGTTCTACCAGTCCCTGGTTGCAGTAGTAATCGAAGTTTCCTGCTTCGTCCAGAACGTAGGCAATACCTCCGCTCATTCCTGCAGCAAAGTTTCTTCCGGTTTTTCCCAGAACTACAACACGTCCGCCGGTCATGTATTCGCAACAGTGGTCTCCTGTGCCTTCAATAACGGCAGTTGCACCAGAGTTTCTTACGCAGAAACGTTCGCCGGCAACTCCACGGATGTAAGCTTCTCCACTGGTTGCTCCGTAGAACGAGGTATTTCCAACAATAATGTTATCCTCGGGTTTAAATGTGGAGCCAAGTGGTGGTACCACGGTTATTTTACCGCCCGACAGACCTTTTCCGATATAATCGTTACAGTCGCCCTCCAAACGGAAAGAAACACCTTTAACAAGGAAAGCTCCAAAACTTTGTCCGGCAGTTCCGTGGAAGGTACAATTAATTGTATCTTCTGGCAGACCCGATTCTCCGTAACGTTTCGAGATTTCTCCCGAAAGCATTGCTCCGGTAGTACGGTCAACGTTTACTATATCGTGCGAAATCCAAACTTTCTCAGCGCCATTCAGGGCTTTTTTAGCATCGCGGATCAAGTCCATGTCGATGTGCGATTTATTTTCCTGTGTGTTTGGATGTGTGTTATGAATATCAACGTCGTTTGCTTGTTTTGGTAAATAAAGCAACTTCGAGAAATCAACACCTTTCATTTTCCAGTTGGTAATATCCTTATTTACTTCAAGTAAATCAGTTCGTCCAACAATTTCGTCGAATTTTCTGAAGCCCATTTCTGCAAGATATTCACGGATTTCCTGGGCGATAAATTTGAAAAAGTTAATGGTGTATTCCGACTTACCAATAAAACGTTTCCGTAATGTTTTGTCCTGTGTGGCAATACCGGCAGGGCAGGTGTTCATATGGCATTTGCGCATCATAATACAACCCAGTACAATCAGGGCCGAAGTTGAGAATCCAAATTCTTCACCTCCTAAACAAGCCAGGGCAATCACGTCGCGGGCATTTTTTAACTGACCATCAACTTGTAATTTAACTCTGCCTCTGAGGTTATTTAATACCAGTGTTTGCTGGGTTTCTGCAATACCCAGTTCAACAGGTAATCCGGCATGTTTGATCGAACTTGCAGGACTTGCCCCGGTTCCACCATCGGCTCCGGCAATAATAATTACATCGGAGAATGCTTTTGATACTCCCGCAGCAATTGTTCCAACACCATCTTCTGAAACCAGTTTTACGGAAACTTTTGCACGTGGATTGGTAATTTTAAGGTCGTAAATGAGCTGAGCCAAATCCTCAATCGAATAGATATCGTGATGAGGTGGCGGCGAAATCAAAGTAATTCCAGGTGTAGAGTTACGTGTTTTTGCAATGATTTTGTTCACCTTAAACCCTGGTAATTGACCACCTTCGCCCGGTTTTGCTCCCTGGGCTATTTTTATCTGTAGTTCTTCAGCATTGGTCAGGTAGTTGTTGGTTACGCCAAAACGACCCGATGCAATTTGCTTGATTTTACTGTTTTTCAGTGTGCCAAAGCGTGCCGAATCTTCACCGCCTTCTCCTGTGTTACTACGACCGCCAATTGTATTCATGGTAACGGCAAGTGCTTCGTGAGCTTCCTTGCTGATCGATCCATACGACATTGCTCCGGTCACAAAGCGTTTCATTATTTCTTCTATTGGTTCCACTTCCTCGATTGGAATTGGATTCTTTTTGAAGTTAAAACAACTGCGGATAAATGCAGGTTTTTGATTTTGCTTGTCGACTATTGCACTGTATTCTTTGTATTTAGCGTAATCGTTTGTGCGTGTTGCCCATTGTAAGAGTCCAATTGTTTCAGGATTCCAGGCGTGATGTTCGCCATATTTTCTCCAGGCATAATTTCCGGTATTTTCGAATCGGAAGGGCTCGGGAGTATTGTCAACTTTATAGGCTTCTTCATGGAAGATGGAAGCTTCTTTGCAAATTTCTTCAAATCCAACACCACCAATTTTCGATGTAGTACCAGTGAAGTATTTCTCAATTACTTCATCATTTACACCGATAGCTTCAAAAATCTGAGCTCCGTGGTAACTGCGTAATGTAGAAATTCCCATTTTAGAGAATACTTTTAACAGGCCTTTACCAACTGCTTTGATATAGTTTTTGCGTGCTTCTTTATATTCCAGTTCAATTTTACCTTCTTTAACCATATGGTCGATGGCTGCAAAAGCAAGATACGGATTAATTACACTTGCTCCATATCCCAGCAATAATGCAAAGTGAGTTACCTCGCGAGCTTCACCTGTTTCGACAATTATACCCACCTGCATACGTTTTTTACTCTTAATAAGGTGGTGATGAACTGCAGCAACTGCCAGCAGCGAAGGTATTGGTGCCATATCTTCCGAAATATTTCTGTCGGTAAGAATAATATAATTCTTTTTCTCGTCGACAGCTTTTTCTGCATCGGCAAGCATTCTTTTAATGGCAGCCTCAAATCCTTTTATTCCTTCATTTACAGGGAACATCATCGGGATTGTTTTATGCGAGAACATCTCGTCTTTCAAATCCTTAATTTTCCCAAGGTCGGTGTTGGTAATAATGGGGTCAGTAAACTTAATGAGCTTACAGTGCTCAGGATTTTCATCCAGAATATTTGAATGTACCGAACCAATATAATTTGTGAGAGCCATTACCAAACCTTCGCGGATCGGATCGATTGGCGGGTTGGTAACCTGGGCAAACATTTGTTTAAAGTAGTCGTAAAAACGTTTTGGTTTATCCGAGAAAACTGCCGGAGGAGCATCGTTACCCATTGAGTTGGTAGGCTCGGCACCAATTAAACTCATAGGTTTGATAATCTCGTACATATCCTCTTTTGAGTAACCAAACACTTTTGAGTAGGTTTCAAAGTTTTCGATGGAAGAAGAAACACGTTGTTTAACTTTTATATCCTTCATCATCATCCGGTTTTCTTTTAACCACATTTGGTAAGGATTCCGGCGGCTCAATTGACCTTTTACTTCTTCATCCGGAATAATAATACCGAGTTGTGTGTCAACCAATAAAATTTTACCCGGGCGCAAACGACCTTTTTCTTTAATTTCGTCGGGCTCAAAAGTTTGAACACCCACTTCTGATCCCATTACGATAAGGTTGTTTTTGGTTATTACATATCGCGAAGGACGCAGACCGTTCCTGTCGAGTGTTCCGCCAATGTAACGTCCATCGGAAAATACCATCGATGCAGGTCCGTCCCATGGTTCCATAATGGTAGAATGATATTCGTAAAATGCTTTTAAACTTTCAGGGATCGGATTTTTTTGATTAAACGATTCCGGAATCATCATACACAATGCATGTGGAATAGATCGTCCGGTCATGTGTAAAAATTCCAAAACGTTATCGAAGGAAGCCGAGTCTGATTTTCCCGGCTGAATTACAGGCAACAGCTTTTTTAAATCTTCACCAAATACTTCCGACTTCATCAGCGCTTCACGTGCCTGCATCCATAAGCGGTTTCCTTTTACTGTATTAATTTCTCCATTATGGGCTACAATACGGAAAGGCTGTGCCAAATCCCAAGTAGGGAATGTGTTTGTACTAAAACGTGAGTGAACCAATGAGATGGCACTCTTGAATTTTTTATTTTTAAAATCAAGGTAGTAATCGCGTAATTGGTCCGGCGTTAACATACCTTTGTATATAATCGTTTTCGACGATAAACTTGGCTGGTAGAAATCTTGTCTGTGTATTAGTTTCGAATCGCGAATTTCCTTTTCAGCCAGTTTTCTAATAATGTATAACTTTCTTTCCAGTGCATCTGGTTCCAGGTTTCCCTTTACGAATACCTGCTTGATGGCTGGTTCTGTGGTTTTTGCAATTTCTCCGGGTGCTGAGTTGTCAACCGGCACATCGCGATAAGCTACTAAGGTTAATCCTTCTGCTTCAATATTTTTTGTCAGAATATCCAGGCAAATGTTAGCTTCCAGCTCATCTTTTGGAAGAAATACTAATCCGGTACCGTATTTTCCCTGAAGACCAACATTGAGTTTTAAAACCTCGGTAATAAACTCGTGTGGAATCTGGAGCAGAATACCTGCACCATCTCCGGTAGAATCGTCGGCTCCTGTTGCTCCACGGTGATCCATGTTTCTGAGAACTTCCAATCCTCGTTTTATTATATCGTGTGAAGGTTTGCCTTTTATGTGGGCAACAAATCCAATTCCACAGTTGTCGTGTTCATTTTCGGGGCGGTACAATCCCTGTGCTACAGGTAATCTCGTCTGCATCATTTTTCCTTTCTCTTTAAAATTCGCATAAAAAGCAGCGTCCGGCGCTGTCGATACCCAATGCTGCTAAATTGTAAGCGAAAACAGTTTTTTACTTACGAAGTGAAATCAAAAATAATCAATCGTATGAAAGTCTACAATCGTTAATCCTAATAATTGTGTTTAATAACATACAATTAACCTTTGGTTTTTACAAAGATAGATGTAGGGAGGTGTGTGTTTGGTTGTTAAAACGTGACATTCGTCACGTTTTAAAATGCGTTTTAGACTATTGAAAGAAGTTCTTTTTTGGCCGCTTCTATTCTTTCAAAATGAAATTCTGAAACTACCTTTTGCTTCTTATTTAATATTTCGTTTAAACATAGATTTCCAATACTGCCTTCGTGAACATGTGCAACTTCCTTTTCAGGTTTAAAGTTGCCACTTTCAATTTGAGCCCCTACCTGTTTGTAAGCTTCTCTGAAAGGAACGCCTTTTAGTACAAGTTTGTTTACTTCTTCTACACTAAACAGATAATTGTATTTTATGTCTTCAAGGATATTGTCGTTTACTGACATGTTTTTAACAGCAAGGCCAACAATGTTCAGGCAATCGTTCATTTCTTTAAAAGCCGGAAGGAAAACTTCTTTTACCATTTGTAAGTCACGGAAATATCCGCTTGGCAGATTATTGATTATTAACCCAATCTGACCGGGAACCGACTGGAGTTTGTTGCAGCGGGCCCGTGTAAGTTCAAACACATCCGGATTTTTTTTGTGTGGCATTATGCTCGATCCTGTTGTAAACTCGGCAGGTAAACTGACAAAATTGAAGTTTTGGCTCATAAACAGGCATACATCGTAGGCTAGCTTCGAAATTGTTGCGGCAATATTTGCCAGCGCAAACGAAACAATTTTTTCTACTTTGCCACGTCCCATTTGAGCGTATACTACATTGTAGTTCATATTGTTAAAGCCAAGTAGGTCGGTTGTCATTTGTCGGTTGAGAGGGAATGACGAACCATATCCTGCAGCTGAACCCAGTGGGTTTTGGTTAGTTATTTTAAATGCCGATTGTAATAATTCCAGATCGTCGGTTAAGCTTTCTGCATACGCACCAAACCATAAGCCGAAAGAAGAAGGCATGGCAACCTGAAGGTGGGTGTATCCAGGAAGAAGGATGTCTTTTGTCTCTTCGGCGCGTGCTGCCAATATATCAATAAGCGAAGAAGTACTTTCTACTATCTCTTTAATTGCATCGCGGGTAAAAAGTTTTAAATCAAGTAGAACCTGGTCATTTCTGGATCGTCCGCTGTGGATTTTTTTCCCAAGATCGCCAAGTTTTTGGGTTAGTAAAAATTCAACCTGAGAATGAACATCTTCAACGCCATTTTCAATAATAAACTTTCCGGCTTCGGCTTCGGCGTACAATTTTTTTAATTGTTCGAGTAAAACCGGCAATTCATCTTTTTCAATGAGTCCTACCGATTCGAGCATGGTAACATGTGCCATCGAGCCTAAAATGTCGTGCGAGGCCAGGTATAGGTCTAATTCGCGGTCTTTGCCAACGGTAAAATCTTCAATTGCTTTATTTACAGGTGTTCCTTTATCCCAGAGTTTCATTTTTTTTATAAGTTGGAAGAGGGTGGGCAGAATGCATAAGTTGAAAGTACTTGCCTGAATTGCTTCTTCCTCTTCAATTAATAATAGGAACAACAAAGATAGGATTTCAAATGAAAAGCTTTGTTTACTTTCATGCAGAGTGTTTTGCTTTATGTGAAAAAAAATACCGATTTTTGCCTTTCTTGTCCGGGGAATAGGCTTGTAGCTTGATTTTAGGATTTTATTAAAGTTTTATTATTTATGAAATTGATACGTCTCGAAAAATATGCATTATTAATTGTACCGCTTTTATTTTTGTTGTATTCGGCCCCAAGTGCATTGGATTACCTTTTTTTTCATGCTGATGAAAAACGATATACAGATGCGGTTATTTATATGATGGATAAAGAGGATTATTTTACTCCTATTCAGTCGGATGGCGAAACTCCTCGTTTTAAGAAGCCAATACTTACTTATTGGGTGTTGATGGGTGGATATAAACTTTTCGGGGTTTCTCCGATTGGCTCTCGCTTCTTTTTTTGGATAGCAGGCGCATTGCTTGTTGTTATTAGTTATTTAATGACGAATGCTTTGTTGAAAAACAGAAAGGTGGCCATGTTTGCAGCTTTTGTTGTAGCTTCCAATCCTTTGGTGTTGATGAGTGCTAGTCGTTCAATTCCTGATGTTTTACTTGTGACTTTTCTAACAATAAGTGCTTGGGGATTTCTTGAGATAATGTTAAGGGAAAAGCCATCGAAAAAATTTTACTGGATGGCATATCTGGGAACGGCACTTGCATTTGAAACGAAGGGTATTCCCGCTGTCGCCTTTGCTGTTTTTAGTATGTTGTTTATGGTGTTGAATCCCTGGAAGCGGGTTTTGTTGCAAAAGTTGTTTGAGCCAGTGTCAATGATTTTTTCGACGGTGGTGGCTTTAAGTTGGTTTGTGTTGATGTATATTCTGCACGGATCTGGATATTTAGATGTATTCTTTGCAGATCAGGTTGGTGACCGTGTTTCTTCAAAAATTGTTCAGGTTTTTGGAAATGGAATGCTTGGGGTTTTAAACCTTGTTTTATTTATGGTTCCGTGGATAATATTGCTTTTCTCGAAACCAGCCGAATTGAAAAAGACTATTGGGGCAAGCAAAAAAGAAACAAAAGCAATTCTTGGATTTGTTGCCACTTGGGTTGTGTTAATAGTGTTAATGTCGGCTTCTGTTTTTAGATTTTATGATCGGTATATATTGCCATGCATTCCATTGGTGTCAATGGTTGTGGCTTATTTTGTTGTGTTTGTAAAAATGAGATTTCAAAGAGGAATTCTTTGTTTTTTTGTTGGTTTTAATCTTGTAATCTTATTTATTTCTTTGCTTTATCTTGTGTTTATTGCATTTAGTCCGGTATTGTTTGCCGGAGTTTTGGTTGAGCTTGACCTGGCTGTTTTGTATTTTTGTGGGGCTTTGAAAAAAATCCCGAAAGAGATCTTGATTGCCAATGGACTGTTGTTAGTTTATTTTAGTGCTCACATATTATTATACTCGGTATTAATGCCTGTTCCTGCCAAACAATTGGCAGTTGAGCTAGAGAAGCATTTGGAGAACAAGCAGGATAATGTTTATATATATGGTCATTTGGGTATTCCTGCAAATGTGCGTGTGCAAAGTAACGGGAGGTTAAATGTTATAAGTATGGATACAGTATATGTTTTACCTGATAATCCAAATCATATTATTGCATTTAGGAAAAAAGAAGCAGATCTTTTAAATCTGAAAGATTATGATATTTATCCTGGATCGCAGACGTTTGCCAATGTGCCTGCTGAGAAGTTTCCTTTGTTTTTGCGCAAACCAATTGTTAAAATTCAACAAAACGGAAAGCAATATTTAATAGGAAAGCCAAAACAATAATATGTAAGTAGTAAATTGTCTTTGATTATTAAATGTTAATAGTGTAATGTTGTTAATTTTGGCATTTCCAAGAAAATTGGAAGATGAAATTCATAAAATATAAAAAGGTTTAGTATGGAAAAAGTATTAAAAATTGTGTCATATATTATCATTCTGGTTGGGTTGATTGCGGCTTCATCCTTTTATTTTGCCGAGGACTTTTATCATAAAATGGTTGCGGAAGACGGGATTTTTGAAAATCTTACAGCACTTGTTTTATTGGTGATATCAATTCTGTTTTTAATTCGGTTTGTTAAAACGCGGAAAACACGGAATAAATTTTGGGTAATTTTAAATGTGCTGATAATTTTAGGGGCATTTTTTGGTTTTGGGGAAGAAATCTCGTGGGGACAACGAATATTTTCAATAGAGTCAGGAGAGTTTTTTGCTAAGAATAATTTACAAAACGAAACCAATTTGCATAATCTCGAAATTAATGGTGTGAAAATTAATAAGTTAATATTTTCCCAGGGATTGGTGTTGGTTTTTGGAATTTATTTCATATTGTCATTATTGCTGTATAAAAAGTGGAATTTCTTTCGGAATCTGGTTGATTTGTTTGGAGTTCAAATTCCCAAAATAAAACATACAGCAATTATATTGGTTTGCACGGGTATTGTTTTAATGGTGCCAGATTTGCGAATTTGGGAGCTCTGGGAAATGTTTTTTGTGATAGTGCTATTGTTGGTTTTTATAGAGCCGGCCAATAAAAAGGAAAGTGTGCTTGTGAAGTAATTGAGTTTTTGTCCTAGCGCTTGCTGGTAGAGATATGCCTGTTTGTACTTGCAGCAGCAGTTTTCAGATAGTTGTAAATTAATATTTTTAGAGGTAATAGATTTTCGTCTTTACCTTTTTTATTTCATATAGGCTTGTGGTCTTACTTCTTGATTCTGAGATTTCTGGATGCAATTTTTAGATTGAAAATGAAATACATTATTGTTCTGTGGTTGTAGTTAGTTAGTAGGTTTATTTGCAGTATTGGTAATGAATGTAATGCGTGTACTTGACCATGTATGAAGGTGTTAAAGAGAAATATAGAATAATACTAATTGGTATTTAGCAAAACATAAATAGAGCCCAGATGAGTTTAAGTTGTTTAGAAAATAATAGATTAAATCAGGAGAAAGTTGTAAATAGTTTAATTGGTACATTTTTATTGCTAACCTATGTGTTTGGTCTTTTTGTGCCGGTTACCAGCGATGCGGGAAAATATGCCGCAATCAGTCGGGTAATTTATGAAACCGGAGACTGGATAAACCTGTCGGTTCATTTTGAACCTTATTTGCAAAAACCTCCATTGCTCTTTTGGATTACAACTCCATTTTATTTTTTGCTAGGTCCTTCGGAAGTAACTTTCAAGCTTCCGGTATTGCTTTATTCGGCAATTGCCGTTTTTTCGGTGTTTAAATTTGCGCGCATCTATTACAATAAACGAGTTGCACAGTTGGCTGCTTTAATGTTGGCTACATCCGAATTTTATTTTCTATTTCACAACGATATTCATACCGATGTACTATTAACTGCAAATGTGATTTTTGCTGTTTGGCAGCTTGCTGAATATTTTAAATCGAAAAGATTGCTAAATATGTTGCTTGCTGGTTTAGGGATTGGACTGGCGTTAATATCCAAGGGGCCGATTGGTGTTTTTGTTCCGGTAACTGCAACGCTTGCGCATTTGGTGTTTACAAAGCAGTTAAAACAGATTTTAAATTACAGAATAGTGCTTGGTGGAGTTGTTTGTTTGCTTGTGTTGGCAGTTGGATTAGTGGGACTTGTAAATCAGTTTGGCTGGGAGGGCCTGGAATTCTTTTTCTGGGAGAATAATGCCGGGCGTATTTCAGGAAGGATAAAAGGAAGTGATGTTGATTATCTTTTTTACTTTCATACTACTTTGTATATATTTCTTCCGTGGGGAATTCTTTTCTTTCTGGCAGGATTCTTCGAGATCAGGGAATTATTCAAAAAAGGCAATGCCGAGTTATATAGTTTAGGTGGAATTGTTTTTTACTGGAGTATTATTTCGGTGGCGCATGCACAGGCTCCGCATTATTTAATGGTACTCTCTCCTTTTATGGCAGTTTTGTCTGCAAAATGGATCGTACGTTTTTTTGAAAACTCCGAAATGTTCCGAATGAAAAAGGCAGTTGTGATTATACAGTATGTCTCAATCGTTTTGATTTGGGTGTTGCTTTTGGTGTTGAGTGGCTATTGTTTTCCGTCTCATAGCTTTTGGTACTGGGCAGGAATTGTAGCATTGTTTATTTTGTTGGTGCTTCCGTTGCGGAATAATCAACTTGCATTAATTGTTCGCCGGTCGGTTATTTCAATAATTGCGATTGGATTTGCCATAAATACGCATGTGTTTCCCGTATTGTTTAACTATCAGTCGGTAATACCGGCTTGTAAGGTTTTTGCTGAACAGGCAGATGAAGGTGTAATGTTAAATACCTATATGTCGCAACACCGCGAATTATTCTTTTATGCAAAAACTCCTGGTTATTATTTATATAATTCCGATGATTTGAAGAAATGTCTGGCAACTCAGCCCGGAGGTTGGATTTATACTAACGACGAGGGATTAAAGGAAATCCAGGAAAGCGGGGCAGAGATTCAGGTGGTTGAATCGTTTAAACACAGGAGTCTTTCAGGTTTTACGGCTAAGTTTATAAATCCGGTAACCCGCGCGAGCAGTTTGAAAAATATGCATCTGCTTAAAATTATTAAAACTCTGTAATATTCTTTAGTTTTTTACCTCCAACTATATTTCTAATCTTCTATTTATTTTCTGTATATGGATTAATAGTTTATGTGAAGACTATTAATCTATATGTAGGAATCTTTTTGTGTTTTTGCTGTGTGATTTGTAATGGTGGCCGAACTCCCTGGTATATGATACTCAATTCTGTACTTTATTCTTGTTAAATCATTTTTTCTTTTTTGATGCTTACGGGTATGTCAAGATGTTTGAAAAGGCGTGCTAGGGATTGCTATGTGTTGTGTGTTCTGTCTCTTCTGGTGTCAAAAAGATATGTAATGCCTATTTGAGTATCAAAAAGATTTTTAAAATGCATCAATATTAACAATGTGTTAATTGGATTGGTTTGATGACGTCCGAAATAGGGTGTGTGTTGTTAAAAATGATTTTATTTGAGGAAGAAAAAGAAAAAATAGGGGGTAGTGGGTGAGTATGGATAAAAAAAGAGAGATTGTAGTGAAAAAATAGGGGGTGTGAGATTGAAGATGTAAAATAACTTAACTTTTAAAAAATAGAATTATGAAAAAGACACAACTAATTGCAGCTGGCATGTTACTCTTAATCTGTTTTATGGTACCAGATGTAAAGGCACAGGAAGTAGATGCAGGACTAGATATCTACAGCAGCTATGTTTGGCGCGGAATTAAATTTGGAGAAGGAGTAGCTTTTCAACCCTGGATGGAGTTTAGTGCAGGTGGTTTTGCTATCGGGGCATGGGGATCGTACTGTGTTTCAGACAATGAAGCAGCAGAAGCTGATTTGTATGCCAGCTATAGCTTTGATCTGGGAGAAAATGCCTCGTTAAGTTTTACGTTTACCGATTACTATTTTCCCGGGACTACAGCAGAGCCTGTTTCGTGGACCGATGGTGATAGTCACTTTTTCGAGCCAATGTTAAGTGTGTGGGCAGGTGTATTCTCTTTTTCTGCGGCTTACATGTTCTACGATAATGCAGGAAAGAATGGTGAGGCATCGGGAGATTTGTATCTGGAAGCTGCTGTAACTACCGGTCCGGTTGATCTAACTTTAGGTGGGGGCAATGGAGCTTATTCGATGAAAGACGATGCAGGATTTGATATTTGCAACGTTGGGATTTCAACTTCGAAAGAACTTAAAATTACCGATTCGTTCTCGCTGCCGCTTTCCGGGGCTGTTATCCTGAATCCGTCTTACGAATCATTTCACATTGTAGTTGGTATTTCTCTGTAATCTGAAAATAAAAATATAATGAAACGACCATGGCAATTTGTGCCAGATAAGCATATAATTACCTCGAAATTTCGGGGCATGGTAATTCCATCTAATACCTTTAATAACAAACAATTTTAATAAGATGAAAAAAATTGAAGCAGTTATACGCAAATCAAAATTTGAAGAGGTGAAAGACGCTCTTTATGAAGCAGGGATTGAGTTTTTCTCTTTCTGGGATGTGAGAGGAGTAGGTCAGGCCCGGGAAGGTAGGGTATACCGCGGTATTGTGTATGATACCAGTACGATTGAAAGAACAAAACTATCGATTATTGTTCGCGATAAAAATGTTGACAAAACTGTTCAGGCCATTCTCTCGGCAGCGCGAAGTGGCGAAATCGGGGATGGAAAGATCTTCATTGTTCCAATTGAGAAATCATACAGGATAAGAACTGGTGAAGAAGGAGATCAGTCGCTTTTTATAAAAGGTAAAGAAGAATAATAACGGTATAATTTAAGAATCATGGAAGAAACTTTACAAGGCCTACAAATAGGAATAGATAATATGTGGTTGTTAATTGCCGGATTTATGGTAATGTTTATGCAGCCTGGATTTGCAATGGTTGAGGCTGGTTTTACACGCCAGAAGAACACGGCAAACATCTTAATGAAAAACTTAATGGACTTCTCAATCGGGTCGTTGCTTTACTGGATTATCGGATTCGGTATAATGTATGGCGATTCAATTGGCGGACTGATCGGATCGCCCGACCTGTTTTTTATGAGTGAGGGGTTTGGAGATAATTATGCCGATTATGCTGATTTGTTCTTTCAAACTGTTTTTGCTGCAACAGCTGCAACAATTGTGTCGGGAGCCATGGCTGAACGTACTGAGTTTAAATCTTATCTGATCTTCAGTATTGTAATTACAGTAATTATTTACCCAGTATCGGGTCACTGGACATGGGGTGGAGGATGGTTGAGCCAGTTGGGCTTCCACGATTTTGCCGGTTCGTCAATTGTGCATTCGGTTGGAGCATGGGTTGGTTTAACTGGTGCCGCTATTATTGGCCCCCGATTAGGAAAATACGATAAAGACGGAAAAGCAAAAGCAATTCCGGGGCATAACCTTACACTGGGTGCACTTGGCGTATTTATACTTTGGTTTGGTTGGTTCGGATTTAACCCCGGATCACAACTGGCTGCTGCCGGAACGGATAATGCTGTTGCCATTGCGCATATTGCAGTAACAACTAATTTGGCTGCTGCTGCTGGCGCTGTAACCGCAATGCTGGTTGCCTGGTTTAGGTACAAACGCCCTGCCTTGTCCATTTCATTGAACGGTGCATTAGCCGGTTTGGTTGCCATTACTGCCGGATGCGATGCTGTTGATCCTGTGGGCGCTGTGTTGATTGGTATTATTGCAGGTTTTGTGTTACCATTTGCAGTGGAATTCTTCGATAAGATACTAAAAGTGGACGATCCGGTGGGTGCCATTTCGGTGCATGGAGTAAGTGGTGCGTTAGGAACACTGGCTGTTGGTCTGTTCTCAACGTCTGAAGGTTTGCTGTATGGGTTTGGTGCAAAATTATTGGGTGTTCAGGCAATAGGAGTTGCCGCATTCTTTGTTTGGGCTGCCGGTGGCGGATTTATTCTATTTTCCATATTAAAGAAATTAAAAGTACTTCGTGTATCCAAACGCGTTGAAGAAGAGGGGCTCGATGTCTATGAACATGGAGAGGGAGCCTATAATTAATCTTCTTCGGTTTTAAGTCTGTAGCTGTCTGTTTATGGCCCCGTTGTTGGACGGGGCCTTCTCTCTGCAAGCTGCATGCAGACACTATTGGTTTGATAATACAATTTTTGTTTAATTATAGTTCGAATGGTTTAGTTCATTTACTAGAGAGTTAAGAGCCGGTTGCAATTTGCAGCCGGTTTTTATGTGAATGAATGGCCTTCGCTTCAGGATTACCTGTGAACTCTTTGGGGAATACAGGTGATCTTAAAAAAGATCACCTGACGTAACTCGGTATTACACAGTACTAAGAATTGTATTAAAAGAAAACAGGGCCATCCGAATACCGGACAGCCCTGTTTTTATATCGTATTTTTTGTTTACGAAATTTTTAGCGGCTTATCCACTTTGGCTTTTAATAAGGCAATATCAAGTACATCCATTACAGTACTTACAAAGTGGAACTTCAATCCTTTCAGATAAGCCTCTTTTATGTCTTCGAGGTTCTTTTTATTCTGCTCAGAAAGAATTATTTCGGTGATCCCCGCACGTTTGGCTGCCAGGATTTTTTCCTTAATTCCACCCACTGGAAGCACTTTCCCGCGAAGTGTGATCTCGCCGGTCATTGCCAGGCTCTTTTTCACCTTGCGCTGTGTAAATGCCGAAGCTAAAGAAGTAACCATGGTAACACCTGCCGATGGCCCGTCTTTTGGAATGGCTCCTTCGGGCACGTGTACATGTACATTCCATTTCTCGAATACCTCCGGTTTTATATTCAGCTCTTCGGCATGCGATTTTAAGTATTCATGCGCCAGCATGGCCGACTCTTTCATAACATCGCCCAGGTTGCCCGTAAGCGTTAAAGCACCTTTCCCTTTGCTGAGGCTGGTTTCCACATACAGAATTTCTCCACCAACTGCTGTCCAGGCTAGCCCGGTTACAACGCCTGCAAATTCGTTGCCCTGATATTTTTCTTTGGTATACTCTACAACGCCTAAGTATTCCCGAACATCTGCTTTGGTAAGTTTTTTATTGTAGTCTTCTTCGAATGCAATTTTTTTGGCAATTCGGCGGACTACTTTTGCTACTTTTTTATCTAGTTCGCGCACTCCGCTTTCGCGTGTGTAGCCGTCAATTATTAATTCGATAACTTCTTTCGGGAAACTTACGTCCGATTTTTTCAAGCCATGGTTTTCCAGCTGTTTCGGAATAAGATGACGTTTGGCAATCTCAATTTTTTCTTCCACCAGGTAGCCGCTTACTTCAATCAATTCCAGGCGGTCGCGCAAAGCCGGAGCAATGGTGCTTAACGAGTTGGCCGTGGCAATAAACATTACCTTCGACAGGTCATAATCGTGCTCCACATAATTGTCGTGGAACTCGCTGTTTTGTTCCGGGTCGAGTACTTCAAGCAAAGCCGAGGCAGGGTCTCCGTGAAAATGTTTTGAAACCTTGTCGAGTTCGTCAAGAATAAATACCGGATTTGAAGATTTAGCCTTTTTAATATTTTGAATAATACGGCCGGGCATAGCACCAATATAGGTTTTGCGGTGTCCGCGAATTTCGGATTCGTCGTGCAGGCCACCCAAACTCATTCGTGCGTATTTTCTTCCTAAAGCACGTGCCACCGATTTTCCCAATGAAGTTTTCCCAACTCCGGGAGGGCCGTACAAACAAAGAATCGGCGATTTCATATCGTTTTTCAATTTTAACACGGCCAGGTGTTCCAACATGCGCTCTTTCACTTTTTCCAAACCATAATGATCCTGGTCGAGCACTTTGGCAGCATGTTTTAAATCGAAATTATCTTCGGTGTATTCGTTCCATGGAAGTTCGAGCAATGTCTGGCAAAAAGTATACTGAACCGAATATTCGCCGGCAGCCGGGTTTAGCCGTCCAAGTTTCTCTACCTCTTTTTCAAAGAATTTCGCAACGTCTTCGTTCCATTTTTTATCCTTTGCTTTTTCTTTCAGGTCGTTAATTTCCTGTTCAACCGGATTTCCCCCCAGCTCATCCTGTATGGTTTTCATTTGCTGGTTCAGCATGAACTCACGTTGCTGTTTGTCCATGTCGGTTTTCACCTTTTTCTGAATGTCGTGTTTCAGCTCCAGCATCTGAACCTCTTTCACCAAAAAACTGATGGCTTGTACACCGCGGTCTTTCAGGCTTTCAATTTCAAGTAACTTTTGTTTGTCTTCAACATTTAAATCGGTGTTGGAGCAAATAAAGTTGATTAAGAACGTTGAGTTTTCAATGTTCTTAACGGCAAAAGTTGCTTCCGGCGGTACATTGGCCGAAAACTGTGCAATTTTTATGGAAAGGTCTTTAAGCGAACCTACAATGGCATTAAATTCATTGTCGTCTTTTGAGCTGATGTCTTCAAGTGGTTCAATTGCAGCTTTAAAATAGGGTTCGTCGCTGACAAACTCCCTTATTTGGTACCTTCTTTTTCCCTGGATAATCACCGATGTAGACCCATCGGGCATTTCCAGCACTTTCAGAATTTCGGCAACTGTACCAATATCATACAAGTCTTCCTTTTCCGGACGATCAATGGTGTAATCTTTTTGTGCTAATGTTCCCAGCAATTTACTTCCTTTATTTACGTCGCGGATCAGTTTTAATGATCGTTCGCGCCCAACAGTAATTGGAAGAACAACTCCCGGAAAAAGAACTGTATTCCTTAGCGGAAGAATTGGCAGTACACCAGGTATATCTACATTTTTTAGGTCCTTGTCTTCGCCATCGGCAATAATCGGTAAAAAGTCCGACTCCTCATCCATCATACCTGAAACGAATATATTTTGAAATGCTGAATTCTTATGTTTTCCCATATTAATCTAAAAATTTATGACAATCTGTCGTAACCAAACGGCTACAACCGACAGGCACACTATTTTGCAATTGCCGTGCCATTTACATAGAAGGTTAACAATGTCGCTTTGTTCACACGAAATTGGTAAAAACGCGACAAAATTTCATTACTGCACAAAAAAAAACATCCGTCAATTGGCGGATGCTTTTCTTACTATCGTTAAGAAGAATTATTTCTTCCTGTTTTGCATGTGTTTTCCGTAACGGTTCATAAACTTGTCAACACGTCCTGCAGTATCAACCAATTTAGTTTTACCTGTGTAGAAAGGATGTGAAGTGTTCGAAATCTCCAGTTTAAATACTGGGTATTCTACACCGTCAACAACTTCTGTTTCTTTAGTGGCAACAGTAGAGCGAGTAATAAAAGTATGTCCGTTCGACATATCTTTAAACGCTACCAATCTGTATTCTTCCGGATGAATGTCTTTTTTCATTTTGTTTTATTTTTATTTAGATGGTTACATTTGATTTACTGCAATCCATCCTTTAAATTATTATTTCACCTAAATTTCGGCCTGCAAAGATATATATAGTTTGCAACTTTCCAAAAACTTATATTATTTATTTACTTATTAACTAAGTTGTTAATCCATACCAATAACCTGCGCTTTTGTCACTTTCTTTGAGCGGTCGAACATATAGCGCATGGTATAATGGGTTTTGGCTTTTTTTGCCCCGGTTGCTTCGTAAATGGCAATTACTTTGGGATTAAAATCGCCGGCCCACGATAATTCCACTTCTTTGTACTGAGGTTTCTTTTTCATTAATTCATTCTGGTGCCAGAAAATTCCCGACTCAATTCCTGCGCGCTGATATTTGGCATCCACTCCCATAAGAATGATCCGTGTGCGCGACATTGTTTTTGTTTTTTTATAGTATAGAAACTTCAGAATTCCCCAGAAGTTTAATTTCCCGTTTAGTTTTCGTAGAATCTGGTTAATATCGGGTAACATCACAAACATAGCAATGGGTTTGTCGTTGTCGTAAGCAAACCATACCATTTCAGGATCGAGTATAGCTTTCGAGTCGCTGATAAAATCGTGTAAATCATCCGGATCTAGCGGTTTGTAATGTTCGTGCGACGACCAGGCACCATCGTATACTTCGCAAAAATCTTTTACAAACTTGTCGGTTTGTTTAAAATCGAAGTGTTTGAAATGGTACTGTGGCTTTTTAGCTACCCAGCCCGCAATTTTCCAAAATCTTTCGGGGAAAGGCACCGTATAATCAAGATGAAATGAATATTGCTCGAAATACACTTCAAAACCAAAGTTCCTGAAAAGTTTCTCATAGTAATCCGGATTGTAAGGCATGCCGTAACCCTGCGGCATAAATCCTTTAACCAAAAGCCCGTGATTTACATAGTTCTCTCCAAAGTTAATGGGGCCATCCATAGCTTCCATCCCGTTTTCTTTGTTCCAGTTGGCGGCAGCGTTAAATAACATATTTGCTGCTTCCTGATTATCCACACACTCGAAAAAACCACAACCTCCGGTTGGCTGTTCGTAAGTTTTGGCAAGGTTATAATTTATAAATGCGGCAATCCTTCCAATTGGATTATGGTTTTCATCGAGCAATATCCAGCGAATGGCTTTCCCGTTGCGAAACGTTTTGTTTTTTTTCGGATCAAAAACAGCTTCGACCATACCCTCAAGAGGAGCAGCCCAGTTTTTATCGTTTTTATATATTGAATGAGGAAATTTATGAAACAGTTTCCTCGTTTTTTTATCTGTAACCTCTACTAATTGCATATGTTCCTTTTCTTGCTAATTGACTTTGAAATTATCACAAAGAAACGACAAAAGAACTATATTTTATTCAATAATCGGTGCTTTCACAAATTCTTTTTCTCTGTCGAATAAATAACGCATTGTGTTGTGCGTTAATGTTCTCGTGGCTCCCAACGATTTAAATAAGGCATTCATTTTTGGATTAAAATCGCCCACCCAACTCATTTCCATTTCGTTGTACCACGGTTTTTTCAACATTACCTTTTTTAAATGGTAGAAAATTCCCGATTCAATTCCTTTTCCTTGGTGTTCGGGAACAACTCCCATAACAATAACCCGGCAACGTGTAATTGTTTTTCGTTTTTTCAGATAATACAGGCGCAGGGCATTCCAGAAATTTAGTTTACCACTTTTTAGTCTCTGGATGATTTGATTTAAATCGAGGATTTGCATAAAAAATGCAATGGGTTTTCCTTTGTAATAAACGTACCATATAAACTCTTCGTCGAGCAGGATTTTTGCATTTTGTAGCAGGCCTTTTAATAGTTGAAATTGCAGTGGTTTGTAATTCCCATGCTCGCTCCATGCTTTTTGATGAATTTCGATAAAATCACGAACGTATTTATCTTGATTTTTAAATGAAAAATTCTCAAACGAATAATCTGGTTTTTTAGCAACCCATTCGGCAATCTTCCAAAATCTGGCCGGTAAATCGGGATTTGCAATGTCCAGCGAATAGCTGTATTGCTCGTAATAAGTTTTAAATCCGTAGGCATCAAATAATTCTTTATAGTATGCAGGATTGTATTGCATCCCAAAAGTTTGTGGTTTAAATCCATCGGTAAGTAATCCCCAGTAAAAAAAATTCTCATCAAAATTTACAGGCCCATCCATGGCTTCCATGCCATTTTCAGTCAACCATTGTTTTGCAGTATCGAAAAGTTTAAAAGCAGCTCTTTTATCGTTAATGCACTCAAAAAAGCCACAGCATCCGGTAGGTTGGTCGTAACCTGAAGAGTAATTTTTATCGTAGAATGCTGCAATGCGTCCCACGTATTCGTTATTTGTTTTTAAAATCCAACGTCTGGCATCGCCCGTTTTAAACCTGGCGTTTCGTTCCGGATTAAAGGTATTTTCAATCATTACCCGAAGCGATGGAATCCAGTTGCGATCGTTTCTGTAAATTTTTTTTGGTAAAGTATGAAATGCATCTACCGTTACTTTGTCGGTAACTTGAATGATTTGCATGTCAAAATAAATTATAGGTTCATTGAACTCCGAAAATACAATTTTGATGGTAAAACCAAAAAGACAGTCCGGATTTAATGGCAGGTATTTTTGTATTTAATAATTTTAAGGCAATGGATAACATATAATTTACCTGCTTTGGTTATTGCACTATGGAGTAATTCGGCTCTTCGCGTTGAGCCTGCTTTAAAAATCAAATATTCGGTAATTATTGTGGCAAATTGTTGAATAAATTCATCAAGGAAAACTATTTTTGTTGCCTCTAAAATTGAATGTTATGATGCAAACCTGGTTTGAAAGCAAAGTAAAATATATGAAAGTTTCCGAGAGCGGAAGCGAAACGATGGTAACCGAGAATTTTTTGTTAGATGCAGTTTCTTATACTGATGCAGAAACGCGCATTATTCGGAAAATGCAAGAGTTGGTAAGAGGTGGAGAATTTTCGGTGGTTGATATAAAAAAATCGCGTATTGCCGAGGTTTTTCCGTACGAAGATGGCGAATGGTGGTTTAAAGCGACTATTAACCTGGTTACAGTTGACGAAGAAGCCGGTAAAGAAAAAAAGCTTCGTACGTATTATCTGATAATGGCTGACGACATTAAGGAGGCTTTGGCCCGTCTGGACGAAAGTTTAAGTTACCTGGTAATTCCTTATGTTACTTCGGCATTAGCTGTAAGTACCATTGTTGATGTATTTCCTTATGAGCCGTCAGAATCTGTTCAGGCTCCTGAAGGGTTTGTTCCGGTCGAAAAAGAGGAAAAGCCAAATCCGATTTTTACAGATGGAATAAATCCTTTTGAAGAATCAGAAGAGAATACTGAAGAGGATAATTCTGATGAAGAAGCTTCGCCGGAGCAAAGTGCTGACGAAGAACCCAGAGCTGAAGAATAAATTTTAATAAACAGGTTGTAATAATCCTTCCGGCCTGTTGTATAAAAAAAATGAAAACAGTCTACCAGTAAATTTACAGGCAGACTGTTTTTTCTTGAATTATTACGTAGTTGAAAAAAGTTCTGAGATAGAGTTGAATTCGATTTTACAGGTTTACCAAAACTTTGTAATAGTTGAATTTTGATCTCATTTCTGCGTCAAATTGGTAATAAGCAATTGCAATACGGCAAATATCCTGAATCGTTTCGTAGATTCGTGCTACCTCTTTTTTGCCGTAACTGTCAAGATTTGCTTCGCCTTGTAAAGCCGCAAAACAATCCTCGAAGTCATTAACACGATTGGCACAAGTGAGAATTTTGTCGAACAATGAATCAAGTGTGCCTTTGGCTACAATTTTCTGTCGTGTTTCTTCATCAAGATTCTCTGCAAAAGATTTCAGGAATTTGTACAAACTAATGTGATCGCCGTTTTTTGCATCGCTGAAATACTCAGTATATCCAACCTTTTGAAAAAAATCTTTTAGAAACTGTTTATCCTTTTTGAAATCAACCTTTACAGAAGCACGAAGAACTTTCAGGTGTTGTAAGCCTGCCACCATTATTTCATGCCACTGGAGATAATGTTCGTCTCCAAGCGAATCTAATGTGTCGGCATAATGTTTTTCGATAGTATCGTCAATCCATACCATTAATGAGGTGGCATACTCGGGATCCCATTCGCTGCGTAGGTTTGCTAACTCATAGATGTTTTCTTTAAAGGTTTTAGCAATTTTTTGACATGCCAGAATTGTTGCCGTACTAGTGGGACAAATGGTTAAAGTTTCCATAAAATGGTTTTTTTGAAGTTAGAAGATATTACAAAGCTACGGACTAAGCTTCAAAAATGCCTAATTATAACGGCGTAACTTACAATGTTTTACAGCTATGTTATATAACTATGTTACAGAAGCATGTTATATAATATGTATTCAAAATATTTTACCCTAGAAAATCTATTCTGAACAGATGATTCTTATAGGTTAATACTTTGCTGGGGGAGTGATTTTTACTGGTGTTTACTTGTGTCTTTTTTTAAGTTCGCGTACAATATCTTCAATGCGATAACCTTTGTGGGCAAGCAAAACAATAAGGTGATAAATTAAATCTCCGGCTTCGTAAATAAAGTTTTCATCGTCGTTTGCCATGGCGCCAATAATGGTTTCAACTGCTTCTTCGCCAACTTTTTGAGTGATTTTACGTGTGCCTTCCTGAAATAACGAGGTTGTGTACGAACCTTCAGGCATTTCCGCTTTGCGTTTGTCGATAAAATCCTGCAAATAAGATAAAAACTGAATTTCGTTTGCCGAGTTGGTTTCTTCAAAGCAAGTATCGGTACCTTTATGACAAACCGGGCCAACCGGATCTACTTTTATTAAAAGCGTATCGTTATCGCAGTCAACAGCCATCGAAACAACTTTCATAAAATTTCCCGATTCCTCTCCTTTTGTCCAAAGACGGTTTTTGGTGCGGCTAAAAAATGTAACTTTTCCAATTTCCTGCGTTTTGGCAAGAGCCTCTTCATTCATAAAACCAAGCATTAACACTGTTTGTGTTTCTGCATCCTGAATAATTGCAGGAACGAGTCCGTCCATTTTATTAAAATCTACCTCGGAAATATTTTTTAGTTCTTTCATGTTCTTGTTTTTATCGGAAGACCGGAAGCCTGAAACCGAATTTGTTTTTTTATCTTTATTATTAACTGGTAACCAGCTAAAAACGTTTCGAATTAAAATTACTTTACTATCGTACTACAATCCCTTTATCTTTTAAATATTTTTTCAGAACAGGAATTGGAATTTCGTTGTAATGAAAAATGCTGGCAGCCAGACCTGCATCAGCTTTCCCTTTTGTAAAAACATCTACGAAGTGTTCTGCAGCACCTGCTCCTCCTGATGCGATAATTGGAATTTTAAGTGAATCGGCCATTTGTGCCAGTTGTTCATTTGCAAAACCATTTTTAGTTCCGTCGTGGTTCATCGAGGTAAAAAGTATTTCACCGGCACCACGGTTTTCTGCTTCTTTCGACCACGAGAAAAGTTCTTTGTCTGTAGGGATTCGACCTCCGTTTACTGTAACAGTCCAGTGGTTATTTTCATCGCCTCGTGCATCGATGGCAACTACAACAAACTGGCTTCCGAAATTTAAAGCAAAATCATCGATCAGTTTCGGATTGCGAACTGCCGATGAATTAATTGAAATTTTATCAGCACCGGCAGCCAGAAGTTTCTCTGCATCGCCAATTTCGCTAATTCCGCCACCAACTGTAAATGGAATATTAATGTGTGCAGCAATCCGTTTAACCAGTTCAACAAACGTTTTACGCCCTTCATGAGTGGCTGTAATATCCAGGAAACACAATTCATCGGCTCCATCGGCCGCATATTTTGCTCCCAGTTCCACAGGATCGCCTACTTCCTGGATATTTACAAAGTTGATTCCCTTAACGGTTTGCCCGTTTCGGATATCCAGACATGGTATAATTCGTTTTGCTAACATACACAATTCAGTGTTTAAAGTTCAGTGCTCAAAGTTGCTTGTTATGTTATCCGTCAGCTAACAAACGGAGTAGCAACAAAAACTAAGCAATAAACTTTTCAATTTCCTTCAAAGATATTCGATTTTCGTAGATGGCTTTACCGGTAATAACTCCAGGCACTCCCATTTCATCTAATTTTAATATCTCATCCATAGTTGCAATTCCACCACTGGCAATAATTTCAACTTCCGGAAGAACATCCATTATTTCTTTATACAGCTCAAACGAAGGTCCGCTCAGCATTCCGTCACGGCTGATATCGGTTGAAATTACCTTTGTAATTCCTTGCTTGTGAAATTCTTCAATAAACTCAATTACAGTTAACGACGTGGTTTCAAGCCAGCCACTAACTGCAATATTCCCGTCTTTAGCATCGGCTCCAAGGATAATTTTTTCGTTGCCAAATTTTTCCAGCCATCTTAAAAAGGTATCTTTCTCCTTTACGGCAATACTTCCGCCAGTTACCATTTGCGCCCCCGAATTGAAAGCAATTTCCAAATCCTTGTCTGATTTTAAACCTCCGCCAAAATCGATTACCAAATTGGTTTTGGTGGCAATGGTTTCAAGCACTTTGTAATTAACAATGTGTTTGGCTTTGGCTCCATCCAGATCTACCAGGTGCAAACGTGTAATTCCGGCAGCTTCAAACATAAGAGCCACTTCCAACGGATTTTCGTTATACACTGTTTTCTGGTTATAATCGCCTTGAGAAAGACGCACACATTTGGCATCAATCAAATCAATGGCAGGTATTATTTCTATTTTTTTTGTCATTTTAAACTATTTCTCGAAAGATACGAAGGCGCAAAGGTAAAAAATCAGGCGTTCTCCAAAATCATTTTTAATACTGCCTGTGCAGTAACTTCTCTGTTTTTAGCTTCTTCAACTACGATTGAACTGGCACTGTCGATTACGCCATCGCTGACCACAACATTTCGGCGAACCGGCAAACAGTGCATAAATTTGGCATTATTGGTAAGTGCCATTTTTTCTTCGTTAACTGTCCAGTTCATATCTTTCGATAGTATTTTGCCGTAATCGGTATACGAAGCCCAGTTTTTTGCATAAATAAAATCGGCGCCCTCAAAAGCCTTTTTCTGATCGTACTCTACTTTAACATCGCCCATAAATTCAGGTGCTAACTCGTAACCTTTGGGGTGGGTTACAACCAATTCGTAATCGGTTTCGCGCATCCACTCAACAAACGAATTGGCCACGGCTTGTGGTAAAGCCCGCGGGTGAGGCGCCCAGGTTAATACCACTTTCGGGCGTTCAACTGTTTTATGTTCTTCAATAGTTACCAAATCGGCAAAACTTTGCAGAGGGTGACGGGTTGCAGCCTCCATGCTAACAACCGGCACTCCGGCATATTCCACAAATTGACTAAGAATTTTTTCCGAATAGTCTGCATCTCTGTCTTCAAACTTTGCAAAGGCCCTAACGCCAATCACATCGCAATACTTTCCAATAACCGGAATTGCTTCGCGCAAATGTTCTGCATTGGTACCATCCATTATCACTCCCATCTCCGATTCCAACTGCCAGCTGTCTTCGTTAACGTTCATTACCATGGTGTTCATTCCAAGGTTCATGGCAGCTTTTTGCGTACTTAAACGGGTTCTTAAACTGGAATTAAAAAATACCAGAACCATGGTTTTATTTTTTCCCAGGTGTTGAAATCCGAAAGGATTCTTTTTTACCTCAAATGCAGTTTCCAAAGCTTTTTCTATACTAGGAATATCTTTTACTGATGTGAATTTTTTCATGATATATAAGTTGGAAGCACGAAGCCGGAACTTCAGACTTTAATTATTTTTACTTTAGCTTTTATTTATTTTTATTTTATTTCGGACGAACTTGTCCTTCTCCTTCAATAATCCATTTGTAACTGCACAATTCTTCCAAAGCCATTGGGCCGCGGGCATGTAGTTTTTGGGTACTGATTCCAATTTCAGCTCCCAGTCCAAACTGTGCTCCATCGGTATACGCAGTTGACGTGTTTGAATAAACCGCCGAAGCATCAATCATCTTCCTGAATTGCTGAACACGTTCATTGTCTTCAGAGATAATTGCCTCGCTGTGTTTCGAACTGTATTTATTAATGTGACTGATTGCCTCGTCAAACGAGTCAACCGTTTTTATCGACATTTTAAGCGAAAGAAACTCTGTTCCGTACGATTCTTCGGTTGCGGGAAACAATAACCCGGCAGGATACATGTCTTTTATTTTATCGAATGCTGCTTCGTCTGCATAAATCATTACTTTCTCTTCCGATAGTTTTTGTGCAAAGGCAGCTAACTCATCCAGTCTGTTTTTATGAATAACCAGACAGTCGAGCGCATTACAAACCGATGGACGACGGGTTTTGGCATTAAAAACAATTTCGCTCCCTTTTTTAGCATCGCCGAACTCATCGAAGTAAGTGTGACAAATTCCGGCACCCGTTTCAATTACAGGAATGGTTGCATTTTCGCGTACAAAATTGATTAATCCCTGGCTGCCGCGTGGGATTATAAGATCGATATAACCATGTGCGCGTAGCATTTCGTTGGTTTCTTCCCGGCCGGCGGGCAGCAGGCTCACCGTATTTTCATCCAGGTTAAAACTTTTCAGAACTTTCTGAATAATAGAAACAATGGCCTGATTTGAGTAAATAGCATCGCTTCCACCTTTCAGAACACAGGCATTCCCCGATTTCAGGCAGAGAGCGAAAACATCGAATGTTACATTGGGACGCGCTTCGTAAATGATGCCAATTACACCAAACGGAACCGTGATTTTGCTTATTCTCAGACCGTTTGGTCGTTCAATTTCTTTTAGAATAGTACCCACAGGACTTTTCAGGGCTGCTACATTCTCAATATCAGATGCTATTGTTTCAATCCGCTCAGCCGTTAGTTTTAATCGATCGAATTTTGGATCAGCTGCATCCATTCTGTCAAAATCCTTTTTGTTTTCAGCTAAAATGAAATCGGTATTAGCTCTTGCCTGATTTGCCAACTCCTGCAAAACAGCCACAATTTGTCGATCCTCAACCATATTTAATTTACGTGAGGCTGCCAATACTTTTTGTAGTTGTTGTTCTATTTTCATTTGGTTTAAAATTCTTTCATTTAGAAATTTAAAACCCTCTCCCGGGGGAGGGAGAGGGAGCTCAGAATACGTTTCAAGTTAAGGCATTAAAAAAGGGAGCGAGTATGAACCGCGAAGGTTGACATACTTCGTTAAAGGTCACCCTGAGCTGTTTTTATTTTCAGTATTTTACAAGAGATATTTTAATCTATCTCTAAGAACTTCCGTTTAGTTTATTTTCCAGGTACAGGTAATCGTAATGTACAACCGGTTTTTGTTTATCCGACAACTTTTCCTGTTCTATTTTATCTGAGTTGTAGCTGGCTTTTCCAATGCCAACCATCTCACCCGATTCATTCAATATTTTAACCAGGTCTCCTTTTTTAAATCCGCTTTCAATGCTAACTATTCCAACAGGAAGCAGGCTAACTGCATTTTCCGAATTCAGTGCTTTAATAGCTCCCTGATTTACTGTTACCTGTCCTTTAGCAAAACCATCGGAGTAGCCAATCCATTTTTTTACGCCGCTTGACGATTTCTCATTGGGAACAAAAAATGTATGTTTCAATTCTCTTTTAGTATCAAGCAAATCAATCAGTACATTTTCTCTTGTGCCATTAGCTACATGAACGCCTATTCCGTCGCCTGCCACTTTTTTTGCAATCCGAAATTTTGTTAACATTCCTCCGCGCCCAAAATTCGACTGCTCGGAAGAAATTGCATTCTTTGGTTCTTTTTCCAGAATTTCGATCCGTTCTATTAGTTTTGCATCTTCACTATCGGGATGAGCACTAAACACGCCATTAACATTACTTAAAATGATGAGTGCTTCAGAGTCCACCATGGATGCAATTAGTCCGGAAAGTTCGTCATTATCGGTGAACATTAATTCTGTTACCGAAATGGTATCATTTTCGTTTACAATTGGAATAACCTTATTTTCGAGTAGGGTAGTAATGCAGTTTTTCATATTCAGATAGTGCCCCCGACTCGAAAAATTCTCTTTTGTGGTAAGTACCTGAGCACAAACCAATCCTTCTTCGTGAAAGAAATCGGAATAACGCGAAATAAGTTTTACCTGGCCCAAAGCGGCCCACAACTGGCGTTGCGAAACGGCATCCGTTTTTTTGGAAGGCTGTAAAACGGCTCGACCCGAGGCTACCGCTCCCGAAGAAACCAAAACCACCTCAATTCCATTTTTATGAAGGAAAGAAATTTGGTCGACAAGGTGCGCCATTCGCGAAACATTTAATGTCCCGTCTGCTTTGGCCAGCACGTTACTGCCAATTTTTACTGTTATTTTTTTATAGCGTGATTGCACAACTTATTTCGAATTATCAATCTTTTTATACGATGCCAGTACTCCCTGAATTAATGATGAACTAAATCCTTTGTGTTCCATTTCGTTTAGCCCTGTTATTGTAACTCCCATCGGAGTGGTAACTTTATCAATTTCACGTTCGGGGTGATTACCAGATTGCAAAATCAATTCGGTTGCGCCCTTAACGGTTTGTGCTGTAATAAACTGAGCCATTTCTGCTCCGAATCCAATTTCAATTCCTCCCTGCATGGCAGCCCGTATGTAGCGCAAGGCGTAGGCAATTCCACACGATGAAAGTACTGTTGCAGCGGCCATTAACTCCTCTCCAATTTCAACTGTTTTGCCCAGCTTGTTAAATAAGTTAAGAACGTAGTCTTTGTGTGGGGCAGTATTTCCGTTGGCCGAAATACAAGTTAACGATTCTTGTAGAGCAATAGCGGTATTTGGCATTACCCTGAAAATTGGAATGTCGTTTCCGGTCATTTCTCCAAGGTCAGTAATTCCAACACCTGCAACAATGGAAATAAAAATCTTCTCGGGAGAAAGCACGGGTTTAATTTCATTAATAACACCTTCGATATGATAGGGTTTTACGGCAACAATTATTACGTCGGCATCTTTTGTTGCTTCCAAATTATCTTTAAATGTGTTTACTCCCAAGTCACTCATTTTTTTGAGTGTAGCTTCTTTTCTGTCGGCAACAGAAATGTCGGATGCGGGAATAAAGCCAGACTTTAAAAGTCCAACGGCAATGGCTCCCCCCATGTTACCAACTCCAATAATTGCTATTTTTTTATTTTCCATGTTGTCTGATTTAGATTGACAAATCTCTTTTTTACTTTTCAGCTAATGAATGCAATACCTCCGCGAAGGCATTTAAAAATTCATCTGCCTGCCCGATGCTTAAACTAAGTGGCGGCAGCAACCTGATAATGTTTTGACCTGAAACTCCGGTGAAAATTCCATATTCGTGAAGTAACTTCTGACGGATTTCTTTGATTGGAGTTTTAAATTCCATTCCAATCATCAGTCCCTTTCCGCGAATCTCAAAATCACCATCCATTGCAGCTAGTTTTTCCATCAGGTAATTCCCTGTTTTTTGTGAATTTTCAACCAGCTTCTCCTGTTGAATAACATCCAACACTGCAATTGCAGCAGCACAAGCTAAGTGATTTCCTCCAAATGTAGTCCCCAACATGCCAAACCAGGGTTCAATTTCAGGTTGAATTAACACTCCTCCAATAGGAAATCCGTTTCCCATACCTTTTGCCATGGTAATCATGTCGGGTTTTACATCGGCATATTGATAAGCGAAAAATTTACCGCTTCGTCCATAACCCGATTGAATTTCGTCGAGAACAAGAACTGCTACATATTTTTCGGTCAGTTTTTTTAGTTCTGTTAAAAACCGTTCATCCGGAACATGTATTCCTCCAATTCCCTGTATTCCTTCCACAATTACTGCAGCAACATCACCTTTTCTAAGTGCTTCTTCTGTTGCTTCAATATCGTTAAATGGTAAGATTATGGCATTGCTGCTTTCGTTTACCGGTGCAATAATTTTTGGATTGTCGGTAATTGAAACCGCAGCCGAAGTTCGACCGTGAAATCCTTTTTTAAAGCTGATGATTTTCTTTTTTCCAGTGATAAACGATGCAAGTTTAATTGCATTTTCGTTGGCTTCGGCACCCGAGTTACAAAGAAAAAGCTGATAATCTTCGCAGCCTGAAACTACTCCTAATTTTTCTGCAAGTTCTTTTTGTAAAGGATTTTGTACCGAGTTGGAATAAAAACCAATCTGAGAAAGCTGGCTTGAAATTTTCTCAACATAGGTTGGATGACTGTGTCCTATTGATATAACTGCATGGCCACCATAAAGATCCAGGTACTTTTTCCCTTCTGAATCCCAAACATAGCATCCTTCTGCCTTAACAGGAGTAATATTGAATAATGGATATACGTCGAATAATTTCATATTGTTCAGTCGGAAGCTGGAAGTTGGAGGCCCGAAATCATTCAGGCTCACCGAAAATCTAATCTTCCTTTTATTTTATTATTATTTTGGTCGAACACTTATTAGGCTGCATTGATTAACACACAATCTTAAATCAGAGGTAATCTGCGTAATCAGTGTTACTGTCTTTTCTTAAAATGCAACCGGTTTTAAACTTAACCCGGTTTTTTCGTCCAGTCCAAACATTAGGTTCATGTTCTGTACTGCCTGTCCTGATGCGCCTTTAATCAGGTTGTCGGTTAAACTTATTATCACAAGTTTATTTCCGTGTTTTTCTAAATAAATAATGCCTTTGTTGGTATTAACCACTTGTTTTACTCCCGGGTTTTTATCGGTAATAAATACAAACGGATGCCGGGCATAATAATTTTTATAGATTTCTTTTGCTTCCTCTAAAGTACCCTCATACTTTGTATAGCACGAAACAAAAATTCCACGTGTATGGTTTCCGCGAATTGGTACAAAATTAAAATCATTCTTAAAATCGGGCTGAAGTTGAGTTAAACTTTGTAAAATCTCGCCTTCGTGCTGATGTTCAAAAATTTTATAGGCAGAAACATTGCTGCTTCTCCAGCTGAAATGCGAAGTGGATGTTGGTTTTTGTCCGGCGCCGGTTGAGCCCGTAATTGCCTGAACATGTACTTCGTCTTTTAATAGTCCGTTGGCAGCCAAAGGCAAAAGTGCCAATTGAATTCCTGTGGCAAAACATCCCGGATTAGCAATTCTTTCTGATGCCTCAATTTCTTCGCGATTCAATTCAGGAAGGCCATACACAAAATCATTGCCTTCCCTTTTAAGCCTAAAGTCGTGGCTCAAGTCAATTATTTTCAGGTATTTTGGGAAAGTATGTGTTTCCATAAATTCAATTGATTTGCCGTGCCCCATACAAAGAAAAATGGCATCAACTTCGTCGAATGGCATTTGGTCGGTGAAATGTAATTCACTTTCGCCCAACAAATCAATGTGTACATCCGAAATCGGATTTCCTGCATTGCTTGTACTTTGCACAAACCCAATTTCCACGTTCGGATGATTTAGTAAAATCCTCAGCAACTCACCGGCGGTGTATCCGGCTCCTCCTATTATTCCAACTTTAATCATCCTACAAGTTCTTATTTACTGAATTATAAATTTTTAATGAGTTTGATAGAATTTTTGTGAATCCTTTAATGTCGTCGGCAGTCCATGCTTCAACAGTTTCGCCGTACTCACCAAATCCCGAATTCATTAAGTCGTGCTCTGATTCGATTCCCACCAACTCGAAATGATATGGCTTTAATTTTACAATTACTTTACCTGTCACATTTTCCTGTGTCGATTCAAGGAAAGTCTCAATATTACGCATTACAGGTTCCTGGTACATTGCCTCGTGTAAAAACATTCCGTACCAGTTTGCAAGTTGTTCTTTCCAATAAGACTGCCATTTAGTAAGCGTATGTTTTTCAAGTAAGTGGTGTGCTTTTATAGTAATAAGTGGTGCCGCGGCCTCAAAACCAACACGGCCTTTAATTCCAATTATTGTATCGCCAACATGTGTATCGCGTCCAATAGCATATTTTGATGCAATGGCTTCCAGTGCACGAATTATTTCCGGGCCACTTTCATAAAACTCGCCGTTGAGTGAAACCAATTCGCCTTTTTCATAACCTAATTCAATGGTTTTTTCTTCGGTTGCCTCCAACTGGCTTGGATAAGCTTCTTCGGGCAGGTTCTGATTTGTAGTAAGTGTTTCTTTTCCTCCAACGCTTGTTCCCCAAAGCCCCTGGTTAATGGAATATTCCATTTTTGTGAAATCAGCCTCGTAACCGTGTTTTTTTAAGTAATCAATTTCGTATTGACGTGTTAAAAGCATATCACGTGTTGGAGTAATAATTTCAATTTCCGGTGCCAAAACCTGGAAAGTAAGGTCAAAACGAATCTGGTCGTTTCCGGCACCTGTACTACCGTGTGCAATGTATTTTGCTCCAATTTTTTTTGCGTATTCAATGGTTGCAATGGCCTGGAAAGCCCGCTCCGAACTTACCGAAATAGGATAAGTATTGTTGCGTAAGATGTTTCCGTAGACCATGTAACGAATACATTTTTCGTAGTATTCGTTGGTTACATCGAGTGTTACATGCTCAACAGCGCCCAAAGCCAGGGCACGTTCTTCAATCGCTTTTAGTTCGTCGTCCGAGAAACCACCGGTGTTGGCAATAGCGGTGTATACATCGTAACCTTTTTCTTCTTTTAAATACTTTGCGCAAAACGAAGTATCTAAACCTCCGCTAAATGCCAAAACTAATTTTTCGCTCATGATATACTATTTTTTTTAGTGTGACAACTTATGAAAATAAATCAGTAGCTGTCTGTTTATTTCAACACTCTGTCACTCTATTTTTTCTTTAATAATTTCTTTCTTCTCAGTCCTACTCCGGGTTTTAGTTTCGTAATAGTTTCAAGCAGACTTCTTTTTCTAATCCCATTCCCGTTTGTAAACGTAGGTTTTTCCCATTCGGGATTGTATAGCATTCCTGTACACAAACATTTTGTACGACCGGTTCTTTCCAGAATGTCGTAATTAACACAGCCTTTGCAGCCATTCCAAAATTGGTCATCAATTGTTAATTCTGAAAATGTAACCGGACGATATCCAAGCTCATGATTAATTTTCATAACTGCCAGACCGGTTGTTAAACCAAATATTTTTGATTTTGGATACTTTGTGCGCGACAGCTGAAAAGCTTTCTTTTTTATTTCTTTAGCCAATCCTATTCCGCGATATTCTTCAACAACAATAAGTCCCGAGTTTGCCACAAATCCTTTTTCCTGCCAGGCCTCGATATAACAAAAACCTGCAAACTGATCTTTCTCCAATGCAATAACTGCCTTGCCTGCAACCATCTTCTCCTGGAGATATTCAAATGTTCTTCTGGCAATACCGGTTCCTCGTTGTTTCGATGCAATATCAATTGCATCATTTATATCGTCGATATATTTTACATGATCTTCCCCAGCCACCAAAATATTTATGTTCTTCAATTCCTTCATCACATCCGAATTAAATTCTTCCTCTTAGTTTGGGCATAATTGTAATTAATGCTTCTACTAAATCATTTTTCGATATTCCTTCTCTTTGTATTATTAATATTGTATCATCTCCTGCAACTGTCCCGATTATTTCCCATGGGCTTGTTTGGTCGATAACCGCAGCAATACTACTGGCATAACCAGGTACGGTTTTTACCACTGCCAGGTTTCCCGAAAACTGGATTTCCAAAAAACCATCAGCCAAATAGTTTATTCTGGTTTGCCCGGCACCTGCTTCGCTTTGTCCGTTTTCAGGAATGGTGTAAACATAGCCTTTGGCAGGGTGAGTTGTTTTTGCCACCTGCAAAACTTTTAAATCGCGCGACAAGGTTGCCTGCGTTAAATCAAAACCCTTTTGTTTTAATTCTGCTAATAATTCATCCTGACTGTGAATGTTGCCCTTTTGGATTATTTTTCTGATTTCAAGTTGCCTTTGTACTTTATTCTTCATTGAATAATTATTCATTTGTGTTGCAAAAATATGCATTTTATTCAAAACAACAAGCTGTAATTTCAGAATATTTACTATTTTTGCAGCGATAATGATTTTAGCATCATGTTTTTATCCTTTATATGGGAAGCAAAGTGTATTGGAATAAGCAAATAGATAATGAATAATGCGATTGAACTATTTTTAGGGCTATCGCATTTTTTTTAATACAAGTACCGGAATATGTTAAAAGTAAAACAGGCAAAATTAACTCTCGAAGACGGAACAGTTTTTATCGGGAAATCATTTGGAAGCGAAAAAGCAGTGGCGGGGGAAGTTGTATTTTATACAGCAATGACGGGTTATCCCGAAAGTTTAACTGATCCATCGTATGCAGGACAGATTTTGGTCTCGACCTATCCGATGATTGGGAATTATGGTGTTCCATTCAATAAAAAGGAAAATGGAATTCATAAGTATTACGAATCGAATAAATTGCATATTACCGGATTAATCATTTCCGATTATTCGTTCGAATTCAGTCATTGGAATGCTGAAAAAAGTTTATCGGACTGGTTAAAGGAATACGAAGTTCCGGGTCTTTTTGACATTGACACACGAGCCTTAACGAAAATTTTACGTGAAAAAGGTTCGATGCTTGGCAAAATTGAATTCGAAGATGAAATTGATTTCTACGATCCGAACAAAGAAAATCTTGTGGCAGTTGCAAGTTGTAAAGAACGCGAGGTGTACGGAAACGGAGAGCACAAGGTTGTGTTAATCGATTGTGGTGTAAAAAATAATATTATCCGTTGTTTGATAGACCGGAATGCAACAGTAATTCGTGTTCCGTGGGACTATGATTTTACAAACGAAGAATTCGACGGAGTATTTATATCTAACGGTCCGGGTGACCCTGCCATGTGTGACGAAACGGTAAAATACATTAAATATGTTATTGGAAGTAAAAAACCAATTATGGGTATTTGCCTTGGTAACCAGCTTTTGGCTCGTGCAGCAGGTGCCGAAACATACAAATTGAAATACGGTCATCGCAGTCACAATCAACCCGTTTTATTGGAGGGTACCAACAAATGTTATATTACCTCACAAAACCACGGATTTGCGGTAAAAACCGAAACTTTACCAGAAGGCTGGGAGCCACTTTTCACAAACGTGAACGACGAAACCAACGAAGGAATTAAGCACAAAACATTGCCTTTCTTTTCAACACAGTTTCACCCTGAAGCATCAAGCGGTCCAACTGACACAGAGTTTCTGTTCGATGAGTTTATGAATAATGTAGAAGAATCGAAAAAGTAAATCATTCACCGAAATTAAAAAGCATCATGATAGATACACACATTAAAAAAGCAATAGTTCTGGGATCGGGAGCCCTAAAAATAGGAGAGGCCGGTGAATTTGACTACTCGGGGTCGCAGGCACTAAAAGCACTTAAAGAAGAAGGAGTTGAAACGGTTCTTATTAATCCGAACATTGCAACCATACAAACTTCGGACAATATTGCCGATAAAATATATTTTCTTCCGGTTACCCCTCACTTTGTTGAAGAGGTAATTAAAAAGGAAAAGCCACAGGGAATATTACTGGCATTTGGTGGACAAACTGCACTAAACTGCGGTGTAGCACTTTATGAATCAGGAGTTCTGGAGAAATATAATGTGGAAGTTGTAGGTACACCGGTTCAATCGATTATTGACACCGAAGACCGCGACATCTTTGCAAATATGCTCGACGAGATTGATGTGAAAACTTGTAAAAGTATTGCAGCATCAAACATGGAAGAGGCAAAGGCTGCGGCAAAAGAAGTTGGTTACCCAATTATTATTCGTGCTGCTTACACGCTTGGAGGTCTTGGATCAGGTTTCTGCGAAAATGAAGCAGAACTGGAAAAACTGGCAGGTAGTGCATTTTCTTATTCACCCCAGATTTTGGTAGAAGAATCGATTAAGGGGTGGAAAGAAGTTGAATACGAAGTAGTACGCGATAAATACGATAATTGTATTACTGTTTGTAACATGGAAAACTTTGATCCGCTGGGAATTCACACGGGTGAAAGTATTGTTGTTGCTCCTTCGCAAACACTTTCTAATTCAGAATATCATAAATTACGGGCCATTGCCATAAAAATTATTCGTCGTGTTGGCGTGGTTGGCGAATGTAACGTTCAGTATGCACTCGATCCGCACTCAGAAGATTACCGTGTAATTGAGGTAAATGCACGTTTGTCGCGTTCGTCGGCACTGGCATCGAAAGCAACAGGTTACCCGCTGGCATTTGTTGCAGCCAAACTGGGCTTGGGGTATGGATTACACCAATTGAAAAACTCGGTTACCAAAGTAACAACAGCTTGTTTCGAACCTGCTCTTGACTACTGTGTGGTTAAAATTCCACGTTGGGATTTGAGTAAATTTGTGGGTGTTTCGAAAAACATCGGAAGCTCGATGAAATCGGTTGGAGAGATTATGGCCATTGGCCGTACTTTCGAAGAAGCCATTCAGAAGGGAATTCGAATGGTTGGTTTAGGAATGCATGGTTTTGTTGCCAATAAAGATGAAATAGAGATTCCTGAAATAGAATCGGAATTAACAAATCCAACCGATCGGAGGATTTTTGCAATTGCTGAAGCTTTTAACAAGGGCTATTCAATTGATGAAATATACGACAAAACAAAAATTGATCGTTGGTTCCTGCAGAAGCTGAATAACATTTTCAAAATACATAACGATTTAATTGCCATTAATGAATTGGAGAATGTTCCGGATCTTTTATTGAAAGCTTCAAAACAAGCCGGATATTCCGATTTTCAAATTGCACGTTTGGTACTGAAAAGTTCGAACAAAGAAATATACAAGGATTTATTGAAAGTCCGGGATTTCAGAAAGTCGAAAGGAATTGTTCCGGTTGTAAAACAGATTGATACGCTGGCTGGTGAATATCCCGCACAAACAAACTATCTGTACATGACTTACAGCGGACAGGAACATGATATTGATTTTGGACACGATGATAAATCGGTAATTGTACTTGGTTCGGGAGCCTACCGAATTGGAAGTTCGGTTGAATTCGACTGGTGTAGTGTAAATGCGATTGAGACGATTAAGAAAGAAAATTACCGTTCGGTAATGATTAACTACAACCCGGAAACAGTAAGTACAGATTACGATACCTGCGACCGTTTGTATTTCGATGAACTGACATTCGAACGGGTAATGGATATTGTTGATTTGGAAGATCCGCACGGAGTTATTGTTTCAGTAGGAGGTCAGATTCCAAACAACCTGGCCATGAAATTGGATGGACAAAATGTGCCAATTCTTGGAACCACGGCTCAAAAAATTGATAATGCTGAGGACCGCGAAAAATTCTCTTCATTATTGGATGATTTGAAAGTTGATCAACCACGCTGGGCACGTCTTTCAACAATCGAAGAAATACATAAGTTTGTTGACGAAGTGGGATATCCGCTTTTGATTCGTCCTTCCTACGTACTTTCAGGAGCTGCAATGAACGTGGTTTCTAACCCCGATCAGTTGGAGCATTTTCTTGAAATGGCAGCCAATGTTTCGAAAGAGCACCCGGTTGTTGTTACGGAATTTATTGAGCAGGCAAAAGAGATTGAGATTGATGCAGTTGCCAATAAAGGAGAAATGATTGCATATGCCATTTCTGAGCACGTGGAGTTTGCCGGTGTTCACTCGGGTGATGCAACCATTGTTTTCCCTCCTCAGAAACTATATGTTGAAACCATCAGACGTGTAAAAAAGATTGCACGCGAGATTGCAAAAGGACTGGAAATTACCGGACCATTTAACATGCAGTTTTTGGCAAAAGACAACGACATAAAAGTTATCGAATGTAACCTGCGCGCATCGCGTAGTTTCCCATTTGTTTCGAAAGTAATGAAAATCAACCTGATTGAAATTGCAACAAAAGTAATGTTGGGAATTGATGTTCCGAAGCCGGATAAATCGTTGTTTGAGCTGGATTATGTTGGTGTTAAAGCACCACAATTCTCCTTTGCACGCTTGTTAAAAGCTGATCCTGTTTTGGGTGTTGATATGTCATCAACCGGAGAAGTGGGCTGTATTGGAGAAAACTACTACGAGGCTATTATGAAATCGATGCTTTCGGTTGGTTATTCCTTCCCGAAAAAGAACATCCTGATTTCTTCGGGACCATCGCGTGGCAAACTTGAATTATTGAATAGTGCGCGTATGTTAACCGAGCGCGGCTTCAATATTTTTGCAACGGAGGGAACCCATAAATTCTTCCGCGATAATGGAATTGAAAATACTTTGGTACATTGGCCCGATGAAGAAGATCGTTCGCCAAATACGATTGATATGATCAAGGAAAAGAAAATTGATTTGGTAGTAAACATTCCGAAAAACTACACAAAACGTGAGTTAAAGAATGGTTACAATATCCGAAGAAATTCTATCGATTATAACATTCCACTTATAACAAATGCCCGTGTTGCAAGTGCTTTCTTGTATGGTGTTTGTAAATATACAATAGATGATATAGCAATTAAGAGCTGGGATGAATACAAGTCATAGGATCTGACAGGAAGATCAAAAAAAAGCTCCGATAAAATTTTATCGGAGCTTTTTATTTTAGTTCAAAATAACTTTCACTTTCCATTTTCTGGCTTTCTCGAAAACTTCAATCTTGTTTTCTGCAACGCCTGAACGAATTCCAATCTTAACTTTCCAAATCGGTCCTCGTTCTTTAAGTCCTAATTTTCCTTTGTTAAAATTCTGTTTCATTGTTTTCTATATTATTTGTCTTCTATGGCTAAATGCAATATACGCATTATACAAGAATTATGCCTAATTTTTTCAGGCATTTATAAAGGAAACTATGTTGAAAACCAGCCATGTAATTGCCTAATTAAAAGGCTATTCCAATTTTTTTATTGTATATCCTCTTTTTTCAACTGTCTTTTCAATTTCTGCCAGTTTTAGTTTTGAGGCATCGTATTTAACAACTGCAGTTGAGTCGGTTAGTGTTACCACCACATTCTGAATTCCATCTAACCCGTTTATCCCCTTTTCTACCGAAGCAACACAACTTTCGCAGTGTAACCCACCAATATGTATAGTTGCTTCAACCAGTTCAGTACTTTTTACATCGCTTACCGTTTTTTGTTTGTTTCCCGTATTACACGAAAACAGGCCTATTACAGCGATTAGAAATAAAAGCTTTTTCATCTTATTTAGATTATTTGTTTGTATTTATATCTCTGTTAAACTGGATTACATTATTATAGGAGCCAGAATTTCGTCGTTTTCAGAACTTGCAGCCCCCATTATTGTGGTAACTTTTTTGCCCAAAAACTTTGAGAAAAATCCGGAATTGAGCATCGAAACAAAAGTTTTGCCATCTTTTTCGTAAACAGCAACGCGGCAAGGCATTATTGCTGAAACCGATCTTAACTCGTGGTCACTTAATATTTGGTAGGCATGTTCCGGTTTGCAAAGCGAAAAAACCACAACCGGTTTCACATCTAGTCCGTGTTTTTTCATGGTTGCCTGCAAATCGTAACGATGAGGTATACTCCATTTATTTTCGGCTGCTGATTTTGCAATAGTTTCTACTGTTTCATTAAAAGCCAGTTTGCTTTCGTGTACTACAAACATTTGTTTAGGCAGAATTACCAATACTGAAACAATAGTTAAAACTATTCCCAATCCAATACCGGTAATGAACATTGTAATACTTTTCTTCATAATGTTATTTTTTAAAGTCATACAGTAAACACATGTATAGAAACTTTTGTTCGATTAATTTTAAAAATCACCTTTTCAATAAAATTGATAAAAAAAGGAATTATCTAATAGACAATTCCTTTCTGGCAATTTACTTAAATTGTATTAATACAATCCCTCAATAGATAAATATCTTTCTCCATGATCGTAAGAGAAGGTTATAATACGAGAACCTTTAGGTAGTTCTTTAATTTTTTTTGCTACTGCAGCAAGTGATGCTCCCGAGGAAATCCCAACAAAGAGTCCCTCTTTTTTTGCTGCTTTTTGGGCATATTCAAATGCTTCTTCTTTACTAACTTCAATGGTTCCATCCAGTAATTCGGTATTTAGATTAGCGGGAATAAACCCTGCACCAATTCCCTGAATGCCATGAGGTCCCGGACTTTTACCACTAATTACTGGACTTGTATCGGGTTCAACAGCAAACACTTTAATATTTGGAAAATTCTGCTTGAGAACTTCTGCAACTCCAGTTATGTGTCCTCCTGTTCCAACACCTGTTATTAGGTAATCAAAACCTTCAGGAAAATCTTTTATAATTTCCTGTGCTGTTGTTTTCCGATGAATGTCAACGTTTGCAGGATTATCGAACTGAAGCGGTATCCATGCATTCTTTATTCCTTCCGCTAATTCTTGGGCCCTGGCAATGGCACCTTTCATACCCTTTTCTTTTGGAGTAAGTTCCAACTCTGCTCCTAATGCCAGAAGAGCTTTCCTTCGCTCCAATGACATTGATTCAGGCATTGTCAGAATCAGGCGATAGCCTTTTACTGCTGCAACCAAAGCCAAACCGATTCCGGTATTTCCCGACGTTGGTTCGATTATTACCGAGCCTTCTTTTAAAATACCTTTCTCTTCTGCATCCTCAATCATTGATAAAGCAATTCTGTCTTTGATGCTTCCTCCCGGATTTGTTTTTTCAACTTTTACCCACACTTCATAATCATCGGGGTACAACCGGTTTAATTTTACATGTGGCGTGTTGCCAATAGTCTCTAAAATGTTTTGAGCTTTCATTTTTTTTATTTTTGAATTATTACGGTAAATCTTTTGTTTAAAACAAGAAGGCCTTCCTGATTAATCAGGAAGGCCTTCTTTATAATAATATTAGTTGTTTAACTATACTAAAATAACACCCCTCCCTGATTTCAGGAAACAACAACACATCATCATATTGCAACAGGTGTTTTTCATTTTTAACTTTCTTCTTAATTGCCGTATTGTAACTTACGATGAGATTTGGCTCTCTTCTTCGTTTTGTACTGCCTGCAAGATATGTAATTTTTATTAGTTCTAAATAGTAAATATGAAAAAAATCATATTTTTATCTTAATTGTTAATTTTTATAACGCAACCATTTTAACAGTTCCTTGATATTTACCTTTTTACCATACATTAACAAGCCAATGCGATAGATCTTTGCAGCTGCAAAAATGGCCCCTATAGTAGTTAAAATCAGTAATCCCATAGAAAGCAATAATTCCCAAGCCGGTAATCCATACGGAACGCGTGCCATCATAGCTACCGGCGAAGTAAATGGTATTATTGAACACCAGAATGCAAGTGATCCTTCCGGATTACGTGCAATCGGAAATAATAACATGATAGACAGAATAAGTGGGAAGGTAACCGGAAAAACCATTTGTTGCGAGTCTTCGTCGTTATCAACAGCCGCACCAACAGCACCTAAAAACGAGCTGTAAAGTAAATATCCGGCAATAAAGTAAAACAGGAACGAAAACAGGATGAGTGGTATGTTGAGATTGCTAACCATCTCCATAATCTCCATCACTTTATTTGGTTCGGCAGCCTGTGCCATGGCCGGATTCATTTGTCCCTGGTTTTCCATAAGACTCTGTCCCATTTGTTGAGCCGATTCGGGGGTGAAAAATCCCTGAACAACAAATAGTCCGATACCTCCTAAAACAACCCAGATAGCAACTTGTGTTAATCCAACCAAAGCGGTTCCGATAATTTTACCTGCCATTAGTTGACTGGGCTTTACCGACGAAATAATTACTTCAATTATGCGGCTTTTCTTTTCTTCCATTACACTTCGCATAACCATGGCGCCATACATAAATACAAAAAAGTAAATAATGATTCCCATGGCGTAACTGGCAATAAAAGCCACAACCGAAGAGCTTTTTTTAGCTTCGCCCGATTCGGAAATCTTAAGTGTATTAAGTGTTATCCAGGTTTTTGTTTTTTCCAAACGATCTTCCAAATCAGGAATTCCCGAATCTTCAATTACTTTCTGGCGTTTGTCGTTTTCAATAAACCGGCTTAATCTTCGTTCAATTTGCTCGGTCAGCTCAAAAGGAAGTTGCTTTTCAGAAAGCAGCTGGGCGTGGTTATTCGAATATATATTTCCGGGAATATAGAGCACTCCATAATACCCGCTTCCTTTAATTTTTGTTTTTAGCTGGTTGTATTCTTCTTTCGGAATAAAGTGGTACTTTGTGGTTCCTTTATCGCTGAATTCTCCAAGAAAGAGTGATGATTCGTCGTACACCGCAATAGTACGCTCCTCAGTGTCGTCTTTTATCGAAAAGTAAATTACCAAACCATAAACACCGGCTACTAAAAAAGGCATCAGTATGGTAAGAACGATAAACGACTTCTTTTTTACCCGTTTTAAATATTCTTGTTTTAGAATTAAAAATGTATTGTTCATTTGTTCTGTGGAGTTTAGTTTTTATTCGATTCTTCAACGGCTTTTATAAATACATCATTCATGCTTGGAATAACTTCTTCGAACGAAATAATCTCGGCAGCCTGCATTAATGCCTGAATTAAATCGTTGTTGGAATTTCCATTAAGGTACTGAACCTGTATGTTATTTTCCTTCTCGTTTTCTGAATGATTTATTATTTGATATTGTGTGCCAAGTGCCAGATCCACTTTCCGGAATTCGCCACGATATTTTATATTGAAAATATTCGATTTATATTTTTCCCGGATAAGATCCGTTGGCCCGTCTTCAATTTTAACAGATTTGTTTATTAGTGCAATATTATCGCATAATTCCTCCACCGATCCCATATTATGTGTAGAAAAGATAATGGTTGCCCCCTCATTTCTCAAATTCAGAATTTCTTGTTTTAAAAGGTTCGCATTAATCGGATCGAATCCACTAAAGGGTTCATCAAAAATCAATAGTTTGGGTTTATGAACAACCGTAGTTATAAACTGTACTTTCTGCTGCATCCCCTTTGAAAGCTCCTCCACCTTTTTGTTCCACCAGCCCATAATTTCGAACTTTTCGAACCAGTATTTCAGATTTTTTTTTGCATCCCGCTGCGACATTCCTTTTAATTGCGCGAGGTAAATGGCCTGTTCGCCAATCTTTAATTTTTTGTACAAGCCACGTTCTTCGGGCAAGTACCCAATTTGCGAAATATCTGCCCGGGTCATAGGTCTTCCGTCAAGGAAAATTTCTCCCTTATCGGGTGCAGTAATTTGATTGATAATTCGGATAAGCGTTGTTTTTCCTGCTCCGTTTGGGCCTAGCAGGCCAAATATGCTTTGTTCCTTTACTGAAATGCTTACATTGGTTAATGCTTTGGTTGATGCAAAAACCTTTTCTACATTTCGCGCTTCAAATAATTCCATCGATTTTGTTTTTGAAATAGTATGAATTAACCTGTACAAATTACAGGATTATACCAATATTACATTGAAATGAGCATTATTCTTTTGTTCTTTTGAATTTATACTTTGCTGAAAAATTGCACCGTAGCTTTGGCTATGCCTTAATTTTTCAGCTCGCCTAAACTCAAAATATTCAAAACAATTTAACGCTAATTTCAAAATAAAATTGGTATTACAATTAAACTTGCCTTAAAATAAGTTATAAAAATACCGGTTCTCCAAAGAAAACCGGTAAACAATATCTAAATCATGATGAAAAAGCTTATTCTTCTGGTGTAACTTCTGTTACTTCTTCAAATGAATCATTTTCATCTTTAGGACTCTTTGAATCGTCCTCTTTTTTTACTTCACCTTTCAGGTAGTTTGGTAACTCCATTCCTGCTGATTTGAAAATATCATCGAGCGGAGGAATTGATCCCAACATGCCCTGCATAAAATTAGCCGTTGACGTTTTTCCTTCTTTCCCGTTACCAGTTTCCCAAACAGTAACTTTATCAATTTTAATGTTTTTGATGGCTTCAACCTGGGTTGCAACTAATTCCGGTAATTTATCAGCAATCATCATCAATACTGCTTTTTGTGCATCGTTGCCGGCAGCTTTTACCAGATGGTCGAAACCTTCAGCTTGTTTGCTTAAAATCTCATACATACCTTTACCTTCGGCTTCCATCTTCATAAAAATGGCATCGGCTTCACCTTTGGCAATTCGTCTTTTTTGCTCGGCAATTGCTTCCGCGTCAATTTCAACTTTTTGTTTGTCAATCTCTGCTGGAATGACAACGTTGGCAATTTGTGTAGCTTTGTCTCTTTCTGCACGAACCTGCTCTGCCAGTTTTTCAGCAGCATAAGCTTCTTCCAACGCTTTTGCATCAGTAACTTTTTCGGCGGCAACTGCTCTTCGGTTTGCTTCTGCTTCTTTTTCGCGGCGGTCGGCATCAGAATTAGCAATAGTAACTTTTGCAATGTTCTCTCCTTCAACAGCTGATGCGTCTGCACCTGCAACCTGAACACGTTGGTCTTGTAAAGCTTTTGCCTGTCCGATTTCACCGTCACGGTTTTTCTCAGCTACTGTTTTCTTGGCATCGTTAATCGCCTTGGCCGCAGCTTCTTTTCCGAGTGCTTCAATGTAGCCCGATTCGTCGTTAATATCGGTAACATTCACATTGATAAGCTTCAATCCAATTTTTTTCAATTCGGCTTCAACATTCGACGAAACAGCGGCAAGGAATTTATCGCGGTTGCTATTGATTTCCTCAATGTCCATAGTCGCAACAACCAAACGCAACTGACCAAAAATGATGTCTTTTGCCAGGTTACTGATTGATTCCTGCGAAAGGCCAAGCAAACGCTCAGCGGCATTGTTCATAATGTTAGGCTCGGTTGAAATTCCTACTGTAAAACGCGATGGCACGTCAACACGAATGTTTTGTTTACTCAGTGCATTTGTCAGGTTTATTTCAATTGAAATTGGAGTTAAATCGAGAAATGCATAAGAATGAATAATGGGCCAGATAAATGCTGCTCCACCATGAATACATTTGGCTGAGCGAGATTCACTGTTGGCTCCTTTTCCAACTTTACCGTAAACTACCAGAATGCGGTCGGAGGGGCAGCGTTTGTAACGCCGCATCATTGCTACAATAATGATAAAAACAAAAAGTGCTGCAACGCTTAGAAGGATAACAAAATAATCGTTCATAAATTAAATTTTAAAGGGTTATTAATTAATTTCCCTGCTTCTTCACAAGCAGAATGTGATCGTCGATAACATTTAACACTTGTACGATTGAAGAAGTAGGTATGGTTTTTTCGTCGTCGGTAATGGCATCGAGTGTTCTCATAGATCCCTGTACATTAAGCTGAACTTTTCCCATTCCCCCGCGCTTTGCCGGAATAACAAGGTAAACTTCGCCTAATTTGCCAATGGCATTGTTCATTTTTAATGTTCCGCTTTCTGCAAGCCTCGACATAAAATAGAAGAGTGTGGCCATTAGAAACATCATTGCCAATCCGCAAATGGTTGAAAAAGCAATTACTTTAAACGGTTCGAGTCCCATATTTATGAAGCCAATTCCAGACCAGCCAAATACAGTAAAAAATGCAACAATGTTTTTTAACGAAATAAATTGAAACGGAATGGAATCGCCACTTTCAATATCTGCATCTATTTCGGTGTCTACATCTACGTCGGCATCAGCATCGCCACCAAAAACGGTAAGAACTAATAGTAGTAGAAAGATAACAGTTGCAGGAATAGTTATTGCCCAGAACACTTGTTCAAAAACACCTATTTCTGACCAGTTAGGGAGGATAGAACTTAGAATCATTGGATTAAATTTTGGTTTCTGTTTTAAAAGTAAACATAAACCTAATTAATCCAAGTGATGAAATTGAGTTTTGCAGGAAATTGTAGGTTAATTGTCGATTTTAGGGTGCGATTAAACGAATTTTGGTTTAAAAATGATGGTGAATACTTTCTTCCAGATATGGATGGTTTTTGGGAACCAGGCTTGCTTTTGCCAGTGTTGTTGCAATCACCCACGAAAATAAACCTACATAACCAAGGAAAGTACCGATTTCGAGTAACCCGAATTTGGCTTCGTGTACCGTGGCCGGCCAGATTATGTAATACAACTCGGTGTATTGTCCAATAATCAGGAGAATAATTACCGGCAGCATAATCATTTTTGAACGTGACGATTTCCGAGGCATCAATATAAAAAACGGAACCGCCCAGTTGAGAACAATATTCACAAAGAATAATATTTGATAAACACCATGCGACCGATGCACAAACCATGCTGTTTCTTCCGGAATATTTCCATACCAGATTAACATGAATTCGGCAAAATTGAAGTATCCCCAAACTATACTTGCCATAAATATATAACGGGTAAAATCGTGTAAATGACTTCGGTTTAACACCTGCAACTTACCCATTCGCGACAATACAATAACAATTAATGCGATAATGGATGATCCGTGCAACAAGCCTGCAATAAAACTTTTTCCGGCAAACAGGGTGCTAAACCAGTGAGGTTCGAGCGACATTAACATATCAACCGAAAACAGGCTGAACGTAATGGCAATAATAAAAATAAACACTTTGGAATAGAACTCCGATTTTTCGAAATAAATCAGTCCTCCCACTTCGTCTTCTTTAAGCGATAATTTTCGAAGTATTTTCGACATGATAATCCAGGCGGCAAAAAACGCCACAACCCTTAGAAAAAAGAAAGGTACATTCAGATAAGGCGATTTGTATTGGAGCAAATGATCGTGTTGTACAACCTCATCGTGTGTCCATTCAAATATGGAGTGCATTCCGAAATACATGATAATAAAAAATACTGCAGCAAACGGAAGATAAGCAACCATGGCTTCCGGAATACGTTTAAATGCAGCCGACCAACCCGATTGTGTAATGTATTGAATGGCTCCGAAAAAAGCAGCTCCGATAGCTAATGAAACAAAGTAATAGTTGTTTAGCAAATAATTGGCCCAGGTACGTTTGGCATCGAACATAAAGCCAAGTGCAAACGAAAGTACCCCAATGCCAATTAATACGTAACTCAATATTTTAAACTTATTTGAAATAACTAATCTCTCTTCCATAGCAGAACATTTTGATTCTATTTCTGTAATTCGGTTTTAATATACATTGCAATTTTCCAACGGTCTTCGGGCTGGATCATCGATCCGTGTTCGGCCATAATTCCATACCCAACAGTTATCACATGAAAAATATCTCCTTCAGGATTTGCCAGCATCTTATTACTAAGCAGGCTGGCCGGCGGATAGGTGTATTTTTTATTTATGTATAACGCTCCCAGTCCGTCGCCTTTTTCTCCATGACACTGCATACAATAAATACCATACATTCGCTTACCTCTTTGTAAGTTTTCAGCTGAAGCTTCCAGTTCATTAACCAGAGTAGCAGCTGCCAAAGCCCTGTCTTCGTCATTCTTTTCGTAAGCGTATGGAACCATTCCTCGCGGAATTGTACCAGCTACCGGAGGTTGCATGGTTTTACTATCCGTAAAATTCGGATTTGGAGTATAGCTTTCGTAGGCCGACGAATGTGCCATGTCGTTGAAATATTCGTAGCCCGTTGTTCTGCGGTTATAATCGCATGAAATGAAAGTTAAAGTCAAAAGTAGAAAGGCAAAACCTATACCTTTTCTTATGTATTTCTTTGTGTTCATTGTATCTGAATTAGTCGCAATACTCATACTCAAAGTCTGTTATTCTATTTCTCCGTGTTCCAAAATAATTGATTCAACGGCTTTGCTGTTTTCGCCCAGACTGTCTTTATCAATCACCATCACAAACTTATCGTCGGTGGCACCCTCGTGAAAAATTACCGGCTTTTTCCCCGGGAATATTTTGGCCCGTGCAGAAAAAGTAAACAGTGTTAAAAGGGTAATCGATAAAATGGTGGCTACTATGGTAACCACAATAAACGACGGAAAAGCGTTGAAGGGTTTTCCTCCGTATTGTAAAGGCCAGTCGATTGCTGCAGCATAGGTAAGAAAACCAAGTATTCCGGTTGCAGCTAACAATCCGTAAAAGAAAGCCGCATGCGTAATTCTGGTTCGGGTGGGCATGCCTGTCAGAATTTCATGAACCGGGTAGGGGGTGTACACTTCCACTGGCAGAATTCCTTTTTCTTTTACTTTTTCAAAGGCATCAACCAAAGTTGCTTCATCGTTGAAAACTCCAAGGATATAATTCTTATTCATGCGTTGTAGCTTTTAATTTTCCATTGTTTGGCTTATCAAATTTGGCCACACTTTTTAATTCCGAAATCGCAATCATTGGAATGAAACGGAAGAACAACAAAACTCCGGCAATAAACATTCCCAGCGTTCCGGTAAAGAATCCTATCTCAACCCATGTTGGAGAATAAGGAGCCCAGGCAGAAGGCAGATAGTCGCGGCTTAACGAGGTAACCACAATGTTGTAACGCTCGAACCACATTCCAATATTTATAATTATGGAGATGGTAAATACCACCCACATGTTACGGCGCATTTTTTTGAACCAGAACAACTGCGGAACCACAGCGTTGGCAATAAACATAATCCAAAACTGGTAAGCATATTCGCCAAATAACCGAGTTTGGAAAAACAAGTATGTCTCGTAATCCGATCCTGAGTACCAAGCCATAAATATCTCGGTTAAATAGGCGGTTCCCATTATTAGTGAAATAAAGATTAACACCCGGCATACCGCATCAACATGCGAATCGGTTATAAAATCGTTCATTTTGTACAACCCGCGCATAGTAATTACCAGGGTTAAAACCATGGCAAATCCCGAGAAGATTGCACCAACCACAAAATATGGAGGGAAAATGGTGGTGTGCCAACCCGGCTTAACCGAAACCGCAAAGTCGGTTGATACTATGGAGTGAACAGAAACTACCAATACGGCCGCAATTCCTCCCAAAACAAAACTTAAGGCTTCAAAACGTAACCACTCTTTGCTTGAGCCTGTCCATCCAAACGAGAAGAAACCGTAAACGGCTTTTTTAATTTTTGATTTAGCTGTATCGCGGATGGTTGCAAAATCGGGTACCATCCCAAAATACCAAAAACTGGCAGATATAAGCAGGTAAGCAGAGATTGCCACAAAATCCCAGAAAAGCGGTGAGTTAAAATTAACCCAAAGCGGACCACGTGTGTTCGGATAAGGGAAAATGTAAAAAAACAACCACGGACGGCCCATATGCAACAGCGGGAATAAACTTGCACAGAATACGGCAACTACTGTCATGGCTTCGGCTGCGCGGTTAATGGCAGTCCTCCATTTTTGCCTTAAAATCAGCAGGAAAATAGAAAATGCAGTTCCGGCGTGCCCAATACCAATCCACCACACAAAGTTTATAATGGCCCAACCCCAGGCAACCGAGTTGTTTACGCCCCAGGTGCCAATTCCTGTTGAAATTGTTATGTATTTGCAATAGAGTCCGAAACCAAACATTCCGAGACTGACTAATAAGGCAGCATACCACCAGAGTGGTGTTTTTGCATGAATAGGAGCAAGCACTTCCTGCGATATCTGCCCTAAGCTTTTATCGCCTTCAATTAGCTTTCCCCTTACCGCTGAATTATACATAGGCTTTTTATGCTTTTTTATTTCTTACTTTGGTTAAATATCCCACCGATGGAAGGGTGTGTAACTCTTCCAGCAAATGATAATTTCGCTCGTTTTTAAAGTACTTCGAAATTTTGCTGTTCGGATCTTTTAAGTCGCCGAACACCAACGCATCTGCCGGACAGGACTGAACACAAGCAGGTTGAATTTCTCCATCCTCAATTTTTCGCCCGCTGACTTTTGCCTCTGCTTTTTTCTCCTGAATACGTTGTACGCAAAACGAACATTTTTCAACTACTCCACGAGAACGTACTGTAACATCGGGGTTTAAAACCATTCGCCCCAGATCGCTGTTCGAAGCATAATCAAACTCCGGATTTTGCACATACTGGAACCAGTTAAACCGACGCACTTTGTAGGGACAATTGTTGACACAATATTTTGTTCCGACACAGCGGTTGTAGGCCATTTGATTTAATCCCTCGTCGCTGTGCGGGGTTGCCGAAACCGGACAAACATTTTCGCAGGGTGCATTGTCGCAGTGCTGACACATAACCGGCTGGTGATATACTTCCGGATTTTCTGCATCGTTAGAAAAATAGCGGTCTATACGAATCCAGTGCATGATACGCCGGTTGCGAACCTGCTCTTTGCCAATTACCTGCACATTGTTTTCTGCCTGACACGAAATGGAACAGTTTCCGCAACCAATACATGATGATAAATCCACAGCCATTCCCCAGTGGTGGCCTTTAAACTCCGGTTCAGGATACAATGAAATATCGTGTTTTTCGTGTTCTTCTTTTAATTCGTTTCCGGCGGCAGGATCTAACTGCCACTCCTCAAATGTGGTTTCGCGCACAACAGGTCGGCCTTCCATCGAGTGATGTGTTTGCGAGAGTGCCAGCTCAAAAGTTTTTCCGGTGGTTTTTACATCGGCACCCGAAATCCACAGTTTCTTAGCTCCATTTTCAACAGAAGCAAGCGCAAACATGTTTTTGCCAACTCCATCGCCAACTTTGCCTGCTTTTTCACGGCCATAACCCAACGCTATTGAAATGGTGTCAGGTGCTTGTCCGGGCTGAATAAATACAGGCAATTCAACGCCATTAATACTGATTACTGATTCATTCTGAATACCATTTTCTTCGGCCCATTTTACCGGAACCGCTGCAAAATTATCCCAGCTGATTTTGGCAATCGGGTCGGGGAGCTCCTGCAGCCATGGATTGTTGGCAAAACTTCCATCGGCCAACGCCACGCTTTGATAAAATACAGCTTCCCAACTTCCTGTTGGATTTTCAGAAATAGTAAGTGCTTCTGATAATCCTTTTTCGGTGTATTCAAAGGTTTCCGAATCAGTAGTTTGTGCTTCAAAAACTCCTTTTTGCAGCACATCATTCCAAAAAATCCGCGCATCTGCAAATTCGGATTGTAATCCTGCAAAATTTTCTTTCCAGTTTGATTTTAAGTATTCATAAAAATCCGGATATTCAAAGCCGGTCCATTTAAGTAACGACTCTTGTACCTGGCGGCTATCAAATAATTTTGCAATGGCAGGCTGGGTAAAACTGTAACTGCCCGTTTTGGGTTCAGCATCGTTCCATGATTCCAAATAGTGAGGCTCGGGGCAAACCCAATGACAAGCTGCAGTTGTTTCATCATTTCTATCGGCAAAGGAAATGGAAAGATCGGCACCTGAAATCAATTCCTTAATTTCTTGTCCTTTCGGATGATTATAAACCGGATTAACTCCCCAGCACAAAACTCCGGCAACTTCTTTGTTTTTTAATTCAGCTATAAATGTTTCAAGTTCTTCATCAACGCCCCGGTGAGTGTTTAATGTATTTTGAAGCGAAATAGTAGTGCCATAATTTCCAAGAAGGCTGTTTATGGCGTTAACAATCACCTGAATTGTTACGTCGTTACTTCCTGAAATTATCAGCGATTTTCCTTCGTTTGCCAATAAATCATTGGTTAATCCCGATATGTCAATCTGACTTTCAGGAGCAGAAACGGATTGCATACCTTTGGCTTTCAGGAGTTGGTTATAAAGCGCAGTAAGAATTGTTTTTTCTTCCGAAGGTTTTATTGGGAAACGAACATCGGCATTCGATCCGGTTATTGTCATTCCAGATTCAAACTGATAATGGCGGCTCATGTCATCGTTCTTCTCCAACACTTTTCGTGAGGAAGAATATCCTTTAATATATTCGGTCGACGACAGCCAGGTTCCCAGAAAATCGGCTCCAAAACTTACAACCACTTTTGCTTTTTCAAAACGATAATCGGGAATAATTGCCTTTCCAAATGAGAGTTCATTTGCCTTTAAAATTCCTGTAGCAGAAACTGCATCGTACTGCAACCACTGTACATTTGGATATTTTGTTTGAAAATCGGTAATTACTTTTTTGGTTGAAGGAGAAATAAGAGTTGAAGTAAGCAATACGACTTTTTTATTATCGCTGTTTAACTGTGTTAGTTTTTTTGTAATGTATGCGTCAATCTCATTCCATGTTGTTGCTTCCCCTCTTTTTAACGGAGTTTTAAAACGGGCATCGTCGTACAGGTTAAGAACCGAAGCCTGCACACGGGCCGAAGTTCCCTGTTGCGAAATGGAAGAAAGGTTGTTTCCTTCAATTTTAATGGGGCGTCCATCGCGAACTTTTACCAGTACACTGCAATATTCATTTCCCTCGAAATACGACGAAGCATAATAGTTGGCCATTCCGGGAGTAACTTCCTCGGGTTTTACAAGATAGGGAATTGCTTTATCGACGGGGCGTTTACAGCTGGCAACAACCGCGGCGGCTGCCACGCTAAAACCAAATGTCTTCAGGAAATCGCGTCGCGATGAGCCGGATGCTTTTTTTAGAACGGCTCGTTTAGCATCCAGTTCCAGTTTAATTTCATTTTGTTGAAACTCTGCCGGATTATTTAATTCGTCTAAACTTCTCCAATATTTTGTCATATATTTTAGCTATTAGCTGCCAGCTTTTGGTCGCTGGCTCTTTTACCTAATATCTTTCAACTTTATCACTAATTCGTTTTTTTACCTCGAAACTAATAATGGCAACGCATACAGTCGTTTGCTCCAATATCGTTTGCGGTAACTTTTTTGCGTTCTCCCGATTTTAATTCTTCGTGTAATTTTACATGGTGCTCGTAATAGCTGTTATTTTTAAAGTCAACTTCTGTTTCGCGATGGCAGTTAATACACCAGCCCATTGAAAGCTCGCTTTCCTGCTTCATAATATCCATTTCTTCTACTGCTCCATGACATTGGGCACAATCGAGTTTACCCGAGCCAACATGAACGGCATGGCTAAAAAACACATGATCGGGAAGATTATGAATGCGGTTCCAGACAACCGGTTTGCCGTTTTCTACCGCATCAACTATTTTGGCGATCTCAAATTTCCCGCTATTAGTTCCTTCGCGAATAAGTACATGGCAATTCATACAAAGATTTGTTGCCGGAATTCCTGCCGACTTTCCTTGTTCTGCTGTTGTATGACAGTACATACAATCAATTCCGTTATCGCCCGCATGTACTTTGTGCGAAAATTTAATGGGTTGATCGGGGGCATAATCCTGTTGGCGGCTTAACCGAATGGCATCGGTTACTATCATTTTAGCCTGCCAGCCAAATGCTCCCAAAAGAATAATAACCGGAATAATTTTGAATTTTATTTTTTTCAGGAAAATCAGTTCTACAATTGCCCAGGTGATCAGAAGTCCGAGAAACAAGAAAAGTATCAGGTTGTTAACTGTTGGTTTTACCGGACTTGCACCATTATGTGCCAGATTGTCCAGGTAAATCTTTACTGTTTTTAGATCCTCCTCGTCAATTTTAAAATTAACGTGCGACGCTTCCATTTTGATACCAACCGGATTCATAACAGAAGCTTTAAACCCTGCAAAATCCTTATCAGCATATTTCAGTGCAATGTCCATTGCTGATGGATTCCAGTTTAAGGTGTCGACTTGATTTAGATTGTGGCAAGAAACACAGGAAGAGTGATCTCTGCCAAAGGGAAGTAATCCTTTAAAAAATCGTTCTCCACGTTTTATGTCATCATGCGAATGTCCGTCAGAAACCACCGATTCGGCAGTATTGGCATAAACGTTAGTTGATAGAATTAAACAAGTAACAAAAGCAATAAGGGAAATAAAAATTGGTCTTTTTTTTATAGAACTTCCCCCCAAGAAGTATTCTTTCATTCTATTTAGTTTAGTAATAAAAACAAAGGCCTTTTATTTAGATTCATTCTCTCTAACAATAAAATGATCTGAAAGTTCTTTTAATTTACGAGATATTTCTGACAAAAACCAACTTGCGCTGAATAGTAAGAAAGCTTTTTATTACAATGTCAATATTGTTGTTATCAGTGAATTAAGGGTGAGAAGAATTATGTTAGTAAACAAATGACCAGTAAAGTCAGTTGTCTTCGTGTTCTAAATTTTTTGTAATTTTTCTTACCAGTTTCATATTATCGAAAAATTCTTTGGCAATTACCCTGAAAATTGTGTAAACCGGAATAGCCAAAATCATACCTAAAATACCGGCCAGGCTTCCGGCTGCCAATATTACCAGAAAGATTTCGAGCGGATGAGCTTTTACGCTGCTGGAATAAATAAGTGGCTGAAATAAAACATTGTCGGCAACCTGAACCAGTGCAAAAACCAGGGTCATCCACCCAAGTAATGGAAGTGTTTCGCTCATAAAATCGGCATTAATATGTAGGGCAGCTCCTATCAATAAACCAAGTGCAGCGCCCATCCAGGGTCCCAGGTACGGAATAACATTAAACAATCCACAAAAAAGCGCAATTACAACAGCATGCTCAAACTCAATTCCAACAATGGTTAAACCAATTGTGTCGAGCAACATTACCATAAATACCTCGAAAATTAAACCAATAAAATAGCGGCGTAACAAGTACGAAATCGAATCAAGAATATGAGTTACTTTTTTTTCGATGTTCGTAGGAACCAATAAAATAACGAATTCGCGAAACATGGTTTCATCTTTCAAAAAGAAGAAAGTAATAAACGAAACCGAGAAGAATCCGATTAACACTTCGCCGATGGTTCCGGCAACAACCCCAAACCAGTTAGACACCTGCGAGAAATCAATTTTGGCTCCCAGGTTCTCAGTAACAATATCAAGAAAATTCTGGTCGCTGATTGCAAGAGGATCCTTGTGGAATATTTGCGAAAGTTGCCAAAGTGGTTCTTCAATTGAATCAAGTACCAGGGTGAAATCAATTTTCGAAAGGGTTTCCAATTCGCTAATCAACAAGGGGATAATAAACCGGAAAAAGGTTATAAAAACAATCCAGATAGTTAACAGAGTAATAAATGCAGCCAAGCCTTTTGGAATTCTGAATTTTTTATATTTGACCAGCATAAGCCAGCGAACCAACGGCTTTCCGATAAATGATAAAACAACTGCAATAAGCGTATAGGTAACAATGGCACTAAAACGCCACAACAAAAAAACTATAAAAAGAAAACCAATCGCTAAAAGTGTATTTTTGGTCCACCCCTGTAGTTGAATCATATCTTTCGAGTTTTAACAAATATACCGAAATTGTGGTTTAATCGAATTGCTTTTTATCCGATTTTACTCTCATATAAAAGAATTATGTAGAGGAAATTACTTACTTCCAGTTGGGGCCGAATAAGTTTTGTATTGAGCTGCTACTTCTTCCATTTCACAAGAATAGTTGCCGGAGCCTTGTAAATTGCATTTACCATTTTATCAACAAATTGCCATAATTTGAAAGGCAGAAAAATGATTGAAATCCAACAGATCAGTTAACTGGATTTATTATCTAGATATTGCATATACCATTGCACAATATAACTATTGTAATAATGGGAACGTTGCGGGTGTTTGAACTTAAACTGTTTGTATGCATCTCGCAATTCTTGCGTAATCTCCTTGTAAAAAATATCGTCGTTTACAGGATAATAATGCACTTTTAGAAAATGAGGAATAAGCTTAATAATTACTTCCTTTAGTTTTGATGGTGATTTGTTGTCCTGAAAACTTGCTTTCAAATCAAAGTCAACTCCGTGTTTTTCGAAAAAATGATGTTCCAGTGTTTTGTTGTACAAATCTTCACCAATTTTTTGCTGAACCGGAATCTTAGTAAAGAATTGAATGGTTGACCGGTCAAACAAAGGCATAAAATAATCCATTTCGAAAAATGAAAATATTCGCGAAGAATGACTGATAAACTTACATTGGCGTTCTTCGAGGTCCCATTTTTCGAAACACTTCCACAAATCTTTTTTTTGTTCTGAAAAATAGTTTTTTACCAAATAGTTATGAAGCTTTTTTTCTTCCCTTTTATGAATTGGTGTTGAAGTTCCAAATCCTGAAATAATGTGCGATGCAAATTCATTGGCCGAAAAGTTTAACATTGACCGATTTAGATGCGAGCCCCTTAAAAAATCTCCGGGATGCCCGGGCATTGCAACTGTGTCTTTGTTTATAACTCCCAGTTTTAGCAAATGAATTAGTCCAAAATACTCATAAAAAAACGGCATCGACGACCAGTGGCCAACAAACTTTACATAGTCGTGAAATTTTGCAGTCTTTGTAAAGTTGCGAATCATTGTTGCAGAATAATCAACCGCAATATATTTAAACCCAAGTTTCTCAGCCACTTTTTGTGCGGTTTGTTTTTCTGAGTTGTCTTTACGTCCCCAGGTAACACAAATAACATTTTTATGCCCGAATTCAGCTAACAAACAAGCGAGCAGCCTCGAATCGTAACCTTTGGTGAGAGGTAATAACACCTGCTTCGCTTTTATTTGTTCGTAGTATTTTTCAAAAGACTCAAGAAAATGGGTGCGCAATTCTTTACAGCTTAATTCGTGCAGAGAATCGGAATTTAGACCATTTGGAAAATCAGGAAAAGACGAAGCAGGTTCTTTTGTTCCGGATAAACACACTATTTCCCCCGGTCGAAGTTGAGAAATATTTTTATTTAGTGTTGTATCTTTTGGTGTTACTCCAAAGTTAAGAAAGTACAAAGCCGAAACAGGATCAGCTACATTGTCAGTTTTGTTGCTAATCAGTTTCTCCGGTTCGTCGCTTATAATATATTGTGTATTGTTTTTTTTGTAGAAAACAGGATGAGTCCAGGTGTGACTACTTGCCAGCCAGACTTCTTTTTCGTGCTGGACGATTATTGAGAACTGTCCGTTTAAGGATGCTGCCAGGGTTTTAAAACTCTTATAATCGGATGGAGTTTTCACTAGTTCAATAAAATCCTGATGGCTTACATATTTATTATTGAACCATGTAAAGCCTACAACAAAAATATTATTGTCGTTAACCCATTTATATTTCCCGAGTAGCAAATCTGAATTTACAGCCATAATTTAAGTAATATAAATGGTACAATTAAGAGTGTTGTTTTTAAAGTGTAAAACATTGCATTTTTCAGGTTTGCCCCTGCCAGCCACAACGAGTAAGCAGTTAACCCGGCAAAAAACAGAAAGCCTGTTAAACTGTATAATCCAACGGCAACCGTAATGTCTTTATAAAGCCAGCCGCCAATAAGCAGGCTAAGTGCACGTAGCGTTAAAAGTGCGATATTAAAAACCATCGATAGTTTTTGTTTTTCGCGTACAATAAATATTGCCGAAAGTGGCGATCCAAGCATTACTGCAAAAAGCCAGGGCGAAATGACCTGAGCCAGATATCCTGAAAACTCCCACTCAGCGCCAAAAACAAATATAAATATACTTTTGCCCCATAAACCCAAAATAGTAAATGGAAGTATTCCGAGTAAAAATTGTTTTTTAAACAACGAAAAGGTTAACTCTCCCAATTCCTGATCGTCATTTTTCAATTCGCGGCACTTTTGCAAATAAACACTCGAAATTGATTTGCTTAATAATTGAATTGGAATGCTGATATAACGGTGTGAAAACGAATACAAGCCCAACATTGTGCTTCCGAAAAAAGGTTTTATTAAAAATACCGGAAGCTGACTGCTAACAAAATTAAAAACCTCGGAAAGAACAGAGAATTTTGGGAAATCGATATATCGTTTTGCCAGAGCAGATTCATTTGCAGTTAAACGTTTTACCTTGAAATAAATGGCCTCCTCTACTTTTCGAGAATAAAAAACATAAATAATTCCCTGGGCCATAATCGCTCCTAAAAATAAACCAAAACCCGGCCAAATAAAAAACAGGCATTGAAGTCCGCCGGTTAAAAAAGCTCTTGTGGTTTCAAGAATAGATATTTGGTTAAACTGCTTTTTACTAACAAAAACGTTTCTGATCAGCTGTATCGAACTAAAAAAGAAAGCATATACAGGAATCAATATAATCAGAATTACATTTGTTGTGTTGTAGTCTCCGGCGAGCATCGTTACCAGGAATAACAGCAGTAAAAGCAATCCGTTGATAACCGTGTTGATTTTTTGAGCGACACTGAATATCTGACGTTTTTCATAGGAGGTTTCTACAAGGATAATTGCGTTCTCGTACTTTCCTGTTGTAATAATCGATAAAACCGAAGCTATAGTAAGGTACAGGATAAAAAGTCCGAAATCTTCCGGGTTGTAAATGCGGGCAATAACAATGGCAAACAAAGCAGGTACAATTCGTGCAGCAAACATTCCTGAAAACAGGCTTAGTATGCTGCGGTAAAATTCGCTTTCAAATAAATTCCGAATTGATTTTTTAATTTCCCACATAGAGGTGTTGCTTTAACAGCTAGTAAAAATAAGAATTTGTTATATACCCAAAACTTATTTACGTTTTAGTTAAATGCTTTTGTCGATATAAAATATACCAGCTAAATATCTTAACTCTGCTGAACTAATTTTATTTTTACCGAATTAATTTTTATAGCATGGATTTTATTCTCGACAATAAGGAGACAGAAGAAAAGTTTCAAGAACTATTGAAAGTGATTAAACTGAGAAAGAGTGGTGAGGTTTCGGATGCCATGAACCAGCAAGGGATTACTTACAAATTGAACTGGGGAGTGTCGTTGCTCGATTTGCGCGAAATTGCAAGAAACTACGGTCAGGACCATTTAATGGCTTTAAAACTCTGGAATAAACAATGGCGCGAAACCATGATTCTAGCTACAATGCTCGACGATCCGGCTGAAGTTACCGAAGAGCAGATGGATTTTTGGACAAAAAGTTGCGAAAACACCGAAATAGCAGAGCAAGCCTCCGGCAACCTCTGGGTAAAAAGTAAGTTTGCCTTTATTAAGGCACTTGAATGGTGCCGGGGCAAAAAACACCTTGTTCGTTTTTCTGGAGTGCATTTAATCGGGCGCCTGGCCATTACCGACAAACAAGCTATTGATGAAATGTTTGAGCCTTTTTTCGAAGAACTTCCAACGCTGGCTAAAGATGCAAAATTATATACGCCTCTGTACCGGACTGTAATTGCAATGGGATCGCGATCTGTACAATTAAACAAACAGTGCATCGAATTGGCAAAAGTTTTTCAGCAAGGCGATTCGGAAAATGCAATAAAACTGGGAGAACAACTGGTTGTGGAATTAACCAGCGATTACCTTCAGGATACGATAAAACTTCGAAATGCTTAACTTTCTTTAACTGTAAACTTGTCAGATAAATTCTATATGGCAAGAAAATTGACTTACTTGTCGCAGTTCAATATTTAAACAGAAACTATTATGATGAACATATCAAAATCTTCAAATCCGGTATTAAAGGAAAAAATCTTTAGCCGCGATTATATGGCACAGTCGGATGTTATGACTGTTAACGGAACCATGAACAAAACGTCGATACTGCTTTTGCTGGTTGTTGCATCGGCTGTATTTACATGGAATAAATTCTTCGATGCTATTGCAATAGACCCTGCAAATGGGATGGCTGCTGTGGCTCCCTGGCTTGCCATTGGTGGTATTGGCGGATTTGTTGCTGTTTTGGTTACCGTATTTCGGCCGCAAAGTTCGGGCATTTCGGCACCTATTTATGCTATTTTGGAAGGATTGTTCCTTGGAGGTATTTCGGCCATTTTTGAAATGCAGTATGGTGGAATTGTAATGCGTGCCGTGGTATTAACACTGGCCGTGTTTGTGATTATGCTCTTTTTATATCGCTCGGGAACAATAAAAGTAACACAAAAATTTAAGATGGGGATTTTTGCTGCAACCGGTGGTATTGCGCTGGTTTATTTAATCAGTTTTATTGGTGGCTTTTTCGGAATGAATACTTCATTTTTGCACGGCAGCAGTAATTTAAGTATCGGAATCAGCCTGTTTGTAGTTGCCATTGCAGCTTTGAATCTGATTCTCGATTTCTCATTTATAGAAGAAGCTTCGGCGCAGGGTGCACCAAAATACATGGAATGGTACGGTGCATTTGGATTAATGGTAACACTGGTTTGGTTGTACCTGGAAATTTTAAGGCTTTTATCGAAGCTTGCAAGCCGCGATTAATTATCGTTTAAGAATAAAAAAAGGGTTGATGACAAACGGTCATCAACCCTTTTTTTTAGAAGAATCCCAACTCCAGGCGGGCTTCTTCGCTCATCATCGACTTATCCCATGGCGGATCGAAAGTAAGATCAACATTTACTGTTTCAACCCCTTCAACCGATTGGGCAGCTTGTGTTATGTCATCAACCAAAACATCAACCACCGGACAACCGGGAGCTGTTAAAGTCATTACAATATTTGCATTATTGTTCTCATCAATGTCAACATTGTATATAAGGCCTAAATCGTATACGTTCACCGGAATTTCAGGATCGTAAACCTCTTTTAGGTTATTTATTATTAAATCGATTCTTTTATCCATATCCTCCTCCTTTAACCTGCAATTCTGCTATAAGCAACAGCGTATAGTCTGATTTGTTTTACCATGGCCAGCAATCCGTTCGACCGCGTTGGCGATAAATGTTGTTTTAAACCAAGATCATCGATAAAATGAAGTTCATTTTCCATTATCTCTTTTGGGGTTCTTCCACTAACTACCCGTAACAGTAATGCAACAAGCCCTTTTACTATTACGGCATCGCTTTCGCCCTGGAAATTAATTTTCCCATCAATCATATCGGCCACCAGCCATACCCGCGATTGGCACCCTTTAATAATATTTTGGTCGTTTTTATCTTTGGCATCCAGTTCTTTCAACTCATTCCCCAGTTCAATGAGGTAGCCATATTTATCCATCCAGTCTTCGTACATCGAAAACTCTTCGATTATTTCCTGCTGTACTTCTTCAATTGTCATACAATAAAAGCTTTAAAGGACACAAAGGTGCTAATTTTTTGGTTTCTGACAATGATAAATGCAGGCTTATTAAGAAAGTTTCAAAATTATTAAGGACTATCAGACAAATGCTCAATTTTGTCTAGCTTTACTTATTGATTATTTAACTAAAAGAAAATAATATGACATCATTAGCAGGTACAAAAACAGAACAGAATCTATTAAAGGCTTTTGCAGGCGAATCGCAGGCCAGAATGAGATATGATTATTTTGCAAAGCAAGCGAAAAAAGAGGGGCTGGAGCAAATTGCAGCCATTTTCGAAGAGACTGCGATGAATGAAAAAGAACATGCAAAACGTTTTTTTAAATTTTTGGAAGGCAACATGGTTGAGATTACGGCTACCTATCCTGCCGGAAAAATAGGAACTACAATGGAAAACCTGAAAGCTTCGGCCGATGGTGAAAACGAAGAGTGGACTGAGCTTTATCCAGAATTTGCCAAAGTTGCAGAAGAGGAAGGTTTTAAAGAAGTGGCAATGGCATTTAAACTGATTGCAAAAGTAGAAGCAGAACACGAAAAACGTTACCGTACTTTGTACACTAATCTGGAAGAAGGGAAAGTATTTAAGCGTGGTGATAAAGTGGTTTGGAAATGCCGTAATTGTGGATTTATTCACGAAGGTACAGTGGCGCCCAAAATGTGTCCGGCCTGCCAGCACCCGCAATCTTATTTCGAAATTAAAGAATCGAATTATTAGGAAACTGTATAATTGACAGGAAATCCGGTTCGTTTGAGCCGGATTTTTTTGTGCAAGTTATTCTAGTCTCAACGGTGCGTGTTTTCTTTGATAACCGTTTCTTATTTTTATTAAAACAGCGGGATATTATTTTAAGGAATGTTGCTTTTTGCAAAGGGATTTTTGAAAGATTTCTATCGGAATTTTCGTTTTGCTTAATGGTTCAATAAATAAAATGATTCGTGTAACAAAAGTCACAATTGATAAAACCGAAGCATTGTTTATTTGTGAAAAAAGGAACGATGGCAAATTTTTTAGAAAAGTACAAGTGGAAATTGGTTGGTGTTGCTGTTGGGGCAGTAGCCGGATATGCCTACTACTATTTTATCGGATGTAATTCGGGCACATGCCCTATTCAATCTCATTGGCATACCAGTACGCTTTATGGTGGTTTAATAGGTTATGTTTTTTCGAACAGTCCTAAAAAAGATAAGTCGGAAAGAAAACAGGGGGTAAGTCAGAAAAAAGAAGAATAAACAGAATCGTTCTGATTCTTCTTAATTCCCTTTTTTAAAACATCATTTTTACCTTTTCAAAGGCATTCATAAACGCGTCAATCTCTTCTTTGGTGTTGTACATTCCAAACGAGATACGTGCGCATCCCTGCATGTTGTAATGCTGCATTATAGGATCGGCGCAATGATGGCCAGTACGAATGGCAATGCCCATTTTATCAATCATCATTCCCAGATCGTAAAAATGAATACCGTCGATGTTAAACGAAATGGCACCTGATTTTTCGGGAGCTTCTCCATATATTTTCAGCCCTTCAATTTCTTTTAATCTTGAAGTAGCATAAGTCAACAGTTCATGTTCGTGTTGGGCAATGTTTTCTATTCCAATTTCGTTTACAAAATCGATGGCAGCTCCAAAAGCGGCCAGGTTTGAGATGTTTGGCGTACCCGCTTCAAACTTATAAGGCAATTCATTAAAGGTTGTTCCGGCAAATGACACCTCCGAAATCATTTGTCCGCCACCCTGGTAAGGCGGCATTTCGTTTAACCACTCTTTTTTGCCGTAAAGTACACCAACCCCATTCGGGCCATATAATTTGTGTCCAGAAAATGCGTAAAAGTCAACATCGAGTTTCTGTACATCAAGTTTTATGTGTGGTGCTGCCTGCGCACCGTCTATCATAACTGCAACATTATTTTTGTGAGCAAGTTCAATAATATCGGCAATGGGATTTATGGTTCCCAAGACATTCGATACGTGGTTTACTGCCAGCAATTTTGTTTTGGGGGTAATCAAGTCCGGAAGTTTATCAATCTCTAATATACCTGAATCGTTGAATGGAAGTTGAATGATTTTTGCACCTCTTTTGGCTGCCGCCAGTTGCCAGGGCACAATATTCGAGTGGTGCTCCATTTCTGAAACAATAATTTCATCATCCTCATTTATAAACCTTTCACTGAATGAGCTGGCAACCAGATTAATGCTTTCTGTTGCTCCTTTTGTGAAAATAATTTCTTCACGCGATCCGGCATTCAGAAAATCTTTTACTTTATCGCGGACTCCTTCAAATTCGAGTGTCGCTTTATCGGCCATAAAGTGTGCACCTCTATGAATATTTCCGTAATATTCGTTATGTAATTGCTCTTGTTTAAGCAAAACCTGAATAGGTTTTTGAGCCGAAGCTGCAGTATCGAGATAGATTAATGGTTTATTGTAAACTTCTTGTTTCAAAATGGGGAAGCAGCTTCTTATTTTATTGATGTCGTAAGTCATAAAAACGAAGGTAGTGAAATTTATCTCTCAGGAAGAAAGAAACCAAATAGTAAAACTATCTGGTTTCAAATATTTCATGTTATATACTTAGTTTTAGCAGTCGCAATTGTACGCACAATCGTGGCAACGTGCTACCTCGCCTTGCAGGCGTTTGTCAACCAGTTCGTCAATACGATCGCGAAGTGGCTCCAGCTTAATTTCTTTTACTACTTCGTGTGCAAATGCATTCATCATCATTAACCGTGCTTTATCCTCGTTAATTCCACGGGCGCGTAAATAGAACAAAGCTTCCTCGTCGATTTGTCCAACCGTTGCACCGTGACTACATTTTACATCGTCGGCATCAATAATCAGCTGCGGTTTGGTTTGCATATTGGCTTCATCGGTGAGCAACAAATTGTTGTTTCGCTGGAAGGCATTCGTTTTTTGAGCATCGCGTACTACATGAATTCTACCGGAAAATGCACCGCTGGAACTTTCATCCAATACATTTTTATATACCTGATTGCTTTCGCAGTGTGGTTTGGCGTGAATTACTTGGGTGAAATTATCGACGTGCTGCTTTTTATCCATAAAGGCCATTCCAAACATGTTTGCCTGCGCATTCTCACCATTCAATATCATTTTCAAATTGTTGCGAATAAGCCCGCCATGCAGGGTTGCTGTATGTGTAGTAACTCGGGAGTCTCTTTGCTGATCGATAAAAATAGAATTCAGGTTTGCCGCCTTGTTGTGCTGGTTTTGCAAAGTATAAAATTCTACTTCAGCATTGTTCCCGGCAAAAATCTCGGTAACTGAATTACTCAGGTATTGATTTAAGTTTAACGTGTGGTCGCACAAAAGTACCTGTGCTTTTGCTCCTTCTTCAACCAAAATGAAATTTCGTTGCGTGGCAAAAGTATCCTTCTCGCTTTGTAACAGGTTTATTATCTGAATTGGAGTGTCAACCACAACATTTTTTGGTACATAAAGAAAGAATCCATCTTTTGCATAGGCTGTATTTAGCGCCACCAACGGGTCTTCATCGGTTTTTGCAAGGCTGCCATATTTTTCTAATAGTTCTGGCTTTTCTTTTGAAATACTTTCCAGACTATCCAGAATTACTCCTTCCGGAAGGTTGCCTTTTTTGTTCTCGTTTTTATGAAACCAACCGTTAATAACCAGGGCTAAATTTGTATTTAACTGTGGTACATCGCAACGGAAAATATCGTTAAAATCCGTTTTCTTTTCTTCCCTTTTATGAACAAATTCAAAAGCCGGAAGGAAGGCCGGATTAAGGTTGGTATATTTGTAGTTTTCGTTTTTTCGCGTTGGAATACCCTGCATTACAAAATCCTGAAACGCTTTGGTTCGCGGAGCGTTCAGAATATCAGAAGAGCCTTCGAAAAGCTGTTCTTTCACCTTGGTGTAATGCGCGGTGTATTTTAGCGATAAATCTGCTTTGTCAACTAAAACGCTCATTCTAATTCTCTTTTTCTGATTTAATCCAGTCGTACCCTTTTTCTTCCAGTTCCAGTGCCAGTTCTTTCCCGGCAGTTTTTACAATTTTTCCTTTATAAAGAATATGTACAAAATCCGGTACAATATAATCAAGCAGGCGCTGGTAGTGGGTTACAACAATTGCAGCAGTTTCAGGCGATTTTAATGCGTTAACCCCGTTAGCAACTGTTTTTAATGCGTCGATATCAAGTCCCGAGTCTGTTTCATCAAGAATGGCCAGTTTGGGTTCGAGCATTGCCATCTGGAAAATTTCGTTTTTCTTTTTCTCACCGCCCGAAAAACCTTCGTTTACCATACGGTTGGTTAATTTGGTATGCATATCTACCAAATCCATTTTTTCACGCATTAGTTTTAAAAATTCTCCGGCGGTCAGTTCTTTTAATCCCTTGTGTTTTCGGTGTTCGTTTACCGAAGTTTTCAGGAAATTGACCATGGGAACACCCGGTATTTCAACCGGATACTGGAAGCTTAAAAATAAACCGTCTTTTGCACGGTCTTCAGGAGATTTATCCAGGATATTTTCTCCCATAAAAGTTATTTCGCCTTTTGTAACTTCGTAGTCTTCTTTTCCTGCCAGAACATTTGCCAGAGTACTTTTCCCTGATCCGTTTGGTCCCATTATGGCATGTACTTCACCCGGTTTTACTTCAAGGTTGATTCCTTTAAGGATTTCCATTCCTTCAACGGAAGCATATAAATTTTTTATTGATAACATGTTAAGTACTGAGATTGTGAGCAGTGAGATTCAACTACTCGTATTGTTGTTTATAATTGTCTATCCTACACTGCCTTCGAGGCTGATTTGTAATAATTTTTGGGCTTCAACGGCAAATTCCATTGGCAGCTTGTTTAATACTTCTTTTGCATAACCATTAACAATCATTCCAATGGCTGTTTCAGTATCAATTCCACGTTGGTTGCAGTAAAAAATCTGGTCTTCACCAATTTTCGAAGTAGTTGCCTCGTGTTCAACTACCGACGATTTGTTACCTACTTCAATATATGGAAATGTATGTGCCCCGCAGGTGTCGTTTAATAGCAGCGAATCGCACTGCGAAAAGTTTCTCGAACCTGTGGCTTTAGGCATTACTTTTACCAAACCCCGGTATGAATTATCGCTTTTCCCTGCCGAAATACCTTTGGAAATAATAGTTGACTTGGTGTTTTTTCCAATGTGAATCATTTTCGAGCCGGTATCGGCTTGCTGGTGGTTGTTGGTAACAGCTACCGAGTTAAATTCGCCAACCGAATTGTTCCCTATTAAAATACAACTTGGATATTTCCAGGTAATTGCCGAACCTGTCTCCACCTGGGTCCAGCTTATTTTTGACGATTCTCCACGGCAAACTCCGCGTTTTGTTACAAAGTTGTAGATACCGCCTTTCCCGTTTTTGTCGCCCGGGTACCAGTTTTGTACCGTTGAATATTTTACTTCGGCCCTGTCCATGGTAATAATTTCAACCACGGCGGCGTGCAATTGGTTCTCGTCGCGCATTGGAGCAGTACACCCTTCAAGGTAACTTACATAGCTATCGTCGTCGGCAACAATTAGTGTGCGCTCAAACTGGCCTGTATTTGCTGCATTTATCCTGAAATAAGTTGATAATTCCATTGGACAACGAACTCCTTTGGGAATGTAACAGAACGAACCATCGCTAAAAACGGCAGAGTTTAAGGCCGCAAAATAATTATCGGCTACCGGAACCGCCTGTCCCAGATATTTTTTTATTAAGTCGGGATGCTCTTTTACGGCTTCGCTAAACGAGCAAAAAACGATTCCTTTTTCTGCTAAAGTATCCTTAAAAGTAGTTTTTACTGAAACACTGTCGATTACAGCATCAACTGCAACCCCTGCTAAATGCTTTTGCTCTTCCAGTGGAATTCCAAGTTTGTTGAATGTGTCGATCAACTCAGGATCAACTTCGTCCATACTTTCGTATTTGGGACCCTTTTTAGGAGCTGCGTAATAACTAATTTCCTGCAAATCAATAGGCGGTATCTTTAAATACGCCCAGTCCGGCATTTTCATTTTCTGCCACTTCTTAAAAGCTTCCAGCCTGAAGTTCAACATAAATTCAGGTTCCTCTTTTTTGGCAGATATAAGTCGAATAACGTCTTCATTCAGTCCTTTTTCGATTATATCGGTTTCAATATCGGTAACAAACCCGTATTTATAATCGCCCTGCGTAACGTCATTCAGTATTTTATTTTGTTCTTCCATTTTTTTCTTTTCTCTATAAAAACCAAACCATAGTTGTGCAAAATTGATTTTGTTGATACTGTTGATTCTGGATTTTATTGTGATCTGGCATCTTTATAAAGTTGTTGATGATTTAATAATACAACACTTTCATCCACAATATTTCTCGCTCTTCAAAGTATCTGAAACAACTTGGCAACTTTAATAACAATGCTTTGTTCTTCCAGTTCAAAATATAATTGCAAAGATATAAAAGTATGGGTATTTTTGCAGTTCAGATTTTTTATAACATACTATTTTGTCTGAATTTAATAATGAGTAAAGAAAGAAAACAAACCAGTGTCTCGGAATTGGGAGAATTTGGCCTGATTGATCGATTGACAAAAGATATTCGAATTGTAAATGAAAGTACGGTGAAAGGTGTTGGCGACGATGCTGCGGTGTTGGATTTCAAGGATAAACAAACAGTGGTGTCAACCGATTTGTTAACGGAAGGAGTTCATTTTAATTTAATGTATGTTCCGTTAAAGCATCTTGGCTACAAGGCGGTGGTTGTGAATCTTTCTGATATTTATGCCATGAATGCGATCCCGAAACAGATAACAGTAAGTATGGCTATTTCAAGTAAATTTTCGGTAGAAGCACTGGATGAATTGTATGCCGGAATCCATTTGGCTTGCGAGCGATATAATGTTGATTTGGTAGGGGGCGATACAACCAGCTCGTTAACCGGATTAACTTTGTGTGTTACAGCTATCGGAGAAGGAGAAAAGGGAAAAATAGTAATGCGCGGCGGAGCAAAAGCAAACGATTTACTTTGTGTGTCGGGCGATTTGGGAGGTGCCTACATGGGCTTACAATTGCTGGAACGCGAAAACGAAGTATATAAAGTGAATAACAACATGCAACCACAACTTACAGGTTACGATTATATTCTGGAACGCCAGTTAAAACCGGAAGCAAGGGTTGATATTGTAGCGGCTTTTAAAAAACTTGGAATTGTGCCTACATCAATGATTGATATTTCTGATGGTTTGTCTTCAGAAATAATGCATCTCTGTAAAAACTCGAATTTAGGATGTAGCTTATTTGAAGATAAAGTTCCGATGGATAACCAGACTAAACAAATGGCTGAGGAGTTTAGCATTAACCCGATAGTTGCTGCGTTAAACGGGGGAGAGGATTATGAATTGCTTTTTACAATTTCGTTAGACGATTACGAGAAAATTAAAAATGATCCTGATTTCACTATTATTGGGCACATGAATGAGGCTTCGGAGGGAATTAACCTGGTTACAAATGCTGGGTCGTCGATTCCGCTTGAAGCGCAGGGATGGAATCATGGAAAGTAATGAATATATACATAATAATAAAAAGAAGAAAGCCACTCTGATATTTTCAAAGTGGCTTTCTTTTTATCTTTTTTTGAAAGAAATTAATCGGGGAAATAACCTCGAATAATTCCTCGTTTTGAGTCTTTTACGAATAGTAGCACTTCGTCACGCTCTGGTGTTGCAGGCATTTCTGCTTCAATTATTTCAACCGCCTGTGCTGTATTTAAGCCTTTTTGGTAAATGTAACGGTAAATATCCTGAACCTCACGTATTTTTTCGTTATTAAACTGGCGACGACGCAACCCAATAGAGTTTATACCTACATAAGAAAGTGGCTCGCGACCTGCTTTTATAAATGGGGGAACGTCTTTACGAACCAATGAACCACCCGAAATCATTACATGCGATCCAATTCTTACAAACTGGTGAATTGCAGACATACCACCAATAATTGCCCAATCGTCAATACAAACTTCTCCGGCCAATTGTGTACTGTTTACCAATATTACATTGTTACCTACTTTGCAATCGTGGGCAATGTGTACGTATGCCATAATCAGGCAATTACTACCAACCACTGTTTTCCCTTTTGCTGAAGTTCCGCGGTTAATAGTTACAAATTCGCGAATTACATTGTTATCGCCAATTTCAACCGTTGAATATTCGCCCTTGAATTTAAGATCCTGAGGAACAGCGCCTAATACAGCTCCTGGAAAGATGTTACAATTTTTTCCGATTCTGGTTCCGGGAAGAATAGTAACACCAGATCCAATTCTGGTTCCTTCTCCAATTACTACGTCGTGGTCAATAGATACAAATGGCTCAATAACTACATTGTCTGCTACTTTAGCATCCGGATGGACGTATGCCAATGGTTGTTTCATATATATTCTAATTTATTTCTGTTTTACAATTTGCGCCATAAATTCGCCTTCTGCAACAATTTTGTCACCAACATAAGTAACCCCTTTCATGTTGGCAATTCCTCTTCGGATCGGTGAAGTTAATGTTAATTTGAAAATCAACGTATCGCCGGGAACGACTTTTTTTCTGAACTTAACGTTATCGATACGGATAAAGTAGGTTGAGAATGTGCCGGTTTGCTGGCTTAAAACAAGTAACCCACCTGTTTGAGCCATAGCTTCAACAAGTAATACCCCTGGCATAACGGGCTCGTCAGGAAAGTGTCCCTGAAAAAATGGTTCGTTTACTGTAACGTTCTTTATACCTATTATTTCATCGCCGTTAATACAAACAATTTTGTCGACCAGTAAAAACGGATAGCGATGTGGAAGCAACTCTTTAATCCGGTTTACATCCATAAGTGGCGCGCTGTTTGGATTACATTTTGGAGCTGCAGCAGCTTCTCTTTTCCACTGTTTTTTTAATGCTTTTGCAAAAATTGTATTAGGACCGTGGCCAGGCTTCGAAGCTAATATTCTACCTTTAATACGTTTGCCACACAAGGAAAGATCGCCAACTACATCCAGAAGTTTGTGGCGGGCACATTCATTGTCGAAATGTAAATCGAGGTTATTTAAAATACCCTGAGGTTTAACGGTTACTCTTGGGTGATTGGTTAAATCGGCTAACCGATCCAGTTCTTCCTGGCTGATTTCCTTGTCGATTATTACAATGGCGTTGTTTAAGTCGCCACCTTTAATGAGATTGTGGCTCAATAAAAACTCAATCTCACGCAGGAACACAAAAGTACGGCAATTTGCAATTTCGTCCTGAAAGTTGCTTATAGAATCGAGCGTTGCATATTGATTGTTTAAAACCTCCGACGGAAACGAAATCATTACATTAAGACTGTAATCATTATCGGGCAATGCAATAATATGTGCGCCCGATTTTTCGTCATGGATTTCTATTTTTTCTGTTATCTCAAAGTAATCGCGCTCTGCCTCTTGTTCAACAACACCAGCCTTTTCTATGGCTTCAACAAAATATTTCGAGCTACCATCAATAATAGGAGCTTCCTCGTTGTCTACTTCAATAAGTACATTGTCAAGGTCCATTCCAACCAAGGCAGCCAGCGCATGTTCAATTGTCCCAATACGAGCTCCGTCTTTTTCAAGTAAAGTACCGCGAGAAGTATCGATTACCAGATCAACATCGGCATCAATAATGGGTTGGTTTTCTAAATCGACTCGTTTAAATTTGAATCCGTGGTTAACGGGGGCCGGAAGAAAATTCATTGTTACGTTAACTCCGGTGTGGAGTCCTTTTCCTTCTATTTTGAATGAATTTTCAAGCGTTTTCTGTTTTAATACCATAAATATCTGATAATTTAACTGTCTCTGTTTGAGTTTATTTCTTTTTTCAGCTTAAGTATGTCTTTTCTTAATTCGGGTAGATCTTTTATTAATGAATAGGCCCGTAAAGCTGTTCTTAATTCAATTGCTGGCGATCCTAGAAGTGTTTGGTTGCTTTTGGTGTTGGAAATAACACCCGACTGTGCACCCAAAGTAACTTTGTCGCCGATTGCAATGTGCCCTCCAATACCAACTTGTCCTCCAAATACACAGTTGTCGCCAATTTTTGTTGATCCTGAAATTCCAGTCAGAGCTGCCATTACTGTGTCTTTTCCTACTTCAACATTGTGTGCAATTTGAACCAGGTTATCAAGTTTTACACCTTTTCTAATTATGGTCGACTCCATTGTACCGCAGTCAACAGTTGTGTTGGCACCAATCTCAACATCATTTTCCAGAACAACATTACCAATCTGGTGGATTTTTTTGTAAGTACCATCGGCAAGCGGAGCAAAGCCAAAACCATCGGAACCAACTACAGAGCCTGCATGCAGAATACAGCGATTACCAATTACACACTCGTCGTATATTTTTACTCCGGCATAAATAATACAATCGTCACCAATTGTAACATTATCACCAATATAGGCATTCGGGTATATTTTTACATTGTTGCCCACTTTGCTGTTTTTTCCAATGTAAGCAAATGCACCAATGTATATATCTTCGCCTATCTTGGCATTATCTGAAATGTAGCTTGGTTGTTCAATACCTCGTTTTGAATCGGCTTTTGATTGTACATACAAGTCGAGCAGCGAAGCAAATGCTTCATATGCATCGTCAACTTTTATTAGAGTAGCCTCTATTTTTTCCTTCGGAATAAAATTTTTGTTAACTAATACTGCAGAGGCCTTGGTTGTGTATATATAACTCTCGTATTTGGTATTGGCGAGGAAAGCCAGCGTTCCTGGTTTTCCGTCTTCAATTTTCGAAACATTAGATACTTTAACATCCCCGTTTCCAACGATTTCACCGTTTAAAAAAGCGGCAATGTCTGTAACTTTAAAATCCATTATCTGTTTTTTTTGGCGATGCAAATATAGCTTTAAACTAATAAACGTCCAATTCTTTCGGATAGCACACAAAATACTTCTTTACCGTTTTGGTCAGAGCAGTAAGGTTTATATCAGATGCATCGTTAATTTCTTTTATACTACCGTCTTTGTCTAAAACAAAAATATTTTCGTTGAGTTTGTCGTAAGCATTGTTTGTAATAACGCCGGTTGTGAGGAAATATTTTGCCAGATCACGGTTTGGAATAATTGTCTCAGTAATTTTTTTGAGGTACTTCTCTTCGGCTGCAGGTGTTAGTGGTTTTTCGCGTAACAAAGTTCTTGGCAGTTGGCGGTTGCCAATACTTTTAGCAAGCGTTGAAAGTACCGGATCTGCATGGTTTTTCCATTCTTTTATTGAAATAAGAATGTCGTTGTCGTCTAATGCCGTGTACCAATCCAGTATTTTTCTTCCGCTATTTTCAATATTGTTTTTAAAATCTTCTGATGAAAATTGTTGCTCTAAAAATACTTTTAAGGTTGGTGTAGAGAAAATAGTTTCTCCTTGTGTAATTAACTCTTTTGCTCTTTTTAATACATTAATTAATTGAAATTCTGCCGCTACAACCGTTTTGTGCAAGTAAACCTGCCAATACATTAATCTTCGCGAAATCAGAAATTTTTCGATCGAATAAATACCTTTTATGTCTACCACCAGTTTGTCGTCGTAAACATTTAACATTTTAATTATACGGTCAATCCCAACGGTTCCTTCGGCAACCCCGGTAAAGAAACTGTCCCGGCTCAGGTAATCGAGTCGATCCATGTCTAGTTGGCTGGAAACCAGCTGGTGTAGGAACTGTTTTTTGTATTGATTGGTAAAAATCCGGATGGCCAGATCAAGTTTTCCGTTAAACTGACGGTTGAGTTCCTGCATTAAAAGCAAAGAAATTTCTTCGTGTGGGATATTTACAAGTGTATTTTCCAAAACATGAGAAAAAGGAGCGTGACCAATGTCGTGTAGTAAGATTGTTATTGTTACTGCTTCAGCTTCTTCTTCGGTTATTTCGTGTCCTTTTAAGCGTAAGGCCGCAATTGCCTGCCGCATTAAATGGCTGGCTCCAAGAGCGTGTTCAAACCTGGTGTGGTTAGCTCCCGGAAAAACAAGGTACGACAAGCCTAGTTGCTTTATTTGTCGTAAGCGCTGAAAGAAAGGATGTTCCAGTAAATCGAAAATAATTTCTGATTGAAGATTTATAAACCCAAAAACCGGATCGTTAATTATTTTCTTTTTATTTAATTGAAGTTGTTTCACGAATAATTTTTGCTCGAAATGTTAAAAATACAATAAATTATTTAATACAAATAAGAGAAGTTTTGCCCGAAAGTACTATTCCTGGCCTGTAAATTTAACTTTTCTGGGTCAATGTTAACCGTTTATGTATTTTGCTCTTTAAAATCAGAGGTTTAAGTGTGTCGGGTTATTTGTAAATGTTGGATATTATTCCTACTTTTGCGGAGAATTTTCTAAAAAAATGAATTTTTAGGGGACCTCTGGTTCCCTATTTTGTTACATGTAATACGAATGATAGCAAAGGAAGACGTTGTAAGATTGGTAAAGGAGAGGCTTGATGATCAGATGTTTATTGTCGACATCAGTGTGAGTGCAAATAACGATATTCGCGTGTTTGTAGATAGCTTTGAAGGAATGACTATTGAGCAATGTATTCGCATCAGCAGAAACGTGGAGCACAATTTGGATAGAGAAGAAGACGATTTTTCGTTGCAGGTTTCATCGCCGGGATTAACTGAAAGTTTTAAAGTTCTACAACAATATCAAAAATATACCGGCAAAGAAATAGAAGTAAAAACGACCGGGGATGTTGAACTGACAGGAGTCCTGAAAAAAACGGACGAAGTAGGAATTGTGTTGGAAACTTCGAAACGTGAAAAAGTGGAAGGTCACAAGAAGAAACAACTGGTAGTGAAAGAACATATTTTGAAATACGACGAAATAAAAAGTGCGAAAGCGGTTATTTCATTTAAATAAATTAGAACGATGGAAAATATTAACCTGATAGATACTTTTGCCGAGTTTAAAGAGCTAAAGAACATTGACCGGGTAACAATGATGAGCGTGTTGGAAGAAGTCTTCCGCAGTGTGCTTATCCGTCAGTACGAATCGGATGATAATTTTGATATCATTATTAATATAGATAAAGGTGACTTCGAAATTTGGAGAAATCGTACGGTTGTTGCCGACGATGAGTTAGAAGATCCGAATTTGCAAATTACCCTGAGCGATGCGCTAAAAATTGATGAGGACTACGAAATTGGCGAAGAAGTTACCGATGAGGTAAAACTGGTTGATTTTGGTCGTCGTGCCATTTTGAATCTGCGCCAGAATCTGGCTAGTAAAATCCTGGAACTGGAAAAAGATCATATTTATGGCAAATACAAAAACAAAATTGGCGACATTGTAACCGGTGAGGTTTATCAGGTTTGGAAAAAGGAAATTCTCATTCTCGATGATGAAAACAACGAGTTGATTCTTCCAAAATCAGAACAAATTCCATCAGATTATTTCCGTAAAGGAGATAATGTGAGAGCTATTGTATACAAAGTGGAGTTGCGCAACAACAATCCGCTTATTATTCTTTCGCGGACTGCTCCGGCATTTCTGGAAAGATTATTTGAATTAGAAATTCCTGAGATTTTTGATGGCTTAATTACCATTAAAAAGATTGTACGTGTTCCGGGAGAAAGAGCAAAAGTTGCGGTTGAGTCATACGACGAAAGAATCGACCCAGTTGGGGCATGTGTTGGAATGAAAGGATCCCGAATTCATGGTATTGTTCGTGAGTTAAGAAACGAAAATATCGATGTAATAAACTATTCAAGCAACCTGCAGTTGTTTATTAAAAGGGCATTAAATCCTGCAAAAATTAATTCTATTAAAATTGTAGAAGAAGATAAAAAGGCAGAGGTTTACCTGAAACCTGAAGAAGTTTCGCTGGCCATTGGTAAAGGAGGTTTGAATATTCGATTGGCAAGTCAATTAACAGGGTACGAGATAGACGTATATCGCGAGATGGAAGAAGACGATGAAGACGTGAACCTGGATGAATTTGCAGATGAAATAGAAAGCTGGGTAATTGATGCTCTAAAAGGCATTGGTTGCGATACAGCTAAAAACGTATTGAACATCCCGAGGGCAGAATTAATAAAACGTACCGATTTGGAAGAAGAAACTATCGATGAGGTATTAAAAGTTCTGCATTCGGAATTTGATTAAAATCCCGTTTAAACAAGAGGCAAAAAGGAGTTATTCGGGTAATTAGAAAAAGTAAAGAAAAAGAATTTATATGGTAGCAGGCAAAACAATAAGGCTTAGTAAACTTGCACGTGAATTCAATGTCGGTATTCATACCATTGTTGAGTTTTTGCATAAAAAGGGGTATGAAATCGATTCTAATCCGAATACTAAAGTTACCGCTGAGGCCGTGTCACTGCTTGAGAAGGAGTATAAAAAAGATATTTCTCTTAAGAAGGAATCGGAAAAGATAAGTTTAAAAAGCCATCGTCCGAAGAAAGAAGTGATTTCCATTGAACCAGAAGAGAGTGAATCAGTGGAAGAGGTTGAAGAGGTAAAGCCGGTTGCTGAAGTTAAAGAAGAGAAAAAAGTAGATACTCCGAAGGTTGAAAAAGCGCCTGCAGAACCTGAAGAAAAGGTTAAGGTTTTAGGTAAAATTGATTTAGATCAGTTTAACAAGCCTAAAAAGGTGAAGGAGGAAAAACCTGTTAAAGAAAAAGTAGAAGAAAAGGCTCCTGTTGAAGTTAAGAAGGAATCCGTAAAGGAAGAAGCAGTTGAGAAAAAACCAGTTGAGGAAAAACCAATTGTTGAGAAACCTGTAGAGGAAAAAATCGAAAAGGAACCGGTTGTGGAAGCAAAAGTTGAAACACCGGAGAAAGCTCCAACTCCAGCGCCGGAAGAAATAATTGAAATGGAAGTGCCAAAAGTAGATGAGGTGAAGGTGGTTGGAAAAATCGACCTTAAAAACATAAACCAGAAAACCAGGCCGGCGAAAAAGTCGAAAGAGGAGAAGGATAAAGAAAGAAAAGAAAGACTTCGACAAAAAGTTACTGTAAAAAAAGCCGGCGATGCGAAAGTTGAAAAAAACGAGGATGGCGAAGTAATAAAAGCACGAGCCAATCGATTAAGCGGTCCAACTGTTTTGGGTAAGATTGATTTACCAGAGAAGAAGGAAGACGCCGGCGACAGTGCATCGCGTAAAAAACGCCGCAAAAGAATTAATAAAGAGTCGGGAAAAGTGGCCGTTGACCGTCAGTCGCAGCAGAAACAGGGCGACAGACCAAAAGGTAAATTCCAGGTTAACAAACAAGGTCAGGCTGGTAAAAAAAGAAGACCACTTAAGAAGGAGGTTAACGAAGTCGACGTTCAAAAGCAAATTAAAGATACACTTGCCCGTTTAACTACAAAAGGTAAATCAAAAGGATCGAAACACCGCCGCGATAAACGTGCCGCAGCCAGCGAAAGAATGCAGGCTGATATGGAACAGCAAATAAAGGAACAAGGAATCCTTAAAGTAACCGAGTTTGTTTCGGTTGCCGAGTTTGCTACCATGATGAATGTAAGCGTAACCGAAGTTATTTCGTCGTGTATGAGTCTTGGTTTGTTTGTGTCGATTAATCAACGATTGGATGCTGAGACATTATCAGTGGTTGCCGAAGAATTCGGATTCAAGGTAGAATTTGTGAGTGTTGAAATTCAGGAGGCAATCGAAGAAGTGGAAGACAAGGAAGAAGACTTAAAACCTCGTCCGCCAATTGTTACGGTTATGGGACACGTTGACCACGGTAAAACTTCGTTGCTCGACCATATTCGAAGCACAAACGTAATTGCGGGTGAGGCCGGAGGAATTACTCAGCACATTGGAGCTTACCACGTAAGTCTGGAAGATGGAAGAGATATTACTTTCCTTGATACTCCCGGTCACGAGGCATTTACAGCTATGCGTGCCCGTGGTGCACAAGTTACCGATATTGCAATTATTATTGTAGCCGCCGACGATGATGTGATGCCTCAGACGGTTGAGGCCATTAATCACGCTGCTGCTGCAGGTGTTCCAATTGTTTTTGCAATTAATAAAATTGATAAACCTGGAGCAAATCCGGATAAGATAAAAGAGCAACTGGCTAATATGAACTACCTTGTTGAAGAATGGGGTGGAAAATACCAGTCGCACGATATTTCAGCTAAAAACGGAATTGGAATTGAAGATCTTTTGGAAAAAGTTCTTCTTGAAGCAGAAATGTTGGAATTGAAAGCCAATGCTAACAAAAATGCTCAAGGAACAATTATCGAATCAGAGCTGGATAAAGGTCGGGGATATGTTTCAACCTTATTAGTTGAAACCGGAACATTGAAAGTAGGAGATATTATTATTGCGGGTCAGTATTATGGACACGTAAAAGCAATGTTTAACGAACGTAACCAGCGTATTGAAGAAGTTGGTCCGGCACAACCGGCAATCATTCTTGGATTAAACGGGGCACCTCAGGCAGGTGACAAATTTAATGTGATGGAGAATGAGCGCGAAGCCAGAAACATTTCAAACAAACGTGAACAGCTGGCACGCGAACAGGGTCTTCGTACCCAGAAACATATTACACTTGACGAAATTGGTAGAAGGATTGCAATTGGAAACTTCCAGGAACTGAACCTGATTGTAAAAGGTGATGTTGACGGATCAATTGAAGCACTTTCCGATTCGTTAATTAAACTTTCTACTGAAGAAATTCAGGTAAACATTAAACACAAGGCAGTTGGTCAGATTTCTGAATCAGATATTTTGTTAGCTGCTGCTTCTGAAGCAATTGTTGTTGGATTCCAGGTTCGTCCGTCGTTAAATGCTCGTAAACTGGCCGAGAAAGAACAAATTGATGTTCGCATGTATTCGATTATTTACGATGCCATTAACGAAATTAAGGCTGCAATGGAAGGTATGTTGTCGCCTGATATTAAGGAAGAAGTTTTGGGAACAGTAGAAGTTCTTGAAGTGTTTAACATTAGCAAAGTAGGAACAATTGCCGGTGGTATTGTACGCGATGGTAAGATTGAACGAAATGCAAAAGTTCGTTTGATACGAGACGGTATTGTAGTGTACACCGGAAAACTTGGTTCACTGAAACGTTTCAAAGACGATGTTAAAGAAGTGAAGAATGGCTACGAATGTGGTTTGAATATCGAGAAATTCAACGATATTAAAGTTGGAGACCATGTGGAAGCTTATCACGAGATTGAAGTCGCAAAAACACTATAAAAATCAATTCGATATATTTTGAAGGCCGGGTTATTTATTAATCCGGCCTTTTTTTGTTCTAAAAATGATTCTTATACCAATTTTATTTCAATATGAGCCTTAAATAATTTTAGATTATTTGGATTTAGGCAAGGCACAAAAATGAAGCATAGCCTAAGTTCTGTTGAATTTTTGTAACGCAGCATAAATGCAAAGAAATGGAATTATTAGGCTCAGTTTGGGATAATATTGGTATTACTAGTTTACTTTATCAAAACTCTGCACCTTGAAATATATGTAACTGTCTGATTTATTGCCTTCCCTCAGTTCTGCGGCAAGCAAAAAAACGTTGTAGATTGCTTCCCTCAGTTCTGCGGCAAGTAAAAAAACGTTGTGGATTGCTTCCCTCAGTTCTGCGGCAAGTAAAAAAACGTTGTAGATTGCTTCCCTCAGTTCTGCGGCAAGCAAAAAAACGTTGTAGATTGCTTCCCTCAGTTCTGCGGCAAGTAAAAAAACTTTGTAGATTGCTTCCCTCAACTCTGCGGCATACAAAAAAGAGCGTAGTTGGTTTCACTCAGAACTTCGGCATCAGAAAAATTTTTCGGGCCGGGCCCCGCAGTATTGCGGCAGGTTTCAGCATTGATTTCACTTTGCCAAATGGATACTTCTCATGTTTATTAACAGTCAATTTTTCATTATAAAAACGAAAAAGATATGTTTTCGCGTTTCCTCTTATTACTTTTGAAAAAAATAATAAGGAATGAAGAGGAACCTCATAATCATACTCGTGATCGTATTGGCTGCTGTAGCCGGTTTTATTTATTTCACAAAAGAAGATGTTGAATTTCGGAAAGAAACCTCCCTTTATAAGGCAGTGCCTTTAACATCGCCTGTTTTTGTTGAGTTTAGCTCGTTAAAGGATATTCCGCTTGAAAATCCGGTTGTTCAGGAACTTTCGGGAATTGAAGACTTTTCCTGGATTTTAGGAAAGATTAAAGAAATCGACAGTTCGATTAAGGGAGATAAAGAAATTCAGAATCAACTGGGCAAGAAACCGGTTGTTTTAGCCCTCGATTTTATAGGAAAGAATGTACTAAAGCCGGTAATAATTAGCGAACTCAGAAGTTCTGCTGATTTAAAAGGTTTTGAAAAACTAATGGAAAAGCTGACAGGAGTTTCTGCTGCTGCCTTTAACCAACGGAAATACGATGGAGCCAAAATTGTTGACATTACTCTTAAAAAGGAAAAGAAAAGTATTCACTATTGTGCCGTTGCAGGAATGGTTATAATTAGCTCCGATGCTATTCTTGTAGAAAAAAGTATTCGCCAGTTAAGCTCGCAAAATATTACCGACATAAGTTATTTTAATACGGTAAATAAAACCGTAACCGGACAATCGGAAATTGCATGGTACATTAATCACAACAAGTTTCCTGAACTTTTAGCTAATCTTTTAAACGGCAATACGGAAATCAAAGTAAATGAGTTTGGCGAAACCGTAAAAGCCAGTCTGAAAAGAGCAGTACTTGGTATGCAAAACTATGCAAGCTGGAGTGAACTGGATATGTCGTTTGATAAAGACAGGATTTCGTTAAATGGTATCACAGCCGCCGACGATTCTCTTAACAATTATTTATCGGTATTTGAAGGGCAACAGGCAGTAAGTTGCCAGGCAGATAGAATACTTCCAAAAAACACATCCTTTTTTATTGAATACGCTTTTTCTGATCAGGAACTCTTTTTTCAGAATCTTGAGAAATATTTTGTGCATTCCAATTCGTATTTTGAACGTGAAAGTCGTATGAAAACGATCGGGAAGCGATTTAAAGACAGTGGGCGTGTAAAACTAAAAGGTTTGGTTAAAGACCGGATTGTAGCTGCCACAACTTCTGTTTCGGCGCAAAGCGGAGGAAATACTACATTGTTTATAATAAGCACCGGTCAGGGAGCAGAGTCGCGCACTACCTTTGAAGGATTACTGCAAAACTTTGCCAAAAGTAAAGAAGTTGATTTTGCATCTTTATTATCGGAGTATAAAACAAACGATGGTGACAGCTATCGTATTTATGATTTTCCTTATCCCTCGCTGCCCGGAATTTGGCTGGGAAAAGCGTTTTCGTTTGCCGAAGCTAGCTTTGCCACTTTTTGGAAAGGAAACCTGGTTTTTGGGAGTTCAAAAGAGGCTTTGCAGAAATATCTTAACGATATGACTAATGATGCAACGTTGCGGCGGAGCAGGAGTTATTCCGAGTTTAAGGCATCGAACGAAAGCAGAGCCAACATCGATGCTTATGTTGATGTAAATAAAATTTATACCTTGAATACATTACTGTTTGACGATAAGTTTAGTAAGTCTTTCAAAACCAACGAAGAGATATTCAGGAAATTTGATGCATTAAGCTGGCAGGTGGTTTGCGAGAAAATTATTTATTTCAATTCCATTAATCTCAGATACTCTACACAACCAAAAACCGAAGCGCGGGCATTGTGGCAGAGTAATATTGGTGCTACAATCAGTTCAAAGCCACAAATTGTCATCAATCACAAAAACAAAGCAGCAAAAGAAGTTATTGTGCAGGATAACGACAATAAACTGAATTTGGTAGCAGCCGATGGCAAATTGGTTTGGAGTATTCCCATAAACGGCAAAATTCTTGGGGAAATTCATCAGGTCGATTATTATGCAAATGGTCGTTTACAGTATTTGTTTAATACAAAAGAAAAACTTTATTTACTCGACCGAAACGGGAATAATGTGGCAAGGTTCCCGATTTTATTTAAATCGCCGGCAACAAATGGAGTAGGTGTTTTTGATTACGATAACAATCGGAAATACCGCTTTTTTATAGCCTGTGAAAACAAAAGGGTATATGCCTACAATCATGAAGGGAATATTATAAGTGGGTGGAGATTTGGACAAACAAACAGTTTGGTTACAACTCCTGTTCAGCATTTTAGGGTAAATAACAAAGATTATATTGTTTTTAAAGATAAATCAAAAGTGTATATTCAAAACCGTCAGGGAAATACGCGTGTTGAATGTGCGGCAAAATTTGAGAATTCGAATAATCCCCTGGTTTTGAATACTGACAAGACTCCAAAAATTGTGGCTACCGATAAAAATGGGAAAGTATATTATTTGTATTTCGATGGAAAATATGCAGAAAAGGAAACTGAAAAGTTTAGTACAGATCACTTTTTTACTGTTAGCGATATTAACGGAAACGGAATTCCTGATTTTGTATTTGTTGATGGAAAAGAGTTAAAAGTTATGGATGAAAACGGGAAGAAACTTTTTTCCGAAAAATTTGATAATACTTTGGAAAGAGGAGCCAATTTGTACACTTTCTCGGCCAAACAGAAAAAGATTGGCGTAACAGATTCCAGATCGGGAGAGATTTATTTATTTGATTCTAATGGTAATTTACATCCGGGATTTCCGTTATCAGGAAACAGTGAGTTTTCTATTGGAAAACTTTCAGGAACACAGCTGAACCTGGTCGTAGGTAGCTCTGAGGGAAATTTATATAATTATATTCTGGAGTAAAATACAGGCAATAAAAAAGCCGCAGAAGATTTTTCTTCTGCGGCTTTTTTTGTTATTCTAATATCTTTTAGATAATTAGCATGGCATCTCCGTAGGTGCCAAACCGGTAATCGTTTTTTAAAGCTTCCTGGTAGGCATCCATAACAAAATCGTATCCTCCAAAAGCTGCAACCATCATCAATAACGTTGAGTAAGGCAGGTGGAAGTTTGTAATCATTGTATTTGCTACGCTGAAATCGTATGGAGGGAAAATAAATTTATTTGTCCATCCCTCAAACGGTTTTAGGAAACCTTGTGTTGAAACCGAACTTTCCAGAGTACGCATTACTGTTGTTCCAACGGCACAAACGTTGCGTTTGTTTTGTTTGGCTGTGTTTACTCTTTCGCACACTTCATCTTTTATCCAGATCTGCTCCGAGTCCATTTTATGCTTAGTCAGGTCTTCTACATCTACACTGCGGAAGTTTCCTAGCCCCACATGAAGAGTGATGTAAGAGAAATCAACACCTCTGATTTCAAGACGTTTTAGCAACTCCCGGCTAAAATGTAAGCCTGCTGTTGGTGCAGCAACGGCGCCTTCGTGTTTTGCAAAAATGGTTTGGTAACGATCTTTGTCCTCTGGTTGAACCGGGCGATTGATGATTTTTGGAAGGGGAGTTTCTCCTAATCCGTATAATGTTTTCTTAAATTCATCGTATGGACCGTCGAATAAAAAGCGTAAAGTACGTCCGCGCGATGTTGTGTTGTCAATAACTTCGGCAACTAATAAATCGTCTTCTCCAAAATAGAGTTTATTTCCAATTCTTATTTTTCTGGCAGGATCAACCAATACATCCCAAAGTCTTTGTTCGCGATTTAATTCACGCAACAAGAAAACTTCTATTTCTGCTCCTGTTTTTTCTTTGTTTCCGTACAGTCGGGCAGGAAAAACTTTAGTGTCGTTAAACACCATAACATCATTATCATCAAAATAATCAAGCAGATCTTTAAACAACTTGTGTTCGATGGTACGGTTTGCCCTGTTCAAAACCATTAATTTCGATTCATCACGATTGTCTGCCGGGTGTAGCGCAATTCTTTCCGGATCAAGTTCGTACTTGAATTTTGATAATTTCATTTGCTATTTCTTTTAAAGTAATTCTTTATTAAGTAATTGACAAAAATAATACAGAATGTTGATATTCTCTAATGGAATCCCGTTATACGGGGCATTTTTCAATTAGTTTCATTTAAATTTAAATTTTCCAGAAAATAATTTACTTTAAATGCGTCCTTTACGTGGTAATTCCCTATTCTTGTTCGCTCGAGTGCTGTTAAATAACCACCACATTTAAGCTCTTCACCAATGTCGCGTGCCAGTGCCCGTATGTATGTTCCTTTGCCGCAAGTAACTCTTAGTTTAACTTCGGGTAAATCATAAGATTCAATCTCAATCTTTCTTATAACAATTCTTTTCGATCTTAGTTTTACATCTTCACCATTTCTTGCATAATCGAAGGCTCGTCTTCCTTTTATTTTTACAGCAGAAAAAACAGGAGGAACCTGATCTATTTCTCCGGTAAACTTAAGAATGGCTGCATTGAGTAATTCCTCAGTTACATGGGAATAATCGCTTGAACTGTCTTCTTCTGTTTCCAGGTCGAATGAGGGAGTAGTTGCCCCGATTTTTATGGTGGCAATATATTCTTTTTCTCCAAGCTGAAGTTCTTCGATTTTTTTGGTTGCTTTACCCGTACACAGTATAACAAGCCCGGTAGCTAAAGGATCGAGTGTCCCGGCATGTCCGACTTTCATTTTTTTTATGCCCAGTTTTCTGCACAGAATGTAGCGTACACGATTGACTACATCAAACGAAGTCCATTCCAATTCTTTGTCGAATAGTAAAATTTCTCCTGCAGGGAAATCGTATGTATTTTTAAATTCGGGCATTGTAAGTGTTTATATTTCAGCTTATTGTGTTGATTTCTGGGAAAATCAAGCTGCAAAGATAGCAATAAGACCAATAAGAGAACAATAGATGGCAAAATAAATTAGTTTTCCACGCTTTACAACCTTAATCATTAAGGAACAGGCAAGCAGGCCCGAAAAAAATGCTCCTAAAAAACCCACAAGAAGAGGAATTGTGTCAACTTTCGAAGTACTTAATTCACCGCTAATAATATCCATGAAAGCGGCACCAAGAATTGGAATAAGCACCATCAGGAAAGAAAATCTGGCCACATCATCCTTTTTTACTTTTAATAACAAACCTGTAGCAATTGTGGCGCCACTTCGCGATATTCCAGGCAAAACAGCTATTGTTTGGGCCATTCCAATAATCAATGCTTTAAGAAAAGTAATTTTCCCATCGGTTTTTTTAATAAAGTGGGTGAGTGCAAGAAGACATGCAGTAAAAAGCAACATACAACCAACAAAAAATAAGTTACCTGTAAAAAAAGCTTCAATTTCTTCTTTAAAAAATAAGCCTACAATTACAATGGGAAACGACGAAAAAAGAAGTTTGGCAATATAAATAGTTGAATCGTTTTTCTGAAATTTTAAAAGATCGCTGACCAATTCTACTATATCTTTTCTGAAAACTACAATTGTGCTGAGCACGGTTGCTACATGAACGGTCAGCACAAAAAGTAAGTCGTTGCCTCCGTTTAAATTAAGAATTGCATGGCCTATTTCAATATGGCCGCTGGAGCTAACCGGAAGAAATTCGGTGAGCCCTTGAATTATTCCTAGTAGCAGTGCTTGGAGTGAATTCATGAAAATGTGAATTATTTATCGTCCCTGGGCTTTTTCATTATGGCATAAATCTCGAAAATAAAGCCAAACAAAAGAAGTAAAGGGGCAATAGTAAGCCTGCGGAAATTAAAAATGTCTTCGCTAAATACGTTAGGATCATCACTTCCTCCACCAGCTAACAAAATAAAACCGACTACAATTATAGCAAAACCAATTGCCATTAATTTATAGTTTTCTTTGCCAAGTGCAAAGCCTGAATTATCCTTAACTGCTTTAGATTCTTTTACTTTTTTTACCATGTTTTGAACAATAATATGGGCAAAGATAATTAATAAAACAATTCATCAAATTTCAACCGCAGGAATTTGTTAATGGCAAACCACGTTGACAGAAATGAAATGACAAAACCAAGGACAAATACAATTATAGCTACTAATAGCGTAGTTGTTAAATCGTTGTTACTTATTAAACCCTGAAGTTCTTTTTTGTAAGTATAAACACCTGTTACTAATATGATATTGGCTATAAAGGCCCCGTATAATCCTAAAAAAATGCTGCGTCGCAAAAAGGGGGAGCGAATGAAATTTTTGCTTGCACCAACCATTTGCATGGTGTTAATGGTAAAACGCTGCGAATAAATTAAAATACGGATTGTATTATTTATTAGTCCGAAGAATATAAATGTAAGCAGTGCACTTATAGTAATAAGTAAAATGCTGATTTTTCGAACGTTTTTATTTATCAGCGAGACCAGGTCTCTTTGGTAATATACTTCTGAAACCTGCGGATAGGCCAGGAATTGTTGCTCCAGTAATTGCAAACTATCAGTAGTTGTGTAAGGTGCATAAAGTTTTACGTCGAGCGATGCAAACAAAGGGTTGTAGCCCAGAAATCCGATAAAATCTTCGCCCAGTTCTTCTGTTAGTTCCTGAGCAGCCGTTTTTTTGTCGATAAAACGAGTTGACTTTACAAAGTTGCTGGCGTTTAGTACCTTTTGCAAACGAATAATTTCAACTTCTTTTAAATCGTCTTTTAAAACTAATGTAAAACCAATTTTTTCTCTAACATATTCCGACAGCTGTCGGGCATTAATTAAAATTAAACTTAGTATTCCGAGTAAAATTAAAACCAGCGATATACTTATTAACGATGTAATCCAGGAGTTCAGGAATCGTTTTTTTAATCGTTTTGGTTTCGGATTTGCCATACTGTTTCGTCTTACTGAGTAAAACAAAAGTAAAGATTTTATGTTGCTACCCCTTGTCTTTAATGTTGATTTATACAATGTTTTATTAACATTAAGGAAAAGTCGGGCTAATGAATTATTTATGTGTGTTTGTGTTGAATATCAGTCGTTTGTGTGCTAGCTGTGGAGATGTGTTACAAAAATCTAAAAAAAGCATTTAACTAATTGAAAATTTGATTGTTATTTCTTTGGATTTACGAAAAAAGAAAATACTTTTGCAGTCCCGATTATTATCCTTAGAGATAAGGAATGTAAGTAGTTGATTTTCTTTAAGTAAGGCGTTTTGTCGAATAATTCCGTTGAGACAGAAAAACCGCGAGGAGTAAAATCACAGATTGTAATACAATTAAAAATTTATAAAGTGGACACACTTAGTTATAAAACAATTTCTGCAAACAAAGCTACTGTTGAAAAAGAGTGGGTAATTGTTGATGCAGAAAACATGGTATTGGGACGTTTGGCAAGTAAAGTTGCTAAAATGTTGAGAGGTAAATACAAGCCAAGTTTCACACCTCACGTTGATTGTGGCGATAACGTAATTGTTATCAATGCTGAAAAAATTGCGTTAACCGGTAAAAAAATGACTGATAAAGTTTATATCCGTCACACAGGTTATCCTGGTGGTCAGCGTTTTCAGAGCCCGCAGGATGTTTTAGCAAAATATCCTGAGCGTTTGGTGGAGAAAGCAGTAAGAGGTATGCTTCCTAAAAATAAATTAGGAAGAGAATTGTACCGTAACCTGCATGTAGTAGTGGGGGCTGAGCACAAATTTGAAGCTCAAAAACCAAAAGTTGTTGATTTAAATACGATTAAATAATGGAAGTAGTAAACACAATCGGACGTAGAAAATCAGCTGTTGCTCGTATTTACGTAAGCGAAGGAAAAGGTAACATTACCGTAAACAAAAGGGATGTTAAAGAATATTTCCCAGCAGAAACATTGCAATACATTGTATTGCAGCCATTGAACCTGCTTGAGGTTGCAGAAAAATATGATATTAAAGTAAATCTTGATGGTGGTGGACCAAAAGGACAGGCAGAAGCTTTACGTTTGGCTATCACACGTGCTTTAATGGAAATTGATCCTGAATCAAGAACTCAATTAAAGGCTGCCGGATTCGTAACAAGGGATCCACGCGAGGTGGAACGTAAAAAACCTGGTCAACCAAAAGCAAGGAAACGTTTCCAGTTCTCAAAACGTTAATATTATTTATCAATTATATGGATCTAAAACGGTTGAGATTCCGTCGGCAGGCGGACTACTTAACGGTTGCTTTTAGAGCATAGAAAAAAGTAAACAGATGCCAAGAACAAATTTTCAAGAATTATTGGATGCAGGTGCACATTTTGGGCACTTGAAAAGAAAGTGGAACCCAAACATGGAGCCTTATATCTTCATGGAGAAAAACGGTATCCACATTATCGATCTTCAAAAAACAGTTGTAAAAATTGACGAAGCTGCCAATGCAATCAAACAAATTGCAAAATCGGGTCGTAAAGTTTTATTTGTTGCAACTAAAAAGCAAGCCAAAGATTTGGTTTCAGACTTAGTAAAAGGCGTAGGTATGCCATATGTAACTGAGCGCTGGCCAGGAGGTATGCTTACCAACTTCCCAACTATCCGTAAAGCGGTTAAGAAAATGATCTCCATCGATAAAATGATGAAGGACACAAGTTGGGACAATCTTTCAAAAAGAGAGAAACTACAAATTACAAGACAACGTGCCAAGTTGGAAAAAGTATTGGGTTCTATTTCTGACCTTAGCCGCTTACCAGCTGCATTGTTTGTTGTTGATGTTCTGAAAGAAAAAATTGCAGTTCGCGAAGCAAAAAAATTGGGAATTCCTGTATTTGCAATTGTAGATACAAACTCGAATCCTGAAGATGTTGATTTTGTAATTCCTGCAAACGACGATGCTTCTCAATCTATCCGTTTAATTGTTGGTGCTATGACTGACGCGATTTCGGAAGGTTTAAACGAGCGCAAATTCGAGAAAGATAAAGAAGATGCTGATGCTAAGGCTAGCAAAAAAGCTGCAAAAGCAGCGAAAGAAGAAGCCGCTGCAGAAGAAACTTCTGAAGAAGAATAATAGAGGTTAAGTAATTATATAAACCAATTAGAAGAGATTTAATTATGTCTTTTACAACAGCTGACGTAGTAAAACTACGAAAAGTATCTGGCGCAGGGATGATGGATTGCAAAAATGCCCTGAAAGACGCCGAAGGTGACTTTGACAGAGCACTGGAAATTATTCGCGAAAAAGGTAAACTTATTGCTAACAAACGTGCAGACAGAGATGCAGCAGAAGGTGTTGCAATTGCAAAGGTTGCAGCCGATGCTAAATTTGGTGCTATTGTAGTACTAAATTGCGAAACTGACTTTGTTGCAAAAAATGAAAGCTTTGTTGCATTTGCTGAAAAGATAATGGATGCCGCTTTAGAAAATAAAGTAGAAAGTTTGGAAGCTCTTAAAGCTATCGAACTTGATGGTGTATCAATTGAAGCATTGGTGACTGAGCAAACTGGTGTTACCGGTGAGAAACTTGACCTTTCTTATTACAAATGTTTGGCTGATGAAACAGTAGTTCCTTACATCCACCCTGGAAGTAAACTAGCTACTTTGGTTTCATTCAATAAAGCTACTGAAGAGCAAGTAGGTAAAGATGTTGCAATGCAAGTTGCAGCTATGGCTCCTGTTGCTATTGACGAAGCTTCAATTCCACAGGCTGAAATTGATAAGGAATTGGCATTTGCTATGGATAAATATCGTAACGAAGGTAAACCTGAAGCAATGCTTGAAAAAATTGCACAAGGTTCGCTTAACAAATGGTACAAAGATGTTACTTTGTTAAACCAAGCTTACGTTAAAGACAATAAAATGTCGATTAAAGATTTCTTAAAGCAAAGCGATGCGGAATTAACTGTAACTGCTTTCGACCGTTATTCGTTGAATGCATAGTTAATCCTGACAGGATATAAAAAAGAGAGCTGCTCATTTATTTGAGCAGCTCTCTTTTTTTATTGTGTATGCATATCAAAAACTCGTTTGTAAAAAAAAGCCTTTTATTCGGTCTTTCCGGATATAAGGCTTTTTAAACTATGCGATTTGGAATTTGCTATCGATTTAGAATAATGCGTTTAACCTGGCTTATTTCTCCATCTTTTATAAATCGGCAGAGGTAGATTCCTGATGTTGCCGGTGCGCCACTTATATCTTTCCCTCTCCAGGTAACTTTGTGCAATCCTTTGGTATATTCTCCATCGGCCAATACTTTTACTTTCTGTCCAAATATATTGTATACCGAAATATTTACTTCGCCGGGATCAGTTAAAGCGAACTGTACTGTTGCAGAAGATCTAAACGGATTTGGATAAATTTCAAGCATATCTTTCGACACCGGAGTCAGATCTTGTACTGATGTTGTTGCATTTTTTTCTTTTACAACAATGGTACTGAAGTGGGCAATTGAAGCGTAAATTCTGTTTCTTGCCGTATCAACGGTTGCTATTTCTCCGTCAACTTCAACAAAGCTGGTACTGTCGGCAAAGAACATATCAAGATCTTGCGGCTCGATACCAAGTGAGTCAATTAAGCCTCTTTTGTAAACCAGTTTTAACTCAACGGGGATATTAAACCAGTAAGGTTCCACTATTGTGTCTGAGCCAACAGGTTTTACGTTAAATTCTACACCGGTAACAATATCTGAGCTAAAATCAACTTCAGTACTGTCGTTGTTCATTTCGGCATATTTTTCCGGAATAAGCATGAAGATTTCTATGTCTTCTTCGATGCATCCAAACGGGAAATGTATCATTCCTGCATTGAGTAAATTTAAGGGATAAGGCAGGCCGCCAATTTTAAACGAATCACCTTCTTTTAAGGTTTTGGCTTTTAGTTCTTTTCCACCTGGCAGAACCCGGCGAATAGAAATAGTATTTACCTCCATATCAACAGTTGAGTCTACAACCAGTAATTCAACACTTGATCCAAAGTTGCTGTATTCAACATTTACCAGCGTCATTCCGGTTTCTCCTTTTAGCGTAAGTAATCCTTCGGAGTCAATAGTGGCTATGCTTGTGTCGGATACACTCCACATAAACTCAGCATTTTGGTGTTTGTTGCCGTTTGTTTTGTAGGTAGCAGAATATTTTATTGGGGCAGCACCGGTATACACAACTGTATCGCCAGGTTCAATGGTCATTTGTTTTCCTTTGTTCCCGTTATTGTGTTTCTCTTTTTTCTCCTTGGTTCGCTTGCTTTCGTAGATTTCAATTTTTGCCGTATCGGCCAACTCTCCGTATTGAGCTATTATCATGCCTTTCCCGGGGATGTCTCCTGCCCGAAACATACTATTTGCCGGATCAGGAAATTCTCCTAAGTCTGTGGGCTCAACCGACCACATAAATGTCATGGTATCAATTTTTACATCAGACGAATCAACGTAAAAAGCATAGAGTTCAACCGAATCGCTTACTTCAACCTTAATGCTTCCCGGAACTATTTTAACCTTTGGATAAATGTCGTCCATGTCATCGTTGTCCTTTGGTTCTCCTGTAATAACCAGGTTAACAGAATCCCTGAGGTCTTTGTATTTGGCAATAAGGTATCCTTCTCCGGGCTGACCGGCGGTTAAAACACCATCACTGTTTATTTTTCCGAGATAACCGGGATCAGTATTCCATTTTATTCCGGTATAAGAAGTGTCGGTTCTGTTAATGTATGCAGCAATTAGTTGGGTGTCTTGCTCAGGAAGAAGTTCAATATCTCCCATATCGATGGTGAGAGATTCCTGTGCATTTGCCGCCATAACTGTTATTAGCAGTAAAGCAGCCAGTAAATTTTTTGAAATAAAGTAAAGTTGTTTCATGTAAATGAATTTTTGATTTAATGTCAGTTTTCAACTTATGAGATTTATCTTTAATTGCGATGCAAGGGATTTTCAAGTTACAAAAAGTAGTAGCCAATAACAAGGATTATAGCTCTGACCAGCAGGTTGGTGGCCCTTCTTTTTGAGACTTTAATAAACTTATAAATAGTTTTGTGTCTTTTATAAAATATTCCGAAAGAGCGTAAAAGGTAATCCTTCTTTGTTGTTTATTTTGGGCAACGTTAAGTATTAGTTTCTTAATAAAACTAAAATTGTTGGTTTATATGAAATCATTTTGTAGTATTTATACGTATTAATAAAAAAGACCTTTAAGGTCTTAATATAAAGAGAATATAAACTACAATCTGAAATTATGTCACAGCAAATGAGAGGGAGAATTGTAAGTAGTATTAAAAACAAAGGAGATGATCGTTTATATCTATGCGATTCTGTTGGCGATAATAGTAACTGTAGAATTAGTATTATGCTATCGGGATTTAAAACATAATGAATAACAGTGTTCTGATTCGATGAATTGGAGAAGACACATTGAGGTTATGAACTGGGGAGAAAAAACGCAGAAAGGAATAGTTTGCTTAATTACCAAGATTAAAATTCAGAATATAACAATACGAAATTCTAGTTTGACCAAACACTCCAATCATTGCCCGTTTTTTAACATTTACACGTAAAATACGTAGAAGTGAATGAGGATAAGTTTGTTTAATGCAAGGCATTAAATAAGTACTCCAGGTTCCCCGGCTGGCTGGATGCCGGGGAATCGTTGTTAGTTACAATTCAGTTGGTGCAATTGCCTGTGTAATATTCAAAAATGCCTGAGCTTATTTGTTAAAACCCTGTGCCTTAAATATAAATGCCTTTGCCTGTTTGTTAAAACCCTGTGCTAATATCTAAAGTGCCTGAGCCTATTTGTTAAACGCCTGTAGCTATTTGTTAAAGCCCTGAGCTTATTTGTTAAAACCCTGTGCCTTAAATATAAATGCCTTTGCCTGTTTGTTAAAACCCTGTGCTAATATC
>CANLMQ010000009.1 GCA_947492175.1 uncultured Draconibacterium sp. | reverse complement strand
CGGTATTTTGCTGGGCAAACAAAATGGTATAACAAGACTGATACATTATGTGATTTATGAATGTATGAACTTTCACGCATACACAAATTTACTAAATTTACGCTGCAAGCAGCGGGGAACTAACCCCATAGAGATTAGAAAGAATCATATTATTGATTCAAAATCCACAACGTTTAAAACATTTTATTCTTTGGCTTCATAATTCATAATAAAATATAATTCTGAAAATCCTGTTGGATTAATGCGACAGACCCCTAATTTGCTCATTTCTTTTATTTTTATTCAAATATTACTCCATATAAAACAATTCTTCCAACTGCGACGTAACAGGTGAATTGTCTGGATTGGACTTCATAATATCCTTCATAAAAGCCCACCACTTTTTTACAATTTCAGTTTGTCCCAAATCTTGCGAACCTCCATCTCCGCTTACTTTCTGAAAGGCAAACAAAACATTGGTTTCTTCATCCAAAAAGATGGAATATTCACTTATTCCGGAGTTTTTCAGAAGCTGTTTCAATTCCGGCCATATCTCATCGTGCCGTTTTTTGTATTCTTCTTTTTGCCCCTCGTTGAGGTACATTTTAAATGCCAGTCGTTGCATGACCGTAGGTATCAATTTAAAAACTCACTTTTGGCAATACCCATAATTATTACCGACATAAGGATCAAACCAATGCCCCAGTAAATGGTTGTCCGGGTCTTTTTCGATACTCCTGCCCATTCTTTGCGGTAGAAGCCCCAAAAGTTGGCTGTAAGTATGATTGTAGACATATGTAGAATCCAAGAACTGGCTCCATTACCAATCTTGGTCTCCCCCATTCCATAAAAAAAGAACTGCAAAAACCATGTTGTTCCGGCCAAAGCACAAAACAGGTAATTTTTTAACAATGGTGTCTTTTTATTGATAAGATCACCACCGGTTTTATTTTTCAGGATTAGAGCCACCGACCACAACAGGTTGGTTGTTAATCCTCCCCAAAGAATGACCAAAAAGATGATATTGTTTTCGAACAGGTATTTTCCATCGCTAACAAAAGCAAAATTATTTAACACGGCAATTTCACGAACAGCTTCCCCCATGTCTTTACCGGCATCAATGCCAAAGCTGAAGAAGGCACTTAACACTCCGGAGATCACAGCAATTATCAAACCTAAAGTAAGTTTAAACTCTACATTTACCCCCTCTTTAACGTTGGCAAGCTCTTTATCTTTCATAAGGCCAGCCTTGCCACATAAAACAATTCCTACCATTAATACCAGAATCCCGGACAAAACAATTCGTCCGCTTGTAGTTGCCAGCATGCCTGTAAACGTATCTCCTGCTGGTAAAATTTCGCCCAGATTTCCCATATCACGAAGTATGGGCAAACCCAAAGAACCTACCAGTGAAGTAATTCCCAGTAATACAGAGTTACCCAACGACATGCCCAAATAACGGATACCCAAGCCATATGTTAGTCCTCCAATTCCCCACAGTGCTCCCAGTATATAGGTAAGGCGTATGGTCGACGGATCTGTTGTTGATAATATTTCCTGCCATCCGGGGGAGGTTAGCACAGTTGCAATATAGGGCATCATTAACCAGGAGAAAAGCCCACCAATAATCCAATATATCTCCCAACGCCATTTCTTTACAAGGTTATAAGGCATATACCAACTTCCCGATGATGCTCCACCTAAGGAGTGAAAAATAATTCCAAGAATAGCATTCATACTATAGACATTTAAGTTTTATATTTTATTAGTTAAGAATCAGACCTCAATAATATTGGCAATTTTTAGTGAATACAATACAAAAACTGGCAGTTTATTTATATATTTTGACACTAATTTTATGAAGAATTATTTGAAATGATTACCAACTGAGCATCCGCATTTCATTAAGATATTCCAGAAAACTACTAATCTATAGCTAAAAGATTTTCTTTGTATTACTTTATTCAACCACCTGTATGGTAACAGGCCCAATCAAACCTGATGGTATCAATTCCTCTTCCGAAGTAATGTTATCAATCCAAACCGAGGTTGTACGTTCCTCTTCCGGTAGTGTTTTATCTCCTGTAAGACGATTTCTCCATACATTCACCACCTTTACCTCCAGAGTATTTTCACCTTCTTTTAAGGCCTCAGTAATGTTTAGGCGATATGGTGCCATCCATGTAGTCCCAACTTCCTGACCATTCAGAGTAACCGTTGCCATTACACCCACCTCTCCTAAATCGATAAAAACATTTTTAGCTTCTGCATTTGAGTATGAAAATGTCGTTGAGTAATTCGCTGTTCCTGAGTAATATTTCAGTAATTCATCATCACTTTCTATCCAATCCATTAAATTAGTGGTATTAATAGCAGGGGCAATTCTTTTGTTTTCAAAATCAATTTTCCATTCACCACCAATAGTTTGGACCGTTTTGTATTCAGGAGAATTTACTTTAAAACCAGCATTCACTAATTCATTTGATTCGTTGGTAAATACTACAACCCAACTTCTATCTGTTTCCATTTCGAGCGGAACAATGGTCCTGCCGTTAACTACTTTATAATCGTTTAATGCACGAATCTCACCTGTAACCGCATCCCACAATTGAGGCTTCAATCCATCAATGCGGAACGAAGGATTTATGGTAATAGCTTTTCCACTCTGGTTGGTGAGGAAATAAACATCCATATCCGACATAGAACGGTGCGTCCATAAAACTTCGTCGCTTACATCTACATCCTTTTCAATGTCGAAATGATCCAGCGCTTCCTGCAAAGGCAAGCCATCCACAACTGCACCTTTGCCGTAACTTTTTACCTTGTTATTTCCTGACCAAACTTTTGACGCCAGTGCCTGCACCTGTTCGTCACATTGCGGGTAATTTTGCAAACTGGGTGAAGTTTTTGGGGCCTGACCGTAAATTATCCCTCCTTCAGCAACCAGTTTTTCCATTTTAGCCAGGGTTTCAGGACGCATGGTTTCCAGTGGAGGCAATACCATCATTCGATAACTCATTCCATCTGGAAGAACAAACTTACCATCTACTACGGCCATTCTGTCCATAATCACTTCGGCGTTAATATAATCAAAGGAGTAACCCTTGGGCAGTTCAGGATTGGTGGCACCGGTCATGATGGGTGCATCTTCTCCAATAAAATAGCATACGTCGGCCACATAATTTCCTTGTTGCAGCATATGTTGCGCCCTTCTTAAATAATCGAAATAGGTTTTCCCCTGCCTGAACCAGGTATTGTGTCGATTAAACTCGGTACTGAACCAAGCATTAGTTCCGGGAACTTTTTCATCGTCGGGTTGATGAATATAAAGGTGAAGAACGTGATGATTAATACCTTCGGTTAAACTCCAGTCGCCACGTTTTTTAAGCTTAGCCGGATGACGCACGTAGGTCCGTTGTGAGGCTGTAAAACATTCGGCAGATGTTCTCTTTTTCCCATAAATATGTGCTGCAGAAGAAGCTGCCTTACACTCAATATCGCCCAGTGTTCCTTCGTTCCAATATTCTCCGCTTACAAAATCACTTTGCCCGCCATACATCAGAAACTCGGAAGGATAGCCCCAGTGACCATAATTTTCCAACCACAGTTTTAAATCATTTCCGTTGGCAATTTCGCGTAGGCCACCAGTATATCTATAGGCCACATCGTCTGCAACAGCACGACGAAGATCCCATAAAAAGCGATCAGATTCGTCAACGCTTCCCACTATTCGTCCTGAAAATACAGGCAGGTATTTTTTTGGATTGTAACCATATCGTTCTTCAAAACTGCGTTCAAAACCGTCGGTCCAGTTTTGAGATCCGGTTTCATAACTATCGGCAATAACATATTTAAAAGCACTTTTACTTTCCTCTGGAATACGTTGTAAAAATTCGCCAATGAACTGTTCAAAATGGAAGCGTACCAGTTCACGATTAGCTTTATCTACCTCATACCCCTTGCCTTGTGGAGCCGAAGGACTGTTTTTTGTTCCTGTGGGTGTCATTCCCAAACGCATCACAATCCATTCACCTTCGGGCGCCTCCCAGTTCAACTTCCCGTTTTTATCCATTTTATTGGAAATATCCAATACTTCTTCCTTTGTTACAGCCAATTTAGGATCTGAAAATTCTTCTACTGATTTCCATGAATAAGAATTCCAGCTGGGCTGCGGTGTTGGGTGCATCCTCCCCAGAGTTTTACCCAGAAATTCTTCAACAACAGCTTCTTCTGAGATCACAATTTCGGAAAAGCCACTTGCTTCACTCGCATTGATATTACGACAGATTAATCTGAAATTATCTGACTTTACTCCCGGTAGAGATATTTTTAAGGGACCGTAAGGAATAGGCCCTACCTGCCCCATGAAGTCCCTTCTATCGAAATTAAACTCCTTAACCGTAACATATATTCCGTCAACAAAAGCCTGCAATTCGCAATCAACAATCAGGTTGTTTTTTACTGGCAAAAGAGTAATACTTCTTGCAGTAATCGCATGATTTGAATTTATTTCTATAGTATATTCCGGACTTATAAAACTTACACCAGTATTCATATCACCATCGAGCAGTACCTGAGGATTCTTAACAGAAGGATTTAAGGTCACAATAGCATTCGAGTTGTTTAAAAACCTGTCTTCCTGACTGTTTTTAGGAAAGGCTAAAACATAAACATCCTGGAATTCGCCTTTGGGTTGTTCTAACTGAATCTCTACCTTTCTACCTCCAATGACAAAAGTTTCTGAGTAAACCAGGTGACGCATGGCTTTATCATATGTTATCCATGGCCCACCCGACATACTCCAGCCCGGGCAATTAAATGATCCAATATCTACACCAATTCGTTTTCCTTCATTAACTGCATGCACCATATGTTCCCACCAATCTTCACTTAACATAGGTACTTTACCGTCTTTTTCTTCAGGATTAATGTTTCCAATAAATGCAGCACCAATTCCGGCAGACTTCATGGCTTCCAAATCTTTGGTTATGCCTTCTTTGGAAATATCGTCGCCTATCCAGTACCAGTAACACCACAGGGTATTATCTTCTGTTGGATTAATAAAATCCGATTGAATTTTGGTATAATCATTTTGCTGCTTTTTATCTGTAAATGAACATTGCACAAACAACAACACTCCCCAAAACAGGATGGATAAGGTTTTAACCATTTTCATTGTTATAAATTTTTCAGGAAGTGAACATAACAATATAGAATAGTGCATACAATACACGAAATGACAATTAATTTATATTTTTTGACAGTAATTATAGAAAACTATCTTCGACAAAATTCTTTAGTTGTTACTTCTTCCTCACCAGCAATACCCAATCCCTTATGCTCGGCTTATCGCCAATTGTATAGGTACCGTCCTTTATGGTAATCTCTGAATCGGCTTCTGATTCGCCGGTAACAGGATTAAACCACTGCACACTGTAGGCGGTGTTTTCCATATTTTTCAGGGTACCTGTTTTTTTATTGATATTGTTGTAAAAGTAAACCACATATACATCGCTGTTAATGGTTGCCAACGAATACCAGGCCCCATCGTTACGATACCAATCAGCGTCATCAAAACGCGGCGTCAGTTTCCACCAGTCAATGGCATTAAAAAACTCACGCATGTATCCCATTTGATAGGCAGATTTAAATTCGAGGCTTTCGGTCCATTTGGTTTGCTTGTCTGCTACAGTAACCGTTATACCATGCAATATTGACGGTTTATCCATATCGTAGGTACTGTTGTACAACCAAATGTCTATCGCTCCGTACCCATGGCCAAACATTCCGTTTAAAAAGGCTGTCCACCCTTGCATTCTTGCTCCAAATTCGTTTGTCCACAAATGGTCATAGAAACCCTCGTAATTAACAACAGGCTTTTCCTGTCCGTTCAACCAAAAGTCTTTGGGAATATCAAAATTCAACAGTCCGTTTCGTATCGGCGACCACTGCGGAGCAAACCAGGTGTGCCCCGGCAAATCGCGAAACGCAGACTGAGAAGCAATGGTAAAACTGGTATGTTCCATATGAGCGCTAAGCGGATGTTTGTATGGATCGTACTTGTTAATATAGCCAGCTACCAGTTTCCATGGATTAGTTGACGCATCAAAAAAATCGTGATCGCCTCTTTCCCGGTAAAAGTCGTTATCACACTCCTGGGCAGTGGTCCACATTACGGGGAAGGCGCTGTATCGCGCCACCCAGTATCGACATAACTTTTCAAGGTATTCGTCGGTATAAATATTTCGATTGGATCCCAGCTCAGCAACAAAAAATAGCTGTGCATTGGCATGAACCAAACCTTTAGCGGCTATGTACTTGAATCGTTCATCCAATTTTGAAAAAAAGTGGAGATCTCCCTCTGTTACTCCATCCTGCAGGTTGTATCCTGCACCAATGGGTTCAGACTGAATAACCGTAAACCCCTGTTCCACCCGCTTATCAACAATGGTTTTGAAATTTTCCAGCGTGTTTACAGGCATATTCCAGTGCGTATCTCCAAGGTAAAAGAAAGGGCTGCCATCGTTGTATGAAAAATAGCGTTTAGATGCTTCAGTTTTAACAAAGCCGCGGGTATAAATCTCAAGATCTCCATTGTAAGCTTCTACATCAATTTCGCCGGTCTGATTATGAAGACCACTATTGCCTTCATCCGTACAAACAGTTTTGTAGGTCCACTTCCCGGTCAGCGTTGGGGCAAACCGAACCATCCATTTTTTGCCGCTGCTCCAAAAAGCTGGCACCTTTATCTCAGTCCCTCCCGAATGTCTGAAAACTACATCAAGATCAAGATCGTTAAAACTGTTTGAATAGGAATTACTGCTGGTAAATTCAATCTCAGTAACTTTCCACTTAACAGGAAACGTTTCTTCTTCCGTTTCAGGTTCTTTAACTACCTCTTCGTTTTTGCTACAGCCATAGATTAATTGAAACAAACCGGCGATTAGTACTACCATAAAGAATTGCTTGATTGTAGTAGGTTTTGCATTCATAATTCTTAAGTCTTTAAATGTTTTTATGCTTACTGGTTGGACATTTCTTCCGGGTCGGAACCAAATACTTCTTTCACAGCATTCAAATACTCCATACCATTTATCATATCCGGTTCCAGGTAACTCCCCTCTCCCCATTCGTTCCACGAATTTATGGTAATAACTCTTTCACTGGCTGGCTTTTCAAGAGTAAGGGCCTTGGCTTTGGCCAAATACTTTTTAAACAGATAAGGTGTATTATTGACGATCACAGGTCCAAACGGATAATCTCGTCTTGTCATCCAATCGGATGAATTATTACATCTTGGGGAAGAATCCCACCCCATCGAAACATTGATATGATAAGGCACAGGAATACTCGATGCCGGATTCTCAAGTCCGTTTGCAGCCCCACCTGCTTCCACTCCTCTAAAATAGCCGTCGGCCGCTACCGAATATTCGGTAGAAGGAAAATCGGGTAAGCCAAAATGATGAATCCAAACATAAGAAGTAGTACTGTTTAGATTGAAGTAGCTTACAGCTTCTTCTAACAACTCTCCTTTTATGCCCCAAAGCACGCCATTTAGGTGAAGGTCGGGAAATCCGGCAGCTTTTACCTTCGCCCGAAAGGTATCGATGGCTTCAGCCGCTTTGGTAAAATCGTTACTGAAGGTCTCTAAAAAAGAATGAAACTCGTAAATGGAAAAATACGGGCAACCATCTATTTTCCAATATGACGGATGTTTAAAGTAATTCTCGATAACATAATCTGTTAATGACTCGAAGGTCTCCGGCTTTACGGCCCCTTTTACATTCGCCCCCAAATTGTGGTTACACCACATAATCGAAAACTTCAATTCCTGGTTGTTTTCAGCTTTCAGAAAACCATCTTCCAGCGCCATGTACAAGTATTTATTAGCATCCCAGCTGCTTCTTTTTCCGGCCAGTAATTCAGCCCCCTCATCGTAGTAGTACCAGTCAAAAATAAACGCATCGATGCCACTGGCAACTGCTGCATCAATCTTCTGCGCCATGTTTTCAGGATCGTTCTCGTTGGCATATCCCCACATGGGGACTTTGGGTTGCTGATGTCCCTCAAACTGTGGCTGGGCAGCTTTTACGGTACTCCATTCCGAAGAATAAACCGGCCCCCAGTTCGGGAAGTAATAAACTGCCACCTCCACATCTCCCTTCGGAATCTCAAACGGTGGCTCTTCCCCACTATTTTTCAAATCCTTGTTGCTTGAACATGCACTTATAGCCAGAAAAAGAAACAACAAAAGGCCTGCTTTATTCTTTCGTTTCATCTTCGTTAAATGTTATGATTTGTTCCGTTTTTACTCCTTGTCGGCAAACACATCTCTTACCGCATTCAGATACGACATGCCATTCACGGTGTCCGGCTCCAGGTAACTACCTTCTGTCCACTCATTCCAACAGTTTATATTGAGAATTCTGGGGCCGTCAGGATTCGACAAAAGCTTTTCCTTTGTTTTCCGAAGTGCTTCCTTGAAATTTTCAGGCGTATTATTTCCAATTGTATTCATAAAAGGATAGCCAACCGGCTCCCATTCCGAATCAATATTGCAACGCGGACTTGGATCCCATCCCATTGTAATATTGGGATAATAAGGCACGCCATATTCTTCTATCGCCTTATTCCAATGCTCAAAATAGGCATCCCGCACATAGTTGTAATCTGTTTGGGTTTCGGACAAAGCCACATGGTGAATCCATACATAAGAGGTACCCGAATCAAACCCAAGAGCTTTGATTAATTCCGGTGTATTGGCCGGAGCTTTCTCAACCGGCAGAATGGGATTTCCCCAGGCTACCAGGTTCCAGTGTACACCTTTTAATCCGGCCTTAACTGCTTTGGCCCTCATTTCATCCATTGCCAGTCTGGTTGCCTCAATACTTCCAAAACCTTCCACAAATTTCTGTACATCGTACACAGAAAAATACGCCTTCCCATCAATCTTCCAATAATTCGGTTTTGTAAAATAGTTTTCTATTACAAAGTCACAAATTTTCTGGTAACGCTCAGGGCTAACTTTCCCAGGGTAAAGAAGTTTCTGAGGATTTCCTTTGGTGTACGGGTGAATATCTACCCAATCATGATTCGCCCACATTAATCCGAACTTTAACCTTTCAGTGTTTTTTGCCTTTAAGAATCCTTCATCTAACGCACGATCCAGAAAGGGTCCGTCTTCGTACATGTACCAATCAAAAATAAACACATCAATTCCATTGTCTGCAGCAGCATCTATCTTTTGAGCCATCTGTAACGGATCTGCTTCATCGGTATAGCCCCATGCAGGGACATTAGGTTGATGATGATTCTCAAAACGAGGAATAGCATTCTTTACCAATTCCCACTCAGTCCATCCATTTCCATGATAAGATGCATTACGATTATCCTCATGGTAATTTGGGAAATAATAAGTAGCCACAGTTATATCATCATTTTCAACATCCTTGCTTTTCTCCTGTATACAGCACGAAAGGCAAAGTAAAAGCGCAATTGCAATAATCGGTTTATTCTTCATTTTCTATTCTTTGTGTAAGGTATTCCCTGTACTTTTATTTGTTTATTTAGTTTATGTGGTGCTTCATTTACATCAAGCATAATTGTTGCCCTGTTCCGCTCACAGGGAACGGGGCAACTCTGATGCATTCTAACTAACCAGACTTTTTTTATACCCCACTTTTTACTGATATCCGGGATTCTCTACCAGGTTCGAATTGTTTGCCGTACGCCCCAGTCCTATCGGCAGGTAATAATGTTTTGTGTCGAAATACGGTGCAGGAATCCCATCAATGTTATCCTGAATCGTGAGTTTGTATTTCGCAGTTAAAACATTGTAAGCACCCTCTTCATACGAACTTCCATCCAAGACAAAACGAAGTCCGTGGAAAACATGGGAAAGTTCTTCTTTTGCAATGCGCCAACGCCGTAAATCCCAGAAACGGTTTCCTTCAAAAGCCAGTTCCACTTTACGCTCCTTGCGCACTAAATCACGCGAAATGGCTTGGTATGTTGGCATTCCGGCACGTTTACGAATTTCATTTATGGCCCATAAAGCATCGCCATCTTTACCCAGTTCAATGGCTGCTTCGGCGTAATTAAGCAGGACTTCCCCTAATCGAAACACCATGTAATCAGTATCCGAATGGTTCCGTTCCATAACAAATGCACGTTCTGCCTCGTCCAGGTATTTTAACACCCCAAAAGGAGTTACAGCAGTAGGTGTTGCACAAAGCACGCCTTTATACGATCCAACATTGGTAACCCCCTCGGGCGTTTCCGTACCAATATGATAATCCAGTCTTACCTGGCCACTCTTCCACGATGATCCGTGTGTATAAACCGAAGCCTTAAAGCGCGGATCTTTGTTTCCAAACAATTCATCCACTGTCCATGCATGGCCCGCTGCAATCTTATCCCTGTCAATAATGCCTGCTCTTCCATCTATATATTCGAATGATTCCACCATTTCAAGATTTACGGCTCCTTGCTGTCCGGCACCCCAAACATGATGTCCCCAAGGATTCATCCACATATCGTACGAGTGACCTTTCCCCGACAAACCGTCAAACTGTTCTGAGAATATGGATTCACCGTTCCCTTCATCCAGAAAAAGGTTTCTGAAATTGGTTGTTTTATTGGCATGGGCATTATACAAACTAAAACCACCCTTGGTAATAATTTCCCGGGAAGCATCATAAGAAGCCTGCCAGTAACCAGAAGCTTTGCTTTGCGGAATACCAACTACTTCGTTAAGCGCCACTTCGCCCCAGCTGGCAATACTTCCGGCATACATGGCAGCCCTGCTTTTGAGAGCCAGTGCCGCATATTTAGAAGCCCGCCCATAGTCAGTTCCTTCCCACCTGTCAGGCAGATCGTCTACGATATCATCTATTTCTGTCAAAATAAAGTCATAGATATCAGCTTCTTTATCTCTGAAACGGTATAATTCTTCATCCGGATCGTCTAACTGCTGTACCCTGGTAATCAGCGGAACTCCACCATATCGTTTTACCATATTAAAATAGCAGAACGCCCGCAGAAAACGCGCCTCGGCCATACGGCTTGTTTTGTACCCCGCTTCCAGGTCCATCGGATCCATGTTTTCAAGGAATATATTCAGTTTACGAACTGTTGGGTAACCCCACCATTCCATAATGCCACCACCAATACTGATCCAGTGTGACTTCGGGGCCGGAACCCAACCAAAACTTGCTTCATCCGCTATGGTAATGGAATGTACCTGCTCAAACCATGTATACAGTCCGGTAGGCATGTACCTGGGCGTTCCTCCGTATTGGGTTTCCCAGGCAAAAACCATCTCGGCATAGCATTGATTCAGGTAATCGTCAATCAGAACCGGATCAGACCACACCGCAGCATCCGAAATAATGTCAAGCGGTTCTTTGTCGAGTACCTCTTCGCAGGATGTAAAGAAGAGGACAGATATTAATAATAGTATTTGTATATTTTTCATAATTGCGAAGTTTTAAAGTGTAAGATTTATACCAAAGCTGAAAGTGCGCATTTGCGGATAGTAATATCCTCCCTGACCACTGGGTGCTTCCGGGTCAATAGAATACTTATTCATTCCGCTAACCGTAAAGACATTAGTTCCGGCAACGTACAACCTCAGGTTTTGAATATTTACCTTTTGCAGAATGGATTTTGGAAGGTTGTAACCCAGCGACATTGTTTTCAAACGTAGGTAATCTGATTTTTTGTAGTAATAATCAGATTCCCATTCATTGGAACCTGCTCCGCCTAAACGGGGAATTAATCCATCGCTATGATTTTTTTCCGGCGTCCACCGTTCGTTGTACATTAATTCTGAAAAATTAACTCCCCACTTTAAGGCTAAGCGTTGGTTAAATCCCCAGGCTCCCTGGAAAAATGCAGTGAGATCAAAGCTTTTATAGCTAAGATCCATGTTTAAACCACCTATCCAATGTGGAACGGTTCCCTTTCCAATTTCCACCTGATCTTTCCAATTTAATAAACCATCGTCGTTGGTATCTTTGTAACGTATGTCCCCGGGTTTAATCGCTGCATTTCCAATTGTTTCGTCGTATACATATTCCAATGCATCAATTTCGTCCTGATTAGTGAATAAGCCCTCTGAAACATAACCGAATGCACGGTCGGTCCATTCTCCGGTTCTCTTTTGTTGTCTTTCCTGATCCGGATTATCCCATTCGGCAGGTTCATCATAGAAATCCCATTTTGATCGCGACCACGAAACGTTACCACGAACATTCCAGCTCAAATCTTTCCAGCGTCCTTCATGTCCCAGAAGCAATTCAAATCCGCGTGTATTAATAGCATTCAGGTTTTCAACAGGCAAACTGGCGCCAAATGTACTGGGAAGGGATGCCACTCTTTGTCCCGGAATCCCTTCCCTGAGGCGGTAAAATACATCAAATTCGCCGTACAACTTCCGTTTTCCCAACGAGAAGTCAAAACCGGCATTGTAAATTGTCATAGTCTCCCATGTAAGCAAGGGGTTTGCCATTCCAGTTGTTACCAACCCCTGCGACGGAGCAGATCCCATCATGTAACTTTCTCCGTAGGCATAGCCCGATAGGTACTGAAAATTTCCCACTGCGTCTTTACCTGTCTGACTATAACTTGCCCGTAACTTCAAATTTTCGAGTCCAGGCAGATTCTCTTTCATAAATCCTTCTTCAGATACTCTCCACCCCAGCGAAACACTGGGAAAAACACCTGCTCTTTCGTCTTTACTGAATTTGGCTGATTCGTCAACCCTTACGGTTGCCTCCACCAGGTATTTTGATTGATAGGCATAGTTAACACGTCCGATATAGCTTTGGCGTCCCATTTCCGAAGCCCTACCATCGGCAGTTTGATTGGCCAGACCGCCGGCAAACAGATAATCGATTGCGGTAGTTTTATAACCAATCCTTTCAGCCCTAATCCAATCACCGTAATAATCGACAACTTCATATAATGCCAAAGCAGACACATCATGACTTTCGCCAAAGGTTCTATTGTAATTAAGAGAAAACTGACCTGTAAGTACTTTGTTCCTGTAGTTACTCTGCGTCAATTTTGGCTCATCTTTTTGTGTTCTCAGCGTATATGAATCGTTCGAGTAGTTGTACGACCAGCTATCAGCTAGCCAGCTAAATTGTTTCCAGAAAAGATAATCCTGGTTGAGGTTAAAGAATGCCTTGGCCGACAAACCCTCTATAAAATTAAAATCATACTTTAAGGCCAAACTTCCCTTAAAATTCTGGCTTTGAGTTCGCCTGTATCCCGATAGATCGCTATTGGTCATATAATGAATGCCAATGGCGCCACCAGCTCCTCCATAGGCAAGCCTTCCATCCGGTAAGGTTGAACTCCAAAATGGCTCAGAGTTCCAGTATTCTTGCCAAACCGAGTTAGCTCCCTCATCTGTTCTCGCCGGGAAATCCCTATTTTCCCATATACTTGAGATGTCGATTTGGGCCGTCAGATTCTCCAGAATTTGGGCATCAATGTTCGATCTTAAATTATACCTCTGATATTCTCCCCCGTTATTTTTAAACATTGACTGTTGATCTAAATACCCCAAAAAACCGTAATATTTTATTTTATCACTTCCTCCTCTTATGGAGAGGTTATGTTGCTGTTGTGGAGCCCAATCTCTTGCCACCACATCTAGCCAATCGGTATCTGGATAATCAGGATTTGTGCCGTCGTAAAACAGTTGTACCTCTTCTTCTGTAAATCGTTGATTGGCCTCGGGCTGTCCGCTATTCGTATGTGTTTCTCTTAATAATTCGGCCATTTGACCTGAACTGGCCATAATAGGCATTTGAGTTCTCCCCTGAAAGGTCATGTTACTGTTCAGGGTTATTGTTGGTTTGTTGACTTCTCCCCTTTTGGTAGTTACCAATATTACGCCATCACCGGCCCTTGCACCGTAAATAGCCGCAGCAGCATCTTTCAATACTGAGATTGATTCAATCTCATTCGCATCAATATTATTAAAACTCGATTCAATACCATCAACAATTACCAGAGGAGCGCCAAAACCTCGAATGCTCAAGCTTGCGTTATCACTTCCAGGTAATCCACTTTGTTGTTTAGTAATCAATCCCGGTAACCGACCAGCCAATGTATTGGTTGTACTGGCGGTTGGAGCAACAGTCAATTTCTTTGAATCAATAGTTGCTACTGCTCCTGTAACACTTGCTCTTTTTTGCGAGCCATAACCAATGGCTACTACCTCGTCCAATCCAATCGATTCGGTTTGCATTGTTACATTTATTGTTGTTTTTCCATCGACAGGAATTTCCAGCTTTTTAAATCCAATAAACGAAAATACAAGTACATCATCGGCTTTAACATTCAAGGAATAATTTCCATCTGTATTAGAAATTACTCCAGTATTAGTACCTTTAATAATAACATTCACTCCTGGTAAAGATTCTCCCTCCTGACTAGATATTTTTCCTCTTAGCTCAATAGTTTGAGCATTTAACTGGAAAAAAGAAAAACTTACCATAAATAATAGTAATGCCCTCAAATACCATTGCGGTCTAATTTGATTCTTTTTCATAGTTTAATCTGATTAATTTTTATCGGCATAAAGATTACGCCAATGCTATACTTTAGCTTTTTCTTTTTGGTTTTTAAATTTTGATTATGTTCCAAATTTCGTCCGCATCAAATATACACTTTTGACAATGTTGTAAAATGATTTGATGATGTTGTATTTATTCCAATTCTGCTTTAGATCGGTAATATTTTGTATTTTCGGGTGCTTAATAGATTGTGTGTCTTTTATACTCCGTTAATACGATAGATACCATGCTTCACAAAGAAGAAAGTAATATTTCAGAATGAAATTCCGATACTACATACTCATCTCAGCAATTCTCATACTAATATCGGCAGTACCGGGAATATCTACCGATTTCATAAGCAGAAATGTGGAGTTTGACCATATTACAGTTAATGAAGGTTTACCCAATAACAGTGTTAATTGTATTATTCAAGACCAGGAAGGCTATTTATGGTTTGGAACCAAACGTGGACTTTGCAGATACAATGGGTACGAATTCAAAACTTATAAAAGCAAGATTAATGATACAACTTCTCTCCGCTATCATCAAATAACAGCCCTTCTTGAAAGTTCAGATGGCACCTTATGGATTGGGACATGGGCTGGAGGATTGCATAAATACAATCGGGAAAACGATAATTTCATTCGTATCGCACTGAACAATCAATACGATGTAGATAATAACAGTATTACCAATCTATTTGAAGATTCTAATGGTGGAATATGGATTGCATCCCAATTAAAACTTTATTTACTCAAACAAGACTCAAACGAATCATTAGAAGAAATTCTGCATCCCGATGGGAAAAGTTCTTTAACAGATGTTACTTCCATATATGAAGACAGCAAGGGAACCATATTTATTGCAGGTGATAATACTTCTCCAATTATAACCTATAATGCAGCACATGAAATAACCATGGCATTAAACGTTACTACTTCTTCGAACATTTTGCCATACAACATAAAAGAAATTTATCCTTTTAATGAAACAAACCTGTGGTTAGCAACAGATAAAGGTTTGTTCAACTATAATAAGAAAACAAGAAAAATTAGTTTAATCTGGCAGAACAATGCCCCGAAAATTGGAACTCCTCTGAACTTTATTATAAAATCTGATGATGATAATTTATGGATTGGAGGCGATAAACTTTATTTGTACAATAAAACAGAAAACCAATTTAAACAATTTACTCATGAAGCAGGTAATCCAAAAACAATTTCAGGCAACATATTAACCTGTGGATTTCAAGATAATCAGAAAAATATTTGGGTTGGTAGCTTTAGCCAGGGAGTAAATGTAATTTATAACAAAACAAAACTTTTTAATCCCAATAATAAGCTCGCAGAAAAACTGGAGAACACAAGTAAAAACATTACCGCTATATACAAAAACGAAGAAGGATATCTTTTTTTGGGAACATTTGACAATAAGGGATTGCTCATCGTTAACAACAGAAGTGAATTTGTTCAATCCAATAGTAAGTTTTCAGAACTGAACCATTTAAAAGAAAAAATCGTTAGAACTATACAAGGCGATAAAAACGGTATCATCTGGATCGGTTCGGAGGAGAATATACTAACCCGCTTCGATTTCAGAAATAAACAAAGCAAAATTTATCAAATACCCGGTTATGGTAGAGGTGATGATTCTCAGATTACAGGAATTTTAACCGACAGGAATGAGCAAACATGGGTTGCTACACATACGGGAGTATTTCTATTTAATCATAAAACAGGTAACTTTTCCAACTTTTTTAATGCCGCCAATACACAAAATATTGAAGAAGATAACCAGGGTAATATTTGGTGCGCTAACTATAACACCAGTTTATGTCGTATAAATACCGATCGTTCTATAAGTTATTTTAAATCAGATACTAAAAACATCAATCTACCTGATGATAAATTTGTTTGTGTTTTTAAAGATTCGAAAGAAAGGATGTGGGTGGGTACAGAATTTAACGGACTCTTTCTTTATTTGCCCGATTCAGACAAATTTCAACAGTTCACGGTTAATGATGGATTACCTTCCAACGATATTTGCTCTATAGAGGAAGATTCAAAAGGCCGGTTATGGATTGGTACCAATAACGGACTTTCACGATTTAACTATAGCTTAAACGACTTTTCTAATTATTATAGAAGCGATGGTATGAATGCCGATGAATTTCATTACAACTCAAGTTTTAAAAGTGAGTCGGGCGAAATCTTTTTTGGATGTACTGATGGTATTGTCTTTTTTAATCCTGATGACATCAGAGGAAATTATATCACCTTCCCTGTAAAACTGGAAGATATGAGTGTAAATTATGGAAGTGTTATTACTGACCTCAAAAATACTCCAATAAATCAGGCTTTACGTCTTGGCCTTCCCATTAATCTTAAATACAATCAGAATACCATAAGTTTCAAATACAGTACACTAAATTATTCTAAAGCCAAAAAGAGCAATTTTGCATATCAATTATTGGGATTAGACGACGACTTTAATAAAGTACAAGACCAAAGACAAGTAACCTATACTAACCTTAAGCCAGGCAAATATACTTTTAATGTAATAGCATCAAACAACGACAATATTTGGAATAATGAGGGTGCAAAAATCACTTTCACAATAAAAAATCCACCTTGGTATACCTGGTGGGCTTATACAATATATGGTTGTATTATTCTACTTATTTTTTATGGGTTACGTTACCAGATTCGTCATGAGGAAAAAATGAAAGCAGCTATCCAGCTTGAAAGAATTGAAAAAGATCAACAAAAGGAGTTAAACCATATGAAACTCCGTTTCTTTACAAATATATCTCATGAATTTAAAACACCACTTACCTTAATTATTGGTCCGCTTGAACAAATTATTGCTGACTTGCACGGTAATTCAGGATTAAAAACAAAATTGACTAATATAAGTACCAACTCAAAACGTTTGCTGGAACTTATCAATCAGCTTATTGATTTCAGAAAAATTGAGCAAGATGTACTTCCGCTAAAGAAAACGTGCAACAACCTAATAGAGACGACACAAAAGGTAATGGCAGCCTTTAATCCGATTGCCATTAAAAACGAGATATTGTTTACTATAGATACGGATTTTGAGTCCTTAACTTTTAACTATGACCAGGATAAAATAGAAAAGGTTTTTACCAATATACTATCTAATGCTTTTAAATATACTCCTAAAGGTGGTTCTATTTCTATTCGAATCTGGAACAAAAATCAAAGTACAGTTAATATAAATCTGTCAGACACAGGAAATGGTATTGCTGCAGAAAAATTAAAAAGAATTTTTGAAAGATTTAATAGTAATTCTACCAACACAAATTACCTTGAAATGCAAAGTTCAGGAATAGGGCTTGCCTATTCTAAAAAACTGATAGAACTTCATGATGGAACATTGGAAATTGAAAGCACAGAAAACAGAGGGACATCTCTTGCAATCGAAATCCCTTATGACCAGACCATAATCCAATATACCAACGAAAATAAAATCATTGAACTAAACACTTATGTAAGAACCCAAACAGATTACTTAAACGATACTTCGCTTGTTAAAACAGCTACAGAAAATGTGACCTCTCAATCTTCTGCACCAAATATACTTGTGGTTGAAGACGATGAAGAATTACGTAATTACATCGTATCCATCTTAATAGATCGTTTTAAAATTGACGAAGCTGAAGATGGGGAAAGTGGATATGAGTTGGCTCAGAAGAATGATTATGATTTAATTATAAGTGATGTAATGATGCCTAAAATGAGTGGTACACAACTTTGCGAAAAATTAAAGTCAAATATTAAAACAAGCCATATTTTTGTTATTCTTCTTACAGCCAAAAGCGACATAAATAGCAAAATGGAAGGTTATGAAACCGGAGCTGATTCGTATATAACCAAACCTTTTCTGCCAAAACATTTAATCCAGATAATTAAAAACCTTTTAAATACGCAACAGCACATTAAATCTTTTTACTCTTCCACTCAGGAAAAAAATAACCTTGAACCCTTGGGAATTCATCCACGCGACAAAGAGTTTATTTCAAATGCCATTACTTTCATTGAAAAGAATATTGATGCTAAAGGTTTAAGTGTTGAAATGCTGGGACAAGAGTTGGGGTTAAGTCGCACTCATCTCTTCAGAAAATTTAAATCGCTGACCGGATCAGCTCCAAACGATTTTATCAGACAGGTTCGATTAAAAAAGGCAGCTCAATTAATAAGAGAAGGAAAACTATCCATTTCAGAAATTGCTTATATGGTTGGATTTAATACTCCTGCCAATTTTTCCACCTCTTTTAAAGCATTTTATGGAAAGCCGCCCAAAGACTATCAGGCACGTACATTAAATAAATAGAATAAAACGTAATCAATTTTTCAGGATTTAGATTGAATACTCTGGTATGGAATGCAATCCTGTTATAATTAAAACTGAATATTAATCCATTTTTGTATATCTGATTTAAAAAATCATATAGTTGAAACATAAGAGAGACTTTACCGAAAACAAAATCTTCTGGTTCCTATAAGAAACTGATTTTAAAAACATAAGAAAATACAAAATCATCCTTTACTGGGCACAGAGGAGAGTCAAATTAGCTCTCCTTTTTTATGGGCTACCCAAATATAGATCAAACAAAAAGAACTTTATCCACCCAATTTGAGAAATGCTTCTGGTTTATTACTAGGAATAGGGCTATAAATTACTCGAAATAAGCTCCAAGACAAATGATACTACTGTACAATCACCTTATTAGCCCTTTTGCTTATCCCATTATCGATGACAAAGAAATAGGCTCCGGGTTTAAACTGTGTTAACGAAATTACTGTTTTGTTAGAACGAATTAAATACTGTTTAAGACACTTTCCGGTAATATCTATTATTTGTAATCTGCAGTTTTCAATATCTACCAATTCAAGAACTAGTTGTTCTGAAGCGGGATTAGGATATATACTTATTTCTTGCATGGCAAGATTTTCTGTATCGGTAATTCCAGTAACTTCGTACGAATAAAAGTAGAAGTCTTTTGTATCGAGTTCCCAGTCGGAGGCTGTACTTTTCAAACTGGAATGTTTGTACCGATGTAACTGTTTAATCTCACCTTCACTATTATAGAAGTATTCATGTTTCCATTCATAATCCCATTCGTTATTTATACTGTCGTATATGCAATACTCATGTTTGTATAAATACTCATTTTCATATTCATAAAGATTACACGCGCATGAATCCCATTGAGCTTCTATACTATCATAACAAAACTGATATTGTTTTTCTAGCTGATTGTTAATGTTATACTGAAACTCATATTTGTATTGTCTTTCCCATTGATTTGCCAGACTGTCCCACTGGTATTGAAAACTGGAATCCTGGCAGTTTAAATTGTTGTAATAATATTCGTACTTGTACTGATTTTCCCACTCATTAGCTTCATCATTCCAGGAATACATAAATTTCTGGGTGACAGAATCGCCGTTGTTATACTTATATTCATATTTTAAAGAATTCTTCCACGCATGAGATACAGAGTCCATTTGTTGTGTGACATTGTTATCTTTTTTACCATTCTTATATCCATACATATTCTTAATGGTTTGTTGCCATTGAGCAGTTATCGTATCCATTATATAATCAGCACTTTTAGCAAGTTCACCTTCTGAATTATAAGTGTACTCATTTTTAATCTTTTCCTGCCAGCCATTTTGCCACTCATACTGAATAGCTTCCCGAACCGTCTGATTTCCAACAACGCTATTTTTATACTGAATTTTATACTGATAAGAAGAGTCATTCCCATAATACTTAAACTGAACCATAGAATCAAGTTGATTTTGATAGTCCATAACAAAGTAATTGGGATGGAAACTTGCATTGTAAGCATTTGTGCTTTGCATCTCAGGTTTCTGCCAATCTATTTCTGCAGCGAAAGACGGTTGATAAAACCAAACAAATAATCCTGTAATAAGGAGAGTAAGTAAAAGTTTTTTCATGGTCGATTTTTTTAGTTTTTGTTTCTATCTACATATCCGAATGAAAAACATTTTACCCTACCTTTTTTTTTACTTTTCTATTGTCTTATCGTACTTAAAATAAATAGCTTAGCCAGCGGTTTTTAGTACAAAAAAGAATTAATATCAATAGTTATTACAATTACAGCATGACACAATTATTTACACGACCTCATTATAAAAGTTACACACTAACCTTTGAAAAAGACTGACTATCCAGAAATAAAACAGAATTCGGATGGTTTCTCAAGATTGTTGCCGGGCATGCGGTAGTAATTTCCTTGATTAAGGTATTATAAACAGCCTGAGCCTTTCGTTCATCAGGAACCACACAACTGATAGTTTTACAGCTCATTATTGCAGTAACTGTTAGTGTTATAGCTTCTTTGGGAACATCTTCCAATTTAGGGAACCAACCTTCGCCTAGTTGCTGCTTACGGCAGGCCTCTTCAAGCTGAACTACCTTCACCAATCTTGGATCATTAAAATCCGCCACCGGCGGGTCATTAAAGGCAATGTGCCCGTTTTCGCCAATACCGATACAAGCCACATCTACAGGATTCTCTTTTAAAAGGTTCTCATAACGTATAATTTCTGCTTCGGTGTCGGGTGCATCCCCATTCAGAAAAAAAACTTTTTGGGTTTTATTTGATCAAGTACTCTGTCTTTCAGAAACCTTCTGAAGCTTGCCGGATGAGTGTCAGGCATCCCTTTATATTCATCAAGGTGAAAAAGATTGATTTTTCCCCATTCGATATTTTGACGAAGTAAATGCCTAAAAAAAGAAAGTTGAGATCCTCCTGTGCCAACAATAAGATTAGCACTCCCCTTCATCCTGATAGCCAATTCTAACTGACTAGCAACAAAATATGCTGCTTCGGAAGCTATTTCCTCCTCTTCCTGATATACTTTTACTTTAAGTTTTTCTTTTTGAAATTCGGTAATTTTCATTTTAAGCTGTGGTATTAATTAAATGTGGTACAATTTGCTTTTTATAGAAGTTTCTGGTACGTGACAATACAAAAGCCAGACCTCTTGCATTCTTATATTCACTCTCCTCTCATCTATTTCTAGTATTGCTTTTTTCTCCTTGATATCAGAATAATTCAGTTATGGCGAACCAGGTTGTCAGAAACGAAAAAAGGATAACAGACACAACACCTGTATTTTCAATAAATTTAGCTCTATTTTTTTTCATCAGTTTTTTACAGTTCATCAGGATTAAAATGGGAATGGCTACTGCCGGCAGAATGCATGCCTGGAAGGCCATAGAAAATACCATTAGTGCGGGTGGGCGTTGGTCAAGAAAAACCGAGCCAAAAGTAAAAGACAGTGCAAGCACAACCAACAGACGCGATTGATATGAATGAATGTTTCTGGATTTGCCCGAGTAATCAGCGATAAGCCACGGAGCAATTAGCAGGATTGGAAACATGGAAGATAGCCCTGCACCTACAATTCCCAAAATCAGGATAAAGGCTGCCACATTCCCGCCAATCGGCTCGAAAAGCTTCACCATTTCCACAGTATTGTCCAATTTCAATCCCATAATATGCAATGTTCCTGCAGCAACTGCCATAATTACCCCACTAAGAAGAAGCATCATAGAGGCAGATACAAATGCATCTTTTTTTTCATTTTTCAGATTTTTTATTGTCAAGCCCTTTTCTGCCACTACGGTGTTGCGCATAATAAATACCGCTGCCGAACAAGTTGTACCTGCAATGGCAGCTACCAATCCGAAAGTCCCGGGTGTATCCGGGATACCGGGGACTAATCCTTTTGCCATAGCCGAAAAATCCGGACGCAACATAAAAAAAACCAGGATAAAGGAAAGCCCCATTAAAATGACAAAAAAGGTAAGGACCTTTTCAAAGGTCTTATATTTCCCAAACCAAACCAGCCCACAGGAAAGTATGGCAAAGGATAGTATTATCCATCCCTGATGAACAATAGTATCACCAAAAATCAACCGTAATCCTTCCTGAGCCAGGTCTGCCACAATGCCCATCAATCCCATCAAAGCAAGAAACTCTCCAATCACCAGCGCCAAAAGAATATACAAGGCAAGTATCCAGCCATGCCTGAATCCATTCTTAATATTGAACAAAGCTGTTTTCCCGGTAACCAGAGTTACCTTACCGTAGGCCACCATCAGGATAAAAGTAAAAATGCACGACAATACCAGCGCCCAGAACAGTTCCATGCCATGTTCGGCACCTGTTTTGGCCATGGTAGTAACACTGCCCGTACCAATATTGTATTCAATAAGAAAAAGGCCAGACCCCACTGCTGCCAGAGCAACAGCTATTTTCTTGTATATTTTATTCATAAAAACTATATTATATCGAATTATTTCAACTCAGTAAATAATCAATATTCAAATCAAAAAACAACGAATTCCCGATACCGGATTGTGCCACAAACTTCACTATACCCGCTTGTAGTTTCATTTTTTCTCATAAACTAAATTCCCTTCCACCCAAGTTTGCCGGACTTTTAAATTGAAGTTTTCAAGGGTAAATACGATGAGATCGGCACGTTTCCTGGGCTCCAACGTTCCCCGGTCATACAGCCCATAAAGACGGGCCGGGTTGGTACTGGACATTTGTATAGATTCGGCAAGTGAACAACCCGTTACTTTCATAATATGCCCTACACTTTTTGTAATAGCTGAAGCGGAACCATAAAGTCCATTCTGGTCATTGTTCCATAACTTTCCTTCCTTTGTTATCTGAATCGAATGGCCTTCGTCCGTGGTATAATCTCCCTGGGGAAGACTACCGTAACTGGTAACATCCGACGTCAGAATTACTCTTTTCGCTCCTTTTGTTTTATAAAAGACAGAAATAACTTCCCCAGGGAGGTGGAATCCATCGCAAATTATGCTGATATTCAAACGATCGTCTGCCAGCTGCGACCAAAATGGATTGTAGTGCCTGTTAACAATTCCAGCGGCCCCGTTACCCAGGTGTGTAGAAATTTTTGCTCCGCGGGCAATGGCTGCTGTAATTTTTTCGGCGGGCGCATTGTGATGCCCCAACCCCACTACAATTCCATCTCTACTGCATTTCTCAATAAAATCGAGCGCTCCTTCCATTTCTGGAGCTACCGTTATTTGTAAAATATTATTTCCGGAGGCCTCCCTGAATTCCATAAACTCATCCCAGTCAGGTAAACGAACATACTCCTTCGGGTGTGCTCCCCGGTAACCATCTTCCGGGTTAATGTAAGGACCTTCCAGATGGATTCCTGCAATGGAGCCATACAAACTTTTATCGTTCTTTACCTCCCTTAATATTGAAAGGTTTTTAAAAAAGAGTTCCCGGCTGTTAGTAGTGAGTGTCGGGAAATAGGTTGTTACGCCATATTTCCAGAGTTCTTTTGTGGCCTTTCTTACGCCATCCGGAGTAAGCTCTCCACTTCCAAGGGCAAAAGTTACACCGGCAAATCCATTTACCTGGTTGTCGATCAATCCGGGGGCAATGTACACATGTGGAACACCATCAGGAAGTTTGTCCAGCCGGGTTATCTTCCTGATTATTCCATCGCTTATTTCAACAGTAACCGGAGAATGGTCATAATAATTCAATCCGACTATGGTTTCCTGAGCCTGTAAAAGAATACAAAAAACTATTAAAATTCCTGACAAAATGAATTTCTTTTGATAAGTATCAACTTCAGTTATTATCATATTTTGCCTTATAATTGAATATAATTGGTTCCATAAGGATACCGCTGAGAGCGGGAAAGCATTGAGTTAGCTTCATCATCGTTTTTAAATCGTTCTTTCTCCGGGTCCCAATATAACTTTCTGTCGAGTTTCATGGCAATATAACTAACCAGGCAAACACTACAGGCCCTGTGCCCTACCTCAACAGGCGTAATGGGTTGTTCCCTTGTTTTTATACAATCGAGCCAGTTTTTATGATGATCATCGCTCTTATATAGGTGTATTTCATTGTCTTTTATCTCTGAAGTAAGGATTTTAGGATCACTGGCATTCAAAACCTCACGGGCTTGTGGCGAAACAGGATCACTATTGGTTACTGCGATATTGCCCCGAAATACTTCAATCCATCCTTCCGTACCTTCGTACCTAATTACGACAGGAGTTTCGGAATTTGCATAAACAGTCAGATCGTTGGCATATTCCATTTTTACCATAAAATCACCATGTACATCCCACAAACCACTTTTAGGAAAATTTGCCACCGCCTCAACAGAAAGAGGGCCCGTATATTCGGTGTCCATTGCCCAATTAGCCAAATCAAACTGATGCTGCCCCCAACCGGTAATCATCCCGGCTCCGAATTGCTCACGTCTCAACCAACCGGGACGATCATAACCCTTCTGGGGGTGAACACCCATTTCGGAATAAGGAACTTCGGGGGTCGAACCTAACCACATGTCGTAGTTAAGATTAGCGGGAACCGGCATTTCTTTGAAATCAGGACCTGAGGGATCACCCGGGAAACTTAACTTTACAGTATGTAACTTACCAATGCGTCCATTTCGCACAAGTTCAGCAGCTCTTCTGAATTGAGGCTGGCTCGACCTTACCTGTGTTCCCACCTGTAATATTACTCCCTGTCGGTTTACAACATCACTCAGCAAACGCCCTTCAACAACCGATAACGAATTCGGTTTCTGCATATAAATATCTTTGCCCTTCAATGCTGCCTCTATTGCCAGCTGTGCATGCCAGTGGTCAGGAGTGCTGATGATTACCGCATCGATATCGGATTCCATAAGCATCTCTTTATAATCCTCGTACATTTTTACATCAACATAATTCCGACTTCCGGTTTTTTTATGATAAAAATCTTCCACCAGTTTTTTACCGTCTTTCACCCTGTTGCAGTCCAGGTCGCAAACAGCAACAAACCTCGCAGAATCTAAATTAAGCGTCTCTACCATATCGTGAGTACGGGCAATCCGACCACAACCAATTTGACCAATGTTAATTTTATTGCTGGGTGCATTCTTCCCAAAAACTGAGGAAGGCACAATAGTTGGAATTAATATGACTCCTGTACCTGCTGCGCTTATATGTTTTAAGAATAGTCTTCTTTTCATTTGATTTTTATATAGTTTTAAAGTTTAGTCAATATTTCCAGTCTTTTATTTTATTGCTTGCTTGTTCCAATATATCATTTACAGAAACAGGAATTCCTCCTCTTTTTTTGCTCTCGTCAGCTGCTACCATGAAGGAAAGTATATCTAGTGTTTCTTCGGGGGCTACCGGTACTATTCCTGTTTTAAAAAAGTCGACAATTTCTTTTAATAAAGAATTATAGCCAATGTAAGGACCAAGCGATTTAATTTCCTTTTCACAAAACACTGTTCCACCATATCCTTTCTTTTCTGTACGCATACCATGAAAGGTGCCGATCCGATTATCTTCCCAGACTCCTGACACCACATCTGTATCATTGGTTGAAATCCTACTAACCATTTTACACCCTTCACCCATGGCAGCGAATAAAATTTCTACACCATGAATGCCATACCAGAACAAATCAGGGTGACTTTTCTCTATTATTGCAGGACTATAGGTAATCGCACCGTTAACTTTTCCAAAGGTGCCATTTCTTACCTTATTCATTCCAGAGATATACCGGAGTGATGATGACGAAAAAACAGGGGTATTGTAATGTTTTGCTGCCTTAAATATTATCATGGCATCAGACAGAGATGCCGTCATTGGCTTGTCGATAAACATTCGCTTACCCGCCTTGATAACCGGCAAAGCATATTCCAGATGTTTTCGGCCGTCAATCGTCTCTAAAAGAATCACATCTACCGTTTCTATAAGCTCCTCTATCGAATTAACTATCTCAACGCCTTGTTGTTTAACCTGCTCTGTAAAGCCTGCCAACCTGTCGATACTTGCCGGAATATCATGGCTGCCAGTAGTTGGCCAGGCAGCTATTACCTTAAACCCGCCAAAGTCGTTATCTGCATTTGGCGCATTAAATGCCTTTGTAAATGCAATACAATGGGAAGTATCCAGACCAATCATACCAATTCGCAAACCATTAGGAGCGCTTACGTTTTTAGGAGTTGAAGTATCAGCTGCAATGTTTGTTATATCATTATTCTGAATACTATTACCTAAAATTGAAGAAGGGACAACAACTGGCATAAAAACAGAAGCCGGTATTGCAGTCGAAATATTTTTAAAAAATAATCTTCGTTTCATCAAATTCTAACATTTTATAATCTTATCTAGAATAAGATTGTTATTGATTGTATTAGATATTACAGGAATGACTTTACATCATTACTCCAGCTTTAATAGTTCCCATATTCCTGCAACGTATCCCACATAGCCCAAAAGTTTTCAGGGCTAACATCGTCCTGGATATTATGAACCGGGGCAAAAACAAAACCTCCTCCAGGCGCAAGTATATCAATCACCTTCTTTACCTCGTCTTTCACATTCTGTACAGTCCCGTTGTTAAGGGTTGATTGTGTATCAATACCCCCTCCCCAAAAGGTAAGAACATCGCCAAAATCTTTTTTTAGTCCTTTTAATTCCATGCCAACAGCCGTAAATTGAACAGGATTTAAAATATCAAGTCCGGCATCAATTAAGTCGGGAAGTATCGGGCGGATAGCCCCACAACTGTGCATAAATATTCTTACATGGGGTAATCTCTTTTTTATATGGGTAAACAGGGTTTTTATTTTTGGGATGACCAACAAACGCAAGGTATCATGATCCATAATAGTAGCTTCCTGTGATCCAAGGTCGTCACTTTCTGAAATAACCTGAATTTGCTTCTCAACCCTTTTTTCGATTGCCCAATCGATTAATGCATCCCAATACCGGATTTTATCTTCAAGAATAATATGCAATAAACGATCAACCCCCTGGTAATCCATCATTGTATCAAGGTACCATTCCTCATATCCCCGAACCCTTAACGAATTTTCTGTGAATCCTGCAGTGTTCCTGTCGGCAATACAACAATTGTTTTTCACTCTCTCTATTTGAACAAAAAGATCATTTTGCATAATCCCCACATAGTTATTCCAATTTACCCGATGAATGTGTTCTGTTCCCTCCATTGTGGTAGCATATTGTTTTAAAGGATACGTTACCTGGTTATAATAAATATCTTTTGCGGGATTAAGCTCCCAATCACAACCATAAAAATCAGTAACTCGCATTATCCCGTTTTCGTCTATTTCCCTTCGTTTTAGATACTCAGGAATGCGTAATGCTCCAATCCTACGTGTATCCGAATTAAGTTTCAGGAGGTTTTCTTCAACTGGCATAACTATTTGCGAAATCGGATCTATTTCGTCTTTTTCATATTCCGGACTCAACCCACGAGCCTTCATTGCATTTACATAAGCATTTTTGGTTATGGCAGTCACCGTTGTCCCTGCCAAGTCATAAGGAACACGGTCTGCCTCTTTATGATTCAATATGGTTTGTATTCGTTCTTTTCCTGTCATAGTATTACATATATTTAAGATATTCTTCCGAGGATCAAAGTTCACCTACAAGTAAAGATTTGTGTTTATTTTAAAGGTGTGAATATTACTGCTAAACCATTCTGTTCCAATATCTGATATTCAAAATCAGACTTACTGTTAACCTCAATTTCTCTGATTTTAACTTTTGTTACTGTTGTTAAGGAGCTATCGTGAGTAAAAACGGTTGCCTTGTATGTTCTACCTTCATCAAGAAATTTTAAATCAACATCAAGCAGCAATCCTTTTGTCCCGGTAATTGCCCCCAGGTACCAGCAATCTATACTTTTTCTTGCAATAACAGCAAATTCACCAGGGTATCCGTCAATAATTCTGGTTTCATCCCAAACTGTTGGTATCTGGTCAAAAAAAGCAAGATCAGGAATTTCCGGTATTACATCTTTGGTATTCCCGGCCCCTCCTTTTTTGGTTGGAGAACCTTCCGGACGATCATACCAATACAAAAACTGCCACGGGCTGTAAATACAAATTGTTTTCGCCATTTGAGAAACATGCGATCCCATTTTTTCGGGTACACGTTCAGAAAAATAACAGTTTGTCTGGTCTCCTGCACCAGCTATCATTCTTGTAAAAATGGTATTAATAACCATGTCATTCGGAGCACTTTCTTCATCTCCCCTAATTCCCTCCTGGGTCATTAAATTAGGATATGTGCGTGAGTAACCTGTTGGCCTGTATTCATCATGAATATCAACCATTAAACCATGTTCGGCTGCTTTTCGAACTGCATCGTGCAACCACGTAGTCCATTTCTGCGGACCAACATTTACAAAGCCATATTTTACTCCAGCTACCCCCCACGATTTCAGCAATGGAAGCACTTCATCCAACTGTTTCTCCAGTGCTCTTCGGTTTACATACAATATAACACCAATTCCCTTTTCCTTTGCATAATTAATTACATATGGCAAATCAAGAGGTCCGGGCGAACGATTTGGATCAACTGTTACTGTAGTTGCATCAGAACCATCATCATACTCATTTCCATACCAGCCTGCGTCAAACTCAACATATTGCAAATTGTGCTTGGCGGCAAAATCAACACATGCAATCCCTCCTTTTGTGGTTAAGGTTACTTCCCTGATTACTTTCCCCGGTTTTATCCATGAGGTATCCTCTATTTTATTAGGTTCACTTAAATTAAGCACGAGATAGTTATTCTGCAGAATCTCAGACGGTGACTGGCCTGCCATAATAAATCGCCATGGAGAACAATATCCATTACCGGGAATAGAAACAAAATGAGTCTTATTGCCTTTTTTATCTTGCTCCAATGATAATGAAGCTCTCAACTTATTTGATACAGTGCTATCCTTTTCGAATTTCATCCGGGCAAAATCAACTAAATTAGCTTCTCCCAAAGCTGCAAAAACTGAATCAGATAATTCGGCCAGCAACGGGCGATCGCATATTATTGAAACATCTGAAAATTTTTGTTTATCGATGCTTGACTGGGCCATAAGGCTTACCCAAACGAAAGGATCGTTATGAAAAGTAAACTCTGTTAATTCTGATAAAACGTCCAGTTCTTCTGGCTGATTAAATTCATATCTAAAAGCAACTCCTTCATTATATGCTCGAATTCTTAATGCAAAATTTTTGGAAATGGAACCTGCCCCTTTAAACTGCACCAGTAACTCATTGTAATTATCTCTATAACCCGAACTCTCACCATATACCGTTTGCCAGGTTTCATCAACTGACTTTTTATTTACTTGTGCTATTTCAACTTCACCCGGAATGTTAGTTCCATCTGCTAACTTAAAACCCAATGCTGATTTGTCTATAATAACGCTGCCTTTCCAGTTTACTGAATAAGACAATTCTCCTTCAGTAGTCAGACTAAAATGATAGTTGTTATCCGGACTCGATAATTGAATTGAATCGTTGCTGTTACAAGAACACATCAACATCGACAAACACATGAAAACAAATACTTTACCAATCAATTTTAAATTCATCATTATATATTTTTATTTTAATCATTTGTATTCAATCAGCCGGAACTGCTCTTTAGGGCCTAACCTAATATTCTCCCGCAATTTAAATCACCACTTAGTTCAACTATTCGGATGTTGCGATTAACACCAACTTATCAACCTCTTTAATAATCATTTCTTCAATTACCGGTTTCCATTTTGCAGGCAACATACAAGCCATTTGCGATATTTTACCTTCGTACCCCCCCTGTTGCAAAATTTCAGATGTTGGAATATAGGCCATCTCATCGTTAGAATACCCCATAACAAATGTTTCTAATCCATACAATTCTTTAAAATGAATAGAATATTGAATAACAGGTTCACCACCCATCACAATTATTAACTGATCGCCAAGTTTCCATGTTTGTAATGGATAACCAGAATACACATCCTCCAAGGATTTTCCGTTGCTGAGTATCTCTAACATCCTTTTGGTCCAGTTCTTAATTACTTTTTCAGTTACTGTTTTCGCTGTATCGCTGTATAATTTTGCCATTTCAACTAATTCCTGTTCCGATGGAGGATTTTCCATCGGTAAGTCAATTTCGGAATACGCTACCGATAATGAAGGATTAAGTTCTCTCATTTCGCTTTCCAAAGTACATTTTACGGCGTTTGCAAGTTCAACACCATACTTTTGGGCCAAAGCGTTTGATCTTCGGGGCAATGGATTCTGATTTCCGGCAGCTCCCTGAAAAAATAATGCCACGGCTCCGGGATACATTTTTTCTAACTCAATCTGTGCAAATCCCGGATAATCGCCACTCCATTTATATTCGTTGGTTACAGTTGCATGACAGGCATAACCAAAAGCAATTGCTTTTATTTTCCCTTTTTTATTAACCACCTTTAAAACAGGAACTGCATAATCATTCGGTCCTTTTAACTCGGTTAACGCAGTTAAGGTACTTTCATCATTTGTCCTTCTGTTTACCTGAAACCTGGTTAGTCCATTCCCTGAATAAATATCTACCGGTTCCATCACTTTTAAAGCTTTCCCTACAATCTTTATAATCTGTTCTTCAACAATCTTGGCATATTTGGCAATTTTTGTGGCTTCGCCGACATTTAGATTATAGGTATAAACCTGTCGCTGACTTACCACCGGCCCCTGGTGTGTATGAGAACTATTCAAAATTATTTGTGAGCGTGAAAAATTATATTTTTTATTTAACCGATCCCTGATATTGTCAGACATTTTTTTCTGAATCCCCACTAAATCAGTCGTTATTAAGACCGACCTGTTTCCATCCGAATCTTCAAAAGCAATTGCTTTCGCCCACAAATCATGAAGTTTCCCTTCCGAAGGGTGATCGCGTACGATATAACCAGCCAGCCACATTGATTCTTCCGGTGTAATTTTTATACAGGCAACGCCTGCTTTCCAGCTTTTGGCATTATCCACATTACCAGCTTTTGTTGCAATCGAAGATAATAGCAAGCCTGATATAATCAGTAAATAAATATTTAATTTTATCATTTCCGAACGATTATATTTCTCCGTTAATTCATTCCATTTATGATATTTATTCAATTATGATTAATCGCATTCTGGTTTCACCGGATAAAGAGGCAAATCATTTTCAATGCGAAACTGTTTACACTTCCTGACAAGTTCTTTTAACTGAGTACGGCTAAAAGCATCCTTGCTAACAATTCCCGCTTTACGGGGATTTTCAAATACAATAGGAAGCCAATACGTGTCTAATTTATTGGCTATTCGCTGAATATTTTTCCATTCGTTATCTGCTCGTAAAGAATCTTGTGTGCGAAGTGCTTCATGATAAGACAACAGATAAGTCATTATTTCCATTGTATGAAGTCCGTATCTCATCAACCGATAATCCTCTGATATACGTTGATCGTATGGAGGATTGATGCTTGCCTTTTCACGTATTTCGTCTAACCGCAACAAAGCATCTTTTAACAATTTAATGCTATTTCGCCCACTACCGACTGCATATTCTAACGATTCCCTAAAATGCCCGGGGATGATTAAAGCTTCTGTAGGGACCTCTCCATCCCATTTTAATATTCGATAAAGAACAGAATTATGCCAATTACGCCACTGCGATATATATTTCCACCCTTCTTCATTTTTTTGATATATTTCTCGCATCTCTTCTGAAAACACCCCATACCAATTTTTAAAATATTCATCAAGAAAAGCATCTGTATTTGTAGTTGCATCCCAGGCTAATTGGGCATACAACACCTGTGTTAATGTACGTGGCCCCCAGTTAACAAATGGTAAATGCATATATATCATTCCCCGGCATCCCGCAGCATGATAAGAAGGGATATCATCACGCATGGTTTCAGTAAAAAGAAGAGGCAAATCTTCGTATTTCGACACGTTGTAGTATTCTCCAAAAATGACATCCATCGATGGGCTCTGCTTCATCCAATCAGAGAGATCTCTTTTATATTTCGCATTTATATCACATGATTTATCATTAAAATTGTGGGCATAACACCGGTCTATCGGATAAAAAACGATCACATCTCCTGCATCAATCAGATTTTTAGGAATAGTATTCTCCGGGCCAAGCATTGTGCTCGTACCTTCATAGGCGCATAAAGCCAGTTGTACATTATGATCCAGCCGCCCATCAGCAAGCGCATCATTTAAATAATCCCTGATTGCCGACAAGTAGTGTAAAGCCTGATCGGATCCGTTGCCAAGTTGTTTGCATTTCTCACAATTACAGGTATTTCCCCAGGTATCAAACCCCCAAACATTTACCAGGTTAGCATGTTTCCACTTTCCTTTTAGCTGTTCAAGCAGTTCATTTCCGAAAAACTCCATCAGGTCTGGCTGACTAACACAAAACTGGGTTCTCAATGCCTCTTCTTTTTTCTTTATTCCATCTTGGGAGAGTCCATACCATTCGCGGTGCTCATCCCACATAATTTTGCCTGAAGGCATTGCCCGGTCAGGATCAAGTACCCGTTCAAAAATATGTCCCCCTTCGCTGTATATCATTCCCAGTTTGTTGGCCAGTGGCCCGGTAGCCGGACGATAACAAGCCTGATTCAGCCGGTTTCGCGCCATCCAAAGCCATAAATCTGTCGATTCCTGATGTTGATTAGGCAGGTGAAAACCCCTTCCCAAATGCATATCAGGTTGATATTCTTTTTTCTTCTCCGGAATAAATAACTTATACTTTTTATCAGGAGCTATTTGACCACTTTCTCCCGGAGCATACCACCTCCAACCTTGCATTCGTAAAAACTCATATCCTCCATAAAGTAAACCCGGTCTTCCATCTCCAATAATACGTATTCCATTCTCCAAAGGCTCAATGCAAAAAGAACATGCCAAAGAACTTGGATCATTAATTCCCAATTCAATAAAAAACCCGTTATCGGGGAGAAATTCAGAATACGAAATACTAGCCTTATGAAGGGACTGTTTTAAAAATCCGGACAATTCCTTTGCTGTAAAGGCTGCGGTACACCTTCCGGCCCTACCCGGTTCTGTTTTGAAATTAATTGAGGATTCTTCATTCGCCCATATATCTGTCAACGTAGATGCTTCTTGATACGGAACAACAATTGTTATTTCTGACAAAGAATTGTTACCTGGCTCTGCTTGAGATTTACATACTTCTGGTATTAACACCAGTAGAAGCGCTGCCACTATCAAATGCAAACAATACCATCTTTTATTTATCTTCAGTTTTATCATATTTTCAGTTTTATTTATTTTCAAACTTTCCCATTTCGGAGCAACTTTGTTGATTTAACAGAGATATCCGTTGATCTGCTGCTTCCGTACTATTGATTTACGATTACTATTTGGGGACACCTAATACTGGTTTTAACCAAATTGCCTGTCCTCCAAAAGCTAAAAGTTTTGTTTTTAATATGGTTGAAGAATCTACTTCCTTTCGCCTGATACCAACTCTTGTTCGCGTTTGGGCTGAAGGATCATCGTAATAGATACGAGCTTCAAACTTCACGCCCTTTGGTAAAAAGTCGAGTGATATCTCTATTTTGCGGGCCTCTGTATTTGTTATACTTCCAACAAACCATTGTTCACCACTCTGGCGCGCAATTGTTACATAATTTCCGATATTATCGTGAACAACTTTGGTATCATCCCAAACAGTTGGAATTGCATCAAAAAATTCGAGTTCCGGTTCATTCCCGATATGGGAAAGACTATCGTACCAGTACACATATTGCAACGGGCTGTAGTAAAGAGCTGCTAATGATAACTGATGGGCTGAAGTTGTATTCAGATAAGTTTTGTAACCTGGTTTAATTTCTGATCGATGATAGTAACAAATTGTATAATCGGCAGCTCCGGCAACATAACGGGTAAAGGGAAGAATTGTATTGTGGGTGGCTCCGGGAAAACCTTCATTTCCTAGTATTCCTTCCTGTGTCATAAGATTGGGGTATGTTCTGCTAAAACCGGTAGGACGATACTCATCATGTATGTTAACCACGATCCCATACTCTGCACATTTTTTAACCGCTTCATGCATCCAGTAAGTCCATCGATGGGAACCTACATGAACAAATCCAAATTTAATACCGGAAATACCCCACGATTTATACAATGGTAATATTTCATCCAGCCGTGAGTCAAGTTCCCGTTGATTCACATATACAATCACTCCGATGCCCCTTTGCTTTGCATAATGGCAAACTTCTTTCATATCCAGCGGGCCATCATAACGATGCGGGGAAACAGTTATTGTTGTGGCATTTGAAGATTGCTTGTATTCCGGACCATACCAGTTGGCGTCAAAATGAATATACTGAAGATTACGGGTAACTGCGAGATCGACCATTTTTTTTGCATATTGGGTTGTATATGATTTCAACAAAACCACCTTTCCCGGTTTTATCCACGAAGGATCTTCAATAGCACATGGCTCATTTAGATTTAAAATCAAATCGTTGTTTTCCAATAGTTGACCCGGCCGTTCAGCGACCATAATTATCCTCCAGGGCGTTTTTACAGGTGCTATTTCATCAACTCCGGAGTACATTGAGCATTCAAGTGTGTTGGGGCGGGTGTCAGATAATTTAAATTTTGTGCGGGCATAATTAACCATTTCTGCTTCGGTTAAACATAGATACAATCCATCAGGAAGTTCCAAAGTAAGAGGACGTTCACATTCTCCCGGCCAGTTATTTAAAGGAAGAAGGTGGTACATCTGCTGTGCCATAAAAGTATACCATGCCTTCGTATCTTCGGGGAGTGTAAATTCTGTCTCCTCTTCTTTTATGCGAATATATGGTCCCCCTGTTACGTATTCAGGAAATAAATAACGAAACGCAATACCTTCATTATAAGCCCTGACAACTATACGCATCTCCGGCTTTGTTTTCCCCTGCTTCCCAATCACAAAAACAGTTTCATTATAATGGTCGCGAACCTGGTTCCGTTCACCATAAACAGGAGTCCATGTAGTATCTTTTGAACTGGTAATTTTATCTTTTAGTTCGAGTTTATTTAACCACTGGCCATCTGTTAACTGAATCCCCAACGGAGATCTTAATACCACAGACTGGTTATTATAGCTGACCGAGTATGACATTTCAAACGCTTCGCCAGGTTGCATAAAAAAAGTAAAACAAAGACTGCCGTCAGGAGAATAAAGTTTGTCGCTATAATTATTGGAAAAGCCATTTCCAAAAGCAAGCAAAATTATGATGGATACAAAAAGTAATTGCTTCATTTTATACAGTTTAAGTTAGTTTTTGATTAAAATAGTTTGGTTTCGTTTATGGATATAAATTTTTAGCATAATGGAAATTAGCCGGCAGCCCCCCTGTATGAAGAAACAACACATTTGAACCAGGAATCATTACTTGTTTTTCCATTAAATCAATCATCGCATAGAACGCTCTTGCGGTATAAACTGGATCCAGTAGGATTCCTTCTGATTCTGCCAATAATTTTATGGCTCGTTTTTCATGTTCCGTAACCACTCCATAACCTGCCTTGTCATAGTCTTTCAACAAATGAATGTCGTTTCGTTTTATTTCAGAGTTTATTCCGTATGTGTTCAAAATTTTCGAAACAATACCGATTATTACATTTGCAAGAGTATTTCCGCTGGTTTCATCTTTATCGATATTTATCCCGATAAGTTTACTTTTTAATTGATTGATTTCGGAGCCTGCTATTAAGCCGGCATGTGTCCCGCCCGAACTGGAAGCAAAAATGATATAGTCAATAGTTTGCTTCATTTCCTTTAACTGTTCTTTTATTTCGGCAACAGCATTAACATAGCCCAAGGCACCTGTTTCATTAGTTCCGCCATAGGGAATAACATAAGGTTTTCTTCCTTTTTTAATTAATTCCTTTACCAAATCATCAATATCTTCGCCCTTTCGATTATCGCCGGTAAAATGAATCTCAGCTCCCAGCAGTTGAGATAACAGAAGATTTCCACTGTAATGCGTTGGTTTTTCTCCTCCAAGTAACAGATGACATTTAAGATTCTCGCGGGCGCAGAAAGCAGCGGTTAAACGACAGTGATTTGATTGCTGGGCTCCGGCAGTAATTACAGTGTCGTACCCTTTATTAAGTGCGTCATATAACAAATATTCCAGCTTTCGTATTTTGTTTCCTCCTGTAGCTACACCATTATGATCATCCCGTTTTATAAATATCCGGTAATTATTATACTGACTTGATAAATTCTTTAATTCATGCAATGGCGTCGGGAAAAATCCCAATGAGATTTTTTGTATCATCTTAATTCCGGTTTTTAACAACTTTCGATATTTATCTTTTTTCTGATTTTTCTGAAACTATATCATAAGTATGAAGAGCACTGGGGTAAGTCCCTGTTTTTATCCACACTTTCTTATGCTTTTCATCTGGTTTAGTTAATTCAATCCTGGCATCAAATGGCATGTCAATACTGTATATTTCGCAGTTGCCAATATTAGTCATTGCTTTTTTTGCCCCTTCGTAAAGCGCTTGTCGTGTTTCGTCGAAGGGATATAAAACAGCACTTTCTTCAGCAATACCTTCCTTAACAACTACCGTTGTTACATTATTGCCTAAAAATTTGTTTGCCTCACGACAAGCTGCTACATCTCCGGAAACCATTATTACAGGAACCTTAAAATAACCTCCCATTAACGCAACCATTCCTATTTCTCCGGTTTCAACCCCGTTGTACCACAAGCGAAACCGTCCTGAACTTGATTGAGTATGGTGCAACACTCCGTCAGGGGTCCCTCTCATTGCATGGGCTCCAACTTGTACTATTCCTTCAAATGATTCATCCAGTCCATAAAGGGGTTTTGGCCTGGGAGTACCTGTTATGTATCTGACTCCAGGCTCCATTAACTCAGGGAGAACAGCCTGCGGCCCATGTCCATCAAGTACAACAATTTCGGTTGCACCACCATCTTTTAGACCTCTTATTACCGCTGAAAGATCGGCCATAAAAAATTCACATGCTTGCTTGTATATTGGAGTATCTTTGGGTTTAACTTGTTTCCATCGGTAAATCCCGCTTATTCCCTCCAGGTCGGTTACAATATATATCTTCTTTTGGGCACTACTCTTGAATGATAATAATACCGCGCTGATTAACAGTAATAAAACATATTTCAAGGACCTGACTTTGCTTTTTCTGTTTAGTTCTTTTTTCATGTTAGATAGCAATTAGTTTTAAATAATTTTCGCTACAGGAAACTCTGATTTGCTTTAACGCTTCATTGAAAATGGCTTTGATCCATCAGTAACTCCCCATTTCTTATTGGGTTTAGCTCCCATTTTAATCCGAATGCTACCTCCATTAATTATTTCATCTATCGGGATAAAAGTTTTATCCCAATCTTTCCCGTTTAGAGTTACTGATTGTATGTAGATATTTTTCTCTGAAAGCTTTTCGGTAGTAACTACTATCTTTTTCCCATCGGCAAGCTGGATTTCAGCTTTATTAACTGAAGGCGACCCTACAACATACTCTCCCGATCCCGGACAAACAGGGTAAAAACCAAGAGAAGAAAATATATACCAGGCGCTCATTTGTCCGCAATCGTCGTTTCCACACAGTCCATCGGGTTTATTCAAATACATTGTATTAACAATCTGATGCACCCTTTCCTGGGTTTGCCAGGGTTTGCCAGCCCAATTGTACATATAAGCCACATGATGACTGGGTTCATTTCCGTGGACATAACACCCAATCAAACCTTCACGGGTAACATCTTCCGTTTCTGCAAAATATTTATCGGGCAGGTACATTGTAAACAACGAATCAAGGTGCTTACAAAAACGGTTATTCCCTCCCATCTTTTCGATCAGACCAGACACATCGTGCGGTACATACAGCGAATAATTCCACGAATTTCCTTCTATAAAACCTTCGTTTGCTGTGTGCAAGGCATCAAAAGGTGTTTTCCAGTATCCCTGGCTATTTTTAGCTCCGACGAAACCGGTTTTCTCGTTAAACAAGTTCTTCCAGTTTTTTGAACGGTTTTCAAATTCACTTGCAACATCTTTTTCCCCAATCGATTTGGCAATTTGTGCAATGGTCCAGTCATCGTAAGCATATTCCAAAGTCATCGACGATCCGTTTACATTCTTATCGAAAGGCACGTAACCAAGCTTCATATACTCGCCGAGATTGCCGTATTTTTTATAGGTTGCCGATGAAATACAGGCATCAAGTGCATGGTTCACATCGAAACCGCGAATTCCATTCATCCAGGCATCCGCAATAACCGGAACTGCATGATATCCAATCATACACCAGTTTTCATTAGCAAAATGGCTCCATACCGGCAAAACACGATGGACACTCTGGTCGTAATGTGCCAGCATTGAATTAATCATATCTGATGTACGCTCAGGCTGAATTAAAATTAGCAATGGATGCAGTGCCCGGTAAGTATCCCAAAGTGAAAAAATTGAATAGTTTGTAAAACCATCGGCTTTATGAATAGCATGGTCGAGACCGCGGTACTGCCCGTCAACGTCCATATATTCTATGGGATTAATGAACGTATGATACATTGATGTATAAAATGTTACTTTCTTTTCAGGAGAAGCTGCGATCTTTATTTTAGAAAGTTCCTGCTGCCAACGGTTTTTAGCTTCTGATTTTACTTGCCCGAAATTGAAATGAGGGACTTCAGCTTGAAGATTTTTTAATGCCCCCTCTGTGCTGACAGCCGAAAGAGCAAACTTTATTTTTATTTGCTCGCCTGGTTGCGTTTCAAAATCGAAATGAGCTTTTAGATTTTTACCCGCCAATTCAGGGAAATTATTTTCCTGGTCAAACTTCCGCCAAAAGCCTTTATAAACGAGGTCTTCAAGATTCTTTCCACCGTAATTTTTAATGGGTTTGGAAAACACCATCGCAAAATACAGATAGTTTGTACGGGCCCAACCGCTTGTAATACGATAACCTGTTACCAAAGTATCGTTTTCAACCCTGATGTACGACCACAACACTTTCCCATCGTAATTATAAATTCCATGATTCATATCAAGAATTATATGGGCATCCTTGCTCTCAGGAAACGTATATTGATGAAATCCAACATGCGAACTAGCAGTCATCTCAGCCTTTATGTCATAATCATCGAGTTGTACGCAATAGTAACCAGGTTCGGCTTTTTCCCGCTCATGGCTGTAACGCGAACGATAGCCCGACTCCGGATTATCAACCGTTCCGGGATTTAATTTTAAATCGCCAACAGTAGGCATAATCAGAAAATCGCCCAAATCGGAATGACCCGTCCCGCTAAAATGTGTATGGCTAAATCCAACAATGGTTGGATCGTTATACTGATATCCGGCACAATAACGGTACACTGTTCCCGTGTATTTCCCATCAACGGCATATGGCACCGTATCCGTATCGGGACTCAACTGGACCATTCCGAACGGTACACAAGCGCCGGGGAATACGTGTCCCATTTTCTGTGTCCCGATAAAGGGATTTACATATTGGGTTAAATCTTCGTCGGGAATTTGCGCATATATTTGTGCGACAAAGAATATCAAAGCGATTAATGCTGTCAGCGATTTCATACTCGTATGTTTAATTTTTCAGATTGATTTGTTTACTTTTTCTCTTGCGGAACTTTTAATAAATCTCCGGTTCCCTGAATCATCAGCTTTTCCCATCCTTTTCCATAACCCGGATGTTTGGGGCGCTGCGGAATACCTTTTCCATTCCCGTTATCCAGCAATTTACCATCTGCCGTAACTTTCTTGTTTCCATCCATGTATTTCATAAACAGATATTGATAAAAACTTTTCCAGTTGCTTACCAGCTTGTTTCCGGTAAATACCGAATAAGCAGTTATATAAGTACGGGCAGATTTTACATCTGCTTTATACAGTTCTGAAGCTGCATTATCTACAAGCCTTACTTCTGTCTCAAACTGTTTCTCAAGCTTGGTCTGGTATTCTTCCAGTTCAGGATGTATCAGGTTATATCGTGTATAACACCAGTTGGTTAATTGGTTAAACGTCCAGAATGCAGATGTTTCCGACCAGCTAATCATTGATCCATTACCCAACCGGTAACTCTCTGGAACTTCTTTTATTCCACAATACATGGGGGCGTACACACAACCATCGGCATCGTCAACTCCAAACCAAAAAACACCACCAATTGGAGCCGGTAACCAACTACGCGACTGGGCAATAAAACTATATCCGGTTTGCTGAGTTGCAATGGCACGTTCGCTAAGGTATTTTACGCTGTCGACTTCGAACTCCATCGGTCGCCAACGATAAGGCAATCCGAACGGTCCCGCACCAATACCTTTATTCATATCGAGCGGGGTATCTTCGTAGTGGTCGCGCATTGCAGCCATTACTTGTTGTAAAGAAACCTTTGAATCGGGTTTTACCCATAATGGCAGACGGTTGGTTACATACTCGTTGGGATTCGCATTATTGTCAGGAAATCTTTTTTCTCGTTTCAGCTTACCCAAAGCATAATCGACAAATTCCTGGTTATCTTTTATTTCTGCATTTATTTTTCGGAAAAACGACCAAACGCGGGCGTCGCAATATCGTGCCCCGCCAAAGGTTAATGGATTATATACATCGGCAAAACTGAATGCCTTATCAGAACCAAGATACAAGTTGTGTTTTTTGGCAAAATCAATAACATCAGGCGAGTTAAAAACGGTTTGGTCTGAATTGTCCCAGTCATTTGTTTTCTGGAATGGGAAGGTGGTAATACGCGCCTGATTAGCATGCCCCGATACGTAACCGTCAGGAACCAAACGAGCCACCCAAACGGCTCCTTTTTCAAATTTGCCTTTTCCAATCATCTCCATAATCCATACCTCGCTGGCATCGGAAATTGAGAACGATTCGCCTCCTGAAGCGTAGCCATATTGAGCAACCAATTCGGTCATCACTTTTATCATTTCACGGGCAGTCTTCGACCGTTGCAAACCAATTCGCATTAAGGAACCATAGTCAAGGATTGCATCAGAAGGGCCATACAAGATACCCAGCCCGCCAAAGGTGGTTTCGCCCACTGCAACCTGGTGCTCGTTCATAAACTGAACTACTGAATAGGTATGAGAAACTTCGGGTATAGCTCCCATAAAACGGCCATTTTCGTAATGATACACTTCACAAACATCGCCAGGCTGGTGGTCGGCTGCCGGATAAAAGTCGATTGCGCCATAGCGGATATGCGAATCCGCCGCATAGGTAATCATTACCGAACCATCCACACTCGCACCTTTTGTTACAATAAGATTGGTACAAGCACCTACATCAACAATACTTGCAAAAACTCCTAGAACCACATAGAAACCAATAAGCAAATATTTCATTTTAAAACCTGTTTTATTAAGTACACCTGATATAATAAGAAAATACATTTTACTAACTACTTCATTTTACGAAAACTCAACACTTCACTTGCCAAATCTAAAAGGAATCAAAAAAGTTAATCATTAGGTTGGTATAATCAACAAATTCTGTAAAAGGTAAATATTCGAATCTGTCGTTAAGATCGTGATATGCCTGCGTGCCACCCAAAGTATAGATAAAAAAGGACGGTACTCCTTTTTCGTAAAACTTACAATGATCACTATTACATGCTGCTCCCCTAATATTTACCGAAGGCAAATAATCATTTTCGGTATTGATTCTGCTTAACAAATCGAATTCATTTTGAAACACACTTCCGTTTACCACTTTTATTCCGTCGTCACCTGTTCCGGCCATATCAAAGTTTACCAGAAAACGGATCTTACCTAAATCAAACAATGGATTTTCGGCATAATGCGCAGCTCCTAAAATTCCGATTTCTTCGGCCGCAAGAGCCATAAAAGCGATAGAATATTTAGGCGGGTTTTCCTTATAATATTGGGCCAAATTTAGCATCATGGCAATTCCACTTGCATTATCATTTGCTCCGGGGAAATAGGTTTTTGCTCCCATCTTGCCCAAATGATCGTAATGCCCGGTCATCACTAAAAATGAATCAGGTTTTTCTGTTCCTTCAAAATAACCAACTACATTACGTGTTTCATATTTAATAAACTTAGCTTTCACATTAATGGACACTTCCTTAATGTTTTCCAAATCCAAATCCTTTTTTACAGTAAATGCCAGCTTTTTATCCTGATAAGTTAAACCTCTCCACAATAATTTTTTTGTTGTAAGAATTATAGTTGCTACCGAAGGAACTTCCGGATCAAACTTGATATATTTTAAAAGTTCATTTCGTTTATTTTTATTTTCGCCACTACTATTTTCAGACTCAGTTTCCTTTATAATCAATACTTTTCCTGCACTGGAAGAAATAATGCTTTTTAACTTCTTCTCGTCAAACAAATCTTCTTCCTCAACCACCAAAACAGGGAATTTCCCTTTTAATGAAGCTGAATTTCTGTCAACCATGTAATCTACTCCGGGTATCAGTTCTTCTCCGTCAATCCGAAGTTCCATTTTTGAAGGGAAGGTATTTACATCAACCTCAAATGGCTGAAAATAGTCGTTATTAAATGGTTGTAATCCTAATTTAAGAAACTGCTCCCGAATATATTTAGCTGCAATTTTATCGCCGTTTCCAACATATCCTCTTCCTTTAAATTCCGGAGAAGAAAGTGTTTTAACAACATCCTTTGCATAATTTATATCTTGCGCTGTTACCAATAACCCGGAGACAATAATGAATAAGAGTAAAAAAGATTTTTTCATGAGATAATAATTTCTTTATAACTATACAGTTGTATTTACTTGTTTTTATGGGGACCTATTTTTTCGAATGGTATTTGTTCGAAACCGGTTACTTTTTCAAATATTTCAGAAGTAAGTTTTAGCTTAAAGTTATGATTCTCTTTGTCAACGAAACCGGGATCTTTATTTGTAACATAGTTATTTTCAGTAAACTCAAGAAGTTTTTTATCTGTATTTACTCCTTCGTCAACCCGTTTAATTATCTGGTCTACCTTTACAAATACATTTCTATCAATCAGGTTTCGTTTTGGCAAGGACGGATCTTCATCCCAATATTTCGCAAGTTCAGGATATCGCTCGCTGTAAGGCGGTTGGTTATATTTCACTGCCGTCAATCGTTGTTCAATTACACCACCGGCTGCTATCATAGGTTTTGCCCACGCGAATGCCTGCATGCGGTTGTCCACTTTTATTCCAATCGGGTTATCGATAAAAATATTGTTGGTATATACATTGTCGCTGCCACCTCCAATAAGTGAAGGAATGGTTCCTGCCTTGTAAAAAATGTTTCCATGTACTTCCATTGCACAGGCACCGTCGTCGTGATAAACAGCTGTTGTACGATACATATCTCCCAAATGATGGAAATAATTGAAACGAACCACATTCCCCCGGAATGAAGGATTACGCCCGTAATAAACGGCTCCCACATCATCGGTTACAAGACATACATCATGAATTTCGTTGTATTCAATCAGGTGATCGTTACCATGCAGCAAAATAGCACTGTGAGGAGAGTTAAAAATCTCATTGTTCGAAATCCGGTTGCCAACACCAGAGATTCTTATCCCGGCACAATAGGTTTTGACAATCCGGTTAAAATCATGAATAACACAATTTTCGACATAATTCCCTGCACTTTCAAGAGTATTCCTGTTTCCGCCGTTTAACTTTATTCCTCCTGCTCCGGTCTGACTAACAATACAATTAACAATACCATTGTTTTTGCTTAAAACCGGACCTTTTATTTCTGAAAGTGGAATGTCTTTGTAATCAATATTAACTGCATATCGTCCAATATTTTTGAAGGTACAATCGGTTAACAAACACTCTTTTGTTGCCATCATTTCGACGACAATTCCCCGGGTACATTCAAATGCGATTCCTTTCACTGAGATTTTTGATGCACCTGCTATTGACAGAAATAAATCTTCAAAAACAGAAACCTCAATCGATTCAATCTCCCCCGGATTGTAGAAATAAACAATCCCTTCTTTGCGATCGATGTAATACTCGCCCGGGGCATCAATTTCTTCGGGGATATTATAAGCATACCAACGACTATAAGGTTTTCCGGTACCGAATCCATATCGGTGAGGGAGAGCGGTTGTAAATATTTTATTAATAGTGTCAATCGAAGCCAGTTTAATGGCATCGTCGGCCCAGCCGTGTTTAAAATATCCGGCAATCCAAACATCATCGTGATTTTTCCAGCGCTTTGGCCGGTCTACAGAATATCTGAATGCACCTCCAATATTTCCATTATCACCTTCAGCTGCTACGGAACCCCCGTTAAGAACTTGTCCGATTAATACAGACGAGTCGTTGGGCCAACGCGATAAATGACAGGGCTCTCCATTTATAAAAAGTTCCATCCATGCTGGTTGTTCCTGACGTTTAAATCCAACCGGGTGGAGATTTCCGTATTCAGATATTCCAAGATCTTTAAGCCCTATCATTAAAATATTGGCACGGTTCTTTTCCTGGAATATATTTTCTTTTTCAGTACCTGCAACGGGCAATGCCTCTTTCGGGTCAATTGATAAACCTCCCGTAAAACGTACTTTTTCGTTGTTATACGGAGCAATGGTTACATCATTATCTTTTTCAGTTAGCTTTAGTGTTTGTGTAAAAAAATATTCGCCTTCGCGTATCAGAATCGAATAAGGCACACTGCCTTCTTTTACTCTTTTTTCACGAATAAAATCTATGGCTTTTTCTAAAGTTAAAAATGGTTTTTCCCTGGTTCCATCTCCCTGATCGCTGCCTTGAACCGAGACAAAAACACATTTTTTATTTGAACATGATAGTAATATGACCGAAGTAAGTAATAAAAGAAGAATTGCAATTTTTTTCATTTCATTCAGTTTAATTCAATTACTGATTATTCACTTAATCCAGCGCACCACTCTGCATTTTCTTTTTAGGTAAAGAATCTACTGCATTGGCCAGTTTCCCTTCTATTTCAATTTTGATGACGCTGGCATACGGATCGGGAGCTGTTACAGGAGTTTCAATATTGTGCCCGTTACCGGTTGTTTTGGTTTTAAGTTTATCGCCATTAGCAAGTAATTTGGCAGATATGATTTTGTTTGTTAGGCCGGGAACTGAAAGAATACCGTTTTCTGGCCATTCGAAAACACACAAATACACAATTGTTTTGTTTTTTAATTGTTTTACGGTACACTCTCCCCATGGTAAGTTTCTTATCGGGCTTTCCTGTGTATTGTAGATGGATTCTCCGTTTATATCCATCCACTTACCGATAGCCTGCAAGCGTTCAATGCTTGCTTCGGGAAAGGTACCATCTGGCTTAGGTCCCACGTTTAATAAATAATTTCCGCCTCTTGCTACAATCCTGACAAGGTTTCTTATGAGTTTTTCAGATGATTTCCATTTATTATCAAAGCTTTTGTACCCCCACGAATTATTCATGGTCATACACGTTTCCCAGTTTTGTCCGTCTATTGCATCCCAATCGGGAATTGCCTGCTCAGGAGTCTTGGTATCGCCAGGGAAATCGGGATGCAAGCGGTCGTTGGTTATAATTTGGGGTTGAATATCAAGCAAATTTTGCAGTTTTAAAGCTCCGTCATAACTTTTCATCTGGGTAGCATAATCCCACCATAAAACTGCAATCTCGCCATAATTTGTTAGCAATTCTTTTACCTGTGGCACCGCAACCCGATCAATATAATCGTCGAAGGTTGCTGTTTCCTGTATCGGATCCCAGCTTCCGTTATGCTCTTTTGTATATTGATCTATCCGGGCAGAATCAGGATTAGGCCACCCCTGCCACATGGGTCTCCGGGCAACAGTTCCCCCCGGATTGGTCCAATCGTTAGCCTGAGAATAATAAAAGCCTAATTTGATGCCTTGTTTTTTACACTCTTCGGCCAGAGGCTTTAGTAAGTCTTTTCCATAAACAGTGGCATCTACCACATCCCAATCACTGGCTTTGCTATCAAATAAAGCGAATCCATCGTGGTGCTTGGCCGTAATTATCAGGTACTTCATTCCGGCATCTTTTGCCATTTTCACCCAGGCTTTTGGATTATAATTAACCGGATTAAAATCACGGGAATGCTCACGATATTCCGCAACGGGTATTTTACAGCGATTCTCAATCCAGGCAGCATCACCATAAGCTTGTTTGTGACCTTTATAAACGCCTCCGTACATGGAGTAGACTCCCCAATGAATAAACATACCGAACTTAGCGTTATTCCACCATTCCAGGCGTTCTTCTTTTTGAGGACGAAGTTGTTGGGCCTGTATCAGGCCTGCCCCAAAGACAGTTAATATCAATATAAATGTTAGTTTCTTCATACTTCTGAAATTCTCTAAACCTTAATTTTTATTTATTTCGGAATTCAATTTTTTTTCGTCGGATAATTATATTAGCCAGACGATCCATTATTTCCTTGTCAAGCGGATTATCCGAACGATAAAAATCATAAATAGCTCCACCTCCTTCATAATAGGCAATAGATGCTTCTTTAAATACACCATTTTCTTCGAATGCCTCAATGTAACTGATTAACCTATCGCGTTTGTTTTCAGGAGAATCTGCCAGGGCACGGCTGTCGAACTCCATTTCCACCCCCATGTTAGTGCCTTTCGCAAAAGCGCAAACTGCATCCAACCGTTCACGTGGAATTTCATCTTTTAAAAAATAATTGGGCTGTATATAGGCTAAATCAAATTTGTCGGTTTTCCAATTATCAAAACCTAAAGCAGTCCAGTAGGGTATCCAGAAGAACCGGAGATTTTTAGACCGGATGTAATCACCTATTGGAACAAGAATATCTCTGTAAGTTCCGTCTTTTTCACACACCCAATAAAAGCCTTCCAAATCGAAATTTTTATATCCTTGTTGCCTGTAACGCTCCAGAAAACTGTCAACGTACCATTTGCAGGCCTCAATACGATCCTCATCGTTTGTAAAATTTAATGGCCGATTGATTTTCCCCCAATCTGTCTGCTCTTTTTCAGGAACAGGCATTACCACAACTACTTTGTGACGAAAAGGAGGATTTCCCATTTCCTTTATCTGTTCTCCAATACACTGATCAAGTCCTGATAATCCCCTATCCTTTTCAAACTGACGATCCATAAGCCATTTCCATTCCGGCTGACGGGCAAGTGTTGTAGTTGCATTTCCGTGTGCAAAATGATGGCCTTTCCCATCTACATATTCGGTAAAAAGAAAACCATCAAACAACCAGTTTTTCTTTCCCTGCCGATCCTGATGCACTACATAAGGAATAAATTGATCTTTGTTCCATTCCAATGGCCGGTGCACCGCTCCATGATAAATCAGTACCATATCAGCAATGTTTGTCTTGCCGTAATATGGAGACTTACCGTCACTTGCATTATTGCAGGATAAAGCAGTGCATATAAGCAATACAAACACAATTAAACGGTTAACAAAATGAATTTTCATTGCTTTGTTTTATATGATTGTCTCTGGATTCTCATCTCTGAAAAAGCACCTGATCCCTGCTCAGGATCAGGTGCAATTCACAGAACCTTATTTAACCTTAATCTTCTTTCCTGATTTGTTTATACAATTCTCTACCGAAAGATTCTTTGAAACTGTCAGTAAGCTTAACTCCTGGCCGGAAATATCGAAAAAAGAGTCTGACAGATTTACACCGTCACATTCTGAAAGCAAAATTCCGTTACTACCTTCAACTGTAATACTAGTTGTAGTAATGTTACTGATATCAACTCCAGTGCAACCATCAAAAGACTGGACATTTCCACAAGCATCTTTAAGGTTAAGCCCATCAACTGTAATATTATTGCAGCCTTTCATAAAAATTAACTCTGGTCTAGTTTTCGCAACATCTTCTTTCAGATAACCTTTTTCAAGCTGTCTATTTATACTCTCAAGTACTGCTGTTCCCTGCCCTTCAATTACTCCTTTTCCTACAATTCCAATGTTGTCTTGTTTATCTGCCCATATAAGGGCATTCTTATCTTCCGGCCCATCGTAGTCGTACACTGACGGAGCAGCAACCAGAACAGCACCTTCCTTTAGTTCGATTGTAACATTTGATTTTAGCTGAATACTTCCGGTAAGATAACGTCCAACATAAAAAACCAGGCGTCCACCACCATTTTCGCTAATGTGATTAATTGCATACTGAATAGAACCAGTATTTAAGGTAATTCCATCGGACACAGTCCCAAACAATGATGCTTTATACTCTTTGGCAGTGAGAGAAAAAGACCACAGAAGTAACGCACTAATTAATATTATTTTGTATGCTTTCATTACTTTATTTTTTTGATTTTCAAACAGAAAACTATTGATGAACAGTGACATCTTTTGTATTGTGTTCAATAATTTGTTTTTTACCCTCGCTTTCGGGCTCTGTAAAAAGCACCTCTTTAAACGAGCCTCCTTTCACATCGTCCATTACAATCGCCGGCCTGTAATCTTTTTCCTGCGCTCTCAGTATTACATTTTCAAATTCAACACCTTCAGCATGACGAACATAAAATCCCCAGGCAGGTAACTCTTTCCATTGCGAGAATTCAGGATACCTATCGGGCATTTCCGGAATACTATCCAGGTCAGCCGGTGATGTTCCTCTGTAAGCATACAGCGGATTTCCGGCGCCAGGATATACAATTTCAATGTTTTTTAGTTTTACATCCTGAATCTTATAATCGGGAAGCCCAACAATACTTGCCGGCGAAATATTGCGAGGGTTGTCTTCGATCGGTCCTTCATAATTGTAACCTGCATCAGGTTTTCCGATGGGCACCTCCGCATACACATTCGATATCCGGATGTTTTTCATACTTGGTTTTTTGCCCTTACTCCATCGATCGCCAATACGCAGAAAAATTACATTCCCGGTATTAATAGACCGGACACTGTCGACCTCAATATTTTCAATCAATCCGCCATCAACAGCAGCAAAAGTTATGGCAGAACGGAAGGTGTCGAAAATGGTAATATTCTTAATTTTGAAATTACGGAAACCCCCGCGGGAAACAGTTCCGAACTTTAACCCGTTAGCACTTGACCGCCCGATACAATTTTCAACGACCACATTTTGGCAAATACTGTTTGCATCGTGCGATTTAAAACAAAGGACATCATCGGCAGCATCGAAATAAGAATTCTTAATCACCACACCTTCGCAATCCACAATATCAATTCCATCGTTATTCCAGTATGATTTACTATCAACATAAATATTATTGACATACAGATTTTTACACTGGTCATAGGTCTGGTTCCAACTGGCTGGATCGCGTAAAGTAATATCGGTAATCGTCACATTTGTACATTCGCGGAAGTAAACATTCTGAGGTCTCCTCCACTCTCGTGGCCGATCGTATTTTAATTCATCGTTGAAAATTCCACGGTGAATATAATTCACCAGGTTATTCGCAGTTACAAAACCACGACCATTAATGGTGCCTCTTCCGGTTATTCCTATATTATTCTGATTTACTGCAAAAATCATTGCCACCCATTTAATTTTCGGATCACTTACGTAATCAAATGGATTGGTTGATCCCAATATGGTTGCCCCGTATTTCAGGTGGAGTGTTACATCCGATTTCAGGTAAATTGTTCCGGTAACATAATTGCCGGCATCAAAAACCAGACGCCCACCGCCATTTTCGCTTATAAAATCGATTGCACTCTGTATGGTTCGGGTATTAAGAGTTATTCCATCGGCTTTCGCTCCAAACTCGGTTACCTGATAATCTTTGGCTGATAATTGTGTCGCAGCAAACAACAAAACAGCCGACAGAAGAAGTTTAGTCTTCCCTGTTATTTCTTTTTTTAATGATTTACTTCTGATCATGACTCCCTATTTTTTCTGTTTAACTCCGGTTGATTTATAGGTATGAACCGTTTTCCCTCCACCAGGACTGTTATATTTCATCCCCGACATAATAGCACCTTTCACATCGTCGAAAACAATGGCAGGCCGGTATTCTTTTTCTTTAGCAGTCAGCGTAACATTTTCGAATGTTAAATTCTGGGCATGCCGCACATAAAATCCCCAGGCAGGTAATTCCTTAAACTGCGAAAACTCAGGATAGTCAGATTCCATTTCAGGGATACCATCCAAATCGGAAGCTTTAATTCCCCGGTAGGCATATTCCGGGTTACTTCCTCCCGGATATACAATTTCGATATTACTTAAAGTTACATTGGAAATATACTGACCGGGAAGGCCAACAATACTTGCAGGCGAAACATTTCGCGGAAGATCTTCCACAGGGCCTTCATACTCGTAACCGGCGTCAGGCTTGGATGCAGGAATCTCTGCATACATATTACGGATGGTAACATTGCTCATGGTTCCTTTTCGTCCTTTGTTCCAACGTTCCCCAATTCTCAGGTATATTGCATTTCCGGTATTGTATGCACGAAGGCTGTCAACTAAAATATTATCAACCATTCCACCATCGGGCGTAGCAATCGTAATGGCCGAGCGGAACGTATCGTAAACTTTGTTGTTTATAATTTTGAAGTTTTTATAGCCTCCACGGGTTACTGTTCCAAACTTAATTCCGTTGGCACTGGAACGTGCAACACAGTTACGTACTTCCACATTTTCGCACATTTTGCTTTCATCGTGTGATTTAAAACAAATGGCATCGTCCGAAGCATCAAAGAATGAATTGGTAACCAATACATTTTTACAATCAACTATATCCAAACCATCGTTGTTCCAGAAAGCCTTGCTGTCAACAGTAATCTTATTAATTTCAAGATTCTCACACTGGTCATACATTTGCACCCACTCTGCGGCATTTTTTAATGTAATGCCTTCAATCTTAACATTTTTACATTCGCGAAAACAAATGCCTTTCGGACGATATTGGGCTGAACGATCATATTTTAAAGGATCTTCCAATATACCTTTATGAACCTGATCCAAAACATTATAAGCAAGTTGCCGTCCTTGCCCATCAATAACTCCAAGTCCAGTTATTGAGATATTTTCGGCATTTTTCGCATATACCAATGCCCGGTAAGGGCTGTCATAGTTGTAGTCGTAAACATTGGTTGAACCAACCAGGATTGCTCCTTCATGTAATATGATGTGTACATTCGATTTCAGTTCTATAGTACCGGTAAGGTAACGACCAACATAAAAATTAAGATGGCCTCCACCCTTTGCATGAATATGATCAATTGCCTTTTGAATTGCGGTGGTATTCAATGTAGTACCATTTGACTTAATACCAAAAATTGATGCATTATAATCTATGGCCCAAATTTTTGAGCAGGATAATAATGCCAATAGCAGAACAAATGTCTTTAATTTTTTCATGTTCATATTTGATTAATATTTTACCTAATAAATAGTTACAGGTCCTAACATTCCCATTGATTGTATGGATTGATTTTTACTTCTGAGAACTGTATACTTTTGTGCTGTTTCATTGTTGGTTAATGTTTTCATATAATTTCCCATCGATGTAATAACATGAACCTCAATCTCATTTTCTCCTTCCTTCAGTGTCTCCGATAGATCGTATATCCGGTTGCCATACCATTTAATTCCGCAGGATTTACCATTCACAAATAGTTCAGAAACTCCCCACACTTTGCCCAAATTAATGTAGTTTGCCATTTCAGGATTAAAATGAATGGTTTTCCGATAAACGACCGTTCCAGTAAAGCTTACATATTTAGTTTCCTTCAGGTCTTTTAAGGCGTACATTTTAAACTTCTCGGTAGTGTGCTCCCGGCTGTGCTGAAGTTCAACATCCCAATCATTATTTACTGTTTCACTATTTTTACCCGTTACTGGTAAAGAAGTCCATTTCTGTCCCTCTTTATCTTTGCTAAAAACAATAATGCGCGATTCAGCCGGGCCAAGATCCATTTCACAACCATTTTTCTGCAATTGAATCCGGTAGCGCTCTCCTGTTTCCGGTTCCCACACCCAAGGGTAACGTCCTTTGGTTATCGACTTAGAAAAAGATACATTGGTTTTATAACCATAGTGCATGTGCACGTTCTGGAAAAAGAATAGTTCGCTTCCATCATCGGCCTGATAACGGGTTTGCATAAAGAAACGGTTTGGTGTTTCAATTGTCAGGTAATGTGGTATGGAGTACTGTTCCATTACTTGCATGTACCACTCAAGAAAACGGTTATCGGTTGGTTTTCGAAGCAGAACAAACCTGTCTTTGTGCGTTTTTAGTTTTTCTATCAGTCCGGCAACTTCGGTATTGCGTTGTTTCCATTCTTTTAATCCCAATGATTTTTCAGGATACTTCTCGATACAAAAAACACGTCCTCCCGAAGTCACAAATTCAAGCAGCTTTTTCAGAGTTGAAATTCCGATACTGGTCACCTCTGGAAGAAAAATTGTTCCGTATTCTTTGGGGCCATAACAAAGTTTGCCTCCTTTTACGGTTGATCTATTAATGATTATTTCTGTTGTGTAATCGGCCGCTCCACCTGTTTTGTTTATCGATTCCCAGATAATCGAAGTATACTGAACATTTAATTTTTCCGGAAATGGATCTGTTTGGACTCCCATTTCGCCCCACATATCGTAGTTGGGAGGAAGGATTACCATGTCGGTATACATATCGGCATTTTGCAACAAACTTGAAATACGTGCCTTGTATTGATTCAGCAATTTAAAATAAGGCCACCAGTTGTTATTCTCGTTGTAATACGAACCGTACTGAACCCACCCCGGGAAAGGGGCTTCGGGTGGAGAATAATTAAATCCATGCCAAACGGAATGTGTAATTCCTGACATGATACTCATATCGGAACCTATTTTCAGCTGTTCTAAAGTAATGTTGAATACATTATAAGTGTTCGTCATTTCTTCACAGCTAACAATTCGTTTCCCCTCAAGATGTGCGGCAGAAGAAACATATTTATTTATCATTGTATATCCGCGTCCACGCCGGTAATCGTCGTCTGACATTTCTTCTCCCACACGGTGTTTTAACCAGTTGGTTGTCCACGATTCACCTTCCGGAATATCGTAACCAAGACTGGTCTCCAAAGGGAAAAATGCACGACCATAGGCCTGGGCCCGGGATTTCACATTATTGTCTTTGCACCATTGCAGATAGGTTTGTGTAAAACGTTCATGTAATAATTCAGCCTTGGTTAGTTCAAAATCAAAACGTACACGTTTAATTTCTTCAGCAAAATCACCGGTTTTTGTAACTCCGTAATTCGCATCAACAACAGCCCCCAAACGTCCTACTTTAAACATAGTAAACGGCAGATAAGGCATTAATTCATAACCACGTCGTTTCTTAAATTCAGTGGCCATATCTTCATTCCAGTTACATCCCTCCAACTCCATTGAATCGGTAAAAAAGGCTCTTAAATGATTTGACAACGGGCCGGTCTGCTTTTGTATCGTATCCGACATGTGATCAAGGTATTTCCGCACTGCCTCTTTGTCCATATGATTAAGAATTGGACCAGCTGCAGCGGGTGCACCGTTTATTACACTGGCGAAGGAATCGACTTTTACCAATGCATAAAAGCAATGTTTTCCAGCAGGAACATCCACCTTAATAATCTGATCGTTTCTTTTTTCTGTCAACTCAATTACCTGATCCAAACTGCTCATTGGGTCAGGAACCAATTTCATTGACAATATGTCAAATGTACGGCTTGGACAAGGTACTGATACTCCTGGATCGACGTTATCTAAAATATTAAAACGTGATGTTTCGAACACTGTTGGCCCTTCGAGCTGCTCGGCATAAATTAAAGCAACCTTTGCTCTTTCGTTGCGTTCCAAAGTTTCTGCACCAAAAGGCCAGCCAGAGCCTACAATTAAATCACACATCATGTTGAGCTTTTTAGCCTCGCTAAAAGTAACCTGCAACATTTCAATCCACTCATCGCTAAGCCACCTCAGTGATTTTTTTCCCAAATCGTCACCTGTTGAAGGAAATTCGATGGGATTAATTTCAACACCACCAATACCAGCCTGTTTAAGTAGGTGTAATTCTCGAATTAATTCTTTCTTCTCAACTTTATCTCCGTTCCACCACCAGCGTACAAACGGACGGTAATTAGAATCAACATCTTTAAAAACACTAAACAAATCTGAACTTATCAGGCTGTCTTTAAAATTATTATGAATCCCAAAAGCCGGAAATCTTACAGCTATGCATCCAGCCGAAAGAATCATACTTTGAGAAAGAAAGGTTCTTCGTTTCATTATTGATTTAAAATGGTATTGAAAATGCTATTTGTATTCTTCTCTGGCAGAAAAACACTGTTGTACAAATACACCAGACTTAACTATACAAGCACACTAGTCTGAATATTAAAATCCGGCACAAGCATTAGTAAACTCCTGTGACTTAGATTTAAATGGTCAGGATTAAAATTCAATTATAAATAACAATTCCTAAAAAGGAAAGTAATCAGGCAATCAAAGAAATGATTGCCTGATTTCAATATATTTATTAAATCACCTCAAGCATTAATTTTGCTCACATAAAGGATTGTACAACATTTCTTCCTCCGGAATTTGCAGAGTCATGTCAGATACACTTAACTTCCCCTTGTCGACATGATTAGCCGAACTTGAACGATCGACGGCAATGCCCCAGCGTTTGTTGTTAAAAAACTCACGTCCATCTTCTCCCCACAATTCAATACGGCTTTGTAACTGTACCATCTGCAAAGCTGTTAAGCCACTCATGCTGCTATAATTGTCGCAAGTTAAAGTAGTTTCACCAGCTTTCGTACGTGCAGCCAACAATATGTTCAGGGTTTCTTTTGCTGCACCATCGCTACCGGCCTGAGCCTGAGCTTCTGCTTTCATTAATAATACTTCAGACGAACGCATGTAATAACAAGTAACTGTACCAACGTTTTTCTTATCGTCTGTTCCAATACCATGTGTTGCTGCAAATTTCAGGTTCGTATAAGCTGGTATGTAGCCTATAGCTCCTGATGTTGGGTAGGTATAATCGCCAAAAGCTGTTTTCATAAAACAGTTTATACGGTAGTCAGATTCATCAATTTTTTCATACAAACGGTTATCAATACGTGCATAACCTGCACTTCCGTTTCCTTCTCCAAACGGATTTGTCCAGGCATTATGTCCAATAAGAGCTTCACCAACAGGCCATCCTAAGATAACTTCAGGATTGACATCATTAAACAGGAAACCATTTTTTTCAGGACGAATTTCAGGATCGGTATCCGTTCCATCATTCTTTGTCCCTCCATACACATCTTCTCCCATTAAATCTGGATAATTCTCCAGAATGTCATCACAATTAGAGATTACTGTTGGCCAATCGCCTGTGGAAAGTGCAATCCTTGCCAGAAGAAACTTAGCCACAGACATATCAATATCATTCAGCGTATCGACTGAATATCCAACCTTTGCCTCATCTAACAACGAAATCGCAGTTGTCAAGTCAGTTTTTATAAAATTATAAGTTTCTGTTGCGCTTGAACGTGGTTTATAATCCTGAGTAGGAGAATAAAAATCATACAACATAATTCCTAATTTACTATCGCCTCCTTGTAAATAAGCATCCTGGTAGTTATCCATCAGGTAGTTGTAGCCATAGGCACGAGCTACTAATCCCCAGGCTTTAAACTTTTTCAAAGATGCATTTTCGCCAACTGTTTCATCATCCAGAAAATTCAACATTTTATTGGCTGTTGTAATAACACTCCACGATGAATGCCAGTAATAACGGTTTTTATCCACTGCAGTAGAAGTAAAATCACGTAAATAATATTCATCGGCACCAAAAATACTTAAATTTTTATCGCCGAATACAATATCATTCCCCTCTAGGCTCCTCATATAATTCATTCCCTGTATGGAATTATAGCGCTCGTCAGACGACGGTGCTCCACTAAGGCCACTGCCATTCAATAATGTTGGCATGGTATTCGCCATACTCTCCATTATCAGTAATATTTTCTCTTCATCGCCAGATGCCAACAATTCCTTTATTTGTTCGTCAGTGATTTTATTCGGTGGAGCAATATCCAGGTCCTTGGAGCATGAATAAAATATCATGCTTGCCAGAAAAATTATTCCGATTATATATTGTTTATTCATTTTTACTGATTTTTAAAGTTTTCTATAAATCCAGATTAATACCAAATGAAATTGTACGCATTGAAGGATAAGCATAAGCACCTACATCAAAGCCTCCAACCAAAGACATGCGAGGATCAATTCCTGAATGGGATGTGAACATCCATAAGTTATCAGCAGACACATATAGCCTCATATGGCCAAGACCATATCTCTTTAACAGCGACTCAGGTAAAGTGTAACCCACTGTAATGTTTTTCACATTTAGGTAAGAAGCATTAAATAACCCCAAGTCTGAATACATCCAACTACCAAATGTGGATCCGTCACCATATGTGTTTCCGTACATAGCCATTGGGAACTTTGCTCCTGTATTTTCAGGAGTCCAGGTATCTCCGATTAATTCGGCCGATAAAGCGCTATTAAGATTATCGCTGCGATACAGATTATTTCCATATTCAGTGCTGTAAAACTTACCTCCCAACTGATATGCAAACATAACAGACACATCGAAATTTTTGTATCGGAATGAAGTATTTAAACCTCCAATCCAATCAGGGATAGAGCTTCCCACCTCATACCGTGATGCAGTTGAATAATTTGTTGTTTTCACATCGTCACCTATAGCTGCATCAGTATATAATCCATCTGCATGGTCTTCTTCTGATACACGATGATAAAACATTGGAAGCCCTGTTTCCTGATCCGGCCCGGCATATTTAAAGATATACAGGTTATAATAGTCTTTGTCAATACCGCGCAGGTAGGTTACATTAGAAGAACTACCTGTTCCTGCAGCTGACCAGCTATCTGCATTAGCAGTCCAGTTGCCGTCAAGCTCAGGTGAACCAACACCAGGAGGAACGTCTCGCAATATAGTTGTGTAGTGGGTTCCGTTTAAAGTTACAGTCCACAATAAATCTTTCTTCTTTAACACATCTACACTTAGTTCAACTTCGACACCTTGGTTCTGTATCTTTGCAGAGTTTTTTACCAAACTTGATTGCCCAAGAGAATAAGCAATAGGTTGACTCCAGATAGTATTATTAGTATTTCTGTTGTAATAATCGAAAGTACCATAAACCCTGTTGAATAAACTAAAATCGAGACCAACATCAAAAGTATTGGTATTTTCCCAGGTAAGACCATCGTTTACAAAACTACCTTTTTTAAGTCTATAGCTTTCAGGAATACCATTACCCCCAGTTGTCTCTGTAAATTTGGCACTATAGGACCAAACCTGATAGGTTGCATAATTCGGAATGCCACTTTGGTTACCAATCACACCATAACTCGAACGTATTTTCATGTTATCTAACCAAGTGCTTGTTCCAGCCATAAAGTTTTCGCTTGAAATTCTCCAGCCACCACCAACCGACCAGAAAGTTCCCCAACGGTCAGATTCATTTTTAAATTTTGAAGAACCATCGCGACGCAAAGAAGCTTCAGCATAATACTTACCATCATACACATAACGTGCACGTCCTAAGTAACTTTCCATTGCCCTTTCTTCTTCGCCACCTCCCGGAGAGGAGAAAGTTCCACCTACATAACGGCCCACAAAATTTACTTTTGCAATAAAGTTAGGAACCAATTCATAAGCAGATTTATAATGCAGGTTTTCAAAATGATATTTATTAAACTCGTGAGCTAGCAAACCATCAAAATGGTGCTTATCGATATCTTTATTATAATTCAATAACTGTTGAGAATTAATAATAGTTACGTTTTGAAAAGTTTTACCATATGCTCCAACACCTTTTACCTGACCAGTTTCACTTTGCCAGTATCTGGTACGTGTCTCATGATATTTTTCAAAATTGAGATTTGTTGTAAATGTAAAATCGTTTAAAAACTTAATTTCTGCATATGACCTTGTTATTAAATCGCTTGATTTTCTTGTATCCTGATCGTTATCAAGCATGGTAATTACGTCGGCAGAAGCCAGAGAATTTGAAGGTTGTCCCAAGGGAGAATAGCTATCTGTTCCATAAACATGTACCTTTTTCTCTCCGTTTTCATATATTACATTCCCATCTTTATCACGTGCATATAACGGGATTAGTTGGTTCTGACCATTAATAAACCGAAAGATATTTGCCACTGCAGATCCCGGGTTTCGTCCCCAACGCGTTGCAGGAGATTGCGTTTCACGATAAGAATACGCCACATTGGTTCCTATCTTTAACCAGTTGAATAGTTGTGCGTTTAATGTAGTACGTCCGTTATATCTTTTAAACTGTGAGCCACGAATATAAGAAGGATCTTCAAGGAAACCCAACGAAACAAAATAATCAGATTTTTCCGTTCCTCCACTTGCCGACACATTATACTCCTGACGTAAGGCATTTTCCATCAAATATTTATCATAGTTATCCTTATACAATAATTGAGCATCAGGATTTAATTTCCCGTCGGTGTTAACCAAATATGCACCTGACATAGTCGCACTTGCTGTTGCTCCAGAACCTGTTGTAGTGTATACAGCACCCGGAACATTATATGCCATCCAGTTTCCAAGACTATTACGAGAAAAAGAACCTGTTGCAGAACCGGTGTAATCAAATAAATGTGCACTTGCAAATTCAGCTGCTTCTTGATGGCTCATATTTGGATTCTGTACATTTGTAGTATAGTTTTTGGCCATGCCTGAACCATTCACACCATAGCGTACCGAGTTATATATACTTTGCCATGCATACTCGTAAATATCTTTTGGATCAGAAATTTTATCGTACTTGTATGGACCTACCTGGTTTACTCCCCAACGACCTTCAAAAGAAATTTTTGTTTTACCGGTATTCCCTTTTTTAGTGGTGATTAAAACTACGCCATTTGCACCACGGGAACCGTACAATGCAGTTGAAGCCGCATCTTTTAAAATAGTAACATTGGCAATATCTCTAGAGTTAATAGTTGATAACGGGTTGGCATGCTGGGCAGGTACACCATCAATAACTACAAGTGCATTCGAGCTGTTCTGGCTGGCTGATCCAACGCCTCGCAAACGGATACCCATATCTAAACCTGGTTGTCCGTCAATAGCAGCTACCTGTAATCCGGCAACAGCACCTTCCAGTGCGCGCGAAACAGTTGAATTTGCCTGAGTAGTCATCAACTGGGCATCTACGGTACTAATAGAACCTGTTAAATCCTTTTTCTTTACAGTTCCGTAAGCTACAACAACAACCTCTTCAAGACCTACTGCATCTTCGACTAATACAATATCGACTTGGGTCTTTCCCTCAGTATTTATTACCTGACTTTTCATCCCGATAAACGATATTGATAAAACAGCGTTCTCAGGAACTTTGGTTAAAACATAGTTTCCGTCTAAATCAGATACGGTTCCTAAAGTAGTGCCCGAAATTAATACTGTTGCTCCGGGAATTGGTTCTCCTTTATCATTGGTAATCTTCCCTTTAACTGTTTTATCGGGTTGATTAGTCTCCAAGGTTGATAAAATAATATGCCTGTCAGTAACATGGTAATTAACATTCGTATTTCTAAAAATAGAATTTAGTATTTGTTTAATACCCGAATTCTTTACTTCCAGGTCGACTTTTCTGTTTAAGTCAATGACATCTTTATTATAAATAAAATAGAACTCACTTTGGTTTTCTATGGCTCGTAAAGCATCAACCACTGTCATATTTCTAAGATCCATGGTTAATTTGGTAGACTGAGCATAATTATCCAATGCAAATGTTTGAATAATTCCAACCATTAATAGCAATAATGTTAGCTTCATTTTTAACGCTATTTTTCCGTGATACCTTAAATATAGGTTCACAGCATTTAAACCATTAAATTTTTTCATACTTTTGAAATGATTTGTTAGATTAATGAATCGTAAATTAAAAAGTTGCAGGGAGGAGTGGCCGCTCTTTCCTGCTTTTTTGTTTTCAACTTATATAGTTATCATAGGCAGGTAGTTTTTAATTAGTTCATCTTTTTAAGTTTATCTCGTTTAATTATAATTTGTCGTTTGGTGTAGCTTCCGTTGCTTTGTTTTACCCTGTCGCTATATTCTATCTTAATTGGAATTGATTTTGCAAACAGATTCAGTACTTCTTCTATATTTTCATCGAAAAATGTTGCATATAGTTTATAGTTGGCCAATGATTTATCGGTTAGTTGAATTTCAACATTATACCATCTTTCCAGTCTTTTTAAGATACTTCCAAAAGTTTCATCTCTAAACATTAATTGGCCATCCTTCCAACCAATATAGTCAGCCACGTTATCGATCTTTTTAACATGAAGTTTTTTTTCGATAATAGAGTAAAAGGCAGTATGCTGAGGTCTAACCAAAAATTCATTATTACGATCTTCAGGAATAATTGTAATCTTACCTTCAACAAGCGTAGTTTCGATTGTATTGTTATCGGCAAATGCATTTACATTAAATTTTGTACCATACACCTTTATTTTGATATTGCTGGTGGTAACAATCATAGGAATATCCGGATTTCTGGTCACATCAAAATAAGCTTCTCCTTTTAGCTCCACATTGCGACTTTTCGAGTCAAAAAAACTTGGAAATGAAATACTACTGCCCGAATTTAACCAAACGATTGAGCCATCGGGAAGCGCCACCTGACTTTTGGCCCCCATAGGAGAACTGAAAGTATTAATAACATTTTCTGAAGAAGCTGAGATTATATGATTTGAATCCAAATCGGTAGTTTTCTGATACAAATAAATTGTTGCCAACAATAATGGAATTGACAAAACAGCTGCAATCCTTGAAACCCATGTAATAAAACCGGTTGCCGATTTTGACACAACACGATCAGTTCTAACCTTATTAATTAATTCTTTTAAGGCATAATTAATATGTTCAGGAGCCATATCTGTATTCTGAAATGAAATACCCAGAAAGAACTTTTGAGCATAAAAAAATTCTTTTCTGGTTATTGAATATCTTTCAAATATCGTATTTTGCTTTTCTTCGCTTAACTTATCGAAGTTGAGAATTTCATTCTGAAACTCTTCATTAGCCAGCAATTCATTAATATTTTTATTTATAGACATACGATATTTATTTCTCCTGTTTAATTAGTAAGAGAGAAGATTTGAAATTATGTACTAGGCAAAATCAATATTTTTTTGCACACAGGAAAAAAAAGACCAGAAGATTGCCAACGTTATCTATTTCGGTCAACAATTCAAGATCGACTTTACTTCTAATATTTGTTAAAGTTCTTTGCATAAGGTTTCTTACAGTTTGCTCCTTTATATCCATAACCTCTGCAATTTCTTTGTATCTAAGACCGGAATGAAATCGAAGAAAGATTAATTCACGCTGTTTCCGGGGAAGTAAATTTATCTCTTTAACGAGCATATTTCTAAGTTGTACCGAAATTTCTTTTGTTTCGATAAACTCGGAGTCTGAAAAAGAAAAGCTCTGTAATACGTCTTCAGTACACAGCTCATCCGACAACTCAAGTTTTAACGCCTTTTTATTTTCAAGAATTTTTCTTCTTACCGATGATGCGAGATATGCTTTTGGACTTTGAACATTGCCAAGAGTTTTACGTTTTTCCCATATGCGTACAAATACATCCTGAATTGAATCTTTAACAAGTGAAGGATGGTTATAGATTTTTATTCCATACTGGAATAAAAAGGGATATGTATGTACGAAAATATCTGAAAAAGACTTTTCACTATCAGATTTCACACAACTCCATAGCAGCCTGATATTCATGCCTTTTTCTGTTTTCCACAAAATTTTCGATAGCTTAAATTCCTACGTTAAAAAAAACAAAAAATAAATTAACTTCATAAAGATACCCTGTATATTTACGGTATCTACTTAATGTCATATAACATACTCTGATAACAGATATTTCTATAATGGATACCTGTTCAATCTCTATTTAGTTAATAATGGAAAGCATCCACAGATTAACTTTGATAAAAATTGGTACACATATCATAATTGAAATTCTCTCCTTTATCTTTTTAAACTAAATACCTATCATCCAAAACTTTGTCTTTCAATCAATAATTGCCTAATCTCAACAATTTAAAAATTTTATTCTACAGTGAATTTCTGGCAATAAGAGATATCGGAATAATAGTATTTTCATGCTTCCAATTCATCACCCTGTTAGCAGTTTCAATAGCCAGCTGTTCGAAATCGCATGAAATCACAGTAATCCCATCTCTTATTACCGACTTTAAAGGGGTTTCATTAAAAGCAATTACTCCTATATCTTTCCCCAATGTCCAATTTCTGTATTTACAGATTTTCAGCAACCGAACTAAATCCATATCATCAATTACGATAAATGCACTTCCTTTCCTGATTTCTTCATTTTCAATTGAATTGACAATTTCATTTCTAATATTAAATTCAGTACAAAATTTTTCGAATCCTTCTTTTAGCTTGTTTGAATGTCCTTTCGGTTTCGGATAACTTAATACCAAAGACGAATACTTCTTTAATAAATGTAAGCCTGATTGTAAAGCTTCGTATGTTCCATTATAAAAGTCTTGAATAATTGAGGAATAAGAATTGCTTAAACAATCATTTCTTAATACAACCAAAACTTTGTCTCTGGGTATGCGTTGAACAATTGACGCTATTCTCTGATGATCAAAAGAAGAAATAACAAATAAATCAAACCTTCCAAGATTCTGATTAATTATCATCTCAAATATTTTAATATTGTAGTGATGAAAAAATAATTCTACCACACAGCAATCATCTACAGTTTTGGTAAATTTTCTATAATATGCTTCCAGGTGTGGATCGTAACTATGTATTAAAAAAAGGACTCTGGATTTTAAAACTGGCTTTGTATCAATCACAAAATACCCCAGGCGATGACGGGACTCAATGTAACCTTTTGTTTTTAACAGGTTGTAAGCTTTTACAACTGTTTTTCGTGCAACCTTAAATTCCTGTACTGCCACATTCACTGTAGGTAAAGGAGAGCCCGGAGTTAATTTCCCTTTGCGAATAGTATCAACTATTCCTTCTACTATACATTCCGACTTTGAAAGCAATGGATTCTTCTGATTTTCCCGGATATTTTTGACTATGCTATCTACCATTTCCCAACCTAACTTTTCAATGTGTATTTTAAACGATACGAGCAGTCCCGGCTTCCTTTCAGCCCGACATAAGATCTGCGGAAACAACAAACTAATTTTATCTCTTAATATTTATAATTTCACTGATTAAGTTCTACAAGTCAACTTTCTGATATTTATTCATCCAGTCGATTACATCTTTATCAATCCATTTTCCACGAAACGGACAATTTAACATTGCATTGGCAGCCGTATCATCAATAAATTTCTCTGTTGAATTATCCCAATGAATTTCACGTTGGAGTTTTACCGAAATCAAACCAAACGACGTTGTTGCAAAAACATTATGACCTACTTCGATGGGCTCCAGTGATTGTGAATTCGTTTCAATGGCTTTCAGAAAATCTTCTTTATCACTTAAAGTATCGCTAAATGAAATATCTCCTTCACCCAGTTTATAGTTTACTATTTCCTCATTACTAGCTTCCAGTTTGTTTGGATAAGAAATCTTTACCCACCCGTTTTCACCAATAAACTTTACATAAGGTTTGTCAATTATAAAATTAATCATCAATCCATCTGCATATTTATACTCAATATCAAATGAATTTATGGTATTCCATAACCCGGAAGAAAAAGTTCCATCACCATTCACACTAACCGGAAGTTCATATTCTTTATTTATTCCCCACAGTGCAATATCCCATAAATGAGCACCCCAGTTGGTTATCATACCATTACAATAATCCTCAATTCTCATCCATCCCGGACGTGTATTTATTTCTTTAGGATCGTGTACTCGTTTTACAGTATAAGGAGCTTCGAACGCTGGTCCAAGCCACATATCATAATTCAGTTCTTGTGGAATTTTCATTACCGGCTGGGGCCCAATAGCACTTCCGTTTAAGGGAGCCGGAACTCCAACAATCACATTTTTTACAGTACCAATCTGATTGTTTCGTACAATCTCAACAGCTTTTCTGAAATATTCATTAGATCGAAATTCGCTATCAAGACGGTTAGATACATTATTAACTTTAACTGCTTCAGACAGAGCCTTACTATGCGAATAGCATACAGATAAAGCTTTCTCAATGGAAATATGTTTTTTTGCCTTTGCTGCTGCAATACCTATTGGTGCATGCCAATGATCAGTTGTTGAAATCATTACAGCATCAATATCTTTATTATCCAGCAAATCACGGTAATCGTCGTAGCTTTTTACCCCGTTATATTTACCCCCCTTTTTTGCAGAATAGCTTTCATTCACAAGATCTTTGGCGCAGTTCATACGCCATGAATCAACATCATTAACTGCTATTACCCGACAGTTATCCAATTTCAAAAAACCATCCTTTAGGTTTACATTAATAGCCTGTCTGCCCGTACCTATCATTCCGATATTAATTCGGTTACTGGGAGCATTCTTCCCCATAACAGAAGCCGGAACAATAGAAGGAATAACAATACCTCCAATTGTCATAGCTCCGGTTTTTTGAATAAAGTCTCTTCTTCTCATTTAGTTTAATTTTATTAGTTCTCTTATAAAGATTAGTTTCCTGTTTGAGTATCCATCAATGGTTTCATTCGCGGAACTAACAAATGAATAACAGTAATACCTATCAGATAACCAAAAGAAGCTACACCAAATGCAATTTTATATCCATCAGAACCCGACTCATTCAGTAGATAACCAATCAGCAAAGCAGTTAACATTCCACCTATCGTACTAACTGTCGTTGCAAAACCGGTTACCGTAGCCACCATATTCTTGGGAAAAAGATCAGAAATAACAGTAAAAATATTAGCCGACCATGAGCAATGCGAAGCTGCCGCCAAAGCAATTAAGCCCACACTAATGGTTATTGAAGAGTAATATGGGACTGTCATAACCGGCAAAACCAACAATGCAGAAATCAGCATGGTCATCTTTCTAGAAAAGTTGACCGTTTTTCCCTTTTTCATCAGAAACGAAGACAGAGCACCTCCGGTTATACCTCCTAAATCTGCAATTACATAGATGGTAACCAAGGGCAAAGCCATTTCCTTAAGATCGATACCAAATTTTGTATGCAAAAATTTAGCTCCCCAGAATAAATAAAAATACCATACCGGATCGGCAAGTAGCTTTCCTAAAGCCACAGCCCAGGTTTGTCTATATTTTAAAAGTTTTGTCCAGTTTATTTTTTCAAATTCAACTCCCTTTTCCCCATCTTGGATATACTCCAATTCCTGTTTATTTACATACCTGCTTTCGCCAGGATTACGATAAAAGATCATCCAGAAAATTAACCATACAAATCCCAGTAATCCGGAAAGAATAAATACCCACTCCCAAGAGCCAAAGAATGACATTATTAATGGAATCAGAATAGGTGCAAACAAAGCACCGACATTAGAACCTCCATTGAAAATACCCGTTGCCAAAGCCCTTTCTTTCTTTGGGAACCACTCTGCTACAGTTTTTATACTTGCCGGGAAATTACCCGCCTCACTTAATCCCAGACCAATACGTGCCAGAGCAAATCCAATCCAACTTCTGGCAGCACCATGAAGCATACTGGCAATGCTCCAAAAACCAACAGCCATAGCAAGTCCCCAGCGTGTGCCAATTCTATCAATTAAATACCCAAACAACAAAGTTCCAAAGGCATATGCCATTTGAAATGCAAAAACAATATAGCCATACTCTAATTCGTTCCACCCTAATTCCGATTCAAGCAACGGAGCCATTATACCCAATATAAACCTGTCGAAATAATTTATGGTTGTTGCAAAAAACAATAAAGCAACTATTCCCCAACGATAGTTCGTTTTTCTATTTTCCATTACAGGAGCTGCACTAATTGACATCTTTCAATTTTCTAATTTTAATATTCCTAAAATGGACTTTATTTCCATGGTCCTGTAACAAAATGTGACCTTGCTCCGCTTCTCCAAAGTTCTCGAACTTCTTAAATTTACTCTCTTTCACTTTGGTTCTGAATTCGTCACTACCTCTTTCATATTCCAGAACTTTAATGCCATTAAGCCAATGCTCAACATGCATGCCTTTACAAACCAAACGACTATGATTCCAGTTTTTTAAAGGATTTGGGGTTTTGTTGGTAGCCGGAAAAATTTCATATACCGAGCCTAAAGTGTGAAAATCATTAGGCTTCATTTTTCCACTCAACATCCAGGAATGATTTTCATCATCCAAAATCTGGTATTCCAAACCGACTCCATATTTCGAATTTTGAGAAAGACCCTCTTTTACAAAATATTTTACTCCGCTATTACCTCCCTCTGTAATCATTTTCCACTCCCAACGTAGCTCAAAAGAAGCATATTGTTTTTTAGTAATAATATCTCCTCCATTTCCACTTTCCGCACCATCGCTTGCATTATTTACAATTTCTCCGTTTTCAGTTACCCATCCCCGATCTGGCATGGTTTTTAAGTTAATACCTCTCCAACCTTTAAATGTTTTCCCATCAAAAAGCAATTTCCATCCTTCTTTTTTCTCTGTCCGGGTTAATTTGTTTTGTTCATTTGCTGAAACATTCTCTCTCTGAGCAAATATGTGTGTCATAAATAATGAACAAAAGATAAAAACATATAATCTTTTCATAAAATACTTTTATAATGAATTTCTTCAAATTCAACTCCAGCTCTAATTCTGTATTTGCAACTGCTCGCTATTAAAATATCTTGATAATGTATTAGGATTTATTACAATCCTATTCTTTGGCCAAATCTGTGCTACCCTGTATTGTCCTGTACTACCCTGTGCCACTCTTTAATTATAATAAATAGAAACTAAATTAACAATGAGTCAAAACTATTTGAAATCAATCTGAACAATATATATGTTTACTATTTATGAAATCCAGCTTATGCAAAAGGTATATATTTCTGAAAATAACAATTGATTTAACAATGTAAAATCTATGAATCATTCTGTGTTTTTCAAAGAAACAACATAAAAGCCAACACACATTAAAATAATACATCTTTAAAACATACAAATATTATATACAGCGATCGCCTCAGGCATTCCATTAGAAAATAACTAAAGATTATTAGTAGTAAATCTGTTTGTTCTTAACAAAAAACGGAAAGATTTTTAAGTAAAAATAAAGAACACTTAAAAGATTATTTATTGGAGAACCAGGTAATTGAAAAGTTGCATATATTGCAGCCCTGAAAGTTTATGCAAGCCTACCTCCCTCCAGGCAGGCAACATAAGTTGCCTCAGAAACAGAATATTGTAAACAAATAAACGGTTATCATTTATTTTAATGAATCAAAATAAAGTCATTATTGGAAGTGAAGAATGGTGTAATCTTCCTCAATTAAATATTCCGGGCATTAAAGCCAGAATCGACTCAGGGGCTAAAACCTCAGCTTTACACGCAGTCAATATTAACCCATTTAAAAAGAATGGAGAACCTTGGATTAGTTTTGATGTTCACCCTATCCAAAAAGATGGCAAAACGACTCTGCATTGTGAAGCACCGCTGTTAGATAAAAGAAGGGTTAAAAGCTCGAGTGGCATCAGCGAGGTACGCTTTGTTATAAAAACAGTATTATCGATTGGAAATGAAGCCTGGGAGATTGAAGTAACCCTTACCAACAGAGATTCTATGGGCTACAGAATGCTTTTGGGGCGCCAGGCAATGTCAGGGAAAATACTGGTTGATCCGGAAGCATCATTTAAACTTGGAGATTTGTCAAAAGAAACACTTGCCGGATATTATTACACTCATATTAAGAAGCCGACGGGACTAAAAATTGGATTACTTGCCAGCAATCCTGATTTGTACAGCAATATCAGAATTATTGAAGCAGGACAGGAACGCGGACATGAAATGGAATTTCTGAACATTAAAGACTGCTATATTAAATTAGATGGCAAAAACCCAGAGATGCATTACAGGGGAGGCAGGATCCTTAACGACTTTGACGCAGTTATCCCCAGAATCAGGCCAAGTGCGACTTTTTATGGTTGCGCACTTACCCGGCATTTCGAAGCAATGGGAGTATATGCCTTAAATTCTGCCTCGGCAATAACACAGTCGCGCGATAAACTTTATGCCCTGCAATTATTAATTAACAATGGGCTTCCAATCCCCACAACAGGTTTTGCGAATTCGCCTTTAGATACGAACGAATTGATCAATATGGTTGGGGGCGCTCCATTAATAGTAAAGCTACTGGAAGGAACACAAGGCAAAGGTGTTGTACTTGCCGAGACAAAGAAAGCAGCTGAGAGTTTGATTAATGCCTTTAAAAGCTTACGGGCCAACATTCTTGTACAAGAGTTTATAAAAGAAGCCGACGGAAAAGATATCAGGTGTTTCGTCATAAACGGTAAGGTAGTCGAAAGCATTATGCGTACTGCGGCCCCTGGTGAATTCAGGGCAAATATTCACATGGGTGGAACTGCATCAATAACAAAAATAACACCTGAAGAAAGACGCATTGCAACACTTGCTGCCAAAACACTTAACCTAAAAGTTGCCGGTGTGGATATTATCCGGGGAAAAAACGGACCACTTCTGTTAGAGGTAAATTCTTCGCCCGGGCTTGAAGGAATCGAAGGCGCGTCGAAAAAGGACATTGCAGGAAAAATGATTGAAGCAGTTGAAAAAGAACTGAAATATAAATTATTGTAAATGCAGTTCTTTATTAACCTGTTTCACACAGATAAAGACTGTTAAACTTCGGAAAATGATTACAGATGAGGTATTACATAGATTGAAAAAATAATCCCCAGTTCCCAAAGCATCGCCCCTGTTTGCAAGAATCTCAGAGGCGATGCCTGCTCAACAGGCTTTTTATTTGTCAATAGATGTAATTATTTTCACCACCGGCTCATTTTCGGAGGTGTAAACAATTCTGTATAAGTCCTCTTCTTCGATATGAAATCCCTGCACTTGCCTGATTTCGCCATTTTGATTGATCCGGTATTCAATGTTTTCGTTTAAAGAGAAGCTATGTTCTTTTGTATTGTCCTTTATAATAAAATTAATGCCTTCTACTGAAATTGCAGTTCCGCTTACTTCTTTGCGCGGCATGTGCTTAATAACCGGAGGGAGCCAGGTTGGACCTGCTGCCAGATTAATTTCCAGCTTACTTTCCAATTCGAGAACAACAACTGGAACTGTTTTTTGTCTGTCATATTCAGAAAGATAGATGTTTAAAGCTGCATTGCCGAGAGCTTGCTCAAATTTCAATTCTTCATTATTGTGAAGGAAATAAGCTTTTTTCACCTTCGAAACAATGCCGTTTGCCTGAATGTTTCCACCTTGCCAGCTAAAAAGATGCAAGTAAGCTTTGTTGTTTTTTGAGGTAAGCGAACCCCATTTGTATTCTCCTTTAAAAGGCGAACCTTTTGTGTTATAAACTGCATCCCCGTTTTGTTGCATCCAGTTTCCAACTTCTTTCAGGCGCACCATTTCTTCGGGAGTAAAATGTCCGTCGGGTTGCGGGCCAATATTCAGCAGTAAATTGGAATTCCGACAGGCACATTTCGAAAGCATCGAGATTACCTCTTCCGACGATTTCCATTCTCTGTCGTTTTTATCGTAACCCCAGTTAAGGCGCAGAGTCATTATCGACTCAAGATAACCTTCTTCGCCCGGATTGGCCAATTCGCGGTCACCTAGATTTCTGTAATCGCCCAGTCCACTGCCAATGCGGCTGCTGATAATACAAGCGGGTTGAAGCTTCCTCACCATATCGTGGCACATCTGGTTTAACTCTTTGTGTTCATTTATGCCCATATCAAACCAAATGAGGTCGATTTGCCCGTAGTTTGTCAGGAGTTCTTTTAAATGCGTTTTAACCAGCTTTTTGTAATCTTCAGAAACTGCCGATGTATCTTTTCTCACTTTTTTACTGTGATACCAATCTTTTTCGTGCGAATAATACAGGCCAACACGCATGTCCTGCTTGTGGCATTCATCGATGTAAGCTTTAATCAAATCTTTTTTATACTGCGACGCTTTCATGATGTTCCAGTCCGAAGCTTTAGTGTCAAAAAGGGCAAATCCATCGTGGTGTTTCGAGGTAAGCACCATATATTTCATACCGGCATCTTTAGCCGTTTTAACCCATTCTGCAGCATTAAATTTAATCGGGTTAAATTCCCATGCAGCTTTCTCGTAAGCTTCGCGCGGGATATCAACTTTCAGGTAAATCCATTCGGCGCTGGGACCACTTGTTTCCTTCCCGTAATCAGTTCCATTCCATTCGCCTCCAAAACCTGAATAAACGCCCCAGTGCAGGAACATGCCAAAGCGTGCATCTTCCCACCATTGCATCCGTTCTGAATGATCAATCTTTTTTTGTAAGGAAATATCCTGGCTTTTTACATTCTTAAAAAAAATAAACAGGCACAACGTGGCTAAAACAATATATAAGGTTTTCTTTTTTATGCTCATTTTACTGATTTTGTAAATCTGAATTACCATTTAAATAGACAACAAAAGGCCCCAGTGGAAGTCCGGCTTTATTAAACAATTTCAATGCAGGCTCTGGGAAAGCAGCCCATCCGTACCTGACACCTTCGGGGCTGGTTGCTCCAGAAGTTAAAACAATAGTTGTTTCTCCTGTAATTTCTGCAATTGCCGGATAATATTTACCGTCCTTATTTTTTATTTCAAATCCTGTTATTTCATTAACAAGATGCTGCCATCCATTTTCACAATTGTCAAAATGCAAAATCAGCTTGCTATTTTTTACTTTTATCTTTTTCAGACTGGGAAAACCGGCAAGGTCGTCTTGCTTATAAACATCCTTTAAAGCCATATTTGCCAGTCTGTTTCCAATAGGTGTTTTGTCCGATGGATGGATATTTTCTTTTAAACCCAAATCGATGGTAACAACCATGCTGGTATTGGGGATATTTTTGTCAGCCATCCGCTGTACCTCGCGCATAATTGGCCACGGAGCTGATTTGTAGGCAGGAAGCTGAACAAAAACAAACGGAAGTTCTTTCTTTTCAAAATGGTTACTCCAACTGTGTATCAGTTGTCCGAAAAGTTCCTTAGCATCGTATGCCACTTTATCCGAATAAGCGTCAGACTCGCCCTGGTACCAGACAATGCCTTTAAAGTTTAAACCTTTCAACGGGGCAATTCCGGCTTCGAAAAGGAAACCCGGTTCGCACATCCAGCGATATGCCATTTCTCCGGGAATAAATGGTTCGCCTTCTTTTAGCACATGTTGAAAAGCTGCTTTTGCTCTTTTCCTGTGATTAACGAAGACTTCTTCATTTTCAAGCCAGTCGGTTTTGTAAAGCCCTTCAGTTAACGGATGCTTTTTCAGGATGTGAGGTGGCAACCAGTTGTTCATGGCACTACCGCCAACCGCTACCTGTATGAGCCCAACAGGTACATTTAATTCCCGGCTTAGTTTGTTCCCCATTATCCAGGCAACCGCTGAAAAATTACGGGCACTGCCGGGATTACTTTGGCTCCAGTTTCCTCTGAAAAAATCGTTGGGATTGCAACGGGCCAGTTCTTCCTTTGTATATCCTTCTTTGGCTACGGCGCGGATATTTTCCATCCGAAGCAGGCGCAGGTTTGTATTACTGCAATTGTTTTCCCAATCAGGGTAATCGCTTTTAAACAAAGGGAAAGCCATGTTCGATTGCCCGGCACAAAGCCATAACTCTCCAATCAGAATATCAGTAAAAAGTTGATTGTTCACCCTCAATTCAACAGGATTAAACGATGCCTTTCTTTTTGGAAAAACAACTGACCAGTCACCTTCTTCGTTGGCTGTAATCACTTTAATATTGCCATCTAATTCTACTTCAATGCGTTCATTTGCTCCTGCAGTTCCCCATATATTTATGGCTTGGTTTTGCTGAAGCACCATGTGTGATTGAAAAAACGGGGCAACTTTAACCTTCTCATTTTTATTTGCATGAGCACTGAAAAGAAAAAAGAAAAATATACAATGCAGCAATATTGTTCTTAACGTGACCATTATCTTCAATTTTTAAAATCGTTTACGACCTATGATTATTTTACACCAGCTTCCATCCAGCTTAAGTGAGGCCACCATTGTTCTCCATCGTTTTTCTGAGCTTCACCGGGAGTGCTCCTTCCATTTTTTATCAACGCAACAAGTTCCTGTTTTAGTTTCAGCTCAACTTCAGGATATTTGCCGTAAAGGTTGTTTTGTTCTCCCGGGTCGTTTTTCAGGTTATACAACTGAAAATGTGGTAAATCATCTGTGTTGTCCTTTTTCGGATGCGGATAGCTCCAGCCCCCTGAATCAGGGCAAAGGATGAATTTCCAATCACCTTTACGAATGGCAAAACTTCCGTTAATAGAATGATGAACCGTTGTTTCTCTATGAAATTCTCCTGAAGTTGGATTCTTTAATAAAGAAAGTAGGCTGTAACTGTCTTCTGCCGCATTTTCTGCCAATTCGGAATCGGTAACAGAAGCACAGGTTGCCATTAAATCAGTAAGACAAATAGTTTTTTCGCAGGTTGTACCTGACTGGATTACTTTAGGCCATTTAACGATGAACGGAACCCTGTGCCCGCCTTCGAAAATATCGGCTTTATGACCCCTGAAAATATAACTAGGATTGTGTCCTTTGGCAATCAACTCCGGGAAATTTGCACGTGGCGAACATCCGTTGTCGCTTGTAAAAATAATCAGGGTGTTTCCCTCGATACCAGCTTCTTTAATCGTGGCTTCCAGTTGCCCCATGTAATCATCCACCATTATTACGAAATCGCCATACGGATTTAAGCCGCTTTTACCCTGCCACTCTTCCGTTGGCAAAATAGGTGTATGTGGCGAAGGCAATGGCAAATACAAAAAAAAAGGGTTATCTGATTTTGCTTGTTGTTTGATAAACTCAAATGATTTTTGAAAAAAGTGCGGAGTTACTTCTTCGTGCACAAAATCTGGAGCAGTCAAGCCTTTTCTCCACATGCCCTGAAAATCGGTATTTTCGGTGCTGTCGACAGGTATTGCTGTACTCATTCCATTTTCAACATACACATAAGGTGGCATATCAAGCGAACCGCAATGCCCGTATGCATAGTCGAAACCATTTGTGTTGGGCGAATTTTTCACTGGCTTCGAAAAGTCGATGTTGTTATTTTCATCCATGTCCCAGCCCCAGCCAAGGTGCCATTTCCCAATAAATGCGGTGTAATAACCTGCTTTTTTTAACAAAGAGGCAACTGTTTCCCTTTCAGTATTTATAAGTGCCGGCGACTTGCCGCTCAACACACCCTGTTTCAATTTTGTGCGCCAATTGTATCTTCCGGTTAAAATACCGTAGCGAGTAGGCGTACACACCGACGATGAAGTGTGGGCATCTGTAAAAATCATTCCTTCAGAGGCCAACTTATTTAACTGTGGAGTATTTATTTTCGCGTCTGAATTATAACAGCCTACGTCGCCATAGCCTAAATCGTCGGCTAAGACGTAAATAATGTTAGGTTTTTTATTGTCAGCCTCTTTTTTTGATGAGCAAGAGGCAATGCTGAATATTACGGCCAAAGAAATGCAAATTAGCTTTAAGTTCATATCAGAAATTTTTACAGTCGTTTTGTATTAGGATTTTTACTTGCTGTTTATTTTTAGTTATTCGTCATTTGACTATCCAGATATTCCATCTGCTTTTTAATTTCATTTACGATTTCAGGATAGTCGTTTGCCACATTTTTAGCTTCGCCAATATCATCTTTCAAATTGTACAAACTAATGGGGAAATCTCCATTTTTTTGAGGCCATCCAATTTGTTTTTCAATATGAAGTTTCCATTGTCCGTTCGTATACGCTTCTAAATTACCATTCCGTCCGTAGTACAGCATTTCATAGTTTTGCCTTTTAGTTTCTTGCGGATTAAAAAGTAATTCCCTGATATCGTTACCGTCGAGTTGAAGTCCTTCAGGTATTTTGCCTCCCGCTAAATGAATGAGAGTTGGCAGTAAATCGAGGGTTGAAATCGGTTCGTTGCAGGTAATTCCGGCAGGTATTTTTGTCGGCCAGCTCACAATTCCCGGAACACGCATGCCTCCCTCCCAGGTTGTCGCTTTGCTTCCACGCAATGGACCTGCAGTACCTCCGTTTTTCAGTCGTGTAACAGGCCCGTTATCCGAAGTGAAAATTATTATGGTATTCTCTTTTATGTCTTTTTCTTCCAGTGTTTTAATAATCTCGCCCATGCTCCAGTCAAGTTCCTGAATAATATCGCCGTACAATCCGCGCTGGCTGCTTCCCCTGAATTTTTCAGAAGCATGCCATGGTGTATGCGGCATATTGTGGGCAAGGTATAGGAAAAACGGAGCCTCACTGTTTTTTTGAATATATTCAACCGCTTCTTTCGTCCACATTTGGGTCAGGTAATCCTGATTGGGCCCTTCGTCAACAAGTTCGCGGTTTTTATATACCGGCAACGGTGGCGACTGAAACTGGTTGTGTTTGTAAAAATATCCATCCATATCGTTTGAATATGGTACTCCGTAGAAATAATCAAATCCCTGGTTGTTGGGCATAAATTCCTCATGATGTCCCAAATGCCATTTGCCAATGCAGGCAGTGGAATAGCCCAGTGGCTTTAACAACTCAGGAATAGTTAGCTCTTCGGGAGCAAGCCCGTGAGTAGAATATGGATAAAGTACCGCTTCGTGCAGTCCAACCCTTTTGGGATATTTCCCGGTAAGCAGAGCTGCCCGCGACGGAGTACAAACAGAAGCAGGCACATAAAACTGTTCGAACCTGATGCCCTGACTGGCAAGCCGGTCGATATTAGGCGTTTGAAATCCCTGAGCTCCGTAACATCCCAGGTCGCCGTATCCCTGATCATCGGTAAAAAAGATAATGATATTGGGCGGAGTACTTTCTTCAGTTGGCTTGCAACCGAGGGTTCCCAATGCCAGTGCAATTATGGTCAGTATTAAATAGTAATTTCGTTTATTCATGGTTTGTAGAATTCAGGTTATTTGATATGAATCGTTTTGCAATCACTTTTTTCCCCATTCTTGTCGATGCAAATAGCCTTAACAACGGCTACATTATTCAGGCTAACGGGCTTTTTGTATTTTATTGAATTAATTCCCGGCTCGCTACCATCGATGGTAAAGTAAATATCGGCATAATTATCGGGGCTGAAAAGTGTCAGTATATTTTGAGTTTTATCAATCTTGCTTCCCGGAGCAGCCAGTGCCGGAAATAAATGCACATAGTTGGCATCTTCCGGGCGGTTATGGTATTTATCTAAAAAGATATCCACTGCTTTATTGAAACTCAAGTTCACAGGAATTCTATTTTTCCAGCTTACTTTTATGTTTTTTGTATTTTTTTGTAATTCAATGGCAGTGCTGGTAAAAGCAACATTTTTACCATCTACCGTTATTGATTTGGGCTTAATAAACCAGGGGATGTGAAAATAAATTTTGCCCAGTTCATCATTCCATTTTCCGTCTAAATCTACTGTAAAATAATTTTTACCACTTTGCAGCTCATAACTTACTTCACCAAAATAAGTAGGAGCTTTATCCACTTTTATGCTTTCTCCTTCGCGTATCCACTCCGGCGAAACTGCCGATAATAAATGAATATCGTTTCCTTCTTCGCGTACCAGCATATTACGGATTAACTCAATGTAGCGTGCTGCCATCCATCCATGCGGTTGCCTGTTGCGCCCCGGGTCGCGGTTTCCCCAAGGGGTTGGCTTCCATTCAAAACCTCCGTGGGTACTGCTGGTATGAACCAAAATGGAATATAAATCTTCAATTACTTTTTGTTGTTCGCCAATTACCAGATTTCCGGTTGTCACGTAAAATGTTTCGTAATGATGCAAACCTCTTTCTGGTAATTCATGGTTGTTCAGAACCAAACTTTTTGCAACCAGTGCATTGCAACCACTGTAAGTAGAAATGCCCTCCATGTAATTATAATTGCGCACCATCTCCAACGTTTTTCTTACAACCGGGTCGTTTTTGTCGATTGCCTCAAAAGGATAAAGTCCGGCAGAAGCATTTGCCCAATCGAAACCATCCTCAGGATTGTCTATGCCCGGAGGAATATATCCTCCAGTCTGGTCGGTTATTTGCTTCAATTCTTTATTGAAATTATCCACATATTGGTCGAGTATTTTTTGCCAGTTGGAAGCGTCTTCCTTATTTCCCATTTCTTCAGCCAAAAAAACAGCATACCGTAAGCCCAAAATTGCCCAGAAACTGTGTCCGGTATAATGACCGTCGATATGTTCGTTATCGTAAGGCCATGATGCCGGCCAAAGTCCACGTGGATCTTTTGCAACAGCCAATTCAAATTCTTTTACATGGTTTGGAAGAAGTTCATAGACTTTCTCCAATAATTTCCTGTTTCGGGTTTGCCTGTAATGTGCACCCAAAGCCCAAACCACCTGTCCCCAATAGTCGTGACATAGCTTTTTATAAATACCGGTACGCTGTCTGAAATGGATGGTTTTTCCTTCAATATCGTAAATAAAATAAGGCTGAAGTATGTTGTGAGCGATTTCGTGCTCGCCCAGCATATCGTAAACACGGGCAAAATAAGCATTGTCGCGCACGTAAAAGTGGTCGTACTGGAATTCGTTACAACGCTGAATGGTGTTCTTTTTATCTGCCAGCAAATCTTTCGAATTCAGAAGGTTGATGTAAGATGTGCGAAACATGTTCATTATTTTTTGTTCAGGGAGGTGAAATTTCTCTACGTTTTTTAGTTCCTTTTCCCAAAACGAAACCAGTTCTGTTTTCAATGTTTTAGCATCCGATTGTTTTATCTTAGCAATGGCTTGTTGGTCTATATTATTAACAGGAACAACGGGTATTTTAAATACCAGTTCTTTTGATTCTCCGGCATCCAGCTGCAAATCCTTCGTCCAGCGCGGAGATATTTTATCCGAGCTTTCATCTTTGTTGAAACCTTCGGGGCAATTCATCACCAAATGGTTTCCCTGCAAAATACCGGCATCATTTTGAAAAAACAATTCCTGATTTTTTTTATACGTTTCTTCGTCCATAAACTGGTCGCGGTACCAAGGTGTACAATAGCGGTTGTGGCGGAGAAAGTTTTTCCACCCGCTGCTATAAAGAGGTATTAATTTAAACCCCATTTTTGCTTGTTCCTTCTTTTTTCCCTTGTTTGAGATTGTCCACCGAACGTAGGTAATCAGATTATTTTCAGGTTTTAAATCTTCGGGAGCAGAAAAGGCTTCTAATTCGTAAGTAATATTTCCTTCGTTTAATTTGTACTGGATAACAGGCAGGTAATTTTTTTCAAGGTCGATCACCCTTTTGGTTGCCGGATTCAGTGCACTTCCGAACTGAAATTCAATTGCGATAAAGTTATTCGAGAAAATTCCACCATTGGTAACTGCCGTGGCTTCAGGACAATCTTTAAAGCCAAGTTGGTCAACCGATGTTTTATAATAACTAAACGGGGCAGATTTTTCTTCTTCCAAAGAAGATACTTCTTGCGCCCACAGACAAACAGGAATAAAAAATAATAAAACGGCTAAATATAGTGATGTCTTCACGTGTGTATTCATTTATAATGATTTGTAATTATTTAAGCGGGATGTGAACATTAAAGCTGTTTAACTTACCATTTTCATCAAGAATCTGGGCAGCGCAAAACAGTATAGCTGGCATCCCGTTTTCGTCGAACCATAGTTGTGGCCGTTCGAGGTGTTTCAGTTTGGTGGTTGTTTGGTCATCCCATAAAATCTGTACTTTCGACACCATTGGATGTTCGGAAGCCTGCCAGTTATAGCCGTCTTTTGATTCGAAAAGTGCCAACCCTTTTGTGCCAATATAATCTCCGTACTGATCATCAACAATGGCATAATATTTTTCATTCTGAAACCACAGGAACGGGTCTTCTGCAGTAGCCTCGGTTAAAATTGGTTTTTCAGCAATGGTAAACGGCCCTTCCGGAGTTGGCGCAGTTGCCACGCAATGAATCGAAGTAAATCCTTCAATTTCCCTCCAGTTTTCCGGCCTCGATTTAAAGATCATTAAATAAGTCCCGTCAGGGCGCTCGCAAACCGACGGATTGGTAATGTAGCCATGAGCAGCTTTTCCTTCCTGTATATCAACTATTGGCTGGTCGCAAACATTCCATGGGCCGACTGGAGAATCAGCCACAGCAACTCCAATTCGTTGCGAAAAAGTATGATTGGCACGATATCCAAGTCCCAAATCTTTAACATTGTGAGATATAAAATACAGGTAGTATTTATTGCCAAACTTTTTTATGTGTGGATTATGAGCAAAGTTCTTGTCCCATGAGTTTTCGCCCCTTCCGTTTAGCACAACTTTCTGAAACGAATAAGGCCCTCCTGGATTATCAGCACTTGCATAGGCAATTTGTGAATCAAATATCCAATTACTAAATGGCCCTGATTTTGGCCATCGGCTATAAAATAAATGACAAATTCCGTCTTCGGTTCTTACCATTGAACCTCCCCATACCCAGTAATCGTCATGTTCCAGTACCGAATAGCGCGGGGTAGGCTGAATCATTTCTCCAATATTTAATGGGGATTGTGATTCTTTTGTATCTGTACAAGCCATCAACACTGTGAAAATGAACAAAATTATTCCATTTCCAACTCTCATTCTGTAATTCATTTCTTTCAATAAGTGATTAAATAATTTAACTGTTATATGCTTATTGGGGGAAACCTGATTTTTCCAGGTATTTACCTACTTCCTTCAGCGTTCTAATATCTTCAGGATGTATCTTCCCGTCAGGTAGCGGCCCGGTATTCAGTAATAAATTACTACGAGTTTCACTTGCCATCTTTAATAATTCGATTACATCTTCTTTCGATTTATGTTTCCCGTCATCATTACTATTGTACCCCCATGAGGTGGGCTGAAGAGTATCGCTTATTTCTGTTAATTTTGATTTATCGTTGCCAGGCCTCAGTTTTCGCAGCATGGAAAAATAATCTTCATCCCCATTCACTCCCGGTCCATTTGCAATTAAAATGTGAGACTGTTTTTTTTGAATCATTTCATACAAACGAGAAAGCTGAAATGCTTCAATATCTCCTGACAAAATGGTGCTGCTACCTCCCAACGAAATACCGGCAATATCTCCATAGTTGCTTAACAGTTCTTTTATCTGCTTTTGAGCAAAATCGATGTAAATATCCATATCATACTCGTTTCCATATTTGTATGACGGTTCATTCGGTTCATATGCAGGCCGGGTTGAAAAACTTTTATAGTTTTCGCGGTTGGGAGCATGCGGATGCCGCCAGTCGCGTCCATATGAGTAGGTCAGAAACAAAGCCAAGCCTTTTTTTCGGCATTGATCGGCGAACTCATCAACAAAATCTCTTTTTGCCGGTGAATTTGTCGATTTAAAATCTGAATATTTTGTGTCCCACAGGCAAAATGAATCGTGATGTTTTACCACCAGATTAATATATTTCATACCGGTATCCAGCGCCATGTCGGTAATCTTATCTGCATCAAAATTTTCAGCAGAAAAACGATCTTTTAACTTTTCATATTCTTTAACCGGTATTTTTTCGGTAAACTGAACCCATTCCCGTCTTCCTAACAGAGAATATAATCCATAGTGGATAAAAAGACCAAAGCGGGCATTTTGAAACCATTCCAAAGCGGCACCCCCTGGATTCATAAGATATTTCTCTTCATCGCCGGTTAACCAAAAAGGAACATGTTCTTTTGGTGTATTGCACGAAAATATACCAGGAGCCATTAATGCTGCTGTTCCGGTAAGTGCCGATAATTTTATAAAGTTTCTTCTTGTTTGCATTGGAAATAATTTAATGGTTTCCACCCGATTTATAAGTTAACTCAATCAATGCTGCATCCTGAAAAACAGGAACATCAACAACTAAAACACCTTCCAATATTTTATAAGGAATATTTATCCCTGTAACAACATCCTTCACCGATAGTGGTTTGTCACCTTTTCGTACCGAAAGAATAATTTCACTTACAGGGGCTGGCTGCTTTGATTTAGCGGCCATTTGCCTCCCCTCAGTTTGATTTTTGGCTCCGACAACAATCCATTCAAGACTGTTACTGTACGATGCCAAATATTTTATTGTATCTGCTTCTTTTTTTACAAAATAGTTTGCATAGTAGAAGGAAGAACCTCCTTTTGATTGCATTAAGGGGCATCCGCTAACACTGTCGAGCAATGCTTTAAATGATTTTTTGGCACTCTCGAAATGAGCTCCACCTAAATGCCAGTCCCATCCGGGTATTTCAGAAATTACTGTGCCTCCGGCTTTTCTGAATTCTTCAATTTTTATTTTTAATTCGGAAGAAATGGTTTCTGCATTGGGCAGAAAAAGAACTTTTGCATCTTGAAAAAATCCTTGTTTTATCTGCGAATCGGTTATAATCCCAACCGGGATATGCTGCTCCTGCGCTCCATAATAAGCTCCATAAAAAGCCGACAGAAAATTTGACCATCCTGCCGGAGATGTTCCCAGATGTTTTTCAAGTGCTTTTTCATTAAAATGGATGAGCAACCATCGAAGAGGTTTAGTACCTGTAAGAGCTGGAGAAACTGTATTGCCATACTTTACAGCGGGAACAAAATCCATATCCGGTGCCAGGTTCTCTTTCATGTCGAGATTGGCAATGTTTCCAAAAGAAATAATCCCTGCTGAAAATGCTTTAATATGGTTGTCAGGCACAAAACTCATTCCCGGAATCCAGTAATGAGCCGGACGTCCGTCGGCAATATCACGCGAAAAATTGTAACTCAATCCGCGCCAAACAGCATGATCGGGTTTGGCAATTCCTTTGGGGACCAATTTTAATGTTCTCATCGGAATTTCGGGTTCTGTTTTATGAGCATGCGCAAAACGGAACAAGTCGGTATTTAAATGACGATTGATTAACTTGGGCAATGTATTGCTTCCAATAATCATTACTAGTCCTGGATTTTCTGCTTCCAGTTCTTCTTTCCACTTTCTGAATCCCTCAATTACCGACTGATTGTTGAAATTTTGATAATCTTTGTATAACTGGCTGTTTACATCAATAGCAGAAGGTGCATCTTTTCCGGTTTGGGCTTTAAACTTTCTTTTACAATCGTCGCACCAGCAACCTTCACGGGGCATGTGCACTTCATCGAAATAAATGCCATCGCCACCCATTCGTGCAAACTCAACTAATCTGACGGCAACACTGTCAATAAACGGGGAGTTAAAACACAACATTGTTCCTCTGCCCTTTTTTATAACATCGTTTCCATTCACATCTTTACATTTGTATTCAGGGTAGTTATCTCGCAGGTATCCATCGGTGTAATGATTGTAATATCCGATTATCCGACAGTTATTGTTGTGGGCTTCAGCAACAGCTTCCTGAATAATGTTGCGCGAATTAGCAAGTTTCGTCCATTTACCCCATGCACTTTCCCAATGAATCAAACTATCGTCTGTTTTAATATGCCGGGTGAAGGTATTTGCACCAACTACCGATACCACACCCCTGCCCCAATTTGAATAGATTGGATGATCAGGATGATTATAGTATTGAGAAACCCGGGAGTGAATCTGCACCCTTTGGCTGTTAAACCAATAGGGTTGTTCATATACCTTTGGGTCTTTCAATCCGGCTGGAATAGTTTGCGCAACAATATGATTCGTCTGGTAAATACCAAGAAATACCATTGGGATGATGAAAGCATATTTAAACAAAACTTGCCAGTTCATAATTCTATCATTTTGGAAATAAAGGGGCGCATTATGCACGCCCCTTTGGTTGTTACTTTCTTTTAATATCCGGGATTTTGATCTTCCGGTCCAATTTTTGGATTAGAGTTAATCTCGTCAAAAGGTATAGGCATCAACTGCATTTTTGTATTGTACGATAAAGCCCAAACATTTTGTGCTGCATGTGTGTATATAGCATCATCAATTGCTTTCTGTTTGATATAATCGTAATAAGTAGTTCCGTCATTCCTTTTCATACGAATCATATCGAACCAACGTTGGCATTCACCCATAAACTCAATTCCGCGTTCTTCGAAAATCTCATACCTGAATTCTTCTTTTGAAAGGCCTGATGCCACAGGTGTTTCATTATGTGCTCTTTCCCTAACCTCATTAACTAAAACTTCAGCACCGGGTTGGTCACTTTCGTTCAGAGCTTCAGCTTTCATAAGCAATATATCAGCATATCTCAAAATATACAGGTTATTCTCTGCATTTCGGGAATCTAATTCCTGCATATCCTTGTATTTTATATAAGCCGGGCCAACACCTGTTTTAACTAAAGGGTATCGTTTTTGTGGTTTATTTGCCTGGTTGAGATAAGTGGTTACAAACAGCTTATTTCTGTCATCAGTAACATAATCACCTGTTGTATATCTGTCGTAAGCCCATTGTTCCACATTGAAAAAGCCAAGTCCTGTTCCCCATAATGGATCCGGCATTGTATTAAGATCTATATTATTTGGACTAAATAAATTCACAGCATCGCTTCCTATTGAACCTTGTGCAGAAGCTGTTCCGTCTCTTGTGAACATGATTGACCAGATTTCCTCCTCATTATTTTCATTATTCACATCAAACACAGATTCGTAGTCGTCAAGCAAACTATATTCGCTTGAATTGATCACATCGTTACAATAATTGATTGCATTGTCCCAATCTCCTAGGGTTAAATATACCTTGGCTAAAATTCCCCGGGCAGCACCTAAGGTTGGGAAACCATAATCTCCGGTTGGTTGTTCACTTTTTAACGGAAGCAGGTTGTTATCGATACAGGCCTTAAGTTCATCAATAATAAATTGGTATACCTGATCTTTTGGAGTTCGGCCATGATAAAGGTCTTCCTCAATTTTGGGAGTTTCAGTAACAAGTGGAACATCTCCAAAAGTACGAACGGCATTAAAAAGGTTAAATGCCCTGATAAATTTTAAATATCCAAGATACAATGTCCTTTCTTCCTCACTAATATTCTCCATTTTCTGGATATTTTCAATGGCGGTATTGGCTTTACCGTTTATATTATACATAGAGGACCACATCCACCCTATCCAGTTTTCGTTAGGAGCAATAGCTCCCTGATCGTATCTTTTATATGCATTAGACCGGTAAAAATGATCGCTTGTATATTCATAAACAATTAAGGCCGCCCTTTTATAATACTGAGCACCTGTTAGGTAACTGTAAACCCCCACTGTTGCGCCACGTGCAGCACTGGCATCAACAAAATACGATTCCTCAGTAAACCTGTCGATGGGCTTTTCTGTCAGGAAGTCTTCGCAGGACATAAGACTAACCAAAAGCAATAATATAATGTATTTAATATTTTTCATGATTCAGATTTTTTTAAAATGATACATTCAGTCCGAACTTGAAAGTACGCGCCAAAGGATAGGTTCCCAAATCGACTCCCGGAGTTAACGGGTTTCCTGGTTTTCCCTGAACTTCAGGATCGTATCCGCTGTATTTCGTAAGTACAAATAAGTTACTGGCCGAAACCGACGGGCTTATGCTTTCAAAGATTGAATTCTTTTTAAGATTGAATTGATAAGAAAGTGTCACGCTTTGCAATCTCAGGAACGACCCATCTTCTACCCAGCGGTCGATATACAAACCTGTTGAAGCATTAGAGTTGGTAGCTCTTGGATAATAATTAGAAGTTCCTTCTCCTGTCCACCGGCCTTCATATGCTTTTCTGGTCATGTTCGTATTCCCCAGCGACCCAAGACTTTCAATGGTATTCAGGTTTACATTCATAACATCGTTGCCAAGCATCCCGTTAAAAATAACATTCAAATTAAATCCTTTGTACTTAAGATTAGTATTTAAACCAAAAACCAGGTCGGGATTTGGATCTCCGAGCACAACTTTATCTTCCTGACCAATAGAGCCATTCTTTTCATAAGTAACATTGCCTTCAGCATCTTCAACTGCAACCTCCTGATCAACAAAGATGATATCTCCGGGCACAGGTTGCAAACCATTTGTAAGAGGTCCCTCGGCAGCCTGTTCTTCATTCTGATAAACTCCTGCAGTTTCGTAACCATAAAATAATCCTATCGGGCCGCCAATAACAGTCCTGTTGGGCGAATCGTTTAGGGCCACTCCGGAAGCACCTGTTCCTACTACTGCACCATACAATTCATCAAGACCTTCTACTAGTTCCAGTATTTTGGTTTTATTCGCCGAAAGATTTATCCCCATGTTCCAGGTCAGATCTTTTTTCTCGATTATCCTTCCTTCTGCAGAAAATTCCCAGCCTTTGTTCTCTATTTCTCCGGCATTCTTCACCCAACTCGAGTACCCCGATGTGATAGGTAAATTAATAGAAAAAAGCATATCGGTTGTATTTTTCTTGTAATAATCAGCAGTTAACGACAACCTGTTGTCAAATAATCCAAGATCAAAACCAATATCCATCTGACCCGTTCTTTCCCATTTTAGATTGGGATTGGCAAGCACTGCACTATAAAATCCGGTTGATACCTGGTTATTTATTGCATAGGTATTGTTTCCCATAACCGATTTTGTCATAAAAACCGGCACCGATTGATTTCCTGTAAAACCATAACTGGCTCTGAGTTTAAGGTTTGAAATGGTGGAAATATCCTGCATAAAATCCTCTTCTGTTACTCTCCATGCAATAGCTCCGGATGGAAAAAAATCCCATTTATTTCCTGTGCCAAGTCGTGACGATCCATCATAACGGCTTGTAAAAGTCAAAAGGTATTTTCTATCATACGAATAATTTACCCTTCCATAGAATGAAGCCAGCGACCATGAGTAGTTTGAAAGAGACGGTGTGGCAATAATAGCTGCAGAAGCCAGTGATTCGAAGCCTAAAATATCTGTATCGAAACCTGTACCTTCGTTAACTGTGCTCTGACGTGTCCATTCATGGACAGAAGCTCCGACCACAGCATTTATACGGTTTTTCCCAAACTCCTTCTTAATTGTAAAATAATTCTCATTCAGGTAATCGTAATTAACAATAGTGTTTATTCTTACCCGTCCATTATATTGCGCACCAAACTGGGTTGATAACGGCCAATGTCTTTTTCTAACAGAATTAGAATAATTAACAGCAACTGAAGACCTGAAGCTAAGCCAATCTGCAATATCTACATCGCCATATATCCTGGCTTGGGCAAGTTTCACATTTTGTACATCCTTCAGGTCGGTAAGCAACGTTACCGGATTAAATTTTGCTGCATCATCGTCATCCGCAAGATCGTTACCGTCAACACCTGCCCATGCAGGATCGGAAGGACGATACTGGATGATCTGTCCGACAGGTGAGTAAACACCCGATGATGATCCTGTGGACTGCTGAACCTGCTTTGAATCAGTATTCGATAAAAAGATATTACTTCCTACTTTAAAACCTTTTTTAATTTCTCTTTCCACATTCGACCTTACCGAAAACCTTTTCATAAAGGAAGTAATAATAATCCCTTCATTATTGGTATAATTGGCAATCACTGAATATTTTGTTCTGTCATCGGCACCACTAAAGGTTAAATTATGATTCTGGCTTAAAGCTGTACGGTAAGCCAACGACTGCCAGTTAATATTATAATCATATTTATCGTAGCTCGATTCAAGGGAAGGATCACCATACAATGGATCTAATCCGTCGTTAACCAGCGACTCATCATAAAACATCATATAAGTTCGTGTATCTAACATATCATAAGGCTTAGGAAGTTCAGATACTGCCAAACTTACATTATAACTAATAATATCCTTCCCTTTTTTACCTGATTTTGTAGAGACAATTATCACCCCATTTGCTGCCCTCGATCCGTAAATAGCAGTTGCAGAGGCATCTTTCAGGATTTCGATCGATTCAATGTCATTCGGGTTAATAAGTGAAAGCGGGCTGGGCGGAGGAGTGCTTTCATACTGTCCTCCTTCTTGTGAAAAAAAAGCATCCGAAGTATTCATCTCAATACCATCTATTATATACAATGGGCTAAATGAAGAAGATAAAGAGTTTACACCCCTGATCTGAACATCAACACCAGAGCCGGGAGCACCAGAATTCGTTCTTACCAAAACACCGGAAGTTGTACCCTGTAACAGTTGTTCAGGAGAGGATATAGTTCGTTGTTCCAGGTCGCTTACTTTAACCTGTGCCACCGATCCCGTAAGATCTGATTTCTTAACGGTACCGTACCCAACTGCTACCACTTCATCAAGTGCGTAACTATCATCTTTCATTACAACGTTAATAATTGTTTTGCCATCAATGGAAACTTCTTGTCTCTCCATTCCTATAAAAGAAAAAACAAGAGTTGTTGCATTTGTTGATACATTAAAAGAGTATGTACCATCTCCTCCGGAAACAGTTCCATTAGTAGTTCCCTTTTCAAGAATTGTTACTCCGGGCAGAGGACTATTGTCTGCAGAGGTAACTTTTCCTGTAATTTTATTCTGTGCAAATAACGTTGAAGTTATCAGGCAGAATAAAAAAATAAAACCTAAGATTTTGTTCATAAGTATTCCGTTTACGATTAATAAATTAATAGTTGCAAATATTATTCAACAGGGAGTATTTAAAGGAGTATTTAAAGGAGTAAGTCGAAAAAAAACATGCATTAAACAACGTAAAATCAAGGTTTTTCGGCACTTTTCATAAAAAAAAAGCAAATTAGCCTACTAATTATTTTTTACGCTGGAGTGAGATGCATTAGAAGAATTTATTCTAAAGTGGATTATTCTATCTTGAAATTATTAGTTATTTTCATCCGCCAAATCCAGACAAGAAAAGGGGGGCTATGAGGATTCTTTTACTGACATCAGCATTATTTTTCATTACATTTTTTACAGCGGAAGCTTCTAATCAAATAAAAAGAGAAAAATATATTGATGAGGTTGTATTTCCAACAACCCTTTTTTCCAACCATGTCAGCGCTCTTTTGCAAGAAGGATACAGGGCATTCGTTATCGATACATCAACACACATTGAAGATTCAGCACTTGCTCAAATCGATAAATTCTTAAAGAAAAACCCAAATCAGTTTATTGGATTTCTTCAAAAGGGAACGAATCATTACAACGGCGATTTTTTGTATTCTTATTTCATAAATAAGATGATTGACGTTGATCGAAATTACCTTCCGTTGTGCGATTCGTTATTGAAAAATGGAAAGCAAATACTTTTTTTCTCCGACCGGGTAGAAGAATTAAAATTAGCTTCTGAAGATTTCCTGACATATGTTGAACTTGGAAAATTCTTTCCACGGTTAGACAATCTGATTTTCACACATTACGAATCATCTAATTTATTTACAGTTTTAAACTATAACGAAACATTAGAGGTAAAAAGAACAGACAGTCTGCTTTTTAACTCAAACCTGACAGATGCTTCGGTTAATTACTTCAAAAAAACCGGAAAAATACCCAATTTTATTCTAACAGATACACCTTCAGAACTTCTCCATATTTACAGCAAATTTCCTTTTTATGTTAAAGTTTCTATCGTAAACGAAAACGGGAAGCCTGTAAAAGGAGTAAAATTTAATGGATTCGAATACCTTAATTCTGAAGGGATTGTACATCTACACAGTGATAAAATTGTAAAAGACAGCACCTATATTTTTAGGGAGAATATTGCCCTGACTCCTTTAAAGTACGGTTATCGTTTTATTCCTGAAATATTTACATTCAACTATAACAATTATAACCAGTATAAAACCATCCACGCCCAAAGAATTGATATAAAAAAAGATCTTAAATTACATTTGCCCCTTTCGAAAAGAGAACTGTATAACCAAGATTATCCTATGGAATTAATTGATTCGGAGATAGGATTCCAGACAGATGATTTTCGCAAAAAAACAGCTTCATTTAATGGGAAGAATGGGAGTATATATATTACCACAGGGAACGTTAAAGAGCAGGAAGAATCTTTTACTATTGCTTTATGGGCTAAACCTCTCGAGGTATCGGGTAATTTCCCATTTCTGTCAAAAGCAGGAAGCTACTGTTTAAAAATAAGAGAAGGCAAACTCTGTTTTACAATTGTCGACATAAATGATTTACCCAGCGACGATTGTCTGATTATTCCAAATAAATGGCAACATATAGCACTGGTATACGAAAAAGACAAGTACATTAGCTATTATATAAATGGAGTGTTGAACGATAAAATTCCGGCACAGAATTATAAAAAGAGTGAAAAAGGATTTACCATTGGAACAAATCAATGGGATGAATACTTTAACGGGGAGATGTCGGACATTCTATTTTGGAGCAGACCTTTGGGCGAAGATGAATTAATGGATATTTACTCAAATGGTATAACTGAGAATAAAAGAGGTGTTTTAATACCTTTCTATTTTTATATTTTGGCATTACTAGTGGTGTTTGCCTTTGGGCGACGCCGGTTTTTAAGTAAGAAAAAACTTTACAAGCCGGAAACACATGAGTTTTCTAATCCGGAAATTTCAGTTAAACTCAAACGCAAAAATCACATCCAGTGCTTTGGCGGATTTTCTATTTTTGATCAAGACGGGATAAACCTGGCAGAAAAATTGTCGGTTAAGAAACGTTCATTTTTAATGGTTGTTTTGTATTATACTCTTCAGGAAGATGGGATTTCACCACAAAAACTGGCAGATATCTTCTGGCCGGGATACAACCAACAACGTGCAAAAAATGTTCGGAGCACGTACATACAGGAAATCCGGTCAGTCTTTTCTTCAAATCAGTTGTCGATTGGTTATGAACACAAGAAATGGAAAGTGAAACTTGATCCTGCAGTTAGCTGCGATTTATCAGACCTTTTATCTTCAGCAATTATTCGGAACTTACAATTAAATGAATATTTGCTTGATGATACAGAATTGGTTGATTCGTTTCTTTCAATGGTTGGCAAAGGGAAATTCTCAGCCAATCTACCCACCGAATATGTTGATTACATAAAACAAGTTATTGATGATCTGGTTATGGATCGTTTGGAAGGCATGCTTCACTATTTTTCGGGTAATAATAACAGCAAAATGCTGTATAGAACAATTGATACTATTTTAAAAGTTGATCCGGTTCATGAAGGAGCAATTAAGCAAAAACTAAGCATATTGTTGCTGCAGGGAAATAAATATGAGGCAAAAAAATGTTTTGATAAATATATACGTTCGTGGGAACAATATTATGGAGAGCCGTATTCTCAAAAATATGACGAATACATTCATACACTCCAACAATAAAAATGTGATTAGAATGCTGAATCACTAATCGACTGAACTCATAATCAGCTACTTATCTTTGCTTTTATTGCATCCCCCATTATTAAAGGGCCTAGATATATGGCTTAATTCAATTCAAGTAAGTTGTTCTTCAACAAAGGCACCAAACTTTTTGTAGGTTTCGTAGATTTCTTTGTACTTCTCCACATTTTCCAGAATGGGGTAATATTCCGTTTCAAATCCGCTCCCCATTTTATCCTGTGCTTCCTCAAGGGAGGAATACACTCCGGCAGCAACAGCTGCGGCCATTGCTGTTCCCAATGCACAGGCTTGCTCCGAACGGGCCACTTTTATTGGGATGTTTAATACATCGGTAATAATTTGAACTACAAATGGCGATTTTTTTGCAACACCGCCCAATGCAATTACACCATCAATCCTAACTCCTTCCTCAAGAAAACGATCATTGATTGCCTTCGAACCAAATGCTGTTGCTTCAACCAATGCTCTGAAAATTCGCGGAGCATCAGAACCAAGGTTCAAGCCTGCAATTGCACCTTTCAGCGCCTGATTTGCGTCCGGAGTTCTTCGCCCATTCATCCAGTCCAAAGCTACTATCCCACTTTCTCCAATGGGAAGTTTATCTGCTTCTTCGCTCAATTTTGCAATTATTTTTCCTGAGGTTTCATTAATTAATTTTTGCTTGGTTGCCTCATCAATCAATTCAGAATCGGCTAAAATATTCTTTAGGGGCCAATCCAGCATTCCCTTAAACCAGGCATAAATATCGCCAAATGCCGACTGACCTGCTTCTAGTCCCACCATTCCCGGTACTATTGAACCATCAACCTGCCCACAAATTCCATTAACCAATTTATCTCCAACTTCTTCTAAAGGAGCAATTAACATATCACAAGTTGAAGTTCCCATTACTTTCGACACGTAATAAGGCTTTATTTGAGCACCAACAGCACCAAGATGTGCATCGAAAGCCCCCACACCAATAACCACATTGGTTGACAAGCCTAACCTTTGCGCCCACTCTTCGGTTAACGTTCCGGCAGCCACATCGCATGTAAAAGTCTCTTTAAACAGGCGATCTTTTAATCCCGAAAGCATTGGATCCAGCTCTGTTAAAAAATCTTCAGAAGGAAGACCGTTAAATGCTTCGTGCCACATGGCTTTATGCCCGGCTGCACAACGACTTCGTTTTAAAGTTTTTGGATTGGTATTTCCAGTTAAAATTGCAGGAATCCAATCGCAATGTTCTACCCATGAATAAGCTGCACGGAAAACGCCGGCATCTTCGCGAATTACATGTAACAACTTTGCCCAAAACCATTCAGATGAATAAATTCCCCCTTCGTATTTTGTAAAATCGATATCCCATTTTTTTGAAAGCTCATTGATTTCGTCTGCTTCTACCACAGCTGTATGATCTTTCCAAAGCACAAACATGGCGTTTGGATTTTCTTCGAACCCGGAGGTTAATGATAGCGGAGTTCCTTTTTCGTCGACTGCTACAGGGGTTGATCCTGTTGTATCAACCGAGATACCAACAACGTTTTCGGCAACACCTATGTGTGCCTGTTTTAATGCTTCAACAATTGTGTATTCCAGCCCTTCCAGATAATCTTTTGGATGCTGGCGAAACTGGTTTTTGAGAGCATCGCAATACAAACCTTTTTTCCAGCGCGGGTATTCAAAAACGGCACTTGCAACCTCCTCTCCGGTAGCTGTATTAACAATTAACGACCGAACAGAATCCGAACCAAAATCTAATCCAATTGTATATTTTTCACTCATCTTGTTATATGGTTTTAGTTGTAATAGGTATTTCTTAATTGTATTAAAACCGCTTATCCTATTTATTGTAAATTAGAATTCTACATTTACAATCTTAAATGTATTTATAACCTTTGTTAATCTCAGTAAATAAATTCAGATTTTACAATTCTATCTAAGCCTTTCTCTTCTATAGAATTCTTACACTTATAATAATACGCTCCTTTTTTTGATTCAGAAGAATCCTTCTCATTTAATCTTTCCAATATATCTAATGACATAATTTTTTTCCTGAAATTTCCAGGATCAAACTCACGCATAAAAATGGCTTCATAAAGTTTTCTTAGTTGTAATAACGTAAATCTGTCAGCCAAAAGTTCTTTTCCGATTAACCGATACCCCGCTTCCTGCTGCAATTTTACTACGGCTTTACGCACCATTTCCCTATGGTCGAAAACAACCTCCGGCAAATCTGAGATAGGCCACCAATGTGCACCATGTTCTCTTACACAAGCTTTATCATGCTCGTCCATTCGCACCAAAGCAAAGTAAGCAATACTAATTACTCTCGCTTCGGTCTCACGATCAGGATTGGCAAAAGTCTCTACCTGTTGCATAAATATACTATCCAGTCCGGTAGTTTGTTTTAAAACTCTCCCCGCTGCGTCGTCAGATGATTCTCCTTCCTGTACAAAGCCTCCCATAAGCGACCATGCACCTTTCGAAGGTTCAAATCCACGTGGATACAACAACACACATAACTCACCTTTATCGTATCCCAATATAACGCAATCGACTGCCACAAAATGCTTTGGATGATTATCGTAATGTACCATCAATTAATTTTAAAACAGAATGGCACTAAAGGTAATTAAACTTTACTAATAAATGTACTTTTTACTTTATACTTATTGTAAAATACATAACGAATCAGGAACATGCTTGAAAGTCTTTTTAAAAAGATTAACGGGAAAACCGCAAAAGATTATATTGCCTTAAAAAATAACGGCAAATAACTGCAAAATCTTACGTTCCGAAACAGACGGATAGAATTACATACCCGACATTTTTTCCAAAGCAAGTGTTAATGCATGTGTTCCCAATTTGCCATGCCCTTGTGCTTTAATCGACAAATAAAGTTGTTTTACCAAAGCTAATCCCGGTAATGAAAGTCCCATAGTCTCTGCTTCTTTTAAAGCAATTCCCATATCTTTAATAAAATGTTCCACAAAAAATCCGGGATCGAAATTACGGTTTACAATTCGCGGCGCCAGGTTATCAAGTGTCCAGCAACCAGCTGCACCACCACTTATCGACGATAACATAGTTGATAAATCAAGTCCGGCTTTGTGTGCATATAACAGCGATTCGCAAACACCAATCATTGTCCCGGCAATGGTAATCTGGTTACACATTTTTGTATGTTGCCCCGCACCGGCAGCACCTTGATAAACAATACTTTTTCCCAACAAATCAAACAGTGGACGCACACTTTCCACAGCATCTTTTTCACCGCCAACCATTATTGATAAAGTAGCATTTTTTGCACCTACATCGCCACCGGAAACAGGAGCATCAATTGCCTGAATACCTTTTTGTTTTGCAGCTTCATATATCTCAACCGACAGACTTGGCTCGGTTGTGGTCATATCAACTACCACTGATCCCGGCTTAGCCGAACGTAGTATTCCATTATCTCCAAAATAAACTTCGCGCACATCTTGCGGAAAACCAACAATTGTAAAAATAACATCGGAAACAGCAGCCACTTCTCCAGGATTGTTTGCCCAAATTACACCATCAGCAAGCAGTTTTTCAGCTTTTGCTTTGGTTCGGTTATATACAACACATTTGTAACCTGATTTGTGCAAATGCCCTACCATCGAAACTCCCATAACTCCTGTTCCAATCCATCCAATTGTTGTGTTTTTATCCATTTTTTTTTGATTTTTTATCGTATTAATATTCGGTTTTTATCTATACTTTCAACTCTTTGAGCTTTGTACGATCGATTTTAAATGATTTGTTTCGGGGTAATTTTGAGACTGTTACTATTTCGCGAGGAACATGATGCGCCGGTAATTTTTCTTTCAATATTGAAAATAGTTCATCCCTGTTTATTTCTTCTGAAGTTTCAACAAACAGTACTACCCGCTGGCCGAATTTTGTATCGGGCACACCAATTACAGCAAATTCCTTAGTAATAATTTCTGAAATCAAAGCTTCCAGTTCTTCCTGATTTATTTTAATACCACCCGAATTAATCAGGTTATCAAAACGCCCCTTCCAGATAAAATTATTCTCATCTACCAGTTCTACCACATCATTAGTTACTACCGGATCATTCATGTAGGAAGCAGAGATTATTAAACAACTTCTGTGGTCAACCGAAACACTTATTCCTGGTAACGTTTTAAAGTATTTATCCCGACTACCTCCACTAATCTTTCGCAATGCAATGTGCGAACAGGTTTCTGCCATCCCGTAGGTTTCGTAAATAGCATTTGGAAGATCTTTCAATATTTCCTTAACATCAGATCGCAACTCAGAGCCGCCAATAATAAGATTTTCGATCTTTTTGAAGGAAGCCGGATTTTCGATGGAATTGTATACCTGCAAAGGAACCATTGCACAAAATCCAATCGAATCATACTTATCGAGTAATGGCGTTGAAGAAGGTTCTTCCCAGTATAAACAAAAATCTCCAACCAAAGCACGTACAACCATCATTTTACCTGCGATATAATCAATCGGCAGACATAATAGTGCAGCCTCCTTAGATTTGAGGCCTAAAGCATTAATCGTATTCCTGGCCGACTCGATCATTGCCTGTTTCGAAAGCTGAAACTTTTTAGGAGTACCTGTGGTTCCCGAACTTTGCTGTTCAATAAAATCCTGGTCATCAAGAAAGCTCAGAATAAAACGATATATCTTATCCTCCCATTTGGGTAAGCGCCCGCTTTTAATCATTTTTTCAGCGTAAAGCAGCAAATCTTCCGATGTGAAGAATGTGCCGTTTAAAGTTACTCCTGAAAATTCCCGGTTCATAACACTAAGATATAAATTTGTAGTTCCACATTTGGGTAGGATCATAAAAAAGCGATTCGCCCTTTAAAACCAACGGACTATTTACATTCTTTTCATACAAATTTCCCAGTCCCAGTCCCTGGTACCTATCTGTTTCCAATGTTGCCACCCACTGTGCAATGGCGTTCAGCCCGATATTCGACTCCAAAGCCGAAGTGGCCCACCAATCTACTCCCAACTCACCGGCAATGGTAATCCATTCCAAACTTGCTTTGAAACCTCCTAAAAGAGATGGTTTTAGAATTAAATATTGAGGCCGGATTTGCGAAACCAACTCCTTTTTCTCAGCATACGAATACGTACCTATTAATTCTTCGTCAAGCGCAATTGGGATGGCGCATTTTTTACATAAGGCAGCCATTTCGTTAATTTGTCCGGGAGCGATGGGTTGTTCGATTGAATGAATTTTCAAATCGTTTAATTTCGCCAATATTCCCACTGCAGCATCATACGAAAAGGCACCATTGGCATCCACCCTTATCTCCAATTCTTCCGGACTAAACTTACTGCGAAGATTATTTAATATTTCCAGTTCCTGCTCAATTCCAATGGCTCCGATTTTCATTTTTAAACAACGAAAGCCGGCTTCAAGTTTCTGTTCCACCTGCCGATACATGTCTTGCATTGGCGCCATCCAAATTAGTCCGTTGGTTTTTATTCCTTTCTGTCCATCAGTAAAATCAGAAGGAAACAGAATTCCATATGTTTTGGAATGGTAATCCAATAAAGCCATTTCCAAACCAAATTTTATGGACGGAAAATCTGGAAGCGGACTATCAAAATTAAAACGATCTTCTTCAATAGCTGAACATATTTCCGAAAGTTTAATTTCAATTTGTTCCTCACTTTCGATACTTAAACCAGGAATAATTGAGACTTCTCCAATTCCTGTATTTTGCGGATCATCCACATCGTACAAAAAAATATACCACGATGGTTTTGTAAGCAAAACTCCACGCGAAGTGCCTGCCGGTTTTTTAAATTTTAGTACTCGTTTTCGAAAATATGCTTTCATCTGTTTATAATTGTCAATTTTCTAAGGTAACAGATGGAACTCGCATGATTACAATCATTTGCTTATGTGTGATCCGCCAGCTGGCGGACTCATGCTCGTTTCATTAATTGAATACCTTTCTAATGAAATTACAGAATTAAACCTAAACCAAATGTCAGAGCAAAAGCAAAAGTAGTTAAAGCCAGTTTTTTTAATTCTGAATTAAGTTCAACCGGCACTCTGTTTTGCATAACAGTTTTAATATCGCTAAATAAAAAAGGCAGGGTTATCAGGAACAAATACTGCCAGGGCGATTCATAATACGCAATTGAATAAACAACACTAAATACCACTGCAACAACAACTAACAATAAATGGTAAAATTTTGCTGCTTTAGCTCCAATCCTTACAACAAGCGTTTTTTTCCCACACTTCGAATCATTGTCGATATCGCGAAGATTATTCAGGTTTAATACGCCCGCACTAAATAATCCGATAGTTGACGCAGGAAGTAGTATCCACGGATCTACAGTTCCGGTATGAAGGAAAAAAGTACCACAAACGCCAACCAAACCAAAGTACAGAAAAACAAAAACATCGCCTAAACCAATGTACCCGTACGGATTTTTACCCATTGTATATTTTATGGCGGCATAAATAGCTGATATCCCCACTAAAAAAAACAATAGAGCGATATAAAAAGGCAATTGCTTTAATCCAAAATATATAAGTGCAGATCCCGAAATCAACGACAACAGAACAAATACACCAATCATGCGTTTAATCGCTTTCATGGTAACCATTCCAGATTGTGTTACACGTTGAGGTCCGATACGTTCTTCGTTATCAGTTCCCTTTTTCGCATCGCCATAATCGTTGGCAAGATTTGATAAAATTTGCAGAAACAGGGTGGTTAATAATGCAAACAAACAAACCTCCCAGCTAAAATTATCGTGAGAAAATGCGATAAAACTTCCTAAAAGTGTACTCGATAAAGCAAGTGGCAAAGTGCGTAAGCGAAATGCATGCAACCATATTTTAATAGTTTCAGCCATTCACTTAAGGCATTTTCGGATATTTTTTAAAATCAGGTTTACGTTTTTCCAGGAAAGCATGTTTTCCCTCCTGTGCTTCTTCTGTCATATAATAAAGCATGGTGGCATTTCCGGCAAACTCCTGAATTCCGGCCTGTCCGTCCAATTCAGCATTCAATCCGGCCTTAATCATTCGCAATGCCAACGGACTGTGCTGCATCATTTTATCACACCATTCAACTGTTACATCTTCCAGATCTTCGTGGGGAACTACCTTATTTACCAATCCCATTTCCAAAGCTTCGGCAGCAGAGTACTGTTCGCACAAAAACCATATTTCACGGGCTTTTTTCTGACCAACAATGCGCGCCAAATACGATGAACCAAAACCGGCATCGAAACTACCAACTTTGGGGCCGGTTTGACCAAAAATTGCTTTTTCGGATGCTATACTTAAATCACACACCACGTGTAAAACATGTCCTCCACCAATGGCATATCCGTTTACCATGGCAACAACGGGTTTTGGAATCGAGCGGATCAGCTTTTGCATATCCAGAATATTTAATCTTGGCACACCGTCTTTTCCAATATATCCGGCTGTACTTTTTACATTCTGATCGCCGCCGCTGCAAAAAGCCTTGTCGCCGGCGCCTGTTAATACTACAACACATATATCCGGATTTTCGCGACAAATAACCATTGCATCGCACATTTCCTTGGTAGTATCAGGCGTAAAAGCATTATAATACCGGGGCCTGTTTATGGTTATTTTGGCAATTCCTTCGAAATATTCAAATTTTATTTGTTCGTATTCCTTAATTGTTTTCCACTCTCTATTTGTACTCATTCTTCAAATTTTTAACAAAATTAGTAAATACTCTTGTGTTTATATCTGATGATGTTTCTATTTCGAACACCGCTGTACCAGCACTTTTGCTGAATGCGTTGAACAACTCATCGAAACTATTTGCTTCTGAACAAAAAAAATAGTCAACACCAAAGGCCTCTGTAAGTTTTTCTATCGAAACCGGATGATGTGCCTTAAAATATTCTTCAAACCCAACTTGCTGTGCCGGTCCGGGAATCATACTAAAAATTCCCCCTCCCTTGTTATTCACCACAATAATTTTCAGGTTAGCCGGAAGGTTTTTGTTCCATAATCCATTGGAGTCGTAAACAAAACTTAAATCGCCAACTACTGCAAAAACTTTCCGATTAGTAACTGTAGCAATACCGGAAGCAGTGGATACACAACCATCAATTCCGGAAGTTCCACGGTTGGCATATACTTCTGTTGATTTGTTTTTAAAATATTGCAGATAGCGAATCATGCTGCTGTTACCCGCAAATAATAAATCGCTCTCGCCAAGTTTTAATGTTATTTGTTTTGTCACCCAAAGGTCACTGAATTCAACTGCAGAAGTTTGCAACTCAACAGCCTTCTGCATTCTGTTATATAACTGCTTCCAATGATTTGAATAATCAGAATTTGCAACCATCTCAGCCTTTTTGGAAAGGCCTGTAAAAAATCCGGTAACATCTGCTTGTATTATCCGGGATAAGTTCTTAAACGTATCAATATGTTCACCCGTAGGTGTAACATACCAAAACTCAGCTGAAATATTCCGCAGGTAATTTTTTATTCGTTTTGAAACAACCTGGCCGCCATAATAAACTACCAGTTCAGGATTTAAATCTTCCAGTTCTTTTTGGGCAGACTGAAATAAAAGATCGGGATTCTGTATAATGTTTTCGCCCCGAATATTTCCGGTTGACTCGGCCAAAACAACCACTCTGCTGTCAACTGAAATTTGCTTTACAACCTCGTTTAACTGCTGGCTGCTTGGATGTTGCCCACAAACAACAAGAATCCGTTTGGCGTTGTTCCAAGCTGCAACCAGCGTTTTATTTATTTCTGCAACCTCCGGAAGATCCTGCTCTATAATAGTATATTCAGTAGAAACGGGCAAATCTTCATAAAGCGGTTCACGCAATGGAACATTTATATGAACCGGCCCCTTTTCCCCGGCAATTGTTTTATTATAAGCTTCATTTACAATGCGGTTACTCAACCATAAATCTTCACCGCAATTACAATCAACAGGTAATTCAAAGCTCTTTTTGCAATTATTTGCAAATACATTTCGTTGCTGAATTACCTGATTATCTTGCTGCCCCAACCATTCTGCAGGCCGATCGGCAGTTATGGCCAGTAACGGAACTCCCTGGTAAAAAGCTTCGGCAATAGCGGGTGCCAAATTTAACACGGCAGTACCCGAAGTTGTAATTACCACAACAGGAATTTGTGTTTTCAAAGCAATCCCCAAAGCAAAATAACCGGCACTGCGTTCATCTACAATACTGATACAGCTTTTGCCAAACTCTTTATAAAAGCTTTGCGTTAAAGGTGCATTACGCGATCCCGGAGAAATAACAACGTATTTTACTCCTTTGGCTTTTAAAAGCGCAACCATTAAAGGTATGTGCGACTTCTTATTCATTTTCTACCTTTCTAAGCACCGAAATTAATGTTTCTGCTTTTAATTCAGTTTCCAGCCATTCGTCTTCCGGCACAGAATCGGCGGTTATTCCTCCGCCCACATACAAAGCTAAACGACTCTGTAACACTTTCATACAACGAATATTTACAAAAATAGACAGCCGGTTATTTAATCCCAAAGGTCCGATAAATCCTGCATAATAAGCCCGGTCGTGCTTTTCAAGTTCTTTTATTAGCTCAAGACTTTGTGTACGAGGCATTCCGCACACTGCAGGTGTCGGTTGCAGTTCTTTTAAAAACTTACCCAAACAGTTTTTTAATTCTTCCGACCGAAAAGAAAAATCGGTTCTTAAATGTACAAGGTTGCCCGCTCGTTTAGTATAAGGTCCTTCCAGTACAACATCAGCCAGATTAAACTTCGAAAGTACTTTCGAAATATAACGTGTTACATATTCCTGTTCCAGCCGTTCTTTGCTATTCCAGGCTCCAATATTCAGATTCTGCTCTGAATAGGCTCTTGTTCCTGCCAGCGAAACCGTATGCATTGTTCCGTTTTGAGCTTTTAAAAGTGGTTCAGGAGTAGCTCCAATCCACAAATGCGGCCCTGCATTAAATAAAAATACAAAAGCATTTGGATAAGCAACAGTGAGCTCGTCAAATATTTGAGCCAAACGATTTACATAATTGCCTTGTATGAGTTTTACACGGCTCAGAACCACTTTTTCAAAAGTTCCCTGCTCAATGTGTCCAATAATATTTTCGATTTGATTGAGGTAATCGGCATGACAAACTGCTTTTGGGATGTGTGTCTCGTCCGACTGAATGGGCACAGTTTCCAACTTTTCCAATTCGCCGAATTGCTCCCCGGATAAATGCTCCGAAGCATAAATATCAGGAGAAATTATAAATGACGGATATTTTTCGGTGTCGGAAAAGGGTGCCACCAGAAATCCTTTTAGGTTGTAATAATTATCGGTTTCACGAATTCGAATCTTCTCTGCTGATTTCTGAATAACAATTTCAGGATTTTTCTGATTGGGCAAACGATAAGCCGCAAATATCAGGTTTTTTTCAAGACAGATGGAAATACCTTCTGAAACAGTTTTTTTTTCGGTTGATATTATTTGCACGAATCCCCTCCTACTTTTTTTCTCTGATAATATTTGTAACCCGAATTACTGAAATCAACTTCTCTTCGGTATCGGTAATTTTTACATCCCAGATATGAGTTGTTTGTCCTTTGTGTACAATTTCTGCAGTTGCCAGAATGTTTCCCGAACTGGTAGTTCCAACATGATTGCCTGTTACCTGCAATCCCAAAACATCGTATTTATTCTGGTCAACCAGCAGCATTGAACCGGCACCGGCCACGGTTTCTGCCATAGCCAAAGAAGCACCGCCGTGTAAAATACCACTCGGCTGGTGTTTTTTCCTGTTAACAGGCATTTGGGCTTTTACATAGTCCGAACCGTAATCAATAAACTCAATTTCCAAATGGCCGATAAAAGTATCTTTGCACAATGCATTTATTTGCTCCAGCGTCATTTCAAACTCAGATTAAATTTCAAATATATAAAATACTTGTTCTGTCGCTTTATTGTTCTAAAGGAAAACAATAAAATATCACATCACAATCAACATTGGTTAACGAAAATAGTTTTTTTACCAGGTCCTTTGGGCTTATTTTCCGTTTTTAAATTGATTTTATACCACTTTTCCTGTAAATGTGTTCAAAAGAAAAGTGGATGATTTTTGTTTTAGGCGAAAAAGAGAATTCAGCAATAGCAACATTATCATTGAATTTCATTTTGAAGAATAAAGCCAAAAGAAACTTTTCTATTGAGCAGATTAGCTGGTGAAGTGATATAATATATTTTTCAGAAAAAATATCTAAAATGAATCCTTTGCCAAGACGCGTAATTTTAGGTAACATTGCAGCCGAAACCAAATTTAATACCAGGAATAAATTTCACCAAACGGGAACAGGACTTCTTATTAATTGTTCATATGAAAGTTTGTATAGCGGAAAAGCCAAGTGTTGCAAAGGAAATTGCCCAGATTTTAGGGGCTAATTCAAGAAAGGATGGATATTTTGAAGGAAACGGCTACCAGGTAAGCTGGACTTTCGGACACCTTTGTACTCTAAAGGAACCACACGACTATACAGAACGCTGGAAATACTGGAACATACGCGAACTTCCAATGATTCCCTCCAGATTTGGCATAAAGGTAATTGACGATACGGGAGTAAAAAAACAATTTGAAACATTGGAGTCACTTATTTCCAAGGCCGATGTAATTATAAACTGCGGTGATGCCGGCCAGGAAGGAGAACTGATTCAACGTTGGGTGCTTGCCAAGGCACAAAACAAGGCACCGGTAAAACGACTCTGGATTTCGTCGCTAACCGAGGAGGCTATAAAAGAAGGTTTTGAAAAACTGATGAGTGGCAGCGATTTTGACCATTTATACGAAGCCGGAAGTGCACGGGCAATTGGCGACTGGCTGCTGGGATTAAATGCCACCCGTATGTACACCTTAAAATACGGACAAAACAAACAGGTACTCTCAATTGGCAGGGTGCAAACACCAACACTTGCGCTAATTGTAGCGCGACAAAAAGAAATCGATAATTTTAAACCGGAAACCTATTACGAAATAAAAACGCTTTACAGAGAAGCCACCTTTTCTGCGCAAAGCGGGAAATACAAAAATCCGGAGGAAGCCAAATCTGTTTTAAACGAGATTTCTGGAATCGATCTTGAAATTACAAAGATAAGTACGAAAAACAGCAGCGAACATCCGCCCAGGTTGTTCGACCTAACTTCGTTACAGGTGGAATGCAACCGAAAATTCAGCATGACTGCCGACGATACATTGAGAACAATTCAATCGTTGTACGAGAAAAAGGTAACCACCTATCCTCGTGTTGACACCACCTTCCTGTCGGATGATATTTATAAAAAAGTACCCTCAATTTTAAAACAGCTAAAAGGCTACGACGAGTTTACGCAAACCATTCTTGGAGGCGCAAAACTTCGAAAATCGAAAAAAGTATTCGATAACAAAAAAATTACCGATCACCACGCCATTATACCAACCGGTGTTTCGCGGCTTGATTTAAGCCCGGCAGAAAAAGGAGTATACGACTTGGTTGCCAAACGTTTTTTGGGAGTGTTCTATCCTGATTGTCAGGTGGCAAACACAAGTGTTGAGGCACTTATCGGAAAACACAAATTTAAAGCAACCGGAAAACAAATTCTAAAACCGGGATGGCGTGTTATTTTCAGGAACGAGAAAAAAGCAAACGCCGACGACAATATATTACCTGCTTTTGTAAAGGGAGAAAAGGGGCCGCATAAACCCGATTTGCAGGAAAAGCTAACCAAACCACCAAACTATTATTCGGAAGCAACGCTTTTGCGTGCCATGGAAACTGCCGGGAAACTGGTTGACGACGATCAACTTCGGGAAATTATGAAGGAAAATGGAATTGGGCGGCCTTCAACGCGTGCGAATATCATCGAAACCCTGTTTCGCAGAAGATATATCCGACGCGACAAAAAACGAATTGTGGCTAACCAAACCGGAATCGACCTGATTGACAGCATTGAAAATGAATTGCTTAAATCGGCGCAATTAACCGGTGAATGGGAACGTAAATTAAAACAAATTGAAGCCGGAGAACTCCCCATAAAAGATTTTATGGCAGAACTAAAACATATGGTTTTTGATGTAATTCAACAGGTAAAACAATCACCTAAAAAGGTTATTGCTATTGAAGTTGAAGAAGAAAAGCCAAAGAAAAAAGCATCAAAACCGGCTAAAACCAAAACCGACGATTTAACCTGCCCGAAATGTAGTAAGGGGAAACTGTTAAAAGGGAAAAATGCCTGGGGCTGCTCCGAATGGAAAAACGGCTGTAAGTTTACCATTCCCTTTGTTTATGAGAAGAAAAAGTTAACAGACAAACAAGTTACCACGCTTCTTACAAAAGGGAAAAGTCCTTTAATTTCCGGATTTGTTTACGAGGGAAATAAAATTTCAGGACGACTTGAATTCACTGAAGAAAAGATACTGACACTACAAACTGATATTAAAAAAAATACAGTTTGCCCCGTTTGCAAAACAGGTAAAATTATGAAAGGAAAAACAGCATGGGGATGTTCGAATTTTAAAGGTGGTTGCAGTTATCGTATTCCTTTTGAAATTAAAACCGCACAGTAGAAAATTTACAAATTGATTTAGAATCAGCAAAAAAATAACCAATACCCAAGTATATTTTTTACTTGAATATTGGTTATTACTCTTTTATACTTTTCGCAAAGCTTAATTGTTTGCATCTTTCACCATTACATCGTGAGCACCACCTTCAATAATACTTGTAGATGATACAAGTGTAATTTTAGCTTCCGACTGAAGTTCGGGAAGTGTTGTAACTCCACAACTACACATAGTAGATTTAATTTTTCCGAGAGTGATTTCCAGGTTGTCCTTTAGTTTTCCGGCATAAGGAACATAACTGTCAACACCCTCTTCAAATTTAAGGCTGCTTTTGCCACCCATATCATAACGCTGCCAGTTTCTTGCGCGGTTAGAACCTTCGCCCCAGTATTCTTTTACATAATTACCGCCTACCATTAATTTCTGTGTCGGACTTTCATCAAAACGTGCAAAATACCTTCCCATCATTAAAAAGTCTGCACCCATGGCCAAAGCCAGTGTCATATGGTAATCCTGTACAATTCCACCGTCAGAACAAATCGGAATATATTCTCCCGTTTTCTCAAAATACTCGTCGCGTGCTTTGGCCACATCAATAATCGCAGTTGCCTGTCCGCGTCCGATACCTTTTTGCTCGCGGGTAATACAAATAGAACCACCGCCAACACCAACTTTTACAAAATCGGCACCGGCTTCTGCCAGATATAAAAATCCATCGCGATCGACAACATTTCCTGCCCCAATTGATACTTCCGGGAAATTTGTTTTAACATATTCAATGGTTTCTTTTTGCCATTCCGAAAAACCATCAGACGAATCGATACATAATACATCAACTCCGGCTTCAACAAGAGCTGGTACACGCTCTTCAAAATCGCGGGTATTAATACCGGCACCAACAATCAAACGTTTATGCGAATCGAGTAATTCATTCGAGTTCTGTTTGTGGTTATCATAATCTTTTCTGAAAACAAAATACTGTAATCTTCCTTCCTTGTTAATAATAGGAAGCTGATTTAGTTTATGATCCCAAATAATATCGTTTGCCTCTGTTAATGAAATACCAAGCTCTCCGGTTACAAGCGACGAAATTGGTGTCATAAAGTCTTTCACCTTTTTATCGAGGCTGTCTTTACTGGTACGATAATCGCGACCAGTAACAATTCCTACAAAAATACCATTTGGCGTACCATCATCGGTAACACCAATAGTAGAAAAACCTGTTTTATTTTTTACTGCGATAACATCTGCCAAAGTTTGTTCCGGTTTAATATTTGCACGACTTTCAACAAATCCGGCTTTATGCTTTTTTACCGTTCTAACCATTTTGGCTTGATTCTGGATGGTTTGCGAACCAAAAATAAATGAAACGCCACCTTCTTTTGCCAATGCAATTGCCATTCCACTATCGGAAACCGATTGCATAATTGCAGATACAAAAGGTGTTTTTAATTCAATTTTTGCCAACTGCCCTTTTGAAAACCTGGTAAGCGGAGTTTTCAGATTTACATTATCAGGTGTGTGTGCCTTTGTTGTTAAACCCGGAATAATCAGGTATTCGTTAAATGTTCTTGAAACTTCGTTGATGATATTCGCCATAATCCTTTTAAGTAAAAAATTTCGCAAATTTATATAAAATTAAACTCTCCCAATTTAATTACAGACATAAAAAGGGGATTAAAAGATTAAAATTTAACCCAGCAAATCAGAATTTCTCTTCAGTTAATTTAAGCAGATTTAAATGAAGAAAAGTATCTGAAAAATGATTCGCTCTTTTTTACAAGCTTCCTTTATTTTAGATTGTACTGAACCTTTAATTCATTTCTTTTGTCTTCGTCAAGCGATTTCATATACCCTTTCCATCCCGGACAAAAACCAATGTGCCACCTCCAAAATCGTCCCAACAACGACTTAGGCTTTTTATCGTATTTTTCCCGAAGCTTACAATTTCCACAATTTGATTCGGCCATTTTAATAAAATTTAGGATTACATTTTCAAAGCTACTTAAAAAAGTGCATTACTTCTTAATTAATAGAGCATTAAAATAAATTCCACAGCGCCGGTCAAGTTAAGTTTATTAGTTTATTTTGTCATTCCGTTTGTCTGTTAATGCATAGAAAACCACACTGGGAATCGTTCTTTTGAGCGAATAAAAAAATCCACTCTCCTTATGAAGAATGGATTTTATATATCATTTACATGAATATTTTTAAACCTTTGGCAACTTCCAATCAGGATTATAATTCAGTTTCGACAAATCGTTTGCGATATCCTCGGTAAACGATTTTTTAGAATCATCCCAATGAATCATTTGTCCCGACCGATACGCAATATTACCCATTTCAGAAACAATAGCCGTTTTAGCCCCTATTTCAACGGGCGTATTTAGCTTTCCGCCTTCGCGTATACACGACAACAGGTTTTCAACATGTTCATCCAGACCATCGCCGTAATTTTTTTGCTTTCTGGCTTCAAAGAAAGGCCCTTTTAGTTCATTACTGTTGTCAGGTATTAATTCGTATCCGCCACGAGTTACAACCAAAGTTCCCTTTTGCCCAATATAAGCTACTCCGTGTCCGCGCTGATAAGGTCCAATTCCCGGATTTAAACCGCATTCCCAAATCATAGTATGTTTTGGATAGGAATAAATGGCTTGCTGAATATCCGGTGTTTCAATGGCTCCCTTTTCGTGGTAATAAATGCCTCCCCCAGGACTGATTGAAGTGGGCATACCGGCATCCATGGCATACAATGCAAAGTCAAGTAAATGTACTCCCCAGTCTGTCATTGCACCGCCTGCATAATCCCACCACCAGCGAAAGTTATAGTGAAACCTGTTCATGTTAAATGCTCTTTTGGGAGCGGGTCCCAGCCACATATCATAATCTACATAACCAGGTGCGGCCTCATCAAGCATTATCGGGTAAGGATTATCGTACCCTTTGTAAATCCAGGCTTTTACCAAATGAACATCTCCAAGTTCCCCTGATTTTACAATATCAGAAGCTTCAAACCAGTGTTTCGAACTACGTTGCCACATACCAACCTGACAATACAAATCGGAATATTTTTGTTGCGCAGCAACCATGGCATTACATTCTTCGATGCTGTGCCCCATTGGTTTTTCTACATATACATGTTTACCTGCCTGTAAGGCATGAATCATCATGTTAGCATGCCAGTGGTCAGGAGTTCCTATAATAACCACCTGCACATCCTTATTATCCAGTACGTGCCTAAAATCTTTGTATGTTTTCGGACGAATCCCGGTCATCTTCTCAACTTCAGCGGCTTTACTTTCCAATACATTACTGTCTACATCACATAAAGCAACACATTCCACATTGTTTTTTTCGCGCAGAAAGCTTTTCAGATCGCTAAAACCCATTGAGCGACAACCAATAAGTGCCACATTAATTTTTTCGGCCGGTGAAGCACAAGCGTTTAAAATAGTTGGTGCTACCCCAACAGCAGCAGCAGCCATAGCCGAGTGTTTAATAAAATCCCTTCTATTTGAACTCATAATATTTAGTTGATCTATTAGGCAGTAAAGATAAGGCTTATGGAGTGTTTATCATTAAATTCCAGGCAAAATTCTGGTACAATATTTACAATTAATACAAGAATTTTAACCCTGCGTTTGAAATCGGATTTAAAATATGTATGAATTTTTTACGGGTAATTTTAAAAGCCTGAAATCTTGCTTATCTTTTTGTCACTCATTTTTCCGGAATATACCAGAAGCGAATACTTCAATACCAGAAATTGATTGGTTGGAACGGAAATCAGTTTGTTTCCCGGGTAGGCGGCATTTTGCATACTGTTTTTACTTCGCAATATCCATGGTTGCGGATACCCGGGGTTTTCAGGATTATCGAGAATCACAATTCCTCCTTTTTTTCCATTTACCCCCACACTACCCCATATATTTACATAACCGTCTGATTTTACTACTGTAACTTCGGGGACAACTTCACCTTCGGTCCCTGAAAAAGTAACATCTTCAGGAAGAGCCATTCGTACCGAAAAACCACTGTAACCTTTAATATCTTCCGAACCTCCGATTTTCAATCCCTTTTCAAGTGCTTTTAATTTTATTTCAAAATCAATCTTACGGTAATTCCCTACAATCTTATTCACCGTAATTTTTGTAAATTCCTTTATGTAAGGGACCTTCTTTCCGGCCACTCTCCATTTCCCCGACTTCCATTCTACTTCAGTTTCTATTTGAACAGCTCCACTCCTGCTTTTTATAAATTCAAGCTCAATAACATCCTGTTCAAAATCCACTATTGCCCAAGGGTCTCCTATTCTTTTATCGCCAATCCATACCTGGTGCCATGCCCAAAAAATTCCCCTATGATGCAAATGATCGGCAGGAAAATCTTCCGTTAGCACTTTCCCATCGAGCCCCCAAAGCGGATGAATATAGTTACATCGCTCGTATCTCCCCTCTGTACTATTAGGAGAGGCCTGATAGGCCAGCACACTTTTATTCCCATCAATAATTTTAATGCCTCCTTCTGTTTTTTTTAGAGACAACTGAGCATTTGCAATTAAACCGAATGCCAGAAACAATAGAGTGAATGACAGATGTTTTATGTGCATATATAAATCCTCTGATTAAAAAATTGAAAGCTTTGTCCGAATGTCATCCTCCAAATAATCCACTTCCATTATTTCAATATTTTCAAAATTACCGGCTAAAATTTCCTTATCGTTTTCAGGTAAAATCAACCAAATAGTTGAAATAAATGCGCCCATTGTTGCCGACTCTGATTTTACTGAAACTGTTTTATCTCCTTCAATTAATGTTCCGGTTGCAGGACTTATGATTTGTCTTTTCTGAATGCCTTCGCCATCATCGCGAATAAAAACCGTACCGGCAGTTACTACAGACTGGTTACTTGTTGGAAAAACATGATTAAATTCCATTGGCTTTTTTTGATTCCGGATACCCAACGGCCAGACATCTCCTCCAGGATGGTTTCCTAAAGCCAAAACCGCTTCTTCCTGAAAACTGATAATGGCATTTTTTACACCCATGTCGATTAACATTGGTTTTAAAATATCCAGTGCAAAACCTTTTTCAATTGCACTAAAATCAAGTTCCATATCGTCGGCTGTAAATCTGATACTTTTATTATCCTCATCCAACTCAATTTTATCGAAACCACATTTTTCCTTTGCATTTTCAATCTCCTCAATAGTCGGCGTTTCGTTCTCCGTCCAAAGCGAACTTAATGGTGCAGTGGTAATATCGAAAGCACCATTGCTCATTTCAAAAAAGTCTTTGCAAATCTTCAGAATTTCCCAGGTTTCCAAAGAAACAGGAATCCATTCGTCTTTAGGCGTGTTGTTAACTTTCCAAATAGCAGAAAGTGTACTAAAACGACTAATGTTATTTTCAAGTTGTTCTATCTCGGTTTTTATCTTCTGAAAAATCTCTTTGGCAAAAGTAGATTCAACTTCTGGCAAAACTACATCGCAAGGGGCTCCCATGGCCAAAAAAGTATCGCTAAATATTGTAGATTCCGGCATTTCAAACACTATTATTTGGTTACAATTAGTAAAAGTAAAAAACTCCCTGTTAATAGCTAACAGGGAGTTTAGATTCTTATAAATAAAAAAGTTTTTACAACTGATAAAACTCTTCCCAACCTTTACGTGGCGGAGTACCAACCAATAAATCGTTGGCCTCTTTATTATTTGTAATTTTTTTCGATTTTCGGTCGAATTCAATTTTTGTATTTAATCGCTGTGCAATTGTTCCCAAACAAAATACCTGGCTCAACGGAGCAGAAACTTCGAACGGAGAACGTGTCTTTTCTTCGCCTTTTGCTGCTTTTACAAAATTTTCGAAATGGTTGGAAGGACTTTTGGTAACTTCCGGTAATTTCGATTCCATATCCTTTGCTGCTTCTTCAGGAATAATGCTCAACGTACTTCCGTGCGAACCTCCTTTAAAAGTAAGATCTTTCCCGTAAATCTCTTTACCGGCACCTAATTTTGCAGGCTGCATTACACCGTTACTTGCTGGTGGAATATTCGGATCAACCTCCAATTCGCCAAATCCTTTTGGTACCTGCGGAATATTGTCCATACCATCGTACCAGGTAATTGTACATGCCGGCATTCTTTTTCGTTTTGGAAATTTAAAAGCCAGTGTTGAAGCCTGCGGGAAAAACAATTTGTTGTGACCTTCTATTTTTATCGGGTCAACTTCATATGGCAATCCTAAATCAAGAAACTCGTGGGCCGTATCAATAATATGTGCACCCCAGTCACCAAGAGCTCCCATACCGTGTTCGTACCAGCAACGCCACTGTCCGTTTACAAAATCTTCATGGTAACCATGTTCTTTTGCGGTCATTAACCATGTGTCCCAGTCAAGTGTTTCAGGTATTACCGGATTAACCGGATACTTGCTCATACTTGTATCCCATCCGTGCCAGCGACGGCGGCCATTCATATGAGCTGTAATTTTAGTTACATCTTTTATTATACCAGCATCAACCCAAGCTTTAAATTGAAAGTAGTTGGCTTCAGAGTGTCCCTGGTTACCCATTTGAGTGGCAACTTTATATTTTTTTGCTGCTTCAATAAGTAATTCCGATTCGTGAAAAGTGCGTGTTAACGGCTTTTCTACATACACATGTTTGCCTAACGACATGGCCAGAATTGTAATTGGGAAATGCGAAAAATCGGGAGTTCCAATACAAACTGCATCAAAATCTTTGATAGCTTTTTCGAACATTACCCTGAAATCCTGAAATTGTTTTGCTTTAGGATACGCATTCATATTCTTAAGTGTATGTTGTGCGCCCATGTCCACATCACACAAAACAGTTGTATTTACCAATCCTGTGTTATTGAACTCCTTTAGAATTTGTCCGCCGCGGTTTCCAATTCCACAAAAAGCCATATTTACTTTATCGCTGGGAGCTACAACGCGCGAGCGAATTACTTCTCCAGCTGCATTTCTGATTTCGTCTTTTGCAAAAAGAACGTATGAAGGAACAATGGTTAATGCTCCTACCGTTGATGCTGTTCTTTTTAAGAACTTTCTTCTTGAAGTCATATACAATTTAAGTTTAAAGAATATACGCTAAAACCTGTTTAGAATCTTTGAACAGAATAAACATTACAGTTTTAATAGAATATTCCAGTTTGTTTAAGTTAAAAAGAAAGGATCTTCTTTTGAAAATCCTTTCTTTCTTATTTTATTTTTGAAATAAATCTATAATGTTGGTTCCCAGCCGGGTTCGTATTCGCGTCCCCAAAGTTTCATGGCTTCCCGGTCAAACATTCTTCCCGATTCATCATCTATATCGAAACCATGGTTAATTCGATAAGCAACATTTGAATAATGCACCATTGCCTGACTAATAACGCCTTCAGCAATGTGCGAATTCAATTTTGCCTTTCCGCGAATAGCGCTGAACCAGTTTCCAACATGAGTAGTTGTCATGTCGCCACCGCCGCCAAGAGCAGTACCTGCTTCATTTGATGCCGACTGATTGTCTTTTATTTTCTTGCCATTTCTGTCGAAAAGAATGTATTTTCCCCGATCGACAAATACTGAGCCCTCGCTTCCGTATATAATTGTTCCGCGACCGCCACCGTATGTATCATACCCGTTACGACTTTTTCCGTCCCAGTTAATTACAGTATCGTTTCCAAATTTAAAGGTTGCAAACATGGTGTCGTACATTTCCCAGCCATCGTTTACAAAATGACGTTTGGCCGCTTCCACATCAACACGGTTCGGGTAATCTACCTGAAGTGCCCAACGTGCTACATCCAACTCGTGGGTGGCATTGTTTCCCGATTCTGCGGTACCATAATCCCAACCGTACCAGTGCCAGTTGTAATCCCAGGTTTCTTCTGTATATTCGCGACGTGGTGCCGGTCCCTGAAAAAGATCCCAGTCTAAACCTTCGCGTACCGGTACTTTTTTCTGAACTGGAACTTCTCCCCTTTGGTTTGTATAAAATGCCAAAGCTTTGTAGGGTGTTCCAATAATCCCGTTATGTATTTCCTTAATAATTTCCTGAGTATGACCCGACGAACGCTGTTGATTCCCCATTTGAACAACCTTGTTGTATTTTTTTTGCGCTGCAACAAGCAGTTCACTTTCGTTCATATTATGGCTACATGGTTTTTCAACATATACATGTTTTCCGCCTTTAATAGCCAGAATTGATCCGGGAGCATGCCAATGGTCTGGCGTTGCATTAATAATAGCATCTACTTTCGGATCTGCAATAATTTTCCGGAAGTCGTTTTCCAGTTTTGGCGCATAATCAATATGTTTCGAGAATCTTTGTGCAGCCGATTCACGTTGACTTTTCATTACATCGCAGAGATACAACAATTCAACATTATGCTCTTTAAGGGCAATTGGTGCAAAAAAAGCACCTAAACGACGACCAAGTCCCATAATGGCAACATTAATCCGATCGTTGGCCCCAATAATCTTACTGTAACTTTTAGCCGACATTCCCATTGCTGTTCCGCCGACTGCCACACCGGCTGCACCGGCTGACATCTTTTTTAAAAAATCTCTTCTGTTAGACATTATTGTAGTTTTAAATAGTTTACATTGTAGCCAGAATTCCCTTAACGTATCCGAAACTTTCCATCATTCCCGGAAGCGGATCATCTCCCTCTGCTTCGTATTCCAATGCCAGAGTACCTTTGTACCCCAATTTAACCATTGCTTTTAAAAAGGCAGGAAAATCAATTACACCTCTACCAATTATACAGGTTTTTCCATTGTGCTCGGCCTTTGTTACATCTTTAATATGAACATCAAATACGCGGTCGAAAAAGTCTTTAACATCTTGTTCCGGATCGCGGCCAATGCGCTTGGTATGACCTATATCAACACATAATCCCATCCGTTTGTCCATGTTTTTAATACGTTCATACGCACTCTCTGCACTCGGGTACAGTTTATCGCCCGGTCCGTGATTATGAATGGCCAGTTTAATATCATATTCTTTTACCTTCCCTTCAACATACTCCAGAAGTTCGTGACTCGGAACACCAACAATCATATCAAGATTGGCCATTTTTGCATATTCAAATGCCTGGTCTACCTGATCTTTGGTTTTCATATAAATAACTCCTGCACCGTATAAATCAACGTCCTTACTTTTACACAAAGAAAGTGTTTCTTGTATGGCTGGTTTATCTGATTCTAAAGGTAAATGCATGCTTTTAAATGTAATATGATTTACACCACACCGTAGTGTCATATCCAAGGCCTGCTCGGTTGTAAAATTGCGAAGAGTATACGATGCTACACCTAAATTGAATTTGAATTTGCTCTTATTATCTTCCGCCTTTTTACCGGCCGCCTGAGCGATTCCGGGAACAGCAGCGGCGGCAATTCCAATTCCGGCTACCTTTAAAAATGTTCTTCTGTTTGTCATAAGTTAATATTCTCTGATTTTTATGCTTCTAAAACTCACATGGTCACTGTGATCCTGCAACAAAACAGGTCCTTTTTCTGCTAAACCAAAACCTTCGTGCTGTACATATTTGCTACGAGCAACAAGCGCCTTATAAATGTTGTTTCCGCGCTCGTATTCAACTACCTTACGCCCATTAAGCCAGTGCTGAACTGTGCCACAAGGATAAACTACAATGCGTCCCCGGTTCCATTCTCCAATTTTTTTCAAAAAACGCCTTTCCTTATCAGCCGGAATTAAATCATACAACGAAGCCAAAGTTCGGTTACCTACAACTCCGTTTTTTGCATCCGGATGTTTTTCATCGTCCAGAATCTGATATTCTAATCCCAATCCCGGGCCATTATTTCCAATTCCGTATTTTATTCCGCTATTGGCTCCTTCGGTAAGTTTAAACTCGAATTTTAGTTCAAAAGGTCCAAATTCCTCTTTTGTAATAATACTCCCTCCTCTATTGGGTTCCTCCGTTTTACTGAGTACAGAAAGTACTCCATCTTTTACTTCCCAGCCACTTTCTGGAAATTTTCCTGTTTCAGCATTTTTCCAATTATCTGTTGACACCCCATCGAACAGTAATTTAAATCCCTGTTTTTTCTCAACGATATTAAGATTATTGGGAATCAAATTCTCAACATGAATATCAGCATAAAAAGCCGGCTCAAGATCTTCTGTTTTAATCCGAATGTTTCTCCATTTTATCTGCTGGCCTTCTTTATCTTTATTATTACCAATGCCGTGTACCTGCAGGGCAATAAAACCTTCCGATGTCATATCATCAATTAGATGGGCAACCGGGATATCGTTTAGCCAGGTACGTATGGAACTACCAATACATTCTATACGATATTTATTCCATTTCCCCATTTTAAGTGCCGATTTTGCCTGCGGATTCAACTCGAGCGGATACAACCATCCACGACGGGCTTCATCATAAATACCGGCGCTCCAGGCGCGGTCCGAAGGATCTACTTCACATTGATAACCATGCACGCGACCATTGTTGTATTCAGGGTTGCTAAGACTACGAAACTGAATACCAGAGTTCATATTGGGTTCCACCCAAAGTTCCACCTCAAAAATAAAATCGGAATAGTTCTTTTCTGTACATAAAAATGAGTTCGGGGTATTTAATACAGTAGTACCAACAATAACACCGTCAACTACTTCGTATTTAGCTTCTCCGTTCAACTGTTTCCATCCTTCAAGATTTTCACCGTTAAACAGATTTACCCAACCATTTTGAGCAATGGCTACTCCGCTCATTATAAACATGAACAGCATTAAAAAGGAAAGATTTTTCTTCATTATTTAATTGATTTAAGTTTATTCTTGTTGTTTTATATTCAATTCCGTGTACGAACACGACATCGCAAATTTAATATTTTTTTGCTCCGAACTAAATCTTTCCGGGCAGAATTCATTATTCATATTAAATCTAAAACTTTAAGAATAAAAAAAAGCTTCCCTGAAATTGCAGAAAAGCTTTTCTAGCAAAAAACAAAAGAAGCTAACTAATCCTCAGCGGATATTAATGCCAATAAAATTAACACTAACACGAATTATTGCTCTGAAAGTTCAAGTTGTATTTCATTACCGGCATCCCAGTAAAACTGATGTGAGTGTTTTTTTCCTTTATCATTATAATAATTCTTCCTGATTGAATCTATTTCTTTTTTACCATCATAAATGGCCATAATTTCGAACCACGTACTTTCAGGAATAAATGGTTTTAATAGCTGATTCAGCTTGGGAATTTTTCTAAAGACTCTGTTAATTTTACGATCCCATACTTTTGAATACCTTAACAAATCGTCGGGGTAAACAATTTTTCTTTTTGTTCCTTCATCAATGGCACGAAAAGGTTCTATAATATTTAAATAGCCATAGTCATCTGTAAGCTGTTCTCCCGGCAGAATATCTTTAACTGCAATTTCAAAATCGTAAGCTGTGGAAAGACAATTGGAATGAAAACTATGATTAATATATCTCCCGTGATCCCAGCATAAAATATAATTTCCTTTGTTGTTCCGAAAAGTATAATTATTCAATATCTCTTTATAAGCACCATCCATCAATTCAAACTCGAACGGGGTAAATTCTCTATCCAGTTTATCGAGAATCCAGGTAATGGTACCTTTCGGAATAAATTCAGTTGCTACAACGCCGTACCCCACAATGTCGTTTATAAATCGAAGCTCGGTTTTTGGATGTATCATACCTTTAAATATTATTTCTTTTGTTTTCGATGCACTCCCCTGTTCAGCTGGGCGATAAGATTCTCAAAAACGGTAATTCCGAGAAGAACAGAAATGGCAAAACCGGTCAGCCATAACGCAGTAATATAATGATGCAACCCACATAAAGAGCCAATGCCTGCCAGCAACCATATTATTGCAGCCGATGTTACACCCTGTACCAATCCTTCGCGGGTTAAAATAACACCGCCTCCCATAAATCCAACACCCGTTACAATCTGACCAACCAGCCTTACAGACCCAACGGATGGTTGGTAATAATTACCAATGGCAACAAAGGTATATGCGCCAAGACAAATAAGAATACTAGTTCTTATTCCGGCAGGCTTTCCATTCCATTGGCGTTCAAAACCAATTATAAAACCACACAAAATAGAAATGAGGCATCCTTTAAAATCCAATGGTGTAATATCAAAAACGTAGTCCATAGTTATATTCATTTATAGTAAAACTCTACTTACTGTTAATTGTGTCGGAACTTTATTTTTTGAATGTTCTTCGAAATTTCAATCCGGTTATAAATTGAGTCAATAATCCGATCATACAATTTATCTCTTAAAATATAATCTTCAATATCTACATCAATGTTGGGATTGTCGTTTACTTCAACCACATAAACCTTATCGTTAACCATTTTCAGATCGACACCATACAAACCGTCGCCAATTAATGCTGCTGCTTTAAGAGCAGTCCAAATTACCTTTTCCGGAACCTCTTCAATATCTACTGTTTCCGAATCTCCCGAGTTGTCTTCTTCTTCTCCTGCCCAGTTATAAATTTGCCAGTGACCTTTCGACATAAAATACTTGCAGGCGAAAATCGGACTATTATCCAATATTCCTATTCGCCAGTCAAACTCAGAATAAAGAAACTCCTGGCAAACAATCATATCCGACTTTTTAAACAATTCGGTTAATGCACTTAAAGCCTCTTCGCTATTTTCAACTTTTGTTATTCCCAACGAAAATGCGCTATCCGGTTGTTTTAATACCAACGGATAATTCATATTATCCAGATCTTTTTTATCAAAAATATTTTTAGTAAAAACAACCGTTTGTGGGGTTAAAATTTTGTGCTTTCGAAATACCTCATTCTGAAAAATCTTGTTTGAACACCTTAATATCGACCATGGATCATCAATGACTACCAACCCCTCGGCATAAGCCATTCTCGAAAACTCATAGGTATGATTGTTCACACTTGTTGTTTCCCTTATAAAAAGCGCGTCAAATTCATTTAACTTGTCAAAATCAGCTTTGGTAATAAATTCAGCGTAGAGTCCTTTTCTGTTTGCCGCACTTTTAAACTTTTGAAGTGCCTTTTTACACGATGGAGGAGTTTGCTCCAGCGGATCAATTAGTATGGCAATATCGTATTTGTAATTGGTTATAGTGGTTTTATTAAACCGTCGTTTATTAAAATATTTGCGGGCAAATTCATAGATGTGCGGCACCTCACTTTCAGTCAGTTTATTCAGAGTTAATACCTTAATTCCTTTAATAATCCATTTATCCTGTTTAATAAACTCGATCTCAAAAAGCGGTGTTTCGAATAGCTGATAAAGCCGGGTTGCCAGTAAACTAAATCCTTTTGTAGCAGTCTGCCCAAAATAAATGTTAAGATTAAACTTATCATCTGAGATTTTATTAAGTGCTTTATTTATCAATTCTTCAATATCATAAGAGGCAGAATGAATTACATTCAGCAATTTAAAATCACGAATGGTAATTGTACTGGGAATTACCCTGTGTCCTCGCGCCGATGCCAATAACGACACATAGTAACCATAACTCTGATATTTATACGAACTGCATAAATTGAAAACCCGCATGTCGCTGCAGGTATGATAAACCGGATTATTAATGTATTCTTTCACCGAAACAACTTTAGCGTTAACATCGGCAAATGTCCACTTATAAGGTTGATTGATGACAATAATATTGTTGGTCTTTTTTCGGATGTTCACCAGTTCGGAAACAAACACCATTTTTAAAGCATCTTCGCCACTTGCATAATAATCTTTAATAATACGAACAGGCCTAAATCCATTTGTTTTATACCATTCAATCAGGCTACTGTTTTTTACATGAACCTCAATCAATATTTTTCCATACTCTTTTTCGCTGGCCATGTTTTTCACATGGTTCAACAGAACAATACCAATCCCTTTGTTTCGATATTCAGGCAAAACGGCAATCGAATAAATTCGTAAAGCTTGTTTGTACTTAAACAAAACCAAAGCACCTATTGAAACTCGTCTACCTTGCTTCGATTCAATTATTAATACTTCCTGAAATTTACTTTTCAGGCTGCGTTGAATGCTTTTATATGAACTTTGTTGAAAGTTTGGGAAAGAATTTTTTTCTAATTTTTCCAGAAAATGAAAATCACCGGGTTGTGATTTTCTAATATTTAATTCCATTTATTGCGATATGAATCAAACACAATTGTTACATTATTATCACTCCAATTCCCTTTATGTCGGTACACAGCCAACTTGCCGCTTCCCTGGTTACAGGATCAATAAAAATTAACACTCTCTTTCTTTCATACTATTAACATTGTTTGTTTTCAACGCTATAGTATGAAACTCGCACTTGTTTTAATCATCCTCTTAAGTGTAATTAATTTACATGTTCGTTTCATTTTATTGACGAACAAAAATACGATATTGAATCATAATTTCCGATATTTGTCAACTTTATTATGCAGGTAGAATTCATCATATTTATCTATTTTGTTTTTATTGTCGGGATTGGCGTTTATTCCGCATTTCGAATAAAAAAACCGGCCGACTATTATGTGGCGGGGAAAAAGGCCGGACTACTTCCTGTGTCGGGTAGTTTACTGGCAACAATTTTGGGAGGTTCAGCTATTTTGGGAACCATTGAACTGAGTCACAAAATCGGATGGGCGGCCCTTTGGTTTTTATTTTCTGCAGCACTGGGATTGTTTACTCTAATTCCTGTATCGAAATACGTAAGGCGTTTTGGGAATTATACACTTCCCGAACTGCTGGGCACTTTTTACGGTAAAAAAGCGGAAATGATCTCGTCGCTGATTATTCCGGTAGCATGGATCGGTATTGTCGTTGCTCAAATAATTGCTGCAGCTAAAATTTTACACGGTCTTGGGTCCATATCCTATCAGAACGCAGCCATTGTTTCAGGACTTATATTTATTGTATATACTTTATTGGGCGGACAATTAAGCATTTTAAAAACCGATACACTTCAGGCTGTGTTAATTATTGTCGGTCTGCTGGCTTTATTTGCGTTTGCCAGTTTGAATCCAATTGAACACACTTTTGAAACTTTTCGGTCTAAAGCACTGTTTAACTCGGATTTTACCATTGTAGATTTATTAATTCTACTGCTCACCTACTCAGTTACTTTTGTTGTTGGTCCCGATATCTATTCACGGGTATTTTGTGCAAAAGACGAAAAAACGGCATCGCGAAGTATTTTATTGGTTGCACTGCTGTTATTACCAATTTCTTTTGTTCTTACCTACCTTGGAATTTATGCACAACAATCCGATGCCGGCATTGTTTCTTTTGCCGAACATCTTTTGCCATCCTGGGCTTATGGAATTTTTATAGCTGCACTGTTATCTGCAGTTATGTCATCGGCCGATACTACGCTTTTAACTTCATCGATGATACTAAGCGAATTGATTACAGGAAATCTAAACAGAAACAATTCGTTAAAACTCACACGGTATTTTATTGTACTAATCGGAGCAGCAAGTTTATTTATCGCATTGTATGTTACTTCAATTATTCAGGCACTGCTATTAGCTTTAACATTTTTCTCCGGTGCGTTTGTGGTTCCTACACTGGCCGGACTTTTAAAACTTCAGGTAAACAAAAAACGCGCAGCTTTTGCTATTATTATTGGAGGCTTAATTGCATTAACAGGGAAAATTATAAATACCTCGGGACACGAACTAGCCGGGAATTTAATAATTGTTTCCAGTTATCTTATCAATGCTCTCATCCTGTACAACTTCGGAAAAAATAAAGCTACTGCTTTAAAAAATGAATTGAACATATAGATTAAATTTAAATTACCCTGTATTTGAGCCAAAATCAACCTTTGGTTCTTTAATCAAAACAATAAAATTATATTTTTAACCTGATTTATTGTTCAGTTTGAGTTTATCAGATTAATCATTAAACCAAAATTATTTTAATCTGCTTAACTTAACAAAACCAGATAATTGTATGACTAAAAGCTATACCAAATATAAAAGACTAATTGAGAGCCTGGAGAATGAGTACTTTTTTTATTCTCATAATTTAGAAAACGAATACCTCTATATCAGCCCCTCGGTTGAAAAGGTTTTGGGTTACACGGTTGAAGAAGCGTTTCAGGGTTTGGTAAAACACATGACTGATAGTAAAGATAACAAGAGCACCATCCAAACCTTAAAAAAAAATGCCAGTGGTTCTAAACAAAAAACTTTCGAGCTCGAACTTTATACAAAAAACAGGAAAATAAAAGTTATTGAAATTACTGAATCTCCGGTTTATAATGAACAAGGCGAATTAGTTTTGATTGAAGGTGTTGCTCACGATATTACCAAGCGAAAAACACAGGTAGAACTAATAAAAAAACAAAACAGAGAGTTGCTTGCGCAGGAAGAAAAACTGAGCAGGAGTCTAAACGAAATGACGAAGACCAAAACCGAACTGGAAGCAACTATTCATGACTTACAAGAAACCCAACATCAACTTATTCAGTCGGAAAAGATGGGAGCGCTGGGGCATTTAATAGCCGGAATTGCTCATGAAATAAATACACCGATTGGAGCCATAAATGCATCAATCGATAATATTTCGGCATCACTCGACTCTTCGTTTTTAAGTCTCGATGAATTGTTAACTAATCTAAGCCGGGCAGAACTCGACGTTTTCTTGCGTGTAATGAAGATGATTGATCATGTTAAGGTAAATCTGACATCGAAAGAGAAACGACAGTACAAAAAAGAAATAAATTCGAAATTACAGGAGGCCGGAATTAAAAATTCATTTTCCATAACCGAACTTCTTATCTACCTGAATTTGCATAATAAAGTAGATGATGTTATTCCATTGCTTGACGTAGATGATCCTGAATTTCTCTTAAAATCGCTAAAAAACATTTATTCAGTAAGAAAAAATGCTGAGAATATAAAACTGGCTATTGAAAAAGCATCAAAAATAGTATTTGCACTTAAAAAGTTTTCACACAAAGACCAAGGGGGAGAAAAGGAAAAAGCAAACCTGATTGACAATATTGAAACTGTTCTGATTTTGCACCATAACCGTTTAAAACATGGTATTGAATTAACCAAAAACTACGACGAAATACCATTGGTAAATTGCTACCCCGACGAACTGATTCAAGTATGGACAAATCTCATTTCCAATTCAATTGATGCGATGGAAAATAAAGGAGAATTAACTATAGATGTGAAAAACCTTGGTGAAAAGGTAAAAATAAGTGTTACTGATACCGGCAAAGGTATTCCTGATGAAATTAGGCAGAAAATATTTGAACCTTTTTTTACAACAAAAAAGGCGGGCGAAGGCACCGGAATCGGGCTCGATCTTGTGGTAAAGATTATTGAAAAACACAATGCATCGCTCGATCTTGAAAGTAAAGTAGGTTTGGGCACTACTTTTACCATAACACTACCTGTTAATTAATTTAAGATATGAAGAAAGCAATTGTTTGTGTTGACGACGAAAATATTATCCTTGAAAGTTTAGGAGAACAAATTCGAAATATATTCGGCAACGAATTTATTTATGAAATGGCCGAAAATGCTGAAGAAGGGATGGAAGTTATCAAAGAACTTTCCGAAGAAAGCATTGAGGTGTTGGTTATTGTTTCCGACTGGCTAATGCCGGGAAAAAAAGGAGATGAGTTTTTAATTGAGGTACACAAACAATTTCCACGTACAGTAACAATAATGCTTACAGGTCAGGCCGATGAGACAGCAATACAAAATGCAATTAAAAATGCAAATCTGCATGCCTATTTAAGTAAGCCATGGTCGGCAAATGATTTGGAAAAGGTAATAAGGACAGGACTAGAAAAAATTGGGAACAAAGGATAAAAACAAAAAGTAATAAGTAAAAAATAAGGATGGAAAGACAAACTATTTTATGTGTCGACGACGAAGAAATAATCCTGGAAGCCTTACAGGAGCAATTAGACTCGTCGTTTGGTCAGAAATACAATGTTGAAACCTCCGATAGTGGAGAAGATGCACTGGAATATTTTAAAGAGTTATTGAATGAAGGGCAACAAATTCCGGTTATTATTTCGGACTATATTATGCCCGGAATGAAAGGCGATGAACTGTTAAAAGAAATCCATAAGCTTTCGCCAGGCTCGTTAAAAATACTCCTTACCGGCCAGGCCAGTATCGAAGGAATTAGCAATGCCATTAACAACGCCCAGTTGTACCGTTATATTGCCAAACCCTGGGACAAAAACGATTTGGTACTAACCGTTAAAGAAGCCATTAAAAGTTTCTTTCAGGAGATTAAAATCCGTAAACAGAACAAGGAACTGCTTACTTTAAATGCTTCGCTGGAAGACCAGGTTGCGAAACGCACCGAAGAATTGCGACTGGCCAATGCCGAAAAAGACAAGTTTTTTTCAATTATCGCTCACGATTTAAAGAGCCCTTTTAATGCTCTTATGGGGCTATCTAAAATAATGATCGAGAATTGGGATGTATTGCCCGATGAAGACAAAATTGAATTTACGCAAGATATTCATAATGCATCGGAAAACACTTACAACCTGCTAAAAAACCTGTTGGAATGGACCCGCTCACAAACCGGCAGAATAACCATCGAAATATCGAGATTTTGCCCGGCAGATATCGTGGAAGAAAACTTTAAAGTTTTAAAACAACACGCAGATTCGAAACAAATAAACATTGACAATAAGATAAACAAAGATTGCACTTGTTTAGCCGATAAGAACATGATATCAACTGTGTTTCGGAACGTAATTTCCAATGCCATAAAATTTACGAATCCGGGTGGAAAAATTACCATCTCATCTACCGAAAACGGTAGTTTCACAACTTATAACATTATCGACAACGGAATAGGAATGAATACTGAAACCCTGAACGAGCTATTTACACTAAGTAACAAATCGCAACGCTCGGGAACATCACAGGAAAGTGGCACCGGGCTTGGACTGATACTCTGCAAAGAGTTTGTGGAAAAAAATGGTGGGAAAATTTCGGTTACAAGTCGGGTAAATCAGGGAAGTACCTTTAGCTTTTCACTACCAAAAGCAGAAGCGCAAAATTAATCAGAAAATTATTTATACATACGATTTTTGGGAGCGGGTCGGCACACCTGTACCAGGCAATAATGCCGGCCCTGTAATCCCTCAACTTCTGTTTAAAATCATTTTATCTCAAGCCTTCGGCAGCTTATTCTGCCATATTTAAATCTCCTCTGTTAACTCCTCCAGAAATTCATGAAGATTTTTTGAAAGGAGGGATTTCAATTCCTGCCTCACAGTTTTATGATAGTTGTTCAGCCATGCTTTCTCTTCTGCTGACAACAATTCTGCACGAATCAGCGAGGTATCGATCGGGCAAAGAGTAAGTGTTTCAAACCCAAGAAAACGGCCAAATTCGTTTTCCTCGTGTTCCACGCAAACTATCAGATTTTCGGTACGAATACCATATTCTCCTTCACGATAAAATGCAGGCTCGTTTGACAACACATGACCGGGTTCTATTTTATTCTCGTTATACTCCTGGCGAATGGCTATTGGCCCCTCGTGAACATTCAAAAAATGTCCTACACCATGACCTGTCCCGTGCCCATAATTCATTCCGTTTTCCCACAACGCACGCCGCGCCAGGATATCCAGATGGCATCCTTTGGTTCCGTACGGGAATTTTGCACGCGACAGGCTAATCATTCCTTTCAGAACCAGTGTAAAATCTGTTTTCTGTTGTTTGGTGGTTTCGCCCAAAGCACAGGTACGGGTAATGTCGGTAGTACCATCCAGATACTGCCCTCCCGAATCGAAAAGTAAAATACCTTCGGCATCAACAGGCAAGGCATCATCGGGGCCAACTGATAAGTGAACAATAGCACCGTGGCTTTTATACCCTACAATCGGCGGAAAACTTTCTCCTTTAAATCCGTCTTGTTTCGCACGAAACTCCTTTAGTTTAATACCAATTTCGTACTCAGAAACCGATTCCCTTCCAACACTGTTTTTCAGCCAGTATAAAAACTCAACCAAAGCCACACCATCTTTTATCATGGCGTTTTTAAAACCGGCAATTTCAGTTTTATTTTTCCGCGCTTTTTGCAACGAAACAACCGATGTTGCTTCCAAAATTTCATTCTTTTCGGCCAAAAGACTATATGCCAAATGATTTAACGACCCGGGATCGACCAAAATCTTTTTCCCGGAAATGTTTGAAAGAAATATATAGAACTCGTTGTATTCTTTTAGCTGAACACCATCATTTTCCAAAGCTTCTTTCAATTCTGAATCGATCTTCCGGCTCTCAACAAACAGGTAACTTTCTGTTTCTCCAATAAATCCGAAGCCATTGAAAACGGGATTATAACTAATATCGTTGCCCCGCAGATTATACAACCACGCCAGCTCGTCGAGCATGGAAACCACCTGGTATTCGGCCCCCAGTTTTTGCAAGTCGCCTGCGACCTGCACCTGCTTCTGAGTTCTTGAAACACCTGAATATTCCAGGCCTAATTCAAACACTTTCTCTGCCGAATCCAATGGACGGGCAGGCCAGATCATTTCAAATAAATCAGGTGTTTCAATTAGCTGGACAGAATACTTCGCCAGTGTTTTCTCAAAACTTCGAAAACCAGCTACCGAAACCGTTTGGGCATCCATCCCCACCCGACTTCCGGCCTGTAATTCACCGGCTAGCCACTCTTCGGGAGAAACCGCACCCGGTACACGCAATTTTTTCATTTCTATTCCCGTTTCCTCCAGTTGTTCGGCCGCCTGTAAAAAATAGCGGCTGTCGGTCCACAACGCAGCTTTGTTTTCTGTTACTACCACCATTCCGTACGACCCGGTAAATCCGGAAATAAAAGCACGTGTTTTCCATCTGGCAGGTAAATATTCGCTTGAATGCGGATCGGTTCCTGAAATGTACCAGGCATCTATATTTATTTTTTTCATTTCAGCCCGTAAAGCTGAAAGGCGTTCCTGAATGTTATTGCTCATAGTATAATTTGTTTGCTTCTTGCTTCTTCATTCTTCCTTCTTCATTCTTCCTTCTTCATTCTTCCTGATGAATAGTATCATCCCATCAAACTATCTCTTTTCACCTGCAAAATAGTTTTTCACAAACTGTTTTATCGATGGTGCAGGAATATCGTCGTAATTCAATTCCTCTTCAGCATAAAACTTATATTCCAGAATATCATCCATCGGTTTTAAGTTTTCAAGCGATTCGGCCTTAACCAGGAAAGCCATATCCATTGTAAATACCGTAAAATCAGAAAATAGATATTTATTTGGTGCCGAACCTAGATACTTCATCGATTTTACCTTTAGTCCCAGTTCTTCCGAAAGCTCACGTTCAACTGCGTTTTCTGCCGTTTCCATCGGATCCACAAATCCTCCCGGCAAATCCAGCTTGCCGAAATCAGGCTCTACTCCACGAGTTACCAACATGAGTTTTCCGTTGTCGTCAGTCACTAATGCAGCAACAGCCGCCGACGAATTTACAAAATAATGAAAACCACAGGCGCCACACTTTAACGATCGTTCGCCCGAAGCAATAAACTCAGGCGAGCCACATTTCGGACAATGTTTTAAAACTTTTAAAGGATGTGTTTTTCCCATTTAATCTATTATTTTTCGTGCTTTCAGCCAATTGTAAAACAGCTCGGGCCACTCATCTACCGGCAAACCTGTTTTACGAATTCCAAAACCATGTCCTCCCTGCTGAAAAATATGCATTTCGGCAGGAATATCGTAGCGTTTCAAAGCCGAATAAAATTCGATGGAATTTCGTGGCGGAACAGATTTGTCATCGTCTGCCAAAACCAAAAAGGTCGGCGGTGTTTGTTCTGTTACATTTAATTCGTTTGAATATTTTTTGATCAGGTTTTTATCGTGTCCTTTGCCAATAAGATTCTCGCGCGATCCCATATGGCCAAAATCTTCATCGAACGATATTACCGGATAAAGCAACAACATAAAGTTGGGGCGGCAACTTTGCTGATCAACCGGGTCGGAACTTTCCTTATTCCCGGCATCGAAAACAGTACCTGCTGTTGACGCCAGATGTCCGCCGGCCGACGATCCTGCAATACCAATTCTTTCCGGATCGATCCCCCACTCCAGTGCATTTTTGCGTACAGTGCGGATGGCACGCCGGGCATCACACGAAGGAATTTCATGATGTCCATACGGCAGCCGGTATTTTAATACAATTCCGGCTATACCTTTTCCTTGAAGAAATGTGGCTATTTCGTGTCCCTCGTGATCCATTGCTTCAATCCGGTAGCCGCCACCCGGACAAATTACAACAGCGACTCCCGTGTTTTTGTCTTTTTCCGGCAAATACACATACATTTCGGCTTCCGACACATTCCGCACACGAATGCCATCGTATTTCTCTTCCGGCTCTTTCATGCCGTTATCGTTGGGCGCCCCATTGGGCCACACTTTTAAAGCTTTGTCTTGTGCCATAAGGCTTGTCGAAAGAAACAACAAAATAAGTAGTAGATTTAGGTTTTTCATTTTACTTCATTTTCAAAAAAAGAAAAGCTAAAGATCCATTCTGAGATGGTTATTAATACATACAAAACAGATCTTTAACATTCTGCTTTTTTTATTTTGATTTTGCTCCAACAAAATAATGCTCCTTTTCAGAAAAAAGGACATTAAAAGTAGTAAGCGATCCGTAAGCACGGGTAATATATTGCTGAATATTTACCTTTTCTTCGTCGCTTAACGATTTACTACTGTTAATGTTTTGCTCCAATACACGCAGGCGATCGCGCAACATCACAATTTTATGAAAAAAGGTTTCAATCGGAATTTCTTTGGGTTTTAACTCCGGATTTGCAGGTTGCAATAACATGGTTCCGCCTTCCCATTTATCGCCCAGCGGAACTACTTCGCTTAATGCTCCATACTGATCGAGTACAAAACGTAATGCCTGCTCAATTTCTGTTATCGAAAGTCCTGTTTTTGGAGCAGCATTATTAGCTTCCAAAACAGTTAAATCTGTATTTCGTTTAGTGATCTCAATTTTTCCGCCACGTTCGAAAAAGATCTCGTAGGCGGTAAGGTTATTTTTACTTACAATTCCTTCTCCGTAACGCGGATGATCAACGCGTGTACCAACTGTTAATTCTTCCATTTTAGTTCAATTTTACAAAAACGTTAAAAATAAAATTTTTCTCTCAAAATTATGTGGGCACACGTTAAATATATTCTTCGAAAATATACCTCACTTTATGGTATAAAACGCGCATAAAAAAAGCACGAAGTTAAGTTCGTGCTTTTTGCTCTTTATTTTGGTTCATCTATTTTTTTACTTCATGTAAACCACACTCTTTCCCGGAGCCTTGTTCCCACCACCAGCGTCCGGCACGGAAATTCTCTCCGGGTTGAATAGCCCGGGTACAAGGCTGGCAACCAATACTAACAAAACCTTTGTCGTGAAGTATGTTATAAGGAACATTATTTACTTTTACATAATCAATTGTTTCTTCAAGACTCCAGTCTTTAAGCGGATTGTATTTAATAATGTTGTTTCCTCCGTCGAATTCAAACTCCTTCATCTCGCTACGATTGTTCGATTGTGAAGCACGTAATCCGGTAATCCATATATCGTTTCCTTCCAATGCGCGTTTCAATGGAATTACTTTACGAATAAAACAACATTCTTTCCGGTTTTCCAACGATTCGTAAAAACTAAAAGGGCCTTTCTGTTCCAACAACTCCTCAACTTTTTCAGTAGGCGGAAAATAGGCTTTTATTGTTTTTTTATAACGCTCGATCGTACTTAAATAAACCTTGTAAGTTTCAGGAAAAAGACGGCCGGTGTCCAAAGTTACCACTTTAATATCCAGATCGTTTCTGAAAATATAATCGGTAATTACCTGGTCTTCGTAACCAAAACTGGTTGTAAAAACCACTTTCCCCGGATGTTGCTCAACCAGGTACCGTAATTTATCGACAATGTTTTTTTCGCTTAACTGCGAGTTGTATTTTTCAGTAAGTTGTTGCATATATTTTAGCTTTAAGCTTCTGTTATTTTATCTGTAACCCTCAACTGTTTACTTTCCTTATTCCACATATAAAACCAGCCCTTTCAGGTATTCACTTTCGGGATGGTAAATATTAACAGGATGATCTGTAGGCTGACTCATCTGATGTAAAATGCGCACATTTCGACCAGAAATTGCAGCCGCTGAAAAAACAGCTTCGCGGAAACGTTCTTTCGAAACCACCTGCGAACATGAAAATGTAAATAATATTCCACCTTTTCTAATTTGCTCAAAGGCACGGGTATTTATTCTTTTATAGCCTTTCAACGCCTGTGGCAATGTATTGCGGTGTTTTGCAAATGCCGGCGGGTCGAGAATGATCAAATCGTATTTATCCTGAATATCTTTTAAATATTCAAATCCATCAATTACCGTTGACTTGTGCCGCTCATCACCCGGAAAATTCAGCTCCACATTTTCATCTGTCAAATCGATGGCTTTTGCCGATGCATCAACAGAATGAACTGACTTTGCACCACCTTTCATAGCATAAAAAGAAAACCCACCGGTGTAACAAAACATATTTAATACATCGCGGTTTTTAGCGTATTGTTGTACCAGCATCCGGTTTTCGCGCTGGTCGACAAAAAAGCCGGTCTTCTGCCCTTTTTCCCAGTCAACTTTAAATTTCAGACCATATTCAAGCACCTCGTTTTCCGAATCTTCGCCAAACAGATAGCCATCTTCCGATTTTACTTCGGCCTTAAACGGAAGTGTTTTTTCGCTTTTATTGTAAACTGCTTTCAGCGCGTCGCCCATTACTTCCCTCAATGCTTTTACTAACTGTTCGCGAATTAAAAACATCCCTATTGAGTGCATTTGTACAACTGCTGTTCCGTTGTAAAAATCCACAATTAATCCAGGCATTCCATCGCCTTCAGCATGTATCAACCGAAAAACATTGGTTTCGGGATTATCTACAAATCCCAGCGATTTACGCAGGTTCCAGGCGCTTTCTATTTTACTTTTCCAGAAATCGTAGTCAGGAACAATTTCCTCGAACGAAACAATTCGGATGGCAATTGAACCAACCTGATAATGACCGATTCCCAAAAACTCATCTTTATTGGAATAAACACTCACCAAATCGCCTTCGGCAGGAGTGCCATACATTTTTTTAATTGCACCCGAAAATACCCAGGGATGAAACCGTTTTAACGATTGGTCTTTCCCCGATTTTAAAACAACTCTAACAAACTCAGACATCATAACACAATTCTTTGAAAACTTTCGAAAATTTCGAGTGACGCCCAGGCGTCGGTGGCTGCATAGCGCTGTTGCGCTTCGGAAAGCGTATCTGCTTCCCAATTGGTAAGTTGCTGGCCTTTTGATATACGAAAACCACAGGCTATTGCCGTCAGTTTTTTTAAACTAAAATTCTGAATTCCAATCTCTTTTGCTTCGTCTTGCAACTCCACAAAACCAGCCGGTTTAAATTTCCTGAATTCCTGCAAACCTTTAATATCATCGCGAATAGCTACTCCCGGCTTTATCACATTTTCATCGGCCAAAATATCCACAATTTCGTGTGGCAGTCCAATGCGATTGGTACGCAACAAAAAAGCACGGTTTTTAGTAGATAACTGCAACAAGGCAACTTTATTTACCACCCCTTTTTTAAACGATGGTTTTGTTTCTGTATCAAATCCGATTATGGGCTGTCCGGCAAGTTCCCTAACGGCCATTCGAACTTTCTCTGGAGAATCAACCAAGATAATTTCGCCCTCAAATTTTCTCAAGGGCATTTCGGTTAACTCCTCGTTTGAAATACTTTCTTTAAACATTTAATCTTCTTCTTCGTTTGTTCCCCAGAAATTGTCTAACCACTTTGGGTTGCCACTTCCCGGAACAACTTCATCATTATTTTTTTGTGCCGACAGATCGGTGTTGCTAAATAACAACATATGAACTGCTCGTAAAACATTTACCACTTGCTGCCCCCAAAATTCCTCAAAATGAAAAATACATTCCGAAAGCGAATCGTACATTACATCCTCGTTTCCAATGCTGTAAGATGTTATAAAATCTTTCAGATCCTGGTACACATCCATTAAATTTTCTGAAATACTGGCCCGTACAGTTTCTTCACCAAACTGGATATTCGGATCGAATACTTCGTAAAAGCTATCGTTTTCGCCCAACAGTTGCAACCATTTCTGATGTAACATATTGTAATCCAACTCCGATACAAACTTTTCCAATTCGTCATCCATAATCCGTTCGAATTTTGGAAGAACTGAAATTTTCAGATAAAGCAGTGGCAATAGTTTTTGTAATCTATCCAGATTTTCTTTGGGTGAAAACTGCGCTACATTTTCAATTGAGGTACAGAATTCGTTAGCAACTGTAACAAACTCCACTACATTTTTCGAATAAACAATTTGATTTGTACCTGATTCACTCATTTTCTTCCTGAATAAAAAACTCGTGCAAAAGTAGTAAATTTTTTACACCGAAGCCGGAAGACAGAAAATGGAACCGCCAACAAATAAGATATACTACGATTAGTATTGATTTTTGATCAAAACATTTCAATCCTTATACTACACCCTATCAACCTTTTTCAATCTATTCAATCTTCTTTCAATCCTTCTTTAATCTACTCCCCCTTCCACTCCAGATTATCATCAACCCGGTAAATTATCTTTTTATTATCGAGAAGCCATTTAATTACCTGTCTCATTTTTTGCTGGTCGCCTTTTAATTTTAAAAGTAAACTCTCATACGAACAAGGCTGCTCAATTATTTGTTTTATGCGTTTGCTTATACTTTCAAACTCAAAGTCGGTCATCTGCATGGTTTCTTTTGCCCTGCATACATCGCAGGTTCCACAAGGCGGAGCATCCGTTTCTCCAAAATAAGCCAGTAACATCTGGCTACGGCATTTTATGGTACTGGTAGCATATTCAATAACAGCATCAATACGAGTCGCATATTCTTTTTTACGCACATCATAATTTTCTTTTGAAATTTTTATGCGTTCAATATTGATTCTTTCTTTGCTAAAATAAATAAACGGCGTGCGATTGCGCGGAACATAGTCGATTACATTGGACTTTCTCAAATGTTTTAAATAGCTATATACCTGATCCTGGCTCATGCCCGAGCGTTTTGCCAGTAATTCTTCGTCAATACTAACATAACCGCTAAACAACCCGGTATACGAGCGCAATAAAAGCTTAACAAAATCATCGAGTAGAGCATTTGCCACCTGAAATTTGTAAAGCTCATCGCGCGAAATCGGGAAAAATATCCTCGACGGACTGTCCACTTCCTCGGTAAACTCTAAATATCCTTCGCGTTGAAGAATTTTCAGGCTGTTATAAACCATTGCCTGCTGAAACTTATATGCCTGCGAAAATCCTTGCAAACTAAACTCCAGAACTTTTCCCTTTCCATATCCAACTGCTATTTGAAAATAATTGCAAAGTGCGTCGTATATTCGTTTTATGTTGGCTACTTCGGGAAACGCAACGGTTACATGCTTTTTTAGTTTTGTTGTATCGGAGTTGTTAAACAAAAGTACAGCCGCCGATTTTTTGCCATCGCGGCCCGCCCGGCCTGCCTCCTGGTAATACGCCTCCAACGAATCGGGCGAATCGATATGAATTACAAAACGCACATCGGGCTTATCAATACCCATTCCGAAAGCATTTGTTGCCACAATAACGCGTGTTTGCCCGCTCAGCCAGTTGTCCTGGCGAGTGCTGCGTACCAGGTTGCTTAACCCGGCATGGTAATAACTGGCAGAAATCCCGTTCTTTCTTAATTCATCAGATATTTCGCGGGTAGCCTTTCGGTTTCGCACATATATTACACCAGAACCTTTAACTTTTTTCAGGGTATCCAATAAGTAACCGTTTTTATTTTCAACCGAACGTACCAGGTAACTCAGATTCTCGCGAAAAAACGACATCTGAATCAGGTTCTTTTTTGTAAAATCTAGTTTGTCCTGAATATCGTCGGCAACTTTTGGCGTGGCGGTGGCCGTTAATGCCAGAATTTTAACATCCGGCAATATTTTCCGGGCCTGAACAATATTTAAATAGCTGGGGCGAAAATCGTATCCCCACTGCGAAATACAATGTGCCTCGTCTATAGTTAAAAGATTCACCTTCATTTGTTCCAGACGTTCCAGAAAACGTTCTGAATTTAAACGTTCCGGCGAAACATATAAAAATTTGTAGTCTCCCCAAACCGCATTATCGAGGGTAAGCTTTATCTCGCGGCCTGTCATTCCACTATGAACTGCCAGTGCTTTTATCCCCTTTTTATTCAAGGCTTCAACCTGGTCTTTCATTAAGGCAATCAATGGAGTTACTACAATACAAATTCCGGGTTTCGAAAGCGAATATACCTGAAAAGTGATCGACTTTCCACCACCCGTTGGCATCAATCCCAGCGTATCGTTACCTGCCCCAACCGACTCAATAATATCGAGCTGCAACGGGCGAAAATCGGGATAGCCCCAGTAACGCATTAATATTTGTTTGTAATCTTCCACAAATACAAATTAATGAATCATTTTAAGCTTTAACAATTTTTATAATCAAAATCGCTGTATCCCTAAATAATTCTATACATGTCTTCTATTTTTTTGTAGTTTTGACGTTTAATAAAAATATAAAAACGTTAGGCATGTCGTTTCTTGAAGACAAAATTCAATTTGAAGGTTTAACCTTCGACGATGTTCTTTTACTTCCTGCATATTCAGAGCTTTTACCGCGCGAAGTTGATCTTACGTCAAAATTTACACGTAACATCACCATTAATACACCTATTTTATCGGCAGCAATGGATACAGTTACCGAAAATAAAATGGCCATTGCGATTGCTCGCGAGGGAGGAATTGGTGTGCTGCATAAGAACATGGGAATTTCGGAACAAGCCCACCAGGTTACTACCGTAAAACGTGCTGAAAACGGAATGATTTACGACCCCATTACCATAACACCAGACAAGAAGGTAAAAGATGCACTTTCGTTGATGTCGAAGTATAAAATCGGAGGGATTCCGGTGGTTGACGAGCATGGCTATTTAGTTGGTATTGTTACCAACCGCGATCTGCGTTTTGAAAAAAACATGAGACGGCCGCTCACGGAAGTCATGACCAAAGATAACTTAGTTTCCACAAGAGAATCAACAGACCTTGAGAAAGCGGCTGATATTCTTCAGCAATATAAAATAGAGAAATTGCCCGTTGTAGATAAAAACAACAAACTGATAGGACTGGTTACCTACAAAGATATTACCAAAGCAAAAGACAAACCATTGGCCTGTAAAGATGAAAAAGGCCGCTTACGTGTAGCTGCAGGAGTTGGAGTTGCAGGAGACACAATGGACCGTGTTGATGAATTAATTAAAGCCCAGGCAGACGCTTTGGTAATAGACACCGCCCACGGACATACCCGCGGTGTAATTGAAATGTTGAAAAAAATTAAGGCTAAATATCCCGAAAAAGATGTTGTTGCCGGAAATATTGGAACTGCCGAAGCTGCAATTGCCCTGGTTAAAGCCGGTGCCGATGCTGTTAAAGTTGGAATAGGACCCGGATCGATTTGTACAACCCGAATAATTGCCGGTGTTGGAATTCCTCAACTTTCGGCCATTTATAATGTTTCGAAAGCCATACGCGGATCGGGAGTTCCGGTAATTGGCGACGGAGGAATACGTTACTCGGGAGATATCGTAAAAGGTCTGGCCGCCGGAGCCGATTCAATTATGGCAGGAGGATTATTTGCCGGAGTTGAAGAATCGCCTGGAGAAACCATACTTTTCCAGGGACGCAAATTTAAATCGTACCGCGGAATGGGTTCTGTTGAAGCCATGCAAAAAGGTTCAAAAGACCGCTATTTTCAGGATATGGAAGAAGATATTAAAAAGCTTGTTCCGGAAGGAATTGCTGCCAGAGTACCTTACAAAGGCTCGTTGTATGAAGTGCTTTATCAATTAATTGGCGGATTACGTGCAGGAATGGGATATTGCGGGGCTAAAAATATTAAACTGCTGCAACAGGCAAAGTTTACACGTATTTCTAATGCCGGTATTCAGGAAAGCCATCCGCACGATGTAAGTATTACACGTGAGGCTCCAAACTACAGTAGCAGACAATAATTAATCTAACACAATTAAACTAATAAAATGAATAGTAAACATAAATTACTATTCGCAAACATTTGTTACATGACTTTAAATATTATTCGTAAAATGTACCGAATACTTCTTTCACTTCTGGTTTTTATTGGTTTTGCATTTCAAACACATGCACAAAACAATGATATTATTGTTACCATCGACGGCCAAAATGTAAGCAAAGCAGAATTTGAGTATATCTACCATAAAAACAATACGAACTTATACAATGATTCAGAGATAAAGAGTCCTAAAGAATACCTTGAATTATTTATCGATTTTAAACTAAAAGTAATTGAAGCTGAAAACCTGAAGATGGATACCAATAAGGTATTTATTAATGAACTGGCCGGTTACCGAAAAGAAATTGCAGCACCCTATTTAACCGATCATGATTACGACGATCAGTTGGTACATGAATTGTATCGCCGGATGACACATGAAGTTAATGCCAGCCATATTTTACTACTTGTCGATAAAAATGCCCCAGCTGCCAAAGAGAAGCAAGTCCTCGACAAAATAAAAGACATTAGAGAAGAAATAAATAACGGAAAAGATTTTGCAGAAGCTGCCATGGAATATTCTGAAGATCCCTCTGCAAAAAAGAACAAGGGAAATTTAGGCTATTTCTCGGCTTTTACCATGGTAGCGCCATTTGAGGATGCTGCTTTTACGACTCCCGTTGGCGAAATTTCTGAACCTATTAGAACTTCTTTTGGATACCACCTGATAAAAGTACACGACTTACGCGAAAATAAAGGTGAAATTCAGGTGGCACATATTATGAAAAATGTTCCGCAGGCAGCCACTCCTGAAGTCAGACAAAAAGCAAAAGAAGAAATTGAAGCCATTTATCAGCTATTGATTAATGGAGCTGACTTTGCCGAACTGGCAAAAAAAGAATCGCAGGATAAACGATCGGCAGTAAAAGGAGGCGAAATGCCCTGGTTCTCGGCCGGAAGAATTGTCCCGGAATTTTCGAATGCAGCATTTGCACTTCAAAACAACGGAGATATATCAAAGCCTGTGGAGACTCCGTTTGGCTACCACATCATTAAAAAACTAAACCAACGTCCTGTTCCGCCATTCGAGAAAGTAAAAAACGAAATTGAAAGCAAAATCAGAAAAGATCAGGCAAGACGAACTTCCAGTAAAAAAGTTTTTATCAATAAATTAAAAACCGAATACAACTTTCAGGAAAACGAAGAGGGCAAACGAGCTATGCAGGGAATGAACATCCAAAACAAACAAACTATTCCCGAACTTGATCTTTTTAGTATCGACAATAAAACCTACAAAACTACCGATTTAATTTCCTATGTTCAGGAGAACCGGATTAAAAGTGGATTGTATTTATCGGTCTATGATCAATGGATCGACGATGAAATTACAAAACTGGAAGATTCAAAACTGGAAGAAAAGTACCCCGAATTCAGGTACTTATTAAACGAATACCACGACGGTATTTTACTGTTTAATATTTCGCAGGAGAAAATTTGGAATTTTGCTTCGGCAGATACAGTGGGCCTGGAAAATTTTTATGAAAAAAATAAAAGCAAGCATCATTGGGGCGAACGTTTTAAAGGCAGTATAATTACATGTAAAAGTGCAGAGGTTCGTGAAAAAGCCGAAGATCTTTTAGGTGCCGGGATGACCAATGACGAAGTTACAGCACACTTAAACACTGATGAAGAAATTATTTCTTTTGAAACCGGCGCGTGGGAAGAAGGACGAAACCATATTGTTGACTATTACGTTTGGAACGGACGCGAACCCGAAAATTTCGACAGTGCAACTACATTTGTAAGGGGCAATAAAGTAGGCCCTGAACAAAAATTGCTAAACGAAGCACGTGGTTTATATATTTCGGAATACCAAAGCTACCTTGAAAAAAATTGGATCAAACAATTACGCTCGAAATACAAGATTAAAATCAACAAGAAAGTTCTAAAAACAATTGAAGGTGTTTAAGAGTATTTTCAAATACGGATTAATGGCAGCAACATTTGTTTGGGTGTTCGCCTGCAAACAGGAAACCGGAGACCAACCAGTTGCCCGGGTTGGCGACAAGATGCTTTATCAGTCTAATATTGCCGAAATACTCCCTAAAAACAGTAGTAAAGAAGATAGTATTTTACTTGCTAACGACTATATAAACAAATGGGTAAAGCAAGAATTGTTAATTCAGAAGGCCGACGAAAACCTGTCGCCTGAGCAAAAAAATGTAGATGATGAATTACGTGCTTACCGCAATTCATTAATTATTTACAAATACAAAAACGAGCTTATAAAACAGCGAATGGACACGGTGGTTTCAGATTCGCAAATTGAGGAATATTACAACAATCATCCCGATAATTTTAACTTAAACCGTTCTATTGTTCAGGCTATTTTTGTAAAAATTCCCAGCGAGCTGGCTAATCCTGAGCTTATTAAAGGAATGATTGAAGATACTTCAGATGAAGGGCTGTCGGTATTGAAGGAATACTGCGGGCAGTATGCAAAAAAGTTCGACATATCTATTGAAAACTGGATAGATTTTCAGGTTTTAAAAAATAATTTACCCATTGAAATAGAGTCGCCCGAGCGTTTTCTTCGCGAGAATAGTTTAAAAGAAATGAATGATTCAAATTATTATTATCTTGTCAGCATTCATGATTACAAACTAACAAACGATCTGGCGCCAATTGAATTTGTGGAAAACAACATAAAAAATTTAATTTTGAACCAGCGAAAAATTAAGTTTTTAAAAGATATTGAAGAAAACGTTTATACTGAAGGATTACGTCAGAACAAGTTTAGAATATATAACAAGGAAACAAATGAAGAATAATATGAAGAGATTACTGGGAACAATTTTACTTTTTATTTTCGTTGCAGGAGGAATAAAAGCACAGGATAAAATTATCGACCAGATTGTTGCTGTTGTTGGAGGAAACATCATCCTGAAATCAGATATAGAAAACATGAATATTAACCAGCAGGCACAGGGAATAACCACTGAGGGTGATATGAAATGTGAAATTCTGGAAGAATTTTTAATCAACAAATTATTGGTTGCTGAAGCTGAACTAGATACCTTAATAACGGTAACTCCAAGTCAGATTAACCAGCAAATGGACGGACAAATGCAAATGTATTTGTCGCATTTTGGAACCGAATCGGCAGTCGAGGCCTATTTCAAAAAGCCTATCGCATTAATCAAATCCGATATGCAGGATGCGATCAGAGAGCAGCTTCTCAGCCAGCAAATGAAATCAAAAATTGTGGAAAACGTAACGGTTACTCCATCTGAAGTTCGTTACAACTACCGTAATCTGTCAAAAGATCAGATTCCTACTATTCCTACACAATACGAATATGCGCAAATCACTATTCAGCCAACTGTAGAGCTGGAAGAAGAAAACAAGGTAAAAGCAAAATTACGCGACATAAAAAAACGTATTGAAAATGGTTCAAGCTTTGCCGCTATGGCAGTTATTTATTCCGAAGGACCTTCGGCAAAAGATGGTGGAGTAATTGGTTATTCTGGTCGAGCGCAGCTCGATCCGGCTTACGCATCGGTGGCTTTTAACCTGAAAGGCGATAAAGTTTCGAATGTAGTAAAAAGTGCTTTCGGTTATCACATTATACAATTGGTCGACAAAAAAGCCGGGAAAGTAAATACACGCCATATTTTAATGAAACCCAAAGTATCGGTTGAAGCAAAAGAAGAAGCATACAATCGTTTGGATAGTCTTGCCAACCTGATTCGCAAAGATGAGATAGAATTTGAACAGGCTGCTATGATGTTCTCGTTCGATAAAAACACCAGGAACAACGGTGGAATCACCATCAATCCCAATACCATGTCGTCGAAATTTTCGATCGAAGAAATTGATCCTGATGTAAGTAAAGTTGTTTCAAAAATGAACCTGAACGAAATTTCGGAACCCTTCGAAACCATCGACATGGAAAACCAGCAACAGGTATATAAAATTGTAATGCTTACCAATAAGATTGAGTCACACAAAGCCGATCTACAGAACGATTACCAAACGCTGGCAGAAATGTACCTGGCAAAAAAGAAAGAAGAAACCTTACAGAAATGGATTGCAGAACGTCAGTCGCAAACTTACATCCGGATTGACAACACTTATGCCAACTGTAACTTTAATTTTGAGCACTGGATCAAATAAATAGCAAGATTTACCCCATGGAGTTTAAAAACGACGTTGAAGCACTTGACGCCCTGCGTGCTAAATTTGAAGAATTAAAAAAGGAAATCACCAAAACAATATACGGACAGGATGAAGTAGTTACACAAGTACTTATTTCGCTGTTTAGCCGCGGGCATGTATTATTAATAGGTGTACCCGGCCTGGCAAAAACCTTGCTGGTAACCACTATTGCAAAAATTCTGGGATTAAAATACAACCGTATTCAGTTTACACCTGATTTAATGCCTTCCGATATTATTGGTACCGAAATTCTCGACAAAGAACGTCAGTTCAAGTTTATTGAAGGACCTCTTTTTTCGAATATTATATTAGCTGACGAAATAAACCGTACACCTCCAAAAACGCAGTCGGCGTTGCTGGAGGCCATGCAGGAAAGGTCGGTTACTGCAGCCGGGCAACATTTCGAACTCGATCGTCCGTTTTTTGTTTTGGCAACACAGAATCCAATAGAACAGGAAGGTACCTACCCTCTTCCAGAAGCGCAATTAGACCGTTTTATGTTTTCGGTCTGGCTCGATTATCCAAAGCTGGACGATGAACTTATTATCGTAAAAAATACCACTTCAACCTTAAGTACTGATTTAAAATCGGTTATTTCAAAAAAAGAAATTATATACTTCCAGGAATTAATTCGTAAAATACCAGTAAACGATAATGTTTTAAGGTACGCAGTAAACCTTGCTGCCAAAACCCGGCCGGGAAAAGAGAATGCAGCCGAAATTTCGAACCAGTACCTGAAATGGGGTGCCGGACCGCGAGCTTCGCAATACCTGGTGCTTGGAGCCAAAACACATGCAGCACTTCACGGAAAATACTCGCCCGACATTGAAGATGTGCAGGCCATTGCTCCTTCTATTTTGCGCCATCGTATAATTAAAAATTACAAGGCCGAAGCTGAAAATAAAACCATTGAAGAAATAATCGACAAACTGCTTTAATGCAATTCAATTTAAACGAAATAAGAAACAACTATTCTCCCATCCTGCGTTTTGCCCTCTTTTTTTTCATCTTTTTCGGATCGGTAACAGCACGGGCGCAGGAAAAGAAAAAAGTTGAGATTATACAAGCCGGATCGCTGGAAGAAAGCGAGAATATTGCCAATGCCCGTCGCTTAATCGACGACGTAATTATTAAACACAACGAAGTATTATTGTATTGCGACAGTGCCTATACATACAAAAATTCGAATCGTGTTGATGCCTTTGGAAATGTACATATCAACCAGGGCGACACCATTCACCTGTATGCAAAAAAAATATATTACGATGGCGATACCGAATTTGCCCAGGCCATAAACAATGTGGTGTTAAAAAACAAAACCATCACTTTATACACCGACACCCTCGATTACAACATCAAAAAAAACATTAGTTACTACGATTGTTCCGGTACCATTGTCGACAGTTCCAACACGCTTACCAGCCAGGTTGGCGAGTATTATTTAGATGAAGATATGGTTCATTTTACCGACAGTGTAATCGGTTATTCAGATAAATATACACTTACCAGCGAAGACGTTAGATACAACACGCTAACCGAAATTATTTATCTGGAAGGACCAACAACCATAAAGGATTCGGCTAATACGCTTTATGCCGAAGATGGTTGGTACAACACGGCAACCGGAGAAGCTGAGTTAACCTTAAATCCGGAAGTGTACAATGCCACACAGCTACTGGAAGCAAATTATATTAGTTATAACAAAGAAAACGGCAACGGCGTGGCAACCGGCAATGTACACATGGAAGACTACGAAAAACGCTCCATTGTAAAAGGAAACAAAATACTGTTTAACGAACTAACAGAAATAGCAACTGCTACTGATTCGGCTCTTTTTATTAGCTACAACAACACCGACAGTTTATTTTTGCATGCCGATACGCTCCGAACAATTCCTGATACGGTTGAAGGTGAAAATATTGTAAAAGCATTTTATGGTGTGCGGTTTTTCAGAAACGATGTACAGGGAGTTTGCGACTCGTTATGTTATTTCTCGAAAGATTCGTTGGCCCAACTCCATTACAATCCGGTTATCTGGTCCGAAAACCATCAGCTAAATGCCGAATATATAGAACTGAAACAACACAGCAATGCCCCCAACGAATTGCATTTAAATAGAAACAGTTTTATTATTTCGAAAATGGACTCGGCGCGCTTCGACCAGATTAAAGGGAAAGATATGGTAGGCTACGTTATTAACGGCAAACTAAATAATGTTGATGTTGACGGCAACGGGCAAACCCTTTATTATGCACGCGACGAAGAGGCTGTTATTGGGCTCAACCATGCCGAAAGCAGTAAAATATCCATTAGGTTTAAAGATGGTAAAATCCATAAAATATCGTTTAAAAGCCAACCCGAAGGCAAACTAACACCGCTCGAAAATTTAACCGAAGCAGAAAAAGAGCTTTCCGGATTTGAATGGAAAATAAAACAACGGCCACTTTCGAGAAACGATATTTTTCGCAAAACAGAAAGACCGGCACCTTCGGCAGAAGAAAAGGAGAAAACAAAAGCAAAACCCGGAATCGGATCTAAAAGAATAGAATAAAGGGCAAAGAGTAGGGAGCAAAGGACAAAGAGACTGAACTTTGAACTCTTAACTTTACCCTGTGAAATAGTGCACAGCACTAAATCTGCGAATTATTTCAAAGGGTGAACTCTAAAATCCATTAAAAGAAGCAGCATAGGCGGACTCCCAAACGATGACTGGCAGTCGTTCAGGCTTTGGGAGTAATCCTAAACAGAGACTAGCAATCGTTTAGACTTTGGGAATACTCCCAAAACGAAGCTAGCAATTGGCTGAACTTTGGGATAACTTCCAAACTAAGACTAGCATTTTTTTGAGTCATGGGATAATAACCAAACCAATACTGGCAATAGTTTAAGTTTTCGGAGTACTTCCAAACCATAATCTTTTGCCTGGTTGATAATTATCTGAAAGCCCAACCTCCATCTTTTCACAATTATGTTTATATTCAAACACCTATAAACCAAACAGAATAAGAGCCAAAACTCTGAACTCTGAACACCGAACTCCACTCACCCAATCTTACTCCAATGTTAACACAAAACAGACATTTCAGTATTATTCTTCTTTTTTTAATAAAAATCAGCCAATTCATTTTCATTTTAAAATAATATTTTCATATTTGCAGGAAATCGTAAGCAAATGACGAAATTCATCAACATATCTATTCTCAACCTACTCATTGGTATTCTTCTTCTTACAAGACAGAACTGAGAATGGTGTGTTGAAAAACGATATTGGATAAATAAAAAGCCATTCTCAATTCAGAGGGTGGCTTTTTTTATGACTAAGAATAAATAGAAAATATTAAATACCAAATTAAAATGACAGACAGGCTTTACATTTTCGACACAACTTTGAGGGACGGAGAACAAGTTCCGGGTTGTCAGTTGAACACGGTAGAAAAGATTGAAGTTGCCAAAGCTTTGCAGGAATTGGGAGTTGATGTAATTGAAGCAGGATTCCCCATTTCAAGCCCGGGCGATTTTGAATCGGTAGTAGAGATTTCGAAAGCGGTTACATGGCCAACCATTTGTGCCTTAACCCGCGCAGTACAAAAAGATATCGATGTTGCAGCCGAATCGCTCAAATACGCCAAAAAAGGACGTATTCACACGGGAATCGGAACATCAGACTTTCATATCTACCACAAACTCAACTCAAATCCGGAAGCCATTATTGAGCGCGGTGTAGAAGCGGTTAAGTACGCAAAAAAATACGTTGAAGATGTAGAGTTTTATGCCGAAGATGCCGGACGTACAGGAAATGAATACCTGGCACGCGTAGTTGAGGCAGTTATTAAAGCCGGTGCAACCGTAGTTAATATACCCGATACTACGGGTTATACCCTGCCACAGGATTTTGGTGCAAAAATTAAATACTTAATGGAAAATGTTCCAAACATCCACAAAGCAGTAATTTCAACACACTGCCACAACGACCTGGGTATGGCAACAGCCAACACCATGGCCGGTATTATGAATGGTGCCCGCCAGGCAGAAGTTACCATTAACGGAATTGGTGAACGTGCAGGAAATACTTCGCTTGAAGAAGTTGTAATGACCTTAAAAACGCATTACAAAGCCCTGGGAATTGACACCGGAATAAACACTAAAAAGATTTATGGCACCAGCCGTTTGGTTTCAACATTAATGAATATGCCTGTGCAACCCAACAAAGCGGTTGTGGGACGTAATGCTTTTGCGCATTCATCAGGTATTCATCAGGATGGTGTTTTGAAAAACCGCGAGAATTACGAAATCATGGATCCAACCGATGTAGGTATCAACGAATCGGCTATTTTATTGACTGCACGAAGTGGACGTGCCGCCTTAAAACACCGTTTGGAGATTCTTGGATTCCAATTGGACAAAGCAAAACTGGATACAGTTTACGAAGAATTCTTAAAACTGGCTGACAAGAAAAAAGACATCCGCGATGACGATATCGCGCTGCTAGTTGGCGATGCCACCCGTCAGGAGCGCCGCATTAAACTGGATTACCTGCAGGTAGTAACCGGCAAACAGTTAAAACCAATGGCTTCGGTTCGCTTAGATATTGCCGGCGAAAAATTTGATGCAACAACTTCAGGAAATGGTCCGGTTGATGCAGCCATTAAAGCGGTAAAAGAAATAATTCACCGCCAGGTTGTAATTGAAGAGTTTTTGGTACAAGCCATTACACGTGGCAGCGACGATATTGGTAAAGTACATATGCAAGTGGAATACGAAGATTCTATTTTTCACGGATTTGGTGCCCACACCGATATAATTACTGCGTCGGTTGAAGCTTTCCTTGATGCAATAAATAAATTACCGGTGGCAAATTAAAATCAGTTCAAAGTTCAGAGTTCAAAGTTCAGTGTGTTCGAAACAACCCGAAAGCTGCAACCAGTAACTCGTAACCAATATAAATATGACAGCAAAAACATTATTTGATAAAATCTGGGATGCACATGTGGTAAAACAGGTCGAAGGTGGCCCCAATGTATTGTATATCGACCGTCATTTTATTCACGAAGTAACCAGCCCGGTTGCCTTTTTAGGATTAAAAAACCGTGGTTTGAAGGTTTTCCGTCCGGATAAAACCACTGCAACTCCCGACCACAACGTTCCCACCATTAACCAGCACATGCCAATTAAAGATGAACTTTCACGTCATCAGCTTGAAATGCTAAAAGCCAATTGTGCCGAGCATAGAATTACGCATCATGATTTAGGTTCGGAAGGACACGGTGTGGTTCATATAATTGGCCCCGAAATGGGATTAACCCAACCCGGAATGACCATTGTTTGTGGCGATAGTCACACTTCAACACACGGAGCTTTTGGCGCCATTGCATTTGGTATAGGTACCAGCGAAGTGGAAATGGTTTTGGCCAGCCAGTGTATTATGCAGCCCAAACCTAAAAAGATGAGAATTACCGTTAACGGTGAACTTGGCAAAGGAGTTACTGCAAAAGACATTGCACTTTATATTATATCAAAAATATCAACCAGTGGAGGAACAGGTCATTTTATTGAATATGCAGGTTCGGCTATTACCGGATTAACAATGGAAGGCCGGATGACCTTATGTAACCTGAGTATTGAAAGTGGCGCACGCGGAGGCATGATTGCTCCTGATGAGACTACTATTGAATACATAAAAGGCCGCCAGTTTGCACCAAAAGGCGAAGACTGGGATAAAGCTGTTGCCGAATGGGCTCAATTAAAATCAGACGAAGGTGCGGTTTTCGACACCGAACTAACTTTTGATGCTGCTGATATTGAGCCAATGATTACCTATGGTACAAACCCGGGAATGGGAATCGGTGTTTCACAAACTATTCCAACAACAGATGGAATGGAAGGCAGCGACAAAGTAACCTTCGAAAAATCCTTGCAGTACATGGGCTATCAGCAAGGCGAAGCTATGAAAGGAAAACAAATTGATTATGTTTTTCTTGGAAGCTGTACCAACGGCAGAATTGAAGATTTTCGTGAGTTTGCCTCATTTGTAAAAGGCAGAAAAAAAGCCGATAACGTTACAGCATGGCTGGTTCCGGGATCAAAACAAGTAGAGAATCAGATTAAAGCTGAAGGTTTGGTTGAAATATTGGAAGAGGCAGGTTTTGCACTTCGCCAACCGGGATGTTCAGCATGTCTGGCCATGAACGACGACAAAATTCCTGAAGGGAAATACTCGGTATCAACATCGAACCGAAACTTTGAAGGACGCCAGGGCCCCGGGGCAAGAACATTACTGGCAAGCCCGTTAACAGCTGCAGCAGCTGCGGTTACAGGTGTAATTAGTGATCCAAGAGAAATGTTATAATTTTTTATTGATTAATGACTATTGATTAGAATGGACAGATTTGAATTAAAACGGAGAACTAAAAAATTTGCACACAAGTGTGTAAGTTTTACAACTTCTCTTCCTAAAACCAAATTAGGAAATCATATCGAGGGGCAATTAATCAGAAGCGCAACTTCTGTTGCTGTAAATTACAGAGCAGTACTTTTGGCTCAGTCAGATGCAGCATTCTCTGCAAAATTATCAATAGTTATAGAAGAAGTAGACGAGTGTGATTTCTGGATAGAATTTGCGGTTGATGAAAACATTGTCTCCACAGAAATGGCATCGCCATTAATAAAAGAAGCCAAAGAACTCACAGCAATCTTTATTGCTTCCAGAAAAACTATTCAAATGCGAAATAAAAAATAGTCATTTCTCAAATTAATCAATAAACAATAATAAATAATAAATAAAATGGCATACGATAAATTCAATAAAATAACTTCTCCGGCGGTACCACTGCCTATCGAGAATGTAGATACCGACCAGATTATTCCGGCCCGATTTTTAAAAGCTGTTGAACGAAAAGGATTTGGCGACAACCTTTTCCGCGACTGGCGTTATGAAAAAGATGGAAGTCCAAAAGCTGATTTCCCATTAAACGATTCAACTTACTCGGGTAAAATTCTGGTAAGTGGAAAAAACTTTGGTAGTGGCTCAAGCCGCGAACATGCTGCCTGGGCAATTTACGACTATGGTTTTCGTGTTGTGGTATCCAGTTTTTTCGCCGATATTTTCAAAGGAAACGCATTGAACAACGGCTTACTTCCTGTTGTTGTTTCTCCCGAATTCCTTCAAAAGATTTTTAATGCAATTGAAAAAGATGCAAATACAACTTTTGATGTGGATCTAGAGAAACAGACTTTTACTATTTCTGCAACCGGGGAAACCATCGATTTCGAAATAAATCCCTACAAAAAACATTGCTTGCAAAATGGATTAGATGATATTGACTACCTGGTTGAAATGAAACAGCAAATAGCAGAATTTGAAGCTAATTAGTTGCTGTCATTTCGAACCTGAAGCATGAAGTTGAGAAATCTGTTTCAAAGAGCAGATTTCTCGTCGTTCCTTCTCGAAATGACAAAATAATTTGAAACTGACAGACTAAAAATTATGACAGGCAGAACAGTAGAAATTTCAGGAAAGCAACTAACTATAATGGATACAACCCTTCGCGACGGAGAACAAACTTCTGGTGTTTCGTTTAGCGAAGGGGAAAAACTAAGTGTGGCAAAGGTGCTGCTTGAAGATGTGAAAGTTGACCGCCTGGAAATAGCATCGGCACGTGTATCGGAAGGAGAGTTTAAAGGTACACAGCGTGTTATGAAATGGGCAGCAGAAAAAGGACATCTCCATAAAATTGAGGTACTTGGTTTTGTCGACGGCAAAATATCGCTTCAATGGATTGCCGATGCAGGCGGGAAAGTGATTAACCTGCTTTGTAAAGGCTCGCACAAACACGTTACCGAACAACTTCGGAAAACGCCGGAGGAACATGTTGAAGACATTAAAGAGGTGATTTCTTTTGCCAACGAAATGGGCATCAGGGTGAATGTTTATCTTGAAGACTGGTCGAACGGAATGCGAAATTCTAAAGACTATGTTCATTTTATGATCTCAAGCCTGAAAGATGAAAACGTTGACCGGTTTATGCTTCCCGACACCCTTGGAATTTTGGATCCAGATGAAACCTACGATTATTGTCTGGAAATGATTGAAACCTTTCCGGATGTTGAATTCGATTTTCATGCACACAATGATTACGATCTTGCCATAGCCAATGTTTTCCATGCTTTAAAAGCAGGAATCAGGTGCGTACACACCACTGTAAATGGCTTGGGCGAAAGAGCCGGCAATGCACCGCTTTCGAGTGTAATTGCTACCATAAAAGATCACATGAAAATGAAAACCAACGTTAACGAAAGCCAGCTAAATAAGGTTTCAAAACTTGTTGAATCATTTTCAGGCATACGTATTCCCACAAACAAACCACTGATCGGCGAATTTGTTTTTACACAATGCAGTGGTATTCATGCCGATGGCGACAGCAAAAACAACCTTTATTTTAACGAGTTGCTTCCTGAACGTTTTGGCCGGACACGTCAATATGCGTTAGGAAAAACATCAGGAAAAGCCAATATCAAAAAGAATCTGGAAGAACTAGGTATTGAACTTGATAAAAAGTCGCTAAAAAAAGTAACCGACAAAATTATTGAGTTAGCCGATCATAAAGAAACCATCACCAGCGATGAACTCCCGTATATTGTAGCCGATGTATTGGAAAACGATTTCTTTGAACAAAAAGTACAGGTGATAAACTACTCTGTTCATTATACCATGGGATTGCGTCCGGTTGCCAGTGTATCGCTCGAGATTGACGGAAAATTATATGAAGAATTCAGCGATGGCGATGGACAATACAATGCCTTTGTTAATTCATTGAAAAAGATTTATAAGAAACTTGAAAAGCCTTTTCCGGTACTTGTCGATTACGTGGTAACCATTCCTCCGGGAGGACGTACCAATGCGCTGGTAGAAACAATGATAACCTGGAGAAACAGTCACGAGTTTAAAACTAAAGGTCTGCATCCCGATCAGAATGCTGCAGCAATTCTTGCAACAATTAGAATGCTGAATGTTATTGAAAATGAATTCAACACAGAAAAGTTAGATAACTTTAAAAACGCGAAATAATAACCACCGGGACTTCCGGCTTCGTGCTTCGAACTTCCGTCTTTTTTTATAATATGAAACTAAATATTGCTTTACTTCCCGGCGATGGGATTGGTCCTGAAATAGTTGATCAGGCTATGAAAGCGGTGAAAGCCGTTGCTAAAAAATTCAACCACGAGTTAGAACATACACAGGCATTAACAGGTGCATGTGCCATTGATGCAGTTGGCGATCCTTACCCTGAAGAAACACATGAACTTTGTATGAAATCGGATGCTGTTCTGTTTGGAGCCATTGGCGATCCAAAATTCGACAACAATCCAAAAGCAAAAGTACGTCCGGAACAGGGATTACTTGCAATGCGAAAAAAACTTGGACTTTATGCCAACATTCGGCCGGTGGAAACATTCGAATCGTTGCTGCACAAATCACCTCTTCGCAGAGAATTGGTTGAAGGTGCCGATTTTGTTTGTATCCGCGAATTAACAGGTGGAATGTACTTTGGAGAAAAAGGACGAAAAGACGATGGGAACACAGCTTTCGACACATGTATTTACACACGCGAAGAAGTAGAACGCATCTTAAAATTAGGATATGAATTTGCAGCAAAACGTAACAAAAAACTTACGGTTGTTGATAAGGCGAACGTATTGGAAAGCTCGCGTTTATGGCGTGAAGTAGCCCAGGAAATGGCTCCAAATTATCCTGAAATTACAACAGAATATATGTTTGTGGATAATGCAGCCATGCAGATTATCCAGTGGCCTAAAAACTTTGATGTAATGGTAACTGAAAACATGTTTGGCGATATCTTAACTGATGAAGCCAGTGTGATAACAGGTTCTTTGGGCTTGTTACCTTCGGCTTCGGTAGGTATCCACACTTCGGTTTTTGAGCCAATTCATGGTTCGTATCCGCAGGCTGCCGGGAAAGACATTGCCAACCCGATTGCAACCATTCTTTCGGCTGCTATGATGTTTGAATATGCTTTTGATTTAAAAGAAGAAGGCAAAATCATTCGCGATGCCGTTGCTGCTTCCATGGCTGCAGGCTTTGTTACCGAAGATATTGCAGAAGGGCAAGCACAAAAGACTTCTGCTGTAGGTGATTGGATTGCCGACTGGATTGAAAAGAATTAAATCAATTTTACATGATTATAAAATAGCCGTTCAAAATATTGAGCGGCTATTTTTTTGTTTTTATTCGGAAATATATTTACTTTGTACTTCAAAGTACTTTTAAACAAAATGAACGACTCAGATAAATTATTAGCAGAACTAAAAGATATCCGCACGATAATGGAACGTTCGAGCCGATTTCTTTCGTTAAGTGGATTTTCGGGAATCCTTATTGGAATTTACGCACTAATTGGTGCATTTATGGCCTACCGCATTGTTTACATCAAATTCCCGTCAACTTACAGACAAGAATATATAACCGATGTGCTTATACAGTTATTCGTAATTGGTGCCGTTGTTCTTATTCTTTCTTTAATTACAATTTTTTTGTTGACTATTAAAAAGGCAAAAAAAGAGAACAAGCCTATTTGGGGGCCGGGCTCCAGGTTGCTTCTGCTAAATTTGCTTATTCCACTTGTTACGGGTGCCATCTTAATTTCAACATTTACACTTCGGGGATACTATGGAATTACTAGTCCGGCCTTTCTTATTTTTTACGGACTGGCATTGGTAAATGCAGCAAAATATACCCGCCCTGAAATTCTGGGGCTTGGAATCGTTGAAATACTGCTTGGTCTGATTGCTGCAATCTTTCCTGGCTACGGACTATATTTGTGGGCTGTAGGATTTGGCCTGGTGCATATTATTTACGGTGCAATTTATTTACGAAACGAAAGCAAACAAAAAACGCCGTGAAGAATCCTATTCTAAACTTAAATAAAGCATTCGAGAATAAGGTCAGATTGGGCGTTATGGCAGCATTAATGGTAAATGTAAAATTAAGCTTCAACGAACTGAAAGAGTTATTGGAGCTTACCGACGGTAACCTGGCCAGCCATTTAAAAGCATTGGAAAAAACAGAATATATACAAGTCACAAAATCATTTATTGGCAGAAAACCAAATACTACTTACAAAATATCAGGACTCGGAAAGATTGAATTTGAGGCGCATTTGAAAGCGCTTGAAGAATTAATCAGCCAACATAATCAAATAAACTCGTTGGATAAAAGGTAATTTTTTTTATTTACATACTTTGCAACTCAAAGTTCTTTGCACGATAATAAAAACTATAATCATGGAAAAAGGAAAACAAGAAAACCTGCTCGACAAAATCGGAATCAACTTCCACCGAAAACTTTCATTTAAACTGTTTATTATCGGATTCTTAGTGCTTTTGCTATTGATTCCAAAAGTTATGATTCTTTCTCTTATTACCGAACGAAGTACAAATGCATCGGATGCCATTCACGAAGTTATGTCGAAATGGTCGGATGCACAAACACTTACGGGGCCGGTCTTGACTATACCGTACCAGGAAAAAGTTTATAACGAAGACAAGGATAAAATGGAGATTTTTATCCACGAAGCCACCTTTTTGCCCAAAGTTTTGAATATAAACGGGAACATAAAACCGGAAAAACTTTACCGAAGTATTTACGATGTAGTTGTTTATCAGTCGGATTTACAAATTGAAGGGAGTTTCGAATTTCCCGATTTCGCGTCTTTAAATATACCAGTTGAAAATGTTCTTTGGGACCAGGCTCAACTGTTGCTTTCCATTGGCGATTTGCGGGGTATTAATGAAGCTGTTCGAATAAACTGGGCCGGAGATGAACTTACTTTCTCCCCGGGATTAAAACATGAATCGATAGGAGAACGGGGAATTTCGGTACACATTCCGAAATGGACCGACCGTAAATCGTATGATTTTAAATTAAAGCTGGGATTAAAAGGAAGCGAAAATATCCAATTTACACCGGTTGGCGAAGAAACGATCGTACAGCTTACTTCAACATGGAACGATCCGGGTTTTATCGGCAACTTCCTTCCTGCCGAAAGAAACATTACCAAAGAAGGTTTTGAGGCCCAATGGAAAGTATTACATTTTAACCGCAACTTCTCGCAACAATGGACAAGTAAAAATACAAATAACATCAGAACAGCTGCTTTACATCAATCCGACTTTGGCGTTCAACTGGTATCGGTGGCAAATCACTATCAAAAAAATATACGTAGTGCAAAATATTCGATCCTTATTATTCTTATCGTATTTATTGTATTTTTTATGTACGAAGTGTTTTCCAAACAGCGTATTCACCCATTTCAGTACATTATGGTAGGGAGTGCACTAACTTTGTTCTATTTGCTGCTTCTTTCTTTTTCAGAACATTTGGGATTCGATAAAGCCTATTTAATCTCAGCTGTGGCTGTCATCATCTTAGTGTTTCTCTATTCGCGAAGTTTTATGTTGCGTATTAAAAGTTCAGTTGGAATAGCCCTTGCCATTGCTGCCTGTTTTGGTTTTGTGTTTATTTTGCTGCAGCTCGAATCATTTGCATTACTAGCCGGAAGCACAGGCTTGTTCATATTACTTGCTTTGTTAATGTACACTACCCGAAAGGTAAATTGGTACAAAGAATAACAGCTCTGTTGCCATCCGGTACAAATAACCGGATGGCAATATTTTACACAAATATATAAGATGAAACATCAGAGATTTTCCGCTTTAAAAAGACTAAAAAGCTTTAAGTACGCATTCAATGGATTACGAATCCTGATAAAAGAAGAGCACAATGCAAGAATCCATTTGTTTGCATCCATTTGCGTTATAATTATGGGACTATTATTTAAAATCTCCCGGAATGAATGGATTGTAATATTTTTTTCAATTGGACTTATAATTAGTCTTGAGATTATTAACTCATCGATTGAGAATATTGCAGACTTTATATCACCTGAAAAACACGAGAAAATTAAAAAGATTAAAGATTTATCAGCTTCAGGCGTATTAATAAGCGCCATAACAGCTCTAATAATAGAACTGATAATTTTTATTCCTAAAATTTTCGAACTATGTTAAAAACATTAAAAGCAAAAAACAGGCTGAACTAGACTATTTTCATACGAATATTTTCCTTTGTTTGTTTTGTCGTTTCATTATTTCGATTTGTTTACACTATTTACCGTCCTCTCCCCTGTAGTTATCTGAATAATTATTTTTATTCCCAAAACTTAAAATTTCCTACCGTTTAAACTTGATATTACCTACACCCACTTTATATTTGCTGAAAATATGAGAGAATGACTATTTCAGAAAAATATTTCCCACAATTACAAGATATAAACAGGGCAAAAATTACCCTGAACGGAATCATACAACAAACACCACTTCAAAAAAACCTGAATTTATCCGACGAATTTCAGGCCAACGTATTTCTAAAAAGAGAAGATTTGCAGATTGTCCGTTCCTACAAAATACGTGGAGCCTACAATAAAATAGCACAGCTTCCAAAATCGGAATTGGAAAAAGGAGTAGTTTGCGCCAGTGCCGGCAATCACGCACAAGGAGTTGCTTATTCGTGTCGGTTACTAAACATCAACGGCAAAATTTACATGCCCACTACCACTCCTAAACAAAAGATCAAACAGGTAAAAATGTTTGGTAAAAATAATGTAGAAATTGTTCTGATTGGCGATACTTACGACGATGCTCACAACATGGCGCTGGAAGACAGCAAAAAAACCGGAATGGCTTTTATTCATCCGTTCGACGACCCGCAAATTATTGAAGGTCAAGCAACAGTTGGATTAGAAATTCTTCAGGATACGAAAGAAAACATCGACTATATTTTTGTACCAATTGGCGGCGGTGGACTGGCTGCCGGCGTGGGCGCTTATTTTAAACAAATGAGTCCGCAAACCAAAATAATTGGTGTTGAACCGGCCGGTGCACCGTCTATGCAAAAATCGGTAGAAGCAGGCAAAGTAATTGAGTTGCAAAAAATTGACAAATTTGTGGATGGTGCAGCTGTACAAAAGGTAGGAAACCTGACTTTTGAGGTATGCCGCGAAGTTCTTTCGGATATCCGTTCGGTTCCCGAGGGTAAAATATGCACAAAAATTCTGGAACTGTATAACCAGGAAGCCATTGTTATTGAGCCTGCCGGAGCACTTTCCATTGCTGCACTCGATTTTTACAGGGAAGAAATTAAAGGTAAAAACGTAGTTTGTATTGTTAGCGGAAGTAACAACGATATTACCCGCACCGAAGAAATTAAAGAACGCTCGCTGTTATACGAAGGACTGAAACACTATTTTATCGTTCGCTTTCCGCAACGGGCCGGGGCGTTACGCACCTTTGTTGATGTCGTTTTAGGACCAACCGACGACGTTACTCATTTTGAGTATTCGAAAAAGACAAACCGTGAAAAAGGGCCGGCTTTAATTGGTATCGAGGTACAGAAACCGGAAGATTACAATGGGCTTGTTAAACGCATGGAAGAAAACGGTTTTATCTACGAATATATCAACGAAAAAGAGGACCTGTTCCGACTATTAATCTAATTATGAAGAAGATTCTTTCCTATTTACTTTCCATTCCGTACATCATTTTTTTTGTAGCTGTACTATTGGTATTTCACCCGGTTCAGGTAATTTGCCGTAAAATTGGCGGGTATCATCCACGAAAAAAGTCGGTTGATATTTTAAATTTTTTACTGTTGTACGGTTTAACAATTGTTGGATGCCGTATTCGTTTCAGAGGTTTTGAAAACCTGCCCCAAGACAGGCCTTTTATAATTGTTTCGAATCACCAGAATACCATGGACATCCCCCCTATTGTTGTTGGTTTTCGAAAACATCACCCAAAGTTTGTTTCCAAAATCGAGCTGGGAAAAGGAATTCCAAGTATATCGTATAATTTGCGACATGGAGGTTCTGCATTAATCGACCGTAAAAATCCGCGCCAGTCAATTGCAGAAATAATGAAATTGGGAAAACATATTGAGAAAGAAAATTACTGTGCCAGTATTTTTCCCGAAGGCACACGCAGCAAAACCGGGAAAGTAAGAACATTCCAACATGCAGGAATTGCCTCGTTACTAAAATATTCTCCTTCGGCTTTAATTGTTCCCTTTGTAATTGACGGAAACAACAGATTACTGGAAAAAGGTTATTACCCAATTACTTTCGGGACGAAACTAACATATACGGCACTTCCCGCAATCGATCCTGCCGGAAGAGATCCGAAAGAACTGACTCAGGAAATAGAGCTGCTAATAAAGAAGGAACTGGGGCAGGCTGAAAAGGCATAAAGATTTTAAGCAAATACAGCTAACAGAATAGAATTGATTGGCTAATTGCATTGCAAAATGTAATGTTTCGATATAACTTTGAAAAGACAATTTCAAAAGCCATCTATGAAACAAATTCTGCTTATCCTGCTTTTAGTCTTTCATATTCATTTTTCGTTCGGGCAACTTCGTTATTCAGAAACAATTTTCGAAAAAGCCGATACAATTAAAAATGTTGAATTTGCTACTTCCGAATGGTTAAACAATATGTTTGATGTATTGGCCGAGTACAACATTCACTCAGGAGAAGCCAAAACTGAAGCCCGGCCTTTATTTATGGATATCTATATTCCGAGTAGTGACACCGTAAAAAAGCGGCCTGCAATTCTCTTTGGTTTTTCAGGTGGTTTTTTAAAGGGTTCGCGCCACAACGAAGACATGGTTGCCTTCTGCGATTCGTTTGCCCGTCGTGGTTATGTTACCGCAACTTTCGATTACCGCATTGGAATGGGTGCAGACATTACTTCTGTATTCGGAATTCCAATTCACATTTCCCTTTCCGAAACCAATGGTGCACGAGCCGTTTATCGAGCTGTGCAAGACAGTCGAGCAGCTGTCCGGTTTTTAAAACACAAGTCGGAAGAATACGGAATCGATACCACAAAAATATACATGGTTGGCAGCAGTGCCGGTGCATTTGTTGCCTTGCATAATTTATATATGGACAAGCCCGATGAAATCCCCAAACAGGCTTTGTACGAACCTTCTCTTGGCAATCTCGACACAGTTGGCATACAAGGTTACGGAAGCCGTGCAAATGCAGTTGTTTCGTTGTGGGGAGCTCTGCAAAATCCTGATCTTATTGAAGATGACCAAACTCCGGTTCTTTTGGTACATGGCGAAAAAGACAGTATTGTGTACTTTACAAAGGGAGTACCTTTAAAATCGCTGGTTCCCGACATTCCCATTCTCGAATTTGGATTGCCCGAAACCTATGGCGGTTTTTGTGTGGATACTGCTTTAACCAACAGAAATATTGCACACAGCACCTATTTTGTTCCGGATAAAAAGCACGAATTTTATGGAGTGAGTACCGGTAATTTTGGGTCGAACGGCCCAAATCAATACTGGGATTCTGTGCAATGGGAAATTTCTGATTTTCTGTTTGATATTTTTAAACCTACAGCACGTTTTGAAGCTTTTAATATTGAACGCGATGTTAGTTTTACCAACTCGTCCTCGGCAAAGTACTATGCGCATTGGGATTTTGGAGATGGAGGCACTTCGAATGCTATTAATCCTGTTCATCGTTTTCAGGAATCGGGATATCATCACATAAAACTTACAGCCTGCAACGAAAACATGGCCTGCGACACACTTTCGCAGACAATTTTTCTGAATCCGCTTGCGATGGACGACATCAATCAACAAAAAATAAGTATTTATCCAAACCCTGCCGATAAGCACATTACAATCGCGGGCATAAAACCAATCGATAAAACTCAGATTTTTGATTTATGGGGCCGAATTCAAATTTTAAAATCCCAGACAGATTACAATACCATAGACATATCACACCTTCATCCCGGAATTTACTTTCTAAAAATTGAAACTTCTGAGGCTATCCTGATCCAAAAATTCCAAAAAATAAATTAGTCGAAACAAACCAACTAAAAGAAGTGTTATATTAAACCTTTACTAAAACCTTTTCTGATGAAACAAGTTTTCGGCTATTTTATAATTATTGCAGCTGTTATTGGGGCGGTTTTCTTTTTTTACACACACAGCAGTCTCGACAAATCAATCAGTTTATCCGAAAAACCCAATGTAATTATTATTCTTGGCGACGATATCGGGTACTCCGACATTGGTCCGTATGGCTCGGAAATAAAAACCCCAAATCTCGACCGTTTGGCAAACGAAGGGATTCGTTTCGCGCAGTTTTATAATATGGCAAAATGTGAACCTTCGCGCTCATCGCTTTTTACCGGGTTATACGAAGGAGGTAAAAACGCCGTTAACTTTGCCCAAATTCTTCGAAAAGAAGGATATTATGTGGTTCATTCCGGGAAAGAACACTGGATGAAATGGGCGCCGGAACATGTAGGCGCCAAATACGTTTCCGATCAGTCGCTAACGTTTAGAGCTATGAATGAGTTTTTTGAACCGCCATCAAAAAAATGGTCAAATCCTTTTATTCTGAATGGTAAAGAAGTTGGAACAGACGAAATTTACCACGAAAAAAAACCTTTTTTCAAAACTGATGCGCTTACTGACAATGCCTTAAAATGGATAGAAAAACCCATTAACGAAGGACAGCCATTCTTCCTGTTTTTAGGATACGGAGCTGCCCACTACCCGCTGCAGGCTCGCCCCGAAGATATTGCCAAATACCGGGGAACTTATATGAAGGGCTGGGATAAAATTCGTGAAGAACGAATGGAACGCTTAATAACCGACGGTTATTTTCCTGAAGGAACCAAACTTAGCCCTCCGAGTTCAAACATTAATAAATTCCGCGGGCATCCGAAAGGTGATGACGAAATTCGTAACAAAATTCCATTGTACCGCCCTTGGGAAACGCTCACAGAAAAAGAAAAGGACAAAATGGACCTGGAAATGTCGGTATTTGCGGCAATGGTTGATCGTATGGACCAAAATATCGGACGCGTACTGAATTTCCTCGACGAAAAAGGAATTGCTGACAACACCATTGTTATTTTCCTGTCCGACAATGGTTCTTGTCCATACGACAGCAACCGGGACTTCAAATATCCTCCCGGCGTTGCCGAAGGATTCCGCACACTCTCGGCAGCGTGGGCAAATGCCGGTAATACTCCATACAAATATTTTAAACAATACGGTCACGAAGGAGGCGCGCAAACCCATTTTATTTTACGTTGGCCCAAAATGGTTAAAGCCGGGCAGTTAACACACCAGCAAGGTCATATTGTAGACATTGCCCCTACCCTTTTTGAAGCAACTAAAACCCACTTCCCAAAACAGTACGGTACCGTAAAATGCCAGCCTTTACAAGGCAATTCTTTACTCCCGATACTACAAGGGAAAGAACGTGAGGAACCCGAATTCTTTATGTCGGGATGGACAGATAAATTCAGGATGTTTCGCCAAAGCGATTGGAAAATTGTAAAACTAAACAACGAAGACTGGGAATTGTACAACCTGAAAAATGATCCAACTGAAATTACGAATTTGGCTGCTGAAAAACCGGAGCAAGTCAAGGAACTTGTCAGGCTATACGAGGATAAAAAAGAAGAACTGAAGAAACAAGCGAATAAAAACTGATGACTTCCTGAAATCATCATTTATCATTCTCAAAAAACAACTTGATGTAGGTTGATATTGCCAAAATACAAATACAATTGTTGTTTAAATTTTAAGAAAAACGATCAAATTGCTGCATTTAGTTGGAATCCGGAATCAAATTAGAAATAAATTTGGTAGCTCCATGAAAAAAGATAAATTAGCAACTCTTTTGTAAATATTTTAAAAAGTTGCATTCTATTATGAATATCCTAAAATTAAAACTTCACTGGCAAATATTAATAGCACTTGTTCTGGCAGTATTCTTTGGTTATTACCTTCCGCAGGGAGTTGTTTATATAGAATGGATGGGGCACATTTTTCTACGTGCCTTAAAAATGGTTATTATCCCTCTTATTTTAAGTTCGATTATTAGCGGGGTTACCAGCATGGGAGAAGGCAGCAACCTTGGCAGACTAAGCTTAAAAACTTTACTTTATTATTTAGGTACCAGCACACTTGCCATTGTTACCGGATTAACAGTAGTAAATATTGTAAAACCCGGAGTTGGCATTGAAATGGGCTTTACAGAATCGGTTGAAGGACTTGCCGACAAAGCAGGTTCTGTAAAAGATATTCTTTACCGCCTGGTTCCGGATAATATTGTAGATGCCATGGCACAGGGCACTATTTTATCAGTGATCTTTTTTGCCATTGTCTTTGGATATTTTATTACACAGGTTGAATCGAAATACAAAGAATCTTTAAAAACTTTTTTCGATGCAATTTTTGCTGTAATGATGAAAGTAACTTTATTCATAATAAAGTTTACCCCACTCGGAATATTCGGGATTGTAGCCAAAGAAGTGGCACAAAATGCAGATCAACTGGCCAATATCGCCGGAAGTCTTGCTATTTATAGTCTTTGTGTAGTAATTGGATTGCTAATTCACGCTTTTGTTTTTCTCCCTTTAATAGTTCGTTTTATCGGGAAAGCCAAACCTTACAGTCACTTTAATAACATGGTTACTCCCCTGTTAACGGCATTTTCGACGTCTTCGTCGAGTGCTACTTTACCACTTACCATGGAAGCGCTGGAAAACAAAAGCGGTGTATCAAACAAAATAACCAGCTTTACACTTCCGCTCGGAGCTACCATAAATATGGATGGAACAGCACTCTACGAATGTGTAGCTGCCATGTTTATTGCACAGGCTTATGGCGTTGAGTTATCGTTTGCACAACAAGCACTGGTGGTAGTAACTGCTTTACTGGCTTCTATAGGTGCAGCCGGTATTCCAATGGCCGGATTGGTTATGATTACAGTAGTACTAACAGCTATCGGACTTCCACTGGAAGGAATTGGCCTTATTCTGGCTGTAGATAGAATTCTAGATATGCTTCGTACGGCAGTAAATGTTTGGAGCGACAGCTGTGGTGCCGTTACCGTTGCCCGTTCTGAAGGAGAAGAAACGCTGGTAGGAGTTTAGAGTTCAGGGTTCAGGGTTCAGAGTTTAGAGTTTTGGCTGCTTAGTTATTTTGATCCGAAATTCAGTATTCAATCAACATCGAGCTTCTGGCTTCTGGCTTCTAACTTCTGGTTTCTGGTTTCTGGCTTCTGGCTTCTGGCTTCTAGCTTCTGGCTTCTGGTTTCTGGCTTCTGGCTTCTGACTTCTGGTTTCTGGCTTCTGGCTTCTGACTTCTGGCTTCTGGCTTCTAGCTTCTGGCTTCTGGCCTCAACATCAAGTATCCAGAATCAAGTTTCGATGAAGAAAACCAAACCGTTGAACTTGATAGCGAATACTTCGAAGAGGATAGCAGATGTTTCGATGTAGATAGAAACTTTATCTAAGAGGATAGAATGATTAACTATGAAGATAAAATTATCATCTAAGAAGATAAAATGAGCTTCGGTGTATATAAAATTCTTTTCGAAGAAGATAAAACGAATTTCGATGATGATAGAAATGGTTTCGAGGTTGATAGTATTACCTTCTATCAAGATAAAATTGTTTTCGATGTTGTAAGGTTGAGCTTCGAGGAGGATCGCTAATGTTTCGAAGAAGACAAGTCGAGTGTCGAATTTGGGAGGTAGAGTATTGTAAAACTTAACATCTAAACCTGTACTATTACACAAGATAACTGTAAAACCCTCCTTTTGTTCTGCAAAACAAAACATTTAATCTACAAAAGGCTTAAATGAGTCGGCAAATAGCAAGTGGGCGAAATTATTAACTTATTGGCAGAATATCAGGTATTTATTCGTTTAAAACACGTACAATTGTATATAAAATGCATTTTATACAACAATGAAACTTTTTAAGTATCGCATACTTAACCATATTCTGTTCTGGATATTTATTTTCGCGTTTTATACGGCTCCAAGAGTAGCTGCTTACGGATTCCGGTTTGATGCTTTTCTGAATGTTATTTATATTCCGCTTGATATAATTACAGTTTATTTTGTTATCGAATTTCTTATTCCGCGTTACGTATTTAAAAACCGAAATTTGCTGGTTTTTGTACTCGGAGTAAGTGCTGCAATTAGTTTAAACATACTAATCTCGCATTATATTTTATTCAATGTTCAGCCTCTTCTTGGAATATGGACCAAAAAAGCACCTTTTATATACGAACTATTCGACTGGCTGACAAGTAGTTTTATGATTGTTGGTACAGCAACTGCCTTAAAGCTGTTTAGTTATTCGCACAATATTCAGTTAACAAAGTCGGAACTCGAGCGAAAAACAGTTCAATCGGAATTGGGAATTTTACGCTCACAGGTTAATCCTCATTTTCTTTTTAATGTGCTGAATAATATTGATGCACTTATTTTTGAAGACAAGGAAAAAGCTTCGAATGCCATTGTTTTGCTATCGAAAATAATGCGCTACATGCTACAGGAATCGACCCGCGAACAGGTTAAACTCGAAAAAGAGTTAAGCTATATTAACGACTACCTCGAACTGGCCAAACTAAGTTTTAACGATCCCGATTTTCTTCAGTTGCGCCTAAACGGGCTTGCAAACGCACACATGGTTCCGCCATTGCTTTTTATTCCTATTATTGAAAACGCGGTAAAACACTGTAACAAACAATCGGAATCGCCGGGAATTGAAATCGATTTTTCTATTGATACCGAATACATTGTTCTGAAAACATCGAACTATGTGCGCCGACACGACTTTAAACTGCCCGACAGCGGTACCGGCACAGGATTAAAAAATGTTGAAAAACGCTTGAAACTACTTTATAACGATAACTACAAATTTGAAGTTAACAGGAATATGGATAAATTTGACGTATATATTCAGGTTCCGCTAAAATACCACGTTAAATGAAAATGAATTGTATAGCTGTTGACGATGAACTGCTGGCTCTAAAGAAAATACAGCGTTTTGCCGAAAAGATTGATTACCTTAATTTACTCGGGACATTCGATAATGCACTTTCCACATTTTCATTTTTACGCGAAAACAAGGTCGATCTGATTTTCCTGGATATTCAGATGGATGAGTTCACCGGCATCCAGTTGCTCGAAACCATAAAAGATCCGCCATATGTAATTTTAACAACAGCATTCGACGAATATGCCCTAAAGGCCTACGAACTCGATGTGGTAGATTACCTTTTAAAACCCATACCTTTTGAACGTTTTGTAAAAGCTGTTGAAAAAGTGTATGCCCGCTTTTTAAAAGATAGCAACCATGCTGCTCCGATGCAACAAACAATGGCATCAAACAATCAGCCCGCACCACCCGATTATACTTTTATTAAGTCGGGAAATAAAACAGTAAAGGTTTATTTCGATAAAATTTTATACATAGAAGGGCAACGCGATTATTTGCAAATCCACACCGAAGACAGTAAAATAATGACCTTACTGAATTTTAAAAAGATGCAGGAATTGCTCGATCCCAATAAATTTATTAGGGTGCATAAATCGTATATTATTGCTGTAGATAAAATAAACTACATTGAAAACAACGCCATAAAAATAAAGGACAAACTAATTCCGGTAAGCAGTACATACAAAATTGCATTTTACAACCTGTTAAACAACAAAAATTTTCTGTAAGATTTTTTAACACATTCAGCCCCAAATTCAGCCTAAAAAAATGGGCAGTTTTTTTACCATTTTTTACATTTGCAACTGCTTTTTAAAGACTGTTACAATAGCGGTTTTACAGCAAAACTACATTTGATAACAAACAATTTTATTAAAATGAAACACGGAATTCAGATTGTACTATTGTTCTCTGTTTTATTTGGACTATCCAACTGCAGGAAGTCGGAGAATGATATTATTTACAGCAAAAAGTACATTAAAGAAATTAAAGAAGCCCGAAAAGAATTAGGCTATTATTTACTGACTAATTCTGTTCCGGGGGCCTCTGTTGCAGTAATGAAGGATGGAGAATTAATCTATTCGGAAGGAATTGGTTATGCATCGAAAGACCTTGAAGTAAAAGCAAGGCGCAATACAAAATTCAGAATTGGAAGCAGCACCGAACTTTTTACAAATATTATCTATCATAAGTTAGTTGAAGAAGGAATACTGCACCCCGATTCATCCATTCAATACTATTACCCAAGCTTTCCTGAAAAAGATTATAAGTTAACAATCAAACATCTGGCACAACAAACTTCAGGTATACGCGAACCCTCTTTAAAAGAAAAAAACATGCAGGAAATTAATGTTTCTTTAGAGCGTGGGCTTGAAAAAATTAAAGATGATGCTTTGCAAATACCACCCGAAAACTACCAGATACCAAGTTTCTTTAACTACAATATTTTGGGAGTTGTAATGGAAAAAGCAACACAAATGAATTATTATCAGTTGCTGCAAACCTATGTAACCGACACTCTGCACTTAAGCAATACTATTGTAGATAATCCTTTTATAACAATAAAAAACCGAAGCAATTTTTTTGATCATAATTACATCGCCCAGGTGGAAAATGAAACAACAAAAGATTTACGTTTTTGTGCTTCTTCGTTAGGATTACTTTCAAATGCCGAAGACCTGGCTAAACTTGGGAACATGGTACTTAATGGCGAATATCTTTCGAAAGAAACACGAGAAAAGCTTTGGCAGCCAGTTCTTCTCTCCGGAAATACTCCATCGCAAATGGCCAATTCCTGGTTACTGATTACCGACAATAATGGCCGAAAAATATATGGCAAAGCCGGCTCTGTTGCAGGTGGTGGCTCATCGCTGTTAATTTATCCCGACGAAAACCTGATAGTAGCCTATGCCTGCAACCTTACTACCCGTATAGATGATACACCTTTATTTAATGTAGCCAAATATTTTCTACCGGGCGGACTCGAAATAAACAAAAACGAAAATAAACAGAAATAGAAATTACTTCGAATAATCAGACTGTTTAGATAAGGGTTTCTGTAAAAAGTTTTAATTTAGGCTAATAAACAAAACTTTTATGGAAACCCTTGTTATTTTAGGACTAATAATAGGATTGGCTGGTGGAATAGCAGCTACTACTTTTTACTATAAAAACAGAAACGAGAAACACCTAAAAAACCAGTCGGTACTGCTACTCGAAAAAATTAAGCAGGTTTGCAAACTTATTACTGTAGAAGGCGAATTCTCAGAGATTTTCACACACCGCGATGAGAAGAACCTGTTTTTTAAGCTGTTTCAGATGGAGAAAAAGGCTTTATTAATTGTAAAGGCCAAAGTTATGGTTGGCTTCGACCTAACCCGAATTCATATCGAAATTAATGCTCATAAAAAACTGGTTACTCTTTCCCAATTTCCTGAACCCGAAATTCTCAGTATCGACAACGATCTGGAATATTACGACATTCAAAAAGGTATTATCAATAAATTTTCGGAAAGTGATTTAACCAATCTCAATAAAAAATCGAAGGAATTTATTCGTGAAAAAGTGGAAACAAGCCATTTAATTCAAATTGCCAAAAACCAGGCAAACGATACAGTTTCTCTTATTCGCCAATTGATTGAATCGGTTGGTTGGGAACTTATTGCTGAAAAAAAAGCCTTAGAAACGGCTGAACCAAACAAAATAACCAGTTAGCAGCACTGTAATCAGCTTCTTAAATTAAACAACTAACTTAGTTTCAAAAAAGTTTTAATCTCTGGATTGTTTTAGAATTTCAGGTAAAAACAAAACCCCGGAACAAAGCCCGGGGTTATATCAATTATCTGTTATTTTCGAAATTATGCTTTTAAAATTGCCATTGCTTCCGCATCCAAAGCATCAGTCATAAACGGAATTTTGGTCAATTCGGCAGTTTCCCGGTTCGAAGCAATTAAGTCGCTGCGATCGAGTTCTGCGAGGTTAAACTTACGTGCACCTGCCATAAATTGCTGTAAACCACCGGCAAGTTTGTCGGCATATCCAACCATTGCCACAGCTCCAAACGGAATGTTTTTCATTTCGTCTTTTCCAACCTTATTTTTAACGGTCTCCCATTCAGCAAAAATTTCTTCAGGATATATACCATACTCAGTCACAGTTTTCGGAAGTGTTTCCCAATGCCCATTCAGTTCGGCCTTTCTATCAGGATAGAAAGTTGCTTCGATATTACTTCCTAAGAAACCCGCAATCATTGGTGCACGCCCCAAACAAACAAGTTTTGTATAAGGAGCACCTAAAGAAATGGCTTTAAACAAATGATCTTCGCGCGCAAATCCACCGGCAAACGAAAGATCGGGTGGTGTAATTCCCTGTTCTTCCAGAATTTTACAATATTCGTAGGCTTTTGCATGCAAGGCCAAAGAAGGAATTCCCCAGTGTTGCATCATATTCCACGGACTCATTCCTGTACCACCACCGGCACCATCAATGGTTAATAAGTCAAGTTTTGCATCGGCAGCATAACGGATTGCCATAGCCAGATTCTCCATTCCATAGGCGCCTGTTTTTAGAGTAATACGTTTGAAGCCAAGTTTACGCAAATAGGCAACACTGTTCATAAAGTCTTCGCGTACCTGTTCGCTTGTGTGTTTATTGGTTGCTCCAAGTCTGCTGTGACGGGCAAACGACGTAACCGAACGGTTTTCGTAACCTTTCTCTACAACCGGACTATACGGATCAGGATCGACAATATAACCACGGTCTTTCAGAAAGCGGGCATACTCAATGCGTTTCACCTGAATCTCGCCGCCAATATCTTTGGCACCCTGTCCCCATTTCAGTTCAATAATAATATCGTTACCGTATTTATCAATAAGGTATTCTGCAACACCATTCCGCGCATCTTCCACGTTCATCTGAATAATTATTGCTCCATATCCATCGTAATAACGTTTAAAATATTCAATACGTCGTTCCAGTTCCGGTGCCGATTTTATACGACCATTTTCCAATACCGATTTTTTATCTACACCTACTACGTTTTCACCAACCACTATTGGGATACCTGCCAGTGCAGCACCAACCGCAAACGATGGCCAGTATTTAGCGGCAATAAAAGTCGATCCTAAAGCTCCGGTCATTATAGGAACTCGCGACTTTGTTTTTATTTCGTTACCAAACTCGGTTTCTACATTAACATTTGTAAAAATACAATCATCCGGATCGTCAGTCAGGTTTTGCGGCATTCCCTTCGAACCGTATGCATAACCTTGTACACGTAAACCATGATAACCTGTACCAACTGCATTGGTATGATTCGCTCCTGAAGTAGAGCTCCCAAATCGTCGGGGATACAGCATTTTACGTCCTTCCAAACATGATAGCCATGTTTCACATTTCCCTTTACAGGCAGAGTCGCACAAAGTACATAAACCCGACTCACAAGGAACACCTCGGTTTACGGCGCCCAAGGCGTCGTTGTTTTTAACAAATCGTTGCATTTTTTTAGGTTTTTATTTTATTTCTATAGCTGAACTGCAAAAATAATAATAAACTAACACTTCATGATATTCATCATGTATTATTGGGAAAACTAAAGCTGCAACTTGAATTAACTCCCTATCTAACAATAAATTTAATCATGTAAAATAATTGTAAACATTTTTCAAACTTGTGTTCAGTAAGTAAGAAATAGGCACAAATAAGAAACGGTATTTGGGGAACATTCTATTTTGCTTGCCCAATTAGAAACTCATCTCGGCCCGGAAACGGATTCCGCTATTGTCGGTAAAACTTCGATTCATGTATGTGCTACCCAACTGGTGAATATATTCAATCCGCAAAACTTTAAATATGTTAGTTAATCCTACGCCAATTTCGGCATAAGGCATGGTCATATTCTGCGAAAATGCCTGGGGCAGATCGAATATAGGTTTATAGGAGTTGGTGCGATCGCCATAATGCGCTTTTAGCGAAACCATTTCGCGAAGTTTAAGGCGGTTTACAAACGGAATTTTATTCAACACAATTCCTCCCCCAACCCAATCGAGATGAATATTGGTATACACATTATGAGCAAACGAGGCCTGATGTAACAGGTTATAGCGGTATTTGGCAAATCCCAGCGATTGTGAACCAACCGGTTGGTCGAGTAAATCGAATGGGGCATCGCCAAACAAATACCCTCCGTTTAACATGTATCGCATAAAAGTTGGTCCCATGTTAAATTTTCCAACAACCGATCCATGAAATTGCGAATACATTCCGAATTCCGGGGCATTGCTACCCGGCAAATAGGCACGTCCAATATCCCAGCTTAAATTAATAACCGGTACCTGATCGATGTAATATACACGTGCAAAGTAATACTTGTCGTAATATTGTCCGAATGCCATCCGTACATTAAACAACATTCCGTAATTTGAGTAATGCTTATATGCAGTTCCGTTGTTTACAAAATGTATATCGGGCGTACTATGACTCGAAAGAAAATAAGCGCCTGCTTCGCCGGTAATGTTTTCGTCGGCATTGTATTCCAATCGAAGATCGAATGCCTTTTCTTCCTTTAAATAAGGATTTTGTGCCCTTGAAGTAACTGCTGCAATAAAGTTTCCGTTTCCACGTGTATTAGGATTCTTTTTAATAAAACGCAGGTATTTATCTTGAGAAACAAGGTTATAATCGTCGGAATAGCTTGCACGAAGAATTAACTTATCAGACTCCTGTAACTGCCAGCCCATATTTATCCCATATTTAAAACCTTTGTTTTTTGTTCCAAATCCCAGATAACCTCCTACTGTAAAACGTTCCCACAGTTTTTCACCGGTACGTAATGGAATTGAAACACGACTTCCTTCAATGGCGTTTGTGCTGTAAATGTCAAAAACCGGTCCCACTTCAATCTTTCCAAGATCGACATAACTGGTAAGTACCATTCCTCCTATCGCATCAATTCCTCTAACAACATTGTTATTTTTCAATTTATCAACACGCTCATAGGTTCCGTCCGACATGAGGCTGGTGGCAAACTCGGGTTGCCTTTTCCAGTCGCGGGGTTTTACATCATTCAGGTGTTCTGAAGTGGAATACTGTGTGGTTTTGGTTACGAGCCAGTTTCCACCGGCTACCTGATCTATTCGCTGCGATCCGTATTTTGAGGTTGTATCTTTATTTAAAACCAATGCCAGATTCAGACTTATTTCCTGCTCGTCATAAAACCAGCTCCCATCCGGCTTTTTCACATACGAAACATTCGATTTATACCCATTTACGAAATTTATATTGGCTTCTTCCTGTACGTATGCATAAATATCAGTAAGAGCAAAACTGCCATCTTCTACGGTAAAACGCCCGGTAAAAAGTGCATTGTATTTGTTTTTTGGAGTAAACGAAAAACTATAATACCAGGTGCTGTCGATCATGATACTGTCGTTCAAATAAAAATCGTATGACAGCCGGGCCGAATTTGCCAACGGAGAAACAATCCCCCTTCCAAGAATATTTATCTGGTCTTTATAAAAATCCAGGTCAACTACCACATTAAGTAAAATCTGGCTTTCTATGGTTTGGTTTAATTTTGGAAAAATACCGTCTCTGCGGTTGTATACCACACTGTCCGTTCTGTTTTGCACATTTTTGCCCAATTCGGAAAGATAAATCGGTGAGAAACGTAATTGCTGCCCCTCAATTTTCATGGTCACCTCGTTCATATTATCAATAATACGATTTACCCGCGAAGTAGAGTCAATTGCGACATATACAGAAGTACGTGCAAATGTTTTATAATCGGCGTAATTAAGCACTTTCTGACGGTTTTCCTTCTTGTGCTTCATTATCTGCCTCATCAGTACCTTCGCCCTCGATTCCTCAGGTTTAACGGTAACTTCATCGATCTCGCGCACATCTGTTTCCAAAAAAATTTCAAGCGGGCATTTTGTTTTCTTATCGATAACAATTTCCTGCTTTATATATCCCACCGACGAAAAGCTAATGGTATCGTTTAATGTTGCCGATAATATAAAGTTCCCATCAGCATCGGTCATGGTACCACGCATTGTTCCTTTCACCCAAACATTAACAAAAGGAATGGGCTCATTATTACTTTTATCCTTCACCCTCCCCGATACTTCAGTTAGCTCTTCTGCAGCTTGTGCAAAAAAACCGGTCAGAAGAAATATATTGACGAATAAGATTATATTTTTCATAGTAAGCATAACACCTCACCTCTTTTCGATGTCAAATACTAAACATCTAATATAAAGAGATTCAATGGCATATAAGTTCAAAATAAATAATATTATATGCTGCTTAACTTGCAGATTATTGTTTTCATGACTTTTAAACATATAATATTTTACACCACGAAAGTAGCTAACCTTACAAATCTTCAATCGCGACTTAAGTTACAGACACATTTTTTTTAACATTTTTTAAGTATTTGAAGATCTCCAATATAGTTGTTCAATTTTCAATTGCTTATCTACTCTTCTTTTTTTGCTTCTTCCCAAATTTCATTCATTTCATCCAGACTCATATCATGCAGGCTGCGCCCTTTTAACATGGTCTGGCTTTCGAGGTAATTAAAACGTTTTATAAATTTCAGGTTTGTCCGCTCCAGAGCCGCTTCCGGATCAACACCATACAAGCGGGCCGCATTAACAACTGCAAACAACAAATCGCCAAATTCGGCTTCAATTTTATCGTTATCTACCTTATCAATCTCGTGACTCAATTCGTTAACTTCTTCTTTTACTTTATCCCAAACCTGTTCTTTGTACTCCCAGTCGAAACCAACACCACGTACCTTTTCCTGAATACGGTTCGCTTTCACCAAAGCTGGCATGGCTGCAGGAACTCCTTCCAATACACGCTTATTCCCTCCTTTTTCTTTTAGCTTTAATGCTTCCCAGTTTTCGGCTACTTTATCAGCCGAACCATCCACATCTACATCTCCAAAAATGTGCGGATGACGATAAATCAGTTTTTCATTTATTCCTTTAAGTACATCGGCAACATTAAATGCTTTTTTTTCCTCACCAATTTTGGCATAAAAAACAATATGAAGCATTAAATCTCCTAGTTCCTTTTTAATCTCCTGCAAATCGTTTTTCAGAATAGCATCGCCTAACTCATAAGTTTCTTCAATTGTGAGTTTTCGTAACGATTCCAGTGTTTGTTTTTTATCCCACGGACATTTCTCCCGAAGTTCGTCCATTATCTCCAACAACTCTTTAAAAGCCTCCAGTTTTTTTTGCATATTATCTCGTGTCATTTGTCCGAAGGTAAAAATTATATCAAAACACTGGTAACTTCAGGTTCATGTGTTTTTCTAAAGTTTTCCACACACCAAACTAAAATATTGCTATTTTCATGTCCTAATAAATACTTAAAACAAATTAATATGATTTTAGGCGTATCTGGATGGTTAAGCGAAAAACTGGGATGGAATGTAACAACAATACGAATTTTATTTGTTGTAGGAGTATTAGTTTTTGGAGCAGGTTTGGGATTGTATCTGATTTTATGGCTTGTTAAAATGTTTTCAAAATAAAAATCCAATTCGTAAACTAGAATTCTCTGCAATATTAATACAATTGATTATGTAGATAGAGTACCCATGTTTCGTAATTTTATTTCGTAAATTTGTGCCCTAATATTTTAGAACAACAAGAATTGGATAAACAAATATTTTTGGAAGGAATTGATCCGTTGGAGTTTTTCGGAGTAAACAATTCAAAAATCGATTTAATAAAAAAACTCTTCCCAAAAATTAAAATTACAGCGCGAGGACAAGCCTTGTTTATCCAGGGAGAACCCGGAGAAATAAAGGTTTTCGAAAAAAAATTCGCTCTTATTCTCGATCACTTTTACCAGTACAATATCTTGAGCGATGAAATTATTCACGAGATTTTAAATTCGGGGATTTCTTCGCTGGAAGAGAATGGTACAGGCGAAAAAGATATTATTGTTTTTGGGAATAGTGGAAAACCGGTGCGTGCAAGAACACCCAACCAAAAACGGTTACACGAAATAAGTTCTAAAAGTGATTTGATTTTTGCCATCGGACCAGCCGGAACCGGGAAAACTTACACCGCTATTGCATTGGCTGTAAAAGCACTTAAAAACAAAGAAATACGGAAAATTATTTTAAGCCGCCCTGCCGTTGAGGCCGGCGAAAACCTGGGATTTCTTCCGGGTGACTTAAAAGAGAAAATCGATCCGTATTTACAGCCTCTGTACGATGCTTTGCAGGATATGATTCCGCCAAAGAAACTGGAAGAATTTATGAAAGACGGAACCATTCAGATTGCTCCGCTTGCATTTATGCGTGGTCGCACCTTAAGCAACGCCTATGTTATTTTAGATGAAGCGCAAAACACCACTGTCAATCAGCTAAAAATGTTTCTGACACGGATGGGATTAAATGCTAAATTTATTATTACCGGCGACATAACACAGATCGACCTTCCGCGAAAAAGCAATTCGGGACTGGTTCAGGCGTTGAAAATATTAAAAGGAGTAAAAAATATTTCAACTATTTTTTTCGACAAAAAAGATATTGTACGCCATCGTTTGGTTCGCGATATTGTTGAAGCCTACGATAAATACTCCGAAGAACAGGAAGCAACAAAGACAAAAGATGGAAATTAAACAATCACTTTACGTGTAAACAATTTTATCATTTACCAGTTTGTCAGTTTAAAAAGTAATTAATAATAAATACTAAATATTCAATTAAAATGGGTAACGCATTAACAAAAACTGAATTTAACTTTCCGGGGCAAAAAAGCTTGTACAAAGGAAAAGTTCGCGACGTTTATAACATTAACGATGATTTTTTAGTAATGGTAGTTTCCGACCGCATTTCGGCTTTCGACGTGGTTTTACCAAAAGGAATTCCGTTTAAAGGTCAGGTATTAAACCAAATTGCTGAAAAATTTTTAGATGCAACTGCCGACATTGTTCCTAACTGGAAAATTGCAACACCCGATCCAAATGTAACTGTTGGTCATTTTTGCGAAACTTTCCCGGTTGAAATGATTGTTCGCGGGTATTTAACCGGAAGCTCGTGGAGATTGTATAAAAATGGCGGCCGCGAAATTTGCGGAGTTCCACTTCCAGAAGGATTAAAAGAACATCAGGCATTTCCGGAGCCCTTACTTACTCCTACAACAAAGGCAGAACAAGGTGCTCACGACGAAAATATTTCGCGCGATGAGATTATTAAACAAGGATTGGTGTCGGAAGAAGACTACGTTGAATTGGAACGAATTTCGCTTGAGTTATTTAAACGAGGTAGCGAAATAGCCAAAGAAATGGGACTGATTTTGGTAGACACAAAATACGAATTCGGTAAAAAAGATGGTCAGATTTATCTTATCGATGAAATTCACACACCCGATTCTTCGCGTTATTTTTATGCTGATGGTTACCAGGAACGTTTTGAAAAAGGCGAAAATCAAAAGCAATTGTCGAAAGAATTTGTTCGCGAATGGTTAATGGAAAACAATTTCCAGGGAAGAGAAGGTGATGTATTGCCCGAAATTCCTGAATCATTTGTTAGTCAGGTTTCTGAAAGATACATTGAGCTTTACGAAACTATCACAGGCGACAAATTTGTTAAGTCGGATGTTTCAGCAATTCCGGCGAGAATTGAGGCAGCCGTAAATGAGTTTTTGAAAAATCAGAAATAAGTAATTTCTGAAATACTCTATGAAACACCTGCTTTTCTTTTAAGCAGGTGTTTTTGTTTTAGCAGATTATAGTTAAATTCATCCTCAAAAACCAATACAATTAATATTTTATGTTAAAACTTCTATTCACACTCATTTCCATATTAATTTTTATTCAAACTCCTCACGCACAAAAAAAATATATCAATCGAAAAGTTGCCCAAAAGAATTACGATGGGTATATGTTAATGAAAGAAGCAAAATACGATAGTGCATTACTTCTTTTCAACAGTGCAATAAAAGATGATCCAGAGGCCTTTTTTATTTATCAGAACAGAGCAATTTGCAGATTACATTTAAAAGATACGCTTAATGCAATTAATGACTATCAAACCAACATAAAACTGGAGCCCGATAATATCGAGTCGAAATATGCTTTAGGGAATATTTATAAATACCGAAAAGATTCGATAAATGCAATAAAACATTTTGTTCAAGCCATTAGTCAGGCCGACGAAGAGTTTAGCCAGAAAAAATTGCTATATATGAATAATTTTGTTGGTAATTATTACAGACTAAATGAAGTTTTTGATTCGGCACTTGTTTTTTACAACCGTGTAAAAAGTTACACTCCTCAAAATCCATCCGTATTTATCAACTCTGCCGTTTGTAATTTTAAGTTAGATAGTTTAGAGCAATATTGTGCAGACTTAGAACAAGCCTTTGTTTTAGGAGGAGATGTAAATTGTATCGCGTTAAAAGCTTATTGCAAAGGTTGTAGTCACTTACTCGATAGTCGGGGCAACACAGATACAACATCAACCGCACTCGACATTCGTCTTTCCGACATAATTCCCGATACTATTTATTATCATGCACCTTCGAAAAGCAGAAATGCTGTTTACACCGAAGAAAACAATAGAAAGGTTAAGGTTTATTATAATAAGCTATGGCAAATTTGTCTTCCTGCAGAAGCTAGTTTTTACCGCGAAGCATTCTGGGCAAAGGGCCGTAATTTTTATGGAGGGCAGTTCAAAGATTACTATGAGAATGGTACTATTTACGCCATAGGAACAATTGATAAAGGTAAGTTAGATGGTCCCTACAAGGTTTATTATTCAAATGGAAATCCCAAACTTTCAGGAGCATTTGTAAATGGTCTTCCTAATGGCAAATGGACTTACTTTCTCAAAGATGGATCACCTGATTATGAAGTAAATATAACATTGGATGAGTTTAAAGTAACGATATTAAATAAGGACAATCCCAATTATCCTATTAACTCAGGAACTGGCCAATTCAACATTTTACTGGATCAATGGGACAAAATCAAGTTCATTTTTTCAGGAGAATATTTGAATAATACTAGGGAAGGTCAATGGACCTATGAACAAAATGGGGAGAAAATTATCTCAGAAAAATACAAACAAGGAAAATTCCGTAGCGGATATGTCTCGACAAATGTTGGAAATGTAAAAATTAAAAACAGCCACATAGGAGCTTCCATATTTATACCTCCCCATGTTACACAAGTAGCCGGTCTTCAGTTCACAACAATAGAAGCTGTTAACTTTTATGGATTTATAAAAATATATGGTTTTTGATTTCAATAATTTTCTTTTTCTTCGCGATAAAACAATTTATTATGAATGTAAAACAATTCATTCTGACTTTACTCGCCATTGTATTTACTACCAGCCTGTTTGCACAGGACGAAGCCACAATAGTAAAAGTCGGAGATAAAGCGCCCGAATTCTCTATTACTATGCAGGACGGAACAGTAAAAAAACTTTCCGATTTAAAAGGGAAAGTGGTTTGGATAAACTTTTTTGCCACCTGGTGCCCGCCTTGCCGGAAAGAACTTCCATATCTTGAAAAAGAGGTTTTTAATAAATTCAAAGAAAAAGATTTTGAAGTACTGGTAATTGGACGCGAACATGACTGGGCTACAGTAAATAAATTTAAGGCTGATAACAATTATGCTTTGCCCTTTTATCCCGATGCAAAACGTGATATCTTTTCGAAATATGCCAGACAAAACATACCAAGAAATTTTATTATCGACAAAGAAGGTAAAATTGCAGTAGCTTCAACGGGTTTTAACCACAAAGAATTTAATGAGATTATTGCAAAAGTGAAAGAACTTCTATAAAATGAAACAATAATACAAGTAAAGCTGTTTGTTAAATCAAACAGCTTTTTTTATAACAATTTGCGAACGATGCTCTAATTTCTTAACTTTAAAAGACTAATAATTAATAATCACAAAACTAAATACATATGAAAAATTTGCGCTTAAAATTATTGGTACTGCTGTGTGCAGTATTTGTAGTCTATTCATGTAACGATTTAACCGTTAATGATGAACTGCTTGAAAATGTTCCTGAATTGAAATCTGCTTCAGTTGATACGAAAAGTTACATCGTGGTTTTAGATGATGCTGAACTTAATACGGAACTCGCAGAACTAAAAGGTTACGAAAAGAAACAGGCTGCAGTTAAAACAAAAACACAAAAAATATTAAAACGGGCAGGTATTTCTGATGGAGAAATTGGCCATGTTTATGGGACTGCACTAAAAGGCTTTTCTGTAAAAATTCCTCCGGGACAGTTAAAGAAACTGGAAAGCGATCCTTCGGTGAAATACATTCAGCATGACCGGATTATTTCTCTAAGATTGCCTCTAGCTGTAATCAAAAAGAAACCGGTTCCAACACCTCCGGCACAAACTATTCCTTGGGGCATACAACGGGTTTACGGAGGAAGTACATATAGTGGTGATAATGTAGCCTGGATTGTAGATACCGGAATAGACACTGACCACCCTGACCTGAATGTGGATGTAAATAGAAGCCGAACCTTTGTTACAACAGAACCAATACCAACTGTAGATGATTTAAACGGCCATGGAACACACGTTGCCGGAACAGTTGCTGCTGTTAACGATAATATAGGTGTAGCCGGAGTAGCTGCCGGTGCTACAGTTATTTCGTGCCGGGTACTTGACCGCAGCGGATCTGGTTCATTCTCCTGGTCAGTTGCCGCCTTGGATTATATTGCTGGAGTAGGAATGGCCGGAGATGTTGTGAATATGAGCCTGGGACCATCCAGTCGGTATATAGATCCTGCCGTTGACGAAGCGGTACAGAATGTGGCAAGTCTGGGCATAAAAATCTCTATTGCTGCAGGTAACGAGAGCGACGACTGTTATTTTTATTCACCGGCACATAATGAAGGAACCAATATTTATACAATATCGGCTTGCGATATCAACGATAACTGGGCTTACTTCTCAAATTACGGAACTCCTGTTGATTATTGCGAACCGGGCTATAGTATCTACTCTACGTACAAAGATGGAGGTTATGCAACTTTAAGCGGAACTTCAATGGCCGCACCTCACATGGCCGGAATTTTACTGTGGGGAACACCTGCTGAAGAAGGAACAGTAAATAATGATCCTGATAACAATGCAGATCCGATTGGAATTGTGGCTGATGGAGGTGATCCCAATCCAACAAACAATCCACCAACAGCAAATGCAGGAACCGATCAAACTATTACTGCCGACGAATCAGGAAATGCGTCAGTATCTTTAGATGGTTCGGATTCTGGTGATGATAATGGCATTGTTTCCTATACCTGGTCGGAATCAGGAAGTACAATAGCTTCCGGCGTTAATCCAACCGTTTTATTACCAGTTGGAACACACACAATAACACTCACCGTTTCGGATGGAGAATTTACCGATTCGGATGATGTTATTGTTACCGTTAACGCCGCATCAATACCGGGTGAAGATGTAGCACCTGTTATTTCCTCGTGGAACTGGACAAATACAAGTAATCCTGCCATGAAAAGAGTTCAGGTAACCTGGAGTGTAACAGACGAAAATGCGGATCTCGCAACAGTTGTATCTACTTTGAAGAATCCAAATGAAGAAATTGTTAGCACTTTAACTACAGTTACAGGTTCACTGGCAAGCGGACTACACGAACTTTCATTTAAGAAAGGTAGCAGTGGAACCTACACGGTAACTACAGTTGTTACAGATCAGCAGGGACAGACCGACACCCGAACTGCAACAATTGACCTATAAGAGCATGCACAATATTTAAAAGAAAACCCGGATTGAGTTAATCCGGGTTTTCTTTTAATCTTCACCCACAAAAATTTCTGCCAGTTGATGTAACTCGTCACCTACTTTTGCCCGGGAATCGTTAGTAATTACGGCAACAACTATTTTATTTTCAGGATAGATTATCAGGTTTCCACACCCTCCTATTGATCCACCGCCGTGACCGTAATAATAGCGTCCGTATTTATCAGTTCCTGAAAAAAATCCCATTCCGTATTCAGTATCTTTGCCGCTTTTTAGCTTTTGTGGTGTTACCAGCTCCAACTTTGTTTTTTCCGAAAACAGCGTATTATTTAACATGGCATTTCCAAACTTCACCAAATCTTCCGAAGTCGATATAAATCCTCCCCCGGCCCACTTATAACTGTTGTCAACATAAGGCGCGTTAATTACTTTTCCTTCTGCCATAGAATAATAGCCGGCTCGAAACACAATCAGCGAGTCCATAAATTCAGCCCTGGTTTCTTTCATTCCCAAAGGATCAAAAACCTTTTCCTGCATATATTTTAAAAAATCTGTATTTGAAGCTCCTTCAATAACAGCACTCAAGAGATTAAAACCATAGCTTGTATAACTAAATTGTGTCCCCGGTTCAAACAGCAGCGTATCGTTCATAAAAATATCCAATCCGTCTTTAACTGTCGGATAAAATTTTGATGACAGAAATTCATCATTTCTATAATGACGAATACCTGAAGTGTGGCCTGCAACCTGCCGCGTTGTCAACACATATTCTTTCTTAGGAAAATAAGGTACATACTTCTGAACCGGAGCATCCAAATCAATTTTACCTTCTTCCATTAAGATTCCAAGTGCGGCAGCTGTTAACGCCTTCGATATACTTCCAATTCGGAATTTAGTTTTATCGGGAAAAACGGGAACCTGCTGTTCGTAATTCCCCAAACCGAATCCTTCAGAAAATACAACTTTATTATCAACCAAAACGGTAGCCGTCCAACCCACTGATTCACTTTCTTCTCTCAATTGTTCAATAAGTTCTTCAGCTTCTGTTACCGCAGTATCTTTGCAGTTACATGCCACAAAAAACAATACACCAACAAAGATTAAGTACTTCATTTGTTTCATAATTTTGGTTTTTATTAAATTAGTTATCAGAACAGTACCTCAAATTACACAGAAAATACGATATTTACCAATCACTACTTTTAAGATATTAAGCTCTTATTTGCTCTTTTTGCGTTTTTGTTTATTTTTGCACGCAAATTTTAAGTTTATGTTTTTATATAACAGGGTAAATAAAGAAGAATTAAAGCAACGTTTAGCCAACGAATCTTTTCAGCGCAAAACAATATCTTTTTATAAATACCATTTGCTTGATAATCCCCGTAAATTAAGGGACGAACTTTTTCGTGATTGGTTTTCGCTTGATTGTTTTGGGCGTATTTATGTAGCCCGCGAAGGTATAAATGCTCAAATGAGTATACCTGAACATCATTTTGAAGCCTTTTTGAAAACTCTGAAGAAATACGAAATTCTTAATGGTATTCCAATTAAATATGCCATTGAAGATGATGGAAAATCGTTCTATAAACTAACCATAAAAGTTCGTCCGAAATTAGTTGCCGACGGGCTGGATGACGGAGCCTACGATGTTACCAATGTGGGAAAACATTTAAGTGGCATCGACTTCCATAATCAGATTGGTAAAGAAAATACGGTTGTGGTAGATATGCGTAATTATTACGAAAGTGAAATTGGCCATTTTGAAGGAGCTATTTGCCCTGAAGCTGATACTTTTCGTGAAGAGCTGGAAATTGTAACCGACCTTCTCGAAGATCAGAAAGATAAAAAAGTACTATTGTATTGCACTGGTGGAATTCGTTGCGAAAAAGCAAGTGCCTACCTTAAACACAAAGGATTTAACGATGTAAATCAGTTACACGGAGGAATTTTAGAGTACGCACGGCAAGTAAAATCAGCTGGTGTAGAGTCTAAATTTATTGGCAAAAATTTTGTGTTCGACGAACGCCTGGGAGAAAGCGTAAACGGAAAAGTAATTTCCAAGTGTCACCAGTGCGGAGCTCCCTGTGATTCGCATACCAACTGCGATAATCATGGATGCCATATTCTGTTTATACAATGTCCTGATTGTGCAAAAAAGTATAACGGTTGCTGCACTCCCGAATGCGCCGAAGAAAAATCAACAGGAAAAGCGCGGTCTGATGAAAACCGTATAGTATTTGGCAACAGCCGAAAATTCAGAAAAAGTTTATCGTTATTAAAACTGGAACATCAGAAATAAACAGTTTTGTTTTCTTAGCCCGTTTCTGATTACTACAGATTCTGAAATAAATTCGGAAAGACAATGAATCAAAACCGGCATATTTAATAATTTTGCGGCATGAGCAATTTTTGGCAAGAATTTAAAGGCCCTGCATTTTCGCTGGCTCCAATGGAAGATGTTACCGATACTGTTTTCCGGGAAGTAGTAATGGGAATGGCAACTCCGGGTAAATTAAATGTGGTTTTTACTGAATTTACTTCAGTAGAAGGAATGAACCACCCCGTTGGTCGCGAACGTGTTTCGGAACGTTTAATTGTAAATGAATCGGAACGCGAATTGCTAAAAAAGCTGGGCCTAAAACTGGTAGCACAGATATGGGGAAGAAATCCCGAGATTTATGCTTCGATTGCAAAATACATAACCGAAAACTACGATTTCGACGGGCTAGATATTAATATGGGTTGCCCGGTAAAAAAAGTATTTAAAATTGGAGCCTGCAGTGCATTGATTGGAGAGCCAAACCTGGCCAAAGAGATTATTCTGTCAACAAAAGAGGCTACTCACCTCCCAGTGAGTGTAAAAACACGTACCGGAATAAAAGAACACCAAACCGAAGAATGGATATCGGAACTACTCTCGGTTGAACCGGCTGCCATAATTTTGCATGGCCGCACACAACGCATGCAATCGGAAGGCGATGCAAGCTGGGAAGAAATCAGGAAAGCGATTCAACTTAGAAATCAACTAAAACCGCACATTCCATTTCATGGTAACGGCGATGTATATTCTTACGAACGTGGATTAAAACGTATTGAAGAATCGGGCGTTGACGGTATAATGATTGGTCGTGGTATTTTTCAGAATCCCTGGTTTTTTAATCCCTCAAAAACAGAAATATCAAAAGAAGAGCGAATTGAGAAACTGATTCAACACACCCGTCTTTTTGAACAAACATGGGGTGGCATTAAAAACTTTAATATACTAAAACGGTTTTATAAGATTTACCTTAACTCATTTGCCGGGGCTGCAAAACTTCGTGCCGATTTAATGGAAGTAAAAGACTACAACGAAGTATATTCGTATTTTAAGTAAACTACGATATTTTGAGATATGAAAGATAGCAGGAGCTATCGCAAGCTATTAATTTAAAAGCATCACTTCTGAGTTTAATCCCTCTATATTAACTTTCAACCGTTTTTCTCTATATTTAATCGTCAATTTTTTCCCAGTCTCTGACAAATTCCATAACAAAACAGAATTTATCGATGGATACCATGCACAAATCACCGGCAAATCTTCCTCAACATATGGAACATCAACTAGATCGGCTATAATTTCACGTTTAAAAGCAAATACATCGTCCATGTTTTCCGGCACATATTTCATATTTATCATGTCTTTATATTTTATCTGGCCATGAATGAGTTTTGTACCAGCGGTTTTTAACTTTTTCTCGGTTACTGACTTTGCATCATATTCGGAAAGAAACGTCCAACCATCTTCCCCTAAATTATCAGCGACTTCAAACGGCACGCCTGAAGCAAGGAATAAACTATACGGCTTATCTGTACTAATAAAACGACTCGCTTCTCCCCAATAATGTTTAAAAGGTCCTCTTGGCTTCTGCCCGGCAATTGTGACATGAAGACCTGCGCTTTTCTTTATTTCAGGCGCAAGCGTAGACCAGTATTCCTGAGGGAAAGGCATTAATCCACTCATAAACATTGTATTTCGCACATCGCTCAACAGTGATATATTTAACTTCGCAGCTAAATTTTTCGCGGACAGATTTTCAGGTGGATAAGCTGTTGTTTCACTAAAAGCAAGTTCAGGTACCACATAACGCCTGTGGAATAATGAACTGAAAAGTTCATCGGTTTTTCCTTTAACCTTTCCAAATGAATTATCATCGAACATCATTTCTCCAACACGCATTAAAGCTCCTTTGTAATCGTTTAACCGTATCCCCGATTTTTCTGCCCCCATGTACATTACCATTATTCCCAATTGAACATCAGGTACAGAAGATTGCATCTGTTTATATGCTTCAGAAAGCCGGTCGCAGGTATAATTTACCCATGAGTGTACAGTTTCATCAATTTCACGTGGTTTAATATTCTCCAAGAGGTCAGTCCACGCATTCTCGCTGTATCCATATTTATTAAGAAACTCTTGTTTGTGGTACGGGCAAAAACATCCTCCAATTATTCCGGGAAAAGTTCCAAGCCTAAAATCGTCATCCAAAAACACCTTCTTAAAACCAAACTGTTCTGCTCTTTTCAAAGCTTCAATATTTTCTTCAACAATTGGAGGATGAATGGAAACACCAGAATATAAATCTCCACTAATTGTTGTTTTTTTAGTCCAGTGTTTGGGAGTTATGTTTGGAATTTCTCCTTCTATTCCTAATGAACTGCCTACCTTAGATGCTGATAAATTAGCAGGATGCCCAAGTGGCACCTGTAAAATATGGGCGGCGATACCCTTTTTTAAAAACTGTTTCCTCCAAAGTTTAATTCTTTCAACCTCGTAATACCAATACCCGTTAATGTATCCTGTCAGCCAAACATCAGTAATTCCACTTTGAGAGATAATATCAAATAACTCTGGGTTATTATCAAGACTATAAGAACTGACAGATAAATGAAAAGTTCTAATCTCCTGTTTCTCATTTAAAATATTCAGCATACTCGCCGGTTGCGAGAAAAGTGCTCCTCCGGTCAATGCCAGTGAACTTAAAAAGTTTCTTCGTATCATTTAGTTTATATTAAGTTGAAATTGCCTTAAGCTTACTAAAACCATTAAAACGAAAACTTGCCTCATATTCTTTACATAATCCATATTAACCAGTATTGAAAATAGTACTGAATAAATGAAACTATGTCAAGCCAATCCCAAAAGAATAATGACAATAGTCGAAACTTGAAGAGGTAATATTTTTTATTTAAAAAAGCTGAAAATATACCCGACAGAAAAACTAAAATAATTATTTTTTTAAACATTATCTTATTACAAGTCTGATATTTTTTAGATTGTATTTCATCTAATTAAAATTTAAAGTTTCAGAGGTATTAGATGGAACTCCCATGATTTTAATTATACTTGTTTGTGGCAAATTTTTGGCATGGTCGTTTCATTGCATTATGCACTCCTATATACTATACTTATTCAGAAAAATATATTACGATTTATCAGAGCTATACTCTTACTTGCTGGACTTACCAATTCTGTACCTCAATGATTATAATTGGATATTTACAAACGAAAATAAGATGCATTCCAGTTAGGAGCGCTTCATAAAGAATGCCCCCAAGATATCTGCTCCTTCAATAAAAAAAGATTCAAAAATTGTAATTAATTAATCCCTTCGAATACTCTTAGGAAAAACGAAACCTGAAATCATGAAGATTATTGTTTTACTTCTGCTTAGCCTGTTCATATTTTCGTGCACTTCTAAAAAAAATGAAGTTTTCCAGTGGCGAAGTGAAAATCGAAAGGGTATATTCCCTGAACAAAACCTGCTGAAAGAATGGCCAGAAAATGGCCCTGAAGAATTATGGGTTTTGGACAGTATTGGCGATGGATACGGTTCACCTACAATAACCAATACTGAAATTTTTGTTACCGGAGCAATCGATAGCATTGCCACGATATTTTGTATTAGTTTCGACGGGAAAATAAAATGGCAAGCGCCTTTTGGCAAAGAATGGATAAAAAACTATGCCGGATCTCGTTCGCAACCAACTGTTGTAAACGATTTAATATATGTGGGCTCAGGAATGGGCAACCTGTTCTGTCTGAAACGCGAAAACGGAAATATAGTATGGCAGAAAGATTTTACAAAAGATTTTGATGGTGTTTACCCAAGGCTGGGGCACTCGGAAGCCCCTCTTATTGATGAGGATAAAGTCTTCTGGACTCCCGGAGGGAAAAGATACAATGTTGTTGCCTTAAATCGTTTTACCGGCGAATTAATCTGGAGTAATAAAGGCCATGGCGAGCGTTCAAGCTATAATCCGGGAACACTGATTGAGCTTTCATCCCGAAAAATATTTGTAACCTTTTCGGCCTATAACATGATGGGATTCGATACAGAAACAGGCAAACTACTTTGGACACATGCACAGGATAATACTGCACCGGAAGAACGCAGAGTAGGAATTGGCGATACGCACTGTAATTGTGTTATTTTCGAGGACGGTTATATTTATTACGCTGCCGGCGACGGAAATGGCGGTGTAAAATTACAACTTTCGGAAGATGGAACCGAAATTACGGAAATGTGGCGCAACAAAGAATTTGACAGTTACATGGGAGGAATTGTAAAAATTGAAAACCATTTATACGGAAGCGGAACTTCGAAAAAACAGTTTAAAAGCATAGATGCCGATACCGGTGAAATTACCGATTCATTAAAGCTGGGCTGGGGTGCTCTGGTCGCTGCAGATGACATGTTTTACTATTATGGGCAGAATGGTAAACTTTCGTTATTAAGTTACAACGAGAATGGGGAAATTGCCGCAAAGGGGACATTCAAAATCACCCACGGAACAAAAGAACATTTTTCCCACCCTGTACTAAAAGATGGTGTTTTATATCAACGACGAGGACAGGCACTGATGGCTTACAATGTAAAGAGAAGTGGTTGAAATTAAAGTTCCAGGTATTTTAGAAACTCATCACGAACACCCTTTTCTTTAAAACGTCCTGAGTATTCTGCTGTCAGAGTGCTACTGCCTTCATCCTGAATTCCGCGCGACGAGACACACAGATGTTTGGCATCGATTACTACAGCCACATCTTCTGTGTTTAATATTCTCTTTAATTCGTTGGCAATTTGCACTGTCAAACGTTCCTGAACTTGCGGACGGCGGGCAAAATAATCAACAATACGGTTTATTTTACTCAACCCAATTACTTCACCGCTTGAAATATAGGCAACATGTGCTTTCCCTACAATGGGCAAAAAATGGTGTTCGCATGTTGAATTCAGGTTAATATTCTTCTCCACAAGCATTTCGCCATATTGAAATTTATTCCCGAACACCGATATTTTGGGTTTGTTTTCAGGATTCAATCCATAAAAAATTTCCTGCACAAACATTTTTGCCACACGATGAGGAGTGCCTTGTAAACTGTCGTCGGTTAAATCAAGTCCCAGGGTTTCCATAATATCCCTGAATTTATCTTCAATAATAACCATCTTTTGCTGATCCGATAAATCAAAAGCATCATCTCTCATCGGTGTTTCAATCGACGTACCAATGTGATTATCTCCTAATTCGTCGTAGTCATTTGTATGAATATTTATTTTGCCAACATTATTCACTCCCTTTTTGCCATTCACTTTTGTGAATATCATTTCTTCCCGGTAACTCATAATCTGTTTTTTTGTTGTTCTTATTTCAAATCTTAAATGAAATAACATACTTACAGGTATTTTGTTTAATCTAACTGCTATTAATATTCAACAGAATAAATTATAATGGATTAAACCTCAGATTGGTTCCTTCCTCATACAACAACTTACTAAATTAATATACAAATACTCTTTCTGTATTTTAATTTTATTAATAACTACTATCTTTATTCCCGCAATCCTAAAAAAACAAATCTATGTTTAAACTGACTTTGAACCTGGTATCAGTTATTATACTAACATTTGCATCCATTTTTTCATTTCATTATCAACTTGGTGCCCAGGAATATTTAAATGATTTAAAATCACTGCCGGTAATTTCAGGAAGTTACACATCCGGAATAAAAGGCGACTGGCTTATTCACACTCCCAATGAAACTGCCAAAGCTTTCAGAAACGAAACCAACACCGAACTCATTCTCTCAAACGGAATAATTTCACGCGCTTTCAGACTTTCGCCCAACGCTGCCACAACCAGTTTAAAAGTATTAAGCAAACAGGAAGAACATATTCGTGCTGTAAAACCAGAAGCAGTTATCTCGATAAATGGATTTACAATAAACGTGGGCGGTTTAACCGGGCAACCGAATCTGGCCTTTTTATATCCGGATTGGTTGAACAATCTGAAAGCCGATCCCCTCTCCTTTCAATTAACAGGATTTAAAATTGGAACTCCTGAACAACGTTTCGAGTGGAAACAAGAACGACATCACGCTCCCGATGCCGAATGGCCTCCCAAAGGAATAAAACTCCGGATGAACTATAAATTAAACGCCGTTGCTCCCGAAGAACTGATTGCTTTGGCGCAGGAAAGCAAGGTTGGACGTAAGGAATTGTACCGCGATGATTTTTCATCAATGTCTGATGTATGGGAGATACGCACCAGTGAGGCACATGAAAGAAGTTCGTTTTATAACGAAGGAAAGCCGGGCGAGATTTACACCCCAAACAACACTGCCGTTTATGCCGAATATAAACTTCCTGCAGGAACAGGTTTGGTTGAAACATCGATTGATGCCGGAACTGATGTAAGCGGGTTTTGGGGCCCCGGCATTGCATTACTCTGGCCAGACCGCATCATAAAATTTAATATGCGCCCCGGAAACGAATCGGGTGTTAAAAACACCGGAGCCTGGCGCTTTTCTGTATACGATGGGATAAAAGAAAATACACAAGCCGGAGGAAAAGAAAATGTTGATTTTAGTGGTACATGGCTGTTCCGGCTTCGAATTGACGGTACCAATGTATTGTGTGAGGCCAAACCAGAAAAAGGGAAATGGAAAACCTATGAAAGTATCGATTTTGGTAAAGAAGTTCCCGATCCTGTTTCTGTTAGGATTGGAAAACTGGGCAAAAATGCCGGCGGAAAAGACTTTGATTATCCGGGAGAACTGGTTCGATTAAAGTTTAACAGCTTTGCTGCCTATGGCAAATTGGATGAAAATGAGATACAGAGGTTAAAGTCGAACCTAACCAACCTGCAAAACCTGGAGGTTTCTGTTAATTACGAATTATACGATGGAGTTCCGGTTATGTCGAAATGGGTTAGTGTACAAAATAACTCTGAAAAGCCGGTTAAACTGGATCAGATTATTTCAGAATACCTTGGCATTGCCGATCACAATCCTTACGGCGATTATCGCGAACGAGAAGATTTAAAAGTAAAACCCAACATTCATTTCGAAACAGATTATGCATTTGCCGCGATGGCAGCCAAAGTAGCCAATAAACAGACTGTCCATTGGGAATCTGATCAGGATTATGTAACACAAATTTCGTGGGTACAGGATATTCCAAACACAATGCGAATTTTTCCCGACCAGGGTTACCACATAAATATAGCTCCCAAAGAAACTTTTGAATCCATTCGCACTTTTATTATTCCTTTCGACTCGTACGATAAAGAACGAAATGGATTAGCGCATCGAAAAATGTACCGTACAGTGGCGCCGTGGGTAACCGAAAATCCGATGATGTTTCATATTACCAGCTCGAAATGGGACGACTATGTAAATGGAGTAAACCAGGCCGCTGAGCTTGGTTACGAAATGCTAAACTTTTCATTTGGAAGTGGATTTAATCCGGAGGATGAAAGTCTGCAGAACTATGATAAAATGAAAAAATACGCTGCCTATGCTGATAGTAAAGGAATAAAAATAGGCACCTACTCGTTGCTGGCTTCAAGAAGTATTGGAGAAAAAGATGATGTGGTAAATCCTAAAACGGGCGAAACAGGCGGTTTTGCTACATTTGGAAACTCTCCCTGCTTAGAAAGTGAATGGGGACAGGAATACTTTAGAAAGATGTACCGAATGTTCTCCGAAACCGGGTTTAAAACATTCACACACGATGGCAATTATCCGGGCGATGTTTGCGCATCAACAAAACACCCCGGGCACGAAGGTTTGGGCGATTCACAATACAAACAGTGGAAAAAAATTACTGATTTTTATAAGTGGTGCAAAGGTCAGGGAGTCTACCTGCGCGTACCTGATTATTACTATTTATCCGGGTCGAACCAAAACGGAGTTGGTTACCGCGAAAATAACTGGAGCCTCCCCCGCCGTCACCAATTAATTCATACGCGTCAGAATATTTTCGATGGAACATGGGAAAGTACGCCTTCCATGCGCTGGAGCTTTATTCCGCTTACTCAATATCACGGCGGCGGAGCAGCTGCCACAATCGAACCACTGAACGATCATCTCGACCACTATGAAATGATGCTGGTTAGTAATATTGGAATGGGAATTCAGTCGGCTTTACGCGGACCTCGCTTGTACGATACCGAGAAAACCAAACAAATAGTTGTTCGCGTGGTAGACTGGTATAAAAAATACCGCGACATACTTGAAAGCGATATCATACACCTGCGCCGTGCCGATGGCCGCGATATTGATTATATGATGCACGTAAATCCTAATTTAAAAGAGAAGGGATTTTTACTTGTATTTAATCCCACCGATAATGTTATTCGAAAAACAATAACAGTTCCGCTTTATTATACAGGATTAACCGATGTGGCTCAAATCAGAGAACAGGAGAATATTGCAAAAACATTTAAATTAAATCGAGCATATGAAATTGAAATGGAAGTAAAGGTTCAACCCAACTGGTATAACTGGTTTATAATTGAATAAGGTGGATAGCAAGAATGGATGGACAAGATATTGCAATAAAAAAAATATTTTTTTCGCTATTTTTTTTTCAAATTCTTTGTCAGTGTAAAAACAATTTCTACTTTTGCACGCACGAAAAACAAACGAACAAAGTTCTTCTGAAACATTGAAGAAAAGAGCAAGTTTGAGTTCATTGGAGAGATGGGTGAGTGGCTGAAACCACCAGTTTGCTAAACTGGCGTACGGGTAAACTGTACCGGGGGTTCGAATCCCCCTCTCTCCGCTCAAAAATATTTCGGGATGTAGCGCAGTCCGGTTAGCGCACCTGCTTTGGGAGCAGGGGGTCCCAGGTTCGAATCCTGGTATCCCGACTTGAAAAAGGAGTTATTTAGTTTAACTCCTTTTATGTTCAAAATAGTTTTTTCGGGATGTAGCGCAGTCCGGTTAGCGCACCTGCTTTGGGAGCAGGGGGTCCCAGGTTCGAATCCTGGTATCCCGACTAAAAGATTAAAGAGTTACAAGGTTTATTTCTTGTAACTCTTTTTTATTTACTTAAATATTGCCGTTTTTCCCTTTACCGGAATTCATTTTTAAGCACAAGAATTGATAGAGTTTGCTGCCATACCTTCAGATGCCTTAATACCCATTTCTAAAACTTGGTATTATAAAAAAGGACGAATAAATTACGTTAAGACTTGATCTGTTCATTCATCCCTTTATTTATTTTACATTCCGAACTTAATTATTTTAACGGCAACACCATATTCCACGATTTTGTAGATCTGTTAAAACCTCCGGGCCCATCCATTGTTGCAAAAAACAGATGGGTTACTTTACCATTTTCAATTAACCCAAACGGACGCTCCAACTGTCCCATTTTAATGGATTTGCCATCGCTCCAGTTAATGGTGCGTTCATAGGCCAATGGCTGCTCATCCAGTTTCCAGTTAATTGCATCGTGTGAATGGGCCATCACACCGGCATGATGTTTTCCTGTAATTTTTCCGTATTGGTCTTTGGCAATCATATGGTACCCGTTTTCATCTTTCCAGATAAACGGATCTTCAACCACGCCAAATTTATCCATACTGAAAACAGGTTCTTTTGTTACCACTGTAAAAGGGCTGTTAATATCGGATGCAGTGGCTACTCCAATTTGCATTCTCGACTGGTAAGGATACTTGTCGCGGTAAGCACGGGCTTTAAACATTAACACAACGCTACCGTCTTCATTTATCCAAGGCGAAGGATTCGATGTTAGGAAGCTGTAAAAGGTTCCTGGTTTTGTATCCAAGACAGGCACATCTCTTCTTTCCCAAGGACCATAAGGACTTTTCGAAGTGGCAATACCAATTCGTTTGTTCGACCGGGCTACAACCGGATAGGCTGTACCAAGCTTTAATGTATCTGAATTTGTTACTTCGTCAAAAGGATGTGTTGATCCCATATAAAACATTACATAAAGATCTTTGTAGCGCAATATTCTGGGATTGTGTGCAGAACGGCCGTCCCAGTACTCTGCACCTCGAGCTCCAATTGCGACATCTTTAAATTCGTAGGGTCCTTCAGGAGTTTCCGATACAGCGTGTATAATTTCAGAAGCTACCATCCACCCTGGATGAAACGGCAGATTTTTAGGCCACCGGCTGGCGTACATGTGATACAAATTGTCATCACCTTTTACCACTGCACTTCCCCAAACCCAGTAACCTTCCATTTCGAAACCACCTCCAACAGGTGCTACTCCAATTCTGTCGTAAATCGGATTTACCCATTTTATTTTGGTTTGTGTTTTTTCTCCTTTTTCAGAACAAGCTGAAAAGATTAGCATTACACTTATTACGACAATAATAATTCCTGAATTTTTCATATACTTTATAACCACATAATACAAACTGCAATAGTAATTCTTTAACTTCTACTCTACTATTTCCAGCAGGTAACAACATGTCCCTGGTCCATTGTTAATATTGCAGCCACCGGGAGCAAAAAGATGAGTTGGCTTTCCATCTTTAATTAGCAGCTGTGGTCGTTCAAATTTCGGATGGCGGTAATTGGCAGCCTGTTCTACAATGTTTTTATCAATGTACTGCTCCATGACATGAAAACCTTCTTCTGCCTGTTCAAAATCGAAAGAAAGTCCGTCTTTGGAACGCAGTAACAATCCCTTGTTGCGATAGTTATCAGTAACCAGCATACACACCGTATTGCCCTCCATAAAAACATAAGGATCTTCAATGTAGCGGATGTTGTTAATCAAACGTTTTTGCCCATGAATATATGGTCCTTCCAGTTTATCGGCAATGGCAACAACATAGGTATTATCACCTTCCAACCCTTTCCATTTTACACGATAATAAAGGTAAAATTTACCATTTGGATGATGTAAGAGTGTCGGGTTGTCAACTCCCCTACCGGCCGCACGCAGCGGATAACTCCAGGCAAGCGTATCATCCTCTGCTGGTGCCGACAACACATATCCACAATCTTCCCACGAACCATTCAGATCTTTGGTTTTCATCATTCCTATTCTAAAGCTTGAAGCATTCCGGTTGCTTATTGTTGATGCATTCGAAACATAGAGCAATACAAACACATCATCAATCTTTGTAATAAACGGGTTATGCTGCGCTCCGGTGTTCCAGGCTCCCTCTTTGGCCTGTCCCGGCTTAAGCAAGGTTTTTACATACTCGTAAGGTCCCTCAACCTGATCGGCCACGTAATGTGCAATCTCCGAAGTAGCATACCAATGGTTAAAGCCGTACTGCGTTTGCTTATTATCCTCTATGGGCATACGCGAGGTAAAAACATGGATACGTCCGTCGTTTCCCCAAATTGGAGAAGCTCCCCAAATATGAAAGTCATCATCTTCGATAATTACTTTTTTAAAAACCAGCTTATCTGCAAAACTCTTATTTGCCTTCTGATCTGCACTAGTAATTTCCTGTGCTTTGACACCTACTATTGCCAAAAGCAATAATAACAGTACCTGGAACTTTTTCATTGTTCAATTTTTTAATTTTCATGCATAAATAACATTTTTTGTTGTACAACATCGCATTAAAAATTTAGAATTTCCACACACTACAACGATAGTTCTGTTTATCTGACTATTAACTAACAACAAATTTGCCGCGAGTCCCAGTCAATATGTGCTGAAGAGTCTGTTTTCAACATGAATATGCTTACAAGTGCCGGAATCCGGACCGGCTTTTAGTTTTGCAAGATTATGTTTACATTTATTGCACTTAAAACTTTAAACCGTTGAATACGCTCCTTAAAATAAAAATTGACAAAACAGGACGAAACATAATAAGTGTTGTTATCCCTCCATTTTGGGTATATAACATCACCAGGTGATGATACACACTAGTTAGTGGCAAATTTGAATTCAATGAAAAGACACTTAAATAAATTAGTTGCAATTTTTTCCCTGATTTATCTCTTTGGTTGCGAAGCTAACAAAATCCAAACTGAATACAGCATAAATGGAAATTGGTGTACTTTAATTGATTCCGTTTATAATGAGATTTGTTTTAGAGGGGATACACTTGAAAGATTCAATTTGGAATGGGACTTTCTCCCACCTTCTGTTTATAAGGTGGATAATGACAGCCTTAGAATAAAAAGCACATTAAACAATTCGACAATAACAAAATACAAAATAACATTTATTGACTCAGACAATGCGGTGTTTGAGGGATTAAACGAAAAATTGGTTTTAAAGAAAATCCCAGACGATGAATACACAATTGACGATTTGATTAATCAAGGATTTTTTAATTATCGGTTTGGAAGTCCAGTTCCAGATTCACTAAAAAACAATTTCGTTGACAGTATTTTTAAGGTTAGAGAAGTTAAATATCTGATTGAAAATAATATATTAAACAAAGACACTTTAATTGAATATTGGAACAGTCAGATTTTAAAGGATAATGCAGACAAAGAATATTACAAATTTTTGATAAAAGAAATAAATAAAAACTTGCCATAACACAGTACATATTGCAGGGCGGGGTTCGGTGGTACACCAACTGCGGATTCCAGTTTCGCAGTTCCGTGTCCTTCGGACAGGAACGCTCTTCGAAATCCGCCCCGACAACATGTACTAACCGTTAACGCCAAGTTTGACAATAGAAATGAGAACGCATCAATTGATATTAATTATTTTAATTCTGTTTACTCTAAAAGTAAAAGGACAAGACAGTTCCGTTACTGAGAGAATGGGACAATTTATGGTAAAACTAGCAAATGGAACAGAATTGGAACGAAAAATCATTTCCGACTCGATTCAATATGAATTACGAGTATGGATATGTGATTTTTTTTATACAGACAAAGTGATACAATTCACAAAAGATTTTAGTAATAATTGGGATTACAGACTTGGGTATTTCAATCAAGATTACAACGTACATCAAAGCATTGTATTTCAGGACTCTATTAAAAGGTCAATTGATTGGGAAAAGTTTGAATTTAGGTTGGACAATTTCATAAATAGCAAGATTCCGAGTCAAGATGAAATAGAATTAAAATATGTCGCAAACGGAAATCCATATAATGGTAAGATTACAGATTTTTATCCACTTGATGGAGCTATAATTTCTATCGAAACTTATGACAATAAAACACGCAAATTCATTTTTTACAATAATCCCAATTTGGTTCTTGAAGAATTAATTAAGGAAGGATTAACAACAAAAGAACATCAATATTTTATAGAATTCGTCAATTTCATTCTTTTTGACCAAATAGATTACAATAGATTGCGCAGGATTCAGGCGATTGAAAAAGAAGATATTAGAAATAACAATGAAAGAAAAACCAGGCGTTAACACAGTACATATTGCAGGGCGGAGTTCGGTGGTACGCCAACTGCGGATTCTCTCTCCTCGCTCGCGCCGATTTGCAATCGGTGTGCAATTCGGCAGAATTGAAATGAACTTATCAGCCTGTGGCTGAGGTACGGATTACAAATCCGCACCAGCGGAGATGATACTCACTAGTTATGTGCCATATAAAAAGAGCTACCAAACAGGTTAAACTTTAACTGATATGAAGATGAAAGTAATTGGAATTATTTGTTTTATAGCAACTTTAATTGAATTCAACTCTTGCAAAGAGAGAGAGACTGTTTTAGAAGTATTACAAAAAACAATAAACACAATTGATACGATTGAAACAATTTATTATAAACAAAATGTGGTGAGAACTAATCCTCGAAAATTAGATGATACCATTTATACCTATCGAGAAATGTACTTTCATCGGTTAACTTCTGACTCTGTAGTTGGAGTAAAAGGACACTGGTACTTTTACAATAACGATAAAACCAAAATAACTTTTGAAGACATTTATGATAGCGACAAGCTAATACGTAAAAATAATCAAGATAGTACAGCAGTTAGATATGACTTAATTAAATACCCTGAGTTCAAACAAACACATTTTTGGGGGCACAATACGCCCTATGCAATGCAATATATATTCAAACAGATATTGCAAGATATTCACTCATATAAAATTGAGAGGTTAAATGATACGATTCTCAATAATACTGACTGCTATCAGATTATCATTAGTACTGAGAATAAAGGTTCTTCTCTTCCTGGCTTCAAGTATAAGCTCATAGACATAGAAAACAATGGCTCTGTTATTCTACTAAATATTGCTAAATCAGACTATTATCCAATCAGGGTGAGAATGGAAGACTATAAAATAGACAACCCCAAAAAGAGATTCTTCATTGACCAATTATATTTTGATTTAAAGTTCAATTTTAAGATTGATGACAAAAAGCAATTTAATACCTCAGACCAAATACTGAATGGCTTTAAAACAATTGATAAAATACCATAAATACGGCCTCGCTCGCGCCGATTTACAATCGGTGGGCAATTGGATAGAATTGAAATAAACTTATCAGCCTGTGGCTGAGGTACGGATTACAAATCCACACCAGCAGAGATGAAACACGCTAGTTACCAAACATTTTGAAATGAAAATAAAAATAATAGTTGATAAACATAAAAATTTAAAAACTAAACTATGGAAACAACGAAGATTCCTATAACAAGTATTCGGATTAACTCGACAAAAATATTGATAGCAATATTTGCCCTTATTTTTATGTTGAGTTGTAAAGACGAAGACGAACTAATATTGGAAACGACAACATTACAGGGGAAATGGGTTGAAGTGGAGCCTGAAGACCTTGGACAGTTTGCTGGTTCAAATCATACTTTCATATTCGAACAAGACAGCTTTTTTCTAAAAATACATTACTGGACTGATGTGCTATATGTGGATGAAGATGGTAACCCGGTCGGTCCCGACAGTTATGGATATATAAAAGGTAAATATTCGTTTGATTTAGATAAAGTATATTTCGATGGGGGTCGTTGTCTAGATTCAAATTACATTCATAGTGCTCCCGTTGAAGTTCCTGCATATAATATTGGCTATCATTATAAATTGAAATCTTCAAACACCTTAGTTTTAAATCCTGAGTCAGAATACGAGAGTATAACTCTTGTAAAAGAATGAACCTGATTTTATGACCGGAATCCCCCGCTCGCGCCGATTTCTAATCAGTGTGCAATTCGGCAGAATTGAAATGAACTTATCAGCCTGCGGCTGAGGTACAGATTAGATCCCGAAGCATCGGGACGCACCAGCGGACCGGCTTTTAGTTTGTCCAAGATTATGTTTACATTTATTGCACTTAAAACTTTAAACCGTTGAATACGCTCCCTAAAATAAAAGTTGATAAAACAGAACGAAACATAATAAGTGTTTTTATCCCTCTATTTTGAGTGTATAACATTACTTTTATAAATTATATAATGAAAATAACATCACCTGGTGATGATACACACTAGTTAGCTGTCAGTTAAAAACGCTACGTACGACACAATTGCCGTAAAAATGACATATGAAAACCGTAAGATAATAGTTCGATTTGATTGTAGTTTTGGGGTGAAAAATTAAGACAAATTATAGATGGAGACAATTGGTGCAAAAATTTTAGAGATTAGGCAACGAAAAGGATATACTCAAGAGAAACTTTCAGATTTATCAAGAATTAATCTTAGAACCCTTCAAAGAATAGAGAAAGGAACAACACAACCAAGAAACGATACATTAAAAAATATTTGTCAGGTATTAGAAGTCAATATTGAGGATATTCTCGATTACGGAAGAAGCGAGAATTTGAAGTTCATAAAATACTTCCACCTGTCTGTTTTAGCCTGCATGTTTTTTCCTCTTGGTAGTGTACTGCTTCCATTGATTCTTTGGGTTACTAAACGTGATAAAATTATTGGTTTAAATGAACAAGGATTAAATGTTTTAAACTTTCAGATATTATGGTCGATTCTGTTCTATTTCAGTTTTACGCTATGGGGTGTTTTTAGTATTGCTCAATGGAGTAATGCTTACTTTTTTTTATTCACTGGTTGTGCATTGTATGTGCCCAACATTATTTACCCAATAATTATTAGCCAGAAAATAAAAAAAGGAATTATGAAAAAATTCTATTTTACACCAATCGAGTTTCTGAAATAATTCCCAATCTCTAACTAAAACTCTAATAGATGAATCATTCAATTTTAAAAGTTCAAGGTGCAAATTTTTACGGTTTTGAATCAATTGATTCTTTTGGAAAACGTCACTATCACCCTCTAACCATTAGAGGTAATGGTGACTTATATCTCACAAACGACGATATTTATTTTACTCGATGGGGTTCAAAAAAGGACTATACTATTCCGCTCAAAAGAATTACAAAGGTTGAAATAAAAGCATGGCACAATTTTAAAAACAAATTTCCAAGAAAGGTATTACGCATTCATTATAAAGAAGAAAGTGAAACCAAAATATTTGGTGTATCGATTGGTGGCAACCTGAATATATTGAAAGGCAGGAAAGATGAAACTCATTTATGGAAAGGTAAAATTGAATCATTGTTGAAAACACAATCTTAATAATTACTTAGAGATGAGAAAACTTCTGATTCTAATTCTATTAATAGCTGTACAACAAGTCTTTGCTCAGGGAAAACATATTATTAAATCCCCAAAAGTTGACAAAAGAGTTGAACTATTGAGTATTGTATTTAAACTTGCAGGAAACAAGGAATATGATAAAGTGATTGTTAAAGATTATGCTAATAAAGTAGATGAACACTTTAGTCCATTTAACAACCATAAAGTTGTGTCTTTTGCAAAAGAGTTAAGGCAAAACAAAGGTATTTCATACGATGCGGTTGCAAGTATGGCAATTGTTCTGAATGATGAACTTAATCCTTTAATCGATTTTTCAAAAACTCTTCCTGAAAAAAGATGGAGTGAAGATGATGCAACAAAGTTTGTGAAACTCTTAAAAGACTTTTATAAGGATACGGAATGTGAAAAGTTCTTTGAGGAGAGTGAACCTCTTTTCAGAGAAGTTGAAAAAAGGTTTTCCTATGTGTATGACAAGATAGATTTAAAATGGTATCAAAATTTCTTTGGTACTAATGCAGAAGAAGATTTTAACTTAATAGTAAGTCTAGGCTGTGGCAATCACAATTATGGACCTTCTTATACACTTACAAACGAAAAAAAGAAAGTGTTTTCTGTTATGGGAACTTGGAGGACTGACGGCACAGGTATGTCAATATACAAAGAAGCAGAATACCTACCTATCATAGTACATGAATTTGCACATTCATTTGTAAACCCTTTAAATGAAAAATATATTTCGGAGTTTGAACAAAGCGGAAAAGAAATTTATAAAGCTATAGAGTATGAAATGAGCCATCAGCAAGCATATGGGAATTGGGAAATTATACTTAATGAAGCATTGGTACGTGCATCTGTAATTAAATACTTTATAGACCATGGAGAAGATGAATCTAAAATCCAAATGATGTTGAATAATGAGTCTAATAAGGGTTTTATTTGGATTAAAGGACTTGTTGCAGAATTAAAAACATTTGACAATGACAGAGATAAATATCCTACTCTTGAAAACTACATTCCAAACTTAGCAGTAGCATACAAATCTTTTGCTGAGAAAATTACTCATTTTGATTCTCAAAGACCTAAAGTGCAAACAATATCTGAGTTTAATAACAACGACACAAATGTAGATTCTAAAATTAAAACTATAACAATAAACTTTGACAGAACATTGGCTGGAAAAGGTTATTCAGTAAACTATGGTAGTAAAGGGAAATTTGCTTTTCCCAAGCTAGACAATATATATTATTCAGATGACAATAAATCTGTTGTAATGGAAGTTCAGCTTCAGCCTGACAAAGAATATCAACTTGTATTGACGGGTAAAAATTTTAAAACAGAACAAGGTATTCCATTAAAAACATATGAAGTGAATTTTAAGACTAAATAAAAAACCGAACCGCTAACAATGTATATACAAAATAGGCGTGATAGTAGTAAATTCAATGATTGTAACCCGCTTCAAAATTGTAATGGCTTGATAAGTTGGAAGCCCGCTATCCTCGCTCGCGCCGATTTACAATCGGTATGCAATTCGATAGAATTGAAATGAACTTATCAGCCTATGGCTGAGGTACGGATTAGATCCAGAAGCATCGGGACGCACCAGCGGACCGGCTTTTAGTTTTCCAAGATTATGTTTACATTTATTGCACTTAAAACTTTAAACCGTTGAATACGCTCCCTAAAATAAAAGTTGACAAAACAGAACGAAACATAATAAGTGTTTTTATCCCTCTATTTTGGGTGTATAACATCACCAGGTGATGATACACACTAGTTGTGTGCAATTTAAAACAAAGACCCAAAAAAACTTCTGCGGAAAATTAAGATTGAGATTACAAACAAGTAAAAACCCTAACAATGAAAACATTACGTATTAACGCAACTAAAACAGAGTAAGTTTCATCATATAAGAAAATCAATAATTATGAAAAAACTAATTATCATACCTTTTCTTATTTTTCTTATTTTCAGTTGTGACAAAAATGATGTAATTGATAATTTGGATAATAAAATAATTGGAGAGTGGAGTTGGATAAGAACAGATGGAGGAGAAGCTTTTCATATCCACGAAACTCCTGAGTCAACAGGAAAATCAATCCAAATAGAATTGACAAATGAATACAAATTTACATTGACTGAGAATGACAGTGTAGTTTTAAATTGTACCTATGACTTGTCTCTGGAAAAATCGATTTATACTGGAGAATTAGAAAAATTCATCAAACTTTCAGAGAATTATCAAAATAAAAACATTGTCGTGAATGGAATAGTAGCTTTTATCTCAAATGATACATTGACCATTGCTGACAATATTTACGATGGAATAGGAAGCGGATTTATAAGAAAAAAATAAAAAACTGCACACAACACGGTACATATTGCAGGGCGGGGTTCGGTGTATCGCCAACTGCGGATTCTCGCATCGCAGTTCCGTGTCCTTCGGACAGGAACGCTCTCCGAAATCCGCCCCGTCAACATGTACCAACCGTTAACTATGCCAATGAAAACCAACAAAAAAATAAAAACATTCACACTGCTTCTCCTTTTCTGGCTGATTCACTTTACCGGATTTTCAACGGTAATGGGCCCGGTTAAGATCGACATACTTGGTTTTGACAGCAGTACAAATACGATTTATTTTACACACACCGACTGGGCAGAATGTGATTGCCCTACTGAATTATATACCTACAGAATTGACACCGACTCGCTTGAAGTTATTTCCGACTGGAGCCCGAGAGGCGAATATGCCGCAAACAGAAACGAAATAATCAGAAGCAAAGGATTGGCCCATTTAATAGCCCCCGACACAACAGCACTTCCCGATTTTATATCGTATAACCGCGAGTCGGAAATAAAATACTACAGCAGGGTTGTAATGGATGAAACTACTGCATGCCCTTTTAAACTCACCATTTTTGAACAAGATTATTCTTATTACCAGTGTTGGAAAGCTAGCGGAGAACCCGAAATTATTCATTTTAAAATCGACAAAAATTTCGGACTGCTGTTCGTTAAATTCCAGGGCGAATGTTTCGAAGGAAACCGGATAGATTCATTGATCTTCTACTCGAAAAAGAACGGGAAACGATTTAGTAAAAAACTCACGGCAAACGACGTCAGGCCTTTGGATGATTGGAAATAATAAATCCAGCCAGCTTCCTCTTTCCTGTTTCGTTTATTATAATCCCTGTAAACAATTTAATACTGCGAGCATATAATAATTATATGCGAGCTTTAAATTTAATTATGCGAGCTAACTATATTTATAAGTGTGCTATTATTATTTATATACAAGTATATATTATCTGGTTGCGAGTATAGCTCGCATACTATTATTTATTACTCGCAACTATTTAATATTAGCTCGCATTTATATTTTAAATACTCGCGTATAATTTTACATAGCTCGTACCTATATAAGTATAGCTAACGCGTGATTATTTTATACTGTGACAGGAATTTACTTGTCAGGGATGACCTTTCCTAAAATAGCTTGACAGATTTATACTTAATTTGATAGAATGTAAACGATTATTTCTTCATTTACTGGTTTACAAATCTAATAAGATTTTACTTACTACTTTTTTGTTCGTTCTGATTTTTAAATACTGCTTATTCCAATAGTTGTTTTTTGAGCCTCCGGAAACGGAAACAAGGTCATTCGTAATTCCTGTTTTTGATGTTCACCTTTGTTTTTATTCCTGTTTTTACCGACACCGGATATTCGCGTTTTTTCCAGTGTTTTTTCAGGGGGCCTTTCTGCAAATGGGCGTCCTGTGGCACCATAAAATCGACACTTCGGTGCGGACGCTTGTTGTTGTACTTATAAACGGCCACCTTTGTGGCTTCAAGTGCTGCATGGTAATCAGCAAAGGTTTCATTTAGCCCGTATTCATCTTTTAGAATGCCGTTTACGCGCTCGGCTATGGCATTTTCATAAGGATCGCCGTTTTCGGTCATCGAGATATTTATTTTAGAGCCTTTTAAATAGTTTACGTAATCGTTGCAACAGTACTGTATTCCACGGTCGGAATGGTGGATAAGCCCCTGTTTTACGCCTTCGCCCGAGATGGCCATTTTCAGGGCATTCAGTGCTCCTTCGCTGGTCAGGTCGGGCCACAGGCACCAGCCAACTATTTTCTTTGAATACGCATCGGTTACCAACGAAAGATAAACAAATCCTTTTTCGGTGCGGATATACGTTATGTCGCTTACCCACAAACGCCCGGAACTCAATAGTTCGATGTCGCGGATAAGGTTCGGGTACCTGCGGTAAAAATGTTTCGAATTGGTTGTTTTTGGCCCGCGTCTGCGCCGTTTTACCAATAAGCCGTGTTCACGCAGAAGACAATAAAATTTATCTCGGCCATATTTAATATTATGTTCCTGTAGTGCCGGCGTGAGCACCAGGTGGAGCTTTTCTGCTCCCATTCGTTTGTGCTCGTTGCGCAACTCCTTTACTAAACTCAATATGAATACTTCCTGCATTTGAAGCCCCGACTGGCGCTTCTTGTTATCGTACCAGGCCTGACGGCTAAACCCAAACAGCCCACATAGTACCGCTTTCGATACCAACGGATACATGTGTGCCAGT
>CANLMQ010000008.1 GCA_947492175.1 uncultured Draconibacterium sp. | reverse complement strand
TTTTGTATAATTGCACCATCTCTCAAAGTGGCACGGTTTCAACCGAAATGTGTGGCACGGTCAGACCGAAATAGCCAGTAGGTTAAGCTGCATACATAACTTTCGGCACCGGCTTCCATTACGGTATCGTCGAGGTTGTCGTACAGAATACGTACATCGCGCAGTAAGGGAGTAAGCTGCCCGTGTACTTTCATATCGTTGGCCAGCCCTACGGTATCCATATAAGGCGGTGCAAACCCGGGAGCCGAAGCGGTATAAGCCAGGGCTTTCTCCACAAAAGGCTGGGTTTTGTCACTCATTTTTGGCACTTCACGACGGTCGTCGGGCGAAAGCGAAACCAGGTAAGGTTTTAACTCTGTGTTGATGTCATTTAGTTTTTGCTGAACCGAAGTAACTACTTCGTCGGGGATGATAAAATCAATTTTGTTTTCCATAATCTTGTGTGTTTTTTAAATAAATAGAGAATTATGTTTATTGTTCCATCGAAATTACGGCACTTTCAAAACAAAGTCAACAGCTGCCTTCTTTTCTTTTTATGCTATGCGACATAATATTGATATACTGGCGATTACACAATTCACCTAAAGTACTTTCAAGAATTTAAGGGGGTACTTCAGAAGGTATACATCCACCTTCTGAAGGTATCCGTTGAGCTTCGGAAGGTGTCGCGATAGCTTCGGAAGGTATTCGTCCGGCTTCTGAAGCTATTCATTCAGCTTATTAAGGTATCCGTCGAGCTTTTTAAGCTATCCGTTTAGCTTCGGAAGCTGGTTATCCGGGATCGGAAGCTCGACATTGTACTTCGGAAGCTATCGGTTTAGCTTCGGAAGGTATCGGTTGAACTTATTTTGTCCGACGTTTAGCTTCGGAAGCCCGACGTTGTACTTCAGAAGCTATATTTTGTATTTCCGATCTGCTCTGTTTACCTCCAACACTACACTCTCCAACTTTTTAAGCACAAAAAAAGAGAGCATAATAACTTATGCCCTCTTAATAAGAATAAATTCTGTGATACAAAAAGTAAATTAGTGCTGCGATATATCTATGTTTTCCTCCTCTTCCTTTTCAGTGCGGCTGCGAACAAAACGTTTGCTTAAATCTTCGTGAATGCTTTTGGCACCGGGCACATTTATTTTGGCTGCCTGCTTAACCGAGTTGTAATAATTGAGGGCATTGGTGTAGCCATCGCCACCGGTTTTAAGGGCCGAATCGTCGAGGCCGTTGGTAAGTTGTTTGCTTATGCGCAGCAGTTCAATCAGCTGGTCGTAAATAACCAAGTCGGTTTGCAGCTTTGTGGCATCCATGTATGGTGGTATAAACTCGGGCGACGAGAGTGTATAATCGCGCGTTTTTTCGACAAACGGGAACGATCTGTCGCTCATTTTTGCCATTGTTCTCCGTTCGTGCGACGTTAAAGCAATAAGATAAGGTTTTAGTACCGTTAGCGCATTGTTTAACAATTGGGTAGCCTCGTTAATAACCGGCTCGGGAATAGCTGTTTTTGCATTGTTTGTCATAATTTGTGGGTTTTAGTTTTGTTTAAAATCCTGTTTAATCGTATTTGGTTAATGAATATACAAATTATGGAAAATTGCAGGCTTTTGCAAATTTAAATTTTAATGCTGTTTATAATCGCAACAGCTTTGTCCGGTTTTTATATGGAATACTTTATCCTTGATTTATTTTAGTTGTACTATTTCTCTGGTCTTACAACCAGGGCACGGATTATAAATCGAGTCAGTGGAGCTGGCTTTTATTTACTTTATCATGAATTAACTTTATTAATTCTCTCAGTTAGAATTTCAGATAATTCTCTCAGTTCCTTTCCCGTTAAACTAGATAATTTTCGGATAGTTTTTCCATTTCTTCGTTTAAGCACTATCCAATTAAGTCCAAATGCTATACTTTTTAGCTTATATTCATAAATATTCTCAAAAGCTACTCCGAATTCATTCCTATTTAGTGGATGCAATCCTTTTTCATTAAAAACTATTGCATCTACATGTACGGATGTCTTTATTCTCTTAATTGGATAGAGAATCACAGTTACCACAATTCCAAAAATAATAATTGAAATTGTATTTTTTATCAGATTAGAATTTAGCAAAACAAGTATAGAACTCAAAGAAACAAGAATCCAATAGATAATAGCTAAAATGTTTCTTAGTCTATTTTTATATTCAAAAAGAGGTTTCTCCATTTGTTTAGTTTCTTTGTATGTCAGTTTAGCACCCCTAACGGTGGAATACTTTATCCTTGATTTATTTTAGCTGTACTATTTCTCAGGTCTTACAACCAGAGCACGGATTGACACACCAACTCTGAAATATTTATTTTGTTACCACTCGTTTTTAATCAACTGATAATTTCTTACGATATACAATTCTGTCATTTTTGTCGTTAAAGCAAACAATGTAATTACCAGAGTTTTCAATTGAAATCGTTGCACTTTTATTATCAGCAATACTATAATTTTTTATTAGTTGTCCCAGCAAATTATAGATTGTTATCTTTTTTACATTTTCATCTGATATCTCAATATTTATACATTCTTGTCTTTGTGAAGGATTTGGATAAATTTTTATTGAATTGTTATTTACCCCTATCTGATTTGAACTGGTTATGTAATTACAACCAGAAACAATATTGGAGCTTAAGTTGCCAACGATATTATCAAAATAACAGCGTAAAGGTCCAGGATAATGTGAACCAGTAACAGGTTCACAAGGTATTTGAAATCTAAACATATAAGCAGGGTAACCTATTCTCTCCAAATAGTAATAGTCTCCAATATGAAATTTTTTAAGAAGAACATCATCAAAATCGATAGTTGTAATGCTGTCAATTTCGACCAAAAATGGCTCGTTGCAGCTACTAATTAAACTTATTGAATAAAATGAGTCTCCTGCTTTTGCTGAGAAATCGTACAAAATATGAAATAAACTATCATTCTTAAAATAAACTACACTATCTTTTTCGTAGATAAAAATTTCATCTTCAACAATCTCATAATAATCTTGATACCAATAATTATAGCCAATATTTGTTCTTTGCAGAATTTTACAAAGTTTGTCGTTTATTAATGTATCTCCAACAACTTCAATTTTTTGATATCCGTCATCTAAAGTTACATCCGGGTCATACGAATAATACCAGACAGCTTCGTTTGGAGCAAAAACCTGTGCATTCAAACTTATTGAAATTAGTAATAATATTATAAGTGTTAGTGTCTTCATATTTCAATTTCCATAGCCAAATCGTTAGGTACTGGTATTTTTCATTTCTCTATTTATAGTAATAAAAAACATTGTAATGCCAATTAATGAAAACAATACTGTCATAACTACAATCAAGTTGTTTTTTATATTCAATCTTTTCAGATCCTTTGAGACTAAAATAGCAGCAATTATATTTACAATCAATTGAATTATCCAAATCGAAGAAGAAAGAAATCCAATAATTTCCGGGTTGCCAGTATTCGCATCAGGAATCGAACGTTGAATTATTGTTGAAACTAGAAATGTCAAAAAATATCCTACAAAAACCAGGATAGCATATTTATTAATTAAAGTTCTGAATTGATTATTTGTCATTACGGCTGATTTTACTGTTAATTAAGAATAGAAAAAATATTATTCCTGCGAAATATGACATTACAGTCAAGAGAACTACTGGAATTCCTTTAATCTTATTTTTTATTAAATCATTTAATATCGCAAAAGCCAGAATAATATTTATCAGGTATGGAATAATTATCAAAACGGTATTGGTTATATCGTTTGTTTCATTGAATTCAACACCCATATTCAATAGAATTATTGGCAGTTGGCTTATGATAAACATTTTCAATAAGGCTTGAAATCCTAATAAAACTATCAAGAGTACTGAATATTTCTTTATGTACTTTTTCATCTGTTTATTTGTTTGTTCTTTTGTTCTGCTTGCACCTGGCGGAGAAATTTCTACGTTATTATGTGGCTTTTATTTTCTCCTGAATTATTTTAATAAAGTTTTCTATTTCTGCTTCATCCTTAAATGATCTTTTGGGAATGACATACGCCACTAAAGTATCGATGAAAATAAATATTGAATTATCATTTGTCTCAATTGATTTAATTCCTTTCCACTTTTGAAGATTTCGGTTGCTCTCACAATCCTCAACAAGACCTTCATCGGTAATAATAAACTTTTTCTTTCCTAATAAAGAACCATTATCAGATGGAAGTTTTCCTGTCCGTTTTATGGTAATCATCATACCTCCAAAATATATTAGTCCAAATATAAATCCAGCTAATACGGCAGTTTTCAAGTAAGTAAAAATTTCGAACGGTTGTCCATAGTCAACAATAAGGGGAATCATTAATGCTATTATTATCACTATATAAATTCTCTTTTTTAATCCTTTTTTCAGAAAGAAGTATTTATTAAAGTCAATGTAATCTTCTCTGGTTAAATCCACATTTATTTCCATAATCAATTTTTTTTAATGGTCACTTGCAAGTTGTTGTTGCGAATCTCAGAGTGTGTTCCTGTACGGCAGGACCGGAAATTGTTGCGAGAATCCGTAACCCTCACACCACCAAACCCGCTACAGATTTACAGTAACAAAGATTTCGTCAATCAGTCTACCTTTAATAATGTGAGCTTTTTTGTCTTTTATTTTTGAATTACCAATTTTAAAAACAATCGGTAACGTAAATGTTTCTGTAGTATTTGTTGTTTGCCAGTTGTTTGGAACCAATTCTAATAATCGAATCACTTCATCTCCACATCCATCTCCAATATCTTCAAGTGATTTTATATTTTTCATATTACCATTTTTATCGATATCAAACGAAACGTAAACGATTCCTGTTGTCCTATTGACCAGTGCTTCGGACGGATATCTGATATTAAACGCTATAATTTTTCGAAATGCTTCCCAGCCACCTAAATATTCTGTCTCTAATCTTTTTTCCAACATAATTTTAAAAGCAGTGCTATTAGGTACTTCCACTATACTGGTTTCATAAAATGTTTTTTTTAGAATTATTGTATCAGAGGAATCTGCTGCCAGTGAAAAATATCCTAAACTATTGCTTGTTGTATGAATATCTTTCTCATGTACAAAAACAGCCACACTATCAACAGGTTTGTTAGTTTGAGAATCAATAATTTGACAGATTATCTGATTTTGCGAATAAGTGTTTAATGAAAATAATCCGAGAATAGTCAATAGAAAGATTTGTTTTTGCAATTTTTTCATGATTCTTTTCTAATATGTCTCAATTATAGTATGCTTACAAAAATTACAGCCTAACGGTTGTTAAATGTTGTCGGGCTGGATTTCGAAAAGAAATCCTGTCAGACCTGCAGGAGAGTGAGCGCAAGGTCTGACTTGTCATACGGAGTTGGAACCCGCCTGCCATACAACAATATATTATGGTTTGTTTTTTAGTTTTAATTCTCTGTGGCTTTTGAAAAGAAGAGTCAGACTTATAACAAATAAAATTAGTCCCATTCTTAGATGTTTGCCGCCAAAGCTTGAATTCAAATCCTGTATTACCGAACTAAACTCAAATATAATTGCAAAACACGTTACAACTAGAAATGCAATGACACTTAAGTCTTTATTATTTGCAGAGCTTCGAACAATTCTTAACATTAAGATTCCAGCAATTAAAAAGGATAAATACCCTAAAATTGTGGTCGTTAATTCAAGTTCTGATGAACTCAAAGCCGCAAAATCAAAAATAGATGGAATTGGTGTTATCCAAAAATTATGAAATTCAAAACCATCAGAGAGATTAAATCTAACCCGAATAATACTTGATAGAATAAAACCAAATATTAAAAGTCCAAGTAAAAGTTTTTGTTTAGCATTCATTGTTATCTGTTTTAGCTTATAGTTTTTAAGTTTTGTTACTCATCATTTTATGTCAATTTTAAATACCCCATAACTGTTGGTACATGTAGTCGGGCGGGATTTCGAAAAGAAATCCTTGCGGACCGCAGTAGAGTGACAATTTGTTAATGCTTGTATTTTTAATTTGGTCATGCTTTTAAATCATGTTGCCATATTCCAGAAAATACACTATTTCACCTGTTTGTGTATCTACCAATGTTTTTACCGTATTATCCCAGATTATCACTTCCCAGCATTCACGCATTTCAATTCCCAACTCAGACTGCAATGGATAAATTACTTTTCTAAAATTTACCTTTTTAACGTTAGATAAATTTAAAGGGGTAATTTCATTATGATTCTCATTGATATTCTGAACAGCAATATTTAAAGCATCTTCCTGGTTCTTAATTTCTGCAGAAGGAATAAAAGTCTCGGGAAACCAACGTCCGCTAATTTCCATTTGATTATTCTCTTCTGAAAAGTAAAATGATATTTGAGTTTGTTCAATATCTCTTTCCTCAAGAATGGATTGGTGAAGAGAAAAAACGGGATACGCACTTTCTCCATTTTGAAAAAAGTCGCTTAAAGTAACGTTCACTCCTCCTGTAGTACGAATACTAAAGTCTGATTCAATGCTAATATTTTCAGGATTGGAAATTCCCAGAAAACGGGCATAGGTATTCACAACAAACGAGATATTATTTTTCACGGTCGATGCGTCAATACCATTACTTAAATCTACAGGAACGTAACCAGACAAGATTCCAAATTCGTTTAATGTCAAACTTTCAACAGAATTGATTGCGTTGAACTTTTGAATCTCTGTTGCCATTTCATCCTGATTCAGTTCAGAATATACAAAGGGATATTCGGGACTTGGTGTTAGTTCATCAACTTCACTTTTATTACATCCTTGTGTAATAATAAAAAGTAGTAATAGTCCTTTTAATAAATTCTTCATTATAATTGTTTTTGGTTGTTTTTAATATTCGCATTAACGAGTTAGCAATAGTTATTTCCTAAACACTCCCCATTCAATAATATGAAATCCGTTTCGGTTGAAAGGATTAATTACAGGTTTTTCTATTTCTGTGTATTCATCTACTCCTAAAACACCATAAAATAATCTGGATACATTATCTGGTTGAATTGAAAAGTTCAACTTAATAATTTCATCAATAATTTTATTGGTCTGAGGATAAACCATATAATAATTGTTTTCGTCCAGTAAAGGCATCCAGTATTCTATAAAATCATTTATTTCAGTATCTGAAAAATTATATTGTTTCATGTTTGTTTTAAAAAATGAATTAATATCTTTTCGGGCAACACACCATCCTTTCTTATACTGAAACGTATTTGGTTGTTTACTCTCATAAAACAGATAATCATATTGGTTATCAATCTTACCAGTGGTATCAATGTTAACACACCACTGTTCTGCATAAGCTGGTATAGATTCGACAATTTCACCTCCCATTGGAAATGAAATCGTTACACATAGATTTATATTATTTTCTGGATAAATATAAATATTTGGTTTATAGACCATAATGTCATCATATATTGGTTTTGTTACGGTATCTGTTTCGTTGCCATTATAAGCAATCAATGTAACATTATATGGAAAATCACCATCAAAAATATGCAACGGTTCTTTTTCTGTTGATGTTTTACCATCACCAAAATCCCAATAGTAACTATTAGCCCCCTCTGAACAATTGGCGAATTGTACTTCGCCATCATTAAGTTCATTCGGGTTATGTCCAAAACATGCTACCAGTTCTTCAAATGGCGATTCTTCATTTTTATCACAAGCAGTAAAAGTCAGTACCAAAATTAAAAGGCTAATAATTTTTTTCATTTTATGTTGATTTGTGGATTTATAATTATTGCAAATGGTTGGAACATTTTGTCGGGGCGGATTTCGGGGAGCGTTTCTGTCCGAAGGACACGGAACTACGAAACGAGAATCCGCAGTTGGCGTACCACCAAACCCCGCCCTGCAATATGTACTGTGTTATGTAGCGATTTTTATTCATTTTTTCAATCTTATTTGTTATTATGAATTTCTTTGGTATGATTTCTATTATGAATCAAATCTGAAACTTTTCCATAACAAGTAAGTTATTAGAATTTGTAGGCAATGCCACACAATATTCCAAATTCTAATAAGCCATCTTTCTCACTTAAAAATAGATGTTTCTCGTATTTCGGATTTATAAAAAAAGTATAATTATCATTACTGTATTTTGCACCAAAGCCAAACCCAGTTCCAATTCCAAATCCAGTGTATTGAACCTCTTCTGCGTCTTGATAATCTAACAATAATCCATAATTAATAAAGAAATATTTTCCTATACTATGATTCATATAAACAGGCAACGAGATTAAATTGAAATCGTTGTACCAAGGGGTATCAAATTCTGGGTCGCCTGTGAATGCTGGCTTTACTTTCAATTTGCCCCATGAATAGTTTAATCCTATCTCTATTTTTGTTCTTCCTTTGTCGTTAATTGGTCTAAAATATCTTATTCCGAATGCGTTATTATTTTGCAAATCAGTAGAGCCGTTTCCATCCAAAAATCCATTTCTTAAAATACTATAGGTTGCCGTGCCTATGGATTTTCCGTATGTAAGTGCAAATTCATGTTCTTGTTGAGAATATGAGTTTAAAGAAAAAAGAATAAAAATTAGTGTGGTTAGAATAATTTTATTTTTCATGGGTTTTGATTTAGTCTCTTTTTTATTGATTGATTTTGTGTCATTTCGGTTGCGCAGCATTTAAAATTAAACACAACTAGTGTGTATATACACCCCTAAATATCTCTATTCGTTCTATTATTATCTTAAACAAGCTGGTTTTCACCTACCTATCTATTTGTAAGCAATTACAAACGGATAAGCCGTTTAAGCACTTAACTGCTTTTATTTCCTGGGGCACTCTACTACACTAAAGATCTTCTGCTTGTGTCGCCGGGTAAAGGTGGATTAAATATAGGAATTAGTTTATGTAAAACAAAAAAAGAAGCCGAAAACTGTCTCCTGCCCGATTATAAAGCCCCGGAGCCGGTGTTTCTATTGGCGATACAGCAAGCTACAAATTAGAATAACTATTAGCAGGTTACTATTCAGTTGCGCATTTCCTTAAAAGAGATTTAATTATTACCTGATAAAACGGAGGTACGAGCGGAGTCATTGGTTGTTTTTGAGCTCTGTTCTATATTGTATACAGGTTTTATTGAACTCTTTCCATTGTAATATTATCTTTTCTGATAAATTTTATCAATCCCTTGTCGCCTGAAATATAAGTTTTAACCGGCGTGTCGGTATCAATTTTATTTTTCACTTTGGAGTAATCTATTTCAATAATATTCTCGTACTTCACTCCTTTAACCGTTAATGTATCATAAAATGAGACTTCTCCCATAATCTCCGATTCTACCTCTTGGGTACCGAAGTTATAAACCAGTCTATCTTTTTGATTCCATTCAACCTCAAGGTCTGTATCTTCAATATCGGCACGCAGTACAAACATAAATGAGTAATCATTTAATGAGGAAAAATAGGCTATACCAAATGTTTCATCGGTTATTCCATTCCCGTAATTACTAAAATAATGGTGGGTTGTGTACCAAATGCTTTCATCAACATAGAATTCTTCTGTAATACCATAATTGTCGACCATATTAAAGGATGTGATGGTTGTGTCAATCTGGTATCTTTTTGCTTCATCGGTCAGGTAAAATGTTTCTTTTATTTTATCACCACAGCTACTAAAAAAAACAAGAGCTATAAAAAAAAAGGCATTAATTATTAATTGAGTATGCTTCATTATTCGACATTTTTATTTGAATTAGTCCGTAGTCGTTGTATAATATTGATTCAGGAATTAAAATACTTGTATCTTGTATGAAATAGTGACTGTCGAAGGGCTTCTCTAACACATCGTAATAATATACGTTATTTAGTACTATTGAATCATGGTATATTGTATTGGTTGTTTCGTCACAACTAATATTGCCCAAGCTATCATAAGGTAAAGAAATAAAATGCCTCCTGTTGATATTAATATTTAAAACCATTGGATTATAATCGCCATGTTCTGTTTCTCCAAGCGAAAAATCTACCGTAAGTTTTGGATAGCTTGATTGAATTTGGGTATTTTTCACTTGATAAGAGAAATAATCCTGTCCGCCACAGTTCCTTTCACAAAAATCATGGAATTCTTTCCATTCTACTTTATCCTGTATAGTCTCAAATGAAAAAGTATAGCCTTTCGAGTGCTTAAAACTAATTTGTTGTCCGATTTGGTACGGGATTAGTTCTAATTCTTCCGGAGATAGCTCATATCTTGCTGTTTCAATTGAATCCTCGTTGCAACAAGACGAAAAAATAAAAACAAAAACCAATAACTTTAATAATTGATACTTCATAAAAATATTTTCCTTTTATTGATGTTATATTCCATTATATGGTTGCGTTGAATTTAAACACAACAGTTGGCGCATATTGCGGAACGCCCTCTGAAATACGCAGTTGGCATATCATTTTAGCCGCGCTGCAATATGAACTTTGTTTCCAAACCTTTTCAATTTGTTTCTAAATTCAAACTTTCCAATACAGTTTTAAGTTCCTCAAGAGAATTTTTGTCGATCAATTCAGTATTGATTCTCAATTCCGTTGAATCAGTTAGAAGGATATAAGCTCCCGCACGCCTTTTAATCTGCTTTATTTCATTTAAGTATATTTTTTGGGAGATCAGGTCATTTTTTGAGATAATTCCATTTTCGATCGTCAGATATTGTTTATTATTTTGAAAGAGGTAAATTCCGAAATATAAAATTCCGATTATTGAATAACCATAACTAAAAATATTCTCGGAATTAAAACTAACTGCTGCTATCCCAAGGGCCGACCAAAGTATTCCAAGAATCAAATAATGTTTAAGACGCCTTTTTGTGTATCGTATTTTCATTTTCTGTCAAATGTTTGGTAACTAATGCCTGTACACCTTATAAGTATATCTATTCTTTCTATTGATGCTTTAAACAACCCGGTTTTCAATACCTAACTATTTGCAGGCAACTACAAACAGAAATGCTGTTTAACTGCCTTTATTGTCTGGGCACTCTGCTATACTGAAAATCTTTCGTTTGTGTTGCCGGGTAAAGGTGGGTCAAACATAGCAAATGTTTATGTAAAACAAAAGCTGTCTTAAATAATTTGTAGTTATTAACGTATGGCTTATTAAATCAGGCTTTTATAAAAAGTTAATTCAGGTGGAATTACTTCTTTGTTTTTACTCCTGGCTGAGTGGTCGATTGCGGAGCAACGTCCGATAAATTTATCGAGGACAACTCTGATTCTAAACAGGAGTGGAAAAATGAGACGGATAAAAACGGAAGCCCCTCTCCCTTTTTAAAACACATTTTCGGAATACTGGTGATGCCTTAATTTGAAGATCTGAAACATATACACCTAATAGTCAAAGTCATGGTTATGTTTGTTATTTTTTGATTTGAATTAATGAATACTATTAAATGTCCTTAAAGGACTATATATAAATAACCACCGGTATAACCGGTGGTGGTGGAATGGTTATGCCTTCAGCCCCGGAAGGGGTTGAACAAAGTTTGTTACTTCAAAAAATACCGCTCATCAATTTTAATATTGTGTTCTTTTAAAAGTCTTCGGAACTCTGCTTCAAAAGTTTCTGTTTTATGATGTTCCTCCTGGTTTTTAATATAGTTTATCAATTTGTACTTGTCCCAACATGCATAGGTTAATGCAGCATAACCATCGGCCCAGCCAATAAAGCCTGGAAAATACCCGGTACCTTTTAACCAAACAGATGAAGCTGTTTTAATGTCCCTAATAAAATCAGCCAATGCAATAGATGGATGAAGGTCGGTTAAAATATGAACATGTTCCTCCATCCCATTAATCCTGTACAAATGGCAGTTTTTATTCTTAATTGCTCCCCATATATATTTAAAGAGCTTTTCCTTATGTTCTGATTTTAATGTTTTTTGACTGTGTTTGGTGCGAAAAACAATTTGATAGATGATTTGTCGGTAACTGGACATAATAATTTAGTTTTAGATTGTAATTACCTTAGGTTTACTAATTTAGTTTGTTTTGTTATGTTATTCATCTTCTTACAGGGATTTATTCAACCCTTTTCAGGGCTGATGTTCAGAATCCGTTTGTAACCGTGCGTTTCACACACGGTTATTCATATTTAGTCCTTTCAGGACTTTTTTAAAATCTATTTGCTTATTTATAAAACGAACATGATTTCATTTATCATTAAATAACAAAGGAGTATAACTTTAAAAATGATGCGAGAGCGAAGCGATTCCATGAACTTCAATTTTATAATCAACTCATTAAACGGTGATTATAAAATTTAAAACGAATGAAACTGCCATGTGTTTTAGCATTCTAAATTGCAAAAGGTTAAAATATAGATGTAAAACTATACAAGCCCAAACATCAAAGCATATATTGATTTTAACGCATCAGTTGTGTTTTTCGGAATGTTTAAAATAGAGCGTAAAAGTTTTGAATATTAATTGTATTATGTAAATTAGCCAACCTAAACAAATCGCTAAATCAAACATGGACCAATTATGAAAAGAACACTCTCAAATTGTATTTGTTGCAATTGTATAACCTTGCCAATTCAATTATTTTCCTTAAAAACCGGTAACGAAATTTCCATTACCGTTTAGTTTTTCCAGAGACTATAAAATTTTAAGAGCATAAATCTATGCCTGAAATTATTTGTTCCGGTGGTGTTTCTTTTTATAAAGTCGGTACGGTAGTCCCTGTCGTAATAGTACAAATTGTACAAGTCAAAATATATTATTAACTAGAATTTACAACGCATGAAATTTAAATTATTATCTACGACAAGATTAATGTCGCTACTTTTATTATGTATCATTTTTATGAATAGTTGTACAGATGACCCAGTTGAGAAGCCGGAATCAATTACTATTTCCGGGATTGAATTTAGTCCCAATTATTTTACCCTAGATGGCAAAATAAGCGGTATTGATGCTGATATGGCCAACCTTGTCATGGGTAATGCCGGTATTGACCGTGAACTTACTATGGAGGAGTCGTGGACAGAGGCTTACAATAATACATTGGCCGGTCCCGACCGTGCACTTCTTACCTGTGGTTATTCAGCCGAGCGAAAAGACCTTTTTAAATGGGCCGGCCCAACAAGTAAAGGCGGTTACTATATTTTCTCGAAAGTTGCCACAGGAATAGGTACTGCCATCGGCTTACAAAAAGCAAAAGAAATATCGTCTATAGCAGTAGTTAAAGACTGGCTGGAAACTACCTCTCTTGAGGATCTGGGATTTAATAATCTTGTGTATTTCGATTCTTACGAAGAAGCTATAACTGCCCTGTTGAATAACGATGTAGATGCAATGGCAAGCGATGTCAGCCAATTTGGCTACAGGCTGAATAGTGAATATAATGTTCCAACTGAATTTGATATTTGTTACAGCTACCGGAATGTTTACTATTACATTGCATTTTCGAAAGATGTGGATGATCATATTGTTGATGCATGCCAAAAAAGTATTGATGCAATTGTTAAAACCCAACAACCTCTTGAAATACTTAAAAAGTACCTTCCAAATGCAAGCCCGGTACAATTGCCGGGTCAATTACAAATCTTTACTGAGCAAGCACCACCTTTTAACTTTTATACAGGTTCTATTTACAATTACGAGCTTAAAGGTTCTTCAATTGATATTGTTAATGAAATCCAATCGAGAAATGGTTTTGTCAACAATATTAATTTAACAAGTTGGGGCGATGCCTACAAAGCAGTTCAATACCTACCCAACAGTGCCTTATTTACTACAGCCCGTACACCTGAACGTGAAGATTTATTTCAATGGGTAGGTCCAATATCTTCAATGAAAGCTTGTTTTTATACAATGTCTGAATCCGGTATTCAAATTACAAGTCTGGAAGATGCAAAATCGTTAGCAAGTATAGCTACACCAAGTGGCTGGTATATGCATGATTATTTAACTGCCAATGGGTTTCAGAATATAGTAGCAACATCATTCTCTCCTGTTGAAGCTTTTAATCAACTTGTCTCTGGCCAGGTTGAAGCACTGTTTATGTTTAACGAAGGAATTGACTGGCTTTGTGAAGTTACAGAGACTTCTGCTAATTCAATAATCAAACAATATGAAGTTTCAGAAAGCAAGGGGTATATTGCCTTTAGCCAGAACACATCGCAAGAAATAGTAGAGCAATGGCAAAATAACCTTGACGCCATGAAAGCAGACGGCACATTTGAAACCATCTGGAATAAATGGTACGAAGGCCTTGATATGCCTTAATCTGAACTGTTGTTATAAAAGTTTTAACAATCCTTTGGAATTGTTATATGGCAGGGACTTCATGAATGATGTCCCTGTTTTTTTAATTGTAATTCTGTATTCTGAAAATGCTGACCAAACTTCATTACACCACTGTGCTGTCATTCTTTACCAGCCCTGAAGAAGTTCTCAAAATGAGAGGAGACAAAACCCGAAACCGGAACAGATGTCTCCCCTCTATCTGCTACAATTTCAACCAACAATTATTAGTTGAATCCTAAACCAATATGCATTCCCAGACTAATATGAACATCTTCCGAATCATAGGCTACCTCAACCAAAGGGCCAATATGGAAATCACCTACCTGGAATTCGTAGGATGTTTCAAAATGCGTGGCAAAACTTTTTTCCGAAGAATGGCCGCCTTCAAATGAAATTCCCGGAGAAACGGCAAAATGTAACCGATCAACCGGCGTATAGCTGCCCACAATTCCAATGGTATTGTGTTTGTGCTCGTCGAATATCCGTTCGTAGGCCAGTCCCACTCCAAATTTTGACTGGGAAATCTTTCTTACCAAATGTACATGTAACCCGTATCCAACTTCTTTTTCGTTTACAAAATATACCATTGAATTGGCAATCCCCAATTCTATTTTGTGATTGTCGTGCGAATGCCCGTGTGTGTGATCATGCTTGTCCTGTGCCTTTCCGGTTAGCACAAAGAATAACGAAAAAATACAAATGAGTAAAATAAAATAGTTGTTTTTCATCTAATTAAAATTGTTTGTTATCAATGGTATAAGATAAAACACCCATGCCCTATACTTCGGGAAAATAATGCATGTCTGTGGCAAATTATTGTCATGGTTGTTTCATTGCTTTTAAATAAATATTTTAACCTTAACATTAAAACAAGAAAATTGTTAAATAAAAAATGCTACCCCCGCTAATTTCTCCAAGACTATATGAACAAATGTAACAATTAAAAACAAAAAACAAGAAGCCTGAAGTCGTAATCTATTACTGAATACCAATGGCCTACCATTCGATGCTTGAAGCTTATTACTCTTTTTACTACCTTCGCGCACAAAATTAAAAAGCATGCTAAAAAAAGTTCCGCATACCTACGTTATCATTTTTTTCCTGATTGTTTTTTGTGCTGTATTAACCTGGTTTATTCCGGGTGGCGAATACGAACGCGAAACAGTTGTGGTAAACGGTGTTGAACGCAATGTAATCGATGCCGGATCGTTTCATTACATCGACAGCCAGATGCAAACCTGGCAGATTTTTTCATCCTTTTTCGATGGTTTTGTAAACACCGCAAACATTATTGCTTTTATCCTGATGATCGGCGGCGCTTTCTGGATTCTAAATGAAAGTAAATCGATAGACATCGGTATATACTCGTTCCTGAATTTTGCGAAAAAATGGGAACGTTCCAAACTGCTTCGTAAAATCGGAGTGAACAATATTATTCTAACAGGTATTATGTTTATTTTCAGCTTGTTTGGAGCCGTTTTTGGCATGAGTGAAGAGACCATAGCCTTTACCATAATTTTTGTTCCTTTAGCCATATCGATGGGGTACGATTCGATTGTTGGTGTAGCACTATGTTTCGTGGCTGCTGCTCTGGGTTTTGCCGGGGCTTTTCTTAATCCGTTTACGGTAGGTATTGCACAGGGCTTATCAGATATCCCTCTTTTCTCTGGCATCGAATACCGTATTTTTATGTGGGTAGTTATCAATGTGGTTGGTTTTGCTTTTATTCTACGTTATGCATCGAAAATCCATAAAAACCCTAAAAAATCATTGGTGTACGACGATGATGAATACTGGCGAAAACGTAACGAAGAAAACAATATAGATTTCGATTTTACAGTTCCGCGAATGGCCTTAATTTCATTTTTTTTTCTTTCGGTAATTCTTATTTTGTTTTCCATTTTCTATCCTATTACCGACTTAAAGATTGGAAACAATACCCTTCGTTTCCCGGCTGTTCCGGTAAGTACAGGCGCCTTTATTTTGTTTGGGTTTATTACACTGCGAAAAACCGTACACTACTATATTCTTAGCCTTTTAACTTTTTCCATTGTTTTCCTTATAGTTGGCGTAATGGGTTACAGCTGGTATGTAATGGAAATTGCAACGCTTTTTCTGGCTCTTGGCATTTTCTCGGGAATTGCTGTTGGCAAAACACCCAATGAAATTACTAAATCGTTTATTGAAGGAGCAAAAGATATTCTTTCGGCAGCCATGATTGTAGGCCTGGCTGGTGGTATTATCGTAATTCTGGAAGATGGGAAAATTATTGATACCATTTTACACGGCGTTTCCAGGGCCATGAAAGATACAGGGAAGGTAGGATCAATTAGCGTTATGTATCTCATCCAGACTTTCCTGAATATTTTTATCCCCAGTGGTTCGGGTAAGGCGGCTTTAACCATGCCCATGATGTCGCAATTCTCTGACCTTATCGGTATTTCACGGCAGGCAACTGTTATTGCCTTTCAGCTCGGCGATGGTTTTACAAATATGATTACACCTACTTCAGGCGTACTTATTGGTGTACTTGGAATTGCCAGAGTTCCTTACGAAAAATGGTTTAAATGGGTGGCTCCGTTTATTGCGATTTTAATTGTTCTCGGATTTTTGCTACTGCTACCAACGGTTTTAATGCAACTGAATGGATTCTAAGAACCAGTTACTAAGGTTTTAAAAACGTCATAAAGAATTCCTGATCGGGAAAAATTCAGAAAAATACATTTGAGATGTATTTCGTCTGTCAGATTAGATTGTGCGATATTTATTTGCATTTTAACGGTGTTTCATTTTAACCATAAAGCAACTTTATAGCACAAAAAAAGCCTGCTCTAAGCAGGCTTTTTGAATTTCTTATGTCAACCGGTTTATTCCTCGATTGCGATTGCCTCAACAGGACAAACTTCTGCGCATGAACCACAGTCGGTGCAAAGCTCAGGATCAATTGAGTAGATATCACCTTCCGCAATCGCGTCAACCGGACACTCATCAATACAAGTTCCGCATGCTATACATTCATCTGAAATTTTGTATGCCATAACAATGATTTTTTTTAGTTTAACATTAACGTTTCAGCAAATGTACTAAGTTTGGCAAAAAATCAAAATTCATAATTCAATAAATTCTGCCATTTTACAAACAAGGCTTACAATTAACTTATTTTGTGCGCATTACAAGGTTTTAAACTATTAATATTCAGTTAATCTTCTTTTTGTTAAATTTGTTCGAAATATTAAATACCTATGAATTTAGATTGGTTATTGGAATATAATCCGGTATTGCTTGCACTTTTTGCAGCTCTCTTTACTTGGTCGATTACTGCTTTAGGTGCCTCTATGGTGTTCTTTTTTAAGAAGATCAACCAGAAAGTACTTAATTCGATGCTTGGCTTTGCAGCCGGAGTAATGATTGCTGCCAGCTTCTGGTCGCTGTTAAAACCGGCTATTGAAATGACTGAAGCGCGTGGAGAACCGGGCTGGATTCCGGCAGTGGTTGGATTCCTTTCAGGAGGAGCTTTTCTGTTGCTTATTGATAATATTCTGCCACACCTTCATATGGGATTAAAAATCGACAAAGCAGAAGGTATAAAAACAACCTGGAAACGTAGTGTGCTTCTGGTTTTAGCCATTACTCTTCATAATATTCCCGAGGGTCTGGCTGTAGGAGTTGCTTTTGGGGCATTAGCCAGTAATCCAGAGGTTGGCGCATTGGCAGGTGCTGTTGTTCTTGCAATGGGTATTGGCCTGCAAAATTTCCCGGAAGGTGCAGCCGTTTCAATTCCTTTACGCCGGGAAGGTTTTTCACGGTTAAAGGCATTTAATTACGGGCAGTTATCGGGAATAGTTGAACCAATTGCTGCTGTAATTGGAGCCTATCTGGTTTTGGTAATCACACCAATACTTCCGTATGCATTGGCTTTTGCTGCAGGAGCTATGATTTTTGTGGTAGTAGAAGAATTAATTCCTGAATCGCAAACCGGTAATGAAACCGATTTTTCGACAATTGGTGCCATGCTGGGTTTTGCAACCATGATGCTACTTGACGTTGCCCTGGGATAAAATCTCTTGGTTTAGCAGCTCTGTTTGTTCCGGTAAATCTGCTTTACTGAAATAAATTTCATGAGCAAAATTCAGGTATTTCAGAACCTTAAAAGCATTAAACTTTTGAAAGAACCGGTTTTGAAAAGCTTGCAAAGTTGAACAGTTTTTATTTAAATCGTTAAGCTCATCCCAAAACTTATCCTTTCTGATAAAGTCGGAAACAGAAATGGGCAACTGCTCCAGGTTCTGATGAAACTGAGTTTCGGTAATTTTGTAAAGCTGATCTATCGTGTCAAAGAATTTTTTTAAGTCGAGAAAAGCCCGAAAGTTATAGCTTTGGGTAAGATCCTCCTCCCCTTTCATCCACTTATGAAGTATTGGTCCGGTACCAAATGGCACCCGATCAGATAATCGGGCCGAAGGATAAACTTTAGTAGTACTAATTTCGCCAACAGTACCAATCTGTACCAGGTTTTGCAAAAAATAAAAATCTTCACCTGCCTGTCTGCGGTTCATTCCTCCCCTTTTTACATAAGCCAAAGCTTTAACGGCAAATGCAGAACCAATGGTAAACATTGAATACGGGTAGCCAGCGAAATCAAGCGAACGTTTGTAATAATCCAGGTATTTTTCGTACAAGACAATACCTTCCAGCTGCCTTTCATCCAATTCGTTTTTCTGATGTTCGAAAGCCAGCGTGGCTCCCACATCTTTCTTATTTATCTGAAAGTGCTTTTCAATTTCTATTAAGTAGTTTTTATCAACCAGCGTGTCAGCATCAAGCGAAACTATTATTCCATCAGGCTTTTCAAGAAGGTTGAGTCGCCTCACCGCTTCATCCATCCCTTTTTTACGGGCAAGTCCTGCTCCTGCCCATTTCTTTTTTAAATCGACCGGACCTACTGCATAAAAACATATTCTGTCGCAGGTATTTTGAGTAATCCAATTGTCGAGTTCAGCTTTTGTTCTTTGGTTAAAGTTTTTAATTGTATCATCTGCCTGTTCTGAATGATTGATTAGCACTATCACTTCCACGTTCGAGTCCGGTAAATAACACGCATTTATCGATTCCAGAGTTTTTAATATATCCGGTTCCCGAAAGCAAGGTATCATCACAATTATACCCGTTCTCTCTTTGGGAGACTCATTAATCAACGATTCATTGTTGTTTTTGTACAAGTACTTATTTGCAAACATCAGGTACAAAACTAAAATAAAAGGCAAAAAAAATCCGGGAAACTCCCGGATTCTTCGTGTATTCTATTAAATTATTTTATTGCGCTTTTTCGGCCTCATATTTTTCGTTGAGCGCCTGTAGTACTTTGGCAGTAATATTATGAGCTTCGTTGCCAATAAGTACATTCGAGCCGTTCAGAATATAATCGTAACCGGCTTGCTCGTTAAATTCATTCAGGTAATTCATAAGATTATCCAAAATCTTTTTATTGTTTTCCTGTTGAATTTCTGCCAGCTTTGTCGACAGTTCCTGATCCAACTTTTGAATTTCCTGTTCTTTACCCAGCAAACGATCACGCTCCTGAACTGCACGTTGCTCTGTTAAAAATCCACCACGTTGCAATTTTTCCTGGAAGGCAGCCGCCTCTTTTTCAAAAGTCTGACGTTTTCCACCATATTCAGTTGTGTAAGCCTCTTGTTTTTTGGTAAATTCATCATGCAAATCCTGCGACAGATTATAGTTCATAATAACAGAATCAGCTTTTACGTAGGCTATATTCAGCCCGCCGGTACCGGCTACAGGTTCAATCTTTTCTCCCCGAGAATTTTCACCATTTCCGGTAAAATGCAATACATATAAAACGGCAACAGCTACAAAAAGCACTACACTAACAATTAACGATGTTCCTTTCATCTCTTTCATTTTTTTACTTCAACAGTTAGTAATGAAAACCGGGTATTCAATTACCCCAATTTTTCATCGAAACTAAATTTTGTTCATAATTTAAATCCCGACAAAGTTAATTTTTTAGTTGAAATGCAAAAGTGGATTTTAATACTTTTTTATTATCACTAAAAATCAAACACTTACAAAAAAACATGCATAAAGTCATACTCGCTTGCTGATAAACGTCATTGCAACTGGGTATTGATTGCCACTATTTTTACCAGAACAATATTCACTCACTAAAAATTAAAATGTTAAACAAGCTAATAGCAAATGTATTACCATTCATGCCCAAAAAATTAATTTGGGTATTCTCAAAACGGTATATTGCCGGAGAAACAATTGAAGAAGGATTACTTGCTTCAAAATTGTTGAATGAAAAAGGTATTGAAGTTACAATTGATTTACTGGGCGAGTTTATAACTACGCTTGACGAGGCTGAAGAAAATAAAAACCAATACCTGGAAATTATAACCCGTTTTACGAAAGAAGGTGTAAAAGGGAATTTCTCGTTAAAACCTACCATGTTTGGGCTTTTAATTGATAAAGAAATCTGTTATAACTATATAAGGGAAATTGTAGAACTGGCTGCCCAAAAGGATTCATTTGTACGGGTTGATATGGAAGATTCGCAGTGTGTTGATATGGAAATTGACATGTTCCGAAAATTACGTGCTGAATTTCCGAAACATGTTGGTTTGGTTTTGCAAGCCTACCTGCGACGTACCCAAAGTGATTTGGAAGCTTTAAACGATATGAATACCGAGGCAAACCCGATAAATTTCAGACTATGCAAAGGAATTTATGTGGAGCCTGAAAATATTGCCTATAAAAAATACGATGAAGTACGCCAACATTTTATCTCGAACCTAAAATTCATGTTTGAAAATAAAATGTATGCCGGTATTGCTACACACGACAAATACCTCGTTGAGGAATCGATAAAAATGATCAAGGAGATGAATATTCCGAAAAGCATGTACGAATTCCAGATGCTTTACGGAGTAACGCCGGAACTTCGCCAAATGATTGTTGACGACGGACATTTAATGCGTGTTTATGTTCCATATGGCAAAAAATGGTTTAACTATTCAACCCGAAGATTAAAGGAAAATCCAAAAATGGCTCAACATATAATTAAGGCACTTTTTGTAAGAGGGTAATTTTTGAGTGGGAAAAATAAAAAAGGATGGCAATGCCATCCTTTTTTATTTTTGCAATATAACAATCTCTTTTAGCGGCCGCTTTGGTACGTGATGAATCCCTTCCTCATCGCGCCAGTATTTTATATCGTTTTCAGCCGTTTCTAAAACAACCTTTTCAGAGGGCTTTCCCAATGCAATAATCCAAAGTAATTCAATGTGCTCCGGCAAATCCAGCAAATCCAATACTTTGCTTTTATTTACCGAACCTATTATACATCCTCCAAAACCGGCTTCGGTGGCTCCAAGTAAAAGACTTTGCATTGCAATTCCATCGTCGCAATAATGGTTTTCAGCAATTTTTTTATCTTTTAATACGGCCACATAAGCTACCGGTCTTTCCTCTTTGGCAGGACCATTCCAGTCGCTCAAATAACCCGCCCATCCCAGGTATGGAAATAATGTATCACATGTTTCCTGCTCAGTAACTATTGCATATTTTAAAGGTTGAGCATTCCGTCCGCTACCCGACATACGAGCCAGATCGATCCAGCTCATTATCTGTTCCTCCGAAATTTTCACAGATGAGTTAAACCGTCGGTAACTTCGGTTTTTCTGAATTAAATCACGAATCATAATTTTTAATTTTTATTTGCAATCAAAGATATCGGGAAAATCTAAAAAAGAAAAAAGGATAACAGATGAAGTATAAAAAGCATTGCTGACCAAACTTAACCACTAGAAAATTACTTCTCTTTATCCTTTTGCAAAAAACGCCACTACAAACAAAATATTGCGCCGGGCCTATTAATAAATGTTAATTAGTTAATCCCCGACCAATGCAAAACCTAATCTTCCACTCTCTAAACCAATCTTGAATAATCATTACCTAATAAAACTGTCAATAATAAATGTCAGACTCTGTCAGTGTCAAAACTATTTTCAGGAATAATGCAGACAAGATATTTTATCTATAAATATTATTTTTAGTTTTGTAGAACAGAACAGAATACTAACTGTTCTGCCAAACAAAAAAAATCATGAGTAGCTTTAAATTTACCGTCGACAAAAATTCCAATATTCTAAAATTTCAACAACTGGTTGATGCTATAATGGATTCAATCAGCCAGAACGAATTAAAGCAAGGCGACATGCTGCCTTCTGTCAACCAGATTATGAAAGAATGCCAGTTGTCGCGCGATACAGTGTTTAAAGCTTATGCCGAATTAAAAAAACGCGGGGCTGTTGAATCGGTTCCAAACCGCGGATATTTTGTTACAAAAAAAAGAACCAAGGTATTCCTCTTCCTAGATACTTTTAAAGCGTATAAAGAAGTATTGTACCATTCTTTTTTGCGTAATCTCCCCAAGAATATAAGTGTTGATTTGCACTTTCACCATTACAATATTGGAGTATTCGAAAAGATAATAACCGAGAGTATTGGCAGGTACAGCAAATACATTATTATGAATTTCGACCATCCTAAAGTGGCAAAAATCATTAATAAAATTCCTACTGAACAATTACTGGTAATCGACTGGAAAGTAAATGCTTCGGAAAAACAATCTGTTGTTTATCAAAATTTTGGCGAGGCCGTTTTTAATTGTCTCAATCATAACATTGATATAATAAAAAAATACAGACAATTTACTTTCTTCTACCCTCCTTTTACTTACCATCCGAAAGAGTCGGTTGACTATTTTCGAAAGTTTTGCAAAACGAACAACATTAAACACAAGGTAATTTTTGATATTGAAAATTTCAATATCAAATCAGGTGAACTCTATTTTCTGGTAAGCGACAGAACACTTGCCACTTTCTTAGATCAGTGTTCGGAAAAAGGTTTCGAGCCAGGACACGAAGTGGGTGTAATTTCGTATAACGAAACTCCCATGAAAAAATACGTAAAAAACGGGATCACGGTAATTTCCACTGACTTTGAATTGATGGGTAAAAAAGCAGCAGAATTTATAATCAAAGGTAATCCTATTAAATTTGAGGTCCCTACCCGATTAAAAATCCGCTCTTCGTCATAATGTGTTTTAAAACATATTTTTTCGATTTCGTAACTTCAGAATAAGCTTTATTTTCACAAATCAGAACGGAACGGAACAGTTCAGCGATTCGAAATTAATATTACTCTAGTTATCATGAACTTACTCGGAATAGACATTGGAAGCTCTTCGGTAAAAGTTTCACTTATAAACGGGAAAAACGGCGATTTGCTCGCTTCTTCGTTTCATCCCAAACAGGAAATGAAGATTACTGCTCACCAGGCAGGTTGGGCTGAACAAGATCCTGAGTTATGGTGGAAAAACCTAAAGCTGGCTTTGGCAGATGTGTTATCGGAATCGAAAGTAGCCCCCGAAAGTATTTTATCGATTGGTATTTCATACCAAATGCATGGTTTGGTAATGATTGATAAAAACCTGGATGTTATCCGCCCGTCTATCATCTGGTGCGATAGCCGCGCTGCCGAATTCGGAGATAAAGCTTTTCATGAAATTGGAGAACAGCGTTGTTTAACAAACCTGTTAAACTCACCGGGTAATTTTACCGCATCAAAACTGAAGTGGGTGAAAGAAAACGAGCCTGAACGCTTTGCAAAGGTTTATAAAATAATGCTTCCGGGAGACTACATTGCCATGAAATTAAGCGGTGAAATTCAGACAACGGTTAGTGGACTGTCGGAAGGAATTATGTGGAATTTCAAAGAAGATTCGCTGGCAACGCAGCTATTCGATTATTATGATTTCAACACCGATATAATTCCAGAGATCGTCCCAACCTTTGCGGTTCAGGGACAGGTTACAGAAAAGGTTGCTTCCGAACTTGGATTGTCAACCAAAACAAAAATCAGTTACCGCGCCGGCGATCAACCCAATAATGCGCTTTCGTTAAATGTTTTAAATCCCGGAGAAATTGCTGCCACAGCAGGCACCTCAGGTGTAGTTTATGGCGTAAGCGACGAAATTAAATACGATCCCCTGTCGCGTGTGAATACGTTTGCTCATGTAAATCACACCCCTGAAAACGATCGATTGGGCGTATTACTTTGTATTAACGGAACCGGTATTTTAAATGCCTGGCTTAAACGGATGATTGGCGAAAACATGTCATACGCACAAATGAACAATCTGGCATCGAAAGTGGGCATTGGCGCCGAAGGTGTTACTATCTTACCCTTTGGAAATGGTGCTGAACGTGTTTTAAACAATAAAAATATTGGCTCCGGAATAAACGGAATTAATTTCAATATCCACGATAAAGGACACTTAATAAGAGCCGTCCAGGAAGGAATTGTATTTTCGTTTAACTACGGAATGGAAATAATGAGAGACATTGGAATAAATGCATCGGTTATTCGTGCCGGAAAAGCAAATATGTTTCTTAGCCCTGTTTTTCGGGATACACTGGCTGGTATTTCAGGAGCCACCATTGAATTATATAATACAGATGGCTCGGTTGGAGCAGCGCGTGGTTCCGGTGTTGGATCGCGCTATTACAAATCGTTTAACGAAGCTTTTGTCAGTTTAAAAAAACTGGAGGTAATTGAACCTGATCATACAAAATTACGTGAATACAACGAAGCCTACGCAAACTGGAAAGACCAACTTGAAAAAGCAATATTATAATATTTACCTAAATCAATAAAATAATGAAAAATACAACAAGAAGAACTTTTTTGAAATCGGCAGCTGCTGCCGGTATTGGTGCTGCAATTCTGCCACATATGATTAGCTGTTCTCCAAATAAACGCTTGAATATAGCTGTGATTGGAGTTGGAGGAAGAGGACATGCGAGCTGGAGCCAGGTCCCTGTTGAAAGTATCGTTGCCATGTGCGATGTTGACGACAGAATGTCGGCAGAAGGATACAAAGCATGCCCGGATGCAAAAAAATACAAAGATTTCAGGCTGATGTTCGATGAAATGGCAAATGAAATCGATGCCGTTATTATAGCCACACCTGATCACACTCATTTCCCGGCAGCTATGGCAGCTATGGAACTGGGAAAACATGTATTTGTTGAGAAACCTCTGGCGCATAATATATGGCAACTACGTACGCTAAAAAAAGCTGCCAGACATTATGGTATAGTATCACAAATGGGAAATCAGGGACATACAACAAATGGTATCAGACTGATAAAAGAATGGTATGAAGCCGGAATACTTGGCGAAGTTAAAGAGGTTATTGCATGGCAAGGCAAAATTGATTTCGAAAAAGACGGTTATTTCAACAAACCCGGTTCTTTCCCTCCACAGGTTGATCCCATACCGGAAGGACTTGACTGGGATTTATGGCAGGGACCGGTTTCAGAACGCCCGTTCAATAACCTGTATGCCCCACGAACCTGGCGGGGATTTTATGATTACGGCAATGGTAAATTAGGTGACTGGTGTTGTCATACACTCGATGCACCTTTCTGGGCTCTTGATATGGGCTTACCACATACTGTCGAAGCACAAGTTAAAGATCCGGTACCGGATCATAGCTTTGTTACAGAAGAATCGGTTGTTACCTGGCATTTTGGCGCCAGAGGCAATAAAGCTCCTTTAACAATGAAATGGCTTGAAGGTTTTGAAAAACCGGAAGTAAAACCGGAATGGGGATTAAAAGAACTACCTGGTACCGGGATGATAATGATCGGCGATAAAAACACTTTATATACAGGTGCCCGTCCGAACAATCCGAGATTACTAATGCCGGAAGAACAATGGCAGGATTTTCTAAAAAATGCACCGGAAAGAACCATTCCCAGAGTTGAAGAAGAAAAGCCGGTTCAGGAATGGATTGCAGCCATAAAAGAAGATGCCCTACCCGGCTCAAACTTCGATTATGCTGCTAGTTTAATGGAAATGGCACAAGTTGGCGTTTTAGCACAACGTTTTGGTGGCACAATTGAATACGATGCTAAAAATATGAAAGCTACCGGCCGCCCGGAACTGGATAATTACATAAAGGAGCCAACACGCAAAGGCTGGGCGTATGGCGAAAATCTATGGAAATAAAAACAACAGATAAGATTCAACAAAAATGGAAGTATTAAAAGGAAACAAAGAGTATTTCAAAGGTACCGAACAGATCAAATTCGAAGGTCCGGAGTCAAAAAATCCGTTGGCATTTAAATGGTACGACGAAAACAAAGTTGTTGCAGGAAAAACGATGAAAGATCATCTGCGTTTTGCAGTGGCTTACTGGCACACATTCTGTGGAACAGGCGGAGATCCGTTTGGCCCGGGTACGCAGATCTTCCCCTGGGTTGGAGCAAACGATGCAATGGATGCTGCAAGAGAAAAAATGGACGCCGCTTTCGAATTCATCACAAAAATGGGGATTCCTTTTTACTGTTTCCATGATGTTGATGTAGTTGGCGAGGGATCGGTTTTTGAAATTGAAAAGCGTTTGGCAAAAATGATTGAGTATGCAAAGGAAAAACAAAAAGCTTCGGGCGTTAAATTGCTTTGGGGTACTGCCAATGTATTCTCTGATCCACGTTATATGAACGGCGCATCAACCAATCCTGATTTTAAGGTTGTGGCCAATGCCGGAGTTCAGGTTAAAAATGCCATTGATGCTACCATTGCACTAGACGGTAGCAGTTATGTTTTCTGGGGAGGCCGCGAAGGTTACATGAGCCTTCATAATACTGATACAAAACGCGAACTGGCACACATGGGACAATTTCTTACCATGGCACGCGACTATGGCCGCAAACAAGGGTTTACAGGAACTTTCCTTATCGAACCAAAACCAATGGAGCCAACAAAACACCAATACGATTTCGATGCTCAAACCGTTATTGCCTTCTTAAAAGAGTACGGCTTAGAAAACGATTTCAAATTGAATATTGAAGTAAACCACGCAACTTTGGCTGGTCACACATTTGCGCACGATTTAAGAATGGCGGCAGATGCAGGTCTTTTGGGATCTATTGATGCCAACAAAGGTGATTATCAAAATGGTTGGGATACTGACGAATTTCCAACCAACATTTATGAAATTACTGAAGCGATGCTTGAAATTCTTCCGGCCGGTGGATTTACACATGGCGGTATTAACTTCGATGCTAAAACACGACGAAATTCAACTGATTTAGAAGATATATTTATCGCTCATATTGGTGGAATGGACGTATTTGCACGCTCGTTGGTAATTGCAGATAAAATATTAAACGATTCGCAGTACAAAGCCATACGGTCAGCTCGTTATGCCTCCTTCTATTCAGGGAAAGGTGCTGAATTTGAATCCGGTAAATTAAAACTGGAAGACCTTCGCTCAATTGCAGCCGAAGTTGGCGAACCTGCACAAATAAGTGGCAAGCAAGAGTTGCTGGAACAATTAATCAACTGGTATATTTAACCACGAATGAAAGGACGTAATTCACTCTATATTATAGGCATTACCTTAGTTGCAACGCTTGGAGGATTGCTGTTTGGTTACGATACTGCTGTAATTTCCGGCGCGGATAAATCAATCCAGGCCTATCTAATCGACGGACTTGGCTTAAATTCTCTGGCTCACGGTGCCACAATCTCAAGTGCATTGATTGGATGTATTATCGGCGGAAGCCTTTCGGGTTTATTATCGAATCGTTTTGGAAGGAAGAAATCTTTGCTTCTTGCCGCTTTTCTGTTTTTTGTATCCGCCCTGGGATCAGGTAATCCCGAATTTCTGTTCTTCACAAAAGGAGAACCAACCATGGGATTATTGTACATGTTTAATTTTTACCGGATTATTGGAGGAATAGGCGTTGGAATTGCATCGGCAGTAAGCCCTATGTATATTGGAGAGATTGCGCCTGCCGATATTCGCGGACGACTGGTTTCTGTTAACCAGTTCGCCATTATTTTTGGTATGCTTGTAGTATATTTCGTGAATTGGGGAATTGCCAATGGTCAAACACTTGACTGGATAAATACAATAGGCTGGAGAAGAATGTTCACTTCGGAAGCTATTCCTGCCGGACTGTTTGCTGTTTTTTTGTTTTTTGTACCCGAAACTCCTCGTTATCTTGCTTTGCAAAACCAGCAGGAGAAAGCACTTCATGTACTATCAAAAATTAACGGAGCAGAAAGAGCCAAAATAATACTCCACGATATTAAAGCAAGCGTTGAAAAGTCATCAGCAAAACTATTCTCGTATGGGAAAGTGGTAATCGTAATAGGAATTCTGCTTTCCGTATTTCAGCAGTTTGTTGGAATAAATGTGGCTCTTTATTATGCTCCGCGTATTTTCGAAAGCATGGGGGCTGCCAAAGATGCCTCGATGTTACAAACCGTAGCCATGGGATTGATAAATGTAATATTTACTGTTGTTGCTATTTTAACGGTCGATAAATGGGGGCGCAAACCATTATTAATGGTAGGATCGGTTGGAATGGCAATTGGAATGTTTGCCATCGGCTTGCTATCGTTTATGCAAATAATCGGAATTAGCACACTGGTGTTTATTATTATATATACTGCTTCATTTATGATGTCGTGGGGCCCCATTTGCTGGGTATATATTTCAGAATTATTTCCGAATAAAATACGTGGGAAAGCAGTTGCCGTTGCCGTTGCGGCACAATGGGCTGCCAATTATCTTATCTCGTCAACCTACCCTGCTATGATGGAATTTAGTGGAGGATTAACTTATTGGTTTTATGGGTTAATGAGTATTCTGTCCTTCATTTTTGTATGGAAGATGATTCCTGAAACCAAAGGAAAAACACTTGAAGAGGTGGAAGCCATATGGCAGAAGTAAAAAAAACGGGATTCAAACTATGAATCCCGTTTTTTTATCCCGTTATTTTGGCTCCCAAAAACAACGTTTGGGCGACACTATTTTTTCTTCAGTTTTTAAAACCTTCATGGCTTTGTCTACCTCTTTTTTGTCTAAACCGGAGGCCTCCGCTATTTCGCCTGCTTTTAACGGCTTGCCTGCCGCCTGCATGGCTGCCAATACTTTTTCTGTGCTCATAGTATTAAATTCTATTTCGCAAATCTTTCTGAAATTACTTTCCAATCCAAAATTTTCCAGAAATCTTCGATGTATTTTGGACGTGCATTTTTCTTATCGATGTAGTAAGCATGTTCCCATACATCGCAAGTTAGAATTGGTTTTTTACCATCTCGTAAAGGATTTGCTGCATTGCTGGTTTGTACAATTTCCAATTCTCCATTTTTATCAACAACCAGCCATGCCCAACCCGAGCCAAACAAAGTAGCTGCTGCTTTCGAAAAATCTTCTTTAAAGCCTTCAATCGATCCAAATTTTGCTTCAATAGCAACTTTTAATCCGTCTTTTGGTGCATCGCAACCATCGGGGCTAAATTGCATAAAATAAAAAGTGTGGTTCCATACCTGTGCACCATTATTAAAGATACCACCTTCGGCTTTTACAATAATATCTTCAAGTGTTGAATTTTCAAATTCAGTTCCCTGAATAAGACTGTTAAGATTATTTACATAAGCCTGATGATGTTTTCCGTAGTGATATTCAAATGTTTTTTCGCTGATGTAAGGTTCCAATGCGTCTTGTGCATATGGAAGTTCCGGTAAATTAAATGCCATAACTATCTTTTTAAAGGTTAATAATGTTGTTTCTGATTTTATATCAAAGGTACAACGTTTTTTGGGGAAAAAGGATTAATACAGGTTGTAATTTGGAAGGAGTTTAAATAAAGAAAGGGCATTTGATCTTATTTAAAATAATACAGATTACACTTACATATTTATAAATAAGATCTGTAAAAATAAATTATTCATAAAGTAAATATGAAGATTGTTCTAGAAATAAATTTGATAGATAATATACTTATTTCATTAACATATGTCTTATGATTAAAATCTGTTTTAAATGCAACCACCTTCTAAAAGACAATATCAAGGCTGAGGTACTGTTAAAATCCATTCCTGATAGAAATCAGAGAAATTTTGAAGCAGTAAAAGTAAAGTGCCGGATTGCAATGAGCAAAAACGATATGAACAGCGCCGGAACCTATCTGAATATGGCCAGAAATATCGCTAACAATGCCGATTTATTTGTACTACGCGGAATGTACGTACAACGACAAAACAGGCCTGATTTAGCCAAACAATACCTGGAGAAGGCCAAAGAACTTGATCCTATTAATCGTGAAGCGCAAGAATTATTGAAATTGCTTGAAACTAAAACAACAAAAACCGTTGCACCCCAAAAACCGACAACAAAACCAAAACAACAGCAGTCAATTATGTTTCAGAAACCAAAGCCAAAGAAAACGAATGCAATAAAAATCCCTGCCTCAATTAAGTAAAAGTTTAATCTGTTTTTAAAGCAGAATTGAATTTCCACCTTGAATATTAACATAATATTGAAAAAATAACATTAAAAACCCCGGAGCCTCTGCTCCGGGGAAAAAACCAAAAATCAACTAACCTTTAAACCGCCTGGCGACTTCATCCCAGTTGATGAGATTCCAGAATGCATTCACATAATCCGGACGTCTGTTTTGGTAGTTCAGATAATATGCATGTTCCCATACATCAATTCCGAGAATCGGAGTTCCCTGAACTTCTGTCACATCCATCAAAGGATTGTCCTGGTTGGGCGTAGACGAAACCACCAGTTTATTGTTTTGAAGAACCAACCATGCCCAACCTGAACCAAAGCGCGTTACCGCAGCCTTAGCGAAGACCTGCTGGAAATTTTCTATAGTTTCAAATGAATCTTTTATTGCGTCTAATAATACTCCTTCAGGAGCGGGTGCACCACCGGGCGCAATTACATCCCAATACAAATTGTGATTATAAAAACCACCTCCATTATTTCTAACTGCTGTTGAATGAGATGATACAGCAGATAAAATATTCTCAATCGATTTTCCTTCGAGTTCTGTTCCATCAATTGCAGCATTTAGATTATTTGTATAACCTGCATGGTGCTTTGAATGATGAATCTCCATTGTTCGTGCATCAATGTGTGGCTCAAGTGCCGTGTAATCGTATCCTAATTTTGCTAATTCAAATGCCATTTTTATTATTTTAAAAGATTTAAATATATTTTATTCTGTTAGCAAAAATATGCGCTATTTAGAATTAATCCAAATCTTTTGCATAATAAAACACATCAATATCCTTTATTGTTCATAGAGCATAGTTATTATTATTAATTTTCAAAAAAGGATGTACTTATAATTTATTACAAACCAGATCTGGTGCAATTTTGAGGCGCTTACTCCCCTATTATTTCTTTTTAATGAAACAAGTATTAATTTTAACTTGTCAAATTCATCATAGGACTTTTTATATTTCATATGAGTCACATAAGTTATGAATACATACTATTTAAACTTATGAAATACAATTCAACCTAGGGTATTTATAGATTCCATTATCTTTGTCCCCCAATTTGTTGAGGCATGAATCGTAGCATTTTAAAATTAGCCATACCTAATATTATTAGTAACATTACAATTCCTTTGCTGGGTCTTGTTGATCTGGCACTTATGGGCCACCTCGATTCAGAAATTTATATTGGAGCCATTGCACTTGGAGGTGTTATATTTAATTTTATATACTGGGGGTTTGGTTTCCTGCGAATGGGTACTTCAGGTTTTACCGCACAAGCATATGGCGAAGAAAATGAAACAGAAACGATAACGATTCTGATCAGAGCACTGTTGGTAACAGCCTTTCTTAGCCTAATAATTCTTCTTTTTCAGAAACCGATTGCCTGGACAAGTTTTAAATTAATTGGCGGAAGTGCAGAAGTGGAAACTTTAGCCAATGAGTATTTTATGATAAGAGTGTGGGCAGCACCAGCAGCACTTAGTTTGTTTGTTTTTAGTGGATGGTTTCTGGGCATGCAAAATGCACGTTACCCCATGATTATAGCCATATTGGTAAATGTGGTAAACATTGTACTTAGTGTGTTTTTTGTTTTTATTCTGAAAATGAAATCGGACGGAGTAGCTTTGGGAACTGCAATTTCTCAGTACTTTGGATTAATTACGGCCATTGTTTTATTTCTAAAAAAATACCGGCATTTGATACCTCTTGTTACCTATGCAGGAATTATTGATATTAAATTTATTCGTAATTTTTTCAAAGTAAACTCCGACATTTTTATCCGTACCTTATGCATTATTGCAGTATTTACTTTTTTTACATCCAAATCAGCAAGCCAAAACGACACTATTCTGGCAGTTAACTCGCTTCTACTTCAATTCCTGATGTTCTTTTCCTTTTTTATCGATGGATTTGCTTTTGCCGGCGAAGCTTTGGTTGGGAAATATATTGGTGCACGAAAAATTGCCAAACTAAAGAAAGTAGTATTCCTGTTGCTTTACTGGGGTTTGGGACTAGCCCTTGGCTTTACACTACTCTATCTTTCTGGTGTTAATTTTATTCTGAAACTACTTACTTCGCAAACCGAAGTTCTCAGAACTGCCCAATCCTTCTTGTTTTGGGTAGTATTAATTCCGATTGCGAGTGTTGGCTCGTTTATTTGGGATGGAATTTATATCGGGGCAACAACATCACGCCCTATGCGTAATAGTTTATTAGTATCTACTTTGCTCATTTTTGCACCGGTTTATTTTCTCCTTAATCCAATATGGCAAAACCATGCACTTTGGATGGGTATGATCCTGTTTATGTTCGCACGTGGAGTTATACTTGCGTTATTGTACAAAAAAACAATTCTAAATCCTCTGCTCACGTAAATTTGCATGCAGATGACTAACACTCCATCACCTACATGCCTTAATTTTCAAAATAATTCTCGTAATTATTGCCCTACAGCTTTTAGCCAGGCTTCGGCCATAAGTTGGGCACCTGCCATTGAAGGATGAACACCATCTCCTGTCCAATAGGTTCCGGGAACATGTTTTATGGCTTCGTCGAATACTTTCTGAAATGGTACCCAAATTGTATTAAATTCATCTGAAATACGTTTTGCTGCAGCCTGGTATTTTTTCATTGGTTCAACCCAGGTCTCATCAACAGCCGAAGTTTCCAACACATAAAAGGGCTCGCAAAGCACCAATTTAATATCAGGTAAGGCCTTTAACGTACGTTGTAACAGTGCCCGATAATCATTTTCATAAACTTCAATTGTGCCATCGTAGTGGCCGTTTCGTTTGTGCCAATAATCATTTACACCTATTAATATACTAAGCACATTTGGTTTTAAATCCAAACAGTCTTCTTCCCAACGATCGGCCAGCTGAAACACTTTATTACCACTGATTCCACGGTTGTGTATTTTCAAATTTTCTTCGGGCATGGTATTTAACAGGTTCGCTGCGGTTAAAAATGCATATCCTCTACCAAAAGCGCCTCCGTTATTGGGCAATTGATTGTTTCTGTCGCGACCGGCATCTGTTATGGAATCTCCCTGAAACAAAATTATATCCTCTTTGTTAAAAGCTACATTACCTCGTTTTTCTGAAGTTGACAAACTGGCCGATACAATACCTGGTACAGTGGCCAAAGCAGCAACACCGGCTGCTGATTTCATAAAAAAGTTTCTACGATTTAGGTTCATTTTTTCTCTATTTATTATAACGATAAAGCTACTAAATACTTTTAATGTTAAACAAAATAAATACTAAAATATCCTTTCGGCAAAACAAAATCCATAAGTATCACTAGCTACAAAAACCGATATTACACTTTAGAAAAATCGATTGTTTCATTAATACATTTGCTCCATAAATCCATCAGTTACGATTCGTAACATTTCGTATTACCAGTTCTTATAAAAACGAAGAGCTGTTCCATTCGAAACAGCTCTTAAATATTATACAAATTGGGAAGTTGGCTAAAACACCCAAAATACTTTTACAATTTTTCAACTTTTGGCATTTCCAAAAGTTTATCGGCCATGGCATTTGCCAGGTTAATCAATTCTTCGCGGGTTGAAACTTTCATATTTCCTTTTTCTTCAATAGGCTCGTAGACCTGCTCCCACTTAATCTTTTCTGCAAAAGTTTTCAGGTTTTTCACACCGCCGCCATTCCACGAGTAATTACCAAAAATACCAAGGTAATGGTTTTTAGGCGCCATGTGTTCAACTGTAGTAAGTAGCGTTTCTACATTCGGAAACATAGCATTATTGTATGCCGCACTCCCAACAATAAATCCTTTGTATTTAAAAATATCGTTGATAATATACGACGAGTGTGTTTTGGAAGCATCGTAAACACGAATATTTTTAATACCACGAACTGCAATCTGGCGGGCAATGGTTTCTGCCATTTTTTTGGTATTACCATACATCGAACCGTAAACAATTACAACTCCGCGATCAAGATCGTAAGAACTCCATTTATTGTAACGTTTCAGAATCCACTCCAAATCACTGCGCCAAATCGGACCATGAGTAGCGGCAATCATCTTAATATCAAGACCGGCAAGTTTTTTAATGGCCCGCTGTGTATGCGGACAATATTTACCTACTATATTAGTAAAGTAACGCATTACCTCAATTTCGTAAAAATCGAGGTTAATTTCATCGTCAAAAATACCTCCGTCGAGTGTTCCGTAACTACCAAATGCATCGCCCGAAAATAAAATTCCGTTGGTTTCTTCGAATGTTATCATAGTTTCGGGCCAATGTACCATTGGAATCATCTGAAACTGCAGTTTATGTTTTCCAAGATCGAGCACATGGTCATCATGCACCATCAGAATATTCTCAGGTTTCATGTAATAGCTTTCCACAAAACCAAAGGTTTTTTTATTTCCTACAAGTGTAATTTCCGGATAACGGTGAACAATGGCCTTTAGTGCTCCCGAATGATCGGGTTCCATATGATTAATAATCAGGTAATCCACTTTTCGGTCGCCAATAATTTCTTCAATAGCATCCAAATAATCATCAATAAAGGCACGCTCAACGGTATCTACCAGTGCTATTTTCTCATCAACAAGCAAATAACTGTTATATGATACTCCATGCGGAATTGGCCAAATATTCTCGAACAAATGTGTACGACGGTCGTTAAACCCCAAATAATAAATGTCTTCGGCTAGATTGACTTGTAGCATAATTTTATTTTTTTCTAAATACGCATACAAAGCTAGTGAAATTAGCTTGAACTGAATATCAGAATTATTTGAAAGCCCCTTATTTAGAATGTGAGTTAAGCCAATGTTAGGACAAAAAAGATTGGGAAAGAAGATTAATGAAGATTGATGGAGATTGATTTATGAATTATAATAAACCTGATGAACTACGTCCTGTCTTTTCTCTGTCCTTTATTCAATTCATTATATGGAAGAATTTATTTTATCTTTGAAGCCGAAAAAATGAAAATTCAATTATGTCAATAGAACCAAAAAGCAGAGCAATGACTTTTCCCCGGTTTGGGAAATTTATAATTATATTTTTTGCCGCTGCATTTATTGTTGTTGGAGTGCGTGCATACCAACTTTACCAATTTGTTTTTCAAGAGAATGTATTAAGCAACTATATTATGCTGATTACAGAGGAAGACACATACAAAACCGTTAGCAGCCGGTTTGAAGCAGACTCGGTTTTAACCAGTATAAAAGCATTTAAGTGGGTTTCGAAAAAGAAAAACTACATTGACAATATTAAGCCAGGCCGTTACGAATTAACCAAAGGAATGACAACCAACGAACTGGTTAACATGCTCAGAAGCGGTGCCCAGGGACCAGTTAATATTACTTTTAACAACGTTCGTTTTAAAGAAGAACTTGCCGGAAAAGTAAGCAAATATATTGAGGCAGATTCAGTATCGATTTTAAACCTGTTTTCAAACGAAGAACAAATAAAAAACTGGGGATTTACCACCGAAACTTTCCGTACAATGTTTATTCCTAATACATACGAAATGTATTGGACAACATCAGCTCAGGATTTTGCAGAACGAATGCACACCGAGTACCAAAAATTCTGGAATGAAGAACGCAGAACAAAAGCGGAAGCACTGAATATTTCGCCAGCTGAAGTATCTATTTTAGCATCGATTGTTCAATCGGAAACCATAAAAAAAGAAGAACTTCCCCGCGTTGCCGGCTTATATGTTAATCGCTTAAAACGAGGAATATTACTACAGGCCGATCCAACTGTAAAATATGCTGTCGGCGATTTTTCGATTAAACGGGTACTTAACAAACATTTGGAAATTGAGTCGCCCTACAATACTTATAAATATGTTGGATTACCTCCGGGGCCAATTTGTTTCCCTGATATTTCGTCGATCAATGCGGTTTTAAATTATGAAGATCATAAATTTCTGTACATGTGTGCAAAAGAAGATTTTTCGGGATATCACAATTTTGCCAGAACTTTACGTCAGCATAATAAAAATGCAGATAAATACAGAAAAGCCCTGAACGACAGAAGGATATTTAAATAAACCACTGTGTATTAAAAATACATAGGTTTAAGATTTCAAATAAATTTCAATTGATCAGTCAATTACACTTAATCCTGAATATCAATTAAAATTTAGGCTGTGATAACTGACTAAATACAGTTTACTTCGCGACTTAGTTCCACACCAAACTTTTCGAATACCGACTGTTTTATTTGCTCCGAAAAGTTATAAATGTCCCGTCCGCTGGCATTTCCATGGTTAACCAAAACCAATGCCTGGTCTTCATGAACGCCTGCATCACCTTCACGTTTCCCTTTCCAGCCCGCTTGTTCGATTAACCACCCTGCAGCCAGTTTCATTTTTCCTTCCCCACCCGGATAAACAGGAATTCCGGCAAATTCATTCTGAAGTTTTTCGGCCACCTCTGCAGCAACAACAGGATTTTTAAAAAAGCTTCCGGCATTTCCAAGATCCTTCACATCGGGTAATTTCGACGATCGTATTTCAATTACCGATTGGCGGATTGTTTGCAGGTTCACTTCACCTTTTTCCTTCACTTTTTCTTCCAACTGCCCATAATTGAGGTTATATTCAGGAAACTTATCCAGCTTGAAAATTACAGAAGTTATAATGTATTTATTTTTCAGATAATTTTTAAAAATACTGTTTCGGTATTCAAATTGGCAAGCATTCCCGGCGTACTCAACCATTGTTCCTTTTTCCAGATCAAAACCTTTAACCTTTTCTATCCGGCTGCAAACTTCTTGTCCGTAAGCACCAATATTTTGAACAGGTGCTGCACCAACCGTTCCCGGAATAAGCGAAAGATTTTCGACACCTCCCAGTTCGTATGCTACTGCGTGCTGAACAAATTCATCCCACACTTCACCTGCACCAACTTCTAGCCATTCATGGTGGCGGTCTTCGTAAACTGATGTAATTCCAGGCACTTTCGGATGAATTACAAGCCCGTCGAAATTGTCGAGAAACAGGATATTACTCCCCTCGCCCAATACAATTAATTTTTCCTCTTTCCAGCTTTTATTTGAATTTAAAAACTCCTCCAGATCTTCCGGTTCAGTAAATTCAAAAAAGTATTTAGCCCTGGAATCAATTCCAAATGTATTGTGTTCTTTAAGTGAGTAATTTTCGAAAAAGCGGATCATAAAACTAATTTTGCGCAAAGATGCCAAAAATAACAACTTTGATATTGAATTGGCTGTAAATAATTTTAGCGAAGGGGTAAAAACAGTATCCGCTGTTAGCGGTAAGCAATCCGCAGGTAAAAAAAGGGCTTCCGCAGATGTTTATTTGCTTTCCGCAGCCGAAAAAACGCGTCCGCAGCCTCCTGTAAGGTCTCCGCAGGTGCTTATTAAGCGTCCGCAGCCACAAAAAACACGTCCGTAGCTACAAATATCTCGTCCGCTGATCGGCGGACAAGAAAAACGTATCGTATAATGCCTGTTTTTTGCCATTTTGCGCACCACCACCTACAATCTTGATTAATATTTTCAAGCTCAATAAAATATTATCCCTGTTTAAAAGTTCTATATTTACGGCTTAAATCTGGAAACCACTTTGAAAGAAAATAAAAAAAGAATCATAGTTTCAGTTACCAACGACCTTGTTTCCGACAACCGGGTACACAAAGTCTGCACATCGTTGCAGAACATGGGTTTTTGTGTTTTACTGATTGGCAGAAAACTTCCGGAAAGCCAGTCTGTAAACCGGCGATATAAAACATTTCGCTTTAACCTGTTATTTAAAAAGGGGATTTATTTTTATGCCGAATATAATTTCAGGCTCTTTTTATTTTTGCTTTTCTCAAAAGCCGATGTGTTTCTTTCCAACGATTTAGATTCGTTAACAGCCAATTTTCTAGCTGCCAAAATCAGAAATAAAAACCTGGTTTACGACAGTCACGAATATTTCACAGAAGTTCCGGAATTAATTGATCGACCACAAGTTAAGAAGATCTGGGAATGGCTGGAACGCCACATGTTACCCAAAGTAAAACATGCCTATACAGTTTGCGATTCGATAGCTGCAATCTATTCTAAAAAATATGGTGTAGATTTTAAAGTGGTACGTAATATTCCGGTGTCGAAGAAATATAGATCAACAAAACCGGGAACCGACGAAAAAACAATTCTCTACCAGGGAGCCGTAAACATTGGACGCGGGCTGGAAAGTGCCATTTTAGCCATGAAGTTTATTAATGGAGCAAGACTTATAATTGCCGGTGACGGAGATATAAAAACACAATTGGAAAAACTGGTTGAAAACGAGAAACTAAGTGACAAAGTAGAATTTACCGGGCGACTTTCGTTGGAAAAACTTGCAGAATTAACTCCCCAGGCCGATCTGGGACTTTCGATAGAAGAAGATCTTGGATTAAATTACCGTTTCGCTCTGCCAAATAAATTATTCGACTACATACAGGCACAGGTTCCGGTACTGGTTACCAACTTGCCCGAAATGGCTGCAATTGTCAGTAAATATCAAATTGGAGAAATAACAAATACGTTAAATCACAAAAACCTTTCGGCAAAAATAAACAACGCGCTAACAGATACTTTCAAAAGAAAAATGTGGGCAGAAAATTTAAAAGTAGCAGCCCATGAACTTATCTGGGAAAAAGAAGAAAAAGTACTTTCAGAGATTTTTGCTAAATTTCTGGATAAAGAAAATTCTCAAAGTTGATTATCTCTGTGACTACGAGAAATTATATTATTAAATATTAGACTCCAGTAAATTTTCAAATTCCAGCTCATCTGAATTCGAATCAGAATCGGTTAATTTGCCATCGGCGCAAACCAGTGTACGGGCCGGCTTTTTAGAAATCACTGCATAATCGTGCGTCGCCATTAAAATGGTTATTCCCTCCTGATTTAAACGTATAAAAAGGTCAAAGATATCTTCCGATGTTTCCGGATCCAGATTCCCAGTGGGTTCGTCGGCAATAATTATTTTTGGATGATTTAAAATGGCTCGTGCAATTACAATGCGTTGCTGTTCTCCCCCACTTAATTCATGCGGCATTTTATTCATTTTATCCGTCATGCCCACAATTTCCAATACTTCGTTTACCCGCTCTTTTATCGCTCTTTTAATTTTCCATCCAGTAGCCGTTAAAACAAAAGCCAGATTTTCGAACACATTCCGGTCGGTCAACAAACGAAAGTCCTGAAAAACCACACCCAGTTTACGACGCAGCTCAGCAATTTCGCGGCTTTTAATTTTCGACAGCTGATAATCCAACACAATTCCTGTTCCCGAAATCAAAGGCAATTCGGCATTTAAGGTTTTTATCAAACTGGTTTTTCCTGTTCCTACTTTCCCAATTATATAAATAAAATCACCTTCGTTTACCTCCAGATTCACTCCTGAAAGTATCCGGTTTTCGCGCTGAAAAATATCAGCATTTGCCAACTGTATTACTTTTTTCTTGTCCATAATATGGATTTCCAGACTAAAGTAGTTTGAAAATATTTATTCACATATATAATAAACGAAAGAAATAAACAGTTTCTTGTTAAGAATTACAACATTTTGAAAGAGTTCGGCAAAACGATTATACCTATTTTAGAATTTTGTATTTAAGTTCAGTTTGAAAACAAATCGAAAGTTTCACACAGAACACTAATTCACTAATAATGAGAAAGTAAAAGCATGAAGACAATTCGAATTTTTATATCCCTATTATTCCTTATCCTTTTGCACAACGAAATAATTGCCCAACAAACGGCATATTTCGATAATGTGCAGAAAGAAATTAACATTGCCAAAGAACTGTACAGCAAGGGAAAATACGTTTCAACATTCAGGCAATTCGAAAAAATTCAAAAAAATCTTGATCAGAATTCGGAACTGTATTCCGAAGCCGAATATTACAAATCGGTTTCGGCACTGCATGCCGGATATGGATCTGGAAGTAAATTAATGCACACTTTTATCGAAACACATCCCGAAAGCCCTTACATTAATTCGGCGTGGTTTAACCTTGGCAGAAATCAGTTTAAAAAGAAACAATATGCACAGGTTATCAGAAGCTATAAGAATGTTGACAGAAAAGACCTTTCGGAAAATGACAAAATTGAATTGCAATACCAAAATGGTTATGCCAACTTGATGCAAGACCAAACCGGCAAAGCACTTTTGGAATTTGAAGCCATAAAAAACAGCAACAACCTTTACAGCAAACCAGCCACTTATTATAGCGCTCACATAAAATATTTAAACGAAGACTACCAGGCTGCACTGGAAGATTTTAAAAGGCTTAACAACGATCCGGCCTATTCACAGGTTATTCCAATGTATGTAAGCCACATCTATTACAAACAGCAAAATTACAGCGAGGTAGTAAATTATACCACATCAATAATTGATGACGTGCCGGAAGAACAGCGTGCCGAACTATCAAAAATTGTAGGCGACTCATATTTTCACCTGCATCAGTACGAAAACGCAATTCCCTACCTTGAAACCTATTTTGAATCTGAAGGTTCAAAAACACGGGAGGAAAACTACATACTTGGTTTTTGCTATTACCACAGTGGTAAATATGCCGATGCTGCCCCTCTTTTGGAGAAAGCCACAGTAGGCGAAGACGAAATGAGCCAAAATGCATATTACCATTTGGCCGACTGTTTTATAAAACTTAACGACAAAGAAAATGCAAAAACGGCCTACAATGCGGCGTCGAAATTCGATTTTAATCCCAACATAAAAGAAGACGCTCTGTTCAGCTATGCAAAGCTTACCTACGAACTTTCGTACTCTCCGTTTAACGAAACCATAAAAGCTTTTGATCGTTATATTTCCGAATATCCAAATTCAGCAAAAAACAAGGAAGCTTACAAAATTTTGGTAGAAGTGTATATGGTTACAAAAAATTATAACGACGCCATTGCATCCATCGATAAAATTCAGAATAAAACACCTGATATTTTAAAAGCTTACCAGCGGGTTACTTATTATCGCGGACTGGAATTATTTAACAACATGGCTTACAACCAGGCCATCGAATATTTTGATTTGTCGCTTCAAAACGGAAGTTACAACCGCGAAATCAGAGGAAAAGCACTTTACTGGAAATCGGAAGCACTGTATCGGGTTGGCGACTTTAACAACTCCATTGCATCGTACAACCAGTTTATGCAAACATCGGGATCGGCAAAAGCCGAAAATGCAAGCGCCGATTACAACCTGGGGTACGCTTATCTAAAAATGGACAATAAAGAAGCTGCCTACAAACATTTTAAAAAGTATGTGAATAACATGCAAGGCAAACGCACTCCCAAACTGGCAGATGCCTACAACCGGGTTGGAGACTATTATTTCCTGAAAACAAATTACAACCAGGCAATCGAAAACTATCGTCAGGCATACCAGATGAAAATGCACGAACCCGATTATTCGTTGCTTCAGATTGCATTTTGCCAGGGCTTGCAACGCCGGCAAAACGAAAAAATAAAAAACCTGAGTTTGTTACTTGTTGATTTCCCTGAATCGGAATATCACGACGACGCTCTTTACGAACTGGGACGCGCAAACGAAAGAATTGGCAAAAATTACGAAGCTGTTCAGCAATACCAGGAACTGGTAAGCAACTACCCCAACAGTAAATATTACAGAAATGCGATGCTTCAGCTTGGTTTGGTAAACTACAACAATGGCGATTTTAACAAAGCACTTAATCAATACAAAGAAGTAGCCGAGAATTTTAAAGGAACACCCGAAGCTACATCTGCACTTTCCGGTATTAAAAACTGTTATATTGAACTAAACAATGTAGATGCCTATTTTGCCTATGTCAGAAGCCTGGGAGGAGAAGCTAACGTAACTGCAACCGAACAAGACCAGTTAACATATATGGCGGCAGAACGCATGTATATGGCAGGCAAAGAAGGTGCAGAAACTCAGTTGGAGCAATATTTAATACAGTTTCCAAACGGATCATATGCTATAAATGCTCATTTTTACCTGGCAGAAATGCTATACAAACAAGGTCAGTATACATCGGCAAACGATCACTACACACATGTAGCTAATGAATCCAACAATATTTTCAGCGAACCGGCACTTTCAAAATCTTCGGAGATGACTTTTGCTGCTGAGAACTATGACGAAGCGCTAAAATTATTTATTGAACTGGAAAAAGTAGCGAACAGCAAATGGAACCTGCTAAAAGCATATACCGGCCAAATGCGTTGTTACATGATTCAGGAAAATTACCACCAGGCAATGCTCGCAGCTGGAAAAGTTAAAAAATCGGATGTAGCAAACGACGCCCTCAGGAATGAAGCCGATTTTGCTGAAGGAAAATCAAATTACGTGCTAAACAATCTGAGTTCGGCCATTAGTCCGTTACGTAAAGTAGCCGCCGACACAAAACTGGAACAGGGTGCCGAAGCCAAATACCTGCTTGCCGAAATCTATTACCGTGATAATAAAAAGCCAAAAGCAGAAGAAGAAATTGTTGATTTTATAGAAAAAGGAACTCCATACACCTATTGGCTGGGCAAAGCATTTTTACTGCTTGCCAATATCTATGAAGATCAGGGAGATCAGTTTCAGGCAAAACATACATTAAAAAGTCTGGCAGAAAACTACAACAACGAAACGGACGGCGTTAAAGCAGAAGCAAAAGAAAAACTTGCCAGGATTTTAGCTGCAGAAGCACAGCAACAGCAAAATGCAGTAGACAGCTCGTTTCAAATGGAAATTAAACAAAACTAAAAATCGAAATCATGTTTAAACAATTCAAATATATTTTCCTGGTTATTTTTATTGCCACAGCAACGGTGGCTCAGGCACAGCGCGACACACTTACACAGGAAGTGGAAGTTACCAAAGCATACAAACCAACCATTTCAGATGCCAACAAATTAAACAGCATGCCCACAATAGATGAAACCGAGCATCAGAAACCAACTTTTAATTATCAAATAAACAGCACTCCCGTTTTTAGTACTTTTTCGGTTAATCCATTAAAAGCCGCCACTATTGAAACTAAAAAAGGTGCCGGAAGCAAAGGCTACGGATTGGTTCGTGCAGGTTTAGGCAACTATTACAAACCTTATGGCGAAGTGTTCTTCAACAATGTAAATTCTAAAAATTCCACATTCGGCATTCACGCCAAACACCTTTCATCGTTTGGGAATATAAAACTGGAAGGCGGTGATAAAGTAGATGCCCCTTTTATGAAAAACGAGGTAGACCTGTTTGTAAAATATATGTTCCGGAATTCGGTTTTGTCTGTGAATCTCGATTATAAAAACGATGGATTTAATTACTATGGATACCCACTCGATCCGGTACCCGAATTTCTTTTGGAAGACAACCAAAACATTAACTATTTTGGAACAAAACAAGCGTTCAATAAAGGAGGTTTCAATATCAGTTTAAAAAATCCTACAGCAGAAATGGACGATGCTACTTTCGGCTTTAATTTCGACTACCACTATTTTGGCACAAAAACCAACCAGCGCGAGCATTTTGCTAAATTCTCGTTCGATGTGCAGCAACCATTTCAAATTGGAGTTGGATTACTGGAAGCCGGTATTCAATACAATAATGCCAGCGAAATTATTCCGCGCGGCGATTCAATAGTCGACACCAAAAACCTGAGTTGGTTTTATGTAAAACCCTCGTGGTATCTGGGTAACCAAACCGCCAACATAAAAGTTGGGGTAAATGCATGGTTCACAAATGGGAACAACGAGAGCACCAAAGCTAAAATCACACCGAATGTAAAAGCAAGCTGGTCGCCGATTGCTGAAATCTTAACGATTTATGCCGGAGTAGATGGCAATTATATCAGCAATCACTATTCAAAAGTTGCCTACGAAAATCCTTTTATAAATCCGGATCACGATGTGAAGAATTCTTTCGAAAAAATTCGTTTTTACGGTGGCTTCGATGGTAAATTCTCGAAAAAGACCAATTTTAAAATTTCGGCCGAATATTCAATCATCGACGATCAACCTTTTTACTACCTAAACGAAAGCTATTATCTTGATCCGGCATACAATCCCGCACCATTGGTAGTTGACAATACTTTTGCAACTCTATACGATAATATGAATCGTTTAAAGTTAAATGCAGAAGTATTTCACGCTTCATCAGATAAATTAGATTTATTAGCTTCAGTAAATTATTACAACTACAAATTAGACGAGCAAACTGAAGCCTGGAACATGCCAACCTGGGATGCCAATTTTTCAATCAATTATAAAGTAAACGAGCGATTAAGTCTTTCTACCGACATTTTCATGATCGGACAGAGAAAAGCCTTGATTGTGGAAGATCCCGGCGTTTCCAGGATGATTCCACTTTATAAATCCAATAATCTTGATGCAACATTCGACTTAAATGCAAAAGGCAACTACCAAGTCACCAGCAAATTTTCGGTATTTGCACAATTAAATAATTTTGGGTTCCAAAAGTACCAGCGCTGGCTGGGGTACCCCGTACAAAGTTTTAACTTTTTAGCTGGTGTTAGTTACGCATTTTAAAACTTTCAACCAACAATATCAATCAATTCGAAAAAAAAGGAGGCTTTCAAGCTTCCTTTTTTTGTTTCATCAGGTATCTCTTTTTACCCTCATTTTCAAGTTAATATCTTGTTGAAAAATATGAACACGAATACGTAAAAACAAGATTGTTTTCTCATCAATTTTTCTATCTTTGTGTCGTGATTTTTAGATCATTTTTAAAGCAATATAAAAACTTGAAAATCAACTAGTTCTCTTTAAAAAGCATTGGGGCTTTTTTGCAAGGGGAACTATTTTATTTTAAAGGAATTAAATTTTAGAGACAGAGATGAGTGAAATTGAAAAAAATGGAACCCAAACCAATGGCAACGGAAACTATTCTGCGGATAGTATTCAGGTGCTCGAAGGATTGGAAGCGGTAAGGAAACGTCCGGCCATGTACATTGGCGATGTGAACGAAAAAGGATTGCACCATTTGGTTTACGAGGTGGTTGATAACTCCATTGACGAAGCACTTGCCGGTTATTGCAACAATATCGATGTTATTATTCATGAAAATAATTCCATTACCGTAAAAGACAACGGTCGTGGGATTCCAACTGAAAGACATTCAAAAGAAAACAAATCGGCACTGGAGGTAGTAATGACTGTTCTTCATGCCGGGGGTAAATTCGATAAAGATTCGTACAAAGTTTCGGGTGGTTTACATGGTGTAGGTGTATCGTGTGTTAATGCATTGTCATCTCACCTGAAAGCAGAAATTCACCGCGACGGAAAAATCTGGGAACAGGAATATGAGATTGGTAAACCTCTTTACGATGCAAAAATCACGGGCGACTCGGATATTACAGGAACAATTGTAACCTTCCAGCCCGACGCTTCGGTATTCCTGACTACAAAATACAAATACGAGATTCTGGCTGCACGTTTACGCGAGCTGGCATTTTTGAATGCCGGAATTACCCTTACAATTACCGATGAAAGAGAACTGGACGAAGAAGGAAACGTTAAAACAGAAAGCTATTTCTCGGAAGACGGGCTCAAGGAATTTGTTGAATACCTAGATGAAACTCGTGTTAAAATAATCGAGGACACTATTCACATCACTTCTGAAAAAAATGGTGTTCCGGTAGAAATCGCGTTACAATATAACTCTTCGTTCTCCGAAAATATCCATTCATATGTAAACAACATTAACACCATTGAAGGAGGAACGCATTTAACGGGTTTTAGGAGAGGTTTAACCCGTACGTTAAAAAACTATGCCGACCACTCGGGGATGCTCTCAAAACTAAAATTTGACATCAGTGGTGACGATTTCCGCGAAGGATTAACAGCAGTTGTTTCAGTAAAAGTTGCTGAGCCCCAATTCGAAGGGCAAACAAAAACAAAACTTGGTAACTCCGAAGTAAGTCTTTCGGTTGACCAGGCAGTTAGCGATATGCTTAAAAACTACCTGGAAGAAAATCCAAAAGATGCAAAAACAATCGTTCAAAAAGTAATTCTTGCGGCACAGGCCCGTCATGCAGCACGAAAAGCCCGCGAAATGGTGCAACGTAAAAGTGCACTAAGTGGCGGTGGACTTCCGGGGAAACTAACCGATTGTTCGGAAAAAGATCCTGCTCAATGCGAAATATTCCTCGTGGAGGGAGATTCGGCAGGTGGTACGGCAAAACAAGGCCGCGATCGCAGAACACAAGCCATCCTTCCTTTGCGTGGTAAAATCCTGAATGTGGAAAAAGCCATGCAACACAAAATATTTGAAAGCGAAGAAATTAAAAATATTTTCACTGCTCTCGGAGTAACCATCGGAACCGAAGAAGATTCGAAAGCATTGAACATGGAAAAACTCAGGTACCACAAAGTTGTGATTATGACCGATGCCGATGTGGATGGAAGCCACATTGCAACGCTTATTATGACTTTCTTTTTCCGTTACATGAACGACCTGATTCAGAAAGGCTATTTATACATTGCAACACCACCTCTCTACCTGGTAAAAAAAGGTAAAAAAGAATCGTATGCATGGACAGAACAACAACGCCTTCAGTATATTAATGAATGGGGCGATGGTAATGAAAGCAGTGTACATACACAGCGCTATAAAGGTTTGGGAGAAATGAATGCCGAACAGCTTTGGGAAACAACAATGAATCCAAACCAGCGTACTTTACAGCAGGTAACCATCGAAAATGCAGCTGAAGCCGATCACATTTTCTCAATGCTTATGGGTGATGACGTGCCGCCTCGCAGAAAATTTATCGAAGACCACGCTACCTACGCAAATATTGACGCGTAACTGAAGTACCCAGACGGTGAATAATATTTTAATACAGTTCACCTTCTCTCTGAATTGAAAAATTAATTTCAATACCATACAACTAAATCCGGGGTAACTCCCGGATTTTTTCGCTACTAATTATTAACTACTTTTCTCAAAAAAAATGAACATCTGCGTTTTCTGCTCCTCAAGTAATGCCATTAATGATATCTATTTTCAGGAAGCTCAAAAACTTGGGAAGCTGATCGGACAAGGAGGACACACATTAATTAATGGTGGAGCCAATGTTGGATTAATGGAAGCTGTAACTATTTCTGCAAGTACAGCAGGAGCAAAAACAATCGGTATAATTCCAGAGAGAATGATAGATCGTTCACTGGCCTCTGATAATTCGCACGAAGTAATTGTTACACCAGACATGATGGAACGCAAAGCCCGAATGAGAGACATGTCGGATGCATTTATTGCGCTCCCGGGTGGTTTTGGCACACTTGAAGAAATTCTGGAAGTCATGACATTACGTCAGCTTTCGTACCATACAAAACCTATTGTTTTTATAAATACAAATAATTTTTTTGATAACCTTTTTAAACAATTTGAGGTTTCATATATAGAACAATTTGCAAAAGAAGTTTATCGAAAAGTTTATTTTGAAGCAAAAGAATCAGGCGAAGCATTAGATCACATAACAAACTATAGTGAAATTGAACTCGATACAAAATGGTTTAAGGTTCCTGAAAAATAGTCAAAACACATGCTGACAATATTTCACAATTCCAAAAAATTGTTTAATCTTTTTAACAAAATTCTGTTTGCCTTGTTAAATATTGCAAAATAGCAGTGATTTGGGCAATCATATAACAACACTGGCAATAAATTTGTGTTTTAAGAGTACGTTTTTGAAAAAAAATTAAGACACAATATTTAAATTTAATTATCATGAAAAAAGTAGGAAGAATATCTCTGACATTTTTACTAGTTATTGCAGGAGCATTTATTGCAGTTTGGACTTACAGCACTTTTTTCGATAAGCCCGATGTTATTACAGTAAAAGACGAACAAGCAGCCAGATACATTAACTACCCGGCCGACAGCGAACAAAAGTTACCCGACTTAACCTTTGCGGCAGAAAAATCAATTCATACCGTTGTGCATATCGCAACTCAATCGGTTCGTACCGGTCAGTGGTCAAGCGGAAACCCGTTTCTGGATGAATTTTTTGGATTCCAACAAAGAGAACCACAAATATCTCAAGGATTTGGATCCGGAGTAATCTTATCTGACGACGGATTTATAGTAACCAATAACCACGTGATTGAAAATGCGCAAAAAATTAAAGTAATTTTAAATGATAAACGTGAGTTTGATGCACGACTGGTAGGTACCGATCCATCAACCGATATTGCTCTTCTTAAGATTGAGGCTGATGATTTACCTTATCTTACTTATGGTAATTCAGAAAACCTAAAATTGGGAGAGTGGGTTTTAGCAGTTGGAAATCCATTTAATCTTACATCTACAGTTACTGCCGGTATTGTAAGTGCACGAGCTCGCAATCTTGGAATTAATCAGGATGCTGCTTCCATCGAATCTTTTATTCAGACAGATGCTGCAGTAAATCCGGGCAACAGTGGCGGCGCATTGGTAAACCAACAGGGTAACCTGGTAGGAATAAACACGGCCATTGCATCCCGAACCGGATCGTACACCGGTTATTCATTTGCAGTACCTGTTACCATTGTAAAAAAAGTAGTGGAAGATTTAAAAGAATTTGGTGAAGTACAACGTGCCTTGCTTGGTGTTAATATTGGCGATGTAAATGCAGAAATAGCTGAAGAATTGAAACTTGACAAGGTTGAAGGAGTATATGTAGGTAGGGTTACTGACAACAGTGCGGCAAAAGAAGCTGGTATAAAAGAAGGCGATGTTATTATTAGTATTGAAGGTGAAAAAACAAAAACATCGGCCGAATTACAGGAAAAAATTAGTCAGTATCGTCCGGGCGATGATGTAAAAGTTGTGGTACTTAGAGACAATGAAAAGAAACAATTTACCGTTACTTTACGTAACAAACACGGCGACACCGAGATTATTCGTGACAATATTACCGTTTTAGGTGCCGAATTTGAAACAATAAGCGAAAGTGTTAAACGTGATTTGGAGATTAGTAATGGTATTATAATCACAAATCTGAAGAAAGGAAAACTAAAAGACGCAGGGTTGGAAAAAGGTTTTATAATTACAAGCGTAAATAAAAAGCCCATTTACGAAGTCAGCGACTTTAAGAGAGAAGTTGGAAATGCGAGAGGAGGTATATTAGTTGAAGGACTTTATCCGAATGGGAAACCTGCCTATTTTGTTTTTGGTGTTGGTAGGTAGTTCTTAAATAAAAAACTTTAACTTTGTATTAATAACATTTATACATTGTTTTTCTCCTTGATCATTAATTATTAATGTTCTATATTTGCACGATTTTTAAGAAAAGTATATGAGACAGCTAAAGATCACCAAATCAATCACTAACCGTGAAAGTGCCTCTTTAGACAAGTATTTACAGGAAATTGGTAAAGAAGAGCTAATTACTGTAGAAGAAGAAGTTGAATTAGCACAGCGGATTAAAAAGGGCGATCAAGCTGCTTTAGAGAAATTAACAAGAGCAAACCTGCGTTTTGTTGTTTCGGTTGCAAAACAGTACCAAAACCAGGGACTGAGCTTACCGGATTTAATAAACGAAGGAAATCTTGGATTGATTAAAGCAGCTGAGAAGTTCGATGAAACCCGTGGTTTTAAATTCATTTCTTATGCAGTTTGGTGGATTCGCCAATCAATTCTTCAAGCGCTTGCAGAGCAATCGCGTATCGTTCGTTTGCCATTGAACCAGGTAGGTTCGTTGAACAAAATCAACAAAGCATTTTCAAAATTTGAGCAAGAACACGAACGCAAGCCCTCACCTGAAGAATTAGCCGATTCACTGGAATTACCTGCTGATAAGGTTGCCGATACTCTTAGAGTATCAGGAAGACATGTTTCTGTTGACGCCCCTTTTGTGGACGGAGAAGATAACAGTCTTTTGGACGTTTTGGTAAATAACGATTCACCAAATGCCGACCGCAGCCTGATCATGGAATCACTTGCCAGAGAGATACATCGTGCGTTAGCAACATTGACAGAGCGAGAAAGCGACATTATTAGACTGTTTTTTGGCATAGGGTGCCAGGAAATGACATTGGAGGAAATCGGTGAACGATTCGGATTAACCCGTGAAAGGGTAAGACAGATAAAAGAAAAGGCTATCAGACGATTAAGACATACATCGCGAAGCAAATTATTAAAATCATATCTGGGATAAAAAATATTAAGGTTGCCAATTGGCAACCTTTTTTTTGCAGCTAACCATCAGGCTAGGAGCATAAACACATAAAAACAAACAAGCCACATTCAAAAGAATGTGGCTTGTTTGTTTTGTTCTTTATTATTCTAATTTGCCCGCTGCTCTTTTACCAGCCAATACAATCCTTTTACTCCCCGCTTAATATCGTCGAGGCGAAACAATACAAACGTTTTTTCGATATAGGCAATTACCCCCCACGCTAAAGCCAGGTAATAAAACCAGGAATAAAACCCAAATACAAACAAAACAAAAAAGAAAATACTTTGTACATATCCTGCTGAAACTGCCGAATACAAATGCAATCCGGGAATTTTACCAAACCGCGTAAATGCAACAATGTAACTAAAAATAAAAACTGCAAAAAATAAATATAATATCCAGGCATGAGGCTCAATATCGCTCCATTTAAATACAAATAACCCCAGTATTGCAACAGCGTAAGTACACATGTCGGCCAGGTTGTCAAGTGCTGCTCCGAATTTGGTTTGCAAATTAAACCTACGAGCGATACTTCCATCCAAGGCATCACTTATTAAACTAATACAGAGTAAAACTACATATACACTTTCGCGATTGGTAAGAGCCATGTATAAAATTACCGGGAAGACCAAAAGTCTGTACAAGCTAAGTGCGTTCGGTACATTTAATACATTCTCTCCTTTAACTATAATTTTTTTCATAGCAATACTTTATTCTAACAACTTAATTTATCTTATAAAATTTATGATTTATAAATTGAAATCAAAATACCGGGTAGAAAATCGTTATCAAAATTATCTAACCTGCGTTTTGAAATAGCTGTTTCCCCTTTTTTCCGTCCATGCCGTTTAAGAAATATTCAAGCATTCTAAAAATAGATTCAGGAGTAACAGATTTGACATCTTCCTGTACTATTGAATCAAGCTGTGTAGTATCAAACAAAATATTAATATCAATATAAGCTCTTGTAAATGACATCCCAACTGAAATTATTCTTTCCAAAGAGTTCATATCCTCACGTTTCAGGTTAAGATCAGCTTCTATCTTAATTGGCAATAACCGGCCAAGACTATTCAATATATCAGAATTTTTTACTGAACTCTTTGCAATAATATTTAATATAACCGGAACATTTTCTGCTCTTACAGCACTCATTAGATAAGTTACGACAGTATCAATAGGAATCAGGTTTTGAGTTGATTCCGGATCTACCTTAATTCTGATTGAACTATTGGGATATTTCTCCGCAATATTTTGAATTCGTTTCGAGAAATCGAAAATACCGTAATCGGTTTTTGTAACACCGGTTTTATTATTCCCAACCACCTGAGATAATCGAAGAATGCTGGCATTCAGATTTCTTTCTTCAATATAATTTTTTATAACATTCTCGGCATACCTTTTTGATTGTTCGTAGTAATTTCTGAATGCATCGATTTCTTCATTTTCATAAAAGCGTTCTTCAAATTTTCCTGCAATTTTCCCACACGAATATGCCGTGCTAACAAAAAAGAAACGCGATTCAGGATTAGAGTATTTCAAGAATGTATCAACCGAATTGGTTACTCCCTGCAAATTAGTTCCAAAAATTTCTTCTTTTGATTTTATATCAAACTTTAAACTTGCGGCAAAATGGAAATAGTCAATATTCCCCCCAAAGATACTTTTTAGTTCTTCTTCCTGTAATGCAAAATCTTTTTCAAATAGTGAATAATTGTGAACCTCGAGATTATTGAAGTTTACTTCCTTTCCATTATTCATATGAAGTAAAGCGTCTTTCATCCGCTCTTCGGCCGAATACTTTTTATTGCTCCGAACAAGGGCTATAACTTTGTAGTCCCTCAACAATAATTCGTTTATGAAGTTTGATGCAACATAACCATTTGCACCATTAATTACAATTGTTTTCATTTCTCCTCCTTTTGTCATTTTGGCAAACGATGAGTCTGCTGCAAGCAAAATCATTTTTTGTTACGAACTGCGTTCTATATACAATTTACTCATTTTTTGCGAGAATTACATAATACTTTTTCAACTGAATCTTGCCAACTACAGTAAAAGCAACAATGTAAATGCAATACTCACCGGGATTGTCAGGTTGTCCGATCCGCGCCAGCTAATCATTTCTGACAACGAACTTACCATTGCAACAATTAATCCTACCCAAAAAGTTTTAAGATCGAATACCCCTCGATTAAAGTATAATGCGATAATGCTGATTACAAAACTTGTAATAAAAAAAGCCCCCGTACCAAACAACGATTTTCCTGTGTTAATTCCAAATATTTTTATTTCATGATTGTTCTTCTTCATTCCCATCCCAACTATAGCAGCCATAGGGTCGCAAATTCCTAAAACCAACATGGGAAGAATGTATATAAACTTATTATCAAGCAAATCCGACATTAAAAATGTAATGTAAATCGACATCGGAAGCAAGTAGCTACCTATCGATTTTCGTTCAATATCATGAATGGATTTTAGCTGCTTACTGTATTGCGTAATAAATAAAGCTACAAAGAATATAAAAGCCAGAATAAGTACATACCAGTGAGAACTAAATATGTAAGGGAACGGAACAACGGCAACTGTTGCAGTGAAATGGGCAAACTTGCGTGTTATCTCTCCTTTTACTTTAAGCCTCTGGTAATTTAATTCGTTAAAAGCAAGTAGCAATATTATCGCAACAAAATATACTATTGATAAAGTAATTGTGTTTTCCATAAATATTATATTCAGTTTGTCTTCTTAAATCTACCTGCTAATTCGACCTTCTTCCCTCTTTTACTCTACAAAACAAAAATATGATACTGTTGTTTTGCAAAATCTTTTTATTACCTGAAATGCCAAATTCATAACCCGAAGTGCGATTTATAAAATAGTCACACTATAAACAAACAAAGCTACCCAGGCACCTCCTGCAATCAGACTATCAAACCTGTCGAGAAAACCACCATGTCCCGGAATTAGATTACTATAGTCTTTTACTCCAAATTTCCGTTTATATAGCGATGCCAGAATATCGCCAACAAACGCAAAAACAATAACTCCGGCAGCCAGTATAAGAGCCAGAAACCAGGGTTCGTTGTATAAACCTCTCAATAATAACGCACTTAATATCGCAAATATGGCTCCGCCAACTGTGCCTCCAACTGTTTTGTTCGGACTTATTTCGGGTGCAATTTTGGTTTTTCCCCACAATTGTCCCGATATTTGACTAAACGCATCGAAAATAGAAAGAATTAAAAATGCGAATAGAATCAATTCTTTATCGAGTGTACTAAAAATCAGAAATCCAATTGCAAACACACCAAACAATATTACTGAAAATGAAAAGAATACCTTTTGAGTATAGTTTGCCCTCCTGAATAGCTTTAACAATTCAGATGCACCTACCGAAACAATAAGGGCTGCAAGCCATTTAAAAGCATTGGGATTTATTACAATACTAAAAAATAAAATATGAATAATAAAAAAATAGGCTATAAATTTGGTCCAACTCTTACGCGCTACTTCTTTCTCTTTCCGACGGTTGATAAAATAAAATCCAATACCACCTAATACAAAATACGTAAAGATTATAACATAAATAGTAGTAATCATTCTTTTTGTTTTATTTATTAATCATCATTAAGACGCCAATGGCAACCATTACCAAGGCATAAACATAACGTATATTGTTTTCTGATCGATCAACATTAGCTTTTGCCAAAACCCGGGTACCAACCAGTGCTCCAATTGCTGAACCAGCTGTTAAAAACCAAACCAGCGTTAAATCAATCTGTCCTACCAGGAAATGAGCACTTACTGCAAAAAGCGTATTAACTAGTACCACCAATAACGATGTGCCGATTACAAGCTTCAGGGGTAAACGCATGGCAAAAAGCCCTGCAATAACCGGTGCTGTTCCGCTGGTCCCAAAAGTTCCGGCAATTAATCCGGCCGACAAACCAAACACAGAACCTTTAGTAATTTTTTTAAAAGAAGTGTTACCTGAAGCCCCTTCCCCATTTTGCTCGGCTTTTTTCTTTTTCCAGGTACTATACGCCATACTGAAAGCAATTAATACAGCATAAATTCCAAAACTTACTTTTAACTGTCTTGCTGTTAAAAGTCCGGTAATTCCTGCTCCCATAAAAGCCCCAATAATTCCTGTAGCAACAAATAATCCACCTGTTTTTAGCTCAATATTACCTTTTCGATAGTGCCCAAACGATCCGATTATACAAATTGGAAGTGTAGCAGCCAATGATGTAGCAACTGCAACATGTGGCGGTGCTCCAATAATTAGTGTTAGAACAGGCAAAAAGAAAAAGCCGCCACCACCACCCAACATGGTACCAAACATGCCAATAATAAAACCAATAATGGGTAATAAAAGATATATTGTTTCAAATGATGAATGAAAAATCAAAATTGTGTTGCTTTATTATAAGGTAAATATAAGAATATCTAAATCTATGGTTAAGTAACTATTATCACAACTAAATTTACGGGGCTTTTTTTAACATCCATTAACAAGTTCTTGTTTTTTCTCTAAAATTCCAACAAAAAATATGGATATAAAATTAGATCACTATAAAATCCGCCTAAACAGTAGCATCAAGAATTGAGTTCACATTAAATAAAATCTTCCTGAAAGATTAATGAATATTTAAGCTCCCTGGAAAAGTAAATATAGAGTTTAACCTTGAGAAAGCATTAACCACAACTTTCATTTAATAAAAAAGAGGCCCTTTTATAACAAGATTTACAAACGGCCTCTTTTTCTATTCTTATGTTTATAAAAATTGAATTGTTAAAGTCATATAAAAACTTCGTCCGGGAGAATAAATTGGTCGTGCCTCAACATTACGAACGGAACGGGCAAGGTGTTCGTAATAAGCCTCATCGAATAAATTCTGTACACCACCTGCCGCAGTAAGCTGCTTATTTATAATCCATGTAACTTTTGCATCTACCACATTAAATCCCGGGGTTTTGGTTTCGCCATACGATCTTGCAATCCGATCTTGTTTATTCACGCCCCGCCACATCAACTCCGGTTGTAATTGTTCGTTTATAAAACTTCCGGTTAGTCGATAATGAAGTTCCAACGGAGGAATTTCTCCAAGAGGTTCTTCCAGCTCCTGATTTTCACCATAGGTATAAACAACGTCAAAATCATGGCTCAGATACCTCGAAAACTCATGTTTCCAGCTTATTTCAAAACCACTCATCAATGCTTTGTCTATATTCACAAACTGCCGTACTCCCGGCGATGTTGCCATTGCCGGCTGCAAATCTTCGCGTATTTCCGAAGAAATATAATCACGTAAAAAAGAAGCAAACAAGTTTACATTAACATTTGTCTTTTCGGTTTGGTATTGAAAAACCACATCAACCTGGTTATTTATTTCAGGATCAAGTTGTGGATTTCCCAACATTTCATACGGATCTAATCCAACCGGAAACTGATTTATGTAACGCTCAGAGATGCCCGGACTGCGTGTTGAGCGTCCCAGCCACAAACCCAGCGAAGTTGTTTTGTTAAAAAGTTTTGTTCCTCCAAAACTCACTGAAGGATGTACGTTACTCGACTCCAGATCATCGTATATCCCGGCAAATCCATCGGCTGGATTATTGGCTTTTGAACTGTTAAAATTTAACCGCCCCGAAACCACCAGGTGAAATCCCGATTTATCCAGGTGATATTCTCCAAAAATACCGGTCTTGCTAACTTCAGCATCTTGCCAAACATTATCAGTTAGCACTTTCCCGGTCATAGGGCCCATTAACATGGTACGGGTCCGGTATCCGTCAGCCGATTCAAAACGATGGTCCATTCCTCCGTAAATAAAACTATTTGTAAAATGAAAATGGAACTCGGTTCGGCCGCCATAATTTCTGGTTTTAGCATCTGTTTCAGCATCCACTTTCCTGGGCTCCAAAATTTTATCAAAATTATCCATCAAATGATTCACCATTGTTCCATACACACTGGTATTCCACGATGAAAGTACTTTATCATAAAACTGTACTCTGTGACTGGCATTTATTAGCCAGGTATTGTCTTCTCGCAAATCCATGGGGAGTGCAGGAAAATCAACATCCTTTGCAAAATTATTAGATACCAGTACTCCCAATGTTTGTGTCTCACTGAGCTTAAATCCAAGTTTTCCTCCCCAGTTTAACCGGTTAAAATTGGCTGATACATCCAGACCATCACCATCGGTATAATCTTTACCTAACGAGTAAGAACCAAAAAACTTTAAATCAATCTTTTGGCTTGCAACACCGGCAACTCCTTCAGTTCTGAAAATATTTCCATTGCTTTCGTAACTGGTTCCCAAACGACCAAGTGGTGTAGTATTCTCTTTAAAATCAGGAGAACTGCTTTTAAAATTAATGGTTCCTCCAAAGGCGTTTCCATAACGCAAACTATGAGGCCCTTTTAGCACTTCGGCCCTCGAAATCATGTTTATCGGAATCTGACTGGCAGCAGGATCCATACGATTTGGACATGCAGCTGAAGCGGTTTGAACACCATCTAAAACCATGTTAATCTGATCGTATTTAAAGCCCCGCAAAACAGGATCGAATCCGTAGGCCCCACTTTTACGAATGCTGGAAATACCAGGCACAGCTTCCAGTAAATTGCCGGCGTCGTGTGCCAGTTTGTTATGCACCGAAATATCCATACGGCTGGTTTCGCCGGCTCCATGTTGCACCTGAACCAAAGTAACCGGCATTAAATGATTACTCGATTCCTGAATTTCTACTTTTCCGTTTTCAAGAGCAGTTGCCAGTTCTGCCGGATTAACCTGAATTTTGCCATATTGAATATGCGACAAAAACAAAGATGAACCTTTGGCAAACTGAATTGTAACAGTGCCATTTGTATCTGTAAATCCGGTTTTATTGTTGTACCGGTAAAAAACATCGGCTATTGCCTTTTGCGAGTTTTTATCAACTAGTTGAATTGTTTTCTGTTGTGCATACGAATTTACCCATATCATACTAACAAACAGCACAATACAAATTAACCGTATTCCAGAAATGAAACGTATTATTCTCATTTCGAAATTTTTGAATATTTATAATAATGAATAGTGAGGGTACAAAATCAAATCATTTCATTTGGGGGATGAAAAACGTTGTTATAAATACAAAATAAATATCCTTTCGTATTAATTACGATCAATCTAATTCCATCATCATTAAACCATAATTTCAATCCACTTTGTTCAGCATAAAAAGTTATTTCCAGCTTTTCAGATTGATCAGGCGGCATTTCTTCTTTTTGCTTTTGTTGCTCATTTATCTTTTTCTTAAGCTGACAACACCCTTTACATGTCGATCCTTCAACATCTTTTTCAACACACAGATTTTTAGCAATAAAATCCTGATTTAGTTTAAACGATACATAAACCAACAATTCAGAAAACTGAAAAGTAAAAACCGAGAGAATTAATATGGCAGAGAATAGTTGTTTCACGGTAATCTCAGTAGGTAAACAAACTTAGAAAAACATATTTATACGAGATTCAAATTTTTAAAACTTTTTCATACTAACATACCTGACAGAATATTGTTGAATTTACACAGTTTTTTGTTGCCTATAATTATGAAACTAGTATGTAATCTAGTTTTCCCATGGAAGATGAGTAAAGTTCATGCGAGTTCCCTACTATACCTTAAAAAAAACAATTTTAATAGGATGAAAAACTTTAAGATAATTACTTAATTTGTACAACTAAATAATGTTACATCGCCAAATTGAGTCGATGCGAACAATGGTCGTAATTACAAATACAAAGTTTAAAAATGAAACGAGCATAATAAAAAGTCTTTCTATTACACAGGAGTATGATTATGCGAGTTCCATGAGTTGCAATAAATTAACAATATAAACGAATGAAAATATCGGTAGTAGGAACAGGTTATGTTGGATTGGTTTCGGGAACATGTTTTGCTGAAACTGGTGTAAATGTTGCATGTGTCGACATTGACGAAAAGAAAATTGAAAATCTGAAAAACGGAATAATCCCGATCTATGAACCGGGACTTGAGGATATTTACAAAAAAAACGTTGAAAAAGGAAGATTACAATTTACTACTAATCTGAAAGACAGTATTGAAGAAGCTGTTGCAGTTTTTATTGCCGTTGGAACTCCTCCCGATGAAGACGGAAGTGCCGACTTAAAATATGTACTTGGTGTTGCAAAAGAGATTGGCCGGCACATCAACCACTACATGGTTATTGTTACCAAAAGTACAGTTCCGGTTGGAACAGCCGCCAAAGTAAAAGATGCCATTCAAAACGAATTACAAAAGCGAGGCGAAGATATTCCTTTTGATGTAGCATCAAATCCCGAATTTTTAAAAGAAGGAAGTGCAGTTGCCGATTTTTTAAAACCCGACAGAATTGTAATTGGAACCGAATCTCCCAAGGCACAGAAAGTAATGAGCAGGTTGTACAAACCTTTCGTTTTAAATGGGCACCCAATTTTGTTTATGGACATTACCTCGTCGGAAATGACAAAATATGCGGCAAATTCGATGCTTGCCACCAAAATCAGTTTTATTAACGACATTGCCAATCTTTGTGAAATTGTTGGAGCCGATGTTGATGCGGTAAGAAGAGGTATTGGATCTGATCCACGTATTGGCAACAAATTTATTTATCCGGGAACCGGTTACGGAGGTTCTTGTTTTCCAAAAGATGTGCAGGCACTTATTCGTACTGCCGACGAAAACAATTACTCGCTCGATATTCTAAAAGCCGTTGAATCGGTTAACTACCGACAAAAATCGGTTCTATTCAACAAAATAAACAAACACTTTAAGGGCGATTTAAAAGGTAAAAAGTTTGCCATTTGGGGACTGGCTTTTAAACCCAAAACCGATGATATGCGTGAAGCACCGTCACTGGTTATTATCGATAAATTAATTGAAGCAGGCGCATCGGTTGTTGCTTACGACCCGGTTGCAATGGACGAATGTAAACGTATTGTGGGCGATAAAATTACATATGCGAAAGATGAATACGATGCAGCTATTGACGCCGATGCTCTAATTTTGGTAACTGAGTGGTCGGAATTTAGGCTACCAAACTTCAGAGTGTTGAGTAAACTACTGAAAAACAATATTATTTTCGACGGTAGAAACATTTACGATCCGGAAGAAATGGCGGAAAAATCGTTTACTTATTATGCCATTGGACGAAAAATCCAAAACAATTAAAAACGGCCATTATGAAAAGGATATTAGTAACAGGCGGAGCCGGATTTGTAGGTTCGCATCTTTGCGAAACGCTATTAAATCAGGGGAATGAGGTTATTTGTTTGGATAATTATTTTACCGGGAAAAAGAAAAAGATTATCCATTTACTCGAAAATCCTTATTTCGAATTAATCCGGCACGATGTTACTCAACCTTTTTATATCGAAGTAGACGAAATTTACAATCTGGCATGCCCGGCCTCTCCTATTCATTACCAGTACAATCCCATTAAAACCATTAAAACATCGGTAATGGGAGCAATAAATATGCTGGGCCTTGCCAAACGTATTAAAGCAAAAATACTTCAGGCTTCCACTAGTGAAGTGTATGGCGATCCGGATATCCACCCGCAAACAGAAGATTATTGGGGAAGAGTAAATCCAATTGGAATACGCTCGTGTTACGACGAAGGAAAACGCTGCGCCGAATCTCTGTTTGTAAATTATCATCACCAGAATGATGTTAAAATAAAAATCATCCGGATTTTTAATACCTATGGTCCCAAAATGGAGCCGGACGATGGAAGAGTTGTTTCCAACTTTATTATGCAGGCTCTGCAAGGCAAGGATATCACAATTTTTGGCAATGGGCAACAAACAAGGAGCTTTCAGTATGTAAGCGATCTGGTAGATGGAATGATTCGGATGATGCAAACCCCGAATGATTTTACCGGCCCCGTTAATATTGGAAATCCGGGCGAATTTACCATGCTCGAACTGGCTAATAAAATCATCGATATAACCGGATCAAAATCAAGGATCATCCACCTTCCGCTTCCCGAAGACGACCCTATTCAACGCCAGCCCGATATAACCCTGGCAAAAGAAAAACTTGACAACTGGGAGCCAATAGTTCCACTACATGAAGGGCTAACTAGAACTATCAACTATTTTGACCAGCTGATAAAAGAAGAAAATATTTAACATCATGTTTTTCACCTGCTTGCCTTTACCAAACCAGGTCGCAGGCTTCGGGTGGCATCCATTTTTTTTCCTTGCCTTCCCATTTTACGTTGCAGCCAATTGGATTTGTAACCGGAACGGAAATTTCTTTCCCGGCTATCAATTCATCTAAAGTCCGGTCTAAATCGTAAACCGATATTTTTGAAATTTCTTTGGGGCTGTCTACTGCACGGCCCGTATATACCAAACGGCGCTTTTCATCAAAAACAAAAAAATGAGGTGTTCGCAAGGCACCATAAGCCAAAGCTACTTCCTGCGTTTCATCGTACAAATATTTCCAAGGAAATTTATGCGCTTTCATACGTGCAACCATACCCGCAAAATCATCTTCTGCATAGGTATTCTTACTGTTCGAATTTATACCCACAAATTCTACTCCCTGCTTTTGAAACTTTTCAGCCGTTTTACGTGTCAGCTCATCGCTGTTTATCACATACGGACAATGATTACAGGTAAAAAATAATACCAGAAACTTTGCTTGTTTAAAACTATCAAGCGAATAAGAATTTCTATCGGTGGCAGGTAAGTTAAAATCAACTGCTTGCGAACCAATTTCCAAGGTAAATGCCATAACCAATTTATTTTGTTTAAAACTAAAAGACATTTCCGCCTTAGATTGTTTAAGTGAATAGAAAATCTTTAACTATTTTTAGCCCCTACACTCGTTTACAAATGTCATTTCGACGAAGAAATATGAACAAAGAAGAAGCATTAAAGAGAATTAAGGAACTACAAGAAGAACTTTCTGAACACAATTATAAATACTACGTTTTAACCCAACCTGAAATCAGCGACTTTGATTTTGACATGAAATTAAAAGAGCTGGAAAAATTTGAAAAAGAATATGGTATAAACGATCCGAACTCGCCGACCAAACGTGTTGGTAGCGATCTGAGCAGCGATTTCGAACAGGTGGAACATCAATACTCCATGCTATCGCTTTCGAATGCCTACAACGAAGACGAGCTTCGTGATTTTGATACGCGCATAAAAAAGATTATTGAAACAGATGATTTTGAATACGTGTGCGAGTTGAAGTTTGATGGTTCGTCAATTAGTCTTACATACGAAAACGGAGAACTGGTTCGTGCAGTAACCCGTGGCGATGGTGTAAAAGGCGACGATGTTACTGCAAACGTGCGAACCATAAAATCTATTCCGTTAAAATTGCGCGGAAATGATTATCCGGAACGTTTTGAAATACGAGGTGAAATTTTAATGCCCTTTACTGTTTTTAATGCATTAAACGAGGAACTTGAAAAAGCCGGCGAACCACTGCTGGCCAATCCAAGGAATACAGCTGCCGGAACATTAAAAATGAAAAACTCGTCGGTTGTGGCTGCCCGAAACCTCGATGCTTATTTATATTATTTATTGGGCGAAAATCTTCCCGAAGACGGACACATCCAGAACCTGCAAAAGGCACGCGAGTGGGGATTCAAAATTTCGGATGCCACGCAGCTCTGCAAAAACCTTGAAGAAGTTTTTGCATTCATAAAAAAATGGGACACAGAACGCCACAACCTGCCGGTGGCAACCGATGGAATTGTAATAAAAGTAAACTCGAAAAAACTACAGGATAACCTTGGCTATACCGCCAAATCGCCACGCTGGGCCATTGCTTACAAGTTTAAAGCAGAAAGTGCTTCAACCGTTTTAAAATCGGTTTCGTACCAGGTTGGAAGAACCGGCGCTGTTACTCCTGTTGCCAATCTCGATCCGGTTTTAATTGCCGGAACAATTGTAAAACGGGCATCGCTGCACAATGCCGATATTATTCAAAATCTAGATTTGCACTTACAGGATACCGTCTTTGTTGAAAAAGGCGGCGAAATAATTCCCAAAATTACAGGAGTGGATACTACAAAACGCCATCCGATGTTTCAATCCGTTTCGTTTATTACAAACTGCCCGGAATGTGGATCTGAGTTGATTCGCCGCGAAGGAGAAGCCGCACACTACTGTCCGAACGAAGATGGTTGCCCTCCCCAGATTAAAGGCAAAATGGAACACTTTGTCAGCCGAAAGGCTATGGATATTGATGGCATTGGGCAGGAAACCATCGAACTGCTTTACAACGAAGGATTAGTAAGAAATATAACCGACTTTTATCAATTAAAAAAGGAGGAGCTCGAAAACCTGGAACGCATGGCCGAAAAATCGGCGTTACGGATATTGGATGGTTTGGATGCCTCCAAAAAAGTGCCATTTGAACGCGTACTTTTTGCGTTGGGAATTCGTTTTGTTGGTGAAACGGTTGCCAAAATACTGGTAAAAAAATTACATACGATCGAAAATATCCAGGCACAAACAGCAGAACAACTCATCGAAATTGATGAAATTGGCGGTAGAATTGCAGAAAGCGTAGTTGATTGGTTTTCGAAAGAAGAACATTTTGAACTGGTAAAAAAACTACAGGAACAAGGATTACAATTTGCAATTAGTGAAGATCAGCTGGAAGAACAAACTGAAAAACTGGCCGGGCTTAATATTATAATATCAGGAACCTTCGAAAAACATTCGCGCGATGAATTAAAAAAGATGATCGAAAAAAACGGTGGAAAAAATGTGGGATCGATCTCAAAAAAAACAAGTTATATGCTGGCCGGAAGTAATATTGGCCCAAGCAAACTGGAAAAAATTACCAAACTTGGAATTCCCATGATTTCGGAAGACGATTTTCTTGAAATGCTTGAATAATTTTAAAAACGAAATAAACACAAAACATTAAAATTACCTTTTCTGACATGATAAAATACATTGCACTTTTTATATTATTTGTTCCTTTTATTAGTCTCGCTCAAAACAACCTCGAGTGGAAAGAAGGTTATCAGTTAACAGTAGACGCCTACCAGGCAAAAGCACCCAATTCGGGAACAATGCAAACTGTTTCGGGCAGTTTTTATGTAGCATACGAAATGAAGGGAATGAATTTAATTACAACCCGGAACCTGAATAGTTATGTAAGTTGCTACCTGCAAAGAGATGCCTCGTATATCGACAAAGGAAACGCAATAGTCACCAAACGTTTGCTGCGCTATCAGCAACTTATTTTTAATCTTTACGAGCTGCAGGCCAGAAAACTTCGTCAAAAGTTTTTTGAGGAACGCAAACGGCTTTTAACAAAGGGAGCAGGTACTTTATATAATGAAGTAGCAGCCGATCATGCACGCCTGGTTTCAGAAATTGAAGGAGAAACAAACCATGGCTACAGTTCCGAAGAAATGGAGAAATGGTTCAAATGGACCAATCAGGAACTAGAAAAACTATCAGACTATTGTAAAACCTGTAAACCCAAAAGAAAAAAGAATAATAAATAAGGTCAGCACTAAAAGAAAGACCAATGGGATTTAAACAAAAATACGCATACCGAAAGCTGGCAAGAATGCTTGCCGGGCAAAAGCGACATCCGGTAATTCCGTCGCTTCAACAACACAGTAAAGTGGGTGTTATCTGGCAACCTTCAGAAAAACCGGCAGTTCACTTTTTGCGCGATCATTTTAATAAACAGGGTGCCATATTTCGCGATTACTGTATTTTCGATTCCGACTCGAATCCACCCATCGAAGCCAATTCTTTAACAGTTGCAGACTTGAATTGGTGGGGAATTCCGAAGCCTGATAAAGCAGGAGAATTTATCGAAATAAAATTCGATCTTCTTTTAAACATCGCATTGGAGCCCAACTTTGCCATCGACTATATTACCGCACTTTCGAAAGCCAAATTTAAAATCGGAAGCTCGCCTAACGACGAAAACTATTTCGATTTAAATATTAAAATTGGCAAAAATCAGGATGCAATGTTTCTTGCCCAACAACAAATTTTCTATCTTGCGCAGCTAAATAAAAAATTGAATTGATGAGTCAGCTTTTTACAGGCGCAGGAGTAGCTTTAATTACTCCTTTTACAGAAAGTAACCAGGTAGATTACAAAGCATTGGAAACAATAATCGACAACCAGGTTAAAGGCGGGATGGATTATTTAGTGGCATTGGGAACAACTGCAGAAACAGCTACCCTAACTTCCGAAGAAAAATCGCAAGTGGTTGAACTCATTAAAGAAAAATCGGCAGGACTTCCGGTTGTTGTTGGAATGGGTGGCAACGACACACGTAGCATGTGTAAACAAATCGACAAATTTAATTTTGAAGGAGTTGATGGAATACTGGTAGTTACTCCGTACTACAACAAACCTTCGCAGGAAGGAATGTATCATCATTATCTGGAAATTGCAAAAGCCAGCCCCGTACCAATTATTTTGTACAATGTACCATCGCGCACAGGAGTAAATCTTGAGGCTGCAACAGTGGGACGTTTAGCCGAAGCATCGGATAAAATTGTTGCAATTAAAGAAGCATCAGGCGAGCATTCGCAGATGACAAAAATTATAAAGTACACTCCCGATAATTTCACGTTAATTTCAGGCGACGACTTACTGGCTCTCACAATTTCGTCCATTGGTGGCAAAGGTGTTATTTCTGTAATTGCCAATGCTTTGCCAGACAAACTTAGCCAATTAATGCATTTCGCTCTCGAAGGTAATTTACAGTCAGCACGCGAAATCCATCTCGAATTAATTGAAATGTTTCAACTACTTTTTAAAGAAGGCAACCCAGGTGGAATTAAAGCCTTAATGAACATTCAGGGAACAATTGAAAACATTTTGCGATTGCCATTGTATAAAATCAGCGATTCGCTTTATAACGAAATTAGAACTACATACGCAAAACTAAAATAGCGGCCCACTTTTTGCTGCAATCCTGCTAATCTATTCTTTAAATAAGTTAATTTTGAAGAATATGTTAGGAGGAACAGCAAAGTGAAACAAGCATGAGAAAGTCATCACACATAAGCGAATGATTATAATCATGCGAGTTCCATCTGTTACCATAGATAATTAACGGTTATAAACAGATGAAATATTTTATACTCGTAATTTTTTCGGTTTTAGGATTAAGTGTTAATGCGCAGCAAAAGCTAATGCCCGAATTTGGAGAAATTGATTCTACCGAACTTGCGGCACATCGTCAATTGGAGTATTACCAGTTTATAACCGGTGATTTTGGTACTGACCCGCTATTGAATACAGTAGAACTTCCGAAATTTAATGCGCAGCAGGAATACAGGCAACGCTACACTGCATATATCGAATTTTTACCGTTAAACGATCTGGTTTTCGCCGGATTATCATCAGGTATGCCCTTTGGTGCTCATTCTCCGTTTTACCACAACGGTAGCATTTTAAGCCAGCAAGCTTACCGCTTGGGCGACAAACTGGTTATTGGCGGATACAGTTACGGAATGAATTCAATTTATACGGCGCCGTTCCCCAATCAAAATCCCAGCTATTTCGACACCTACGGTTCAACAATGTTTATGCAATACAAGGTTTCCAAAAACTTTAAGATAGAAACCCGCGTAAGCGTAGGTCAACAACACGGCCCCGGATTTTAATGTTGATTCCTCCCGGTAAAACCTTAACTTTAAACTCTTAACTTTAAACTCTTAACTCTTTCATGCTTACAGTTTATAAAGCTTCTGCGGGTTCCGGAAAAACATTCCAGTTAGTGATTGAATACCTGAAACTTATTCTTGAAAATCCATTTAACTACAAACACATTTTGGCGGTTACTTTTACCAATAAAGCCACCAATGAAATGAAAAGCCGTATTTTGGAACAACTTTATCAACTGGCCACCAATCAGAAATCAGATTATATTTCTCCGCTGCAGCAAGGCAATAATTATTCTGAACAATACATCAGGCAACGGGCAAAACAGGTATTAAAACAAATTTTGCACGATTATAACCGGTTCTCAATAAACACCATCGATTCGTTTACCCAGAAAGTAATAAAGTCGTTTAACCGTGAGTTGGGTATTTCGCCAAATTTTACGGTTGAACTGGATAGCGACATGATTCTGGAGGAAGCAGTTGACCGCATGTTTGCAAAAATTGGTGAAGATAAAAACTTGTTAAAATGGCTTCGCGAATTCAGCAGAGAAAAAATTGAAACCAATAAAAGTCAACGTATCGACGATGATATAAAAAACCTGGGGAGAGAACTTTTTAAAGAAAGTTTCCAGGTATTTTTTCCCGAAGAAGGAGAATCAGTGTATAAACGCGAAAATCTGAAAGAATTTGCAAAAGAACTGCGCCAAATAAAAACCGGTTTTGAAAATACGCTGAAGAAAAAAGGAGAAGACCTGTTTCATATTATTACTCAAAACGGATTCTCGGTTGACGACTTCACCTACAAAAAAACCGGCGTTGCAGGCTTTATTCAAAACATTGCCAACGGTGCTATTAAAGAACCAGGGGGAAGAGTGTTGTCGGCCTGCGAGGAAGCCGAAAAATGGTATACTTCGAAACACAAACAGGCAACTGAAATACACCAACTTGTTGACACTAAACTTCAACCCGGGCTGATTGACCTGGTGGCACATTTTTCAAACAATTTTGAACGGTATAATACTACTCTTGCCGTTTTAAGCCAGATTCGCATGCTTGGGATCCTGACCGATTTAAAGGAAGAAATTCAGGTATTGCTAAAAGAAAAAGGAATTCTGCAAATGTCGGATTCAAACCTTTTATTAAGCAAAATTATCGGGCAAAGCGACTCACCGTTTGTATACGAAAAAATAGGAAGTTTCTATAAACATTTTATGCTCGATGAGTTTCAGGATACATCGGGTTTACAATGGAACAATTTTAAACCTTTACTGATAAATTCGCTGGCCGAAGGACACCAAAACCTGATAGTTGGCGATGTAAAACAATCAATTTACCGCTGGCGAAACAGCGACTGGAACATTCTGGCAGAACAACTGGATGCTGATTTCTCATCAGGGCAGAAACAAGACTTTACACTTGAAAAAAACTGGCGAAGCAATCGAAACATAATTGATTTTAATAACGCTGTTTTTGGGAACCTGAAAGCCACTTTCGAGGAATATTTGTTTAACGGGCTGGCAAACAGCGAAGCCTCGTTAGAGAAATTCAAAAAAGTATACGAATCGTATTTACAGGAGCCCGGCAAAGCAGACGCAGAAAAAACAGGATATATACAGGCAAACTTTTTGCCCAAAGAAGAGTTCCAGGAAGCTTCTACAACACTTTTGGTAGAACAGGTAAAATACCTGCAAGACAAAGGAATTAAAGCCGAAGAAATTGTTATTCTGATTCGTAAGAACCGCGAAGGCGCACAAATTATTGAGGAGTTTCTGGCTGCAGCAAAACTTCCCGAAAATAAAGCTTACAACCTTTCAGTCCTTTCCAACGAATCGTTGTTTTTACACGCATCAAAAGGAGTGCTCTTTGTAATCGAAACCATCCGGCATTTAATCGATCCTGAAAACAGCATCATCCAGGCTTCTCTTCTGCAACTCTGGCTTGGCTGGCTAAAACCTGAATTACAAAAACGCGGCATTCCCGTAGATTCAAAAAACGGACACAACCTGTTTGATTTTAATGATTATACAAACTGGCACCTTGAACGCGGATGCGATGAGCAGTTTAAAAATGAACTGGAAGTAAAACTAAAAGATGTTAAAGCAAAAGTACTCTTATCGTCGCTCGACGAGACCATAACACACATCTGTGCATTATTTGGTTTGTTTCATTTTGAGTCGGAACTGCCCTTTTTACAAACGCTGATTGACAAATCGGGAGAATTAAAATCGACACTGTCGAACGATCTCTCCAACCTGCTTCTTTGGTGGGACGAAAAAGGCTACAAATCATCGGTTAATGTAAATGAAAAGGTAAATTCCATCCGCCTGTTAACCGTCCACAAATCAAAAGGACTGGAATTCACAGCTGTTCTTATCCCCTATTTAAACTGGGAAACGAGCTGGAGCGGAACAAATGCACCTATTCTTTGGTGTAAAGCAGAAAGTGCTCCTTTTAACCAGTTTCCGCTTCTACCCGTTCAGGCTGGAAAAAATATGGAAGCATCGGAGTTTGCCCCGGTTTACTATAATGAAAAAGTGAATAATTATATAGATACGCTAAACCTGGTTTATGTTGCCTTTACACGTGCAAAATCGGTGTTATTAATGAATTGTCCGGAAGCAACAGAAAGCAAGTCAGGAAACTCCGGCTCTGGGAAGCCGGTTCATTATCTACTATATAAAGCACTGCAAAAACAATGTTCAGCAGAACCTTTCTCGGGTTACATTGATGAAGAAAAACAGGTTTTTGAATATGGCACAATTTCCCGAAAAAAAGCAGTAAAAACCGAATCGGATATAGTAACCATAAAAAAGTATCGTTTTAAAGATTTTAGTGAAAAATTAAAACTCCGGCTTTCGGGCGAAGACTTTTTAGTAGAAGACGAGAAACATCATTCGGTAAAAAATATTGGGAAACTGGTTCACGAAATACTATCGGAAATTGAAACCGGGAACGACATTGAAAGAGCTTGTTTAAAAGCCTTCCACGATGGTAAAATTACCCGGGAAGAATTAATGGAAATTCAACAATCATTAAAAGAAAACCTGGCCTTAGACGAGGTAAAACATTGGTTCGACGGTTCGTACCAGATTTTAAATGAACGAAATCTACTCACCAAAGAAAAATTGCTTCGCCCCGACCGAATTATGATTTCCGGAGATACAGCAATAGTTGTTGATTATAAAACAGGCGAGAAAAGCAAAAAATACAACCAGCAGGTTCAACTTTATGCCCAAACTTTAAAAGAAACCGGCTTTAAAAATGTTACCGGTTTTATCTGGTACTTACACCTGAATGAGGTTGAAAAAGTGTCTGAAATATAAAATAGCAACACTCGCAACCATACATTATTAATATCACTCGAACAATTAAATACCTTTTGGTGTTTAATAAAAAATTGTATGAGTGATGGAAAGAAAAGACTTCATTAAAAAATGTGCGGTAAGCGGAAGTATTCTTTTTACAGCACCTGTTTTGTTTAATTCATGTTCCGGTGGCGACGATGAAATGGATCCTTCCAATCCCGGTAATTCCAATGATATTCTCATTGATCTGGATTCATCATCAAGTGCGAATTTGGCAACAATTGGCGGATATATTTACTCGGGAAGTTTAATCGTATTCCGAACCGGTGAAAATACGTATATGGCCTTATCAAAAAAATGTACACACCAGGGATGCGATGTGGAATACAACCACGCAGCCGGTAATATTCCCTGTCCGTGCCATGGTTCAAAATACACAACAGCCGGCATTGTAATCAATGGACCGGCTGCTACTAATTTAACAAAGTACTCTGTTGTAAAATCAGGAAATACTTTGAAAATATCTTAACTTAATATTTTAATTACTCTCAATCACCTGACCTTTTTCGCGGTACAAATCAACCTTGCCATCCAGTAAAATGGCAATAACAGTTACTTGTTCATCCAGTACTTTTTCAGGCACATCAATGTAAACAATTCCGGGAACTGCACTCCAGTACTGTTTCATTTTAACGTCCCAGTTTAGTTTTGTTCCGTTACCAACCACCCACATGCGGTTAATTTTATTTTTTATACCTTTTAATACCAACGGTCCGTTTGGTTTGTGTGGCACATACAGATACAAAATATCACCTTTCTTGTTTAATGCTGTTGGTCCGTAATAATGTTCAAAAGGAATTCCTGAACGAGTTCCATAAATGGCTTCGGCGTGTTTGTTTGTCCAGCGTCCCAGTTCTTTTAAAATTGTTACCTGTTCAGCAGGAATTGTACCATCAGCTTTGGGACCAATATCAAGTAGAAGATTTCCTCCTTTATTTATACAATCAATTAAGATACGTATTACCTGATTAGGCGTTTTGTAATTATGATCGTTGTGTTGATAGCCCCAGCTATCGTTCATGGTCATACACAGCTCCCAGTAACGGTTATCTGGGCGGGTAATAGGCAATCCCTGTTCCGGAGTTGCATAATCGCCATAACCTTGAATACGGCTGTTCAGAATTACATTTTTGTTCCACCCGCGAAGACTTTCGGCCAACTCTTTTGCTTTCCATTTTTCAGCCGATTGCTCCCAGTCACCATCAAACCAGTATAAATCGGGTTTAAATTGTTTAGACAATTCTTCCAATTGGCAAAAATTAAAATCCACAAAACGATTCCATCTTTCCGAATCATCTGTGTAACGTTTAATTTTCCGGGTTTCGTTCGGATAATCGGGGTGCGACCAGTCGAGTAGCGAGTAATATAATCCGACTTTTACATCGTTCTTACGAAGCTCTTTCACAAAAGGCTCAATTAAATCACGGCCTGCAGGCGATTTCTTCACCACACTTAAATCATTACATTTTGTATCCCAAAGCGCAACACCATCGTGATGTTTTGTTGTAATAACCGAATATTTGGCACCACTTCCGGCAATTAATTTTGCCCACTCAGCCGCATTGTAGTTGCTAGCTGTAAAGCCATCCAACTGTTTCATATAATCTTCGTGCGAAATATAATCGTTAAAAAACGACCAGCTTTCATCAATACCGTTAACCGAATAAATTCCCCAGTGAATAAAAATACCCAGTTTGGCATCTTCGAACCACTGCATTTGCTTTTCTTTCTCTTTGCTAATTTCCTGAGCAAAACTATTAAACACCAGCAAACTACTCAAAACCAACAATACTATCTTTTGCATAACTTTCTAATAAGAATTATTTTACACCACAAACTTTCAAAAATATTTTCAAAAGTAAAAATATTCGGAAAAGATTTCGCCATAATTTTTGCTACCATTGCTCACTTTAGCACTAAAAATCGTTATAAGAAGCATTTTGCTCAGATACAAAGTGAATTTATACCAAATATATTTTGGTGGCTGAGAGCCTCCATTTGGTCAGTAATTGGTCCCTCTCGCTAAGTAATAGGTTCCTCTCGGTGAGCAATAGGAGCCTATTGGTGACTAAGTGGTGCCATTGGGCGAGCAAATGGTTCCTTTTGGCGACTGATTGGCTCCAATTACTGACTGATTGGTTCCTTTTGGTGAACAATAGCCACCAGTTAATTGAATACTTACCAGGCAATTTATAAAGACAAAAATAATGCGCTTTCTTAAACTAGCTGTAAACAGTAAGCACCACTTTTCGTGCTCCGCCATAATTCCGGAACTCGCAAAAGTAAATTCCCTGCCAGGTACCTAAATTCAGCCGATGGTTTGTAATCGGAATGGTAATTTCGGCACCAATTACCGAGCTTTTTAAATGTGCAGGCATATCGTCGCTACCTTCATAGGTATGAATATATACCGGATCATCTTCAGGAATCATTTTATTTACAAAACTTTCAAAGTCTGTCCGTACCGAAGGATCGGCATTTTCATTCAGCGTAATCCCTGCCGATGTGTGTTTTACCAAAATATGCAATAATCCCTTTTCAGGCAATTCAGGTAAATTTTGTTCAATAACCGATGTGATTAAATGGTACCCTCTGTGAAAACGTGGTAGTGTTATTTCCTTTTGTTGAATCATTTTTTGCAATTGGATTATCGTACAAAAATAAGCAAGATAATAAATGCAACAATGATTACATAAGAAACCGGATGTGCAAAGTTAAGCGTCCACCCCAGGTAACGATTAACTTTTGGGACAATAATACGTGAGTCTTTCGGATCGAAATAAAAAAGTCCCAGCTTATACTTTTCAGGATTGGTTTCCATTTTCAATGTTTTTTGAAATGATTGTTAATCAACAAATTTACAAAATAGTATGGTTAATGAAACTCCTCACCATGAGCTTATGAGTTATAAAAAAGCCGCTCCCGAATACAGGAACGGCTTCGATATATCCCCAAAAAGATATTTAATTACTACTTGTAAAAAATACGGTATCTAAGTCGGTAACCATTCCCACAGTTACATCAACATTCTCTATTTCCTTTTCAAGATAACCGCTAACCGGTTCAAAATCGATTTTATAGCTCCCAGCTTCCAAACCACGAATCAGGAACTCGCCCGAAATTGTATCTGCTAAAGCACTTGTGGTATCGTTAGTGGCAGAAATGGCCTGAACCAAAGCTCTTGCATCAACCGGAGAAACCACACCTTTTATTGACCCGCTGCTAACTTCGGTAAATACTTTTATGGTTGGTTTTAACGAAAACTGTCCATTTCCCTTTTCAACAATAGAACGTGCCGCATCAAAATCGATCCACATCTCGTATTCAATGCCCGGATCTAATGTTGTGTTTATATTGAATTTTAAACCGGATTGTTGTGCCGAAGGAGTTTTTAAATCGTAGTATTCGTCACCCACTTTTATTTCGTTATTGCCACCTAAAACCATTCGCATTTGCGAAATTTTTCCGGAAGGGAAATTGTCATCAAACAAAATGGTATCCTTTCCGTTTGCCAGTTCTAGCAAATCAATTTGTCCAGTAACTTCCAGTGGTAATTCAGTCCATCCCGAATCGCCGTCGACCACATTTACCCAAAGTTCTTGTAAATCAATTAAAACTTCTTCGTAATCTGCCGGCGCATCGGTTAACCGAATAACTAATCTGCCATCTCTTTCCGTCTCGCTGTTGTTGTCATCGTTGCAAGCAGTAAACAAGGTCACCGCCAATGCCATCACAATCAAAATCTTCTTCATTCTTTCTTGTTTTACTATTTATGAACTTATTTTTTAGCACGGTGTGTAAATCACACTTCAAATCCGCGTCGAAATTTATAACGTAAAATTATTCCCAATGTTTTGCAAGTTGGTCATTTTTCATCCACAGGAAATGGTCAAACAAATACTATAATCACCGGGAATAAAACAGAGTGTATTATTAATATTACACTAAAAAGTTAACTGGTTTAATCTCAGTAACCAACAACCTTATTGAATTTTTATTACCACCACTTTTGCAGAATCTGAGGAAACTTTAAAACGGTTATCGAGCCTGTGCCCCATAATCCAGACAATCTTTTTGCCGCTACATAACAACCATGTGTTTTCTTTCTCGTGAACCGGAATTTTCTGATCAATAAAAAAATCGCTTACTTTTTTAAAACCAGTCATTCCAAGTGGCTGAAAATAATCGCCTTGTTTCCACTTTCTAATCAACAACGGAAATTCAATTTTATCCAGGTCGATACAGGCAGTGTTGGCCTCTTTTATAATTGTAAATCCTTCTGCATCCTTTTTTTCAATATTGATATCAATAGGAGCAAATAGTTCCATGTCATCTTGTTCAATGTAATAAATCCTCTCCTCGTCATTCTTAATTTCTGAGATAAAAAGATGCTCACGATCTTTAACCAGCCGGTGTGTTTTCGAAAAAAATTGTTTTCCTGATTCATTTTCCAGGCTTTGAAATACATCGTCAATAACCGCTGTATTAAAATTAAACTCCGATAATATTTCAAGCAACAAGGGTTTTGGATACGACGATTCTATTAACCGGAGAATATGAATTAAAACTTCTCCTTCTCTTGTTGAAACAACATCAGCCTTTTCCTTATTCAGAAATCCCAAATAAACCTGTTCGGCAACCTTTAAATTCTCCACACTTGCCAGAAAATTCTTTTTAAAAGCAGGATTTAATTCTGAAAAAAGCGGAAGGATTTTATGCCGCAAAAAATTGCGCTGGTAGGTTACCTCGTTGTTCGTGGAATCTTCGCGAAACCCGATATAGTTTTGCGATGCATACCTTTCAATATCCGAGCGACTTGCAAAAAGTAAGGGACGCACAAGGGTTCCGGCCTTTTCTTTGATTCCGGTCAATCCTTTTATTCCTGTTTTTCGCGAAAGGTTCAAAAAGAATGTCTCAATCAAATCATCCTGATGATGTGCCGTTACAATATAATCGTAGCCATTTTCGATTCTAATACGTTCGAAGTATTCGTAACGCAGTTCACGAGCCGCCATTTCAATGGAAATTCCTTTTAGTTGAGAATACTCTGAAGTATCAAAACTTTCGAAAAAAGCAGGTACTCCATGCACCAGTACCTGTCTTTTCACAAACTCTTCATCGCCGTCCGATTCATCGCCACGTAAACGGAAATTGCAGTGAACAATTCCATAATCAAAACCCGATTTTTCGAACAAATGCAAAAGCACCATACTGTCTATTCCACCGCTGATGGCCAGCAGTACTTTCTCTGTAGTTTGAAAAAGTTGCTTCTGTTTTATGTTCTCAATGAATTGTTCAAACATTTTTCTACTAGTTATTTAGTTTTCCAACTCCCTCTGCAATATTTAAAATTACTTCAACCGATTTTAACATGGAAGGAACAGGAACAAATTCGAAAGGACCATGGAAATTATGACCACCTGCAAATACATTCGGGCATGGTAATCCATCGTACGAAAGTCGTGCACCGTCGGTACCTCCTCGAATAGCTTTAATTTTTGGTTCCACACCTGCTTTAATCATAGCTTCTCTGGCCACATCAACCACGTGCATAACCGGTTCAATTTTCTGGCGCATGTTAAAATACTGATCTTCAATTTCGAGTTGAACCAATTCTTTGCCATATTCGAGGTTGATCAAATCAACCAATTCTTTCATCAATTTCTTTTTCTTCTCAAACTTTTTGGTACTGTGATCTCGGATTAAATAATACAAGTCAGCCTTCTCCACATTTCCGCTAAACGATAACAAATGATAGAATCCTTCGTAATTCTCAGTGTGTTCGGGACGTTGGGTTGGTGGTAACATTCCGATAAGTTTATGTGCAACCAACAAGGCATTTATCATTTTGTTTTTTGAAGCTCCCGGGTGAACGCTTCGTCCATTGATTTTAATCTTTGCGCCCGCAGCATTAAAATTTTCGAACTCCAATTCTCCAATTTCACCACCATCAAGAGTGTAGGCAAAATCGGCACCGAATTTTTTCACATCAAAATGGTCGGTTCCGTGCCCTACTTCTTCGTCGGGAGTAAAACCAAGCCGGATTTTCCCGTGTTTAATATCGTTCGATTTTAAAAGAATTTCGGCAGCCGTTACAATTTCTGCAACACCCGCCTTATCGTCGGCTCCCAGCAAAGTTGTTCCATCTGCAGTGATAATATCCTGGCCAACATATTTCAGAATTTCCGGAAATTCCTTTGGATCAATCGTTACATTGTTTTTTAACTTTACCGGTGCACCATTGTATTTTTCAATAATCTGCGGATTTACATTTTCACCTGAAAAATCAGGACTGGTATCAACGTGCGCAATAAATCCCACAACCGGACAGTTTTCCACTCCTTTGGCCGGAATAGTTGCTGTTACATAACCATAGTTGTCCATTTCAACTTCACTCAATCCAATTTCTTTCAGCTCTTCAACCAATTTTCGCATAAAAACCAGCTGACGGTCTGTGCTGGGATAGGTTTTGCTATTTGGATCGGACGTGGTGTATTGTTTTGCGTAACCGATAAATCTTTCTACTACTTTTTCCATTGTTCTATTTCGTGAATTCTGAGTACTGTTTTGTACTCGCACTATTCTTACTAATTTGCATAAACGTGCAAAAATATATTTCCTTATGGTAACTGCAAACCGATGCTTTTATATGTCGTCTGAATTAAATGCAAATCCCAAACGTTTTCCGGTTGTCATTTTTGAATGACTTATTTTTTGACGCATTTGATCTACTGTTGCCAACTTCACCTGGTCGTAATGCGGTACCAACAGGTCAAATTCAATACTATACTGAATTGCCGTTTCAACAATTTGCCTTATAATTCCGGGAGATATGGTATCGATCGCAAAATCTTTTACCACCTCATCAGCTTGCCGTTTTCCTTCTACAAAAAAGTGATTGTCTTTGTTCACAAAAATTCGGGCAACCAAATACCCCAAATCATTTAAACGATTGTATTTAAACGAGTCAGCCAAAAAATTATAAATATTTATTGTTCCGCAATATGAACGCATGGGATCTTCCTCTATATAACTGGTTTTCCATACCGGATGTTTGTCATCAAACTCAAAAACATTGGAGTGCATGCTAAAAATGAGTAAATCGCCACCAATTTTAAACTCAGCTTCAAATGGGCCCCGTTCTTTATATTCAGGCAAAACTGCTTCTGCAACTTTACTCTGAATTACTTTCTTGTATTCCTTTTCAAGCTGATTTAATACCTTTTTTAAAATGGTAAAGGTTTGTTGTGTGTTGGTATAAACCTTTTGTTTAACCGACGATTTGATAACAAGGGCCTCGAGAAATGACGCCCGAACTTCTTTTTCTGTCATTTTACTCCATTAATTTTAAAAACTAAAGTAAGCAAAGCAATCAGTATAAAAAAAGAAAGCAGCCCTTTTGAGCTGCTTCTTTAAGAAATATTGTGATTTTTTGTTTTTCCATTAGTACGCTAATGCAAATAAAACTCTTCGTTTAGAAGGTTTTCCTGAGTACACACAAACTCCTTCCTCTTCTTCGTATTCCAAAGGAAGACAACGTATGGTTGCTTTGGTTTCATTCTTTATCAGGTCCTCAGTTTCAGGTGTTCCATCCCAGTGTGCTGAAATAAAACCTCCTTTATTTGCCAGAACCTCTTTAAATTCTTCCCAGGTATCAACTTTGGTTGTGTGTTCTGTTCTGTAATCGGCAGCCTTTTTGAAAATATTGTTTTGAATATCTTCCAGCAAATCTTCAATGTATTGATCAATATTCTCAAGTTCCGTTACATTCTTTTCCAAAGTATCACGACGTGCAACCTCAACGGTTCCGTTTTCCAAATCACGTGGTCCCATAGCTAAACGCACTGGCACACCTTTTAATTCGTACTCAGCAAATTTCCAGCCCGGTTTACGCGTGTCGCGGTCGTCGTATTTTACAGAAATACCTTTTGCTTTCAATTTAGCTATTATTTCATCTACCTTTTGTGTAATAGCAGCCAATTGCTCTTCTTTTCGGTAAATAGGAACAATTACCACCTGGTGAGGAGCCAGTTTTGGAGGAAGTACCAAACCATTATCGTCGGAATGAGCCATAATAAGTGCTCCCATCAAACGGGTTGAAACTCCCCATGAAGTAGCCCAAACATATTCGTCTTTTCCTTCTTTATTGGCAAATTTTACATCAAAAGCCTTTGCAAAATTTTGTCCTAAGAAATGTGAAGTTCCCGATTGTAATGCTTTTCCATCCTGCATAAGTGCTTCAATTGAATAGGTTTCTAAAGCGCCGGCAAAACGTTCATTTGCCGATTTTAATCCTTTTACAACCGGAACAGCCATAAAATTCTCAGCAAAATCGGCATAAACATTTATAATTTTTTCAGTCTCCTCAATTGCTTCTTCTTTTGTTGCATGAGCTGTATGACCTTCCTGCCACAAAAATTCAGCAGTACGTAAAAACAAACGTGTACGCATTTCCCAACGAACAACATTGGCCCACTGGTTGCATAAAATAGGCAAGTCGCGATACGACTGAATCCAGTTTTTATAAGTGTTCCAGATTATTGTTTCCGAAGTAGGCCGAACAATTAACTCCTCTTCCAGTTTTGCATCCGGGTCTACTACTACACCACCATTTTCCTCATCATTTTTCAAACGGTAATGAGTTACAACTGCACACTCTTTTGCAAATCCCTCAACGTGATCGGCTTCTTTACTAAAAAAAGATTTTGGGATAAATAACGGGAAGTAAGCATTTACATGACCGGTTTCTTTAAACATGCGGTCTAACTCGGCCTGCATTTTCTCCCAAATAGCATAACCATATGGTTTAATAACCATACAACCTCTAACTGCAGAGTTCTCTGCAAGGTCTGCTTTCATTACCAAATCCTGGTACCATTGTGAATAATTTTCGCTTCGCGAAGTCAATTCTTTCGCCATAATCTAATATTTGGTATAGATTTTGTTTTAATTATATTACATTTTGAGCTTACAAATAAAGTAATTATTATTGACATTAAATAAACGGAGGATACGTTATGAAATCAAGATTAACATTATTGAGCGTACTGGCAATTTTCTTTGGAGCCTGTACTACGGGAAGTTACGTTTCCGGCACTTATTCCGATGACATTTATTTCAATCCGGAAGATGTACCGCCTCCAATTGTAGTTGAAGAAAAAGTAGCCGAAAAACCGGTTGAAAAATCTGCAAATACAATGATTATTAGCCAGATTGAAAAAAATGATGATGGTTCTAACACCATGAACAATTACATTTTCGATGGCAGCGAAGAAGATGCGGATGTATTACGCTACAACATGGACCAAATGGAAATGCAAGATAGCGATACAACCGTTTATTATAACGATGACGAAATGAAGTACGTCATAAACAACTATTATGATGGCGAAGAATTAGACTATGCTTATCGGATTCGTCGTTTCCACCGTCCGTATTATTACGATCCTTTTTACTGGGATAGCTGGTGTTATTACGATCCATTTTACGACCCATACTACTCCTCATGGTATGGTCCATCCTGGTCATTGTCATGGAATTGGGGATGGGGAAGCTGGTACGGCCCGAGTTGGGGTTGGGGATGGAACTATCCTTACTATAGCTCTTACTATTCATGGCATAATCCATATTATTACGGAGGGTACTATGGAGGATATTACGGAGGATATTATAATAGTTATCCATCGCATCCTATTTATTATGGAGGTGGACGCAATTACACCTATGGGAAAAGAAGATCAACCGATACAAATGTAAGAAGAGGTGGTGGTTCCAGAAGTTCATCTGCAATCTCAGCATCCAATTCCAGATCAAACAGCCGATCAAATATTGGAACAAAAGAAGCAACTATCGGTCGCAGATCGACAGCAACTACATCAAGGGGTACTACCAAATCGGGTACAAACTCGCAAGTGCTGACTGAAAGAAGAAGGACATCGTCATCCACCAATTTAACCAGAGCTACAACAAAAACAGCTACAACTGCTCGTACACAGAGCTATACCCGTCCGAGCAGCAGTACACGAAGCTCTTATTCAAAACCACGTGTAATCAGTAACAGTAGTCGTTCGCAGTCGTCTTCAAGCTATACAACACCACGTTCTTCATCAAGCTACAATAAGAGCTACAGATCAAGCTCTACCTACAACAGAAGTTCAAGCAGTGGTAGCTCATCGCGAAGCTACAGAGCTCCTTCGTCTACAAAATCAAGCAGCAGTAGCTACAGAAGCAGTTCTCCTTCGAGAAGCAGTAACAGCAGCAGCAGTTACAGAAGTAGCGGTAGCAGCAGTAGAAGTAGTTACAGCAGTGGCTCTTCGGGAGGTTCCAGAAGTTCTGGCAGCTCAGGTGGTTCACGTTCTTCAGGCAGTAGTTCCAGAAGTTCAGGTAGCAGCAGAAGATAATTAACATACTTCTAATACGCAGAAAATATTAACAATAAAACTTTTGCCATGAAAAAAAGTGTAATACTACTTTTAATAACATTGGTTGTGCCTTTTCTGATTAATGCACAAGGAGTGTCTGACGCTCTCCGCTTTTCGCAATTCCAGGTTCAGGGAACTGCACGCGCAGGTGCCATGGGAAATGCATTCGGAGCTCTTGGAGGAGATTTTACTTCGGTAAGTATAAATCCTGCCGGATTGGGATTATACCGATCGAGCGAATTTGCCATTACACCGGTATCAAAAAATACAAAAATTGAGAGTAGCTACTGGGGCACTAAAGCTGATGATACTGATTATAAATTTACCTTAAATAATATCAGCTATGTTTCAACTCTTCCAACCTTTAAAACAAACGAGGCAGGTTTAGTAAGTGTAAACCTTGGAATTGGCTACAATCGGTTAAAAGATTTTAACAGCAATGCCCTGGCTATCGGAAACGGTGTTGACGGTTCGTATATGGATTTTATCGCATCGTATGCTAACGACGGAGCCTGGAGTGATCATTACGAAAATTTAGCCTGGGAAACCTATGTACTAAACAAGGATGAGGAAAATGATGAATACTGGACAGAGTTAGGTGATGCCGGTTACGGACAAAACCAAAGAAAAGCGACTTCAACAAGTGGTTCCATTGAAGAATACTCATTTGCAGTAGGACTTAATTTTAACCACAAGTTTTATTTAGGTGCTTCTTATGGATTAACCGATGTTTATTACCGCGAAGCATGGCAAATATACGAAGTGGATGCAAATGGAAATATACCGTTTTTCAATGATTACACTTTTAACAACAAATTAAAAACCTATGGTTACGGACATAATTTTAAGTTTGGAGTAATTTATAAACCGGTTAATGAAGTTCGGTTGGGTATTTCATTACAAACTCCAACTTTCTATAAATTAACTGACGAGCATACCACTTCGATGCAATCAAATATTGATGAAGGTGAAAATGCTGGCTCTTACAAGATGTCTTCTCCAATTAATTACTACGATTATCATTTGGAAACTCCATTAAGAACAACTTTTAGCGGTGCTTTTATTATTGCAAAAAAAGGATTACTTAGTGTAGATTATGAATTGATTAATTACGGAAGTGCAAAACTAAGGCGTGGCAGCGACGGATATAATTTTAGCGATGAGAATATGGATATTTCAGATTCATATAAAACGGCTGGAAATCTACGTATTGGTGGAGAATACAGAGTTAACAATGCAGTAAGTTTGCGCGGTGGTTACCAGTTTCAACAAACGGCATACAATAGTTATGCTCTGGGTAGTTCGCAACCTAATTCCGATGCAAATTTAAATGTAATTTCAGGTGGTATCGGATATCGTTCAGGTTCGTTCTTTGTTGACGTTGCCTATAAATATTCGTTTATTAACGATTTTGCTCTTCCTTATAGCAATCCAATACCCGGAAGGTTTACTTATCCGGATCCTAAATGGATTGAGCAAAAAATTACAAACAACGATGTACTTCTTACTTTGGGATTCAGGTTCTAGAAAGATATTTAAAGTCATAAAAAAAGCACAAACCAGTTGGTTTGTGCTTTTTTTATGACTTTAATTTTTCAATCAGTTCATCTTTATAACTAAGACTAACCGGTAATTTATATTCGCCCATTTTAACCAGATTACCTTCCAGATAAACTACTTTCCCCAACGCGATTACATATGATTTATGAATGCGCCCAAACTTATTTTCAGGGAGTTGTTCCAAAAATTCTTTCATGGTCCCGTGAACCATCAGCGTTTTATCTTCGGTTACAAACCGCACATAATCACCCTGTGCTTCCAGATATATAATTTCATCAAGGTTTAGACGGTAGCTCTTTTTGTTGGCCCGAACCATAATGTGCAGAATGTCTCCGTTTTCTTTTGGCTCAAGGCGTTCTAAAGCACGGTTTACAGCCGTCCGGAATCGTTCGAAAGAAACCGGTTTTAATAAATAATCGAGTGCTTCAATTTCATATCCTTCAATAGCATACTCGGGATAAGCAGTTACCAGAATAACCAACGGCGGTTCTTTCAGGCTTTTTACAAAACCAATTCCGCTAAGACGCGGCATATTAATGTCAAGAAAAAGCAAATCAACCTGTTTGTCTTTGAGTACTTCTCCTGCTTCCAAAGCATCGTTACAAATTGCCACCAGGTTAAGCTCCGGACAAACGTTTACAAAATCTTCGAGCACATCCTGCGAAAGCGGCTCATCGTCAATTATTATACAATTTAATTTCATTTTTAAAGTGGAAGTTCGAAGACAGAAGCTGGAAGCCTTCTATCGTCTTTGTTTCATACATATCAATACCCGTTATTTCAACTGCACCTGCAAAAGTACTTTAAAAGTTTCATCGGTTTGCGAAATTCTCAAAACGTGTTGGTCGGGATAAATCAGTTCCAAACGTTTTTTTACATTTTCAATACCAATTCCTTTGTATTTCATGTCAGGGAATTCAGAAGCTGTACCTTTGCTGTTTTCAATATCAAAATAAAGTACTTTGCCAGTTACCTTAAGTTGAATTTTCACGAAAGTATTTTTTATCCCGCTTTTCAATCCGTGTTTAAAACTGTTTTCAATAAAAGGAAGAAAAAGCAACGGGGCTATCTTTTTCCCCCGAATCTCCCCCACTGTTTCAAACTGTATTTTATTCTCATTTTGTGTGCGCAGATTCTGCAGTTCTATATAATTTCGAACCATTTCTACTTCCTTTTCCAGCGGAATAAGGTCAACATCCGAATCGTAAATTATATGCCGCATTAAATCGCTCAGTTGTACAATTTTTCCGGGTACTTCTTTTGATTCTTTCCGGGCCAGACTATAAATGCTGTTTAGCGAATTGAACAAAAAATGCGGATTAATCTGCGACTTTAGCGCTTTTAACTCTGCCATTGTTTTTTCCTTTTCTAATTCCTGAGCCCGGAACCATCCTCTCGCCAAATGCAGCAAACTCGATATAAAAAGATAAATGGCGAAATACAACGAAATATCCCAAAAACTGTAATACGCAATAAAATAATAACCGGTAAAAACATAATCAATCAAACTATCGAAAAGTAACAGGTAAAATCCGGCGCCCAAAGCTGCAAGTGCCAAAACTGTCACGGCATATATAAAATACCGGCCTCGCTCCCAGATCTGTGGAAATAACAATCGTAAATTGCAATAAACTACCAGTACAATAGGCAAGTGAAAAACTGCCGTATAAATAAGATCGATGCGTTTTACACCGGCTGAAACCTTTAGGACGTTTAACAAAACAAGATACGACAACAACCAAAACAGGTAATGTTGTAATAGCCTGTGTTTTATTATCCGTCCAATTTTTATTTTTAAATAGCGGGTCATTTATTTACGATGTAAAACAACCTTTAGTCCTTCGTCTAAGCCTTCTTCCGAATTTACATATTTTGTTACAAACTTTTGTAACTCTTTAGGCTTGGCTGTAAGCAAAATGTAATCATCATTTTTTTCATGATGTATCCTAATTTTGTTTTGCTTAATCAGATCTTCGAGCCATTCCGGATTAAACCAGTTAATAATCAGTTTATCCTTTTCAACCGTAAGTTTCGCAAAAGTATGAACCGGAATAATATGAAATGTTGCAAGCGTAACCTCATCATCCTCGCCAAAATCATCCAGGTAAAAATCGAGAAAATAATGCCCTGCAAGTTCTATAACATGAACCTTAAACTTTGAGACAACCTTTGTTCCCTGCTCATCGGTAGTTAACGTTAAAATATAAGAAGTACTATCAACAATTCCATTTTTCTTATTGCCAATAAAAGGATGTTCAAACTTCCATCCCAGCTCCGTTTCAAATTTAACCTCCTGTTCCGGTCCCTCGTACCATTCGCCGGTTAAAATATCGTTTGCAAATAGATCGTTTTCGGTATAAAGAGGATAGAACGAATAAACTACACATCCTGAAAAAAGGAGCGTTATGAGCAGTACCAGTAAAAAATTTCGTGTTTTCATCTTAGTTGTTTTTTAATTTCTTACCCGAATGTACTTGCTGTCTCTGGTAAAAAAGAATTTTTTCGTTGACATGCTGAATTTTGTCGTTGAGATAAAAAAGGACTGAATACTAATGAAGCAAGAAGTCTTTGAATCCTATAAAATTCACCCGGTGACTATAATTTTATAATATCAGTCACCGGGTGAATCACTTTAAGAGAATAAAGATATGCTAAAACAAATAGTTTAGTCCAATATAAACGCCCGAGTCTCCATCGCGTTCGTCGGCTGCCCTGCCATAATCGCATTTAATAATAAAGTTCTGGTTCATTACAACCCTTAATCCCAGCCCAAAAGAATAGTGCATTTCTTCTGCTCCCACGTCAAAATAGGAACTTTTACCATCTATACTATTTGCAAGTTCATTGGGCTCACCAAAGTATGGCTGATCAAAATCAATCTTTTTGGTAACCTTACCAAAATCGGCAAAAGCATTCAGGCCTAAATAGAAATTATTATTTATAAACTGAAAACGGGCAAATTTCCAGCGTGTTTCAACATTTCCAAGAAAGTAGCCATCGCCAACCACCCTGTTTCTTCGTATACCACGCAGCGAATTAGCTCCACCAAGCCCTTCCGAACTGGCACCTTTGAGCACCGATGTTATCATTTGAGTTTGATAGTAGAAAGGAACATTGCCCCCCACGGTTGTTTGATATGCTAAACGATAAACAAACGACAAATCGTTTGGTACGATGGTAAAATATTGCCGGTGTATTAAACTCAACTTTGTAAATCCCTGCTCACCTCCCAAAAATTTTGGCGATCCTAGTAATACTGCTTCTGTCCAGATTCCTCTCATCGGGTTGGGCCTGTTATCGCGCGAATCGTAAACAATACCACCTTTTAAAGTTGGAACAAAACCACCATCAGCATCCTCTTCCGAAATAATTTCCCACTCCTGGTACTTTTGATATAATCCGGGTTCCTCTTCATGCGAACGCAATAAATCATCTTCATCTTTTCCTTTATTTAGCTTGTCAACATCAACCAAGTCAATTTTAAAATTCAAGAGATTTATTCCTCCAATCCACTTTAGCTTATCTCCAGATAACTTTCCCTGCAAATCCACTTTAAAACGAAACATCTTGCGATCGTACTTATAAAACATCCGAGTTCTGTAATTGTCAGCCTCATCGTCAAACCAATCTTTGTTAACCACCGCATCGTAACCGTTAAAACCATAAAAATCGTAAGCATTATCCGACAAATAACTTAAATCAACTGATGTCTGAATTCCAGATAACAACTGATCTGAATCATAGTAGATTCTGTTAATTCCGCTTCCTTTAGTAAACCTTGAAACCTCGAGATAAATAGAATGATTGTACTGAGGATAGCGGCTTCCATCGCCATAATGATAAAGATTAATTAAACCACCATACTGAAAACCAAGGTCAGTATCAAAAGTAATGGTTGGCAACGCTCCAAAATTCCACCCTTGTTTTGTAAGTTCTTCCTGAGCACTTGTAAAAACGACTAAACAAAACAAGAAAAGAGAAATTATAATTTTTTTCATAAAATTAGTTTTTGGTTTGATTTTTATTCAATTAGAAGCATATTCTGATGATAATATTTATTGAATATTAAAACGAATATAGATAAAATAAATCTGATATTTAAAATATGTTAACCATTAGGGAATAAAATCAAGATCTAAATAAAAATAAATGCCGACTCCGAAGAACAATTGAATGTTTAAATATATACTGTCAAAAAAATAAAGGACAGCCATTGAGCTGCCCTTTATTTTTTATATCTATCATTTATAGTATTTAATGCCCATGCTTACCAGTATCTCTTTCTTCCCAGCCGCTTTTCCCTTCATCCATAAAAATCTCAATCAGCGATTTGGAAACCCTTTCGTCCACTTCCTCCACCAATTGAATCCGCAGAGGATTGGTTAGTTGGTCTTTCCACTCAAGTACTTTTTTATAGGGGATCTCTTTATCGGTTTCGTAAACCAGGTAAGCCCATTTTTCGGTAAACATACTACCTTTCATTGCCGGAATTACCTGTTGCATATTCGAAGCCAAAAAACTTAAAGACAGTGCACGTGCCCAATAAATCCAAGGGCCACCGGTAATATAGAAATAAGGATTTAACAGTCTTGAGCTTGATTCCAGCGATGCATTTGCATACTCCAACTGAATTCCGGCAAAACCAATACCGGTTTCCTTGTTATAAAACGTAATCCACGGAACATCGGCTTCCATCTTCAAATCCGTTAAATCGGCCATATTTGCTACATCGTAGGTAATTACTTCATCCCTTATTACATCATACCAGGCAGCATGTGTCATCAGCTCACGTTTAAATACAATCTCGGCATTACGCAGAGCAATGGTTTGTACCGTTTCATTAATTCGCATATTGGTAGTGCTGATAAAATACGGTACTCCCGGATAAAACCGGTATCGAACAGAAGCATCAACTTCAGGCATTTCGCGTAAATTTCCCCAAACCTCGCTGGTTGCCATTACAGGCCCTGAGACAGAGTGCATGTTCTGGTCGTGTTTCCAGTCGGCAGTGTGCGTCCACGCACGCGGAGGCACATAAATGCCGGGATTCCAATGAATAGCACCATTGGTTTCCATACGATGAAATAATGGATTCCCCGGTTTTGTTTTTAAGGTTAGCTGGTCGAGATGCCCCGAATTTGGATGCAACACGGCAGTAAAATACTTGTTATCGATATTTAATCCCGGCAATTCACCCTGAACACGCAGATCGGTTTGCCATGTTTTTGCCATGGCTTTTTCGTTGTTGTAATAAACCAGATAAACCTGGCTGCTTTTTGCCGGCACATCTGCAAGAAAAGCCAATTTACAGGTAACTGTTGGCATCCAAAGCGGAATATGTCTTTTGGGCTGCCCCTCCTCTATCGGAGCCAGATCATCTTCTACAGAATATTTCTGAATATCGAATACCTGGCAGGGAACTTCGGTTAAGGAATAATCGTTTGGATTAACCGCTATCACCCGGATTTCTCGTTTCAGATCATTTGCTTCATCGGGGTAAAACGGGAGTAAAACCTCAACTGGTTCCTTCTTCCTTTCAATACCAGCCGTTTCGCTTAAAACTATTGATTTATAACTTTTCCAGTCGGTATCAAAAACATCCACTCCTTCCGGAGCTTTCAGTTTTACGGTAGCTGTAACAAACTTATCATCTTCAGAAGGTTTGGCCGACTGTTTTAAACGAACAGTAACATCAATCTGATATTCCTCGCCGGGTTGCCATTTTAACCACCCGGTAATCAGAGGTGTTTTGTACAGCGTATTATCCTGCGATAGTGCGTACCCTGACGGAGGACGATGCGTCATTGCCGGTTTATTCTCATCTTCAATAACATCGCCACGATAAAGATTTACAAAACGTATATTCTTTCCGTTAACCGCTACCTCAACTTCAATTATCGATGCTTCAGCCAATTCGAGATGAGCTTTAAAATGATAAAAAGGAATGGCCGGAACCGGATATCCCAATTCGATGTCTGAAATTTTTAGCGCTTCTTGTTTTTCCTTTGCTTCTCCAAAAATTACAGAACAAAGAAAAATAAAAACAAGCGTTGTTCTTATTGGTACATTCATAGTATAGTTTTTTATCGGGTTGTAATTAAGTTTCGTTTTCGTAATTCCGACACGCCGTTTTCCCAGGCACCACCACTTCCCCACAAGTAGTAGGAAAAGTACATGGTTGTTTTCTGTATAATTGGTGTCCATGGCTGGAATTCAACATAGTAATGAGGGGCATCTGTATTACGCGGATGATTCATCCACATATGTAAAAAAAGTGGTTGTTTAACAGGAAAAGCTCCAACAAACGTTATGTCTTCGCTGGTATCGTAACCGGCATTCCATCCTTCCTGTACTTCAATTGCCTGACCATAATATTTTTCCGGCAGCATTCGGTACTCTTTTAATCCATCGGTAGTTGGAACCGTAAATACATCCTCGGTTCCATGTTCTTTTCCTAAATGTAGAATAGGTTGTGGCCCTAGCACATTCGCTTCAGGATTTTTAAAATCAAGTTCAAAACGGACTTCCAGCAGCGGAGAATTTCCATACAATGTAAATATTTTCTTTAAACTATTTCCAAAGTAATCGGTCTCCATTTCTACACGCACAAAATCTCCTTCTTTCCTGATTATCTTTGCATTGTATAGCTGGTGGGTTTCCATACTTGCCTGCCCTAAAAAATCCTCAAATCCTCCGAATGGGTAAAATGCCCTTTTGCGGAAGGGGCGTTTATCGTTAACCGCTTTTTCGGGCCATATTTTAAACAATACATTGTCGGCCCTACTCTTTACTTTGTATTCGATAACCCGTGCTCCTGTGCGAAGCAAAGTAACCATAACCGAATCGTTTTCCATCCGGTATTCGTTAACGCCGTCGCTGTTTAAATCTACTTCATATACATAATTTTTGCCTTTGGCATTTCCAACACCCACCTGACTTCTTGCTGTTAATCCCAAAGTTTTTGTAACAACCGTGTAATCTCCGGCTTCCAACTCCAAATCAAAATCAACTTGTTTGTGTTTTGAAGTTGCTACTTCAATATTTTTGGTTTGTTTTAATAGACTTTTCCCGGAATTTGTCTTTTTATACACCTCAACACTTACCGGAATTTCCATTTTATCCGAAAAATTATGAATCGTTACCGGAAAATGTATATTCCCGGCATGGCCATAAAGTAATTGATGTACTGAGATTGCAGGTGGCAAATCAAGCATGGCAACTGTACTCTTTTTTATTTTGTCGGAAGTAAAATGAATGGCAACAGGCGTAGTTTTTCCCATTGCCTCCTTTGAAATAACAAGGGGAATCCGAAACTCTTTTACTTCTCCTGGTTCAAGACTAATATTACCGGAAAATCCTTTTTCAACTTCAACTCCATTTGCACATGTAAAATCCAGGCTTCCTTCAAGGGCATTTGCTGAATAGTCTTTTAGATTCATCACAATCTCGTAACCTTCAACTTTTGCTTCAATATCAATATTATCGCCAAAATAGTTTTCTAAATAATATTTATCCAGATACAATAATTGCAGGGCATTTCTGAACTTGTCGGGCCCCATTAACTGTGCTTTTTCAAAAACAGCCACCGCTTTTCTATTCAATATGGCATCCCAAATGGCTTCATCGGTTAGTGCTTTACCCTTTTCAAGAAATAAAACCATTGAAGAAGTTAAATTACCACTTAACGAACCTGTTTTATTTATGAATGGCACATTTTCGTTGTCTATTTGAGTCTTGTTTCCTTCCACTGCAAAGTAACCGTCAAAATCAAATGCATCGCTTTCAGGATCATAAACCGGCCGAAAAGCATAACCTCCTTTATTATGGGCAAAATCAATCCAAGCCTGTTTGGTTGCCATATCCTGTACTTGTAGTCCATTGTAATTTTTACAGCCATAAATGGGCGAAAAACCTACATTTGCAACCACCGGCAAATCCACCGATTTTACCCAGTCTTTTATTTCTTTTTGTGCAAGAAAATCCATGTAACCATCAAAAATAAACCACGAATTTCCTTCGTTCATTCCTTTTCCAATCAGTTCGATCGGATGACCTGGGGTACAAGTAACGCTTTTTAATAAGGTTGAGGCTCCGAACCACCCCTTTTTCAACTGGTAGTTGGTTAGAATATCTTTTGTGTTGTTTATGTGTTCTAGGAGCTGTTCGATTTTTGTTTCATCAGCAGACGAAATTACAAACAGCCTTTGTTCCTTATGTTCCAAAACAAAAGCTTTAACGGGCATAAAATCGGTAGCGCCAAACTGATAACTTTTTAATGCATTTGTCCAGGTAAAAATATCACCAGCTTTTTCTTCCAATTCTTTTCCAAGTTCCGATTCGGGAGAAACCGTCACTAAAACATTTCCATTTTTTAGTTTAGCATCCAGCTGCTCAGTTGCAGGATTGTTTAGTAATTCATATGAACTTGAGAAAAGAGCAGATACAAATCTTTCCTGTAACAAGAGCCCGGGAATTTGAAGGTCATCTGCTGCATCAATCTTACTTTGAAAAATGGTTGGCCGGATATCAGTTGTTGCTGTTTTAAACAGATTACCATATCTGTGCCATTGGGTAAAGTTATTTTGCCAGTGATTTGTATAACCGTTAAATTGAATTCTGTTTTCCATCACATTGGTCTTTTTCTCAGGAGTCTTGACACCAAAATCTGACAGAGATTGCCCCAAAGAATAGGTGAAACTGATTACTATAATTAAAGAAACGAGGGTAAGGTCTAATAATTTTTCTTTTAGTTTCATAGTTTAGATTTAGGTAAATGAAAAGTAAAATTTCAGAAAAACGAATAGAAAGTGAGAGAACGAATTAATAAAGGAATAAAAAAAGGCCGCCCTTATACCGGACGGCCTTAAATATACTAATTAAAAATCAGATTTTAGAAATTTGAACCACCTGTATCCCACCATAGGCGAGTACCAATTTCATCAGGTCCACCCAATTTTGAAGTTGCATCTGCAACACCTGTTGGGTTATTGTCTCTTTCTCCCTGAATGAAAGGCATTCTTCTTAAGAAGTCGTCGGCTGCGATAACTCCCCAATCTGAGTTACTATCGTTTTGATAGTTAAAAGGAAGTTTAGGATAGTCTGTTCTGCGATGATCGACCCAGGTTTCAACTGTATTCATATAACCCGCGATCCATTTCTGGGTCATAATTCTTTCCAGTTTTGTTTCATTGTCAGCAGTCTCATCCCACTTAATAGTAATACTCATACGTGTCTGGAAATCGTTTACAGCACCATCCTCAATACCATCATATACAACATCGTTATAATCAATTGGCACGCTTGTATCATCCTGCAAATAAGTATCAACACCACCGGCACTCCATTCTGAGAAAGAAGCACGTACTCCTTCTTCATAATGATCTTGCGCATTTCCTGCACCTTCCCATTCTCTTAATGCTGCTTCTGCAAGCAAAAAGTGTGTTTCACATGCCGTAAATAAACGACGATCCGTTGCATCTTTAAAATCAGAGCTGATAGTTGAATAAGAAGTATGATCATCTTTCGCAACCAGGTATGCACCATTTCTGATTCCTTTGTATGGATAATCCGGATGATCGGTTACCAATGATGCATCGGCTACAGGATCGAAGTATTTTGCAATACGACCATCTTTGTACCCAATCAGAACTGATTCCATAGTTGCGCTCATGCGTGTATCGTTCCAGGAAAAACAGATTTGTGCTGGATGGAAATAAGCCCCATACAATGAAACCATCATATTATCAGCATTTGCTAAAATCAAACCACCGTCATCAGCAATTGCTTTCTCTCCCTGTGCCTTGGCTAAATCAGGAGCCACTTTTGAAATACGCATTGCCAAGCGCAAACGCATACTATTAGTGAACTTAATCCATTGATCAATTTTTCCATTATAAGTAGCATCGAATTTTTTCAATCCGGCATAAGAAGTATTTGCTTTAAAAACAGCCAAAATATCATCCAATTCAGAAAACCATGTATTGTATAATGTTGCTTCACTATCATACATAATTTCAGTACTTGTTGAACCGTAATCCGAATAAATAATAGGCCCGTGGTATGCTGACAAACGAGTTGCACCAATTATACGGATCAAATCTGCCCAGGCAATAAATACTTCATATCCGTCAAATTTGTCATTCTCCGCAATTTGAATTACTTGTCGGCCAGGAGCAAAAATATTATTGTAAATACGGTTCCAATAGCCGTTCCAACGAATATAATAAGTAGTATTGTTCACCCCTCCCACAAAAGGTGTTGGGGTAGCTAAATGACGAACAAACGATTCGTTAACAAGGTTGTGGTTAACCTGGTTACCAAATATATTGCTAAACATAGGCTGGAAATATGCACCTACGTAGTTAAAGTCTTGTTTCAAAGACTCCTGAGAGATTTGATACGGATTTGTATTAATCTCTTCAAAATTATCGGTACAGGCACTGAATACGAGTGCAAATATCGTAATGAATATATAAATGATCTTTTTCATAATTTCTCTGGATTAAAAGGTTAATTTAACATTGAAACCAATTGTTCTGGTAGTTGGCAAGTTGAAGTTATCCAACGACTGTGCATTTCTATTGGTACTCATTGCCAATTCAGGATCAAATGGAGCATCCAAATAAATAAAGAATAAGTTCTGTCCTACCAATGAGCAGGTTAATGCATCAATTGGAAGATTTACTTTTGTCAAATTGAAGTTATACGACAGAGCAAACTGTCCCAAACGTACATTGGTACGATTATATACATAAGGCTCACCAACTCCATTTCTGTCTCCAATTGCACGGTACCAGGTTTCCGGATCAACTTGTGTTACAGCTGCACCTGAAGATTCAACTACGCCGTCAACTTCAACGTAACCTAAATCACGTGCTTCACCTGAACGCTGTGATACACCAGCTCCATCTAACATCGATTCGGTCTGACTAAATGCTTTTCCACCAATTTTAGCGTTAATCAGGAAACTAAAATCCAGATTGCCGTATGTTATTGAGTTGTTCCAACCTAAACTCCAGTCGGGTTCCAGGTTACCCATCAATTCACGGTTAGCAGTTTTTAATGGTTTACCATTGTCATCAAATAAAATTTTACCCGCTTCGTTTCTTCTGAATTTATACACATAAAGATCTCCAATTGATCCACCTTCCTGTATTCTGGCGCTATAACCTTCTGAAGAACCTAAATTCAAGAACGATATATCGGGATGTAACTCAACAATTTCATTGTCATTTTTAGAGAAGTTAAAAGCTGTTTTCCAAGCTAATTTTCCTTTTTTCACCGGAGTAGCATCAACAGTAAGCTCAATACCCTTGTTAACAATTTCACCGGCATTAATAAAGTAAGTTGTATAACCCGATCCTGACGGAGCAGTAAGTGACAGGAATTGATCCTTACTATTGATATTGTAATAAGTAAAATCAAAACCCAAACGACCATCAAAGAAACGCCAGTCTGTACCAATTTCCAAACTGTTCAGTTTTTCAGGTTTCAAATCGGTAAATGGCTTGGTAGTATTGCGGTTAACTCCACCACCAGCGTTAATTGTATTTTGCGGATCAACTCTATTAAACGGAACCTCATTCGCAACAGTAGTGTGCGATGCACGTACTTTACCAAATGTAATCCAGTCTGGCATTTCAGCCATTTCACTAACAATGGCAGTTAATCCAACTGCAGGATAAAAATAAGAATCGTTACCTGTTTTGGCCAAAGTCGAAGCCCAGTCGTTACGACCAGATAGATCCAAGAATAACATTTCTTTAAAACCAACAGAAGCATTGGCAAATAAAGCTTGTTTTACTTTTCGGCTGCTTAGCGTTGAGTTTACCAATACATTGGTTGGAATATTTTGGAAGAAAAACTCATTTGGGTAAATTAAACCATCAGTGTTTGTATTAACCGAAACTCCCAATCCATAAGTAGTTTTCTGGTAACTGGCACCGGCAACTGCATTTACTGTAAAATCACCAAATTCATTATCATATTTTAAAAGACCATCAGCATAAATCAGTTCGTCGGTATAGTTTGAATATTCCCAACGACCGTTCTCATGGACATTCGTTCCGTTTGATCCAGCAAAGTGCTTTTGCTCACGTTGTCTGTCTGCATAATCGTAGTTTCCGCGAACACCAAAATTTAAATGTTCTGTAATATCCCACGATAATGAAAGGTTAGCAATTACACGTTTGGTTTTATTCTCCGATGGTTCTTTATTAATAATCCAGTAAGGATTTGACTGGTGGTGGTCATCAACAAACCAATTTTGCCACATCATATTCCTTGAAGCCAAAAAATATTCGTAGTTTGCTTTGTAATAATCCATTCCATTACCATCAATGCCATTACGTGGGAACATGTATAAACCGGTTAACGGGTTCAAATAATAACCCGCAGGATTTCTGTTTTCTGTTAACTCATTTGCTAACATTACATTTGAAGAAACAAGCACTTTATCGTTGAACAATTTGGTTGATTGCTTGAATGTAACATTGTTTTTTTCGTACCTGTTTTCCGGAGTGATACCAGTTGACGAAGTATTTGCATATGAGAAATAAGCTGTAGTTCTTTCATTTCCACCACTTATTGTAACAGAATTCAGAAAGTTTACACCGGTTTCGAAGAAATCTTCAACAAATTTATCATCGTAATTACCCGATGTTGTAGACCAGCTTTCTTTAGCACCACCTTCTGCACCATAATTGTACTGAAGTTCTGGCATTTTCATTACATCTTCAAAAGTAACACCAGAGTTAATACTAACTCTTGCTTTGCCTGCTTTACCAGATTTGGTTGTAATAACTACAACACCATTAGCCCCCTGACTACCATAAAGTACTGCAGCATTCGATCCTTTCAGGAAACTGATACTTTCAATATCTTCTGGATTAATTTGAGACAAACCATCACCTCCGTCGGTTCCTCCCCACATACCAGGCTGACCGCCTTTGTTGTTCGCCATTGGAATACCGTCAATCACAAATAAAGGCTCACTGTCGCCGCTTAACGATTTACTTCCCCTAAGTACCAATCGGGTTGAACCACCGGCTCCTGAACTACTTTTTTTGATCTCAACCCCAGCAGCTTTACCTGACAAACTGTTAACGAAGTTCATGTCTTTCGATTTCACCAGCTCATCAGCTGCAACTGTTTGTTGTGCATAGGTTAGCGTTTTTTCTTCGCGTTTAATACCTAAAGCTGTTACCACAACTTCATCTAAACCAATTGCGCTTGTTACCAATGTAACATCAATTGTAGAACGTCCGCCAACTTCGATTTCCTGTGCTTCCATTCCCACAAATGAAAACGCAAGAATCGCATCAGCGGGTACAGTAATAGAATATTTACCATCAATGTCGGTAATTGTTCCATTACTTGTACCTTTTTCAACTACAGACACCCCAGGAAGGGTTAGTCCGTCTTCTCCGATGACTGTACCTGTCACCGTCTGTTGTGCAAGTGCACTGCTTAGCAGTCCAAAACACATTGCAAAAACAAAAAGAATTTTTCGCATAGAAATTAATTTAAATGGTTAATTAGAACTTATAACTTGTATAAGATTTTTAGAATCTACATTCTTCAATATCCAGAGGCCCCACTCCTCTGTTTAAAATGTAGATTATATTTTAAATTTTTGCTTTTGAAAAAAAGAATGCCCTGTTAATTTCATTGTTGTTAGTTAGATAAAATTTTAAAAATCGTTTAGTAAACAACCCAGTAGTTTTAATAATTCCCTATATCGTTTTAATTGTTTAAAGTTACTATCCCACACTTTAGTTCACTTCATAACAATCATTTCTCACTTATTACAATCTTGTTTTCATCTACTCTGAGTTCAAAATTTACAATCTCCCCAATAGTTTCCAAAGTTTGAACTGCCGTTTGGTTAAACTCCAATCTACCTGAAAATGTTTCATTTGCAAGAGTTTTACTTTCAATCTCTATATTAATATTATGAAATCGCGATAATTTATTTACAATGTTGAGCAAGGGTTCTTCGTCCAAAATAAACACACCATTTCTCCAGCTTGTATATTTATTTACATCATCTTCAGTCGTACTAATACTCTCCTGTTCTTTATTAAATACAGCAACTGTACCTGGTTCTATTTGAACTGTTTCGTTCTGAAAAAAAGATTTTTTGTAGTTTATTTCAACGGCTCCGCTTACAAGCGCGGCACTTGTATAAGTATCAGAAGGATAAGCACTAACATTAAAAACAGTTCCCAAAACTTTAACTTCTACATCATTCGTAACTACAATAAATGGCTTTTCGGTATTCTTGGCAACTTCAAAAACAGCTTCTCCTTCCAGAAACACTTCCCGCTTTTTATCAGAGAATTTAGCAGGATAAATAAATTTCGATCCGGAATTTAACCAAATCGTGCTGTTATCAGACAATACTACTTTTGATTTTTTCCCATAGGGAACATAAATTGTATTATATATTACCTGATTGATTTTTAGCTCTTGCTCTACTTTATTGTCTGTATCAATACGAATCTCAGAACTATTTTTTAAATGAGTAATTTCTGTTTCTTTAGTATTTATAGCAATCTCTTCATCCAATCCTAAATACAAATGTGTATTCCCGTCGGCAGGCATAGTTTCAAAATTCTTTGCATATTCTGTAATACCCGTAGACGATATGTTTTGTATAAGCAGAAACGAGCTTACAACAAGTACAGCTATTGCTGCAGCCGCTCCCCAGATAAAAGTAAATCTTCTTGATTTTTGTGAATGAATGGAATTCTCAATTCTTTGTTTCAGAAAATCTTTTTCTTCCGTTGAGAGTTGAGATTTTACATTTTGAGATATCTTTTGAAGTTCATCTAAAGATTCAACGTCATCGATTTTTCCCAATCCTTCTATATCGGACTTGGTTAAATCATCAACAAATTCTTTTGTAATTATTGACTTCAAGTAGTTTTTATGTGTATCTCTTTTCATTCTCTATTAATTATAAGAAGTGTTCTACCAAAAATATAGACACCTTAATCAAACTTTTTTCAAATTTATTTTAATAAAATCACCCAAGCACTCATATCTGACTGACTAAATGGGCTTTAATAATTAACTTACTAAAAACAATTATTGAAAAAAAACATCAATCCCACGATTACAGATTGAATATTGCTTAAATTTTTGCGAAGAGACTTAATTGTACGATAAACCAAGGTTCGTGCTGATTCAACCGAAATATTCAATATTTCTGCAATTTCAGGATAACTCAGTTCGTTTTGATATTTTAAAACCAATGCCTCTTTTTGCCGCTCGGGAAGCCTGTCTATTTGAATCAGCAACTTCTTAATCAAAGCATTTTCTTTTCCATGAATAAAACTTTCCTGAATTAAGGTTGGATAATCAGAGTCGAGCAGGGTTTCTTTTAAAGTTAGCTTTCCGCTTTTCTTCTGGTTAGAGCTGATTTTTCGTTTTAACGATTTGATTAAATATCCTTTAACATTTACATTAACCGACAATTTTCTTCGGTACTTGTATAAATCAATAAAAAGATCATGAATTGAATCTTTGATCAAATCTTTATCATTGGAATATGCTATTCCCACAGAAAAAAGAAAATCAACATAATTATCATAGAAATGCGAGAAGTCGGTATCATCTCCATTTTTAAGGTTTTCCCATAAAAGAAGTTCTTTTTTCCTCTCTATTGCCATAAAACCAATTTATGCTACAAATTTCACTATTTTATTTAATAAAATAAACGAACATATTCATTTTTTTTATAAACCAAGCACATGAACTAAAAAATCACACACTCTGTAAACACTACAATAAGTGATTGTATTTTAAAGAAATAAAAGCGGACAAATGATTTATCCAGAACAATAAATGATAAATTTACACTGCGAAAACATACTGATTACCAGACAATATTACTCTTGTACATCACAATCTTCTTACTTCTTTAATTGCGGAAATAACCTTGATATTGAAACTCCTCGTAGCAAGCCGACGAGGTATCTCAAAGGAATCTTTAATTTTCAAAACGCATCAAGATGCGGGGAATAAAACCCATGAGATCCCTCGACTATCGCTCGGGATCAGTTCGGCTAAATGATTTTGAAAACCAAAATCATAGTCTCACTGATTTAAGTAGAAATCAGTTTTAAAATTGCAGATTGATACTTAGCCCGATACTTCGCGAAGAAGGAAGATTGAAATTATCGAGGGATTGAAATTCCCTACCCGTATTCATAACCAATTCCGGATCGAATGGGGCCTTTAGGTATAGAAAAAATAAATTCTGCCCCAACAGTGTAATACTGGCATTTTTAACCGGCAAATTATACTTTCTGGCATTGAGAGTATAAGTTAACGAAAGTTGACTTAGTCTGACATTAGTATGACTATATACATAGGGTTCTTTAATTCCATTTCGATTTCCAATGCTGGAATAATATAAATGCGGATCTATTTCCGAAACAAGTTCGCCTCCTTTAATTCCCTTTATCGAAACATAACCATTGTCTCTTGCTACCGCAGTTCTTTCCGAAACCCCCATCCCGTCTAGCATTGCCTCGGTCTGACTTACAACCTTTCCTCCAAATTTTCCACTAATCATAAAACTAAGTGATAAATTTCGATAATCGATCGTATTATTCCATCCAATAATCCAGTCTGGAAACAAATTTCCCATATACTCGGTTTTTTCAGTCTTTAATGGTCCTCCCGATTTTTCATCCAAAATAATCCTTCCAAGATCATCGCGTTTAAATTTATATACATATATATCGCCAATGGAACCTCCCGGCACAATTTTCGAGTCGAAGCCCTCCGCGTTACCGGTACTGATTGGTTCGCGCAATTCATCGTGGAGACTGATGACTTTATTATTGTTTGCAGAGTAATTTATTGAGGTTTTCCAATTCCAACGCGAAGTTTGAACGGGAATAAGTTTTAAGTAAAACTCAAATCCCTGGTTTACTATCTCGCCCGCATTTAGAAAATATTCGGTATATCCCGATCCAGAAGGAGACAACAAAGTAATAAACTGATCGGTGCTTGTTATTTTATAATAAGAAACATCGTAAGATATTCGCCCCTTTAACAAACGAATGTCGGCACCAACTTCTATACTCTTAAGTCTTTCAGGTTTCAAATTAGTAAATGGTTTTGTAGTATTTCGCACAATACCTCCAGATGTAACTGTATGCCGAGGATTCACACTGTTAAAAGGAACTTCGTTTACAGCTACAGAAAATGAAGAACGAAGTTTAGCAAAACAAATCCACGAAGGCAGTTCAAATATTTTACTAAAAATACCGGCAATCCCAATTCCGGGATAAAAATAAGATTCGTTTCCGGTACCCGCAAGAGACGAAGCCCAGTCATTCCGACCGGAAAAATCGACAAATACACGTTCGTGATAGGCTAACTGGACATTTCCAAACACGGCTTGCTTTACTATTCGGCTATGTAATGTAGACTGAATCTCTTTTCTCGACGGAATCAAATTATCAAAATAAAACTCGTTGGGATAAATCAATCCCCGCAAATCTGTATTTACAAAAATACCATCACCGTACACAGCTTTCTGATAACTGGCTCCCAAGAATGTATTTAGATTAAAATTACCAATGTCTTTATTGTACGAAAGGAGGGCATCAAGGTAAATCAAACGATCGTTGTACTTTTCATATTCCCACCGGCCATTTTCGTGTGCATTAGTTAAATTAGAAGTTGCCCAATGTTTTTGTTCGAACAATTTATCTGTATAATCGTAACTTCCTCTGGCTTGAAGTATCAAACCTTTCATTAAATTGTATTCAGCCGTTACACTCCCAATTAAACGTCTGGAAGTATCTGTTCTAGGTTCTTTTTTAATTATCCAATACGGATTAGACTGGAAGTGATCTTCCACAAACCAATTCTGTTTATACAAATTCCGTTCAGTGCTGAATACCTGGTAATTATCTTTGTAATAATCGAAATCCCTGTCGCGTGGAAAAAAATACAGACCGGTTAATGGATTTAAATAATACCCTGCAGGGTTTCTGTTATTCCATTTCTCGAAAGCCAAATAAATACTCGATCCTATTTTTAATTTATCATCTAACAACTGGGTGTTTTGTCTAAAAGTCAGATTGTTTTTTTGGTAATTATTATCAATAATAATTCCTGTAGCCCGAGTATTAGCATATGAAAAATAAACACTCGTATTATCTTTGCCTCCTTTTAAGGAAATAGAATTTATAAACTGGCTGCCATCCTGAAAAAAGTCATCAACAAAACTATCATCATAGTCTCCCCGAATATAAGACCAACTCTCCTTCGCTCCATTTAAACTACCATATCTGTATTGTAAATCAGGGAAAACTGACACTTTCTCAACAGCATACGAAGTACTAAAATCAATGTCCATTTTTCCATTAGTGGTCCCTTTCTTAGTTGTCAATAAAATAACCCCGTTTGCTCCTTGACTCCCATACAATATAGAAGCATTCATCCCTTTTAAAATAGTTATACTTTCTATGTCATTTGCATTTACCTGAGATAATCCATCACCCTGATCAATACCTCCAAACATTCCGGGTTGAGCTCCTTTTTGATTTACCATTGGAATACCATCAATTACAAACAGAGGCTCGCTGTTTCCACTCAACGATTTATCTCCGCGGATAACTATTTTTGTAGAACCACCTGCACCGGAACTACTCCTGTTAACATTCAATCCAGAGACTTTTCCTGATAAACTATTTACAAAATTTATTTCTTTATTCCTTGAAAGCTCAGCACCATCAATTCGCTGGACTGCATAAGTAAGTGATTTCTCGTTGCTGCTAATACCTAGGGCTGTTACAATAATATCATCAACATTCAGGGTTTCAGACTCTAATATTACATTCAATTGTTGTTCCTCAGCAACCGATCGCTTTTTTGTTTTCATTCCTATATATGAAAACACCAGTGTAGTTTTATCCGAAGGTACTTTCAACGAATATTCCCCATTTATATTTGTTGTAGTGCCAACTGTTGTTCCCTCAACAATTACTGTTGCATTTGGAAGCGGCTCCCCTTCTTCATCGCTTACCGTGCCGCGAACCAATATCTTCTTGTTTATTATTAAGTCTGAATTTGGAACTTTACCTTGTTCCGGAAGTATTCTTTTGGGTACTATTACAATCTGGCTATCAAACCTTTTATATCCAAGTTCACTATCATCTAAAAGAATATCCAGAACCTCTTCAATAGTCGCATCATCAACCTCAATTTTTACCTTTCTGTTCTTATTCAAATCAGAATCTTTGTATAATATTCTATAGCTACTTTGTTCTTGTATCAAATTGATAACCTGAATCAAAGTAGCCTCTTCGATTTTCAAATTAAACTTTGGATTTTGAGCTTTTAAATTCAGGGACAATCCAAGAAGCAAGAAAAATAAAATTACTTTAACAGTACCTCCCATAAAACATTACTTCCACAATTAGCGAACTTATGCATTTATACACAAATATTGCATTGTTTTGCTTAAAAATTGAATTTTTGAATAAAAAGTGTTCAGAAAAATAAAATTGATGTTTACTCAGTTTCTGGTTAGTAGTTTGCTCACACAGAAAGAAATTAATGATATTAGAATAAATGTTAAAAATAAAAAGCCCTTTATCAATTGATAAAAGGCTTTTTGTATGTGGGAAGAGCAGGATTCGAACCTACGAAGGCTGAGCCAACAGATTTACAGTCTGCCCCGTTTGACCGCTTCGGTATCTTCCCAATATTTTAAATGAGCCGAATCCCAGATTCGAACTGGGGACCCCGAGATTACAAATCACGTGCTCTGGCCAACTGAGCTAATTCGGCTTTTCATTACAGTATTTACCGAGAACTTTATCCCGGCATAAAAACATTAAAAAAGCCTGCTGATAACAACAAGCTTTTGTGGGAAGAGCAGGATTCGAACCTACGAAGGCTGAGCCAACAGATTTACAGTCTGCCCCGTTTGACCGCTTCGGTATCTTCCCAAAATATTTTTCCGAGCCGAATCCCAGATTCGAACTGGGGACCCCGAGATTACAAATCACGTGCTCTGGCCAACTGAGCTAATTCGGCATATCTTGTATCAGTTTTTTTTTAGAACGTTGCTTCTCTATTTCAGCGGCTGCAAAGGAAAGGAATATTTTTCAAATCGCAAAGCATTTTTTTATTTTTTCACCACCTTTTTCAGAGAACATTTTCTTTCGAAAAAAAGTGGGTAAGCTACCTGTGTCGCACCGCTACAACCGCCTACCCTTGCTGCCTTCCGACCCTGGGGGGATTCAGCAGGAGCTGGTCGCACAGGACTTACCCGGCGACAAAAGTAGATATTTTTTCTTTCCCTCCAAACAAAAAATGAAAATCGCGTAATTTTAAACGTCGGATTAATACATATCCTTCTGAATATCTGAATCTAAAACAATGCATTTTTTTTATCATTTTTCAATTTCATATATGTTGTCATAAAATTTCAGCGATTTACTATAAATAAAAAATAAGATGCTAACTAAAAAGAAAGGTCAATCAATCCTCATTTCTGTTAGAAAGCACAAATAACATCGGCACAAAACTGTTATTCAACAAAAATTAGATTTATATTTGTCCAACCTTTTCTAAAAACAAATTATTATGGAACAAAAATCTTCACCTCTCATGAAATCGTCAGTAACAAATGGAGTTTACCTGGGATTAATTGGAATTTTAATATCAGTAGTTATATGGGCAGGCGGCCTTATAGAATCAATGGGAATTTTTGGAGGAGCAATCATCGGTCTGGTTTCTTTCGTTATTTCGTGTATTCTCATCTTTATATTTACAAAAACATACAGGAACAAGGAACTTGGGGGTTTTATTAGCTTTGGAGAAGCTTTTAAGTTTGCCATGTTGGTAGTTATTGTATCAACTCTAATATCTGTCTTTTATAATTATATTTTTCATTCGTTTATAGCACCTGACTATATGCAAAACCTAATGGCAGTTATGCAACAAAAAACGATGACATTTATGGAAAGTAAGGGCGTACCAGAAGCACAGATGGATGCAGCTTTGGAAAAATTTCAAGAAATTCCTACTATCTGGAAAACCTTACGACAAACTGCGGTTACTGGAATTATATCAGGAGCAATTATTTCATTAATTGTTGCCGCTATTGTAAAGAAAAAAGAAGAAGACGTTATTGAATAATTATCGAAAAAATAATTGATGGATATTTCCGTAGTTGTGCCTCTTTTTAACGAGGAAGATTCGATTCCAGAGCTAACGACCTGGATCAAAAAAGTAATGGAGAAAAATAATTTCAGCTATGAAATTATGATGATTGATGATGGTAGCCGTGACAATTCATGGGAGGTCATTAAAAAACTTCAAAAAGATAATCCTCTTATAAAAGGAATTAAATTCAGGCGTAACTACGGAAAATCTGCTGCTCTCTATTGTGGTTTCGATGCCGTGCAAGGCGATGTGGTAATTACAATGGATGCCGACCTGCAGGATAGTCCCGACGAAATTCCGGAATTGTACCGTATGATTAAAGAAGATGGGTACGATTTGGTTTCTGGCTGGAAAAAGAAACGCCACGATCCGGTACTCACTAAAAACCTTCCAAGTAAATTATACAACTGGACGGTGCGCCGAATAACCGGAATAAAACTCCACGACATGAATTGTGGGCTGAAAGCCTATCGAAAAAATGTGATTAAAAGCATTGAAGTATATGGCGAAATGCACCGCTATATTCCTGTGCTGGCTAAATGGGCCGGTTATAAAAATATTGGAGAAAAAGTAGTTGTTCATGCGGAACGCAAATACGGCGTTACCAAATTCGGACTGGAACGTTTTGTTCGAGGTCCGCTCGATTTAATGTCGGTAACATTTATTTCGCGTTATGTGAAACGCCCGATGCATTTTTTTGGTATACTGGGAGCACTAATCTTTCTGATTGGCTTTGCTTCAGCAGCCTACCTCGGAATACAAAAAATAATACAGCTTAAACATGGTATTACAGGTCATTTGGTAACCGACAGTCCATACCTGTATATTGCCCTTACATCAATGATTATTGGTGCCCAATTTTTCATGGGCGGGTTCCTGGGCGAACTGGTTTCGCGTAGTTCAAGCGAGCGCAACAAATATCAAATCGAAATAAAAACCTTTGAATAGTACTAAACTTTAATGGAGCAAAAAGAAATCCAGTTTCGCAAAAAAAGAGAGCTGGGCATTATCATTTCAGATTCATTTGATTTTTTAAAACTGGAAATCAAACCCATTTCACGGTTATTGCTTATTTATGTTTTACCATTTGTGGCCCTATACGCTTTAGGCCAGGTTTATTTGCAACGTAATGTTCTCGGTGCAATTGATTTAACCAATCAGGAAAAACTAATGGAAAACATTGGTCCGTTTTATATGAACCTGTTCCTTTTTTTATTTTTTGGATTGTTTATACAATCTTTATTGGCAGGTACTTTTTACAGTTATATTGAAGCCTATATAAAACTGGGCAAAGGTAATTTTGATTTTGCCGATATCAGCTCAAAATTCTTTGCCAACAGCTTACTGGCAATGGGTGCCAATCTTGTATTTGCAATCATTATATTTTTTGGGGTTATTATGTGTTTCCTGCCCGGAATCTATTTTGCCAACACTTTTTCGCTGCTATTATTCATTTTTATTTACGAAAAGAAAGGACTAAATGATGCTCTTTCGCGTTCGTGGAAACTCGTTAATTCACAGTGGTGGAATACCCTTATTTTAAATTTACTTGCAGTTGTAATGATTTGGGTAGTAAGTATGATTTTTACCTTACCTACAATGATTATGGGTATATCAAAAAGTATGTTCTCTCCCGGATTAACCAATCCGGTTGATTTCCCCAATTGGTATTGGGTTTTAACAGGAATATCAGCAGCAGTAAGCACTTTGCTAATGATAATTCCGTTTACCTTTCAGGCTTTTCAATATTTTAATCTGAAAGAGCGGGAAAATTCGGGCATTAAGTTTAACGAAGATTCGCCTACCGAATAAACAAAGCACTTTTAACTGTATTTATTCATCTCTCCCCTGCTTTATAGTGCGCCCAAGCAGCGTTACTGCAATTCTTTGATTTATAACCAGATTGATAAGTGTAACAATTTGTGAACTCTTGCGTCTTTACAAAAAGAATTATAAATCAATTCATCAGTACCTGCAACATGATAAAGACAAACAACCTCACAAAAGTATTCCGAACCGATGAAATTGAAACCAGTGCCTTAAGCAAAGTAAACCTGCACGTAAAAAAAGGTGAATTTGTTGCAATAATGGGGCCTTCGGGTTGTGGAAAATCAACACTGCTTAACATTATCGGGCTACTCGACAATCCTTCCGGTGGAGAATATTACTTCGACGGGAAACAGGTTGGACAGTTAAGAGAACGTAACCGCACTTTTCTTCGGAAAGGTAACATAGGATTTGTTTTTCAAAGTTTTAACCTGATCGACGAACTAAGCGTTTACGAAAATGTAGAACTACCGCTGATTTATTTAAAACTAAAGGCTCGCGAACGAAAAGAAATGGTTGAAGAAGTACTGGAACGTATGAAGATCAGCCATCGAAAGAAACATTTTCCTCAGCAACTTTCAGGGGGACAGCAACAACGTGTAGCCATTGCACGTGCAGTTGTTGCCAATCCTAAACTGATTCTGGCCGATGAGCCAACCGGAAATCTGGATTCGAAAAACGGGACAGAAGTCATGAATCTACTTACTGAGTTAAACAAGGAAGGAACAACAATTGTAATGGTAACCCACTCCCTGCGCGATTCGGAATATGCACACCGTGTTATTAATCTTTTCGACGGAATGGTAATTACCCAGGAAGTAAAAAAAGAACTAAAAGAAATTTTATTATAAACTAACAGAAACAACCCAAACCAATTGTCCAGGCAACAGAAAACAATAACCTAAAATAGTAAAGCCGCATGTCAACAATAAAACGTAACCTGAAGTTGGGTTGGAGAAACATCCTGAAAAACAAATTCTTCTCCTTATTGAACATTGGTGGTGTAGCCATTGGGATTGCCGTTACAACCTTAATTCTTTTCTGGGTGGTTGACGAACTAAACTACGATAAATTTCATGAAAACCTTGGGCAAATCCACCAGGTTTACGAGCATCAGATATATTCCGACGGACAGGATTTACACACCGGCTGTACACCGTTTCCGCTTTCGAACGAATTAAAAACAAACTACCCCGAGGTAATTAATGCAACTACATATACCAATCTGGGAGGACTGCCCGCAAAATATCAAAACATAGAATTTAAGGATATTACCTTAATGTTGGCTGATCAGGAATTTACAAACATTTTCACTTTTGACATAATTGAAGGAGATGCAAAAGCTCTGGAATCGCCCGACCAGATTCTGATTACCCAAAAAGTTGTTGATTTATTTTTTAATGGTGAATCACCCATTGGGAAAGTACTTACCATTTACGGAAGCCATAATTTTACGGTTGGGGCGGTAATTTCGTGCCCTGAGAAAAATTCATCGATCAATTTCGATATACTGGCTTCAATAAAAGTTGCCGAAGCATTGGGCGCCGATCTTACCCGATGGGGAAATAACTGGCCGTATACGGCTTTACTGCTTGCCAACGGAACCGATGCCAACAATCTGGAAAGTAAGATTACAGGTCTGCTAAAAGAAAAAGGCCAAGAAAATACCTCTCTTTATCTTTTCCCGTTTTCAAAAATGCGCTTGTACAATTTCTCCGATAAAAACAATCGTATTCAATACATTTACCAGTTCCTTGCCATTGCCCTGATTATTGTTCTAATTGCTTCCATTAATTTTGTAAATTCCTCTACGGCAAGTTCCGAAACACGACGCCCCGAAGTTGGCATACGCAAAGTACTTGGTGCCACAAAAGCCAATTTAAGCAACCAGTTTTTTTACGAAAAAGGCCTAATGATAGTCATAAGTTTACTACTTGCCGTAGTTCTGGTACTTGCTTTTTCTCCTCTGTTTAGCCAGCTTTCAGGGAAAACCATCAGTTTTACTTTGCTCGGAAATAAATACCTTATTATTTTGTTGCTTGTTATGGTAATTACAACGCTTGTGCTGTCGGTAGCCTACCCGTCGGTTTACATCTCGTCGTTTGCCCCGGCCCGTGTTTTAAAAAAAGCATCAAAAGGAAATGGCAGTCGATTAAGCTTTCGAAGTTTATTGGTTGTTGTACAATTTACCCTCTCTATAATTCTGGTAATTTGCACCATAGCTGTTACCAGCCAGTTGAATTACATTAACAACTACGATCTGGGTTACAAACATGACAATCTCGTATTCCTAAATTTAGACGAAGCCACAAAAACAAAACACCAAGCGCTTTCATCCGAATTCAAAAATATCCCAGGAGTTGTGAATCTTACAAAATCTGATAAACTTCCATTTTGGGGCGGAAATTCATCGTGGGGTTATAACTGGCAGGGAAAAAATCCCGAGAACAAAGTTTTAATCTGTAGCATGCAGACCGACCGTTATTACTTTGAAACATTGGGAATTCAACTTGCAGCAGGAAGAAGCTTTTCTTCTTTTTTCGACAATGTAAAAGATGATGACACCGACCTTGCCGGGGAAGTTATTTTAAATGAGGAAGCCTTAAAACGCATGAAGATGACCGAACCGATCGGGAAGTTCTTTGGAAGAAATGGCGGTGAAAAATCCACAATAGTCGGGGTAGCCAAAAATTTCCATTTTGAAACTTTAAAACGTGGCATAGAACCGATGGTAATAGTGCCGTTAACACAAAATCCGGAAGTAATTATTTTACGTATACAGCCTGAAAACTTCACCGAAACACTAGCTGCAATAAAAGAAAGATGGGCCAGCGTTATTCCGGATACCAACTGCGAAATTGGCTTTTTTGATCAGCGGCTGAAAGAAATGTACAACTCCGAGAAAAGAATTTCCGGTTTGTTCAGGTACTTCTCGTTTGTAGCTATTTTTATTGCATGTATCGGCCTCTTCGGATTATCGGTTTTTGCAATAGAGCAAAAACGAAAAGAAATTGGCATTCGGAAAGTTAACGGATCAAAGGTCTCACAAATCTTAGCCATGCTAAATAAAGATTTTATAAAATGGGTAATAATTTCATTTGTTCTGGCATCGCCTATTGCCTGGTATACAATGAACAGGTGGCTCGAAAATTTTGCCTACAAAACCACACTTGACTGGTGGATTTTCGTTCTGGCCGGCTTTCTTGCCGTTGCTATTGCCATACTCACCGTATCGTTTCAATCGTACAAAGCAGCCACACGCAACCCGGTAGAAGCACTTCGGTACGAATAAATTGGCTAAGATTCTGGATTCTGTTGATTTAATATCAAGAATCCAGAATTCTAAACTACAACTTTTGCAGTATCAAAATACTTTTGAAACAAAGCAAAGCGTTGCGATTTACTTTGCGTACGTTTTTTGCGTACAAATTCAAAATGAAGTGGTGAATGTTTTTCCAGTTCAGCTAAATAATCTTCTTGAAACCAGCTGTGATTTAAACCAACCGATTCGATGATCATTGTTTCAATGCTGCGATTCATAAGATCCAGAAAATCGTCGTTTTTAACACCAGAGAAACAACGCATTTCATCCAAAGCCACACGCCCAAAATGAATGGTTTTATTTACAAAAGCCCCCAAATCATTTTTGGGCAAACACGAAAACATGGTTTTTGTATAGGCCTGCGAATCTTCTTTTACATCCTGAATATCGTCGAGTAATTGTAAATACACGCCATAACCAAACAATGCCTGTTCCTGTTGTCGCGTTAATTTTCCTGCAACTAAATAACCATCGGCCAATACAGACGCACCTCCTTTTTCAAAACAAATACAACGAATATCTTCATCGGTCAATCCATTTTGTTTCATCATTTTCAGGCTGTCGGTTTGCCCTTTCTGAATGGCATATAAACTCTCGTAAACTTCTCCATAATCGCCTCGAGGAAACTCTTCTTCAAACATTTCGACCAGTTTAAAAAGCTGCTGTTCAGTAAAGTTTTCTGCTGTTATTTCTTCTCCGTGCAAATGCCGGTTAAACCGTTCCGAGAAAAGTTGCTTTTCTTCTTTCGATATTTCCGGGTTATCCAAAAAGTTGTCGCTGTACGGATAAATCATTGAGTAGGCAAATACCGAGGGGGTAATTTTTACCGGGACATCGGCCATTAGCTGCACACCATTCATAATCCAAACATTGCGCATTCCCTGGTATATATTTTCGGGTTTTAATTCAGGCCCAAAATCACGGGCTTTATAAAAAAAGTCTTTCGATACGTCTTTAAATTCATCCGAAAGAATAACTTTCAGGTGATCTTTCTCAAAATCGAATACTGTTTCCAGAAATGCTTTAAACATTGGGAAAAACGATTGCCCGGGATCTTTACGAAACTGCTGTACTTTTTTTCGTTTTTGCAGCTCTTTTATTTTTTGCTGGAAATATTCGTAGTTTGTTTCTCGTTCCCACTGTTCCTCTTTTGAATAAACTTTTGAGAATGATGGAAGGTGGCTTGGGCTGTTTTCCCAGATTTTAATAAAATGTTGAATGTATTCCTGAACCGGTAGCATAGATTTTAGTTTTTTCCGAAAATAAGAGAAAACACCGAAACAGAAGGAATAATTTAGATAACCTGTAGCATTTTGTAGATTAATGGTGTTTTCGGGGCTATAAAAACAAGTGTCATTTCGAAAGAAGTATTACTGACAGATCTGTTATTCATTGTAACAGATTTCTTACTTCGTTCGAAATGACAAAACTATTTGAATTAGGCGATATTCGTATAAACTGCCTGAACGTCTTCGTCTTCTTCCATTTTGTCCAACATTTTTTCAATGTCGTCCATTTGCTCCTCGGTAAATTCAACAGGAGTTGTAGGGATACGTTGCAGTTCAGCCTTACTCACACTGATATTCAGTTTTTCCAACTCATGTGCCAAGTCGCTAAAACTTGTATAGTCGCCATAGGCATAATAGGTGCCTTCATTTTCTTCAATTTCTTCCAGGCCGGCATCAATTAATTCCAACTCAATATCATCCACTTCCATGCCCTCGGGCATTTCGAACTGAAAAACTGCCTTACGCGAAAACATAAACTCCAACGAACCGTTTGGTACCTGGCTTCCGCCATTTTTATTAAAGTAACTTTTTACATTGGCTACTGTTCGTGTTGTATTATCGGTTGCTGCTTCAACAAATACCAACACTCCATGAGGTCCTTTCCCTTCGTATGTGGTTTCGGTAAAATTTGCTGCATCTTTTCCTGAGGCACGTTTAATAGCCGAATCGATATTTGTTTTCGGCATATTTTGAGCCTTGGCATTTAAAATAGCAGTACGCAGAGCCGGATTCAAATCGGGGTCCGGTCCACCCTCTTTTGCTGCAATTGTTATCTTTTTTGAGAGTTTTGGAAAAATCCTCGACATTTTATCCCAGCGTTTCTCTTTCGCTGCTCTGCGGTATTCAAATGCTCTTCCCATTAATTCGTCTGTTTTGAAATTTTCTGCGAAAATAAATACTGAAAACTGAAATACCAAACATGTACGTTTAAAGTTGAGTATTCGAAGATTAAACTTTAGCGATCGCTACCTTACGAAGATAGCTCTCTCCTCATCCTATCTCACTCGAAATCTTTTTGGGTTTACAAACTTTGTCCTCTTTCTTTACTTTCGCACCGCACTTTTTACATTTGTATTTTGGGTTTTCCTTATCTTCAAAATCCTTCTTCTTACACGCTTTTTTACTCATCACCAGTTTTCTTGCTCCCGATGAATAAGAACAACGTTTACCGGATAATTGTTTTGTATAAAATCGCTAATTTTTTCGGCAGAATAAACAGACCTGTGCTGACCACCAGTACAACCAAAGTTTATGGCCAAATGTGTAAAACCACGTTCCAGATACACTTTAACCGATTGTTCCACCAATAGTTTTACCGCATCCAGAAATAATCGTATTTCCGATTTCTGTTCTAAAAATTCCTGCACAGCCAGATCTTTTCCGCTTAGCTTTTTGTATTCTTCGTAACGTCCCGGATTATTAATGGCCCGGCAGTCAAAAACGTGTCCACCACCATTTCCAGAAGGATCTTCAGGAATTCCCTTTTTATACGAAAAACTACTGATTCTGACAGTTAAATTCGATTTCTCGCGACCAATTTCTTTTAGTACTTCTGAATGAGTAAGCTGCTTTAAAACACTCAAAAGCTCGGGCATTTTAACCGGCAAATTCAAATTGGCCAACAGATATTCCAGATTTTTCAAGGCATACGGAATACTTTTCAGGAAATGTTCTTTTTTCTCGTAAAAGCCTCTAAATCCATAAGCTCCCATGGCCTGCATAATCCGAATCAACACAAATCCTTTAAAATAAGCAGCAAAACGTTCCTCGTCAACCTTCATCAACTTTTTAAGTTCGCTAATATAAAAATCGTACAACTGTTGCCGCACACTTTCAGGAATATCTGCTTTTCCATCGTACAGCAACGATGCCAAATCGTATTGAAGCGCCCCCAAACGTCCACCCTGGTAGTCGATAAAATAGACTTCGTCATCCTTTAGCATAACATTACGCGACTGGAAATCGCGATACAGGAAATAATTGGAACTGGCACTTAATAAATAATTACTGAAAAGCTGAAAATCATCTTCAAGAGCCTGCTCATCAAAATGAATTTTAGCCAGCTTCAGGAAATAATATTTAAAATAGTTCAAATCCCACATCATCGATTGCTTATCAAAAGCTTCACGCGGGTAACACACCGAATAATCGATTTCCTTTCCGGCTATTATCTGAATTTTCGGCAGTGCTTTTAGTACTTTCTTATACTTTGCAATAATGTTCTCCGAAAACCCTTCACTCTCGCGTGTTTTACTTAAGTACTCGAAAAGTGTTGTATTGCCAAGATCTTCAAGCAAGTATTTTTTCAAATCGGAACTTACTGCATAAACTTCGGGTACCCGGATTCCCTTATGAAAAAAGTGGTTTGTAAACGAAAGAAAAGCGGTGTTTTCTTTTACATCGTTATTTAATGCACCTATAATGCTTCTATTCTCGCTGGTTAACCGACAATATTGGCGATACGAGCCAGATGGAGGAAGTAACTCAAAAGACTGAACCTTTTCGTTAAAATGATTCTCAAAAAGCTGTATTATTTCGTTTTTTTCTGAAGTATTCAACTGACAAAAATTTAATTATTAACTGTACATTTATCGTCACAAAGTGTAACTATGGGTAAAACTAAAATCAAAAGTATTTATTTTTTAAGATTACTACGAAATTTATTGGTATTGATTGGATTCTTTTTTATGATTTGTATTGTTCTGGCATTGACCTCGGCTCCGTTTTGGGGATATCATTGGCTGGGCACAAGCAAATCGGAATTAAAATGGCAACCTGAAACCATTGTACTTTTAGGAGGTGGCGGAATGCCCAGCCAGAGTAATCTAATGCGCAGTTGGTATGTTGAAAAAGCAGCCAAATCTTTTCCTGAGTGTAAAGTACTTATTGCCATGCCAGGAGATCTTACTGATACACTGAGTACTCCTCTGTTGATGAAAAAAGAATTGGTTTTGCGAGGAGTCAATCCCAGTAAAATAAGTTTTGAACCGGAATCGACCAACACCAGAGCACAGGCTTTAAATTGTATGAGATTAATAAAAATACAAACTCCGATTTTGTTGGTTACATCGCCGGAACACATGCGCCGTTCGGTTCTATGTTTTAACAAGGCGGGATTTGAAAAAGTAAACGCCCTGCCTGCGTTCGAAAATGCTGCTGAGGCTGATTTTTCTTTTAAAGATGACGAACTTGGCGGAAACACAATTTTACTTCCTGATGTCGGGCAAAACATAAACATACGTTACCAGCTTTGGAACCACCTGAAATATGAAATTCTGATTGCCCGTGAAATGGTTGCTATCAGTTATTACAAACTTAGGGGATGGATATAACAACGTTTAATCTAAGCTTTTGCAATATTTTTTCACCCAGCTTTTACCTTTAAGCAAGTTGAATTCTTCCAAAAAGCGTTCCGTTTGCATTAAAGTTTTCTTGAAATACTTAGGACTTCTGTTATAATTGAAAAAACCATGGTCCTGATGTTTATACCCCTTTAAAGTACATTTGTTCCCTTCTTGTTTCATAAGACTGGTAAAGCGTACTACATTTTCATACGGAACAGTTGTGTCTTCTTTCCCATGCATAATTAAAGTGGGTGGAATTTCTTCTGTTATATGGTGAACCGGTGATATTTCAAATTCACGACCGGCCACTTTTTCGCTTCCATAACCTTTTTTCCCTGTATCAACTACCGGGTTAAAAAGTACCAATGCAAATGGTCTTGTTGAAACTGACAAATCATCACTTTCTTCGTTACATTCGTTTATTGTTGCAGTACATGCCGCCAAATGTCCACCGGCAGAACCACCTGCAACAACAATTTTATCCGAATCAATTCCCAGTTCTTTCCAATGCTCCCGAAGGTAGCGCATGGCAGACTGAGCATCTTTTACACATTCAAAAGGTGTAGTTCCTTGTCGGTTTTTTACACGATAATCCGGACAAATAGCGATCATTCCACGCGAGGCAAGATATTCAGCCTGCAACATAAAATGCTCCGGAGTGCCTCCTACCCATCCGCCACCAAAAAAGAACACAATAGCAGGCAGATTCATAGGTGATGATAAAACAGGTTTATACATGGTCATTTCCAGAGAAACTCCATCAATTTGTTTGTACTCGAATTTGCTTGTTTTAACCCCAAATGACTGCCCCCAAACGCTGACTCCTGAAAATATCAGAAAAACTAATAGTAATGTAAATCCTTTCTTCATTCTATAATTGTATAATAAGCACTGTGGGTTTATCGTCGCGAATCAAATCCACGGTTATGGTTTGTCCTGCCTCAAGTGTTTTCAAACGACTCATATATTCGTAAATATTTCCTACCTTTTTCCCATCAATTGCTGTAATAATATCCCCTTTTACCATACCTCCTTTAAAGGCAGGTTTTCCCTTTGTTACTCCATCTACACGCATTCCACGTTTTTCTATGCCTGCAAAATCGGGCATTATACCCAACGTTACTTTAAAACGTCCGCCACGACTACGCTGAAACCTGGCTCCTGCTTCCTGAAACGTTAAGGCACTATCGCGATTAGCTACATTTTCTACCAATGCGTAAGCATAATCAGCCACTTTTTTAACGCCGCCAAAATTAATAAATTCTACATCATCCTGAGGAGTATGATAATCGGAATGAGCACCTGTTGAAATAAAAAACACGGGAATATTTTGCAGATAAAACGACGCGTGATCAGATGGGCCAACTCCCTCGCCGGAGAATGTAAGCCCAAAACCCGGATTTAATTCGTTGAGCAGCTCTTCGCTTTCTTTTGCGGTTTTAGTTCCTCCGATATTCAAAGTTTCCGATTCTTTATCAAGCCGGCCAACCATATCGAAATTAAACATAGCCACCATTTCTTTTGTATCAACGGGAGGTTTTGCGGTAAAAACTTTTGACCCTACCAGTCCCATTTCTTCAGCTCCAAAAGCCACAAAAAGAATACTGCGTTTGTTGTTTCGTTCAGCGGCAATTTTCTCGGCCAATTGAATAACCGTGGCTACTCCCGAAGCATTATCGTCGGCCCCGTTGTGCACAGCCATTGTATCTATTGCGCGCGACCCCGAACCAGGGCCTCCCATTCCCAGGTGGTCGTAATGCCCTCCCAGAACGACATATTCATTTTTTAAATTTTCATCTGTCCCGGGCACCATTGCAACTACATTTTGTGTGGTAGTTTCTTTTAGTTGAACATTTATGGTCACAGCCAAAATCGACTTTGTGTCAAGGTTAACGCCTGACTCCTTTTCCAACATTTCTGCTTCCAAGTCTTCTATTGTTTTCCCTGATTTTGCCAGAATTTTATCTGCAACCTGGCGAGTAACCTGAATTACAGGAATAGTAAAACGACTGCTGTTTTTGTCGTAGAACAAAGACGATAACTCGTCTTTGTCGCTAAATTTTGGTCCCGCAACAAGAAGTAATCCCGCGGCATTTTTATCAGCTGCAGTTAATCCCTTTGCCCGTTCCGATGAGTATTCCAAAAACAGACTGGTTGGATTATCCAAATCAGGATCGCCCTGAAGTGCCATTATCCATTTTCCCTGTACATCAATACCTTCAAAATCATTCCATTTCAATGTATCTTTATCCACTTCCAAACCGTAGCCGGCAAAAACAACCTCGGCCCCAACCGAAGAATTTGCTGAAAAAGCATAGGGTAAAAAATCGGTCTCAACAATAAATGACTGCTCTTCAACTGCTAAAGTATTGCCATCGCCCAATTCAGCCGAAGCAACCAAATTGAATTTCTGAATACCATTTTTATACAGCAGTTTTAAACCGGCAGCCTCAAATTTAGAACGAATAAACTCTGCTGCCAGCAAATCGCCCGGACTACCGGGCTTTCGTCCACGTAATGAATCCGATGCTAAATATTCAATGTTCTCTATGATGTCATCAACTGTAATTTCAGGGTTAAATTTCGGGGCACAAGAAATAAGTATTGTTATCAGAATAACAAAAACAGAAATCTTCATATTAAAGCTATTAAGTTTTTACTCGATACCAATCTTGAACTGTCCTACTAGTCAATCATTCGATTTTATCTATCACAAATGGTTTAACAGATTGTCTGATTTTAGGACGTAATAATACGCATTAATCGTCATTAAAAAAAAGAGTTGTGTATATTTACGACTTCATAAAATTTGACGATTTGATTTCATTTGGAACAAAATATTGGTTTATCCTCTTAATCGCAATTGCTATAGCTGCAGCAGGTGTTGTTATTTTGCTGTATTTTAAAAACAGTGCCAACAAAGAATTAACAAAAACACAGGTTCGGATTCTAACAACATTACGTTTTTTATCGTTTTTTCTGATTGCGTTTTTGTTGCTTTCTCCTTTTCTAAGGAACCTTAAAAAGATTGTTCAGAACCCAATTGTAATTGCGGCATGGGATAATTCATCATCGATTGTTGCTGTTGGCGATTCTCTTACATCAGCCACGTTATTTGCATCGGTAAAATCGGAAATTGAAAGCGGACTTGGAACTGATTTTGACCTTGTTGAATATACCTTTGGCGAGATTTCAGATACAGAAATCAGGCAGAATTTTCGCGAGAAAAAGTCGGACTACAGCGAACTTATTTTGACAGTAAACAACAACCATTTTAACCAAAATATTGGCGCATTGATTATTGCCGGCGACGGAATTTACAACCAGGGGAAAAACCCGGTAAATCTTTTAAGTGAGGTTAATTTTCCCGTTTACACAATAGGTTTTGGAGATACAACGATTGTTTCCGACTCCAGAATTCAAGGAATACGGGTAAACCGCACTGCATTTTCGGGAAATAAATTCCCTGTGGAAGTTGATGTACAATTTTCGAAACTAAAGGGTAAAACCATAAAATTGTCTGTTTTTCAAAATGGAACAGAATTGGAGAGCCGAATGATTACTCCGCCAAACGACAACTATTTCGATTCTCAGGAATTTATTTTAGAGGCCGGAGATCCGGGATTAAAACATTACTCAGCAACCATTGAGATAATTGAAAACGAACGCAATACCAAAAACAACACATCGGGATTTGTAATAAACGTTTTGGAGAATAAACAAAAAATACTGATTCTTTCAGATGGTTCGCATCCTGATATCGGAGCCATAAAAAATACACTCGAGGAACAGAAAACATATGATGTATCCGTTTTTACAGAAGAACCCTATCCTTCTAATCTAAACGAATTCAATCTTGTAGTTTTAAACCAGTTGCCAACTCCGGGAAAATCGGCGGCAAAGATAATAGAGACAGCTCAAAAAAGTCGTGTACCCCTTCTCTTTATTGTTGGAAACAAGACTTTCTTACCACAATTAAACACATTAAATCAAGGAGTTGTTATAGAATCATTGGCAGCAAACGGCGAAGAAGCACAACCAGTAATAAATCCGACTTACGCCACCTTTAATCTTTCTGACGATTTTATAGAGATTCTTCCTAAATTTCCTCCTTTGCAGGTTGCTTTTGCCAATTTTGAACTGGAAGCAGAATCTACTCCGCTTTTCTATCAAAAACTAAAAGGTATTGAGACAGCTAAACCACTAATGGCCACGGGAAAAATTGACGGTCGAAAAATCGGCTATATTTTTGGTGAAGGAATTTGGCGCTGGCGTTTGTTCGACTATTATCAAAATCATAGTCATGCCCGTTTTAACGAACTGGTAAATAAACTGATACAATATTTGTCTCTCCGCGAAAACGAAGATAATTTTATTGTAGAATTTAAACCCGTTTACACCGAAACTGACGATGTAATTTTAAATGCCGAAGTATATAACGACGCATATGAACGTATTGCTTCTGAAGAAGTACACATTACCTTAAAAAACTCTAATAACGAAGATTTCAACTATACATTTGATATACAGGGACAAAATTATTATCTCAACGCGGGGCATCTTCCCATGGGCGATTACACTTTTTTTGCTGATGTAACAATTGGGAATGAAAAATACACCGAGAGCGGTAGTTTTACTGTAACACCAGTAAACACTGAAAACACAATTACACGAGCCAATCACAACATGCTTTACCAGTTGGCATCGCAAAGTGGCGGGCAGTTTTACCTCCCTGGCCAAACCGGGAATTTAATCTCAGAGTTAAAATCGGGTAATACATTAAAAGTAAGCAACTATTTTCAGGAGATGGTTAATGAGTTATTAAACCTGCGCTGGCTGTTTTTTGTTCTTTTAATGCTAATGTGTGTGGAATGGTTTTTGAGAAAATACTGGGGTATTTATTAGCTTCAAAACTGAAGTAGTAACAAGTACATTATGAAACAACTTTTTCAACAAAATTACATATTGCTTCTTTTAGTTCTGCTCTTTGCAGCCTCTTGTACATCTACTAAAATAATTTCTATTGAAATTCCTGAACCTGCCCATAAAGAATTGCCAGACCATATCCAGGGCCTGATACTGGTTAACCGAACTGTAAACGAAAATTATTCTGACCTAACTGCGGATTCATTACAAATAATATTTTTTAAGCAACAATTTAATTTAGATACAATTATTCTCGATTCAACAGCCGTTGATACAACTATAAAAGCATTGGGCGAACTTTTATTCGAATCGGGAAGATATGATTTTGTTATTCCGGAAAATCGCTTTTTAACGTTTCAGAAGAATTCATTTTTCACACAGGAAATGCCATGGCATGAAGTAAAGCAGTTATGCGAGACCTACAATGCTGACGCTGTTTTATCGCTTGATTTGTTTAACACCCGTGTAATTACAAAATTTGATAAAGAAACTGTTTTCGATCCTGTACAAAATGAATTTTCCAAGGCCTATTCCGCCGACATGTCTGTTATTTACGAGGCTTTGTTTAGAATTTACGATCCGAAGGAAAAGAAGGTATTGGTTCGTGAATTCTTTAAAGATACTATTCAATGGAATGATTTTGCCTATTCTATAAACGATTTGTTTAGTCATTTTACCCCCGTAAAACAAGCTTTAACAGAAGCAGGCATTGCACTGGCGTTAGACTTTTCGGAAAAAATAAGTACGGTTTGGAGGCAGGAGAACAGAGCTTTTTATGTTAAAGGAGATGCCAATTTAAAACACGCTGGCACATTTATTGATAATGGAGATTGGGCTCAGGCCATGGCATTATGGAAGAAAACGGCAGAAAATACAAAGTCGAAATCAACCAAAAGTAAAGCCCAGCTGAACATTGCCATTGCCTATGAGCTACAAGGCGACATTGAACAAGCCATTTCGTGGGCACTGAAATCGTACAACACCATGTACCGGCAGATATCCTACCAGTACCTGGAATTATTAGACCGAAGAAAAAAAGAACTACTAAAACAACGTAAATGAACCGGCTATTATTATTGAGCTGTTTTCTTATTCTAATCACATCATGCACTGTTTATAAGGAATATTCTATTGACGTTTATAAACCGGGTGAAATTGCCATTCCGCCAGAAGCAGAAAATGTGGCAATCGTTTACCGAAACTTTAAATATCCGGGGGATACACTGCAACATTTTTACAAAGATGACTATCGTTTAATAAAGGCCAGAAAAGATCCGCAAAATCTGGATAGTATTTTGGTAAGCCAGTGTGTTAACGAACTGGCTAAAAATTTAAAAACCCAAAACACATTTGGAAACATTCATATTTTTCCAAAATTATTTGAAGCTCATTCTGCCAAAAAACTTCCTGCACTAAACTTCGATTTGGTAAATACCCTGACTACCAAAACCCAAACCGACTTACTGATTTCTCTTGAAACGTATTCCTATTTCTATTCTGAATATTCATCAACAGCCGATTTGCCATCAAAGTCAAACGAGGTAATTACTGCTGCAGTGTGGGCCGTTTACAATCCATACTCGCAAAAGCTTTTGGAACGAAAAACCATGATTGACACCATTTTCTGGAATAGTTACGATGAACGGGGGAATTACCAAAGAAACAGCAAACTACCGCCCAGGATAACAGCCTTAAAAATAGCCTCACAAATGGCGGGCGAAAATTATTCGAAACGTTTTTTTGCATCATGGCAAACTGTAAAACGATCGTATTCAGTTCCGCCGCTTCCTGATTTCTCGGCAGCCGATGAATATGTTCAGAAGGGAGAATGGGATAATGCGATATTACTTTGGAAGCGATACGCGGCCGACGATAACGGAAGAATGGCAATAAATGCCCGCTATAACATCGCCTTGGGATACGAGATGAAAGATGATATCGATACTGCCCAAAAATGGCTTATGGCAGCACAACAAGTTGCTGTTGACTATAAGAGTAAAGAAGACCTAAAAATGATACTTCAATACATGAAAATTCTCGCTAAACGAAAACAAGACATAGCCAGATTAAACCAAATGTAAAATGAAACCTATTTCCCTTCTTTCGATACTGATTATTATTCTTCTTTTAAACCAGGGGTGTAATACGCTGTACAACACAAAAGTAATTGATATTGAAATTGTAGAGCCGGGAAAGATCAGTATTCCGGGAGACTACAAAACCGTTGCCGTACGCTATAATAATTGCAATATTTCACCAAATCCAAATTTCCAATATTCATATTTTCTTGGTGAACCAGTATATAACAATGAAAATATAGATAGCATCGCTTCCAAAGTATATTTTGATTTATTTGTGAATGAACTTAGAAAACAATTCTTTTTTGAAAGAGTAATCAAACTTGAAGGACAAGATTTCAGCATGATAAAGGTGAGAGATACAATCAGGAATAAACTGTATACTGGGTTCGATTCGGTACAAAAGGAACAAAATACAATCAAGAAGCAAAATTTCTTTCCTTTATCCGAAACGATTAACAGATATTCGAATTTTAGTAAAACTTATTCTTCTGAAAAATTTCTACATCCACATTTGGGCCTGTATCAACCTGAAGAATTGCAGAAAATAGCTGATGCAACCCAGGCCGACCTGTTACTATCACTCGATTATTTTTATACCATTGAAGCAACCTTTTACGATGATTTTTTATCCCTGGCAAACAAAGTTGTTCAAATTAGAAATTACTGGAATTTATACGACTTAAATTCTCAGGAATTCTGCTATTACATCAACAAAGCCGATACAGTTTCATGGAAAGAAAAAGTGTATAATCCTAAACAAATAACCAAAACTCTTCCTTCACGCAAAGATGCCATATTAAACGCAGCCGATATTACCGGGGTGAATACGGTCAATTATTTTGTTCCGCATTGGATACAAGTACAACGTATGTATTATAGCTCGGGGCATGTGGAGTTGCAAAAAACCGAGAAGTTAATTAAAGATGGAAATTGGGAAGAAGCTGTCAAAATATGGAAAGCAAACGCAAATAATCCCAACAAATCAATTGCTGCCAAAAGTAAATTCAACATGGGACTGGCATGCGAAATGCAAGGAAATCTCAAGGCGGCAGTTGAATGGGTTGTTGAATCATACCATATTTTTGGACAAAAAAATAAAGAACACTATACAAATTGCATCAATTATATACATATTTTAGGGCAGCGCCAGCAGGATATTAAAATTATTGAAGCTCAGTTTGAGCAAACGAGTGAGAACCAATCACTCTGATAGCTATGATTTGGTTTTATAAGATACGGTAAAAAGATAAGAGGGAAACCTCTGCTTCCCTCCCTATTTAACCAAAAATCACAACATGAAAATATTGTTGTTTAAATTTAGACTTTTTTGCTAAAATGTTCCAAATTTAAAAACATGTTTTTAGGCATATGTTCACATTATTTTACCAGTTTAATTCCATCTGACTCAAAAGTGATCAGGTGCTTTTTGTACAAACCACCTATAGCCTTTTTAAAATTCTTTTTACTGATACCAAACATTGCATGAATCATTTCGGGCGATGTTTTATCTGACACCGCTATAAATCCCCTGTTTTCTCTTAATTCATTCAATATTTTTTCGGAAATAGCATCTACCTTTTCATATCCCGGTTTCTCCAGAAGCAAATCGATTTTTTCATCGTTCCGAACTTTACTCACATAACCTTTAGTCTTCAATCCGATTTCCAGATGTTGAAACACCTGATTTTTATACAACATACCGGAATGCTCCAGGTTAACAATTGCTTTATACCCCAGTTCCGTTTCCTCCATTATTATCAAATCTACTTCCTGCCCCTTTGTATACTCGGGAGGCGTATTATCCAGAAATTTATTAAGTTTTGCCGAAGCTGCAATTCTGTTTGAAAGTAAATCGAGGTAAATATAGACCCAGTAACTGTTGCCTTCAATCATTTTACTTCGTTGTTCGCGAAATGGAACCAATAAATCTTTTGGCAGGCCCCAGTCAAGAAAAGCGCCAAAACTGCTTGTTGCCTTTACTGTAAGGCAGGCAAACTCACCGACCATTGCCAATGGAGTTTCGGTAGTGGCGACCAGACGGTCTTCCGAATCGGTATATACAAAAACTTCTGCTTCTCCAGCCTCCTTTACTTCATCGGTTACAAACTTTCTGGGCATTAATATTTCACCATGATCTCCCCCATCCAGATACACACCATTTTCGGTTTCACGAATGAGTGCCAAAGTATTTAATTTTCCAATTTCTAACATATTCAGTGATTTTATCAGATTACTATCCGATATTGATTTGTCATTTATAAGGATACAAAAGTACTCTTAATTTGCAGCTTTCTTTTCAATTATTCAATAAGCTTACTTTATCTAGAATTTTAGCAACCGGTAAAGATTAGTTCTGTAAAAGTTCCTGCGCCGCTTTCATCGCAGTTTCTGTTGGTTTTTCACCCCCAACCATTTTTGCCAGCTCTTCCACTCTTTCATTCTCGTTTAGCTGCCTGATTGAGGTAAATGTTTTTCCATTGTTTTCCAGCTTGTATACCTGAAGATGAACATCGCCTTTAGCTGCAATTTGTGGCAAATGAGTAATATTTATAATCTGGGTTGTTGTTGAAAATGTTTTAATGATATTTCCCATTTTTACAGCTATTTCGCCAGATACTCCTGTATCAATCTCGTCGAAAATAACAGTTGGCAGTGCCTTTGAATTCCGAAGCAGATTTTTAATGGCCAGCATTAATCGCGACATTTCACCTCCGGAAGCAATCTTCGATATTTCGTCCGGGACAGAATCAGTATTTGCACTAAATAATAGCGAAACTGAATCTTTACCGTCAGTATTAAAATTCTCCAGTTTCGTATGTACAATTTGCAGACTCGATCTGGTCATTCCCATTTGTTTCAAATCTGCTACAACAGATTTTTCAATAACAGGAAATGCACTTTTACGCAACTTTGTTAACTGGTCTGCTTTTTTATCGAGTTCTGTTTTAGATTTTTCCAACTGATCTTCCAGCTCTTTAATTTCGCTGTCGTAGCCCACAGCCCGATTTATTTTTTCATCAAACTCAGTACGCAATTCAATTAACTCAGCCACACTACCCACATTGTGCTTTTGCTGAAGACTGTATAGCAAATTCAACCGGTCGTTCACTTCCTCAATTCGCGACTGATTAAACTCTATTCGTTCTGCAAAAGTTTCGGCTTCTTCAACAATATCTTTCAATTCCAATACCGCACTTTCCAGCCGCTCCGATAAATCAGCCGCATCACTGTCGAAATCTTTAATTTTATCCAGTGCTTTATGCGCCTCCCGAACATTTTGTACTACCGAAATTGTTTCGTTATCCAATAATTGCCCTGCCTCAAGAAAAGCCGTTTTTATATCTTCGGCATGAGTCAGTTTCTCCAATTCACTTTCCAATTCCTCTTGTTCAGCATCAACTAATTTTGCCTCTTCCAACTGGTTAAACTGAAACTGGAAATAATCTAAATCCGTTTTCGATTTTTCTGCCTTCTCCTTAACGTCAGCAAGTAATCTCTCCTGATTTTTAAATTGAGTATATAACTTTTTATATTCTGCAAAAACACTACCGGTTCCTGCCACCGAATCAACCAGATTAAGTTGAAACTTTTGATTACTTAATTCGAGGTTCTGATGTTGCGAATGGATGTCAATCAGTTTCAGCCCCAACTCTCGCAGCACCTTTAAATTTACAGGTGTATCGTTTATAAAAGCCCGCGATTTACCGGACGGAGTAATTTCCCTACGTAATATTGTTGAAGGATCGTAATCCAGATCATTCTCATCGAAAAAACCATTAAGCGAATAGTTATTAACTTCGAACTGCCCTTCAACAATGCATTTTTCATCTTTATTTTTTAATACAGAAAGATCGGCCCGATTCCCCAAAATTAATCCCAGAGCACCAAGAATAATTGACTTCCCGGCCCCCGTTTCTCCTGTTACGGAATTCAGATTTTTATGAAAATCGACCTGCAGTTTATGAATTAAAGCATAATTGGAAATTGATAATCTCGACAGCATTCTGAATTAATATTTTTTACAGGTTTTAAAAGTACCAAAAAACTATCAACGGCAATCAATATTTCTTTTGATTTGAATAAAGAAACTAATTAAAATCAGGAAGTGTTTGGAATAGTCTTAATTTCTTAGAGTCCCTCGTTTTCTGCAATTTTTTCGTACTTACTTCCGTTTGACGGATCAACTTCATTCAAAATTGCCATTACCCGGTTTCGTTCATCAGGGTACGATTTTGAGAATATATTCACAAGTTCCTGGGCTTTGGCATCGAAGAACATTTGCAGTATGTATGTCGATGGGCGGCGGCGAAATACCTTCTGAATATCACGCAACGAATTGGCAACATTTGCTCTTCCCTCTTCCACTCGTTCCGACATCATGTCTAGCCCCAGCCGGTGGTATGTATACATGCACGTACGAAACGACGAGTAGGATTTGTTCATTACATTCTCGATCAGCCAGTATCGGTTTCTTTCGCTTTCAAATGCTTTCCAACCCCGTTCGCGGGCATTTTGCGAATTGTTAACAATGGCCTGTGCCTTCTGAAAAAACTCGGTGCCCCCTTCTTCCGAAAATGTATCGTAATCAAAACCTAAAATAACATAGGCATAAAACGCCATAATATTAGTCAGGTTGTCACGATTCGAAGTTTCGTTAAATTCAAGCGGTTGATACTCTACATATTTACAGTGAAAGTCGTTGTCTTTTATATTTAAAACCGTCGACGTATAACTGGAATTAAAAATGGGGCGGGTAAGCTGCACCTGAATTGATCCCTTAAACTCATCTGCCGAAATTTGATCGTCTAAACGAATGAGAATATTACAGCGTATTTTTTCATCGTAACTATACACATGATCGGTCCATTTACGATTGTTCATAAATTCGTACAAATCAGACTGCATGGTACGAAACAGGTTTTGGTTTGCCCCCTGAATACCACGTGCAGATACAGTAACATTACACCGTAACTCCTGTGCATTTCCAACAATTGCAAACGCTAAAACAAATAATACAGCTGTAAAGAATTTCTTCATAATTTCTTAAATGATGCGAAAAACAGTATCTCGAATTAAATTACACTTTCTACTATTTTTTCAACAATATCTTTGGCAACTTCTTTCTTACTTTTTAACTCAAAATTTTGCAGTTTATTGTTTCGGTCAACAATAGTTATTTTATTCGTATCAACACCAAAACCAGCCCCCTTATCGTTTAACGAGTTTAGCACAATAAAATCCAGATTTTTCTTCTCCAGTTTCTTTTGAGCATTTTCCAACTCGTTGTTTGTTTCAAGAGCGAAACCCACTAAAAGTTGATTTTTAGTTTTTAGTCTTCCCAATTCAGCAGCAATATCTTTGGTTGGCTCCAGTTCAATGCTCCAGTTTTCTTTGCCTCGCTTGGTTTTCTCTGTTTGGTTTATTACCGGAGTAAAATCTGCAACTGCAGCACACATAATTGCACCATCGCAGTTTTGAAATGCCGACACCGCTTCGGCATACATTTCAGCTGCCGATTCAACGGGTACTACATGTATATTACTATTTTTTGCGGATACTGAAACCGGCCCGGATACCAAGGTTACTTTTGCTCCCTCATCTGCCAGTTCTTCAGCAATGGCATATCCCATTTTACCGGAAGAATAGTTGCCTATAAAACGTACCGGATCAATTTTTTCGAAGGTCGGCCCGGCAGTTACCAAAAACCATTTATTCAGAAGTTTTTTTTTTCGCGATAATTGCTCTACCACAACTTCAACAATCTTCTCCGGTTCTTCCATACGACCTTTACCAGTTAGACCGCTGGCCAGCGCTCCTTCTCCAGGTTCAACAATAATATTACCGTATTCCTTTAGTATGGAAATATTACGTTGTGTCGACGGGTGGGCAAACATATCGAGATCCATTGCGGGGGCGACCAAAACCGGACACTTGGCAGACATATATGTTGTAACCAGCATATTATCGGCAATGGCATTGGCCATTTTACCCATTGTTGAAGCAGTTGCCGGAGCAATCACCATTAAATCGGCCCACAATCCCAAATCAACATGACTGTTCCAGGTACCATCGTTTGCACCAAAAAACTCGCTAACCACTGGTTTATTTGAAAGTGCCGAAAGTGTAACCGGCGTAATAAACTCTTTACCTGCCGGTGTGATAACAACCTGAACTTCGGCTCCCTCCTTTATTAAAAGCCGAAGAAGCATTGCTGCTTTATAAGCTGCAATACTTCCCGTTATCCCAAGTATAATATTTTTTCCCTCAAGCCTCATCAGGCATGATTTTATTAGATGCGTTGTTTGTTTTCGCGAGCTGGATTTCTGTGGTAAATTTCGCCTTCTTTTAACTCTTCAAACGCAATCAAAGTTGGTTTTGGTAAACGTTCGTAAAATTTCGAAATTTCAATTTGCTCTCTGTTTTCAAAAATTTCTTCCAGGTTATCAGTATACGAGGCAAACTCTTGCAATTTCTGATTTAACTCTTCTTTCAGTTCCGAAGAAATCTGATTTGCTCTTTTAGCCAAAAGCATAACAGTTTCATAAATATTTCCGGTTTCCTGAGTCAATACCTCCAAATCGCGTGAAATAGTTGACGGAGCTGCTTTCGTTTTCTTGTAATCCATATTCTAATTAATGTTTGTTTCTTCTTGTTGTTCTTCTTCGTAATGTAATACTTCTGAGGCTTTTTCGTAAAATTTATCTACCTCTTTTTTGTATTTACTTTCGGGGTACTCATCAATAAATGAAAAATACTCGTCGAGTGCATTCGTATACCTGCTCTCTGCTTTTGCAAGAACACTATTGGATGCCAACAGGTATTTCGACTTTAATAACATATATTTTAACTCTTCCCGGTATTTACTGTCGGGATATTTTTCCAAACTATTTGTTAATGCAACTACCGCAGCTTTGTAATTTTCAAAATCGAAATACAATTTAGCACTTAAATACGACTTAAACACCATCTTATCTTCCAATTCGTCAATTAAACGATTGGCCTCATCAACCCGCTCGCTGTATGGATACAGGTTTATATACAATTCCAATGCATCAATCGCTTCCTGCGTAACTTGCTGGTCGAGCCTGGGTTTTGGAGAAATCAGATACGAACAGTAGCCCACCATAAACTGCGCTTCTTCGGTGTAATCACTGTTCGGAAATTCTTTTACCAAAGATCTGAAATAATGACCGGCCATTAAATAATCTTTTTGGCCAATCATACTCTTAGCATAATAATAATAGATTTTATCAGCCCGGGTGGTTCCTCTGTAAATATTTACCAATTCTTTAAACAATGTTCCTGAACGAACATACTCACCGTCTTCGTAATATTCAACAGCCTTCTTGTATTTAAACTCGTAATCGGTACTTTTAACAATTTTATTATAGTCACCACAAGCCCCCAATACGAGCATTAATACCACTAGTCCTATTCCCAGAAATCTCATTTTCATAAACATGGCGCAAAAATATACTTTTTTTAGTTAACTGAAACTATATGAACATCAAAATTTAACTGTATGCATGGAATTAACATTCGCAGCTATTGTATTCATTTTTAACCTCATATAACAACTTGTTTAATTATCTTGCTGGTGAATATACGATTCATTTTTAATGTTAAGTGAATTACTTAGTATTATTTAACACATTTGCTGAGATTTTAAAAAAGCTTACATTTGCAGCTTATTATAAAAATATAAAATTGAATAAGGTGGATATATTTGCAAAATTCAGAGAAAACAAAGGTGACATAGGTAAGTGGATGGATCAGATTCACGGATATTTTGCATTTCCTAAATTGGAAGGCGAAATTGGTGCCAGAATGAATTTCCGCGGGAAAGAAGTATTAACCTGGAGTTTGAACAACTACCTTGGATTGGGGAACCATCCGGAAGTAAGAAAAGCAGATGCAGAAGCAGCTGAACAGTATGGAATGGCTTACCCAATGGGGGCTCGTATGATGTCGGGACAAACCGTAAAACACGAGCAACTGGAACGCGAACTTGCAGCATTCGTAAGCAAACCTGATGCTTTCTTGTTAAACTACGGTTACCAGGGAATGGTTTCAGCAATTGATGTGCTGGCCAGTAGAAACGATGTTATTGTATACGATTCAGAATCGCATGCTTGTATTATGGACGGAGTTTTCCTACATAAAGCAAAAGGCGGTAAAAGTTTTGTGTACCAACACAACAACATTGAAAAATGCCGTAAAATGTTAGGTTTTGCCCAAAAACGTGCTGCCGAAACAGGCGGTGGTATTTTGGTTATTACCGAAGGTGTATTTGGTATGACTGGCCAGGTAGGTAAACTTGACGAGATTGTAGCTCTTAAAAAAGAATTCGATTTCCGTTTGTTTGTTGATGATGCACACGGTTTTGGAACAATGGGACCAACTGGTGCAGGTTCGGGCGAACACTTTGGTGTTCAGGATGGAATCGACCTTTACTTTGGAACTTTTGCGAAAGCAATGGCCGGTATTGGTGGTTTTATTGCCTGCGAAACCGATATTTGCTATATTCTACGTTACAACATGCGTTCGCAAACATTTGCAAAATCGTTGCCAATGGCAATGACAATCGGAGCATTGAAACGTTTGGATATGATCCGTACCATGCCTGAACTGCGCGAAAAACTGTGGACAATTGTAAATACACTTCAGAAAGGATTAAAAGAAGCAGGTTTTGATCTTGGAAAAACCAACACGCAGGTAACTCCGGTTTATATGAAAGGTGGAGAAGCCGAAGCAACACAGATGGTTTACGACCTTCGCGAAAACTACGGTATTTTCTGTTCGATGGTTGTTTACCCGGTTATTCCTAAAGGCGAAATTTTGCTGCGTTTAATACCTACTGCAATGCACGAACTTTCGGATGTTGAATATACATTAAAAGCGTTCAAAGAAGTGAAAGTAAAACTGGAAGCAGGAGAATATAAAAGCGAAACCCTTGCAAAAGTTGAAGTTGACAAATAATCAGTAACGATTATAGATTCAAAAAAGGGAGCCTGCAGGTTCCCTTTTTTTGTGCCCCAAATAAGCCTTCTCTAAAGCTTTCAAAAAACCACCGACTTAGTACGCATCTATTTTTGTATCTTAGAAACCTAAATGAATTACTAACAAACCTAAGGATTACCAAAGAAATGACACTTGAAGATTTAGGATATTACAAAGAACTGGAAAACTACAGAAAAGAAAACAACTACCTGGCGTTTGGTGTAGGTCGTGTTACTTCCGAACACAAAGAAAGGTACACCGTAAGAACTATTGATAATGAATATGACGCTGAAATTATCGGGAATTTAAGATTTTCAGCACAGAAAAGAACTGATTTCCCGGCAGTTGGAGATTGGGTAGCCCTATCGGAGTACGATGAAAACAAAGTGCTTATTCATGCTGTATTTCCCAGAAAAACGATTATTGAACGGCAATCAGTTGGGAAACAAGGCGAAAAGCAAATTATTGCAACAAATATTGATTATGCTTTTATTGTACAGGCCGTAAATAATGATTTTAATATTAACCGAATCGAAAGATATTTAACACTCTGTAACACTTCAAATGTTGAACCCATTATCGTTCTGAATAAAATAGACCTGATTGACGATGTAGTTTTATCTGGTTTGATACTCAATGTGCAGGAAAGAGTAAAACAAATTCCTGTACTTGCAATAAGCAATGCATCGAAAAAAGGATATGAACAACTCGAAAAAATAATAAAACAAGGCAAAACATATTGTTTGTTAGGATCGTCGGGAGTTGGTAAGTCAACCCTGCTAAATAACCTCTCCGGAAAACAACTGATGAAAACCAACACTATCAGTGCCAGCACCAACAAAGGACGTCATATTACCAGTCACCGCGAATTGATACTTCTTGAAAATGGCGGTATTTTAATCGATAATCCGGGAATGAGAGAAGTTGGAATTGCAGATTCCGGCGATGGACTGGAAAAAACATTTGATACTATAATTCAGTTGTCTAAAACGTGCAGGTTCAGCGATTGCACACACACTTCAGAAATTGGCTGCGCTGTTTTAGAAGCTGTAAATACAGGAGAAATTGATAAGGATAGTTATGAAAACTACCTGAAAATGGAGAAGGAAAAAGAACATTTCGAATCGACAGTTGCAGAAAAACGTAAAAAAGACAAAGATTTCGGGAAAATGATTAAACATTATAAAAATACCCGAAAGTCAAATAAATACTAAATTGTTACGGCAAAACCCAACATTGTTATAGTCCGACCGGTTATTGTTTGAACTGAAGAAGTCATTGCTTAAACCTGAGCGGTTATTGTTTGAACCCAAGAGGTCATTGCTTAAACCTGAGCGGTTATTGTTTGAACCGAAGAGGTCATTGCTTAAACCTGAGCGGTTATTGTTTGAACTGAAGAAGTCGTTGCTTAAACCTGAGTGGTTATTGTTTGAGTTGAAGCACTCATTGTTCAACTTCAAATGGTCATCGCAGAAAAATCTGATCCGTATAATTTTAAGAAAAAAGGATGTAAAAATCCAAACGAAATAAAAAATGCCGTCTGAAACCAGACGGCATTTTACCATTATATCACACTACTAGTCGTAATTTTTGTTAAACGGTTGCATCTTCTACAACAACCGGTTTAATTACCGACATATTCAAAATATTATCAGCCACCGGACAACGTTTTGCAACATCTTGTAAAAAGGCGTCTTTCTCTTCCTTATTCATATCTGCATCAAGCGATACAAAACTTCTTATTTCAATAAATCCGGAACGTCCTTCCGTGGTTTTTCCCAGTAAAAAATCCTTATCAATATCTCCTTCAATATCTACACTAATTCCACGTAATTCAATTCTCCGCTGGTTAGCAATAATCCTGGCAATTGCACAAATGCAAGCCGGTAAACTCGACAAAAATATTTCCAGCGGATTCGGACCTTCATTGTTTCCTCCAGCCATTTTGGGCTGATCGATTACAAAAGGGTGAGAACAGTTAATTTGAGTTGAAAAAGTAGCCCCCATTTCGGCACTTACTTTCATTGTTGAAATTGCCATATTAAATTGATGTTTTAATGTTAATTCGATTAACAACAATGCTAGTAATAAAATAATTATTTCTATATGATTTTTATCAAATAAAGAACATAATTTCACTATAAAATAAAATAACTTCAATTAAAAATTAGAAAACTACTTTCTGATTAAAATATAGAAAAGATATTTATGCTTCTTCCAGTTCGTGGTTTTGAACAATTAACGGAAGACGCTGCCACTCGCGATACAAAAGAAAACCAACTACTGCAGCAGACAAAGTATCTGCAATTGGATAACTCAACCAAATTCCATCAATTTTCAAATAAGTAGGTAAAATGTACAGCAACGGAATTAAACCAATTACCTGGCGAAAAAGGGTAGCAAACATAGACAGGCCTGCTTTTCCAATTGCCTGGAAAAAGTTGGAAGCAACAACCTGGTATCCCACAATTGGGAAAGCAAGAACTACCAAACGTAAACCTCGCGAAGCGATATCAAATAATACCTGGCTATCGCTGTTAAAAATTTTTATAATCGCCCCCGGAAAAGCTTCCAGCAAAACAAAAGAAATAATGGCAATTACAGTAGCCGCAGTAAGCGAGATGCGTAATGTTTGTTTAATCCGGTCGACAGATTTTGCGCCATAATTAAAGCCAATAATGGGTTGCGAAGCCATATTTAAAGCAACAATGGCCATAATAAACAGTGTCATTACCGAGTTTATAATTCCCATGGCACCAACGGCTAAATCGCCACCAAAAATTATCAATTTTTTATTTAGTAATCCTTGCACAAAACTACCGGCAATTTGCATCGAAAACGGTGCCATTCCGATGGCCAAGATTTCCAATACAATATCCCAGTCGAACCGGATATTCTTTTTACGAAGTTTCACAACTGCCTTTTTGCTTTTCAGAAAATGATTTAAAACCCATATCATCAAAACAAACATTGAAATTACAGTGGCGTAGGCAGCTCCTTTCACTCCCATATTCAACCCAAATATAAAAACGGGATCGAGAATAATATTTACAACCGAACTTAAAACCATTGAAGTCATTGCCACCCGCGCATTCCCTTCAGAACGAATTACATTGTTTAAAGAGAAACCAATAACCATAAACGGTATGCCGCCAATTATAATATTGAGGTAATCATTGGCATATTGAAAAGTCTCTTCGGTAGAACCAAACGAGCGCAGAATAGGAACTTTAAGTGCATAAATAACAATCATTATAATGAGCGATACAACCATCATTAAAGCAAAACCGGTTCCAAGGGTTTGCTCCGCTCGTTCTGATTTAGATTTACCCAGATTTATAGAAACATAAACTCCGGTACCGATGCCAATTAGCATTCCAAAAGCCATCATAATAAGCATTACGGGAAAAATTACTGAAAGTCCCGACAGGGCTTCTGCACTTACTCCCTGCCCAATAAAAATCCGGTCGACAATATTATACAGCGCATTTACAAATACACCTATGAATGCAGGAATAAAATACTTCAGCATTAAACGCCCAACATGTGCTTCTCTTAACTCTTGCGTATTCTTCATGAATTCCGTAAAGGTATTTATTCTAGACAAACATTTAGACCTCCCCTTTGTTTAAGCACATTTAATAACGTAAATTTGCCCCACAGATATTTGAGTTATGACAAAGAAGAAAATAAATCAAGAAATCCAAAATAGCCTGTTCTCAGCTAATAGCAACGAAGTTATTTCGGCTATTAATATTATAAAAGATAAAGGGAATAAGGAATATCTTCCCCTGTTATTTGAGTTGTTGCTTTCGGAGCCCGATGCAGAAATTACAAAAGAAATACTACTGCTTTTAGGTACTGTAAAAGACAAAGAAACGATACCTGTTTTTATAGAAGCATTACAAAAAAATAAGTTTATTCCTTTACGTAAAAATATACTTACAACATGTTGGCAGAACGGCATGGATTTTAGCAGTTACCTTGACGTATTTGTTGAGTTGGTTATTGAAGGAGAATGGGAAGTTGCTTTTGAAGCATTTACTGTAATTGAAAACCTGGAACATTTCCCTCCGGCAGAAGAAATGAAAGAAACAAAATTGCACATTGCACGAGCATTAAAATCTGCCAACGAACAAAAAATTTATTTTCTTGAAGAGATTCTAAAAATGGCTCCGTAAAACTATCTTTTAAACTTGAAGTTTGGTACAAAAATACTATTCTGTTGTTTCATACTAACGTCGGCCTCCAGCCTAAAGGCTCAAACCGAAACTTATATGCAACCATTTTCGGGTTTGCTTATTGTAAATCCGGCTTTTGCAGGTTTTGAAAAAAACACAAGCTTTCACTCAGGAAACCAACACTATATTGTTTCAAAAGACCAGACTTACAACCTGTTTTATACAACCTATGATACCTATTCCGAGAAACTGAAGGGTGGTATAGGTTTAACTTTTCAACACGGACTTATTGCCAACCAGAATATAACTTTATCGAAGCTTGGAGTTTCGTATGCAGGTTTTGAAATAAAAACAAACACAGCACGAATCATCCCCTCTTTTTCTACCGAAATATCACTGGCCACCAAACAATGGTTTACTTATTTTATCGACAATATTTTTAATTCGCGCGAGGAGCAGCCAAGTCTCCCCGGAAAACAATTCACCAGGTATTTTATTGTAAAACCCGTGGTTGGTTTTCTCTGGGATTCGCGAACGATTACCTGGGGACTTTCAGCAGGATTTCCGCTTCGTTACAGCCTGTCGGATGACACAGCAGAAGGAATTCAGAATGAAGAACAAATTCCCTTGAGTTTATCGTTTTACTTTACAAAAAAGATTGAAGGTAAATTTAAAGGGCTGGAATCGAGTCCTTTTAAAGTTTATCCTGAAATAATATTATTTTATAATAAAGCCTATCTGTTAAATCGGGTAAGTTTAAATATGGAACAGGTTACCAAAATTTATGGCATCTTCATTCAAAATGATATTACCAACAACATGCACTGTGTAGGCGGAACTTTTGGTTATAGAAAAAACAGATTTAGAATTAGGCTGAGTACAGGCATTGGAATTCCAGGTATTTCGGAGAATATGGGAGTTACCGGAGAATTATCACTTAATATTATTATTCCCCCTGTGCATTATTCGAAAATAAATCCCTGGGCTCCCAAAAGAAAGTTAGATTGATTTTGTATTTTGGTCGGCCATTGTAACCGGCTTCTAACTGATGAGATTAAAACAACTTGTATTATTGTTACTTTTATTCCCCACAATATCGTTTGCGCAGGATCCGGGCTATTCACAGTTTTTTGCAAATCCTCTTTTCTTGAATCCGGCTTTTGCCGGAACTACAGAGTTACCTCGGGCGGTAATCAATTATCGAAATCAGTGGCCCCAAAAAGGTAATTCGTTTACAACATATTCGCTCTCATACGACTTTCTTTCAAAAAAATACAATGCCGGATTTGGTATTCAGTTATACCACGATCGCGAACCCAACAATATTGTCAATACGAATTCAGCTACGTTTTCATACTCCTATCATTTGCAACTCGATATTGAAAGTTTTATGACAATTGGATTAAATGCCGGCGTTGTCCAAAAACAATTCGACACAAACGCTCTTATTTTTCCTTCTGAAATCGACCAGCTAAGCGGTACAATAACGGCAGGAGAACCAATTTCCTATTCAGATGCAAGAAGAATTTATCCTGATTTTGCAATTGGTGCACTTGGTCAGCATCGTTCGTTTTTCTGGGGAGCAAGTATTCATCATTTATCACAGCCTAACGAATCGGTTACCGAGGGCGATAATAAAAACAAACTGCCGATAAAAGTTACTGTTCATGGCGGTGCCCGAACCCACAAATTTCATCACGGACTTTTATCGCGCGAATTTACTTTGTCGCCCAATATTTTATACCAGCAACAAGGAAACTTTAAGCAACTAAATGCAGGTATATATATAATTGAAAGGTCGTTAATGTTTGGAGGATGGTTTAGACACAATATAGATCCCCGACCTGATGCTTTTATTGTCTTGTTAGGACTCGCACGCGAGAAGTTCCAATTCGGTTATAGTTTCGACTATACTTTGTCGAAGTTATCGAATTACAGCTACGGTTCTCACGAAATTTCACTCACTTTTTTTGTTGGAAATAAAGGAAAAGTACCGATCAGAAAAAAGCTACTTGTCCCGATGATTTAGCCTCCCTCCTTTTTTCCTCCTGCTCTTCCATCAATTCCCACGGGACAATAAAATGTTGATCAATATTCTTTTTTTTACTTTCGATATATCCCGGGTATGCTTCTAAAACCTGATGTTCACTGCCCCACTCTTCTTTTCTTAATCTGTCAACCGTTTTCATCTTCAATAAATTTACCAGTGTGTTTTTACCCCAAAATTTAACTCTACCTCACGTTTACCCTTAAACGTATTTTTTAAAATTTTGATCCAATAAATCCGTTAAAAAAAGTGAACATTTGAGTATAACACCCGAAAATAAAATTTTCGGGAAATTGGAAAATTTTGAAATAAAAAGTGAAATCGTATTTCTTCGATTATCAGAAAATTAAAGTAACAGAACCCTGTTGGTTATGCTTCTTTCCGGTAAAGTCAGCGTATTGTACCACCCAGGTATAAACCCCGGCCGGAGCAAAATTTGCATTTTTCATTTTTCCGTCCCAACCTATTTCCTGACTGCTTGACTCAAAAATAATTTCTCCCCAACGATTAAAGATAAGTAACTGGTACCCATCATCAGCCACTCCCTCTGAATAAATACGAAATTCCCGGTCTTCTTCAGAGTTTGCATTGGGAGAAAAAGCATTGGGAGGAAATAGCTTATCAAAAGATACTGAGATCGGTTTCATAATTGAATCAACACATCCAAAATCATTCATAGACTCAAGAGTTACCGGGTAAATGTCCATGGCATCGTAACGGTGTAACGGATTTATTTCATCCAACACCGAAGTGCTATCGCCAAAGTCCCAACGGAATGAAGTTGCGGCACGACTCGTATTTGTAAAAGTAACTTCAGGATCAGTAATCAATACTTCATAGGAATCCGGTTCAAAACCGGATACCGGCACCGGATAAACCCCTACTAAATCTTCATAAACTGCTGTATTTTCACAGCCATCATCAGAATGTACAGTTAGCTGAGCACTGTATAACTGCATACTGTCATTTTCATTTATAAAAGTATGTAATGGATTTTGCTCATCAGAGCTAGATCCATCAGAAAAATCCCACGAATATATACGTGCAGGTTTGTTTGTATTTGCCGAAAAGTTAACGGTTAACGGTGAACACCCTTCTGTGTTTTCCGTTGATACAATAATATCAGGTTTAACTTTCACATCTTGTGTTGTTGTATCAATACACCCCTGTTCATTTACAACTAAGCTAACCTTACGTTCCACATCATCAAAACCCAACGGAATTTTCAAACTGTCAAGGTTAATTCCTGACAAGAATTCAGCATCATTATAATACCAGGTAAATACTGCATCTTCTTTCCTAATTCCCGTAAAAGCTAACTGTAGATTATAGCCATAGCATTCATCCTCGTCCAAATTAAATGTTGCCATTGGCTGGTTGTGAAAACCAAGTACAATCGTATCAATATATGAACATCCAGCCTCATCAGTCATATCCAACTGAAAGGAATAATTACCATATGCAGGAACCTGTACTGTTGGAGAACTGGTATTTTCGTTTGATACGGTTACTCCATTATCAATAGCAGTTAATATTGTTTCCGGACTACCATTAATAAAAGCCAGTTGAAGATCTGCCTGCATGGTTCCACAAAAAAGAGAACTAAAAATTTTTTCATTCAGTACAGGTTGTTCGCTATCTCTTATTTCAATATTTGCAACCGCCGACAGCTTTAATTCCGGTTCACCCGGGAAACCACCATATTCAATCAGAAATCCCTGCGGAATATAGCCTGGAGATGATGAGCCCCCATTGGGCAAATCGTTCCAATAACCTCTAACTCCTGTACTATACAGAATATGTGCATAATCCTCATCTCCAACATTGTTTGGTTCTCCCGATCCCCAGTGAGAATATTCGCCATTCACCGGCCGACCTCCTGAAGTTCCCGACCAAAACACAACTCCTTTATCGGGACCTTCAACCCATTTCCAGGTACCTTCTGCTTCTTCATCTGATGCACCTATCCAACCAGTACCTTCGGTTTTAGTATAGATAAAATCCTGTTCTTCTTTAGAACGAATTGTGGCCAGATATCCTTTTAAACCATAATAATCCATAGAAGCTGCCCTAGCACGAGCACTTCCCCACGAAATAGATTGTTGTTTTACAAAACGATAAAAATGACCTGTAGCCGGCAAATAATCCGCATCGCGCAAAGTAATTGATAACGATCGAATTCCGACAGTAGGATTGTCTGAAGTATTTCTATAATAAACCTTTGTTACTGCCTCTTCATAAACTTCATCTGTACCAATTCCGGTAATTTCCAGATAACCACTGTTTTCATCCCAACTATATTTTAACGAACCAACCTCATCATATTCCAAAATATCTTCGCCTTTTATATAATTGGAAATGGAGATTTTTATACCCTCATCCGCTTCATCCACCTGAATATTTTCAATGGAAATTGAAGGTGCAACGGCAACCGGATCAGAACAATAAAGAAATGCCTCCTGGTATAGATTTTCAATTACGGGAAGATTGAAATCCTGTGAAAATACAAAACCGGCATTTCCAATTAGAAATAATAGAAGAAAAAGAAATGCCGGTTTTGATAGGATCATTATGCAAAGTACTACTTTCTATTCGAAAAGTATTTCATAAACTGCGAACGTTCGTACATCAGCGGATCCGGAATATTCTTGTAAGAAAGCCTTCCCCTGAAATCATCGATGGTTTTAAAGTTCCATTTTTTCATGAAAGCATCGATATCCACTAACATTTGTTCCACCACACTTGCGCCGTTTACATATAAAGTTGAACAAAGTTGCGCAACAGTAGCACCGGCCAACAATTGTTTAAGTACTGCATCGCCATTGTGAATTCCGGTTGAGGCAGCAATATCGAGTTTTGTTACTGCCGAAGAAACAATACCTACCCAGCGTAACGAGCGACGAATATCGGAAGGAGAACTAAATACCTCCGAAGCAGTAATTTCCAGTTTTTCCAAATCAATATCGGGTTCGTAAAAGCGGTTAAACATTACCACGCCTGCAGCTCCATTGGCTTTTAGTTTATCCGCCATGCCAATAATATTACTGTGGTTCAATCCAAATTTTACTGAAACCGGGATCGATACTTCTGCTTTTACTTTTTTTAGCACATCAAGATACAATTGCTCCACCACACCAGGTTTTTCATGACGATCGGTAGGCATGTAGAAAATATTTAATTCGATGGCATCTGCTCCGGCTTCTTCAAAATCTTTGGTAAAGCTTGTCCATTCTGCTCCCGAAACACAATTAACACTGGCAATAATCGGAATGTCTACCGCTTCTTTTGCTTTTTTTACCAACTCCAGATGTTTAGTAACAGTATTGTCGCGCAGGTAATTTTTTATGTAATCTTCCGCTTCCGGGTAACCCATATTCTGCGGATCTTTTGCCAACATACTGCTTACTTCATTATTTATCTGCTCTTCAAAAATCGATTTTAATACGATTGCTCCAATCCCGGCATTTGCCAGTTCTTTAATCTTTTCAACCGAACTGGTTAAACCCGAACTTGCTGCTACCAAAGGATTTTTTAATGTTAATCCTAAATATTTTGTTTCCAAGTTACTCATAATTCTGAGTTTAAAGTTTTTTTGAGTCAACCTGTGATAGACAGGTTTAAGTCGAGAGAAAAACTCCCTTCTAACTGCTCATTAATATTTTACTTACTGTCTGTTTTTAATAATTACGCGCGCCAAAAATATTACTTCCAACGCGAATCAGTGTGCTTCCTTCTTCAATTGCAATCGGGTAGTCATCCGACATTCCCATCGAAATTTCGCAAAAAGAATCGGACTCAGCAAAAAATTTACTTTTAAGTGTTGTAAAAATTTGTTTTAACATGCGAAATTCTTTCCGAATCTGGGTTTCGTCTTCAGTATAAGTTGCCATCCCCATTACGCCAACAATTTCAACATTTTTTAAAGTTGAAAACTGCGGCGAACTGAAAATTTCCTCAGCTTCAGGTTCCGATAATCCAAACTTAGTAGATTCTTCAGCAATATGAAATTGCAAAAGGCATTTTATTACGCGTTCGTTTTTTGCTCCTTCTTTATTTATTGTTTTTAATAATTTAATCGAATCAGTACCATGAATAAGACTTACAAAAGGAGCAATGTATTTAATCTTATTGGTTTGAGGGTGACCTATAAAATGCCACTCAATATCCTTAGGTAGTTCTTCGTACTTCCGTGTTAAATCCTGAATTTTATTTTCACCAAAGATACGTTGTCCTGCCTCGTAGGCTGCTAAAATATCTTCGTTGGGTTTTGTTTTCGAAACAGCCACCAAACGTACATTTGGCGGTATATTTTGTTTAATCTCTAAAATATTTTTTTGAATATCCATTCTTACTGAATTTCCCGTAAAAATAGAAATAAAGTTTGAATCCGTTCCAAGTTCTCCCTGTGAAATAAATCGAAGATTTAGTGCTGCACACTATTTCACAGGGTAAAGTTCAAAGTCGAAATCTCATTGCTTTTTATAACTTTGCTGCCACAAATATGAAAGTACAAAAAGAAATATCGGAACAAATGAACGCCTTGGGGAAAGCGGGGAAAGCGTTTGTTTTTCTGATTGATTTTGAGGGCAATAATGCACATTTATTTTCTGCTGAGGAAAACGAACAAATCCTTTGGCAAACACCTCAAAAATCGAATTACATTCCCGAAAATGAAAATATATCACTTGAAAAATGGGAAGCTAATTCCATTTCCTTTCAAGAATATAATAAAGATTACAAGCTTATTCAGAGACACATTCATAACGGCGACACCTACCTGTTAAATTATACCCGGCCTACTCCGGTTAAAACAAACCTGAACCTGGAACAGATTTTTCATCTGAGTTCGGCTCGCTATAAAATTTTATTGAAAGATAAATTTGTGTGTTTTTCGCCCGAAAAATTTGTGCGAATTGTTAATGGACAAATTGCATCGTACCCCATGAAAGGAACGATGGATGCAACAATTGAGAATTCTGAAGAACTAATTTTAAAGGATTCGAAGGAAGTTGCCGAGCATAACACTATTGTTGATCTTATACGGAATGACCTTAGCTTAGTGGCAGAAAATGTTACAGTGGAAAAGTTCCGTTACCTGGAACGAATAAAAACCAACAGCAGCGATTTATGGCAGGTAAGTTCGAAAATTACGGGTGATCTGCCCAAAAACTATCCTGAAAAAATTGGCGATATTATTTTTACGATGTTGCCGGCCGGATCAATTTGTGGCGCTCCTAAGAAAAAGACAGTTGAAATTATTAAAGCAGCCGAAAAGTACGACCGCGGTTTTTATACCGGAATTTTTGGTTACTTCGATGGCAAAAACCTCGACAGTTGCGTACTTATTCGTTATATTGAAAAACAAAACGGACAAATGGTATACAAAAGTGGTGGTGGAATTACCTTTTTAAGCGAAGCAAAAAAGGAGTACGAAGAATTACTGAAAAAAGTATACATTCCAATAGGCTGATATTTTGTAGTTTTAGCAAGATTAAAGTTTATTTCTGAAATTATTATTATCTTCAATAAATTACTTTATCCGATAAAATGGGAACACAATTACTTGAAACGATTAAGTGTTTAAATGGGGAATTGTTCGATTTAAAATGGCATAACGACCGCTTTAACCAAGCCCGGCATGAACATATTGGGTTGCACACCAAAATTAATCTTGCAAACTTTATTAAAGTACCGGCAAGTGCGAAAAAAGGGTTGTTCCGCTGCCGCATCAGTTATTCAGAATCTATCAATAAGCTTGAATTTATTCCTCATCAATACACAACCATTAACAGTTTGAAATTGATTGAAGACAACGAGATTGATTACCGATTTAAATATGCCGACCGAAGTAAATTAACCAAACTATATGAAAAACGTGGCGATTGTGATGATATCCTCATTGTTAAAAACGATTATATTACAGACAGTTTTACTGCCAACCCAATTTTTTTTGATGGAGCTAACTGGTGGAGCCCCGACACTCCTCTATTAGCCGGAACAAAAAGGGCAAAACTACTGTCGGAAGGTAAAATATTGCTGACCGGGATTACTAAAAACGATTTATGGAGATATCAAAAAGTTGGCTTGATAAATGCAATGTGGGATCTCGAAAATATGCCGGTTATAAATATTACCAATATTCATAACTGACATATTTTATTAATGTAAACCTTACCATCACAAACTATATTATACTGCTATTCAATCTCTTCCGGAAAAGTTGAGTTTGGAGTAACAGGCACCTGCATAATTCCTGCTTCTTTGGCTTTCGCTGTTTTTATTTTCATACCTGCATTGGTATCTTCCGGATTTTGGTACCAGTCACTTTCAATATGTTCTTTTTTCATTATTTCCAGAATCCGCCTTACGACCTCAGGATTTTCACTGGCAATATTTTTTTCCGAACCAATATCATTTTTCAAATTCCAGAGATATAACGAATCTGACGGACTATTCCTCATGCCAAACCAATCTCCCATTCTAACCGCCTGAGCCCGGGGAGTAAATGTACCACCTCCCCAATACAAGTATTCGTGCTCTTTCTGTTTTTCAAAGTTACCTTCCAATAGAGGCACAAAACTAATTCCGTCATTTTCAGGTACCTCAACTCCTGCCAACTCACATGCTGTAGCCATAAAATCGTATAATACAACCTGACGATCTGTGGTACCATGTGGAATTTTACCCGGACAATAAGCCAACATCGGAATACGCATACCTCCATCAAATGATGCAAATTTTCCGCCTTTCCATGGCCCCTTATTTTTAAATAACGGATCATCTTCCCAGTGTTTTCTACCCATATATCCACAATGTGCATATCCATTGTCGCTTGAGAAAATAAAAATTGTATTTTCTGCAATGCCTAACTCTTCAGTGAGATTAACCAACTCTCCAACATGACGATCCAGATGAGTCATCATGGCTGCCCATTCTTTGTGTTTCATATCCCAGGGTTTGTCTTTGTATTTACCCAAATTTGGCGTAATACATGGCCCATGAGGAAGTTGGGTTGCATAGTATAAAAAAAGTGGCTCATCTTTATTTTCTCTAATAAATTTCAGGGCTTTTTCATGAATCAGATCCTGTGAATTTTTGGCTTTTAAAGGCTCTTTTATCCCATTGGGTAGCAACTCTCCGTTTTCGTTATACACATTCAATCCTTTTTTGCTTTTCGTATGTGCATAACATTTTGCCATATCAAAACCATAGTTTTCAGGAATAGCAACTTGTTTTCCGTTTTCCATCAGATAGTGCGGATAAAAAGTATGAGCACGCAGCTGATCGTAGTATCCAAATGCATAATCGAATCCTTGTTTATCCGGAGTTCCTTCCGTTCCGGGCAGGCCAATCCCCCACTTACCCACAAAGCCGGTTTTATAACCTGCTTTTTTAAGCATTTCAGCTATTGTAATATCACTGTCCATTAAATGGTCTTGCATACGTGCCGAGCGGTTTAACCTTATGCGACTATGCCCCAAATGCTTCCCCTCCATAAGCGTTCCCCGCGATGGAGCACATTCGGGAGCAGCACTGTAAGCCTCCGAAAAAAATAAACCACCATTATACATTTTGTCGATATTGGGTGTTGCAAATTGTTTTTGTCCTAAACAACTGAGATCGTAATAACTCATGTCGTCGGCCAGAATAAAGATAATATTGGGTTGGCTGTTGCTTAGTTGTTGCTCTTTCCTGCAACTTAAAAGAGCTGTCAACATTATAAAGGTTAGTAAAATTCTCATTGGGTACTATTTCTATTTCTGAATATCTGTTACTTTTTTAATTCGGAATATACCAGCTTTGCTATTGCACAGTATCCGTCTTTATTTGGGTGTACTCCGTCTTTCTCAGTAAACAATTCGGGCTTATGTTTTAAAGGTGTATTCAGGTCGATAAAGCCTGTATCTTTTGCCTTTGCCACTTTTTTAACATACGTAATTAATTCCTGCAACCATGGTTTCCGCACTGTTAAACCATCAATACGATCAGCACTTAGCCCGGGTGTTTCCAACACCATTGGAGAAGGTGCACATAACCAGATTTTGGGATTTGAAGGCAGCGTTCGCAATGTATCAATCAAATCACTATAATCGGTTTCATATTCGTCTTTGTATTCCCAGCATTTACGATCGCCACAGGTACCAAATCCACAGGTATCATTCGTTCCCAGACTAATAATTACGATATCCGGATTGGCCTCTTTTATTTTTGAAAGCTGGTTCCAAACCGTTGGTTTGCCCTTCCGAATAAGAGTACAACTCCCAACTCCCAAATTAAATACCTGGTATTTATCTCCTAACAACAATTGTAATTGAGCCGGGTATGAATCCCTGTCGCGGTCCGTCAGGCGAGCGCCATATGTAATGCTATCGCCAATACAAACCACCTTTATTACTTTCTTATTTTTACTCCCTTCTCCAATATTCGGAATAAGTAGAAGAAACAACAGTAAACCTACCAATACCGGGAAATGCTTTTTCTTTGTCATAACAATCAAATTACATTGCAATTTCATCTTCAAAAACGCCATCAGAAAAAAACAATTCCGGCCCATATTAAATGTTCCGGAATTGACTTTTAAGATGGTTCTATTCTGTCAGACTTATTTCTTCACCTGCCTTCATCGAAAGTGTTATTATCCCATTTTCTACTGATACAGGATCGCCTCCCGCATTTATATTTTCCGAAGAAAATGGGTTTTTCAATTTCAATACTCCACCTTTTTCAGAAAGGATATTTACCGATACGGTTTTCCCATTTTCTCTGTCTGCCGAAACAAGAAAAGCACCAACAGTTCGTAATTTATTAAATGATACATCTTTCCAGCTTTCAGGAATTGCGGGGAACAAGTGAACAGTTCCGGTATGACTTTGTATCAGCATTTCGTGAATGCCCGACGCAAAAGCAAAGTTACCTTCCAGAGTAAACGGACGATAGGTAAAACCCGATTTGCCCGACTTGGTTTGATCGCCATTTGCATGAAAAGTATTTCTCAAACAAAAACAATTTGCAAAATCGCGTAATGCCGAGGCTGCACCTTCTCCGTTAAATGCCCGTGCCTGAAGATTACCCAACCAGCTGTACGAATAACCACACCAGGCTCCCGGACCTATTTTCAGCAACTTATCAATTGTTGCCTGAATTATTTTCTGATCATCTTCGCCATTGCTCCAATCGATTAATCCAAGAGGATGAAAAGCCATTAAATGAGAAAAGTGTCGGTGCGAGCTTTCGTAATTAAAACCTTTCGCAAAAGCAAATCCTCCTTCTGCATCCAGTTCGTAAGGAGGCAATTCGTTCCGCAATGATTGCCAGTGTTCTGCTTCCTGCTTTAAACCAAGCGCATCTGCCATTTCTGTTGCGGCCATAAAAGCAAAATTCACCAATGCCAAATCGTAATTTGTATAGGTTTTAAACCAGGCTCTCAGACTGTTATTAAAAATCTCAGGACTTGAACTTAAAGGCAACACACGTTTACCATCTTTCACCTCTGACAATTCTTCAAGATGAACAGCTACATCTTTAAGGTATGGATATCCCCGTTCTTTTAAAAACTCCTGGTCGGCTGAATATTTCCAGTGTAAGTAAAAATGTTGCGCCAGCCAGGCCGAAACAGTGGGAGATAATGAGTATTGAATCCAACCTCCCATGGGTTGTCCAACTAAAGTAGCAACACCGGGCACATTTAATCCGTTTGTGCCATAATAAGTTTTGGTGTATTTCTTATTGATTTCGCGCTGATTCCAAAGGGTGTGCAGGTAGCCGTATCCTTCCTCCAAATGGTTTCCGGCATAAGTAGGCCAGGCACTTAATTGTGTATTCAAATCATGGTGATAATCGCCTTTCCATGGCGGCATTTTACCATTGTCGGCAGTCCACACCGCCTGCAACGAAATAGGATACGAATTTTCCCGTGTAACCGATCCAAATTTATACATTTCGTTGTAATACTGTTTTTGCAGCACATCGTCAGGCAGGGTTACCGACGATTTTGCCCAGTACGTGTTCCACCATTCCATATGCTCTCCGTAGTGTTTCTCAATTCCTTCATGCAACATGTTATCGACTAACTCGCTTGCATTTTCTTTAACCAACGATGAAGTTACCGACCAAACTCCAATAAGGTCAGCACCTCTTTTTTCCCACTTTATGGCTACGTTGTAATAAAAACCGTCCCACCCTTTTTGGTGATAAACAATTTTATTAGACTCCTGCTTTACATCTCCCTGTTCGTAACCAAGACGGGTTAAAGATAAACCGGAAACAGGGTCGCCATCTTTTTTAACCTCTCCATTATTATATACAGGTGGAACTAATACAGGAAGAAAGGATTCCGTGGCATTTTCAACAATAAACCATCCCACAGGCCGGTTGGCATGTACAAAGGTTTTCATCGATACTCCGTTTTTCCATTTTACCTGGCACAACGCATTTTTTAAATACAGCCGGATGTTTTCAACTTCACCCATTCCTGACAGATTGAATTCCATGGCTGCCCCTGGAATTTTAGAGGGTGCCGGATCACGATCATACGGACGATCAAACATGTCCTGTACAGGTTTGTAATCGCTTTTTTGAACCTGGTTGTATACCCATTCGAAATTGAAATTTTCGCCCCATATATTTTCGGTCGGACGAAGATCCCACAAGTCTACACGGTCAAGTGAAATCCGGAGCGACGAATCTTTTTGCCAAACTAATGCACCTACGGTTGCATTCCCCAATGGCATTCCTTCGTCCCAGGTTGTGGCAAGATCATTAAATGTAAGGTCATAATTTTCAGGACTTACTGCCAATTCTATTTTATTGCAAGATGATATACCGACAATTAAAATTAATAACAGTAAGATTACAGATAGTTGTTTCATCTCATTATACTTGTTAATTTTTAATTGTATTCGATGGAACTCGCTTTTAATGTTCATTCTGTTTGGCAACTTTTGTGATGCTCGTTTCATTATATTTTTATTAAAATTATTTTTGATAGTGAGGATTTGGATATGGCATTTGAGCATTTACTTCTTTTCTCCACTTATGGAGTAAGTTTTTTAATTCCGTTGTTTTGTCTGGATATTTTTCTGACAAATCGTTTTCTTCGCTTATATCGTTTTTTACATCATACAACTCGACATGCATGTCTTCGTAAAATTCTATCAACTTATAATCTCCCAGCCTAACAGCGCCCGATGGCCTACCTCCTAAACCACCGCTGTAATGTGGATAGTGCCAGAAAACAGGACGCTCGCTAATCGACTCTTTAAACAGAAGAGGTTTTAAACTTACACCGTCCAACTGCTGTTGTTTCGGCAAATTAATCCCAACCAAATCAAGAATTGTGGGATAAAAATCGGTACCAATAACCGGCGTACTACAACTACTGCCTGCATCAATGTGTTTAGGCCATCGAACCAATAAAGGCTCGCGTATTCCGCCTTCGTACAAATAGCCTTTTCCGGCCCGCAGAGGTAAATTCGAAGTCGGGATATTATCAGTGCGGTTACTGGTTGCCATTCCGCCGTTATCGGAAGTAAAAACAACAATCGTATTTTCTGTTAAACCAAGTTCGTCGATGGCAGCAATTAAACGGCCAACATTTTCGTCCATACTTTCAACCATGGCAGCATAATGTGGCATATTTTGGCGATTTTTAAACCATGTTTTTCCTTCTTTCGAAAACTCTTCCCCCGAGTATTTCATCGCAGCCAGTTTTTCCTGATATTTTTTCACTTTTTCGGGCTTGCCCTGCATGGGTAAATGCACCGTATAAAAAGAAAGGTAAGCAAAAAACGGCTCCGATTTATTTTGTTTTATAAAACCAATTACTTCATCGGTTAAGCGGTCAGTCAGGTATTCCCCTTCGTATCCATCAGTTAACTGAGGATTTTTGTAAGGAGAGAAATACCCTCCGGCAGGATGTCCGGTCTTATTTCCTCCAATATTAATATCAAATCCCTGGTACTGCGGATAATATTTTTCTTCTTCTCCGGCATGCCATTTACCGGCAAACATGGTAAAGTATCCAGCATCCTTTAACGCTTCGGCAATAGTATATTCTTCCAAATCGAGTTGCAGCTTAAACGGATGCGACGCCAGCTTTTGATCTTTATGTGGCCCCCAATGCCTGTTTCCGGGAATGTAATCGGTAAGATTTATGCGGACCGGATATTTTCCACTTACAATTGCGGCTCTCGAAGGAGAACATACCGGGCAGGCAGCATAGGCATCGGTAAATATCATACCCTCCGATGCAAGTTTGTCGATATTTGGAGTTTCATGATAAATGCTGCCATTGTATCCTAAGTCGGCCCATCCCAAATCGTCAACTAATACGAAAACCACATTGGGCTTGTTTTTTATTTTTTGTTTGCATCCGCCACGAAATGGCAACAAAAAAACGACAGTCAGTACTATGAGAAATAACTTGTACATTTTTGGAATTATTTCGTTTAGTTTTCTGTATTAAAAATGGAGAAAGTTTTAATTATTGGTTCGTCTTCTGACTCAGAGATTTTTAACCGAAGCGAAGAAACTTCCAGATCATCAAAACGGTGAATAAATTTATGACCAATACAGGATCCTTCAAAAATAGGCTCCCAGCCTTTTGAAGTTTTTCCTTCCAATACAAATCTGCGCACTCGCTCACCTTTTGAAATGTCCTCCATCAACATAATCTGGTTAACTTTCTGTTTTGCAGGAAGCTTAAGCGTTATTTTCTCGCCTACTCCCGAAGTAGCTCCTATCGGATTTGAAAATCTTCGATTAATCTCATCGCCCCACTCCTTCAACCTTTTCACATCTGTTTCCGGTAATAATCCATTCGGATCAGGGGTCAATCCCATGATCAATGTCGAGTTTCGTCCAACAGACTTGTAGTACATCTCCATCAGGTTCTCCACAGGGAAGATGTGCGCTTCATCACCTGGTTCCCAAAACCATTCATGCCGCCCGTTATAGCCTCTCAAAGGAGCATCAGACATGGCAGGCATCCAATAAGCTCCGTTTGGATCACCCTCCTTCAATAGCTGGAAGTTGTTTTTAGCAATGGATTGATGAGCCGACTCGCCCGCTCCGGTTGAGTAATAAGGGAAAGTTGACCAACAAGGATAGGCAACCGTTCCCGATTCAGAACCTCCCCAGCGCGCTTCGGCCAGCTGCTTATTGTGATAAAACAAGCAGTTGGGTTGATACCGCTGAACGATGGGTAAAACATCCGGCGCCCCATTGGCAGGATGATCGGCACCTCCATCAAACCAAATTTCAAACAACTCGCCATAGTTGGTACAAATCTCTTTAACCATGCCTTCAATCATTTGGTTGTACCATTTTTGACGATTTTCACGGAAAGCCCCTTCTCCATTGACTTTAAAGTCGTGCACGCCAATAAACGAGTTCCAGCGAATCCCGAGATAAATACCCGGCTTGATTCCATACTTACGGCACGAATTCACAAAGTCGCGAACCAAATCGCCCTTTCCATCCTGAAACTTCAGGGCTTTCATACAATACGGATTTACATCCGATTGGTAAAGCGCAAAGCCAGTTTCGTGTGTAGCTGTTAGAATAGCAAAGGTAACCCCTGCATCTTTAATCGCTTTTATCCATTGATCGGTATCTAAATTTTTGGGATTGAAAACCTGATAATCGGTGACCGGATCAATCCGGTTACCACCTTGTCCGTACTTCTTGCCATCAAATACATGCAAATCGTAATGAAAAACAGCACCCAGTTCAGCTTCCTGCCACGCTTGCTGACGCTTATTGGGAACCGGACGTTTCTGCTGTTTTACCGGAACAAATGCGATGTAGGCCTCATCACCCTTCTTTACGGCCAACGAAAGCACCTGAGGTTCGTCATCCTCCAGATAAACAAACGGACGTTCCAAACGGTCAGGAACCAGCAAGTTGCCATCATTCATCTCCAATTTCTTCGGAGTTAAAACATATTCCGTTGCTTTCTTCCAGTTCACTCCATCCGGCGAGCTAACCATTCCGATAAAAGAATGTGCATGAAATACCCCATAAAAATAATCGCGTTTGGCATCGTACCACACCGACATGTCCTCCGTGTCGAGGTAATCAATAACCGGCTTTTCCTGAATGACAAACGGCCCAGTAGGCGAATCGGAAACGGCCATTGCCTGGTTACGAATAAAACGGGTTTCATTGGGTTTATCCCCTTTAACAATCAAGTAGTATTTGCCATCTTTCCCCTGAGTAATTGCCGGATTTACGGTTAAAGTGGTAATTGGTCCTGAAGGCTCAATCAAGGGCTGATCCATTCGTTTCCAAGGTCCATTTATTGAATTTGCAACAGCCACTCCTGTGCGTTGGTTGGGGCGTAGGTACTTTTTCCAGTTTGGGTGGCTGTACCCAACACGAGCCATTTCTACCAAATCCTCATCGGTGTAATCCTCGTCGCCCATGTTCGTTGCGACATAGTAGAGATAGTATTTGCCATCAAACTTTTTGATTTTGGGATTGTGAACCGTGATGGCATCCCAATGGCCTTTTCCCCGGCTTTGCAGCACCGTTTCCTTATATTTCCAAGGCCCGGTTGGCGAGTCGGCAACAGCATGTGCCACCTCCGAGTGAGTCAGCCAACTCAGAAAGGTATATTTTTTAGGCCAACGCGAATAAAACAGGTGATATTTTCCATCCTCTCCCTTGATGATGGAAGAACACCAGTTGTAGTAACCTTCCGTTTTAAATAGATTCTCATCAGAGAGCTTTTCCAAGCGGTCTTTAAAGAATAACTTGTCCGGGTGCGATTGGGCAAATCCTGCCACGACAAGCACCAAACCAATTAGTAATAAATTAATCCTTTTCATTAGTAGTAATTGAGTCGTAGTTGTATTTTAAAAATTTTAGTCTTTAGCAGCGTAATTTCATTGGCTTATAAAACTCCTTCCAATTTAAACACTGCTGCATACTTATTTGGTCGTTTACCCGGAACTGATAGGATAAGCTTTTCTTGTCCCTGTCGAAATTTAATCGAATCTTTTCCTCCAATCATTTCTACAAAAGTTATCTTTCCGGGCTTCTGGTCTGAATTCAACCCCAAGGATGGAAGAACAATATCGCCCTTTGCAGGATTCAACACAATCACATACAAAGCCTTGTTGTTGGTTACAAATCGGACTTCATCATGTCCGTAAGCCGGACTAGCTACTGTTCTTTCATTGAAATTGGCCGTTTTCTTCTGCTCTTTTAAGGCTGCCAGGTCTGTTTCATCGGTGCCATCATCTGCAAGCTTCAGATACGAATCCAGGTTATCGCCATAAATCAGCCAGGGTTTACTGGCGTATATGGCTTCGCTGTTTAAATTTACCCATTTACCGATATCGTCCAGCATTGGCTTTTGTTCAGCGGGAATGGTTCCATCAGCCAGGAGTTCGACATTAAGCAACAAGTTTCCGTTTTTACTCATGTAATCGGCCAGCAATTCAATAATGGTTCTGGCGTTTTGCTTGTACTCCATTCTTCCCTCATCTTCTTTGTAGAACCAGGTACGAAGCGTAGTAATTCCCTGCCAGGGGTAAGGTAAAATTTCACTGGCTCCTCCCCGTTCAATATCCTTAACAGTTGAAGGCTCGTTCGAGAATTTTCCGGCGATAACGGCATCAATTGTTCCGTTTTGCTGAAGCTTGTGATTGAAGAAGTTCTGGCAAACCTGCTTGCCATACTCTTTGTAAGGGAATCCATAACCATCAAACCAAAGCATGTCAACATCGTATTTGGTTACCAACTCAGTGTGACGAAGCACCCAGTTTTGTTTAACGCTTTCAAGGTACTCCGGAGTTCTTTGCTTTGGTGGCAATCCATACAGATCAGCCGGATTCAGGCCTTTCCACCACTTCCCTTTTCCATCTTCAACAGTCATGTTACCATCGTAGGGCTTGCCTTGATAGACTCCTGATGTATCCGCGCCAAATGCCGGGAGCCACCAGGAAAGAAACCGGTCATCGTGTGAACTCACGCCATATGGGATATCAAATTTCTTACAGGAAACCTCAAACTCTTTGATGATATCGCGTTTGGGGCCAACCTTAACCGAATTCCAGGGATGGTAGGTCGAGTTGAAATTATCAAAGTGGTCATGATGATTCGCCAGTGCTACAAAATACTTCGCACCAAGACTTTTAAAGTACTTCACCAATGCATCAGTATCCAGCTTTTCGGCTTTCCATTCGTTGAGAACATCTTTGTATCCGATTTCAGAAGGATGCCCATAGGTTTTGCAATGGTACTCATAGGCGGCATCGCCCCATTGTTCGCGGCCAACATCCTGCATATACATGTGGCGGGCATACCAGCCTCCACCTTTTAAAGGTTCGGTTTGTGCCCCCCAATGAACCCAAATACCAAATCGGGCTTCGGTGTACCAGCTAGGAAACTCATATTGATCCCTTAATTCTTCCCAAGAACGTTCCTGCTCTTGCGAAAAACACGGAATACTTAAACAAGCGACTAATAGCGAAATCAATATCAACTTACTTCTTCTCATCTTATTAAAAATATCTATTTCGTTTAAGTTCGAAGCCTGCCTACTCATCAGACAGGTACTCCCAATGAATTTTAATTCTTCTTAGCTATTTAGTTTTCTCCAGGATAATTAAAGCGCTTATTGGTTCTTTTGTCAACAGGAACCGTGGCCTTTACCTTTCTCAGATATTTTCCGAGCCTGTGTTTTAAATCGACAGTTATCTGTGGTTTAATTTCAGCCAGATTATTCTGTTCTCCAATATCGTCCGGGATATTGTACAATTCAGACTTCCCATTTTTATACCAATAAATGAGTTTCCAATCGCCCCTGCGAATAACACTGTATGGCTCAAAATCGTAATTATGTGGGAAATGCCATACAAAATCACGCTTCGTTGCATTTACATTTTTCTGCTTCAGGAGAGGCACAAAACTTTTCCCATCGACTTTTTCACCAGTCTGTTTATACATTTTCACGCCAGCCATTTCCAAAATTGAAGGGAAAAAATCCTCAATGATAACAGGGACATTGGTCGCACTTCCCGGCTCCACTGTTCCTGGCCATCTCACAATCATCGGATCACGAATTCCCCCTTCATACGGGCTTACTTTGTGCCCTCGCAACGGCAGGTTTTGCGGACACTGCGAAGGCGAGCCGTTGTCGGACATGAAAATAACAATGGTGTTCTCTTCAATTCCCAACTGTTCCACTTTATTCAGAATATCTCCCAGCGATTGATCCATACTCTCAAGCATGGAAGCTAAAGTTGCCTCAAAATCGGTCAGTCCCTGATCGATATACTTTTGATAAAAACGCTTGTCCTTTTCCCAGGGGGCATGCACCGCATAGTGAGACATGTATAAATAGAATGGCTCATTTTTAGCGACACAGCCCTCCATCTCTGTCAGTGCTTCACGAGTCAACGCTTCGGTGAGGTTAATATCCTTTCCATGGTATTTTTCGAGTCCCGGCACATCCCAAATACGAGCTCCATTGCGCCAAACGGCACTATAATTCTTCTCTCCATGATAAGATCCGGGACCACCGGCTGCATGCCCGGCAATATTTACATCAAACCCTAGTTTTAAAGGATCTTCGCCGGGAGTATCCATGGCTCCCCAATGGGCTTTCCCAACATGGATGGTTCGGTAGCCAGCCTCCTGTAAGAAGCTCGGCAGCGTATTGGCAACGCAAGTATTTTCGATTCCTTCAATTGGACTTAGTCCATTTAGGTTCCAATCCGGAACTCCAAAAATCTCATGCTGTTGATCGGGTGATTTTCCTTTGCGCAAGGTCCAGTTTGTAACACCATGCCTGGCAGCATTCATGCCGGTCATTAGGCTTACCCGCGATGGCGAACACAATGGACAGGCATAAGCTTGCGTAAATTTCATTCCCTGATCGGCCAAACGCTCCATACTTGGCGTATGGTACCGTTCATTCAAATTTGTCTTCTTGCTCCAAAAAGGCACTGAAGTTTCCTGCCATCCCATATCATCCACCAGAAAAAAGATGATGTTAGGCTTTTCCTGTTTGTTCTTACTCCAGGCAACCTGCCAAAAGAAAACAAACAGAAAAATTGCAATTAATTTTGTCATGATTCCTATAGATGTTTTCATACAAACTACTCCACATATTTTAATACATAACTCACGGTACAATCTCCTCCGTAAATATTAGTACCCGACGGCAAATACACATAAGCTGGCTTCCCATCTTTCAGTAATACCTGCGGACGTTCGAACTTCGCATAACTTCTGTTTTTAGGTCCGTAATGAACGGCCACATTATTCATATCCACTTTTGTGTAATCGTTTATACGATGAAATCCTTTTTCGTATGTATTAAAATGAATTCCATCATCAGAAGTCCAGAGAATACCACCACCTTCCTCGATCATGCCATGATTATCGGTTGTAAGCAAAGCAAATTTCCCATTGTACATAAATGCGTAGCCGTCTTCAATATTACGGTCGTTGGCCGTTACCGGAAAAGGCATTTGTACATACGGTCCTTCCAGATTTTCGGCGACAGCCAGTCCCATTCTTGCTTTTTCCGATTTAAAATAGAGATAATATCCGCCATCGGGATGTTGTAAAAATGCCGGATTATTAACGCCGTTGCTTGCCTTGTATGTCCAGTAATCAGGATTTTTTGAAGTCTTAAGAATCACCCCGTCATCACCGGCTTTTTTCCAAGGGCCAAATAAACTTTCAGAGGTCGCCATGCATATATATTGATTTGAAGGATGTTCTTCAATACCATCGTTAACAATATAAAACAAAGCATACAAGCTGTCGACTTTATGAATGGCCGGGTTATGTGGTGCATAAACTTTATGAATGGCGGGATTACAAGGAGCCTTGTCGTTGATATCTCCTTTTACCGCTACTTCTGAAAAGACAAACGGTCCTTCGGGCGAATCGCCAACATAATGGGCAATTTCGCTGTGTGTGCGCCATCCCGGATCAACTTTCAATTCGCCAGGCCAACGCGCAACAAAAAGATGAACTTTACCATCATCTCCCATTACTGGAGAAGTTCCCCAAATGGTATAACCCGGTTCTTCAACCGCTTTTCCCACAAACTCCCATTTATCTGCAAAAGATTTCTCGTTTTGCGAAAATCCGTTTGTAACTATGAAAAAAACACATAAGCTTAACAAAAAACACTTCATTTTTACAGATTTAATTTATTCAAATTCAGCTATTACAGGATAATGATCGGACAGTAACCAATTATCGGCTCCATTACAAACTTTGGCATTAACACATTTGGTACTGAGCCCCGGCGAAACAAGTATATAATCGATACGTTCCATTCGCGACATCAGTTGTTCATTTGTTTCGTTATTAACAGGAGCCAAAACCCGTCCCGGGAAACTACCTCGCTCTTCCAGTCCGCTTGTATAATCTCTTACAACATCATACAAAGGATGTGATAGAAACGATGCTAAAACAGCATAATCCAGATTCCCATTTAACTCCACATTACCGTTTAATCCTTTGTCTTTGTTCATTTCCTTTAACCGGTTAAGAAAATGGCCCTCAGGTTCATACAAATCGGCATCGAAAGGCGAATGCGCATTAAAATCGCCAAGTACAATATATTCTGCCCCCCCGCCTTTGATTTCCTCCAACTTAGTAAGTAAAATTTTTGCTTCCTCCCTGCGCCGTTTAATACTACCCGGGTGAAGATGAACAACAAAAAAATCAATATCACTGGTTGCACAATGAAGCGCGCCATGGTGCATTCCTTCCCTGATTTTTTCTTTCACAGCAATGGGATACCTTGAAGTCAATCCAACTGAATATCCGTCCTCTTTTAACAATACAGAATAATTATGCCCCCAGCTTTTGGCATCTTCTGCCAATTTCTCCGGTGTATATTTGCAAAGTTCTTGCAGAGCCACAACATCAGGTTGTTGTGTGTTTACCCATTGTTGCAACTTACCACGGCGAGGCTCATCTTTCCCCCAGTCGAAACCATTCCAAATGTTATAAGTAAGTACTTTTAAATTGCCGGTATGTTTAATTGTACTTTCCGGCCCGGCATTCAAAAGGTTAAATGCATTAAAAATTCGGCAACCATGTTGCACCAAACCATTTGGAGTTAAATGCGTGGCATCGGCTTTGGGCAGACCATACATACTTGTGTAAATGATATTTTTATCTTCCTGCGCAATTTTCTTTTGTGCCTTTACAACCACAGGCCTGTCCTTCATATAACTGTGTTGTTCATCTACACCAAGTATTACCTGAAGTTCAGAGTCTTTAACAACATTTGTGCGTAAATCATGTAACAATGTTTCCAGGTTCGAATAATAAGCATTTGCGATTTCATCGTTTACACCATCCGATTCTCCCTGTATCCATATAAATCCGCGGATATTTACCTTATGTCCCTGTTTCTTTAACTTTTTTATGGCAGGTTTTAAATCCTTTACCATACTATCGTAAATTCCCCCTTTCCCAGGAGCTTTCCAGTCGCGGGCAAGCCCGGTTCCTCCCAAGCAATATTTAAATATGGCCGGATTATAACCGGCTTTTCTCAACTCTCGTGCAAAACTAACTTCCGGGCCAAAATGACCAGCAGGATATCTCCCTTTTTGAGCTTGCATAGTTATCCACTCGCCATTTGAATCTTCTTTACCAAAAAAAGTCCAGTTGAGCAGAATTGATTGGTCCAGAGAAGCAGTATCAGTTGGATAATACGCCGCATTGCCGGTCCAGCCCTGTGCATTTGACTGACCAGCCCAAATAAAAAGATCAATATTTTTCTGCGCGTTTAACAGAAAGGGCAACAACAATATTATTGCAACGAGTTTTATTTTATACATTTTCAGACTATTTATCAGACTTATTATTTTCTACATTGCTTCTTTCAGGTTAGAATCAAATAATTTTGATTCTCCTGCTTTCATTTTTATTTCGAGCTCATTATCTTTATATTTTAGCTTGCAAATTCCGTCATGCTCTGGTTTTATCCGGGCACTTACCAACAGTCCGTTCTCCCATTTTATATCCACTCCGAAAGAACCACGAGCCCGCAATCCTTTAACCTCACCACTACTCCACTCCACGGGCAATGCCGGAAGCAAATGTATCAGTCCGGCATGGCTTTGAACCAACATTTCAGCAATACCTGCTGTTGCTCCAAAATTCGCATCCATTTGAAAGGGAGGATGTTGTCCAAATAAATTAGGGGAAGTACTTTTTGTTAACACGGTATTTAAACTTTCTTTTGCTTTCTGTGCTTCGTGTAGCCGGGCATACTGACTAATCAGCCAGGCGGCACTCCATCCGGTATGTCCGCCGCCATTTTCAATCCGATAGTCCAATGATTTTTTGGCTGCCATTGCCAGCTGTGGTGTTTTTTCCATACTTATCTGAGATCCAGGGTGGAGCGCAAATAAATGAGAAATGTGACGATGCCCGGGTTCCACCTCCGGAAATTCCTCTGCCCATTCCATTAATCTGCCATCGGAACCAATTTGGGGACCAGCCAACCTGTTTTTCGCATTTTTAACCCGGTTTACAAATTCGGTATCTCTGTTCAATTCTTTGGAAGCCGAAATAAAATCGGTAAACAGCTGCCATATTACCTGCTGGTCGTGCGCCGGGCCCATGCTGATCTGACTTCGCGTTCCATCGGGAGCAAGAAATGAGTTCTCAGGCGAAACTGCCGGGCCTGAAACCAGTTTCTTTGTTTCAGGATGCTCTACCAGCCAATCCATGTAAAACTCAACCGAACCCTTTAAAACCGGATACATTCCGGATAAAAATTCTTTATCGCCTGTAAATAAGAAATGTTCCCATATATGCGAACAAATCCACGCACCCGCCCCGGTATGCATTCCCCACGATGCTCTTTCTCCGGGAGAAGTATACCCCCAAACATTTGTTATCGGATGAACCACCCAACCTTTTTTGTTGTACTGAACAGCCGCTGTTTTTTCTCCGGGCTCAACCAACGATTCAATTAATTCGAACAAGGGTAAATGAATCTCGGAAAGATTGGTTACCTCTGCCGGCCAATAATTCATTTCAACATTTACATCGGTGTGGTAATCGCCATTCCACGGAGTTTGAATTTTATTGGCCCAAATTCCCTGCAAATTTGCCGGTAATGTTCCCGGCCTTGATGAAGAAATAAGAAGGTAACGTCCATACTGAAACATGAGCTCTGCCAAATGCGGATCGGTTAATGTTTGTTTGAAATTGGTTACCCTCTCGTTGGTTGGAATTGCCGTTATTTCAGCAGGCGTAATATCAAAGCTTACTCTTTTAAAATAGCCCTGATATTCTTTTTGATGAGCTTTGAATAAATCGTTGTACGATTTGTTGGCTGCCTGTTCTATATTCTTGTTGGTTATCGTCTCGTAATCCCGTCCTTTATACTCGGGATATTTTAACTGATAATCGGTAGATGCCGATAAATACAGAATGACCTCATCTGCTTTATCCACAACCAATTTAGTATCTTCACAACTAACCCTTCCCTTCTTATTTACAGCCTTTAAACGTGCCATATATTCTAATCCATTTCCTCCTTTTCCATCAGAAAGAGCCCCTTTCATAACCAACTGGTTGTTTTGGGTAAACGTTTTAAAACGCTCCGGGCGGTTCATGGAGCATGTAAAAGAAATTTGCCCCGGTTTATCCGCAGTAAAACGGGCAACCATTATTTGATCAGGTTGACTTACAAAAATTTCGCGACTATAATTTACTCCTCCCTGCGTGTAATTTACCCGAACAACTGCATTCTCAAGGTCAAGCTCGCGATAATAGTTATCGTACTCCGGGTTATTCTCAAAATCGATCCATAAATCACCCAATGTCTGAAAACAACCAAATGGTACATTTGCACCATTACCACGTCCCGATCCTTTTCCTGTGCAAATTTGCGTTTTATTAGTCAGTTCGGTGGCTTCTTTGTATTTTCCATCAAACAATAGTTGTCTGATTCTATCCTGTTCTCCGGCTGCTTTCGGGTTATCACTCTCCTGGTTGCTTCCCGACCACATACTCTCTTCATTTAGCTGAATGCGTTCGTGGTTTACATCGCCAAAAACCATCACTCCCAAAGAACCATTTCCCAGCGGCAATGCTTTTAGCCATTCCGGATCATCTTTCCATCCATTCTCATCGTCGATAAACGATGCGTTTGCCGGCTGATTATACCATAGTTTCAATTCAGATTCCGGTAGTTTCGGATTCTCCGTTTTACACGATATAAAAAGGATTAGAACAACCAGAAAAAAATTAGATTTAATTATGCGCATATAAATAATTTCTTGAATGATTTTAAGTTTGTTTTGATTCTTATTTAAGTAAATCATTTTACTATTATAATTTTCATTGTTGCTTGTTACCAGAGTATCATCGGCTAATTTGCAACTAACTCATACCTTATCAGGTAGCACTCTTTCGTATTATGAATCATTGAAATTCCCCAGTGCAAACCTTCACTTTTTTGAGTTCGGTCGGTCAGATCTTTTCTGAAAACTCCCGGTGCCAATGGTCTGTTCTCCACCTTGACGGCCAGTCGATTACTCATAAAATCGATACCGTCCGAAGCAAATTCAAAGGTACTGGTTAATGAAGCCAAAGCTCCTACGCCATTTCCTTGTTGCCAAAGCATAACTTCATGGCTACCAGACAAAATCGGATCGTCGAGTTTTACGAAAGGACCTTCGGGGTATTTTGAAAAAGCAACTCCCATTTGCGTATGCAACGGACCTCCTTCGCCCTGCATCCGGCTCCTTCCCTTGTAATAAAGCCAGTAGAGTCCGTTTCGGTACATTAATACGGCATCATCAACACGGTAACTGTCGAATTTTTCCGGTTCCGCACTAACCTTTAAAACAGGCCGGTGGCTAATCCGGGAGAACGGGCCTTTGGGTGAATCGGACACTGCAACACCTATTGCCGTTATGTCTGTAGTGGAATTATTCTCAAACTCGCCATTTACATTACCGGGAGTCGGCTTTACTCCTGTATAATACAGATAATATATCCCGTTCGAATAAAGTATGTTTGGAGTAAATGTCGCCTGAGAATCAAAATTCCCCGCTTCTCCGAGCCCCAATACTTCACCAATTTCTGTCCACGTGTATCCTTCATCTTCCGAACAGGCACACCAAACTGTTCCCCAATACCCCGGTGCACGACCGTATACTTTTGTATAATAGACATACCAAGTGTCTTCCACTTTTATTACATCGCTCGGATCTCGTCGGGTGCATCCCTTTTCATACCCAATGCCTGTAATATCGTTGTATTGAAATTTTACGCCCTCAAAATATTCTTTACTATTCTGAGCAGAACTACTTATTGAAAAAATAATTCCAACTAAAAACAGATAAAATTTTAATGATTTCCTGAATATCATGCTAAAACTTTTGTTTAAATCATACTTGCCTGAGATAAAATTGACACTATCTCTTTTCACGGATATTTAACTATTAGTGTAAATCGACACTCCTGTTCTCCTTTATTTGTTTGTTTAATAACTGTTTAAGTTCTTTCACTATTTCAGGGTGTTTTCCTGCGAGGTCAGTTTTTTCAGAGATTTCATCTGACAAATTGAAAAGTTTGTCGCCCACAAGTTTCCAGGTTCCTTTTCTAATGGACAAATTCCCGCTGTAATCCTGATGAATTATACTTTCCCGAATTTGTCTGTCTTCGCCTATTAACAAAGGAAGTGCATTAAAACTATCTTCGCCCGTATTCTCGTCAAGTTCGTAATCTGTCAGATCTGCAAAAGCAGCCATAAGATCTGTAAGGCAAATCAGATTCTTATTTATCCGGCCTTCAGTAACTTTTTCGGGCCAGTGTACAATAAAGGGGACACGGTGTCCTCCGTCCCAAAGACTGGCTTTAAATCCACGCAGGTTTCCTGCACTTTTATGTCCAAAATTGGTTACAAATTTGCCTCCGTATTTTCCATCTTTTAATCCATCCAGACCAACAGGCTTTGGTCCATTATCGCTGGTAATTATTACCAGGGTATTCTCTGTAATTTTTAGTTCCTTCAACGTGTTCATGATTTGTCCCACCATCCAGTCGAACATTTGCACATGATCGCCCCGTGTTCCTGCCTCACTTTTCCCCTTCATAAAATCAGGGACATTATTGGGAAGATGTGGTGCTTCAGGTGTTAAATGAAGATAAAATGGCTGACCGGGATTAGCTTTTACCTGATTCCTGATAAAATCTATTGCCTTATTGGTATAAATCAGATCCACATTGTCGGGCTGCCAGTCGGTTGCAATCATCATCGAACCTTTATCATGGGTTGCGTGCCATTTGTAGATATGTTCCGGCGTTTCATTTCCCGGCTCATACACAAAATAATCCATCGGTTTTAAGGGGCTTGTTATCTGATGGTTTTCAACAAAAACAATTGGAAACAAGTTGTGGGCTGCAGCTGTAACAAATGAGTAATTGAAGCCCAAATCTTTTGGTCCTCTACCCAAGAATCCTTTCGAGTAGTCGACCGGTTCTTCGTCTTCCCATCCCAGATGCCATTTCCCGATTTGTGCTGTAGCATATCCGCCTTCTTTCATTATATGGCCAATCGTTTTTCTTCCTTTTTCAATTAAAGCACGATCGTAACCCGACCAGAGTACTTCTTTTTTTAACCTTCCCCGCCAGCAATAACGCCCGGTCAAAACGCTGTATCTTGTTGGAGTACAAACTGCAGCCGGACTATGTGCATCTGTGAATCTGATTCCACTGCTTGCCAACCTATCAATGTTGGGAGTTTTAATTTTGGTTGCTCCATAACAACCTAAATCCCCAAAACCAAGGTCGTCAGCCATTATGTAGATAATATTAGGCTTTTCTTTTTGCTCGGTGCAGGAATAAAATATTAAAAGGGTTACAAATAATATGAAGGACAGTTTTCTCATAGCTGTTTTTGTTTCTAAAAAGTAATTATTCCAATCTCGGCAATAGATAAAGGTTCGTCGTTGTTAACATTGGATAAACTTGTAAAACGGATGTATTTCGCTTCAACCGACCGACCAAAATCTACTTCCTGATGAACCGGATTATTCCTGATATTATCAAAAGTTCCTTTAGTGGCTACCTGCCACTGAACACCATCTACACTCGTTTCAAGTTTATAGTCTTTACATATTCCACCTAATCCATTGGCTCTGGGGGTATAACTAAATCCCTTTATTACCAGTAATTCTCCCAAATCTATTTCTATTGAATGTGGATGCTTTGGAGAATTATCGTCCCAGGGCGTATGCCACATGGTATTTGGATTACCATCAATGGCCTTTTCGCCTTCGTACCCCTTCTGGCTAGAGGTTACTGAATTTACCTTCCATTTCGCAGCACATTTATCCATTCGGGCTACAACAACTTCACTCTTTTCTTTGCCATTGTTGATCGTAGCAATGGCTTTTACCTCTCCGCCATCAGGTAACAGAAATGGTTGTTTGTATTGAGCTGATGTCAAATCAGGTGCTGTACCGTCCAATGTATAGAATATTTTCGGGTCGGGTGATTGACAAGAAATAGAAACATATCCTTGCTTATTCCTTGCTATTTTCGGATTTGTTAGCATTTCAGGCGCTTTGTACAATTCAAAAGAAGAAATAGTGGGTGCTACACGCGATGCTAAAATTCTTAAGCGAACTTTTTCGGTTTTAACCAAAGGAAACCTGCGGATATTTTTATAACCGACTACTGTTCCTGTAGTTATTTCTTCCCATTTACCGTTTATCCAAATATCAAAGGCAAATTGTTCAATGCGCTGGCCCTGCGTTTTAATACATTCCTGCAAAACCAGTCGGTTAAATTCCTTTTCACCATTTAATGTTACTACCAAATCTGCCGACTCTGAACCGTCTGTAGGTTTCCAGTAAGTTTCGTCATTTCCATCGAGAACAAAATTTGCTTTTGCCCCCGAATCCTCGTTGGAAGATGAGGCCCTGGCTGATTTTGCCAGGTTTTCTTTGAACGAATTTGAAATAATCTTTCCTACTTCACGTAGTGTATTTGCATCTTTATCGGGAATTAATCCTCTCCTGTCAGGAGTTAAATTCAATAAAAATACGGAATTGCCGCCTACTGTTCTGTACCAGGCATCTACGATCTCTTCTATGGTTTTTACATATTGTTTTTCATCCCTGTAAAACCATCCTCTGCGTATAGAAGTATTGGTCTCTGCCGGATACCAATACAAAAATTTAGAATCTTTTAGTTTATCACGGCTCCCCAGGTCATCTGCCATTAAATCAGGCCAATTATAACTCTCAGGGTTTACCGGAACCGGCAACACACTCCACTCATTGGCACGCGTATGTCCGGCTTCATTGCCACACCATCGTACATCAGGTCCTTTAATTGCAATCAAAGCATCGGGTTGTAATTTTCGAATTAAATCATTCCAGGCAGCCCGGTCATAAGTCTGCCCCGTTCCCGGTTTTGGATTGGCTCCATCAAACCACACCTCCATTACATCTCCGTACTGACTGAGTACTTCATACAATTGATTCATGAACAGAGCATTGTAATCGTCCAGCTCATATTCATAAACTTTATCGGCTTTTTTCTGCAACTCGGGATCGGAAGGAATTTTAACAATTTTGGGTTTCGAACCGTTTCCATAAGTTCCGCCTTCCCGTTCTATTTCACTCAAATCGGCAGGCGAAAGATATACGCCTATTTTTATCCCTTCTTTACGTGCGGCCTGAACTAATTCCCCCAACACATCTCCCTTTCCATCTTTCCATGGTGAATTTTTTACGGAGTGCGGAGTTGTGGTGGTTGGCCACAAACAAAATCCGTCGTGATGTTTGGCGGTGATCATAGCCAGTTTCATTCCGGCATCTTTAATTACTGAAATCCATTGTCCGGCATCTAATTCGGTGGGATTAAAAACCGATGGATCTTCTTTCCCACTTCCCCACTCCACGGCACTAAACGTATTTGGCCCAAAATGTAAAAAGGCAATAAATTCAAGCTGTTGCCATTTGTACTGCTGACGGGTTGGCACAACAAGAGTTGTTTTTCGAATAATTTCATTGTAATCATCATCAGGATTTATACTGATAAGATTACTTGGTTTCTCTGAGTTTTTCTCTGCGCCACATGCTATCAATAGCAAAAAGAATAAACTTAAAAAAGATGCTTTACTTCTAATCAACATATCTTATAATTTAATTCGCTACCGGAATTGTTTACCAACTGTTTCTACATCAAATATTATTGTTCCAAACGAAATTTGTTTGCGTTCTTTTAAAATACTAATTAGCAACCTGATAAGCCGCAAATTCCAACACAATTGGTTCTCCTCTGCTTTCAGAAACCTTTAACCGAACCGCGGAAACTTCTATATCTTCAAAACGATGAATAAATTTATGTCCGATGCAGGAACCTTCAAAAATCGCTTGCCAGCCATTTTTAGTCTTTCCTTCCAATACAAATTTCCGAACACGCTCTCCTTTAGCAATATCTTCCATTAAAACGATCTGATTTATTTTTTGCGTTTTAGAAAGCTTCAGAGTTAATTTTTCTCCGGTTCCGGATGTGGTAGCAACCGGACTTGAGAACCTTCGTTTAATTTCATAGCCGAATTCTTTCAGGCGTTTTAGATCGGGTTCGGGCATTAAGCCATCCGGATTAGGCGTCACACCTAAAATCAGGCTGGTGTTATGCCCCACTGATTTGTAATATTTCTCAACCAACATCTCCAACGGGAAAATAGTGTTTTCGCGGTTGGGTTCCCAAAACCAATCGTGGCCACCGTTGCCTCTTAAAGGGGCGTCGCTCATGGCATGAATAAAATACTTGCCATCAGGATCACCGGTTTTTAACAGCTGGAAATTGTTAGCATGAATCTCTTTTTTTGCTGATTCCCCGGCACCGGTAGAATGATATGGGAATGTACTCCAACAAGGATACGGAACTGTTCCTGTTTCGCTGCCTCCCCAACGCATATCAGCACGTTGCAGGTTATGATAGAACAAACAATTGGGCTGGTATTTTTCGAAAACCGATAACACATCGGGACCACCCTGTTCCGGGCCATGCGCACCACCGTCAAACCAAACCATTGCCCAGTCGCCATAGTTTGTAAAAATTTCTTTTACAATCTTTTCAATCATCGTGTTATAGTGCTTTTGCCTGTTTTGGGCAAACTGGTTTTCGCCATGTACTCTAAAGTCATGAATACCGTAAAAAGCATTCCAACGTGTACCAATATATACACCGGGAAGAATACCATATTTCTCGCACGAGGCTTTAAAATCGCGCAAAATATCGCCTTTACCATCTTGCCATTTAAGGGTTTTCATACAATAGGGTGTGGCATCGCTCTGGTGGAAAAAGAATCCGGTTTCGTGGCTCACTGTAAAAATGGCTATTTTAAACCCACCATCTTTTAACGATTTAATCCACTGATCCATATCGTATTTTTGCGGATTAAATGTATTGTAATCTTTTACAGGTGTAATTCGCACTTCTTTTTGCACATAAAATTCACCGTCAAAAACATGCAAGTCCCAGCAAACCAATGCAGCCAGTTCGGCATTTTGCCACTGAAGCTGGGCCGGTGTTGGAAGCGGAAGTTGCTCTTGAGAAAAGCCGGTTTTAATAAAAAATGTCAATAGAATAATAGTTAATATCGAATATCTCTTCTTGTTCATTCTTTTGTTATTTTTAAAATATGGTACTTACAATTTCGTAAGCCAATGTCACCACGATAACCACAAACCTACATATATCATTCTGCTCTGTAAATAGACAATTCCTGAAATAACATGGACAATCTTATCGTTTGCAAAACAGTATCTATAGTTTTATCTATTTCTTATCAATTGAAGAACAAAATCACGGAACCAAAATTTCAGTTTAATTTGTGATTTGGTATTTAGCAAATGGTCGCTTGCCGGTTTCCTGGTAATAATATTTTTCAATGCTATAAGAAAAAGGATAATGCTTCCAGCTTATTACGCCATCGGTAACCGAAACAATTAAATACCCCTGATCTGTTCCCTTATTGATTCTTCCCAAATCTACATCGTGCACATTTCTTACCAGCGACCACACAGCCCCCGATAACGAACTACCAATAACACAGGGGATATCGTGCCACATAAACTCATGATAAGCATGCAAATGTCCAAACAACATTAACCTGACATTGTAATTTTTTAATATTCGGTATATGCTTTCGCTTTGCTCTGCATCCTTATCATTAATCGGGAATGGTGTATGCCCTGTCACTACTACCGGAGTTCCGACTTTCATATTCTTCAAATCGTTTTTAAGCCACTCGATCTGCTTATCTGTGAATAACATCTTTGTTCCATTTCCATCGTATGTGTTCAGCACAATAAAATGCCAACCGTTTTTATCGAACGAATAATAATGCTTTCCCTGGTATCCCAGATGTTTAGCAAAGAAACGGGATCCAAAATGAGAATCTTCCCTCGTTACCGGCGGGAAAGAATAAACATCGTGATTACCATTGGCATAATAAACAGGCATTCCAATGTTAGAAGAAATTTTATGCATTCTTTTGGTACAAGCAGTCATCTCTTCCCCGGAAACAGAAACCGGCAGTTTTCCTTCTACCGGAGGTAAATAATAAGATTCGGTATTAATATTATCTCCTCCGGTCAGAACAAAATCAACATTGTGCTTTTTAATTTCAGATAACGCCGTTTCAAAACCAATAAAAGATACATCTGTTAATCGATTCCGTTGTTGTGGCAATTCTTCATCTCTTAAGTTGTCCAGATTGGGTGAAATATGAATATCTGTAATAAAAGCAAATGAAAAATCATTAGCTGAACCAATCTGTTTAGCATCAAGACCTTTCACCAGTTGCCCAAATGTGCAAAACGAGCTTGTGCCTAAAATTATTCCCGACAGCATTATTCTTTTTAAAAGCCATCTTCGTTTTGGTTTGTCGTCATTTGTCATAAGTCCGTTTTACATTTTTATCATTGTATAGTTTTCTTCCCTCACCGTTTCTATCCCATTACATTAAGCCATTATACTTCTATTTGCTGCTACTTATAAAATAGTTCTTTTATGCACGGTTAAAAATCTTTTTTACTACCAAGAGTGGCCTCTTTAAAATACTTTGGACCATTATTTTGCTCTCCTGTAAACACTTTTTCTGTTGGTACTTTTTCATGGGAAGCAGTAATTATGTATTTCCCATTGGGTTTGGTATTAAACGAAATAACACCATCTTTTGACAACTTATATTTTACTTTTTTACCAGTATCAGTATTAAGAATCTTTATTACTGAACTACTCCAGGGATTCTGTAGCTTACATTCATTCCCTGATAAACTTTCGATGCCAACAAATGAAACATTTTTGTTCTTATCAATTTCTGATGAAATCATAAAAGCTCCTCTGCCCCTTAATACAAAAGCCCCTTCCCAATTATCGGGAACAGCAGGAAATACCCTGATTTTTCCTTCATGGCTTTGCAGCAGCATTTCTGATACAGTAGTGCTAACTATACTTAAAGCTTCCATTCCGCATTGTACAAATGGTGCTGCCGGAAGACCTGAACTTCCTGCAGATTTTTTACTGTAATGCGACCTTTTATCGTAGATATAATCTCTTTGACAGGTTACATCGGCCGTTGCAATCGAATCGGCGTATTTTGATAATTGATACCAGTGATCAAGATTGTAGAATAATCCCTGCGGGAAATGTTGCATGCGCCTTATTGAATTGGTCATCTTTTCCAATGCTAAATTTCCCATGCCGAGCCGTGCTGAAACGATAGAACCCGGTGTAATTGCATTTTTTGCAGCCGGTTGATGTCGCGAAACATTCTCGGCAATTTTAAAATACTCTGTATCTTTTTCATCTAGTCCCATTAAATTGGCAGGAAATACCTGTGTTGTGTGTGCATCGAAATGATACATCCCCCATGCTCTGTAGTTTTCCGGTGCCGGATAAGGTTTATCATCGTTAGTAAAAGCAGTGCCGAATACTTTCCCGGTACCGGCTACCTCAATTACCGGAGGCTCCCATAAGTGTTCCACCACATTTGTCCATTCGTCAATTTTTAATTGATCAACCTTCAGCGTTTTTGCCGACTCAATACACCAATTTAACAGTGCTTCTATCATATACCTGTCGGAACTGCTGTTTTTTAGCTGATTATTTTGGGCATGTTCATAAGGTTGCGTTGGAAAAGAGTAATATTCCTGCTTTTCTTCGTCCCATTTCAAATGCCCCATGTAAAATTGAGCAGCTTTTTTTATAAAAGGATAACATTTCTCCTGAAGAAATTCCTTGTCACCGGTAAATTGATAATACTCCCAAAAAACAGCTGCAATCTGGCTGGCAGGAGTAAAATTGTTGATCATATCATTCCTGTATTTATAAACCATATTGCCAAGAAAATCATGCGCTTCACTCCATAAAATTGCATTTTCAACTCCCCTTTCTTTTGCATACGCTTCGGCATAAGGCATTAGCCTGAAATAGGTATTGATATAAGGCAACATTAAATCGCAATCGTTTTGAACCGCTACTCCCCAGTATTGTTGCTGTGTGTTCCAGTGATGAGGAGTTACCCATTGACGTATATCGTGATTCCAGGTCCACAAACTTCCATTAAAAACGATAGGAAAACTTGCCCGGGAAGCACTAGCCGTTACATATCGTCTATAATAATAGATATTCTCAATATAATCGTCGGAAATACTTACAAACGAACGTTCCCAAAAACCTTTCCACCATGCATCGTGTGCTATTTTTGCTTTTTCAATCGTTTCTTTTTCTTTGTTGTCGAGGATATTGATGGCATCCTCCAGCAAATTATCGCTTTCATTTGAAGTAACTACCGAAACTATAATTTTGGCATTAATCGTATTGGCAGCATCGGTTTCGATAACAGCCCGTTTATTATTCTTTATTTTGGGAGAAGAATTTACGCCCAAAACCCTACAGGCTACCACAAAATCAAGTCCGTCGAAATGTTCCGTAAAATAGATGTCCCCATTTTGAGTATTTGCTTTTGAATTTCCAATTCCGGCCGATGCATCTTTGTTGTAACCTCCGTACCAGCCACCAAACGACCGGCTCCCCCATCGTTCCAGTTCCACACTCATAGAAGTACCCGATAGCAATTCACCCATTGTTTTTAAATCACAATCAATAATCCATGCATTGGCGTTGGCATCCACCCAGGTTTCAATATTTGTATTGCTGAAAGGAGTTGCACTTTTAATACGCGAAGTAGCATCATACATACTCATTCGTGCCTCAAAATCGTTCAAATAAAGCCATTCGGTATTCGGAATACCAAAATCAATTTTTAACCTGCCTGCTGCCCTCAGTGTTGTTTTCGACTCCGTATTCGGTTTGTCAAACAAATCCGATTTATTTATCTGGATTTCGATACCGGATTTAGTACACCAAACCATTCCTCCAATGTCGCCATTGCCGATGGTCAGCCCTTCAAAACCTTCGTAATTTAGTGTTTGAAACACAACATCGTGTTTCGATAAGTAGTTTTTATAATCTACGTTAAATCCTATATATTCTTTATCTTCCTGTGCCCCTGCAAAAAATGCCAGCATCAGGAATAACAATAAACTTATAAGCTTACAATTGTTTCTCATCGGTATAATAGTTAATTACAGTTCTCTTCTAAAAATTCATTGTATTTCGTCATGTATTCTCTGGGCGGTGTGTGCCACTCGTGTATCCGGGTTACACCGTTAAGATCGCATAACGAAACCACACTATTCAAAAGCTCTTCAATTTCCTTTTTCGGAACAAGTTTTCCATCCTTTTCCTCCAAAGCTCCGCGTTCCCCTTTTATTTCTTTCCGTGCAATATCCAGTACGGCATAATCAATTTGCATCCGAACTGTTTTTACCCTGAATTGTTGATCGGGATAATCTTTTACAGCCTCTTCTGCCTTGTCGAAAATAGCATAGTATTTATCAATCATTTCTTCTGTGAGGAACGTATTCCTGTTATCCCACGGACGACCAAAAATGCTCAACTTTGCTCCGGTACTTTCCATAGCATCATGCATCAAATCAATATATTCGCGGATATATTTACCGGCCGCGCCATAATATCCATTTAAAAAATCATCGATAATCGGATCTAAATCCTGATAAGGATCCCACATCAGTTTTGAAAAAATATAAGCTTTAAGTTCGCAAAATTCTCCGCCAGTTTCCCGGTTGGCTTGTTCGAACATGGCTTTAACACCGTGTTTGTGTAGATATTGCAAGTTAGGTTGCAATGTCCTCAGGTTAGGGAACGGAGCAATTAAATTCGAGAACTGAATAACATAGTCCCATATCAGAAAATTATCGTGGATTTTATGCCAGGCTTCCAAATCGGCACAAAACGTAGAGTCGCCTTTTTCTATTGGAATATGACGAGGACTGCCAATGTTACACAACAAAATATTTACATTTTTTTCGGGCTTAATTCCCTGGGGAGGCCGTGTTGAATACCAATACGACAAGGTTGAAATAATTTTGTCGGGGAACTTTTGGGCCATTTTATTCACAAAAGTAAGTATTGAGCCTTGAGTGCTACCACTTTCGTCGTAAGCTTTCTGACATTCGGGGCACCGGCAATACTGTGCATTATCCATTTGACTAACCGACCAATAGGTCAATTCGGGCTTTTCCTCCATTAAGGTTTTCAGACTTTTATAGGCAACATCAAAAGCACCTACGCTGGAAAAACAGATGTCTCCCACATTGTGTTTTTCGGCGCTGCAAAGTCGTTTCCCATTAACCATGCTGTAAAACTCCGGATGGCTTGCGCAGTATTCTTTTGGAGGAACCAGGCGATGTGTAGTATGACACCAAAGTCCCCAGTCTCCATTCTGATTATAAGAGCCATGATTATCAAGTCCGTGCCATTCCATGTATTCCGGATTATAAACATCGCGATAAAGCACTTCACGAAATTTAAAAACAGGAATTTCTTTATCGTTTACATTCTTCAGAGCAATAGTAAACCTTGCCGGAATTACCGATACTTTTGAAGTGTATTTCCGGCATCCCAGGTATTTTTCAAGAAAATTATAAACCCCATACAGCGTCCCCTTCTCCGATCCTCCTGCTATGGTGAGCCGCCCATTTGCAGTATGAATTACAAAGCCGTCTTCTTCCAGTTCCGGAAAGTCAATGTCGGCTATTTCGGGCCGGTTTACTTTGCCAATATTAATATCGTTACTTTTCGCCGGCTGATCATCTGTTACAATATCAAAACCGGCACCTGTTATTTGTTTTAAGTAGTTCTGTAAAACTACCGACGAATGCTTTTCAACTTCTGTAGCATTCGAGGGAACAACAATCCTTGAAACAGCTTTGCCTTCTTTACAAATTGTTACTTTATCCTGCTTACATGAAGAAAACAACCAGGCCACCGTAAAAACGGCAATAATCAGATGTGTAAAAGATTTAATTCTTGTTTTCATATTATTGGTTTATTAGGTTTTACATTCTAGTCTGTTCCAACAAAAACTTTTTGTATTCCGAAGCATATTCATTTGGAGTGGTGTTCCACTCATGTACACGTGTTACTCCGTTCAGGTTGCAAATACGTGTTACTTCGTGAAGTAATTTTCCGATTTCAGGTTTAAGTGTTAATTCGCTTCCATTTTTCTCAAGAGCACCTCTTTTCCCGGTAACTTCTTTTTTGGCAATATCCAAAACAGCATAATCTATTTGCACTTTTACCGTTTTTACTCTGAAAAGCAATTCAGGATCATCTTTCACAGCTTCTGCTGCATTATCAAGTATCTTATAATACTTATCAATCATTTCTTCTGTAAGGAATGTATTTCTATTGTCCCAGGGCCTCCCGAAAATACTTAGTTTTGCACCGGTTTGCTCCATGGTATCATGCATTAAATCAATATATTCCCTGATATATTTTCCGGCACTACCATAATATCCATTCACAAAATCATCAATTATTGGATCAATATCCTGATACGGATTCCATAAAAGTTTTGCCAGTAAATAAGCTTTCAACTCACAAAATTCACCTCCAATCTCTCTGTTTGCCTGCTCAAACATAGCAACTACACCATTTTTATTCAGATACTGTAAATTAGGTTGTAAGGTTCTTAAATTAGGAAACGGAGCAATTAAATGTGCAAACTGAATAACATAATCCCACAACAAAATATTGTCGTGTATTTTTCCCCAGGCTTCAAGGTCAGCACAAAAAGTAGAGTCTCCTTCTTCTATAGGAATATGGCGGGGACTGCCTATATTGCACAAAAGTAGATTTACATTTTTTTCGGGTTTAATATCTTTGGGCGGACGGGTGGAATACCAGTAAGATAAAGTAGATATTGTTTTGTCGGGGAACTTTTGTGCCATTTTATTTACAAATGGAAGTATTGATCCCATTGGAGCTCCGGATCTTTCGTATTGAGCTTCGCATTTGGGACACCGACAATACTTGTTGTTATCCATCTGACTGACCGACCAATAAGTAGCTTCCGGTCTGTTTTCTATTTCCTTCTTCAGGTTTTCTGCAGCAATTTCAAAAACCTCGTCATTCGAAAAACAAATATCACTTAAATTATGCTTCTCTGCACTGCACAGCCTTTTCCCATTAATCATACTGTAGTATTCAGGATGATTACTACAATATTCTTTCGGAGGCACTAAACTTTCCGTGGTATGACACCACATTCCCCAATCGGATGTTCCCTGTTCCACAAACTCACCATGTTCATCAAGGCCATGCCATTCCATGTAAGCAGGCACGTAGGCATCCCGGTAATAGATATCCCTAAATTTAAATACTGGAATAGATTCTATATCCAGATCTTTAACAACAATGGTTGCAGTTCCGGGTATTTTAGTAACCCTGGAAGTGTATTTTCTACAGCCCAGTTCTTCCAGAAACCCATAAACACCATATAGTGTGCCTTTTTCGCTTCCCCCGGCAATTGTTAGCCTGCCGTTTTTAGTTTGAATTACATATCCGTCTTTTTCCAATTTCGGAAAATCAATTTCAGAAATTTCGGACCTGTTTACTTTGCCAATATTTACATCTCCCTTTTGGACAGGTTGATCGTCGGAAACAATTTTCAGCTCAGCTCCAGATATTTTTTGTATATAATTATTTAATACCGCAGCCGCATGTTTTTCCACACTCGAGGGAGAGGCAGGAATAACAATCCGGGATTTGGGTTTTCCGTTTTCAGTTAACCTTATTTCTGTTTGATTACAAGCTACAAACAATAAACAAAAAATACTTAGTGCAACCAGCACATTATTTAGCTTCTTCATATTAAGTTATTTATGTTGGTTTTATATCTTTTTCTTTAATACCGATTCTCTAGTGTTTGCTCGTTTCTCTTCCTTCCCATCCACTTTTTCCATCTTCAATATAAATCTCGTGAACACTTCGCGAAACCCTTTCATCAACTTCTTCATTCAGCTGAATACGAAGTGGATTCAGAAGCCTTTTTTGCCATTCCAGTACAGTTTTGTGCGGATTCTCCTGATCTTCGATCTTGTAAACCAGATAAGCCCACTTTTCGGTGAAGAAATTTCCTTTCATGGCCGGAACCAGTTGCTGCATATTCGACGATAAAAACGGTAAAGACAATGCCCTTGCCCAATAAATCCAGGGACCACCTGTAATGTACATATACGGATTAAGTAATCTTTCCCTGTTTTCCAGCCCGGCATTGGCATATTGCAACTGTATCCCCGCAAATGCTACTCCTTCTTTTTCATTATAAAAAACAATCCATGGTACATCTGCTTCCATTTTAAGATCAGTCAATTCAGGCATATCACGAACATCAACTTTAACAATCTTATCCATAATCACGTCGTACCACGAGGCATGTGTCATTAATTCTCTTTTAAAAACAATTTCAGCATTTCGAAGTGCATTACAATGAATCGTTTTATTGATCCGCATATTGGTTGTACTTATAAAATACGGAACATTGGCGTAAAATTCATATCGTACTGACGCATCAACTTCGGGTATATCCCTGAGATTTCCCCACATTTCAGTAATTACTTTTACCGGCCCGGAAAGAAGACCGGAATGTTGAGGAGGTTTCCAGTCAGCAGTGTGAGTCCACGGACGAGGAGGAGAATATACTCCCGGGTTCCAATGTATCGCTCCGTTGGTTTCCATTCGATGAAATAGTGGAAATTCAGATTTTTCGTTGAGTGTTACCTGATCTAAATGCCCGGAATTGGGATGTAAAACAATTGAGAATTCATTATTTTCAATGTTTAAACCCGGCTTTTCACCCTGTACTTTTAAATCTGAATTATAAACTTTTGCAAGGGCTTTATCATTGTTATAATAGATTAAATAGACTTTTGACGATTTTGCCGGAACATTTGCCAGAAATTCTACCCTGGCACTCATAGTCGGAAACCAGAGCGGAACTTCACGGGTTGGATTTCCATCCTCATCGGGATCCATATCATCTTCCTCAAGATATTTCTGAACATCGTACACCTGCGAAGGGACTTCGGTAAGTTCGAATGTGCTTGGGTTTACTTCAACCACCCGAAGCTCTCTTTTTATATCAAAAGCTTCATCGGGATAGAATGGCAAAAGTACCTCAACAGCTTCCGATGTTCTGTCAATACCGGCCGTTTCTGAAAGAACCACTGATTTGTAGTTTTTCCAGGCACCATCAAAAACATCAACACCTTCGGGAGATTTTACCTTGATTGTTTTTGAAATCCAAATATCGTTTTTCGATGCTTTTATATTTTTCTTCAGTCGAATTGCTATTTCAATATTGTATTCCTGTCCTGGTTCCCATTTTACCCAGGCAGTTATCGACGGATTTTTATAAATGGTTCCGTTTTCCGATAGCCCATAACCCGATGGTGGCCGGTGCGACTGGTGCGGTAAATTCATATCATGAAACTCGCCTTCACGGTATAAGTTTGTAAAACGAATCGGCTTTCCATCTACTTTAGCAAGCACTTCAATAACAGATTCGTATGGCAGTTCAAGATCAGCTTTTAAATGATAATAAGGAATAGCCGGAACAGGATACCCTAACTCTATTTTTTTGATATTCAATTCTTCTTTTGCTTGTGTATATATTGTTCCGAACACTGCCAGCAGAATTAAAAAAAACTTTTTCATAATAATTTCATTATAGGATGATCCATGTTTTATCTTTTAGACTTGGTTATCAGGTTTCTTTTTCTCAACTCATCAACACTTTTTTCCCAATTTTCTCCCGAGGTCCACATATAGTATGAGAAATACCATGTGTTGCCCGGATAAATATATATCCAGGGTTGAAATTCCACATAGTTGTATTTCGATGCAGGATTAAGTGTATGATTCATATACATATGCATAAATACGGGTTGATCTACCGGATACGCTCCCACAAACGAAATTCCATCGTTGGTTTCCTGACCTGCATTCCAACCTTCCTTCATGTTAAAAACCCTGCCGTAATAAGCTTCTTTTTTCATCCTGTATTCGTTTATTCCACTCTTCTCGGGTATGTAATAAACATCTTCAGGACCATGCTTGTCTCCTAGAAGAACAATAGGCTGAGGGCCAATCATTTTAAGACTTGGATTTATAAAATCAATCCTGTATTTAATTTCAATCAGCGGAGAATTTCCATAAAGTGTAAATATTTTCTCTATGATGTTTCCATAATATTCTGCCGTCATTTTTACACTAACACAACCTTTGGGAGTTTCAAGTATTTCGGCATTATACACTTTATGCGTTTCAATACTTGGGCCACCCAAAAAGTCTTCAAATCCGCCGTAGGGATAAAAACCACGTACTTTTCTGAATTCTTTTCTGTTGTCGAAAGGAACATCGGGCCAAAGTTTAAACAGAACATTGTCTTTTTTCTCCTTTTCGTAATATTCTATTATCCTGGCTCCGGCAGTAAGGAGCGTTACCTGTACTTTTTCGTTCTCCAACCTGTATTCATTAATACCATCAGTATTCAGGTCAACAGGATAAACAATGGGATTCCCTTCGGCTTTTTCAACCCCGAGCTGTGTTACTTTTTCACTTCCCAAGGCAGTTGTTACAACATTGTAATTGCCCGGGGGAAGCTTTAGTTTGAAAAACATTTCTTTGTGTTCATCCGGTGCAACAGAAAGGTCTCCTTTATCCTTATAAACAACTTTGTTTTGTTTGTTTTTGTCTTCTACTTTAATGCTTACCGGAACAGAAGTTTGATTTGTAAAATTATGAACCGATACCGGGAAATTAATTTCAGGTACCTGCCCGTAATAAAGCTGGTGGGTAACCAGTGCATCGGGCATGATCAGTTTTGTCAGGGTTGATTTTTTCGTTCCGTTATAGTTGAAGTTAATAAGTATGGGACTTATTTTTCCCGTTGCATCTTTGTTAACTTCTATATTAAAATGAAGCTCCTTTTTTTCTTTCGCATGAATTGTAAGTTCATCTGATCCATTTAGACCGATACTTAAATTTGGATTTTTAACAAGCGAAAAGCTTCCGGAAATTGTATTTTCTCCAAAGTTTGTAATAACAACACTCAATTCTTTGCCCACAACTTCAGCTTGAATATCCAGTTCTGATTTATAGTAGTTATCAAGATAAACCCTGTCGAGCAACAACATTTGCAGCGCACTTCGAAAATTCTCCGGCCCCATCATGTTACCTCCATCAACTATGCTTACAGCTTTTCGCGACATTATGGCATCAGCCATGGTCCTTTTGTTTAATGGTTTGCCTTTTTCAAGAAACAACACCATCGAGGTTTCCAAACCGTTTTTGTACGAACCGGTAAGGCTGACAAACGGCACATTTTCTGCTTCAATCTGTTCTTTGTTTCCAATACCGGCATAGTAACCATCAAAATCGAAAACTCCTTTAATGTCCGGATCGAAAACTTTACGGAAAAAATATCCGTTTCTGTCGTTTACAAATTTTGCATATTCAGGCAAACTAATATTCTGTTCCTGTAATCCATTATAATTATCCAGGCCAAAGGCAAAGCATGTTGCTCCGGAAATATATGATAGAGAAGAAGAACCAAATTCAACAAAAGCTGGATTACCAACTTCATTCATCCAGCTTTTAAAATCTTCCTTCATAAAAAAGTCGTCGTAACCCGAGAAAACAACCCAGCTAATCCCTTCATTTAGTGCTTTACCAATGTAATCGAGCGGATGCCCGAAATCTGTACCAATTACCCTGTATCCGGAAGTTAATCCCATCCAACCTTTGTGGAAATCGTATTTGGCAACAATGTTTTTTACATTTTTAAGATAGTTTTGAAATAGTTTCGTTTCATTGTTTTTTGAAGAAATAACAGCAAAGATTGTTTTGTCTTCGTGTTTTAGCATGAATGCATCCATTGGAGCATAATCGGATGACAAGTACTGGCTGCTTGTCATTTTATGTCTCCATGAATTAACCGGTCCGGCAAGAGATAATAATTTTTTACCTGTTTCTGAATCAGGACTTGTAAAAACCAAAACATTTTTTTTAGCCACTGCCAGTTCTAATTCATTTAATTCAGGTTCTTCCAATTTAGTATAATCTGATGAAAGCAATATTGACAAAAATCCTTCCTGCATGGCTAAACCTGGCATCCCCAGCTCTTCTGCAATATCAACTTTATTTTGCAATACCATGTTTTTTACATCGGGCACCACTTTTTTAAACAAACTACCATATCGATAACTTTTATCATATTCGTCTGTCCAATCGCCGGTATAACCGTTAAAACTGCGGGATTCTGTTACAATACTTTCTTTTACACAGGTGTTATCTCCGTGTTTAAATTTATCCAGGTTTTGGGCACAGATATAAAAAGAGAATAGCATGGTAGTACCAACCATCAATAGCTTTAATCTCATGAGTTTATATTTGTTAGTTTTATTTATATATGGTGAAAACATCTACAATGAACAGACGAAATTGTTATTCACGTATATATTATACTCAAAACAAATAGCTTTTCGTTTTTTTCACTTGTTCTTTTTCCCTTTTTCTGCACCAAAATTTTAAACCGTAGCTATGGCTATGCCTGAAAATTTTGACTTGAAAAAGAAAAAAATAAATTCGTCAAAATTTCCTAAAAGCTATCTGTATTGAGTATATTCTTCATTTTACCAGAATCCCTCAATACATGTTCACTTCTGTAAATCATGGTCGTTTCATTATTCTGATACTTCCAAAAAGGTTGATTATTCTATAATACCGTACAAAAGTTTGCGATTCGTATTTAAGAAAACTCAAACTTTATCTTCGGATATCAGGCTCAATAGGTACGCATAATTCTAAAAACGAATATGCTTACTACTCTATTAGGTATTGGTTCGTTATGTGATGGTGACACGTATTATTACTTCGTCACTACTATTCTTTAAAAAAGGTTCCCGGTGAAACTACACTATCTCCAGGAACCTTTTTATATTTTTTCGGATAATTATCCCGGCTTAAGTTATTTTACCATCCTTTAGCCGAATTATCAAGTGCTGTATTATTAGTTACTGCACTGTTTGGATAAGGCAAATCATAAAATTTCTGATTCCAGGTCCAGCCACAAGTTTCAGCCCAACGCTGAAGTTTTCCCCAACGCTTAAGGTTAAAGTATCTTACAGCATCATCACCAAATGTTTCAACTCTGAATTCATACTCTATGGCCGCCATAGCTTCAGTAAGATTGTCAATTTCGTATGCAGGTAATACATCGGCATCGGCTACTCCTTCAGGAACATATTTGGATTTATTAGCCAAAGCATAGTTTCTTGCCCTGCTTCGTACTTTTTCCAAAAACTTTTCACAGTTTGTCCAATCCAATTTATTGGCATAGGCTTCAGCAATTTGTAAATAAACCGATGAAAGTTTTTTATACCGAATATCTGCCTGCCATACATAATCAGTGCTGCTACCATAATAGATACATCTGTTCTGAATATCGTATCCTCCCTGTCCTATTGTATTGTTACGCATTGAAAAATCCCAATTAACCATAATGCCATTCGGATAAGTTTCAATTTCGTCAAGCGGAGTAAAGAATGCAACATCAAAACGAGGATCTCTCCATTTGTATTCGTTATCAAGTGAAGCATCGTAAAGCGGAGACTCACTAATACTTGTACCATCAATCATTGTGTACGATTCCAACAAATCGTTTGATGGATAAATGTATGCACCGGCATAGGAAGAACCTCTGATTATATCACCCAATCCTTCACCTGCACTTCTTTTTGTTCCGGTATAAAAGTTTCTGTAAGAAGTAGCTCCGGGACCAAAACTAGCTACAAAAATTAGCTCTGAGTTGTTCTCGTTATCTGTTCTGTTTACAAAATTCGGATCATCAAGTAGTGCATAACCTGCCTCATCTTTCAGGTTTTCAAAAGCAGTACCTGCAGCAATAGCAGCATCGTAATCTCCTTTATAAACGTTAACATCGATAAGATAGGCATATACAGCGCCTAAAGTGAGTCTTCCGGTCTGATCTTCAGACCATTTTACTACACCTAAGTTATCTCTGGCAAATTCCAAATCAGGAAGAATTACGTCATCAATAATTTGTTCCTTTGCTGTAGGGGCAATATTTGTTTCCTCTTTATTTGTTACATCCTCCGGAATTTCAGTTCTTACCGGCACATCACCGTAGAACTGGATAAGGCGATAATACCACCACGCCCTGATAAAACGCATTTCCGCCAAATACTTATTTTTTGCTTCTGATGAAATCTGTTCTTCAGTCATAGCAGAAACTCCCTGAATATTAATATTGCATCGGCCTATACCTGTATACGCCCGTGAGTAAACTCCATTAACTACGGGATTATCGTTTACATCGAATGCAGCAAACTGATAATCCTGGTATTCACCAAATCCCCAGGTTCCGTAATTATCTGTCATCCCCAATTCGAGTTGAAGAAGCGCCCAGTGATTGTTATTATATCTGATAAAATTATAACAAGCAACCGCAGCCTGGCTTGCATGGTCTTCGGTTAAGAAGAAGGTTTGGTTATTAAGCGAACCATACGGGCTCCTGTCAAGAAACTCTTCAGCACAGCTGGTTAGTAAAACTACAAAGAATACTATAGTTATTTTTAATATACTTTTCATCTTCTGCTATGTTTTAAAAGTTAAGATTTAATCCAATCATATATATTTTAGGATTTGGAAAACCATCTCCCCAAGCCAGGTAGGTACCTCTACCTCCACTATAATTGTTTTCCGGGTCTATTCCCAGGAATTCATCAGAAGTTATAGTAAGAAGGTTTTCACCTGTTACAAATAATCTTGCACTTACGCTATTTCTGAATTTATAAGTGTATCCAACAGAGATCGTTTTCATTCGGGCAAAACCATTTTTGATAAATAATGCATCGTAAGATCCCTGGTATACATTTGTCCAGTATAAAGCAGGATACATGCCTTCTTCATAGGTTTGACCAACTTGCCATCTGTTTTCGTACCTATCAACCATCATATTTCTGTACGGAGGATACATAGAGCAAAGTTGCTGTGCCTGGTGCTGATCGCGTCCCAGAGTAGCCATCCAAACCATCATAAAGTCGAAATTTTTCCAATCGGCAGTAATGGTTGAACCAAGGTTCCACTTAGGAATTGAGTTTCCAAATACAGTCATATCATTCGCATCAATTTTTCCATCCGGCACGCCATCAGGGCCACTAATGTCAACATATTTATGCAGTCCCAGTCTTTTATTTGGTTGGGCAGGAGCAGCATCCAGTTCGGCCTGGGTAGTAAATAGTCCATCGGTTACATAACCATAAAATGAATTTAATGATTCCCCAACCTTATTAATGGTTTGACCATTCCAAGGCAAACTTCCAACTTCCTGTTCTATTCCTTCACTCAGTTCCATTATTTCGTTTTTCACATTCGAAGCATTGAAACCTACACTGAAATTTAAGTCACCAACATTATCCTTGTAAGTTACCTCAAAATCGGTACCTGTGTTTTTAACTTTAGCAAAGTTGATAGTTGGAGGATTAAGTCCCACATTCTTTGGTATTACCATTCCGCGAAGAATACCATCTGTTACTTTGTTAAAGTAATCAGCAGTAATAGCTAATTTTCCGTCAAACAAACCTAAATCAACACCGATATCAGTAATAGTAGTTGTTTCCCATTCCAGTTTTTGGTTAGCTAAACCATCCTGAACATATCCGGCATTCAGTTTCTGCAATTCATTAGGACCAAAAACAACATTCTTTTGGTTAATGGCAACAGAAGTAGGATAATAAGATCCAACAGATTGGTTACCTAATTGCCCCCATGATGCACGTAGTTTAAAATTAGCAATCTTGTCAACATCAAAAAATCCTTCCTCGTGAATTTTCCAAGCACCTGAAACAGATGGAAAGATACCCCAGCGATTATCTTCTGTAAAACGAGATGAACCATCAACCCTTAAGTTGAAATTGAACAGATACTTGCTTTTATAATCATAACTTAAACGTCCGAAATAAGAAGCAATAGCCAATTCGGCTTTAGAACCGGTAACATCAGATTCTTCTCTGTTTGTTCCGCCACTAAGTACCTGCATGTTATCTGCATCAGAAGCAAAATCTTTAACGAGACCATGCATATTGTTACTTGTGGTATAAAGTTGTCGTGAGTGAGCTGCCATACCACTCATGTTATGGTCACCAATAGTTTTAGCATAACTTACAATAAATTCTGCCAACCACATGTTATTAAAATCGCGGTACTCAGTATATTGGTTTCTATCTCTCTGAGTTCCCCCAATATTATATTTAGGCTGATAATTTTTATAATTCTGGTACGTTAAATCGTAAGCTGCATTGAATTTCAATTTTAGGTCTTCAATCACTTCAATTTCTGTATAAAAATTATCGAGGAAACGTAGCCATGTGCTACTAATACTGTTTACTTCATATCCAATCAGAGGATTACCTATTCTTCCAACAGCTAGTCCCAGATCATTTGGACCACTTAATACACCTTCTTCATTGCGAACTTGATCCCAATATGGACCTTCCATAATTAATGCAGCTTGTTGTCCGTTTCCTGCGCCTTCCTGAAGCTGTTTTGATACATGAAGATTATTTCCGATTTTCAACCATGGTTTTACCCGGGCATCCAGATTTGACCTTGCAGAAAATTTTTCGTAGCCAGATTCAGGACCAATACCATCCTGATTAAGGTACTCTCCTGAAATGTAGTAGTTAACTGTTTTCGAACCACCACGTACACTAAGGTTAATATTTGTAACAGGAGCTGCAGAAAAAGCCTCTTCCGCCCAGTCAACATGGGCTAAATCACCATAAGTAGCTGTTTCCAGAGGAGAAACGATATCATTACCCGTTGATAACTCCTGGTTTGAAATAGCCTCTTTTGCTGCATCCAGGAATTGCTCAGGACTAAGCATATCAATTTTCCGCGTTGGAGATTGTGTTCCGGTGTAGAAATTCACGTTAATTTTACCATCACCTTCGCGACCTGCTTTTGTTGTTATAAGAATTACACCGTTTGCCGCACGAGATCCGTAAATAGCAGCAGAAGCTGCGTCTTTCAATAAGTTTACACTTTCAATATCGTTGGGATTAAGTGTCTCCATTCCTCCCTGTACAGGGACACCATCAATAACAATAAGCGGACTATTATCAGCATTTGAGCCAAAAGAACCAATACCCCTTACATTAAAAGAAGTACCGGAACCGGGACGTCCTGATTTAGTAATGTTTATACCCGACAGTTTTCCCTGCAAAGTAGAAGCTACCGAAGTATTTGAAGTAATAGTAAGTGCTTCACCTGAAACTGCAGAAACAGCACCTGTAAGATCCGCCTTTCTTGTTGTACCGTAACCAATTGCAACAACTTCTTCAATTCCAATTGCATCGGGTTTCATAGTTACATTTATAGTTGTTTGCGCCCCCACAACCACATCATGTGTTAACATACCTACAAATGAGAACTGTAATGTAGCATCGCTAGGCACGTTGGAAATTGTGAATTTCCCGTCGATATTAGTAACGGTTCCATTGGTAGTTCCTTTAATAATAACTGTTACCCCCGGAAGAGGTTCCCCTGATTCATCGGTAACTGTACCGCTTACTCTGTTTTGTTGAGCAGCCATCATCTCTGAGAAATTTTCAGCCTCCGGTGAAAGTAAAATAAGATCGTTTTCCAGTATCTTGTATTTTACTCCCTGATCTTTAAACATCGCAGTTAAAATCTCCTCAACAGTATTATTTTCTGCGTTAAGACTTATAACTCTTTCAACATTTACCTGTTCACGCTGATAAAAAAAACGAAAGTTACTTTCCTCTTCAATATCACGCAAAATTTCGGCAACTTGTTTCTGTTTTAATTCGAAGGAAAACTTTGTTGCCTGCGAATAAACTGTTGCAGAGACCTGCATAAAGCACAGAAATAATCCTATCAACGTTAGTTTCATTTTCAATAATAATTTTCGCTTCAATTCAATATTATGAAAGAAGCGGGTTACATTTTTTTTCATAAATTTGTTGTATTAAATGTTTGTAATAATCAGGTGTGACAGCACCTTTTTAATCGCATTCAAACCGGTTTAATGTGACAGCATTAGCCGGTTTCCTTTTAGTTTCAGGTTTAATTCATAAGCACAGATTTTAATTCGTTTTGGTTATTAGTATTTTTTGATCTTGTATTGTATACGTAACGGGTAATGAATGTTTCAAGATTTCCATTACCTCCATTATTGTTTCGCTCTTTAAGGTTCCATCGTAGTGAAGTTCTAAAATGGAAGGATCATCAACCTCAATGTTCACCCCATATTTTCTTTCAAGAAGCGTAATTAATCCTTTCAACTTCATATTTATAAATATCAACTTGTTTTCCTTCCACGAGGTATAAAATTGAGTTTTTACCTTTTTTAGAGAAATACTATTGTCTTCTTTATTATAAATAAGCTGTTCGCCCGGAGTTAGAACCTGGTTGCTCTGAATTTTAAATTTTTCGGTCGAACATATCTGAACTAATCCTTTTTCAAGAGTTGTGGTAATCTCAGTGTCTTCGGGATAAGCTTTTACATTAAATTCGGTACCCAATACATTTACATTGTAATAGGGTGTATGCACAACAAAAGGTTTTTCAATATTTTTTGTCACCTGAAACCAGGCTTCACCGGTAAGAAATACCTCACGTTGTCCGCTTTCCCCGCTAATTGAATATTTTATTTCTGAACCTGAATTCAGATAAACCATTGTATTGTCGGGCAAAATCATTTGAGAAACTGAACCTTTGGGTGCAATAGATGTATAATAAACCGGCTCTTCTTTTTTGAAGTTTTGTACAAAAATACCGGAGATTATACCAATTAAAAGAACGGCTGCAATCTTTGAAACGTTAAAAATAAGTTTTCTTGTTTTCGATTTATTTACCGTATTCTTTTCCAGGTTAATTTTATGATGGATCTCATTTAACATTCCCGGGAAATCTGCTCCCGGTATTTCAACAGCATCCAAAGTATCGTCATACCATAAGTCATAAAGCGTTGGCCTTAAATCCAGGTTATGATATGGATCTTCGAATATTGAAAGTGCTTTCTCTAACTCCTTTTTTTCTGAAGTTCCTAACACATATTTTTTAATACTATCTGAAATGGTCTTTTCCATTTTGTAATTTACGTATAAACAATTGAAGATCCCCTTTAAGAATAAAGGGGTCTTCAATTAACTAACCAAACTAAATCTATATAAAAACGATTTAAAGTCAAATTTTATAATGTTGTTTACATGTAATACGTAAAAAACTGTTTACCCCCCAAAAGAAAAATAAAAAAAAATGGCATTGCAATAAAAGCGAACTCGATGAGACTGGTTATCAGGCAAATTAACAGGGTTAAGATTTAGTAAAAAATTGCTGTATTTGATAAACCCGAAATATGGGTTAGAACGGATCACATTGAAAATCCGGTGGATTATTATTTGAATCATATATTTTAATATTGCTGCCGCAGGCCTTCATTTTTGTCTTCCTGCCCGGCTGATGAATCATCGGTCAGACGGGGAAGCAAAAACGAAGCAAAAAGGCCAAGGCTACTTTTGGCCCTTCCCCTGCGTTTTCATCTAATTAAAATTTTAAGTTTTCAACTTTATTAGATGCCTGCCCGGCTTTCGCGGTCAGACGGGGAACTCCCATGATTTTAAGTATGCTTGTTTGTGGCAAATTTTTGTCATGGTCGTTTCATAAAACCTAAATTCGGACGGGTGATTTCACTCCTTTATAATTAAAATTTTTGGCAACTCGTGTAACTCGCAAGCTCGTTTCCTCGGAGCTTCCCGCTCTCTCTAAGGTTTCATTTTAACTCCGGGTAACGACCAAAAGATGCCTGTCTGCTTATGCACAGCTAGCAGCTTCGAAAGCTACTTCGGAGCTTTGGCCTCGTCCGGTGAGCCAGAAAACAAGCGGTGACAGCGTTAAAAAATTACTGCTGTTTGAGGAGGTACGACGAGTTTCAGGAATTTTAGTCGTCATCGCGTAGCTTTTCTGAGGGAGGCGGGCGCAGCCTTGGGTTTTCTGTCTACTCTTTGGGCTAAACCAAAGAGTAGAACCCGCCTGGTAAGGCAAAAACTATTCCCATAATGTAAAAAGTCTTCTTTAGCTCAAAGTTTTATCCACCAGAAATTTAAACTGATGGGTTAGAACTTCGTAATGAATGATGAATACAGATTAACAATTTTATGGGAAGGAATCTTTAGGGGAGAATCATTCTCTTACACAAGATAGCCTTCATCTTATAAAAGATGGACATGATCTTATGGAAGATAGGCGTTATCTTCTGCAAGAAAGCCATCATCTTATAAAAAAGAATCATTCTCTTACACCAGATGGACATAATCTTATAAAAGATGGACATAATCTTATGGAAGATAGGCATTATCTTCTTCAAGAGAGCCATCATCTTATAAAAAAGAATCATTCTCTTACACCAGATGGCCTTCATCTTATAAAAGATTAACATGATCTTATGGAAGATAGGCGTTACCTTATACCTGCAAAAAGAAAGTAGCCGAAATAAAAGAGCAGAAGTTGGGGCATTAATCCAAAAATATAAGTGTGAAAAACTTTGTCAGGCGAAAAGCATCAAAAATAAGATAACAGGTAATACATCTTTCCCTAATCTGGTTTTAAGATGTTTTAGGGCAAGTGTAATTTGGTTCTCTACAGTTTTTACCGAAATCCCCAACCTGGAAGCAATTTCTTTATGTGTTAATCCAAGTTCGCGACTTAAAATATAAATCTGCTTTCTTTTTTCCGGAAGTTCTTCTACAGCATTTCTAATCTGCACCACCATATTATCATAGTCCAGCTTACTTTTTAATTCAAAGTTTTCCGATTCAAAAAAGCGCACTAAAAACTTTCGATACTCCTGATCTTTTAATCGAACCCGTAGTTGATCAATCACCAAATTATAGGAAATTGAAAATAAAAAAGATTTAAACGATTTTGTAGAGTCAATTTCTTCCCTTTTTGTCCAGATACGCAGAAAAGCTTCCTGCACTATTTCTTTCGAATCTTCTTTATTTTTTAACAGGGAATAGGCAAATCGGTACAACTTGTCGCTGTATTTATGAAATAAAACATCGAATGCCTCAACTTCATTGTTTTTAAGTTGTAGCACCAGGTGTTTATCATCCTCCTTTATAGAAATGCCCATCTAATCAGATTTGAATTGCAATGATAACAATTTTGTTCTGAAATCTTCTTTATGTTAGAATTTTCTGTGAAAGTCAGTTAACATTGATCTTCGCTCTTTTCAAATCGTCTGCCTTTTATTGGTATTCTGAATAATATTATTGGTAATTATCACACCTTATTCCCCCTATAAACACTAACTTCTATTTATTCATTAAGTGCTTTTTTCATTTTGGGACACATTGATTTTCAAACCCTTACAACATTTTGTAATTTACGTATTGTTAATTTCAGATAAAAAATAAGGGTATCTTTTAATTAACATACGTACATATTAAACTGAACTTATAAGAAAAATCTACTGCATTTTTCAATATGCCTCATGTATACATTGAAGAAAAGTAGGTATGAAACGAATAACCAAAATTATTCATTATCTGTAGTCAGCAATGTTAAATCATAATCAAAAAAAAGAAGAATAGAAATTTGATAAAACAGACATAATAACAACATGCGTTTGATAGACAAACGCCTTAATTCAAATAACACAAAAACTGAAAAGATGAAAAAATTAATGTACATGGCCGCAGCAGCACTTATTGTAGTTGCCGGCATTTTCTGGGGATGCCAGAAAGAAGACACGCTAACTAATCCTGAAGAAGGATTAATGCTAAAATCTTTAACCTTAGGGGGTGATTGCAATACTGTATGCATTGATGAAAACAGTGGTGATGAATATGCAGCTACAGATTCAAAAACAGAGACAGGAAACGGTAAGAATGCCGTTACCAACACCTTATCCGTTAAGGTTTGGAATACCTTAAGTGAAATCAATTATGAGTTTACAAGTTTGGAGAACGGACCACTTCAATACTTTGATGAGCAAACAAATGAATGGATTCAATTATATGGTTTCCCCCAGGGAGGAGGCACATGGACTTTAACCAGAGCCCTTGCCCCCGATTGGGAAGCCTGTGATGTTGTTACTGAACAATTCAGAATGAATGGAAATCCAAACATCGAACTTGATGAAACAAATTACAGTCTAATCGGACCTTGTGAGGTAGGTTGCGACGAAAGTTTTTCATATGTCGATAATCAAGACGGAACGCTAACTTTTACATACATTCCGGCAGAAGACATGACGGATGTAAATGTGGTATTTACATTTCCACAAGTTGAATACATAACCTTCTTATCAGGATATGAATATGAATCGTTCGTAAGACCTGGCAACGGGAATGCACAAAATATGCAAGCAGATCTTTCATTTGATGCCTGTGTGGAATACACCTGGACTATTCAACTTGTAGACTGTACTGCAGCTAATGCAACTGCAAACGGATGGACCGATTTTAAAGTTGATGACATTTCGAAGAAAAATGAAAACACACCTAATTTTACTTATACTTGTCCCTTAAATGAATAATATAAATTGAACTTAAGAATAAAGAAAATTCTTAAAGTTGGCGTAATACTCCGTGGTAGAGCCACGGGGTATTATTTTATTTAATTCTATTTCTCAGTAATATTATAAACAGAAACATCTCTTATTTTGGGGGAGGCAACCGACTCGGTAATTTCAAGTTTAACAGCAGAAAGTTCAACAGTATTAAACTGGTGGATGTATTTATGCCCAATGCAAGATCCCTCTCCCAAAGAAATCCACTTGTTATCCTGTGTTCCATAGATTTTGAATTTTCGTACACGTTCGCCGTTCTTAATATCTTCCATTAAAACCACGTGGTTTATTTTTTGTGGTTTAAAATTCAGCACAATTTCTTTACCTGTTCCCTTGGTTTTTGCAACCGGATGAGCAAAACGTTGTTTAATTTCATCGCCAAACTCTTTCATTCGCTTTGCATCAACTTCGGGAACCAATCCTTCAGGATCGATTACAACTCCGATTAACATGTTCGTATTTCGTCCGGCAGTTGTGTAGTATTTTTCGATGAGTGTTTCTACCGACATCAGGTGTTTCGTATTGTCAGGGTGATAAAACCAGCCTCCCTGCCAACCTCCATGCCTAATTGGGAAATCAGCTTCACCAGGGCACCACAATGGCCCATCCGGATTGCCATGTAAACGATCAATTTCTTTATCTCCGCCACTTGAAGTGGTAGTGTGTGTTGTGCTCCAGCATGGATACGGAGCTACTCCTCTTTCGTTGCCTACCCACCGAATTAGCGAATTGGTTCCTTCGGGACCTTGAAATACAACTGCCTGTGGCTGGTGTTTATGAAGTAGTGTTACAATGTCGGGTCCTCCTTTTTCGGGGGCAAGGCACCCTCCGTCGAACCATATCTCAAAAAACTTACCATAATCGGTATAAAGTTCTTCCAATTGTTGTTCTACAATGGCATTATAGGCTTTTTGTTCTTGCAGATTATTTCCCCTCACCAAACCCGGATTATCAACTTTAAAATATCCGTTTGCTGCTGCGCTGTAATAAACTCCCGGACGTACATCGTATTTTGTGCACGATTCGATAAATTCAGCCAAAATATCTCCCTGCCCGTTTTTCCATGGCGAACTTTTTATGCTATACTCGTGTGCTTTGGTTGGCCAAAGGCAAAAGCCTGTACAATGTTTTACAACAAGCACTGCGTACTCTCCACCCATGTCTTTTACTGCTTTTACCCATTGGTCGGTATCCAGTTTTTTGGGATTAAAAATTTTTGGATCAGGATTGTAATCCCACTGCCCTCTCCATTCATATTCCGGTTCGTAAACATTAATATCAAAATGTATGATCGCACCAATTTCACAGTCGGCCCATTCAACTTGTTCTTGCGTAGGTATAGGAATTTGTGCCAACAAGCTTTTTAATACCAACAGGGCCACTAATACTGTATAAAATTTTTTCATTGTTTTATATTATTTGTTTATTCAAGGTCATTGCAAATTTGTAACTAAATTTTCTTTCCAACCAGTAAAGCCGATTAAAATTACCAACACAAACTTATGTTTTCTTCAGGTGGAATATTTATAGCTTGTACTAAACAATATCATTGTCGTACAAGCTTTATACAATAACCCAAACATCCAATATTAGTAAAAGACATTTTTATTCCCGGTATTTTCATGTACACAATATAATTTCTACTAAATGACGCTTTGCAATCTGTCGGAAATATCGAAATAAAGAAACTTGAAAACCATTTTAAAAATTGACTGTTTTACTACAAAACAAATCTGAATGAACGATTTCTGGAACAAAAGATACGCCGTAAAAGAATTTGCTTACGGAGAGTTGCCCAATAACTTTGTTGTTAATGAACTAAAAAAGCTCAAACCCGGCAAAATTCTGTTTCCGGCTGAAGGAGAAGGACGAAATGCTGTGTACGCAGCCACATTGGGTTGGAATGTCACAGCATTCGATACCAGTATTGAAGGAAAGAAAAAAGCCGGACTTCTTGAAACAAAGCACAATGCCCAAATTGATTACCAAATTACAAGTTATCAGGACGTAACTTTCCCATCGGAATATTTTGATTGTGTTGTTCTGATTTTTGCACATATGCCACCACTAAAACGAAATGAGTATCATAAAAAGTTAACGGGCTTTCTAAAACCGGGAGGCAGTCTGCTTTTAGAAGGATTTTCCAAAAATCAAATAAAAAACAATACGGGAGGTCCGCAAAATATCGACATGTTGTTCTCTAAAGAAGAGTTACAAAATGATTTCAGCCATTTTTCTGAATTAACTATTACTGAAAAAGAAATCGAGCTTAATGAAGGCCCGTTTCATAACGGACTTGCAGCCGTTATTAATGTAACAGGCAGGAAATAATGGAAATTGTTGTTTTCAGGAAACCGTGATTTTAGCCCAAATACACTACTAGTCTTTTATGTATTCAAACTTTATTGAAACGTGAAACTAAACATTTAGGCATTTGAAACGTATATCTTTATACATCTAGCCATCCTAAGTCATTTTAAACCAAAATTGTAACGTAATTTAATTTTTTATTGACAACATAAAATAGTAACTTAGTATTTAACTTGGAAAGGGAAGTGAAAAAAACTCATAAGATTCTTGTATAGTAGTGAGTATTTATTTATTATTGCATCCGATTTTAACAAAATCACTCCCCTCGTCAATTGTTCCAAAAATTCAACAATTATTAATCGAGAATAAGTTATAATAAAATCATAATGTACGATATTTTAGAATTGAACAAAAAGCTCGTTCCTGAGTTGAAGGAAATTGCTAAGGAGCTAAAGATCAAAAGAGTTGAGTCTTTCAAGAAACAAGACTTGATTTATAAGATCTTAGATACTCAGGCTATTCTGGAAGCAGAAAAGAAAGAGCGTAAAAGTGCTCCTAAAGAGCCAAAAGAAGAAAAAGGAGGAATTCTGGGACTCCTAAAAAAAACACCTGAAAAAAAGGAAGAACCAAAACCAGAACAACGCAGAGAAAAACGACCACGTCAAAGAGTAGAAACGATTAAACGTGAGAAAGTTGGTGCCGGCCCCAAAAAGAAAACTCCTCATCAACAAAATAAAGATGCGGAAATTCAATCTCGTCAGGACCAGATTAAAGCCATTATAAAAGGATTTAATCGTGAAAAACCTGAAGGAGGAGAGGTGAAAAAAGAAGGAACGGAGCAACCTGTAAAAAAGGAACAAAGCAAACCTGTTTCTCAGTTCAAACCCATAAAACAAGCTCAGCAAACTCAGCCGGAGACCAAAGAACGAGCTGAACAACCAAAAGAGCAGCAGCCTCAAAAACAACAATCACAACAAAAACCGCAACAGGTTTCTCAACAACAACAACAAAACAAACAAGACCATAAAAAAGGCGAAGACAGACAAAAACAACAAAATCAAAATGCCGGAAACCGCCAAAAACCACGTCAGTTTGAGTTTGAAGGTATTATAACCAATACCGGAGTTTTGGAAATTCTGCAAGATGGATATGGTTTTTTACGATCATCAGATTTTAATTACCTGAATTCACCTGACGATATTTATGTTTCTCAATCACAAATTAAGCTTTTTGGCTTAAAAACCGGAGATACAGTAACGGGTACTGTTCGCCCGCCAAAAGAAGGAGAAAAATATTTTCCCCTTATTAAAGTAAACGAAATAAACGGAAGAAGTCCTGAATATATCCGCGATCGTGTACCATTCGATCACTTAACTCCACTTTTCCCCGATGAAAAGTTCCAGTTAACAGGAAACGGACACGACAATATTTCAACCCGCGTAGTTGATATGTTTGCACCAATCGGGAAAGGACAACGTGGATTAATTGTTGCACAACCTAAAACAGGAAAAACGGTTCTTTTAAAGGAAATAGCCAACGCAATTGCTGCCAATCATCCTGAAGTATATATGATAGTATTGCTGATTGATGAACGTCCGGAAGAGGTTACCGATATGGCACGAAGTGTTAATGCCGAAGTTATTTCGTCAACTTTCGACGAGCCGGCAGACAAACATGTTCGGGTTGCAAACATTGTTCTTGAAAAAGCAAAAAGGCTGACTGAATGTGGACACGATGTAGTAATCCTGCTCGACTCGATTACTCGTTTGGCCCGTGCATACAATACCGTTCAACCGGCATCTGGGAAAGTACTTTCTGGTGGTGTTGATGCCAATGCCCTGCATAAGCCAAAACGTTTCTTTGGTGCAGCCCGTAATATTGAAGAAGGTGGTTCGTTAACTATTCTGGCAACTGCATTAACTGAAACCGGTTCGAAAATGGACGAAGTAATTTTCGAAGAATTTAAAGGAACCGGTAACATGGAATTACAGCTCGACAGGAAACTTTCGAATAAACGTATTTTCCCATCAGTGGATATTCCAACGTCGAGTACACGTCGCGAAGACTTGTTATTCCCGAAAGAAATGCTGGATAAACTTTGGATTCTACGTAACTACCTTGGCGATATGAATTCGCTGGAAGCAATGGAATTCATTAAAACAAGATTAATGCGTTCGCGCAACATTGAAGAATTTTTGGCTTCAATGAATGATGGATAATCAAACTAGAATTATATATTTCAAAAGACAAGTTCCGTTTTGGGCTTGTCTTTTTTTTGAACTTTTTCTTAGATAATTTATCCTAAGATAAAAAGTAAAAACACCTATATCTTTCGTATGAAACTAGTACGAAATTCCGCTTCACTTGAGTGGAAAACCGACCACAAAAATTAATTGTCTACTTCAATCCTTTATTAAAATTAAATGTATTTGATGGTTGAATTTGCTCCGAGCGAAGAATCCGGCTTTTTATAGTTTTGGCCCTGTTTTTCGAAACCGGCTCGTAACTCAAATCAATCAGAAACCGGGAAAAACCTTTACTTTTTAATTTATTTTTCGACTGAGAAATAGACACCGGAACTGAAGGGACAATAGAAGTAACCCCGTTTCTCCGATACCGATGTAAACGCAGGTTCATATCATCAGTCAAATCATTGTCCTCGTTGCGCATATCAATTGGCATTCGCGAATAAAAAAGCTCAGGGTGAAAATAAACAGGAACAATCCCGTCTTTGTGCGACAGTGAAAATAAAGTTTCGAAATCTATTTCCTGCGGATAGGTGAATACAGAAATTCCTTCGCTCTTAAAAATCTTTGCTGCAGCATCGTTAAATGCATACACATTTTCGTTAGAAACTATTCTACATTTGGGAGGAATCAGGTCTTTCTGAGACAAATGACTGATCACAAAATTTCGAATTCCATTTTTTACCATTTTTGTTACAAGCTCCCGGTAAAAAGGCAAAGCATCTTCCTGTATAAATTTAGGCAGCTCAATATAAACCTTATCTCTAAACTTTTGTATAAAAGGTAAAGTTGGATCGAAACGACTCCAGGTTATTTTCGAAAAAGCCAAAAACAAACCATCCATTTCGTTGAGGTTCATCTTCCGAAGCCATTCCATTGAATTAATTCTAAAATAGAACTCTTCTTTTTTCCCCTGATCTTTACTTTTTAATTCACCAATTATTTTACGTTTAAATCCCGGATTAATTTGTGTATTTTTAGGGGCCGAATCCTCTAACTTCGAAGAAAATTTTACATCGCTGATTCCCGACAAATAAACTTCACTTTTGGGTTTTACCCTTTTGTCTCCCGAATTAATTTTGTACAAACCATTTTCAAATTCCACTTCGCGTACTTTTACCGATTCTTGTTTTTCGTTGTTTGGAATATGAAAACGCAATCTGAACCCCGGTTCAATCTTCATTTTCGACGACAAAAACACAAGCGGTCCCTGTGTACGAACCACTTTTCCCAGCAACACGCCGGCAACAGTTTTATCCGACACTGCATGGCGTACATCTTTCCCCATAAAATAGGATGTTTTTTCCCGTCCGAAATCAAGTGACAGAAGTTCTTTTGCCTGCTCCTTTGTGTTTGCATTATCCAAAGTCATGCGGTATGCTTTTGCCACGCGATACGTATACTCCCCCGACTTCATCCTGCCTTCGATCTTTAAACTCGAAACACCCATTTTTTCAAAGTCAGCGACCAAATCAATCAGTTGATTATCTTTTAGGTTAAACAGATATTCTTTCTTTTTAACCGCCGAATACGTGCGTCGGCAAGGTTGTGTACAAAGTCCGCGGTTAGCTCCTCTCCCACCTGCATAACTGCTGTACAAACACATACCTGAAAACGAATAGCAGAGTGCTCCGTGTATAAAAACCTCCGTTTCAACTTTACTTTTTCTGCAAATAGCTGTCAGCTCCTTTAATGTAAGTTCGCGGGCCAGAACAACACGTTCCATTCCTTTTTTGCCACCAAAGTTGGCTCCAACCGAGTTATGAATTCCCATTTGCGTACTGGCATGTAAAACCAGGCTTGGGAAATATCTTTTGGCAATAAAATAAACTCCCCAGTCCTGAATGATAATACCATCCACTTTTGTTTTACTCAAAAAAAACAAGTAATCAATAAGTTCAGGAATTTCGTGATTTTTTATTACTGTATTTAAAGTAAGATACACCTTTACATGGTGTTTTTTTGCCTCTTTTAGTATGGTAAACAATTGTCCGTTCGTGAAATTTTTGGCTCGTCCCCGCGCATTAAATTGTTTTAACCCCAAATAAATGGCATCGGCACCACCTCTTAGTGCAGCATTAAACGATTCGGGGTTTCCCACGGGTAAAAGAAGTTCCGGCTTTTGCATAAAAATAATTTGGCGCAAAATTACAATAATAAATTTTAGCTATCAGATAATATTTACCACATTTGTTATTGATATTTAAAATGCCTGAGTTTATTCTAACAAGGAAATAAGAACTACAACCATGAAAAATTTACTCTTCATTTTGACATGCCTTTTCTTTTCCTCTCTGTTTTCTTCGTCACAAAATGTTTATAAACCTGGTGAATTCCACGATTTTTACCGTTCGCAAAAGATGCAGTCGGGCGAATGGAATAGAACTCTCACAGAAAGCGAAATTGAAGGATCACCATATTTAAACGATGATTTTATAACCGGATCAGTTTATACCACATCAAAATTTCAGTATCAAAACATCCCTTTGCGTTACAATATTTTCAACGATAACATGGAATTCAGAACACCTGACAACCAGGTATTGGCAATTGCATCACCCGAAATTATCGAACGAGTGGAATTTGGAGAGTATAAAATGAAATATCTTCCTTATTTAACAGCAAAAAAAATAAAAAGAGGCTTTTTTAAGGAATTGATAAGTGGCAACGTTTCGCTATACGCAAAACCTGACATTATGTATAAAAAACCAGAGGAACCAGGTGCTTACAAAGATGCGCAACCTGCAAAATTCATTAAAAAACCGGATATATACTTTATTAGGTTGGAACAAGAAGCAGCCCAGAAGATCAACAATAAAAATGAATTGTTACAATTTTTTCCTCAACATCAGAAAGAAGTGGCTGCTTTTGTAAAAAGAAACAAAATAAAAACTACAAAAGAAGAAAGTTTGGTAAAACTGGTTAACTACTACAACTCACTGTAAATATTCTTCTTACAAAAACAATCAATCCATTCTGCAATAAAACAGCACTGTATAACTTATATTTTTTCAATATAAAACCGAAAATTAATTTGTAACGTATGCAACATTGAAAAATTGTGTTCGTCATTGAATCAGAAATTAAATAGTTTGAATACACTTTATAAAAATATTCATCAGGAGATTATCGACCAGTGCAGGGATGGTAGCACAAAAGCACAATTCCAGCTGTACAAATTATATTACAAAGCCATGTACAGTGTAAGCCTGCGAATAGTTAACGATGAAATGGAAGCCGAAGACGTTATGCAGGAAGCATTTCTAAACGCCTTCAGCAAAATGGAGAGTTATAAAGGTGAAGTTAGTTTTGGAGCCTGGTTAAAAAGAATAGTGGTTAATCGTTCATTGGATTATTTGAAAAAAAGAAAAGTACAATTCGAGGAGGTCTCTGAGCGAACAACTCAGGTTCCCGACTATCAAATGGAAACGAAAGAAGTAGACGTAAATGTTTTAAAATCGGCCATTCAGGAACTTTCGGATGGTTACAGGGTAGTTTTAAGCCTTTACCTCATAGAAGGGTACGACCACGAAGAGATAAGCCAGATTCTGGACATTTCGAACTCTGCTTCGAGAACCCAGTTACTGAGAGCCAAAAAGAAGTTAAAGGAGATATTAAAGGGGAAAGAGATATTCTCGTACAATTAAGACAGAATACGATGAAAGAAAAAGATTACATAGACGATATTATTCGGAACAACATTGATAAGTTGAACGACAACGAACCAATGGAAGGGCACTTTGCCCGTATGGAAGCAAAATTAAATGCTCAGAATAAAAAGAAGAAAAAAATTACTTTTAACGTGGTATGGAAAGTTGCTGCAGCAGTTATTTTTGTGCTGTTGGCAGGCAATCAGGCTTATATTTATTTTTCACCTAACGGGCAGGGAATACTATCGCAGAACAATACTGCACCAACCATTTCACTGGCATCTGTTTCAAACGAATACCAGGAAGTTGAATTTTATTACACAAGTGCCATAAACTCAGGATTAGACCAATGGAATAAACTAAATGAAGCCGGGTTGATTTCGGAAGATGAGCAAACCATGATGAGTGAAGAACTAACAGAATTTGATACACTATACAAAAACCTTCAGAAAGACTTGCAGGCCAATCCCAACGACGACCGTGTAATAAATGCTATGTTAGAATATTACCAGGCTAAACTGAGTGTTATAAATATTATTGTGGATAAGCTGGAAGAAGTACAACAAAGAAAAAAGGTAGATTCTGCAAGCCTTAAGGATATATAGTTTTATGAAGTATACAAATACCGGCAGAACAATTAAAAGTGTAAAAATTAAAATCAGAATACAATGAAAAGAGTAAAATTACTTGCAGCCCTGTTTGTGGTGAGCATTTTGGCAGTGTCGATAACTGCGCATGCCGAAGAAAAAACAAAAGAATACAATGAATCGTGGCCCGAGTCAAGCGTTTCAAACCTTGATATTTCAAACCGTTTTGGTGAGGTAAGAATTAATAATGAAGGAGGAAATGAAGTTACCATTGATGTGGTAGTTACAGTTGAAGCGGCCAACGAAAGAAAAACTAACGAACTACTGGATCAAATTGAAGTAGAGTTCAAAAAAAGTGGCAGTACGGTTTATGCCGTTACAAAAATTGGGAACGATTTTAAAAGTCAACGGAAATTCAGCATCGATTATGTGGTAAACATTCCTTCGGATAAAAATCTGAAAATTGCCAATAAATACGGCAATACTATTATTGGGCAACTTACTGCAAACGGTGATTTCGATGTAAAATACGGAAGTTTTACAGCTTACGATCTAAGCACTCCTGAATCAGGAAGCCTGACTCTGTCATTGGCCTACGGAAACGGGAACATAGGAACTGCCTCTTATCTGGACCTTGAAGTAAGCTACTCGCCCGTTACTATAGAAGAAGTAAAAGGCGTAACAGCACGAACAAAATATTCGACACTCAATATAGAAGAAGGAGGCGACATTCAACTTGAATCGAAATACGACAAATTTAATTTTGAAGAAGTTGAATCTGTAACTGCTACAACAAAATACAGCCACATTAGTATCGGCGAACTCGCCAAAAGTTTAAAAGTTGAAGCAGGTTATGGTGGAATTAAAGTCGACGAAGTGGCATCAGGCTTTGATTTTATTACAATTTCAAATAGTTACGGACAAATATCGCTTGGGCTCAACTCAGAAAACTATATGCTTGATGCCAGCTGCGACTACTGTGGAATTTCGTACCCGGAAGAAGAGTTTACCGGCGACAAAATCAAAGAAAATAACTCGCGAACCGTTAAAGGGAAAATAGGAACTGGCGAAGGAGGAAAAGTTACTGTAAAAAGCCGTTACGGCGAAATAAGATTAGCAGACTAAATAGTTTATACAACTATACTACCTAAACCGTTGGCAAGTTTTGTCAGCGGTTTTTTAATGTTGAATAATAACACATCTTATAAAGATCAAAATAGTACAAATTAGGTTTTTCCCCGGTTAAATTTTTCTCCAGCCTTTTGTGGTACCGTTTAAAAAACCAACGAAACAAACCCGATGGAAACACGATAGTAACACGATTAAATTGCCTCAAAAAATTAACTTGCGATATAAAATCGGCCTCCCCACCCAACAGATTATCACAAATTAGTTTTAAGTTTTTTAAGGCCATCTTTGTCTTTGCCAAAAAAAGCTGTGAACTCTCCAATCCTGTATGTTCTACAGGATTTTCAATATGAAATATTTCAAAATCGCTCTTAAACAGATCGTATCCAAGCAAAGTATCTTCATGTCCGTATTCTTTAAGATTCTCACGAAAATGAATTTGGAGGAATACGTCTTTTTCAATTAAAAAATTGTTGGAAGTTATAATAAATCCTTTGTTTCGATTTCTTACAGTTGCCGACACAGCCTCTCGTTTTTGTCCGTAACACCACCTCAATAATTTCTCTTGCTCTTTAGGTCTTTCAGCCGAATAGGCTGTTCCGCCGCAAAGAATCCGTTTGGATTTTATGTGGTTGATAAAAGTTGCCAGGTAATCGTCTTTTACCAAAGAAGAATCGGCATCGATAAATAACAAGTATTCGAATTCCGACTCCAGCCCCATTTTATTTCGAATGGCCGCCCTACCTGCATTTTTGTCCAGTTCATTATAAACCACATTCGAAATCGTTAACAAATGCCGGTTAATCGATTTGATTATTTCATCAGAACCGTCGTCGTACACCCGTACTTCGTATTTTATATCAAGCACATCGGCCTGCTTAACAAGCTGTTTTACCAGCCCTACAACTTCAATATTATAAACGGGAATATTTATCGACAGCATAACAGCTTTTTATTTCGGCCTTGAATTTAAAAAAGAATACGAACAAAACACATTCAAAAACATTTATACATAAAACTTTCGTTTCAACGAAATATTATATTTTTGACAACGCACTTTGAACGACATGATAAAACAACTATTTTTTCTATTACTTTTTATTTCTTCTCAGGTTTGCGCGCAAGGTTATAAAATTAATGTAAACTTGCCCGGTGCCGCCAACAAAAAGGTATCGCTGGCCTATCATTACCTTGGGAAGATATATGTACAAGATACTACTTTGCTCGATGCAAAGGGTTCCGGAACCTGGCAAGGAGACACTACTCTAACACAAGGCCTGTACAAAGTTTTTATCGATAAAGACAATCATTTTGATTTTTTATTAGGTGCCGATCAACAGTTTTCAATTTCGAATACATCGGTAAAAGCCACCGATATGCAAATTAACGGAGCTGAAGAAACAAAGGAATTTGTGAAGTACCTCATTTTTCTGGATGAATTAAAAACTCAGGCGGGCGATTTAAACAAACAGCTCAAGGAAACAAGTAACGACAAAGAAAAGGAAGAAATCAGACACAAACTGAATGAACTGACCAACGAATTACATAAGTACTGGGAAAAGGTGGGTAAAAAGCTACCCGATTCATTTTTATATAAATTTCTGAAAGCAAACTATGTTCCTGCGCTCGATGTAACTTCTTTGCCTGCTGAAATTCAAAACAACGACTCCTTACTTTTTCAGGCTAAGTTTATGTATCAACGCGAACATTTCTGGGATAATTTTGATTATACCGACGAGCGTTTTTTATATACTCCTTTTTATAAAAACAAATTGGAAACCTGGTACAACAAAGTTTTATACCCCGCTTACGACTCTGTAAAACCTTATGTTTACACCTTTATTGAGAATGTAAAATCAAACCAACGAATTTTCCAGTTTGCTACTTCCTTTTTTCTCAACAGCAGCATTAACAGTAAAATTATGGGTATGGATGCCCTTTTTGTGGATCTGGCCAACGACTTTTATTTTACCGGCGAGGCATTTTGGGCAAGCGAAGAATCACTGGAAAAGATAAGGGAAAATGTACTTTTTAAGAAAGACAACCTAATTGGGAAAGTTGCTCCTGACCTAACGCTGGAAAATTTTGACGGCGAATTTGTAAACCTGCATCAAATTGAGTCCGACCTGACCATATTACTAATTTATGAGCCTAACTGTTCGCATTGCAAAGTATTCGTTCCCGAATTTTATAACGAAGTATATCTGCCCAACAAAGACAAAGGATTGCAGGTTTTTGCCATCTATTCGATGGATGACAAAGAAGAATGGACTACGTTTTTAACCCAACACAATCTATTTGAATGGTTAAATGTTTGGGACGAACATCATACCTCTAGATTTAAGATTACTTACGATGGGCGCCACACTCCAGGAGTTTATGTACTGGATAAAGACAAAAAAATTATTGCCAAGAATATGACGGTTAAACAACTTGGCGAAATTGTAACCGATAAATTGAACTAAGCCTCGTTATTCCTGTTCTATGCCTGAAGATGGGGATTAAAATTGTGCGAATATCACCAGGAGAATCACACAACATCTGTACAAACAGGATTTTACCTGTTTTTTTTATAAATTCATTACCTCAATTTAAAGTAATATGTCAACAAAAATATCAAAAGACGAAGTTCTGGAGTTTCAAAAAGCTTGGGCTGACAATGTAGTAAAAGTTGGACAGCTATACCTTGAAAAAAAGGACTACAAGAATGAAGCAGTAAATCTTGTAAACAATTTGTATGGCTACAACGAAGGCACAGTCCTTTTCAAACCGACCCGCGCCCAGTACAAAGAATTCCGGTTAACCGCCCAAAGTGCCGTATCGTATTTTGTTGGACAAGATGACGAATACAGTGAAGACACAGGTTTTGCCCTGCAACCCTGGGTTAAAGTCAGGTTTGTTAACAGCGGATTTATTTTGGATACACATTATGCAATAACCATGGGAACCTATTTCTTTACAGATCTGGAAGGAAGAGAAAAGAAAGTGGAATTTAGTTTTGGTCTTTTCAGAACAGACGATGGGAAATTGAAAATTAACCTACATCATTCTTCCATCCCGTATCTTCACCCAAAACATAATCCCGATCGTTAATAATACCAACTTTATTTTGAAAATGAACTACCCCGCTGCAAGCAGACGGGGTATCAGAAGAGTGCCAACTGCTGAGCTTTGTGCAAAGTCTTATATTCTTTTTCGACCCCTTGTTCTCTGACATATTTGGAGATAGTGTCTTCATTGCCATGTTTTCCTACTGTACTAACATAATAACCATCAGTCCAAAAT
>CANLMQ010000007.1 GCA_947492175.1 uncultured Draconibacterium sp. | reverse complement strand
CACCTTTAAGATACAAATCTTAAAGGGACAATAAAAACAAAGGCTGTCCAATTTTACTTTTTGGACAGCCTCTTTTTTTTAAATCCGTCGGGATGACAAGATTTGAACTGTATTTTTGTTATGTCTGAATATCAGTTGTTTATGTTGGTGTTGGGATTTTGGTTCACCGTTTTGTTCACATTTAAAGAACTTTAATTTTTTAACTTAAAAATAGGAAATTTTACAAGAAAAATCAATGTGTTCTCGAAATAAGGTTTAGCAATTTATAGCTAAACCCCTTATTGTTTAAATCATAGACACTTTGTGAAATAGTGTCTATGATTTATTCAATTCAATGATCTGAAAAATAATCCTTGTTTCATTCTGTTATGATTCCTACTTCGCCAAATCCGGCTATTCCCTCATTAACAATTGTAATTGCTTTTAACTTAATAAAGCGGGCATCGGTTCGTATAAAACGAATGGTTTGTTTTATGGGATTGTTTTTTATGTTGGAAAATTCTCCCGAAACAACAGGGCCATCCCATTTTTCTCCTTCAATGCTGGTAAAAAATTCGTAATGCGAAATAATTCCACTTGACCACCGTGCCTGATCTGGCATGTAGGTAAAACCGGTTAACGATTCAATCTCCCCAAGATCAATAATAATTTCGTTATTCGTATTATGAGCATGCCAAACATTTCCATAATTTCCATCAATGGCCTTAATTGCATTAGGATCTGTTGAATTCACAATATTCCATTTGTCTTTACAAATATCAAAATCTATACTTCCAACGGGACTTAATTTTCCAGACAACTTGTCGAACGAAACTGTTTTTAACCTAACAGGGTCTTTCAATAAAAAGGCTTGTACATATTTTTTGCTTTTTGTATTTGGTCCGGAACCATCGAGCGTATAATAAATATCCAAACCACTATCAGCAACTTTAATGCTTGTTAATCCCGATTTATCCCTCGTTACTGTTGGAATTGTCAATAATTTTGGAGCCTTATAGATTTCGATGTTTGATAAAACTGGGCTGGCTTTTGATTTCTTTATAACAAGCCTGAGTTGTTTGCTTTTGACATTCGGGAACCTGAAAATTCGTTTATTACCGATCGTTGTCCCTTCGGTTATTGTTTCCCATCTGCCATCCTTTTCGACTTGAATTTCCAATTCCTGAACACGCTGTCCGTATGGGATGTACTCCTGTATCAGAAAGCGATTAAATTCAGTTTCTTTCTCGAATGAGATATCAATAGATACAGACTTTTCATTCTTTGCCGGCATCCAAAATGATTCCAAGTCATCATCAATTAGATTTGTTGAACTATGGGATTTATTATCTGATGAAGTGATTACATGTGCATCTTTTACAAGGTTATCCTTTAGGTCAGATTGGATTACTGAATACCATTCTCTTAAACGTTTTTCGTCATTCTCGTGAATTAGCCCCCGTTTGTCAACCGGGAAGTTTAAAAGCAACGATCCTCCATGCCCAACTGAGTTGTAATAAATATCAACCATTTCAGGTAAAGAACGAACCTTATGGTCTTCTGATTCGTGGTAAAACCATCCAGGACGAATGGAAACATCAACCTCTGCAGGCACCCAATGGGTACCATCCTCATCTCCTACTTGCAACTGTTTTGCACAATCACATCCGGGATAATATTCATCTCTTTTAAGCAACGACCAGTTTGTTTCTCCCACCCAGCCGTGTTCGTTTCCAGCCCAGCGACAATCAGGACCTGCATCGCTAAACAGCATTGCATTGGGTTGGAGCTCTCGAACCATTTCATAAACCTCATGCCACCTGTAATACGTCTTTCTATCTACGTTTCGTGTTTCGCGTGCACCACCGTAATATCCATCACCACCATTAGCTCCATCAAACCAAACTTCAAATATATCGCCATAGTTGGTCAACAATTCCCGTAACTGATTTCTGAAATAAGTAATGTATTCCGGTTTTCCGTACTCGGCATGATTACGATCCCATGGTGATAAGTAAACACCGAATTTCAAACCGTATTCCCGGCAGGCTTCAGACAATTCTCTTAATAAATCTCCCTTACCTTCTCGCCATGGAGAATTTTTCACTGAGTACTCGGTGTATTTCGATGGCCACAAACAAAATCCATCGTGGTGTTTGGCGGTAATAATAATTCCTTTTAAACCGTTTTCTTTGCACACGCGTGCCCATTGCCGGCAATCCAACTCACTGGGATTAAACAGTTGTGGATCTTTATCTCCATACCCCCACTCGATATCGGTAAAGGTATTCATACTAAAATGGACGAAAGCATATGTTTCCATCTTGTGCCAATCGAGTTGCCTCTTCGAAGGAACAGGTCCATATGGTATTTGTGCTTTTAAAGTATGCACAAAAAGAGACAATAGTAAGGTTAATAAAATACTTCTTTTTATCATCATTGCTTAATTTCCTTTTTATCGAAGTACAAAAAAATCGAATCCACCACCAATTATTTCTGTAGTATAACGGAATTTGTCGTTTATCTTGATTCCTTGCAGTTCTGTTTCTGTTCCGGTTTCTTTACTAATTCTATATAAGCTTTTATCCCGTAATTTTTCATTAGAGATATCGAATTCAACCTTTTGTGTTAATGTTTCAGCTGATTCATCTTTATTGGTTGTAAAAGCGTTCACGATCATAAAATAAGTTGCCTGAGGCGACGCAAAAAAATCAGGATCTCCATTCCTCTCAGCAGAAATTACATTAAAAGTTCCCAAATAAAGGTCTCCTTTTTTTCCTTCATATTCACCACTGATACAGCTTGACTTTATCTCATTTATTATTTGTCCGTTCGAACTATACCAACTATTTACACGTTCTGGTTTTCCGTTTGTAAGTTCACTGTCGCCAGTTACAAATGAAACTTTATGTGTTTGAAGCCTGACTAGGTGATCGCCAATAGCTTTTGATTCGGCATTGCATATCGCAACCCAATCCATGTATTTTGTAGGTTGACCAGGCATTCCGTTTTCGAGTAACATGGCCCAACTGGTAGGAGTGGTTACCCCATTGTGGTTATTACCTTGTAACCAGCGGAACCAGTTTAACCATTTCCCGCCAAACGCCCATGTCATTGAGTAATATAATCGAAGTTCTGATTCAGATATTTTGTAAGTTCCGTCTTGTTTATATCCTTGGGTATATTGGCCAAAAGCAAGCGGATCTTCACCGGAACCATCGCAACCTTCCATCGCTAGTTCACGATACATCATTAAATCGTTCGCCATTGCTTTTGCTCCTCGGTAATAGGATATCTTTTCACCGATGGGTAAAAAGTAATAGGCATCAAAAGTCAGCAGATCAGGTTTTGCTGTTTGAATATAATAACGCATCTGGGTTTCGGTCCATTGTCCTCCATATCCCCATTGGTTATTGTGCAGTAAAACGTCGGGGTAATATGTACGAGCAACATCGTACCATTGTTTGGTCCATTTTACTATATCATGAGAATAATTTTCTTCATCTCCCACGCACATCGTTGCTAAACGGCTGAGCGCTGATTTTTGATCAGGATTCAGAAAGCCATTACGCATTTCATAGTCAGTTGGGCCTTTATCTAGGTGTTTTCCATAGGGAGCTTTTGCCATTGACCATTGTGTGTCTGGAAATTCATTCAGGGTAAAATATTTATTGAACGGAGCAGGAGCAGTAAAAAAAGTAGCCCCGGTAAATCCCGATAACCTCCAATCGTTCGGATCAATTACATAATAGCCCACATCTACTCGTTCGGCAATCAGGTCTTCGCTTCCTACCCAACAACTTAATTGTAATCCATGTTTTATAAATAGTCGATTGGTATTATGAGCAGGTCGTTCCGGAAATACAATATCAATGTCTTCAACTTCCTCTTCTTCTCTGGGTATATCAGGTTTTTTATCGCATGATACACAAATTATTAACGATAAGATTCCTATAATAAGCATTCCTTTAAATCCTTTTTTCATTTGTCTTAACATTAAAGCTCATTAGTTATTACCAAAACTAGCATGTTTATATTCCATTTTTTAATAAAGGACAAAAGATGAGCAGAACAATCTGCCCATCTATTATTATCCAGTCTGTTCCTTATTGCTTTCCAAATACGTCTATTTCTCCAATGTTTACCTCTTGTGATGAAATATCTCTCCCTTCTTGCCAGGTACTCTTTATTCTAAATCGGATATACCGGTATTGTGAATCCCGATCTTCTTTAATTAGAAAATCTCTGATTGGAGGATTATTCCAATCTGGATCTGGTTCGGGAGCCCCATAATCATCGTTAAATTCTCCTACTTTTTTCCAGCCTTTACTAATCGATTCTGATTCCCATGCTTCAAAATCAGCAGTTGGTGTTTCTGTGTCAGCATTCGTAATATCGTTGGTAGCCCAAATGTCGAACTCACGCGGAATCCGGTCGGGAATTGCAATACGACCGGTAATGGTAAACTTCGACAGGATAACACTTTGACCTAAATCAAACGTAAAGGTTAAAGGCTGTTCCCCTCCTGCTGAAGAATAGTAATTATCAACATGGATCACATCATCAAACAACTTGGCAATGCTTCCATTATAGTGTTGTCCGTTACGATCGTTTGTAAGGTGATGCTCCATAATTAACGATTTATCCAATTGAAATTCTTCCAAAGGAACCAAACCTATTTGTACTTCTTCCCATGAACTATAGAATGTGTCAATGGCATTTTTTTCCGGTAAATATTGGATGCGATACTTAATTGTTGAGCCAGATTTTACATTTTCAAGAGTGGTAATATTCAATGAAGGCTCAAAACCTGCGGTCTGCAGATTGTCATTATTATCTAAATAGTCGATTAGGAATACATGTGCCCCTTCCGGACACGCCCCCCATTTAATAATTGCCTTCCCTGAAGTAATTTCCGATTCCATGAACAACCGGTTTTTTAATGATTGCTGATACTTCTCGCCATAAATATGACCACGAACTGACCTTAGCTGAGATTTATTGTCAAATTCATCGCGAACGTAAATATTAAATTCAATGTCACCCTCGGGCATATTCTCCATCATAACCCGGTATAAAGTATCAGCAGGATTTTGATTTACTTGTAATTCCTTCTGTTCCTGTAAATTGTTCCAGAAAATCACGATCTCCTTTGTTGATTCTGTTAACTGAGACTCAAATACTAACATTGCTCTTTGGTTACCAGGTAAGAACTGAGCTTTTTCAACCTCTGGAATGATCAGTGTGTCATTGTCTTTCTCACAAGAGAAGAACACGCCCGTAAGAAGCGCTAAAACTATAATGAAACTAGATATTTTATATTTCATGATATACTTTATTTTAATTACCAACCTTGATTTTGACTTATGTTCTCATTCGCATCGATCTCACTTTGTGGTATGGGCAGGTAACTGTTTTTTGGCACCTCAAAAACGCGGGTCTCAACAATAATCTGCTGTTCCGATCCCGGATTATATGCACCATACACAGGCCCTTCCATTTGCTGTTTGGCGATTCCCCATCTGCGAAGGTCGAAGTAGCGCTGTCCTTCAAAAGCCAATTCAACTCTTCGCTCTCTACGCACTAATTCCCTTAATTTTTCTTGGGAATTATAAACAGAAACATCAACATTGGGCATAGCAGCTCGAGCGCGAATCTCGTTTAAATATTTAATCACGTCAGGATGGTTATATTCACCGCTTTCAACCAGTGCCTCTACATAAACCAAGAGTACCTCTGCATATCGGATAAACACATAATCAAGGTTTCCCGACCAGGTTTTACTTGCATCCTCAGGATCAATAAATTTAGTTAAACAAAATCCTGTTTTTGAGGCTCCTCCTTTTGAGATAGCGTCTTCACTATCGCCGTTAAATGGAGTTAATGTATGCCCCAAAAAATCTTGTTCAGGTAACCAAATTGAGGCTGTTAAACGTGGATCGCGAGGTTTATAAAGAGGATTTTTTATGAATTCTTCTCTTTCTGCACCGTATTCATCAATTGTTTTTCCTTCCCGTGTTTCAAAGGCATTTACAATTGACGCGGTAGGATTTTGAGCTCCTTGTCCACCAGCCATGGATTTTGGCATGGTACGGAACCATGATTCTGATTGTCCTCTTTTTACATAGGCGATGCGTTCATTGTTGATCTGCCCGATATATCGAAATAAGTCACGGAAATTGTTTCCTTCAGGATCTGGCGTATAAAAAAGCTCAAACTCTTCCATATCAATAACAGCTTTGGCAGCAGCTTTTGCCACGTTGTTCCTTTTGCCCTGTAATGCTACAATGGCTTTGATAGAGTATGCAGCAGCTTTCGACATTCTCTGGCTTCTGTCTTCTGTCCATTTGTTTGGAAGATCTGGATTATTGATTGCTTCATCCAGATCAGAAATAATAAAATCCACAACTTCATCAGGTGTACTTCTCGAAGCAAATATTTCTTCAGGAAGTAGCGCATGATCAACAATAGGAATGCCTTCATCGCCACCAAAATAGAAGAACAGCAACATATGATAGTATGCTCTTAATATATGAGCCTCAGCAATCATCTTCTGGCGTTCGGATTCATCAGTAAAATATGGTTTATCTATATTTTCCAAAAAGCGGCTACACAGGCGGATATATCTGTAATATTCTTTCCACATCATTTCAGGATGCCAGGCCGACGGAGTATTTGTTCCACTACCGATTGTTTTAACATCTCCCAGGTAATTTCCAGCATGATACAAGTTGTCTGTCATTCCCTCAAGAGCGACATTTGATACGTAAGGAGCAGTATAATGATAGGCTCCGCGTGGCAACCCGTTATAGCAAGCAGTTAATGCATTGTTAGCATCAGATGTGGTTTTCCAAAAGTCTTTGTCGGTTATCCCAGTTGGATGGTCGCGTGTAAGGAAATCATCAGAACACCCAACCATAAAAAGGGTAAATAGTATTATAAATGCTATATTTTTCATATTCTGTTTATTTTGATTTTAAGATTAGAAATTAAGGTTTACACCAGCACTGTATGTTTTTATAAGAGGATAAGTTCCGGCTCCTCCTCTACTTTCCGGATCGGTAAGGTCTTGAGAAGTTAAAGTAAGTGGATTTTGAGCATTCAGGTATAAACGACACCTTTGAATTCCAACCTTACGTGTCAACTCGGGATCAATTGTATATCCCAGTTGAATGTATTTTACACGTAAAAACGAGGCATCGAAATACCAGTAGTCAGATGGTTGTGTATTATTCCCAGGTTCCGGAGATAAACGTGGATAATATGCATCGGTATTCTCCGGTGTCCAATAATCTAAATGGACTTTTTGAGGGGTACTTCCATTGTCGCCGTTCAAATTCAATGGCATGGCATGAACGCCACCATAATAAGCATCAACGCCTTCAACCCCCTGAAACAATACTTCTACATCCCAGTTTTTATAGGTTCCTGAAATATTTGCGAAATAGTTAAAATCGGGTTGAGAATCGCCAATAATTTCTTTATCATCATCGTTAAATTTTCCATCACTGTTCAGGTCAAGATAATGAATATCGCCAGGTTTTTGGTTACCCCAAAGAGTAACTCCTTCAATCGGCGTCCCGTCTGGATTAAAATCTGATTCCTGAAGTAATCCATCTGTGCGATAGCGGTAGTGTGAATCTAAGGCATAACCCACTTTATGAATACTGGCGCCATTTACGTACGGTCCGCCAGGAAGCACTTCAATTTCATTTTTGTTATGAGAGATACCTCCATGAAAATTTAGTGATCCTTTTTTGAATACTTTATTATAATTCAGGCTCATCTCCCAACCCTTATTTCGAACCTCACCTGCATTGATCTTTGCCGCTGATGTGCCTCCAATAAAAGAAGTTGGGGGTGATAGGATAATATCCTCAGTTAGTTTATCGTAAACATCAAAGGTTATATCCAAATCTTTAAACACCGTAAGGTCGAAACCATAGTTTAACATATTCACAGTTTCCCAGGTAATTTCTGGATTGCCAAAAACGGTTTCTACGCCATCGCCAGCACTTATTAAACTCTGGTACTGGTATAAACCAATGTTCTCGTTACCAAGTTTACCGTATGAAGTTCTTAACTTTAGGTTATTCAGCCAACTCAGATCCTGCAAAAAGCTTTCTCTATGAATATTCCATCCTGCTGAAGCTGAAGGAAAATACCCATATTTGTTATCATTACCAAAACGGGACGAACCATCTGCCCGGAAAGTAGCCTCGAGCAAATATTTGTTATTAAAAGCATAGTTCACTTTTCCAAAGTATGAACGCATAGCCCATTGATCCCAGCTTCCAGAATTGGTTAGTTCCTGATTGTATCCTGCCAATGAGAAAACACGATGTTTCCCTCGTTCATATAAATAATCAACGGTTCCACCCAAAAAATAATAGCTTTCCCGTCCAGTTGAAGCGCTTCTTCGCGTATCCCAAGTATAATTAAGGATACCGGTCTCATATTCGAAAAAATTGTATGCATCGCGGTGTTGTTTGGTTGCTGAGCTATTAATCCTATAGCTGTATTGCCCCTTTACAGTTAGGTTAGGAATTACTTCCCATTTGGGTTGTAAATTTATGCTGATATTATCGGTTAAACGTTGTGTGGTCCCTCCGCGCTCAAGCATTGCCCGGGGATTACGCATTTCAAAATATATACCATAGAAATCCACATCGTCTTTTCCCGGGTATTTTGGAACCAGGTTTGGCGGTGCTTTATAAATATAGCTTAATACATAATCCGTTTCACCATCCCGCATGTTTGTTTCCAACTGGTCTTTTCTAATGGAATTAAAATCCATATTAACGGTAACATTCTCTGTAAGGTTTACGGTTGTATTTGCCCGGATATTAAATCTGTCGAAGCCCACGTTTTCAATAAATCCTTCCTGGTCCAGATAATTAACGGTAAGGGCAAAACGTGCTACACTATTACCTCCCTGTACTGATAGAGAGTGATTTTGCAGGAGTGCATCGTTCTTCCACACCTCTTCTAACCAGTTGGTATTGGGGTATTTGTAAATAAAATCTCTGTTCCGGGTCGCTTCAATTACCTGCTGCGAATAAATAGGGTCTCCACCATTGTTGATATACGCTCCATTGACCATTTCCAGATAATCGGCACCATCAATAAAATCAGGCAAATATGTTGCATTCTGAACACCGGCATATCCGTTGTAACTAACCGTTACTTTTCCGGCTTTTCCACGCTTGGTTTTTATTACAATTACACCATTTGCAGCTCGCGCACCATAAATCGCCGCTGCCGATCCATCTTTTAAAACAGTCACGCTTTCTATTGTATTCGGATCCAGGCTATTCATATCCATTGGAATTCCGTCAACCAGAACCAAAGGATCGGAATGACCTAAAGTGGAAATCCCCCTGATCTTTATTGTTGCAGCATCGCCTCCAGGGAGGCCTGATGTTTGGGTTACCGTAAGCCCGGTTACTCCACCCTGTAATGCCTGCGATAGAGATGTAATTGGCTTGTTTGCCAAATTTTTATCTACATCCAAAGAAGCGATTGAACTGATCATGTTCAGTTTTCGTTCCTGTCCGTACCCGGTAACCACTACTTCTTCCAGTTTCGCCACATCCTGGTCCAGTGAAATGGTTAAATTATCCAAAGCTTTTTGAACAATAAATTCTTTAGTTTTAAAACCAATAAAAGAAAACTGCAGAACATCTTTCTTTTTGGCTTTAATCGTAAAGTACCCGTTAGCATCGGATACCGTACCTCTTGTAGTACCTTTTACAACAATAGATACACCTGGAATCGACATTGGCGGTTCTTCAGTGTCCAATACCCGTCCCTGGATGGTTAACTCATCACTTTTGACTTGGTCTGAAATAATCGCTCCATCTCTACCAGCCCAGCTTACCATTGAAGTACCTGCAAAAAACATATACCCCAATAACACTTTTAGCATTAAATTTTTTACTTCAGAAAAACCACTCGTTTTTCTGTTACATTTTGTTTTTCTCATAAATTGAATTTTTAGTTTTTCAATCGATTTTGGTCTTTATTTTTAGTGATTAAAAACGCACCTCAAAGAAAACAGGTAGGTCGAAAGGACATGGGAGTTCAACTATTCAATCAAGGGTCTAAACTTTAAATATTGGTATAAAAAATGACCAAATACAGGCCTCATTTGTGTTTTACTGCTAACAGACAACAAAATACTGTTAATTGCATTAGGAATGTTTGGCGTTGATAAGCAGTAGTTTATGTGTCAAATAATGCATTGAGCAACATGCATCCAACGGATACTCTGGGAAAATTTCAGTCTGGAACAGGAGTGGATAATGGGATTAATTATTTATAATTTTACCATGGTAAAAAACATATTTATGCGTAAAAATATAGTTATATCTGTTTATGTATTTTTGATTGTTTTGGGTTATGCCAAACCAGTTTCAGCCCAAATAAACAACAGGGCATACTCCCTGCAGTCCTATAATGTTGAAGATGGTTTATCAGAAGACTATATTCATTCATTGATTGAGGATCAGAATGGATTTATCTGGATCGGGACACGTAACGGATTGGATAGATATAACGGATATGGATTTGAGAAAATAGATCTTCCGTATGATATGCAGGGACAAGAACAAGTACGAAGTTTACTGGAAGATAGACAGGGAAATATCTGGATCGGGACAAATAGTGGATTATTTTGCAAAGAATTTGAAACAGACCGGATCTTCAAAATAGATTTAAATGAGCAGGTTGAGGTAAATTGCTTGTTTCAGGATAATTCGGGTTCCATGTGGATCGGAGCAAGCAATGGTATTTTATTTAATTATAATTTGACAGATGGAAAGTCAAAAAGTTATTCTATTCCCGAAAAATTATTTATTACCAATATTTGCCAGAAAAATGATGACCTGATTATTGTCTTTAGATACTACGGTATAGCCGTCCTGAACTTAATGTCTGAACGTTTTTTCTACTCGAAAGAATATAATGTTTTTGATAATAAAACAATAGAAGCCTTCTGCAAATCAAAAGCCGGAGATCTTGTGCTCTCTACAAAATCAGGCACTTTTTTTAAAGAAAAGAACAAACAAGCTCAAAACATTACTCGCGTTTCAACAGAAATCGATGACCATTCCCTGGAAAGTGTTTACACTATAACGCAAATAAACGATACATCGATTTGGTTAGGCACCGACGGATCGGGGATCCTCGATCTTAATCCTGTAAGTAAAAAAGTTCGGTTTATTGATTTTAATAGTAATATTCCCATAAAATCTGTAACCTCTATTCTTCAAAGTAAAAACGGATTGATCTGGTTAGGAACAACAAACTCAGGATTACATGTTTTTGATCCGAATCGCAGTTTGTTTGAACATTGGGAATATGAAAAAGGGAATCCAACAGGATTAGGAGGAAATTCAGTATTAAGCATAATCGAGCTGGAAAATGGAGACATTGCCATGGGGCTTGATGGGGGAGGCATAACCATTTATGACAGAATGCAACAGCGTTTTATACATTCAAATGCTCCTGGTATTGATGTTAACAATACTTTGTTTCAATCAAAAGATGATAGATCTTTATTGCTTGGAACATTCGAAAATGGATTGAAATCTGCAAAGATCAAAGATGATAAGCAACTGATCGCTATCAAGAAAGAAGATCCAATCTCCAGAAACAGCAATATTAAGTGTATTTACGAAGATAAGAAGGGCAACCAATGGATCTCAACACACACCGGAATATTCAAACGAGATGCAGATGGCAATAAGCAAATAAAAAAAGTTGAAAATAACCTTCTCAGATATATGTTTTACGTTATTTATGAAGATGAAAACTCAGTTCTTTGGCTGGGTGGAGAAGATCGTTTAACAAAATATTTCCCAGATAAAGACAGTATTGCAAACATTGGGTTAGAGGCTCATCAGCTTTTCCAGATAACCTCAATAACACAGACAGAGGATAAAAGTATATGGGTAGGCACAAAAATGGGACTTTATAAAATCAATCCGTTAAATAATATCCAGATCCACTACACCATGGAAAATGGTTTGCCAAGCAACTCGGTTAACTCAATTTTGTACGATGGAAAAGAAAGCCTTTGGCTAGGTACCGACCATGGACTGGTGCAAATGAACATTACGAACGAAATCTTTCGCTCTTTTGATAAAGAAGATGGACTGAAAAGAGTAAACTTCAACGAAAACTCGGCCTTAAAAAGTAAAGATGGGCGACTCTACTTTGGCGCAACAAACGGTGTTTGTTCTTTTTATCCAGAAGAAATCGTAAAGAATGAACAGGCGCCAAATATTGCATTTACAAAATTTGAACTTTTCAATAAAGAGGTTAAAGTTGACGATGGATCTGATATTTTGAATGGTACTTTAGATTTAACAAAAACGATCAATCTAAAACATTTTCAGAATGGCTTTTCGATTGAATTTGTAGCCTTAAACTATACTAATTCTTCGAAAAACAGATATGCTTACCAACTATTAGGACTAAGTGACGAATGGATCGATCTGGATAACAACAGAAAATTAACCTGGAACAATCTTGCTTCCGGCAAATACATATTAAGTATAAAAGCTTCGAACAACGATGGCGTTTGGAACGAGACTGGACGTAAACTGGAAATTATTATCGCACCTCCTTGGTGGAAAACCTGGTGGGCTCTTTCCATTTTTGCTCTATTCTTTATATTTATTGTTGTCCTGATCAACAGATATGTTTTGAGGCAGTTCAGACTGCAGGATGCATTAAAGATTGAAAAGATTGAGAAGGAAAATCAGATAAAGATCAACGACCTGAAAACTCAGTTCTTCATGAACATTACACATGAATTTAAAACTCCATTGACACTTATCATTAGCCCTTTGGAGAAGGTAATTGCAGGTTTAACGAGAAATAATTCACAGAAAAAGCAACTTGTGATGGTCTACAGAAATGCAATTCAGCTACTTCGACTTATTAACCAATTGATGGATTTTAGGAAAGTAGAACTGGGAAAAACGAAACTAAAATTAGAACACTTTGATTTAGTCCATTTCATTCATGAAATTATTCAACCTTTTAAGGTATTGGCCAAAGAAAAAAAAATTACGGTATTGTTCGACCAAAAACCAGATGAGCTTACCTGGTGGTTCGATCATGAAAAGCTGGAAAAAATAATCTACAATCTCTTATCAAATGCCCTTAAACATTCGCCAGAATTTGGAACGGTTGAAATCGTTTTATCTATAGAGTCTAATCCCAAAAACAATCTTCCTGAAAAAGTAAATATCTGTGTAACGGATAATGGACAGGGAATCCCGCAAAAAGAACAAGAAGCGATTTTTGAAAGATTTTACAGGTTAGAAAACGATTCTTCCACCGGTACAGGTATCGGCTTGGCACTAGTAAAAAGTTTCACCGAAATGCATGGGGGCATCCTTTCTGTTGACAGCGAAATCAATCGGGGAAGCACGTTCAAAATTCAATTGCCACTTTTAAAAGAATCTAATACAGAAAATAAAGAGATTGAACCCAAATATGATGGCGATGTATTACAAAAAAAACTTATTACTATTTCGGATACACATATGATGCCTAACCTTATGAATGAATATTCAGATGAAGAGGACGAAAAATATAAGATACTAGTAGTTGAAGACGAAAAAGAAATACGTGAATTCATAGTTGAAATTCTCTCATTATACTTCAGAGTGAAACAAGCAGCCAATGGAGAAGAAGGTTTTGAAATAGCCAAAAGCGAATTTCCCGACCTTATCATTTCCGATGTAATCATGCCCAGGATAAATGGATTTGAACTGTGCAAAAAAATTAAGACCGATAATGATCTGTGCCACATACCTGTGTTGATACTTACCGCATTATCTTCAGAAGAGGAACAAATAAAAGGCCTCAAAATTGGCGCTGACGATTATATTTCCAAACCGTTTAATGCAAACACATTGATTTATAAGATCAAAACCATCATAGAGAATCGCAGAAAGATTATCAACCGCTTTAAAACGGAAACCGCCATACAACCGGTTGATATTGTAACTCACTCAGTCGACGAGGAATTAATAGAAAAGACAGTTGCTGTAATAAAAGAAAATATTGCTGATTCTGATTTTAAAGTAGACAGCCTAGTTAGCGAATTAGGTATGAGCAGGAGTGTATTTTTTCGAAAAATTAAAGCCATAACTCTTATGTCGCCCAACGAATTGATCCGGGCTGTTCGTCTGAAATACTCGGCCGAATTATTATTAAAAAGTAACTTCAATATCTCTGAAATCACTTATGAGGTGGGATTTGTATCTCCCAAATATTTTAGGGAATGTTTTAAAAAGCAATTTGGAATAACGCCAACAGAATATAGACAGAATTCCAATAAGGGAGGCTAAAGTAAATAAAATTTCTTTAATGTCATTTTGTTAATATATGATATTCAGTAAGTTCTTAAAAGGTTGTTTGCATGAAATCTTAATATTTAGAAATTTGTTGTATATCATTTTTAAGATTCTGCAAGTTTATAACTTACACCATTTGTCATCAATAAGAAAATAAAGTTATATTTTTCAAAAGGTGCAATAGATAATTTATTGCAGTTCATTTAGTTACCTGTAATTGAACAGGGATAGACGTTTTGTTTGGAATCATAGATGCAATGTTAAATGATGATAAATTTTATAATGTGATTAATAAATAGTCTGATTAGTTTATCGTATTTTAGCTAAAACATTTAAGCGCTGCTAAAGTGCAGGTAATGAATGACATATGGAAGGATATGTTGTATAACATGTTTTTAATGTTTGTGCAGTGATTATATTTGTTCTAACATTTAGCTAAGGTCTTAAACTGGTAATTAGAAATGAAAAGAGTTAGCATTAAAGATATTGCAAAGCAATTAGGGGTTTCCACTACGTTGGTTTCATTTGTATTGAATGGTAAAGCAAAAGAGAATAGAGTAAGTGAAGAGATGGCTGCTAAGGTTTTGAAGCTTGCTGAGGAGCTAAACTATAAGCCAAATTATTTTGCAAAAAACCTCCGAAAAGGTAAAACTAATGTTATTGGTTTAATAGTGGGGGACATTTCAAATCCGTTTTTTGCAAAGATTGCTCGATTTGTAGAAGATGAAGTTGCAAAAGAAGGTTATCAGTTAATTGTGGGTAGTTCAGATGAAAATGCTGAAAAAACAAATAAGATTATTAGACTTTTTGTACAAAAAAATATTGATGGATTAATAATTGCGCCAGGTCCTAATAGTTCTGAAAGTATTGTATGGCTGAAAAAACAAAATATTCCATTTGTTTTAATTGATAGGTATTTTAAAAGAATAAAAACAAACTATGTTGGGGTTGAGAATAGCACTGGAGTGAGACTAGCTGTCAAATATTTTGTTGAAAAAGAATATGACAAAATTGCATTGATAGCATATGAAAATGGAACGAGTAATATAAAGGAAAGAATAGAAGGATTCAAAATTACTTTACGGGAAAATGGTTTGAAATTGTACCGCAACTTTATTCAGTTTGTGTCTTATGATGATCCTGCATCTCAAATGAAAGACGTAATTCAGTTTTTACTCAATAATGAAAATGTTCCGAGAGCCATAATTTTTGCTACAAACAGCCTGGGATTACTGGGTGTGCAGGAGTTAATTGCAAATAGAGTAAGAATTCCTCAGGATATATCCGTGGTTAGTTTTGATGATGATTCAGCTTTTCGAATGTCTTATCCGCCAATAACCGTTGTAGAACAGCCGCTGCAAGAGATGGCTTCGGAAGCTGTGTCAATTCTTATGGAGAGTATGGAGCAGCAAGACAATTACGTAATACAGCATGTAGTAAAACCAGTTCATCTAATTGCCCGAAAATCATAATTATGAACTTGATGGAAGAAATATGTAAACATTTACATCCAGGAGGATAATTGTAATATCTGTGAGTTCCATACGATGGCTAATAGATAAATAATTTTAATATGATGAAAAAATGAATTTAAATACTGAAGAGTGCTACTAATCAATCAGAACTAAACAAATAGGAGGAATTATATGGAGAAAAGATAGATAGAAAAATAAAACCGGAAAGTGCTGGAACACTAACCGGTTAATTGTGTTTCAATTTTTTAGGTGCGCTAACACCTCATATTAATTTATCAAAACAATTCAAATTTATGAAAAAAAAGGAATTAAACACCTTCCTGCATGGTAGGTGGATTAAAAAGTTGTTACTAACAACAAAACTAACTGTCATTTTGTTTATGGCTAGTTTTGTTCCTGTTTCGGCCAACAATGATTCACAAGCTGCTAAATCGGATCCTGGTCTCGAAGACATGCAAGTGTTCGAAGTCTTAAAAGAAACTGAGGTTGCTGTTTCTTCCAATGATGAGCAGGAAGAGCTTTTGGAAGATGTAGCCCAGCAAAAAGGAGTTACAGGTAAAATTACTGATAACCAGGGATTGCCTCTACCAGGGGTAACTGTTGTTGTGAAGGGGACTACCAATGGAACAGTAACTAATCCTGAAGGAGAATTCAGCCTCTCGGATATTAGCGTTGAAAACACGCTTGTTTTTTCGTTTGTGGGAATGCTTACACAAGAAATTGTAGTGGGCAGCCAAACACAGATTGATGTTACAATGCAGGTTGATGCCATTGGCATTGAGGAGGTTGTTGCTATTGGGTATGGAACAAAAACGATAAAAACAACAACTGGCGCTGTAGCCCAAATTTCAGGAGAAATGCTTGAGTCAAGGCCTATTACAAATACGGTTGCTGGTTTACAAGGGTTAATTCCCGGTTTAACGATCAACCGTAGCAGTGGTCAGCCAGGAAAGGAGAATTTTTCACTACAGGTAAGGGGAATTTCTTCTTTATCTGGTGGAGGTAATGCTCCTTTAGTTTTAATTGATGGCGTTGAGGGGGATATTAATAATTTGAATCCCAGTGATATAAAATCGACAACAGTATTGAAAGATGCTTCTGCAGCCATTTATGGTGCGCGGGCAGCTGGTGGTGTAGTTTTGATTACAACGAAAACAGGTCAGAAAAATCAAGAACTAAAGGTCAATTATAACGGTGGTTACTCTTTAAATAAACCATCTAATTTCATAGATCTGGTTAACATGCAACAGTTCGCAGATATGGATATCGCTGCAAATGAAGCAGTCGGTAATACAAGCGATTGGGCAGATCCAGTCAGGTACCAGAAAATTCTGGATGGAATTACGGAACCTGAAGCAAGATGGGGCGAAAATGATCCAAACCGTTTATGGTTCTATATGCCAGATTGGAATAAGGCACTCTACGAGGATTATGGGAGCCAACAAAACCATAGTCTTAGTATTACTGGCGGAGGTGAAAGATCTGATTATGCTGTTTCTGTTGGTTATACTACTGTGGATGGTATTCTAAAAGATGCTTATGATTCTTCAGATCGTATAAACATAAGGTTGAACTACGGTTTTGAAATAACAAAAAAGTTAAGACTTGAAACCAAAATGAGCTATGAGAATAAAGAAACGGTTCAACCAGTATGGGGGTCCGAAACAATTGTACACCATGTTGTTGATCGTTTTCACTGGCTCCCAATTTACAATAAAAATGGAGACTATCTTACACAATGGGGATTCCAAAACCCTAGACAATTGGCAGATAAAGATGCAGGGAAACATACTGAGCAATTACATAATCTGACATCAAATGTCACTTTAATATATGATATTATTGATGGATTAAAAGCAAATGCCCAGTTCGGTTATAATAAAGGATTTATAAATACAGATAGCTATGCAAATAAACTTCCTCAATTAGCGTGGGAGGGACAAAATGTCGGTTGGTCCAGGAGAACAAATTATGCAGCAGTGGATAGAAATCAGGCAGATTACAAGAACTTCACAGGTTATCTAGATTACCGTAAGCAGTTTTCAGATAAGCATATGTTGAGTATTATGATAGGTGGCTCACACGAAAAAACGAAGAAAGATTTTGTTTCAGCATGGCGGGAAGATTATACGCAGACTGAAATCTGGACTTTAAACATGGGTGATAGTGATAAGCAATTTAATGATCAAAGTGCCTATCATTGGGCTATCTCATCAATGTTTGCAAGGATGGCTTACTCATTTAACTCAAAGTACAATGTTGAATTTAATTATCGTCGTGACGGCTCCTCGATATTCCACGAAGATGTTCGTTGGGGAAACTTTGGAGGAGGTGCTTTATCATGGAGAGCCTCGGAAGAGACTTTTATAAAGAACTTGGGTTTATTTGATAACCTAAAAGTTCGATTATCCCGAGGAACAAGTGGAAATCAGGATTTCAATGAGGACAATCAAAATTTTTACGACTACATCGCGCTTATTAACATTGGCGGACAATATCCTTTTGGTAATACCGAACGAGCTCCTGGAGCATGGGAAAGAGGAATGGTAACTAACACCAGGACATGGGAAAATGTGACAACTACCAATGTTGGAATTGACTTTGCTATATTGAATGCAAGGCTATTTGGTAGCTTTGATGTATACAAAAAGAAGAATAAAGATATGCTATTGGGAGTTAATCTGCCATCTGTCCTGGGAGGTAGCCCTCCAGCATTAAATATTGGTTCACTGGAAACAAAAGGATTTGAATTGTCTTTAGGTTGGAAAGAGAACAAAGGTGATTTCTCTTACTCAATACTTGCTACACTTGATGATAACTCAAATGAATTGACAAATCTGGATGGCATCGATTTAGCGGCATATGGTCAAAGAAATCGTCAGGGCTATGCCGCTGGTACTTACTTCGGACTGCCGTTTGATGGCATGATACAGAATCAAGAGGAGTTAGATGCTTACAAACAACTGGAGGGTGTTCCCGGAGATATTGGAATTGGTGATGTGCGTTTTAAAGATCTTAACGGAGATGGAAAAATTTCAGCAGTAGATGCTGATGGTAAAGATGCAGATATTGTTGACTTAGGAACGAATGCATCCCGTTATAATTACACCTTAAATCTTTCTGCAAAATACAAAAACTTTGATTTCTCAGCCTTCTTGCAGGGTGTTGGAAAGCGAACTGTGTTTCACAGTGGTGATTTTAGATTTCCTTGGGTGTGGCCATGGAGAACTCCATTACAGCGTTTCTATGGAAATACTTGGACTCCCGAAAATCCCGATGCACAATATCCAAGATTAACGCACGGTGATATCAGATATTGGAATTACCAACCGTCAGAATTAAATAAGATAGATGCTTCTTATTTGAGATTGAAGAACATTACTGTTGGATACACTATTCCAAAACATTTAACAGATAAAGTAGGTGTTGATAACCTGCGTGTATACTTCAGTGGAGAAGATTTATTGACCTTCGATCATGTTGATGGAGGTTATGATGCAGAAAATACCAAAGGAGGAGCCAATGCTTATCCGTTCATGAAGAAGTATGCATTTGGATTAAGTTTAACATTTTAAATAATGCAAGATGAGAAAGAATATATTTATAATCGTATTATTTTTAACAGCGTTCTTATTTAACGGATGTAATGAAGATTTGAATTTAGCACCGCTGGATACGGTATCCGATCCCAGTTTCTGGAAATCAAAGGAAGATTTTGAAAAGGCCACTACCGAGTTTTATCATTCATTAGGGAGTGCTTCCAATGGAGGAAAGGATCAGAATTCGGATATTACGGTTGGAAATGTTTCTAATAATGTAAGCGCTGGAACCTATATTGCTCCATCTGAATCAGGAACATGGAATAATAGTTATGCAATGATTAGGGCAACTACTAGGGTGACTAAAAATTACGAAGAGGCAGCTGATATTCAGGAACAAACAGCCAGATATGCCGCAGAAGCTCGTTTCTTCAGGGCTCGGGCCTATTTCGACTTACTATCCAGTTTTGGTGATGTGCCTTTGATTAAAACAGTACTGGATATTGATTCAGAAGAGCTTTTTGCCCCTCGAATACCACGTGCAGAAGTTGTAGCTTACATTTTTGAGGACTTGGATTGGGCAGTGTCGAGATTGCCTAAAGAAAGTGAATTGACAGATAAAGAAAAAGGCAGAATTACAAAAGGAGCGGCTCTTGCGCTTCTTTCTCGGGTGGCTCTTTTCGAAGGAACTTGGTCTAAATTTCATGGAACAGGCAGTGCTGACTCTTATTTAGCAAAATGTATTGAGGCATCAAGACAATTGATTAGTCTAGGAGAGTATGAGTTGTATAAACACCCAGATGGTCCAGCTGCAAGCTATTACAATTTGTTTATTGAAGGTGGGCAGGGCAGTAAGGAGTCCATATTGGCCCGTAAGTATAGTGAGGTTTTAAATATACATCACAATGCAGCAAGATGGGTTGAAACACATTTTAATTCTCCTACCAAGAAGTTGGCAGATATGTATTTATGTACGAATGGATTGCCAATAGACAATGGAAATAATAACCTGTTTAAAGGTTACGACACAAGAGCCTCTGAATTTGAGGATAGAGATCCTCGGATGAGTCAGACATTTAAAGTTCCAGGAATACCTGTAATATGGAATGAAGCTCCCAGAATTTATGAAGTTCATATTGGAGGTGGTACTAACGGACCTACAAAGAGTGGTTACCAGGCATTTAAGTTTCAGTCAGGTACCAAAAGTGCCGCTCAGGGTAATTCGTACTACGACTACATGGAATATCGATTTGGAGAAGTGCTGTTAAATTTGGCGGAAGCGCTTTATGAGAAGGACGACGCTATTTCAGATGCCGACTTAGATGCAACAATTAATAAACTTAGGGATCGTGCAGGAATGCCTGATTTAACCAATGCATTTGTAGCAGCTAATGGGTTGAATATGCAAGCCGAAATCCGACGTGAGCGTACCATTGAGTTAGCTTATGAAGGATTCCGTCATTCAGACTTGAGACGATGGAAGTCGGCGGAGACTGAATTACCTGTAGCTTTGTTGGGAGTAAAATTTGTAGGAACTGAATGGCCAACAATACCACCTAACGATGGAATTGTTGTTGGTGTAGATATTCAGGTTGATTCAGACGGTTTTGTAATTGCTGATGATAAGGCAAACAGAAAGTTTGAGCAGAAGCATTATCTCTTCCCAATACCATTAAATCAAATCCAGTTAAATCCAAACTTGGAGCAAAATTCAGGTTGGTAGATAAAATACATTTAGGTTAATTAATATACGTTTAGATTTGAATTAAACCTTTTACAAAGGTTTTTAGCTCCGCTATCAATAGCGGGGCTAATTTTACACAAAATATTTGAATTAAGGATAACCTTCGAAAATCAGTTAGGCTATTAAAAGCTTATTAAAATTTTCCTGAAATTAAATATACATTAGATGTTACAAAATCAGATAAAAACAGCACAATCCATAACGGCCCTTTTACTTTTATAATACCCAAACAATTAAAGCATGTATAAAATTGAAAATAAGAACCCTTTAGATATGCGAGCAATTGAACTATCCTCCATGCGATTAATTATCGATGAAACATATCCTACAAGAAATGGTAAAATATATAAGGATAAAAGAAAATGGAGAATTTAAAAAAAAGGCGATCCTAGATTACTTAAGAAAAGACTAATTCAAGGATGAAATAAGATTAAAACCCAAATGAGAAGCCCAACCAAAACTTTATTAAAAATAAGCTTAAAAGCGGATTTTTTAAATTCAATTACAGGGAGGTATCATGAGGCTAGTGGAAAAGTATAATTAAAAATTGAAAATAGAAATTAATTACATTTAGAGATATGAAACAAGCAAATAAAAGCATTGCAAACAAGAAAGCCCTCATAAGCGAGTTACATCGAATACCGTTGAATATTTTAAATTATAATGAAATGAAAAAGAGTTTAATGATATTAATTGTACTAATTAGTAGTTGTTATTTATTAAATGCACAAGAAGTAAAAAGAGAGTGGGATACTGGAACTGCCAATGAGGAGAATTCCAGGATTTGGGAAAAGATTGATGCCCGTCCGGTTCCCGCTTGGTTTGGCGATGCAAAATTTGGTATTTTTATTCACTGGGGTCCTTACTCAGTGCCAGCGTGGTCGCCGGCAGGAACTTACACGGAATGGTACCAGCGTTGGTGGTATTCTAACAGTATTTTTGGAAATAATAATCCTCAGGCAAATGCAATTCCTGATTTTCAAAAGAAAACTTATGGAGAAGAATCGAGTTATTATGATTTTGCAAAAATGTTTAAAGCCGAACTATATGACCCGGTTGAATGGGCAGAATTATTTAAACGTTCGGGAGCTAAATATATAATCCTTACTTCAAAACATCACGATGGATTTACACTTTGGCCAAACAAAGAAGCTCAAAATGCACGTTTTTTCCCATGGAATGCTGTCGAAACCGGTCCAAGACAGGACCTGGTTGAGCCATATATGGAAGCCATGCGTGCTGCAGGATTAAAAGCCGGGTTATATTACAGCCTGTATGAATGGTATCATCCATGGTACCAGGAGCGTAGCGAGAAATTTATTACAGATCATTATCATCCGCAGTTCAAAGACTTGGTAAACCGCTATGCGCCTGATCTTATTTATGCTGATGGAGAATGGAACGATGAAGATAGCTACTGGCATAGTGGGGAATTACTTACCTGGTTATTTAATGAGTCTCCGTGTAACGACGAATTGGTAATTAATGATCGTTGGTTTAAAGGAAGTCGTTTCAATCATGGCGGTTACTATACAACAGAATATGATGCCCATGCCGTTGAGGGCGAAAGACCTTGGGAAGAAATAAGGGGAATGGGACTTTCGTTTGGTTATAACCGGGATGAAGATATTGAAGATTATAATTCTCCAAAAGCTTTAATTCTAATGCTTTGCGATATAGTGGCAAATGGTGGTAATTTATGTCTGAATGTTGGTCCATCTGCCGATGGTAAAATACCTGTTATCATGCAAGAACGTTTGTTGCAAATGGGATCCTGGCTTGACGTAAATGGTGAAGCAATTTATGGAACTAAAAAGTGGAAACAGCCATACCAGTGGTCTGATGGAAGCCGTGAATTTAATTTTAAAGAAGGAAAAGCTTATATTGAAGGTGATTATATATTAAAACAAACTGTCGATCCAATACCTGGGAAAGCAGTTAAAGAAGTTTTCTTTACAACAAAAGAAAATGCTGTTTACGCTATTCTTCCTAAATGGCCTGGAAAGTCAGTCTTGATAAAAAATATCAATCCTAAAAAAGGTTCGGAAATAAAACTGTTAGGGGTAAACAAAGAACTTGAATGGACAAAGAAGGGGAATGGAATTCTTGTGAAATTACCTGCTTTTGATCCTGCATGGGAATTACCTGATTACGCATACACCTTAAAAATAGAAGTGAGATGAGAAACTTCTGTTGGTACTGCTGAAAATAAAAATATAAAGGTTGAAAGCTACCTGAGGATATAAATTTGTGAGGAGGAGCAGCAAAGGGACATAATCTATACCCTGAAAAGGATTAAACAAAAAAGACAATTTGACGAATGAAACGAGCATGAGAATCCGCCAAATGGCGGATCACACATAAGCGAATTACAATCATGCGTGTTCCCCGTCTGATCGCGAAAGCCGGGCAGGCATATTATTTCTCAGAAAACAAATAATTTTAATAAGATGAAGAGAATATCCGTTATAGTGTTATTGTTGATCATTGTTAGTTCAGTTTGGTCAATTGGATCCCAAAATCTTAAATACGTTGGTATGCCAGTTGGTGGTATTTGTGCTGGACAAGTTTATCTGGGAGGAGACGGACAACTCTGGTATTGGGATGTTTTTAATATTGCTGAAATTGATCCAGGAGGTCCAGGCGATCGATATTACTTAGATCCTCTGACTCAAGAAAAAAAGTTTGAGCAAGGTTTTGGTCTAACCATTAAAGAAGGAGATCGGGTGCATGTTAGACCACTGAACCGGAATGGTTTCTCAGAGATTACCTTCGATGGTCAGTATCCAATTGGAAAAGTCTCTTATTCAGATCCCACATTGCCGGTTTCAGTGCACTTAGAGGCCTACTCTCCCTTTATTCCCTGTGATGCTGAAAATTCAGGGTTACCATTAACCGTATTGCAGTATACCGTTACAAATAACTCAGCGGAAGAGTTAGAGATTGAGCTGTCAGGATGGTTGCAAAACATGGCCGGCTTTCAATCTGGGAGGGAAAAAGATGATGTGCATGAAAATAAAGCCCTAATTGTTGATAACAGTGCCCAGCTTATTTGCACGATTAGTGATAAATACAAAGAGGAATTGGCCGACTGGGGCAGCATGAGTTTAACTTTGCTTGATGAAGGTCAGGCCTTTGCAAGTGCAGAGCACCCAAAGGGAATAAATGTATATAATGGAGTTCCCAATACTTCTAACGAACAGATTGCACTGGGAGAAAAATTAGTAGGAGCAGTGTCGGGAAAAGCAAGCTTGAAGAAAGGGGAAAGTAAGACATTTACCTATTTGCTTAGCTGGTACTTCCCCAATATCCATTTGTGGGATAAAGCCCACCATTGGAAAAACATAGAAAATTTACGTCACTATTATTCTTCAAAATTTACCGATGCAGCAGACGTTTGTAATTATGTTGCTCAAAACAGATGGTTGTTGGAAACAACTAAACAGTGGAATAAAACCTGGTATGACTCTTCATTGCCTAAATGGTTTCTTGACCGAACATTTGTCAATGTGAGTACTTTGGCAACTACGGCTTCCGTTCGTTTTGACGATATCACTAATGATCCGGAAAATGAGGGACGTTTCTATACCTACGAAGGAGTATACCTGGGAGAAGGAACCTGTACCCATGTGTTTCATTATGAGCAAGCTTTGGGGAGGGTATTTCCCGGTTTGGCGCGACAATTACGAGAACAGATTGATCTGGGTTTATCTTATAATGATGGCTTAGTTAAGTACAGAGGAGAATTCAGTGGTATGGGAAGGCACGATGGACGTGGTTTTGCCATTGACGGCCATGCAGGTACCATTATGCGTATCTACCGCGAACACTTAATGGCTCCGGATGATAGCTTCCTGAGTAACAACTGGGACAAAATAAAAAAAGCCATTCAGGTAATGATTGATCAGGATAAGGCTAAAACAGGAAAACCTGATGGAATTTTGGAAGGTAAACAGTACAATACACTCGATAGAACATGGTATGGGAAAATAAGCTGGATAAGTGGATTGTACGCAGCTTCATTGAGAGCAGGTGCTGAGATGGCAAAACAGATGGACGACCGCAAATTTGAAAGAACCTGCCGTGAAATAGCTCAACTAGCTTATAATAATATAGCTGACCAGTTATTTAATGGCGAATACTTTATTCAGTTAACAGATCGCGAGCATCCGGAAGCTCCCAATACCAACGTTGGTTGTCATACTGATCAGTTACTTGGCCAATACTGGGCTGCTCAAACAGGCTTAGATCCAATAGTTCCTGAAGATCAGATTCAGACTGCATTGCGATCAATTATGAAATACAATTTTGTTGAAAATTATGGTGCTTATTTAGATACCGCATCCATTCCTATTAAGAGGTGGTATGCCGATGACGATGAAGCAGGAGTGATTATGTGTACTTTCCCTAAAGGAGGGACAGATATTGCTCCTGGTATAATTGAAAACGAGTGGGAAAAACTGGTTATTGGCTATTTCAGTGAGATTTGGACAGGACAGGAACATCAACTTGCTGCAACCTTAATTTCCGAAGGACTCATTGATGAGGCTACAAATGTAATTCAAGCGGTAAATAAAAGGTATTCTGGTGAACGTCGTAATCCGTATAATGAAATTGAATACGGTAATCATTATACCCGCGCCATGAGTGGTTATGCTCCCTTTGTGTCCGCATCGGGCTTTACATATAATGGGCCTGGAGGAGTAATTGGTTTTGCTCCTAAAATAAGCTCCAATAATTTTAAGTCTGCTTTTATTGCCTCGGAAGGATGGGGAAGTTATACTCAAAGGTTTGATGAAAAAAAACAGGCCTGTTTATTATTCCAGAACTATGGAACTCTAAATGTTCAGGAGTTTACGCTGGTTTCACTTTTAAAAAGTGATATAAGCAATGTAACAGTAAATCTGGATGGTAAGGAGCTAAAATCTAAGTTTACAGTATCGGGAGATAAAGTAAGTATCATGTTTGAAGCCATTGAACTTACCGCGAAACAGGAGTTGGAAATAACAATTAATTAATAGGATATGAAACTTTTTATTACACTTTCCTTATTAGTAGGCTTTTTGTTTACTAGTTGTGATTCAGTCAAAAATAAAACTGAGGCAGTAGAGACAATAAGGGTACAAAAGCCTGTAATTACAGGGGAATGGAAACATATATTTAATCCCAATGACACACGCTCGGATATTGATACAACCTGGTACACTAATGACCATTGTTTTGTAAAAGGAGCTGACGGCAAATGGCATGGGTATGGGATTATCGGTCATAAACCAATCAATCCATGGACAGGAGAAACACGCTTTTTCCATATCTCTGCAAAAATGTTTGATCAGGGTAAATGGGATGATCATGATTATGCACTTGAAACAAAACCGGGAGTTGAACGGGTGTTATGGGCTCCGCATGTGTTTCACGAAACTGATAGTGATACCTGGCACATGTTCTATAATATTGGCAACCGCCAGACTAATGCTCCTAACTATGCTAGCTGGGGACAGCTATGCAGAGCTGACTCTAAAGATATGTTTAACTGGGAACGTTATCCTTTAAATCCTTTGTTTTCTGATCCAGGACATGCCCGGGACTCTTACATTCTAAAAGATGAAAATATTTATTACTACTACTATACCCGAACTTTCGATGAAGTTGACTTACGATCCTGTGTAGCAGTGAGGACGAGTCCTGATTTGCAGCATTGGAGCGGTCCAAAAATTGTTCATACGCAATCATTTGAATGTGATTGGGGAGGTGATGCAGAAAGTCCTTTTGTTGTAAAGAAAGATGGTTTGTTCTACTTGTTTATCTGCAGGGCAATGACAGAGTACAATCAAACACACGTTTACTGGTCAGAAACACCAGATGAATTCCCTATCGAGAATTTTGTTTGTGAATTAGCGACTCATGCTTCAGAAGTAATAAAAGTGTCAGACAATGAATGGTATATATCAAATACCGGCTGGGACAAAAAAGGGGTGTATATCGCTAAACTGGAGTGGAACTAATTATTTGAAATATATAAAAATTTGCATATGAATAAGTTATTAATAATGTTGTTGGCGGCTTATACCGCTATTTCTTGTGATTCTTCAAACCCATTAGATGAGCAGGCGACAGAACCGGCGATTCCGGTTTTGGCAGGCGAAAGCCGTAAAATGATTGATGCAAAACCCGATTTTATAACTGATGAGTCAAAGTGGTTTACCAATGACCACTGTTTTATAGAAGATAAAGAGGGGACGTTACATTGGTTTGGTATTAATAACCCTTACCCGCCAGAGGGAAAAGAACTTTATCGTTATCATCCTTATTTAGGACATTGTACTACTACTGGATCAGTAATGGACTGGAAACGTGAGGAATTTGCCATTGATGAGAGTAATGGATCGGAGTACGTCGGAGCTCCTTATGTTGTGTGGCACGAAGAGAGTCAGCGCTATGTAATGGTAGTTGAAGTTTGGCACGAGCAGCGTCGTTTACAGGTATACTGGTCTGATGATTTATATAACTGGACTCCTCAGGAAGGTTATATATTACCCGATAATTTATGGATCGGTACCCGCGATCCTCATATTATGAAAGGTACTGATGGGAAATACTGGATACATGTGGTAAGTACCGGTAATAAAGGTGTAAAACAGTCACAAGTATTGAGGATTAAAACAACAGACTTTAAAACGTTCGAAGAACCTCAAACCATTCTGGGCATTAATGATTGTACCTGGGCAACGCTTATTGAGTCTCCGTTTGTTGTTCAGAGAGAGGATAAGTGGTATCTCTTTTTTACTTATGCGCACCGAAGATATGCTGAAACCTTGGTGGTTGTTTCAGATGATCCGGATCATTTTGATTATGAGAACAATACCATTGTCACTTTATTTGGCCATGCAGCCGAAATATTCACGTATAAAGGGCAGGAGTATATTACATCATGCGGTCCTGAAGATCAGCATTATTTAAATCATCAGTCGGTAAGTATTGCACCATTGAAATGGATTAAATAGTTAGAAAAGACATTTTGGTAATTTGAAATATACCCGGAAGTGATTTAAAATTAGCCAAAATTACTATCCATCAGGATGATTGTTCACGAGGTGAACTCTTCAAGTTACCAATAAAACTAAAATTATAAACCAATGAATAGAATCTAAAAATGAGACGTTTTACCTATTTGATATTAACAAGTCTATTAATTGTAAGTACACTTGTTAGTTGTAATACTAAGCCTAATGCTAAAAAAAGTGCAATGCCTAAAACTAAGGCGGGAACATATCTTTTTGATAAAGAGTTTCTAAGAAAATATTCAAACCCAGTTGAATTGAAAAATGGAGATGCTTCCATTCTTATTTTGCCTGAGTACCAGGGAAGAGTAATGACCTCAACTTGCAATGGAGATGATGGTTTTAGTTTTGGATGGATCAACTACGATCTGATAAAGCAACAAAAGTTTGTGGAACATTTTAATCCATTTGGCGGCGAGGAGCGGTTTTGGATTGGACCGGAAGGAGGACAGTTTTCAGTCTATTTTGATAAGGATAAAGATTTCGTATTTGAGAATTGGTTCGTACCTGAAGAAATTGATACAAAACCATTTGGTTTGATTTCACAGGATGAGAACGCTGTTCAATTTAAAAAGGTGATGCATTTAACCAACTACTCGGGAACTAATTTCGAATTAATGGTTACGCGTAAGGTTCAGTTACTCTCAAATGAGCAGGTAGAAAGAGACCTTGGTATTTCAGCGGCCAATATATCTGTAGTTGCCTACAAATCTTCAAATACAATTAGAAACAACGGTGAGCAAGCTTGGAAAAAAGAAACAGGCTTGCTTTCAATCTGGATGTTAGGAATGCTAATTCCTTCGCCCGAGGTTACTGTTGTAATCCCAATAAAATCGGGAGATGCGAAGCTTCTTGGTCCTGAAGTGAATGATGATTATTTTGGGAAAGTGTCAGATAACAGACTTAAGGTACAGGGAAACAAAGTGTTCTTTAAGGCCGATGGTAAAAGTCGCGGAAAAATTGGAGTACCACCTTTACGTTCTACTGGTATTATGGGGAGTTATGATGCAAAAAATGGAGCATTAACAATTTTGGAGTGTAAACTCCCCGAAGGGAATACTGATTATGTGAATTCTGCCTGGGAACTACAGGAAAATCCTTACAAAGGAGACGCTTTAAATTCTTACAATGATGGACCACTTGATGATGGCTCCCAAATGGGACCGTTTTACGAACTGGAAACTTCTTCACCAGCTCTGGCCCTAAAATCAGGTGAATCTTATACACATATTCAAACAACCTATCATTTACAGGGATCTAAAGAAGCCCTAAATCAAATCAGTAATAAAATATTGGGAGTTTCAATAGATGCATTAGAAAATATCTTTTAGAAATAGTCCTTTTAAAACAATCGTTTATGAATAAAAAAGAAAAAGTAGTATCCAAGGAGTTGCTGGTACCTTTTATCATGATCACCTGCCTGTTTTCGTTGTGGGGATTTGCCAATGATATCACCAATCCAATGGTGGCGGCATTTAAAACAGTAATGGAAATTACCAATGCTAAAGCCTCTTTAATTCAATTTGCGTTTTATGGAGGATATGGAACCATGGCCATTCCTGCAGCTTTGTTTGTAAAACGTTATACCTATAAGAAAGGAGTTTTACTTGGTTTGTTATTATATGCAACTGGTGCATTATTATTTTATCCGGCTGCACGATTTGAAATGTTTGGTTTCTTCTTAGGATCATTATACATCCTGACTTTTGGGCTGGCTTTTCTGGAAACCACTGCAAATCCGTATATTCTTTCAATGGGAGATGAGTCAACTGCTACGCGCCGGTTGAATCTCGCTCAATCGTTTAATCCTCTTGGTTCTATCTTCGGAATGTTTATAGCATCAAAGGTAATTCTTGCCTCTTTACAATCTGATGTTCGTGATGCCTCGGGTAATTTGGTTTTTGAAACTATGGATGCAACAGAAAAGGCAGCAGTCCGTACTCATGATCTTGCCGTGATCCGTGATCCTTATGTGATGCTTGGCTTTGTCGTACTTGTAATGTTTGTGATTATTCTGGTGTCTAAGATGCCTGAGCGTCAGAATGCGGATCATTCTGTTCATGCTAAAGACTCCTTTAAAAGATTATTTAAAAATCGCAAATACCGTGAAGGGGTGATAGCTCAGGTATTTTATGTTGCAACACAGATTATGTGCTGGACGTTCATCATTCAATATGCAGAAAACTTAGGATACGATAAAGCAACCGCGCAGAACTACAACATTGCCGCAATGGCACTTTTTATCATAAGCCGTTTTATTAGTACTGCCATGATGAAGTATGTAAATGCGCGAAAAATGCTGACAATCTTTGCTATTGGAGGGATGATAACCACCACAGGGGTGATATTGATTGAGGGACAACTGGGACTTTACTGCCTGGTGGCTACTTCCGGTTTTATGTCATTAATGTTCCCAACCATTTACGGAATTGCACTTCATGGCTTAGGGGATGATGCCACTATAGGTGCAGCAGGTTTGGTGATGGCCATTGTGGGGGGTGCCTTAATGCCACCGTTACAGGGAGCCATCATTGATATGGGGGAGATTGGTTGGTTACCAGCCGTTAATGTCTCGTTTGTTCTACCGTTTATATGTTTTGTGGTAATTGCCATTTATGGCTATCGAACATTAACCGTTTTTGCAAAAGAATAAATACAAATAAATAGTACAATATGAATTTAAAAATTGGAAGCATAGCCATCCTGCTGATGGTATTATTGGCATGTAATGCCGAAAAGGTAGAAAAACCATATAACAAAGGTATTAGTGTGACTCCCAGACCGACAAGTATCGTGAAGGGTGAAGGTGTTTTTACGCTTAATAGCAAAACTGTTTTTGTTGCTGAAAGCGAGCAGATTTCTGAGGTCATAACACTTTTCGCCAAAAAGCTTAAAACCTCCACTGGCTATGAGCTGGATGTAGTGAATACAAACCCCCGGGATAATTTCATTAATGTGGTAATTGAAACTCAACAATCAGCAAATGATGAAGCCTACAAGTTGAAAGTAACATCAAAAAGTATTGAGATCACAGGAAGTACCATCAAAGGAATCTTCTATGGTTTACAGACTTTACTTCAATTGCTCCCTGCGGAGGTGGAAAGTTCAACATTGGTAACAGATGTGGATTGGAATATTCCCATCTTAGATATCCAGGATGAACCCCGTTTTAAGTACCGAGGTTTACATTTGGATGTATGTCGTCATTATGTGCCTGTTGAAGACATCAAGAAACATCTTGATATGATGGCGATGTTCAAAATGAATAAATTTCACTGGCATCTGACCGAGGATCAAGGGTGGCGAATCGAGATAAAGAAATATCCATTGTTAACACAAATCGGTTCTAAGCGCATTGAGGGAGAGGGAAATGAATACGGTGGTTTTTATACGCAACAAGAGGTTAAGGAGATTGTGGCCTATGCATCAGACCGTATGATTGATGTAATTCCGGAGATTGAATTACCGGGACATGCCTTGGCGGCTTTAACCGCATATCCCGAGTACTCTTGTACAGGCGGTCCTTTTAAAGTAAGAAATATTTGGGGGGTTGAACCTGATGTGTATTGCGCCGGGAAGGAAGAGACTTTTGAATTTTTGGAAGACATCATTGATGAAGTAGTGGCGCTTTTCCCTTCAGAATATTTCCATATTGGAGGCGATGAGTGTCCCAAAACCAGATGGGAAAGTTGTATGTTATGTCAGCGCCGAATGAAAGAGGAAGGCCTGAAGGATGAGCATGAGCTGCAAAGCTATTTTGTTCAGCGCATTGAAAAAGTGCTTTTAGCACATGGCAAAAAGATGATTGGTTGGGATGAAATTCTGGAAGGAGGCCTGGCTGAGTCGGCAGCTGTCATGTCGTGGCGAGGCGAAGAAGGAGGGATTGAAGCAGCTACGCATGGTCATGATGTGGTTATGACGCCCGGTAATTGGTGTTACCTCGATCATTATCAGGGGGATTCAAGAGTTGAACCCGTGGCTATTGGTGGTTATACCACACTTGAAGAGTCCTACTCTTATGAGCCAGTACCTGAACAATTGAAACCAGAAATGGCTAAACATGTGCTTGGTACTCAAGGTAATGTCTGGACTGAATACATGTATACTCCGGAGTTAATTGAATATCGTGTCTACCCAAGAATCATTGCATTGGCGGAAGTGAACTGGACCTCTAAAGAGAATAAAAATTTTACGGATTTCGCCAGACGAATGGACAATCAGTATGTACGCATGGATATGCACGATATCAACTACCACATTCCGTTACCGGAAGGACCTTGTAATAAGGTGGTTTTTACTAATTCTGCTAAAGTTGAATTTACAACAACACGTCCAGTCAAAATGGTTTACACACTGGATGGTAGTGAACCAACTGCTGAGTCGGCAGTTTATGAGCAGCCTTTTAACTTTTCTGAGAATACAGAGATAAAAATAGCCTCAGTATTAAGTAGTGGTCAATTGAGCAAAGTGCGCACCATCGTGGTTGATAAACAGACATTTAAGCCTGCTGTAGACGTGGAAACTAAAGGGAAAGGTTTAAAAGAGAAATATACCAAAGGTGATTTCATTTATGTGGCTGATTTGGAGAAGGTAAAGGATTGGACGGAAACAGCCAGTGATGTGAACCTGAACCGCGCCTACACCAGCGCTCAAATTGATGAACCATCAGCTCACATATTATCCGGCTATATTGAAATGCCTGAAGATGGAATCTATGAGTTCTCGACTAATGTAGATCAGTTCTTTTTAGGTGGTCAGTTGCTTATCAATAATGATGGAGAAGTGAAACGCTTCTCGAGAAATAATACCACCGTTGCCCTAAAAAAAGGGAAGCATGAGGTAAAGCTGATCTATCTGAACAACATTATCGGAGGCTGGCCCCAGGCATGGAATGGTCCGAGGATTGATTTCAGGTTACAGGGTACAGATGAATTCACAAAGGTATCTCAGCAAATGTACAGTTTTTAAAAATGGAAGATATTAAAATTATGAAATACAAGAAATTAGGCCTTTGGGTGATATTAATAGTATTTATTACTTCGTGCAAGCAGGTTGATCCACCCTTGGCAGTAGGTCCAGTTCCAACTGAAGCGCAGCTTAAATGGCATGAAATGGAACAATACGCATTTGTCCATTTTAGTATGAATACTTTTACCGATATTGAGTGGGGGTACGGTGATAAAAGTCCAGAACTGTTTAATCCAACCGACCTGGATTGTCGCCAGTGGGCCAAAGTGTGCAAAGAGGCTGGATTGAAAGGAATTATCATTACGGCCAAACACCACGATGGATTTTGTTTGTGGCCTTCGAAATACACCGAATACTCAGTAAAAAATTCACCCTGGCGTGATGGGAAAGGTGATTTGTTAAGAGAACTTTCTGATGCCTGTAAAGAATATGGGCTGAAATTTGGCGTGTACTTGTCTCCCTGGGACCGGAATCATGCTGATTATGGTAAGCCGGAGTATATCAATTATTTCCGTAATCAACTAAGAGAATTACTGACTAACTATGGTGATATTTTTGAGATTTGGTTCGATGGTGCGAATGGGGGATCTGGATACTATGGCGGAGCAAATGAGACCAGGAATGTTGATCGTAAAAAATACTACGATTGGGAAAATACCTATAAGATTGTACGCGAATTGCAACCTAATACCATTTTATTTAGTGACGCAGGTCCGGGATGTCGCTGGTGTGGAAACGAAGAAGGATGGGTTGGTGAAACCAACTGGAATACCCTGCGTCGAGATGAAGTTTGGCCGGGGTGGCCTCATTACCAGCAATTGCGTTACGGGCATGAAGACGGTACCCATTGGGTTCCTGCCGAGGTAGATGTTTCAATCCGTCCAGGATGGTTTTATCATCAGTCTGAAGATCATAAAGTAAAAACCTTGCCACATCTGTTGGATATTTATTACCATTCAGTAGGACGTGGAGCGACTTTGCTGATGAACTTCCCCGTTGATCCAAGAGGTCTGATTCATGAAACGGATGAGGAGCAGATATTAAAGCTTTCGAATGCACTGAAGGCCGATTTTGCCGTTGACCTGGCTGAGGGAAAAGATGCAGAAGCCGATAACAAAAGAGGAAACTCTGGAAAATACGAGGCTGCCAACGTAACCGATGGTGACAAGGAAACCTATTGGGCTACCGATGATCAAGTATCGAAAGCATCACTGACGATCAATCTTGAAGAGCCTACTGAATTTAACCGTTTCCTGATCCAGGAGTACATCCGATTGGGGCAGCGTGTTAAGGAGTTTACATTAGAAGCTTTGGTTAACGGAGAATGGAAGACTCTGGCTAAAGAAACGACCATCGGGTACAAAAGGATATTACGGTTACCAACCACAACAGCAACAAAGGTGAGGGTGAACATTAAAAGTGCCAAAGCCTCACCGTTGATTTCCAATGTTGAAATCTATAATGCTCCAAAAATATTAACAGCACCAGTCATTTCCAGAAATAAGGAGGGATTACTTATAATACACTCGGCTGAAAAAGAAGTAAAAGTGTATTATACTATGGATGGTTCTGAGCCTAACGAGAAATCAAATAGCTACACCGAACCATTTATTTTGGATCGTAAAGCCATAGTGAAAGCCATAACTGTGGATCCGTTAACGGATAAAAGAAGTCCCGTAAGTAGAGAAGCATTTGACATAGTCAAAAAGCAATGGAAAGTTATTGGCGTAAATGATGAAAATGTCAATAAAATATTTGATGGTGATCCATCGACCGTATGGCATCAGAAAGGAACAAAAATGCCGGTTGATTTGGTGGTTGATCTCGGTGAAGTAAACTCAGTTAAAGGATTTAGGTACCTGCCGGACCAGAGTCGTTGGTCAGACGGAATCATTTTTAATTATGAGTTTTATGGATCAGAAAACGGACGTTCATGGAAGTTGTTGAGTGAAGGAGAGTTTTCCAACATTAAAAACAGCCCCATATGGCAAACAAAGTTATTTGGCTCTACTAAAGCACGTTTTGTAAAGTTGAAAGCAATAAATAATACAAGTGAGAACAATGTCGTTGGCTATGCCGAATTTGATGTTGTAACCGACGACTGGAAGAAATAAATTTAAAATTAGAAATTATGTGGAGTTCTAAAAAAATGATCCTGATACGATTCATCCTTCTTTCCAAATTTTTGCTTGCATTTACAATAGTAAATGCACAAGAAAGTCAATTACCAAAAGAAGGAACTCGTCAAGTGCACCTGGATTTTCATACAACTGAAAAACTTGAGAATATTGGAGAAGACTGGAACAAGGAGGAGTGGCAGCATACACTTAAAACTGGCCATGTTAACTCAATAAACATTTTTGCCAAAGGTCACCATGGGTGGACTTATTACAACACTGAAGTTGGCAAACGTCATCCCAATCTGAAATATGATTTGTTTGGTGCTCAGTTAGAAGCCTGTCACGAAATAGGCGTGACCGCTCAGGCTTATGTTACCGTTGGATGGAATGTATTGGATGCACATGAACATCCCGAATGGGTTTCTACCGGGAAAGACGGAAAGAACCAGTTTGCCGAAATGGAAGCAAATGCCAAACCCGGAGAGCCATTTCCCTGGGGGTGGCCCACTTTATCGCCGGAAGGTGGATATCTGGAACATTTGCTGAAACATACCGAAGAGATAGCAAAGAACTACGAGGTCGATGGTTTTTGGTTCGATATTGTTCCGGTTGGCAGTATTAACTACAACGAATGGAGCAAAAAGGATATGGAAGCCAATGGGGTAGATTGGAACAACGAAAAAGAAGCATGGGCACATCATTGTAAAAAAATGCACGCGTTTTTTCAACAAACCAATGATGTAATTAAAAAGTACAGACCCAATGCTACAATTTATTACAACTGGACTACGGGAATGAACGATCCCCGGATTTTAAAGGAAGCTTACTATCAATATAATACCAAACAGGATTTAGAAGATTTGCCTACTACCTGGGCAGGTTACGATGTGTTTCCGGTTCGTGCAAAATTTTATGCCAACACAGGTAAGCCCATTGTGGCTATGAGTGGAAAGTTTCACTCTGCTTGGGGAGAATTTGGCGGTTTCAAACACAAAAATGCAATCTGGTATGAAGCAGCAAATATGTTTTCATTTGGAGCAATGGCCAATTTCGGAGATCAACTGCACCCGACAGGAAACTTAGAGAAAGCAACCTATGAAAACATTGGATATGCCTATTCATACATCGAGAAGATTGAAAAATATTGTGTTAATGCTAAGCAACTGGCAAAAACAGCTGTATGGTTAAATTTCACAGGGAAAGACAACGATCTTACCCGAATGTTACTCGAACACCAGGTAAACTTTGTGGTAGCCAATAATCTGAAAGGCTGGAGTGCCGTAGATTTACTTATTCTTCATAGTGGTGTTAGGTTGAACGAACAAGAAACCAAGCAAATTCAGTCATTTGTTGACAACGGTGGAAAGTTATTCATCATTGGCAAAGGTGCATTTGAAGATGGTAAGTGGCAGTTTGATATCGGTGCAAAATATTTAGGAGAGTCCAATTATCAAGTTGATTATACTCTGGTGTCAGACAAGTTAAATAACAATTTGGTTCAATCGCCATTTTTGAATAGGATCCCTGCTATACGAGTAGAACCGGAGGAAGGTGCCGAGATATTAGCAAAAATATATGAGCCGTATTTTGATCGTACAGTAGAGCACTGGACCTCCCACGATAATGTTCCTTACCAGACAACACCTGCTATTCATCCTGCCGTCATCAGAAAAGGAAACATTGTTTGGTGTGCACACGACTTGGAAACTATTTACGCTAAAGAAGGTTCACAAGTTCATTGTCAATTGTTTTTTAACGCTCTCGACCAATTGCTTTCCGATCCCTTCGTGAAAGTGGAAATGCCCAGTTGTGGACGAATGAATTTGTTGCATCAACCTCAATCAAATCGATATGTAGTTCATCTTACCTACGGAACTCCATTAAAGCGGGGACGAGCTCAGGTGATTGACGATTTAGTGCCGTTGTATAATGTGCCTGTGAGTGTTGATTTCGATGAAAAAATCAAAAAGGCATATACTATTCCGGGAAAGCAACCATTGAAAATGAATAAGGTTGATGGTAAACTACTGGTAGTGGTGCCTGAATTCAAATGCCATACTGCCGTGGTTTTTGAATATTAGATTAGTCAGTGTATGATAATCGATTGGTTGTTACGGTTATGATTATCCATACACTGTTTAGACGGATAGAAATGAAAAAAATAAACATCATGCTTCGTAAAACATTAACTTTTGGTCTTTTCCTTTGTGTTGTTACTACTGCGGTTGGAGCAGAATCAAAGAAAGATGTCAAGAAGGGGGAAGTTACCTTTCAATCTTTGTTGGATGAGATGATTAACCGTGATGCGCTTACGCGTTACCCAGATCCGTATTATACTTTTAAGCAGTTTAGTAGTTACGATCGTCGTTCAAATGTCATCAATGATTCTACCTGGTTTGCCAATTCCGATTGCGACCAGTTTATCAGGGTAGAAAATAACGAGGGACGCGAAGAAAGTGTATTGATGGACATGCAGGGGGCTGGTTCTATCGTTCGATTTTGGATAACAGGTAATAACCATGGTGCAGGAACTTTGCGCATTTACCTTGATGGTAACACGAAACCGGTAATTGAAACCAAGCTAATTGATTTTATCAGTAAAAATGTGGTCGGCGCGCCTTTGAGTTCGTCTGTGTCACCTCAAACCAATTATATGAGGCGCGGGCACAACCTTTATCTGCCCATTCCATTTGCAAATAGCTGCAAAGTGACTTATGAGATGCGATCGGTAAATAAAGATGAAACTTTATATTATTGTATTAATGCTCGGGAATATGCCAAAGGAACTAGGGTCGAAAGTTTCTCTGATAAGTCGATTGAGCAAAACAAAGTTTTGTTTCAGGAAGTGAACAAGGTTCTAAGTTCAAACGGGACTTCTGTGGTTGATGGGAAAATATTCAATCTGTCGCTGCCAATTGGAAATGAGAAATCTGTTAAGCTAGATCAGGAAGGGCAGGCAATCAGTAGTTTAAATTTGAAGATAGAAGGAACCAATCTGAAACGAGCACTGCGCGATATTATCGTAAAGTGTGAATTCGATGGTGTTCAGACAATTTGGTGTCCTATAGGCGATTTCTTTGGTACAGGTTATGAGTTACATCCATCAGACACATATTACTCCAAAGTGACAGAGGATGGAAGTATGACGGTCTACTGGCTCATGCCTTACCGGGAAAACTGTATTATATCATTCGAAAATATTGGAAATGTTCATTATCACTTGTCGGGTAATATAACTACCCATCCATACCGCTGGACCCAAAACTCAATGTATTTTCATGCCAGTTGGAAACAGTTTACAGCTCTTTCAACAGGAGAGAACAAGGCGCGTATTGGTTATGGCGGATGTTTTGATATGAACTTTGTAACTCTTAATGGAAAAGGAGTATACGTGGGAGATGTAATTACACTCTTTAATACATCCTTAGGAGGACACTGGAAAAGCTGGTGGGGTGAAGGTGATGAAAAAGTTTACCTGGATGGTGAAACTTTTCCTTCCATTATAGGAACAGGTACTGAGGATTATTATGGATATGCCTGGTGTGAATATGCTCCTTTCAATCACCCCTATCTGTCGCAACCAATTGGAGGAGGTAATTTCAAGTTCGATATGACTGTGAATATGCGTTACAGAGGTCTGGATGCAATGCCTTTTGCCCAATCACTCAAGTTCGATATGGAGATGTGGCACTGGACCAAAACCAGACTTAATTTTGCACCAACAACATTCTATTATATGGTTCCAGGCGGCAAAGATAATAGTATTGCTGATTACGAAGGAGCGAAGGCTAAGTTAGCTTTTGATCGGTTTGATATTTTAAAAGCAGAAGCAGAAGATGGTAAGCTGGAAGGTGAAAATATGCGTATTATCGGAGTTGATAAAAACACCTATGGCTTTTATGATAATAGTGTATCAGGGGGCGTTGCTATGATGTGGCGAAATGGAGAGTTGGGTGAAACCCGCACTTTTGAATTTGATGCGGATGCTCATAGCCGTATGACTCAAATTGCCCTTGGTTCTTCTGTTGCGAATGGAATCTACGAGATAGAGCTTAATGGAAGGAAAATCCTCACCTGGGACAGTAATCTTAATAATACGCTACCTCAAATATTTGAATTGGATGCGGTAAATCTGGAGCGTAGCAATTTATTAGTTGTGAAGTTGCTATCGAAAAAAAACGATGCTGGAAACTGTGATTTGATAATCGACTATTTACTAATTCAATAGGAAATCGATGAATCAATATATGAAACGTGAGGAGCTGCAGTCTTGAGAGCTTCGAATAGCATCATGTATTATCCTTAAAATTCATTAACAGGAAATAGGACTTTAAATAGAGATGTATGACTTTAAAATGGATGAATATTTTGATATTACCACTTTTAGTTTTTTTCGGTGCTTGCAATACAAGTCTCATAAATAGAGTGTCCATCGACTCATTATTAAAAGAGATGGTTGACCGGGATGGATTGGCTAAGTTCCCTCAGAATAATTTTAAATTGAAGCAGGCCAGTAGTTACTCCCGAAAATCCATAGCACCCGATGAGGAAGGATGGTTTGATAATGTAGATGCAAGTCAGTATGTTCGTACTGATACCATTGGAGGACGCATCGAGCATGTTCTTATGGATGTTGATGGCCCTGGAGCGATTGTTCGTTTTTGGAGCACATGGCACGCTCAGCAATTTTCAATGGGAACAATCCGGTTCTATTTCGACAATAGTTCTGTTCCTCAAATAGAAGGTCAAATTGATGAAATAGTCTCATCTAATAAGCATGTGGGGGAGCCTCTTTCGCAAACTACATCACCTTTTCTGGAGAATGGTGGTTGGTTTTCAGGTCATAACCTCTATTTCCCTTTGCCCTATGCAAAACACTGTAAAGTAACTTATCAGAAAGCAGATGAAAGTATAAATGATGTGTTGTACTACCAGATTAATTATCGGCAGTATGAATTGGGCACATTGGTTGATACATATCATAGGGAAGATTGGGAAAGCGGGAAATACACAGAAGCGGTATCAAATGTCAGTACTCAGCTAACACAACATCCGATTTCTACAGATGAGTATAAAAAGGCTTCAATGAGTGGAACAATACAATCTGGAAAGTCTCTTACAACAAGCATTGAAGGTAATCGGGCAATCAAAAAAATGGTGATCAAATTGCAGGCAAAGAATATGGAGCAGGCACTGCGATCAACCGTGGTTACGATAGAGTTTGATGGCCAACAAACCGTTTGGGTTCCTACAGGAGACTTGTTTGGAACAGGCTATAAGATTTCACCTTGCCAAACATGGCTAAATTCTGTTAACGAGGATGGTGAACTGGCTCTGTTTTTTCCTATGCCGTTTAAAAAATCAGCGAAGGTGACGATTCATAATTTCGGGAAAGAAGATGTGGAACTGGTTAAGCTGGAAATGCACCACGAAGCCTGGGAATGGGATGAGAACAGCCTTTATTTTCATGCCAGCTGGAGAAATTATCCTGATATTGAAACCGCTGAGAAACAGGATGTGAACTATGTGACCATTTCCGGAAAAGGAAAATATGTGGGCGATGTGCTTACCCTTTTTAATGATAGTTATGACTGGTGGGGCGAAGGAGATGAAAAAATTTACGTGGATGGAGAATCCTTTCCGTCCAACTTTGGAACAGGTACTGAAGATTACTACGGATATGCCTGGTGCAGTGTAGTTGATTTTTCGTCACCTTTTCTAGCGCAGCCTACTGGTGATGGCAATAGAAGTCCGGGTTTAACCGTGAACAGTCGCTGGCGTTCGCTCGATGGCATTCCCTTTAATAAATCATTGAAGTTCGATATGGAGATTTGGCACTGGGGGAAAATACAGATGGATTATGCACCAACAACTTTCTGGTATGGAACAAAGGATGCCCGGGCAGAAGTGATGGAAAATGTTGAGGGAGTGCAGATTCCTGTAAAGTTCCCCGAGCGGTTTGAAGGCGAGGGATTTAAAGTCAGTACGATCAGTGGAGGAGAGGTAATCACTCAGGCGTTCCTGTCGTATGAATGGAGTGCCCGTAATCATTTGCTCTGGCAGGGTATTAAAAAAGGAGATGAATTGGAGGTTTACTTTTATTCAGAAAAAGAACGAAAAGGTCAATTGAAAGCAGTATTTACCGAGGCTCCCAATTATGTGATAGTCGATGTGTTGCTCAATGCTGATCTAATCTTTGAAGATCTTGATTTATACAACAACGAAAAAGGTCTTAAAGAGCTTCTTTTCAAAGAAGGGAAAATTAGAAAAGGGAGGAATACCTTGCAACTTGTTGTAAAAGGCTCCAACACGGCAAATACAGAGGCCGATAAATTCGGATTAGACTATTTAATTATAAAAAAATAAAACCATGAGAAAATTATTGGTGATAGTTGTTTTGACGGCATTGTATACACTAACGATCAATGCACAAGAGAAATTTAGCGGTTTAAATACAAATTTGAGTAATTTGTATCGTTTATCCGATGCCAAAACACGTTCTATTAGTCCTGAAAACTTTAATGGAGAAAAAGGTAAAGGCGGAATGGCTACTCTGGAAGAGGGAACAGCTAGTTATGCAGCCCGCGATTTAGGTCAGGGCTGGAAAGTAAATCCATTTATAAATATCGAAGCTGGTCAAACATTTACTTTAGCCGAAATAAATGAGTCGGGTTGTATCCAGCATATTTGGATGACACCGACAGGGGTATGGAGAAACTCTGTTTTAAGAATTTATTGGGACGATGAAAAAGAACCATCCGTAGAATGTCCTGTTGGTGATTTTTTCGGAATGGGATGGGGTGAGTATGCTCACTTGAATTCCTTGGCAGTATGTGTAAATCCCGGTAGTGCCTTTAATTGCTACTGGCAGATGCCTTTTCGCAAGAAGTGTAAAATTACCATGGAAAACATTGATGATAAAGCCATGCGTCTTTATTATCAGATCGATTATTGTGAAACGGAAGTGCCAGATGATGCTGCGTATTTTCATGCTCAATTCCGTCGAGTTAATCCGAATCCATATAAAACACCAATTACAATAATTGAAGGGATAGAGGGAAAAGGTCACTATGTTGGAACTTATTTGGCTCAGCAGGTAAATAATAACGGTTGGTGGGGCGAAGGAGAAATTAAGTTTTACATGGATGGAGACAAGGACTTTCCAACTATTTGTGGAACCGGACTGGAAGATTATTTCTGTGGTTCATATAACTTTGATCGTGGTGGACAATACCAGGAATTTTCCACTGCCTATGCCGGATTGCATCAGGTTATACGACCCGATGGAACTTACAAGGCCAATCAACGTTTTGGAATGTATCGTTGGCATATTGTTGATCCCATTCGTTTTGAAAAGGATTTGAAAGTAACAATACAGGATTTGGGGTGGCGAAGTGGCGGCCGTTATCTGCCTCAGCAAAGCGATGTTTCCTCCGTAGCATTTTGGTATCAGGAAGAGCCGCATGCCAAATTTCCCAAGTTACCTTCAAAAGATTACTTAGAAGTAAACTAATACAAATAGAGAATTTTGTAAATAAATAAAAATAATATAATGGCAAAATATACAATCGGTTTAGATTATGGTTCCGACTCGGTTCGGTCGCTAATCGTAAATGTTGAAACTGGCGAAGAGATGGCCAGTGTAGTGTTTAATTATCCGCGTTGGCAAAAGCAAATATATTGCGACGCGCCAAATAATCAATTTCGTCAACATCCCAAAGACTATCTGGAAGGTCTGGAATATACCATCACTGAAGCTTTGAAACAGTGCCCTAAAAGTGTGGCTGAAAATGTAGTTGGAATTTCAGTTGATACAACAGGATCGACTCCTGTTGCAGTTGATGAAAAAGGAACACCACTTGCGTTGACTCCTGGTTTTGAGGAGAATCCAAATGCCATGTTTGTTTTGTGGAAAGATCACACTGCTGTTAAAGAAGCTGATCAAATTAACGAACTGGCTAAAAAATGGGATGTTGATTTCACCCAATTCGAAGGTGGAATCTATTCATCAGAGTGGTTTTGGGCAAAGTTGTTACATATAATTCGCGAAGATGCTGGAGTTTACCGTGCTGCCTACTCGTGGGTGGAGCATTGCGACTGGATTCCTGCCTTACTGACAGGAGATACTAATCCAAAAACCTTAAAACGCAGTCGTTGTGCTGCCGGTCATAAAGCCATGTGGCACGAAGCTTTTGGAGGATTGCCTTCTGAAGAATTTTTGGTGGAATTGGATCCGATGCTTGCAGGATTAAAAGACAGACTTTACAAAGAAACATATACATGCGATGTTTCAGCGGGAAAATTATCACCTGAATGGGCTGAAAAATTAGGACTTTCAACCGATGTTGTAATTGGCGTTGGTGCTTTCGATGCGCATCTTGGTGCCGTAGGTGCCGAAATTGAACCCTATTACCTCTCAAAAGTTATGGGAACCTCGACTTGCGATATGTTGATTGCTCCGATGGAAGAAGTTGGAGGTAAACTAGTAAGAGGAATTTGCGGACAAGTTGATGGTTCAATTATTCCCGGTATGATGGGATTGGAAGCCGGTCAATCAGCATTTGGTGATATTTATGCCTGGTTTAAACGGTTGTTGGAATGGCCGTTAAAAAATATTTTGGCTGAAAGTGATTTGGTAGATGAAGCAACAAAACAGAAATTAATTGACGAAACTTCGGATAAAATAATTGCAAAATTAAGTATTGAAGCAGAAAAAATACCGATTGCAGATAGCGGAATTGTAGCACTTGACTGGATGAATGGTCGTCGCACTCCTGATGCAAACCAGGCTTTAAAAGGTGCAATAGCCGGATTAAATCTTGGTTCGGATGCACCACGTATTTTCCGTGCATTGGTTGAAGCTACTGCCTTTGGCTCAAAAGCTATCAACGATCGTTTTATTTCTGAAGGTGTTCGCATCGATGGTGTAATTGCTTTGGGAGGTGTGGCCAAAAAATCGAAACTTGTTATGCAAATTGTTGCCGATGTTTTGAATATGCCAATTAAAGTTGCGCGTTCGGAACAGGCTTGTGCTTTGGGCACTGCAATGGCAGCTGCTGTGGCTGCCGGAGTTTATTCTAACATTGCAGAAGCTCAGAAAAAAATGGGAGGGGGTATTGAAATGGAATATCATCCAATTCCTGAGAATGTAGAGAAGTACAAAATACTTTACGAGGATTACAAGAATCTTGGAACTTTTATTGAAAACCAAGTTGAAAACTAGATGGATATGCCATTTAGATTTGGATATTCTAGACTAATGAGACCATTATAAGACGATGAAAAACAGTGACCGAAAGAACTTGAAGTCAATTACTGAAACTGTTAGAGAAATTGTCTCTGAAGTTGCCAGCTATATCAAAAATGAGAGTAATAACTTTCAGCGGCAGGATATAGAAACAAAAAATGTAAATGACTTTTTCTCGTATGTGGATAAAGAGTCGGAAAGACTCTTAGTAAAAGAACTTTCAGGTCTTATCCCTGGTGCAAACTTCATCACAGAAGAAAAAACGATAGATCAGGGGAACGGTAACGGTTATTGCTGGATTATTGATCCTTTAGATGGTACTTCAAACTTTATACATGGTTCTACTCCTTATGCTATAAGTGTGGCCTTAAAAAAAGATCAAGAAATAATCGTAGGAGTCATCCATGAAATCACAAGAAACGAATCATTTTATAGTTGGAAAGACGGTGGTGCATATTTGAATGGTGCAAAAATACAAGTTTCATCAGTTGAGTGGATTTCAGATGCTCTCATCTCAACTGGAAGACCACATAATTATCTATATAATTATTCCGAATTAATGGATTTATTTAATCATTTCCAATATAATACTCATGGATTAAGGCAGAGTGGTTCTGCAGCTACTGATTTGGCTTATGTTGCGTGTGGGCGCTATGACGGACGTTATGAGTCGGGATTAAGCCCTTGGGATATGGCTGCGGGAATTCTTATTGTAAAGCAAGCAGGTGGCAATGTCTGCGATTTTAATGGGAAAGAAGAATACCTAAAGAATGGAACACTTATCGCTTCCAATCAATTAATATTTAATGAATTTGTGTCGATTGTTGATAAAATATGCTACGGTAAAAAGCTAACAGTTAAATGAAATTTATCAGGCTGGGAATGAACTTATTTGTACCGTGCAACGTAAAGATAAGCATTGTCAAAATGATTGTTATTAAACGAAAAAGAGAAAGAATATACAGAACAGTGAAGAATAGAGAACTTATTATTTTGGTCTTAATATGTTCTTTTTTTCTCAGAGGGACCTGTTGAAATTAGAATTTCAGAAGAGAACTAATTTAAGTAGCTATTGTGGAAACAGGAAAATACTACAAGAGTTTGTTATGTTAAATAAAATATTCACTCAATAATGACAGATTCTTGGTCTTACAACTTTGCAATGATGAAATCATGACTTCGTGTTAGACTGTAAGGATACAGCGTATTGCAATACTTAATAATGTTGGGAAACTTATCAAAGATTATTGATTAATGATAAAAGGGAAAAACCAGAAAGATATTGTTAATATGTTCACTCAGGGTAGTGAACGTGCTTTTGAGAGGTTATTCCAACTATATTTTCCTCGTCTTATTAGTTACGCAAATACCTTTTTGTACAATCGTCAGGAAGCTGAAGATTTAGTGCAGGATGTTTTTGTTCAAATTTGGAACCTTAAAGAAACTATAGATACCGAACGTCAGTTTTCTTCTTTCCTTTTTACGTTAGTAAGAAACAGGTGCCTTAATTCATTAAAAAAGAAGGTGGTTGAAGATAAGTTCCGTACAGCCACTGCACGGATGATTTCAGAGGAACTTTACCTTATAAGTTTCGAGATGGAAGATGATTTTGTTTCCATGGAAGAAAAGCTAAATGTCGAACTTGAAAAAGTGATTGCAGAAATGCCAGACCGCTGTCAGGTAGCCTTTCGTTTAAAATGGCTGGAAGGAAAGAAAATTAGGGAAATAGCTGAAGAAATGAGTATTTCCACAACAATGGTTGACAAGCATCTTGCCAAAGGTCTTCAAATAGCCCGGGAAAAACTATCGCCCGATATGTTTTTATTTCTTTTTATCAGTAAAGGGTAAAAATATTTTCAAATAAATACTTTGGTTAAGTTTCTGTTGTGTAGGGGTTTATTTGTGGGGTTGCCAAAGTTTCATAAAAAAATAAACATTAAAGTAGTAATAGGGTTGGTAATCGATTATATGAAATTGTATTACAACTAAAGCGACAAAATAATGGCCGCAATGGACAAAAATAAATTACATAACTACACTCAGTATTTTCTAAAAGGAAAGCTATCAAAAAGAAAAGAGACTGAGTTATTAAACTGGATCAAACTTTCTGACGAAAATAAAGAATTGTTTATCAAAGAACAGGAAATGCTAGAACACTCCTTAATAGATAAACAGGACCTTAGAACAATTCAGAACTGGAAGTCGGTTAAAAAGAAGATTCACCAATCAGTGCCCTATAAATCTCGAAAACTCTACTTAAAAGTTGCTTCCGTTGCTGCTGCTTTTATTATGGGAATTCTGGTTGCAACTGCTTTAAAAGATTATTCCAGTTTATTTGGTAATCGATCTGCAGAAATACAAAATATATCTGTTCCATTCGGAGCAAAAACAAACATCGAATTACCCGATGGTTCATTGGTTTGGTTGAACGCCGGCTCAATACTTTCATATCCTTCAAAATTTGCGAAAAACCGCGAAGTAAAGTTAATTGGTGAAGCTTTTTTTAAAGTGGAGAAAAGCCAAAAAGCTTTTATTGTGGAAACAAATTACGGTGAGGTGGAAGTAAAGGGAACCTCTTTTAATGTAAAGGCATTTGCTGATGAAAGCCTGCAAACTACTTTGGTTACAGGTTCAGTTTTGGTTAGAGAAAAGGAAAGAGGAAAAGAGGTTACCCTTAAGCCAGGCGAACAGGCTAATGTTAATGGAGATAATATAATTGTAGAGACGGTAGAAACCGAAGTTTTTACTTCATGGAAAGAGGGTAAGCTAATTTTTAATAACGAGTATTTACCTACTGTAATTAAGCGTTTGGAGCGATGGTATAATGTTAAAATTGTAATTGATGACGATGAACGTCTGAAAAAAATCAAATATAACGGAACCCTTGAAATGGAAACATTTTCGGAAGTATTGGAACTGTTAAAAGTTACTTCGCCAATTGACTATTCTTATAACGAAAAAACGAGAACTATTAGAATATTTTATAAGAACTCTAAACCAATCAATGTTAATGAATAAAAACTGAACAGAACAAAATGACGGCCTTAAAAGGCCAAGCGGAAATAACTATTCTAAAGAAGAAAGAGGCAGAACTGGTCCTTCTCCCTCTTTCAAAAATGATTTAATAAGAGCATTAAACCAAAATGTAAAATTATGAAAAAAAATTGGTTATGTCTTCCCTGTAACCGGGAGATAATAAAACTACTACTAAAAATGAAAATAACGGTATTCTTTATACTAATAGCAGTGCTTGGTAGTTTGGCGGCCGAAAGTTATTCGCAGTCGACAAAACTTACATTGAATATTGAAAATTCAAGTGTAAAAAAGATTTTAAGTGAGATTGAAGACCAGAGCGAATTTCGATTCTTTTACAGCGGAAATGTTGACGTGGAGCGAAAAACGTCAATCTTAACAAAAGACTGTAAGATTTTCGAGATTCTTGATAAATTATTTGAGAATACAGATGTAAAATATGAGGTACGGGGAAGACAAATTGCCTTGTTACAAGAAAGTGAAACATTTGGATTCCCGAAAAGCGAATCGTCGCAACCAAAAACTATAAAGGGAAATGTTATCGACGAGAGTGGTGAGCCTCTTCCTGGAGTTACAGTGGTTGTTGAAGGAACAACAAAAGGAACAATTACTGATATTGATGGTAATTATACATTAACTGGTGTAATTGGTGATGATATTCTTGCTTTTTCTTTTGTAGGAATGACAACGCAGAAAGTGGAAGTTGGAAATAAGACCACGATTAATATTACATTAAAAACAGATGCGATTGGTGTGGAAGAAGTGGTGGTAACTGCTTTGGGTATTAAAAGAGAAAAAAAGGCTCTGGGGTACTCTACACAAATGGTTGGTTCAGGAGACCTTGAGAAAGCAGAATCACCTGATTTGGCATCTAAGCTTTCGGGAAAAGTTGCTGGTTTACAAATTAATACCGCTGCCACAATTGGAGGCTCATCCCGAATTGTATTACGAGGCGAAAGCTCTTTATCTATTGGTGGAAACCAGGCTCTGATCGTTGTTGACGGAGTGCCGGTAAATACGCAAGGATCTTATGCAGGGGGAATTGATTGGGGAAATGGTTTCTCTGATTTTAACAGCAATGATATTGAATCGGTGAGTGTTTTAAAAGGTGCAGCGGCGGCCGCCCTTTATGGTTCAAATGCAGCAAATGGAGTGTTGCTGATTACTACAAAAAAAGGAAATAAGGACAGGCCGTTTACGATTGAATATAATTCATCTCTTATGTTCGAGAGCCTTCTTACTTACCCTAATACATATCAATACGAATATGCTGTTGGCGAAGGAGACACCAGATGGTTGTATGATCCTGTAACCGGCCATTATAATCCCGCACCCCGCGACGAAACCTGGTCTTCAGAAAAGTATGATCACAATAAGCTTGTCGAGTGGTGGTTCTCGCCAACCGAGAATGGTTTTAGAGCTGGAGATTCAGGTATTTTGAATAAAGGAGAAGCACAAAAACTGCCTTTTGTTTCGTCCGGGAAAAACAATTACGAGGAGTTTTTTGAAGTCGGGAGAACACTGTATAATCAGATTGCTATATCATCATCGGGTAAAGGCATTACATCCAGGTTTTCACTGGGTGATATGAACCAGATAGGTATGCAACCCGGAACAGATTTAAAGAGACGAAGTATTGCTGCCAGTTTTAATACTGAGCTATCAAAAAAAATGAGATTGGATTTCTCTTTCAATTATGTGAAAACGACCAGTGATAATCGCCCCAGACAGCATTGGGGACCGTTTTCAATTAACTATGTTCTTTCATGGATGATGCCGGGTGTTTATATGGATCAGCTTAAGAATTACTGGCAGCCTGGCCTAGAAGGTACCAATCAGATCAATTGGCGTACAGGACATAATAATCCTTATTTTTTAGCACATGAGGTGAAGGCAAGTTTAGCCAAAGACCGCTTCTTTGGAAACGTTGCCCTGAATTATGACATTACAAATCAACTTTCGGTAATGCTAAGACATGGAGATGATTATTCCATGAGTACAACTACTGACATGTATCCGTTTGGCGCTGTAGTTGAATTGCCAAGACTAACTCGTTCAAAATCTGAAACAAGAGTCTCAAATACCGATATTCTGCTAACCTATCACAGAAATTTTGATGATATCTGGAGCCTGGAAGTAAGTGCAGGTGCCAACCGCAGCAATTCAACAGGTGAGTCTCTTACTGGTAGTTCGAGCGAGTTGCTTGTTCCTGGACTTTATAATTTGGGTAATTCAGCTGTTGCAACAAGTGTAGGAGAAGGATTTTGGAACTCAAGGGAGTATTCATTGCTTTCGCTGGCTAATATTAGTTATAGGAATATGGTTTATCTGGCTTTAACAGCAAGAAATTCATGGTCGAGTACATTGCCGGTTGAAAATAATAGCTACTTCTATCCTTCAGCCAGTCTAAGTGTTTTGATGAATCAGATTCTGGCACTTTCAGATCAGATATCATTATTAAAAATTAGGGGCGGTTTTGCCCAGGTGGGAAAAGGAACAGGTGCACATAATCTTATCACAACTCTGTCAAGAGATGGACAATACGAGGGATTTCTTGGCTCGGCTGTTTCAAATAATCTTAAAAACTCTGAATTAAAACCTGAACTTTCCAAATCATGGGAATTTGGATTGGAAAGTAGTTTCTATGAAAATAGACTTGGTCTGGATTTTACCTATTATACTACTTCAACAATCAATCAGATAATACCTATTAAGTTGCCACAATCGAGTGGTTACGATTACCGTGTAACTAATGCCGGGGAAATAAAAAACAGTGGTATTGAGTGTACATTGCATGGCAAGCCTGTTAAAAGATCAAACCTGGATTGGGATGTAACAGTTAATTTTTCTGCAAACCGGAATAAGGTAATTGAACTGGCTGAAGGAATGGAGCAGTATGAGCTGGCCGGATATGGCGACAGCGGTGAAAAAATTATTGCTCATGTAGGTAAACCTATTTTTGGGGTTTTTGGCTATAAGCAGGTTACTGTGGAGGACCCAACAAGTTCTTATTATGGACAAAAGGTCTTTTCTCCTGGAGGAACACCTATTCGTAAAAATGATCCTGAATATTTGGGACAGGCGAATCCTGATTTTATAGTTGGTCTAACGAATAAGGTTAATTATAAAAACCTAAGCTTTAGTTTTGTACTCGACATGCGTAAAGGTGGTATAACCTATTCCAATGCTACCAATATCATGTACGGTGGTGGTTTTAATAAAGAAACTGCCGAATGGAGAAATAACGGATATCTAGGAGAGGGTGTAATCGTAAATGCTGATGGTACTTACAGGCCCAATGACGTAGTTATACAAGGGGATGATGTAAAAGCCAAGTTAATAACCAATTGGCGCGATATCAGTACAAACAACATTTTCTCTTCCAGTTTTATAAAAGTAAGGGAACTTAGTCTGGCTTACAACATCCCAAAGAACCTGACAAAAAAAGTGTTGATTAATAAAGCTTCTATAGCTTTAGTTGGGAGAAATTTATTCGTCTGGGATAAAGTACCCAATCAGGATGCTGATGTTTTCCATAGTGGAATTCCGGGCTATACCGGAGGATATACTTATCCAACAGCTCGTAATTATGGATTAACCCTAAATGTTTCATTTTAAGAAATCAAATGATTCTTATAATTCAAAAAAATAATGCGTGAAACGAGCCGTAAGAAATAAATTTTTACGCAAGTGAATGTTTATTCTGGTAGGCTTCAAAGGATACTGATGAAAACAAATAATCTTAATCATATGAAATATCTTAAATATATATTAGTTGTTCCATTGATTTGTTTCTTGTCCTGTTCAGATGAACTGGAAGAAGTGAACGAGGATCTTAACTCACCAACAGAAGTGCCTGTAAACCGTTTAATTATGGGGGTTGAAAGGGATTTGTCAAACGAATATGCGGTTAACTCTTACGATTTAACCAATAAAATGATGAATTACACCGAATATCCGCTTAAACATTGGGACCATTTTTTATTAAAAAGAAATGCCAACGAAGACTGGTGGGAACAGCACTATGACGAATTGGCCAATGTGGAGTACATTATAGATAATGCCAAACCAGGTGAGGAAAACCTAAAAGCCGTGGGATTGATCTTGAAAAGCTGGATGTGTTATATTACATCATCCTTATACGGTGATATTCCTTATTCTGAGGCAGGGAAGGCCCATTGGGGCATAAACCAGCCGAGATACGATACCCAGGATGTTATTTTCACCGGCATTCTTAATGATTTGGAAGAAGCGAATATGATTCTTGGAACCGGTTCTATTGCCATAGAAGGTGATTTTATTTTGAATAATGATATCCTGAAGTGGAAAAAATTTGCCAATTCTTTACAAGTGAGGGTTTTGGTTGCCATGTCCGGGCAAGTCGATCCATCTAACCAATTGCAAAAGATGATGGATGATCCTGCTACCTATCCGCTAATGGAGGGCAATGAAGACCAACCCGCATTTACGTTCAACCAGGAGGTAAGCTACCCAAGAAATAAACACGGTTTGTTTTTTGTAAACGACGTATATATGGGGAAGGACTTTATCGACAGATTGTTACAGTTTGGTGATGAGCGAATTAAAATGTTTGCAGCAAAAGCAGTTCGTGCAACAGATGACGATTATGCTGGTATTTCGTCAGGTAGCACAAGCAATCCTTCTGGCGAGATTTCAAAAACTTCAGATTTAATTTTTGAATCAAGAACCAACTATGCGATTCAAACAGTATGGATGAGTTATGCCGAATTGCAGTTTTTACTTGCCGAAGCTGCTGAAAGAGGATGGATAACCGAAGGAAACTCGCAGCAATATTATGAAGAAGGAATAAAAGCTTCTTATAAATATCAGAAAGCGAGACTGGACATTGGTATTCAACAAGGTGCCAGCCATTTGGAACCTATGAGCAACTGGAATGACGGTTACCTCGCGCAGCCCGGTGTTGAATATAACGGCAACCAATCTGAAAAACTGGCTCTTATTGCCACTCAAAAATGGCTGGCTCTTTATTTAGACATGGAAAGCTATTTCTCATGGAGAAGAACAAAGCTTCCTGTCTTAAATTTTAATTCATCAAATGTCAATAATGGTGTTCCTCCAATGCGGTTAAGATATCCGTTAGATGAGCGCATATACAATACAAAAAATTATGAATCTGCAGTTACAATACAAGGGGCAGATAGTTGGAGTACCCCAATGTGGATTTTAAAATAATTAACGAGTTAATATTTTACTAAATTTTAAAATTTTAATCATGAAAAAACAAAGTGAATTTAAAATGAAACAATCAGCTTTCAGATCATTATTGGCTACTTTATTTGCCGGTATTCTAATAATGACGTTAGTTGTAAGTTGTAGTGATGAGGATGGACCTGGGGAGATGCCACCAGCATCAATTACTTCTTTAAGTATTTCAGAGGGTACTGCTGGTACTGCTGTTACAATTACCGGAAAAAATTTCAGTGCTATTACTGTTGAAAATAAAGTATTTTTCGGCGATGTGGAGGCTGAAGTAACCGGTGGAACAACAACATCTTTAATTACAACTGTACCTTTGGGAGCTTCTTCCGGGCCGGTTTTTGTACAGGTGGGTACTGCTACTAAAGTTCAGGGACCAAGTTTTACAATTAAAGAGAATCTATTGACCATTCATTTAACTGGCGTTAATAATGATGCAGAAGAAGCAGAAGAAGATTACCTTAGTACTCCTGCTGGTTTTATGGAATTAACTAGTAGTGATCTTGAGTTAGGTGATATTGATGCAGATTTTGGCTACCAGTATGTCGGTACAAGGTTTACTGGTGTAGAAATTCCGAAAGGTGCCGTAGTTACCAAAGCATATATTCAGTTTACATGTGATGACACAGGAAGTGATCCAATGAAATTGCGTATTCATGGTGAAACTAAAGATTCAGGAGAATTTACTGCCGATAAATTTAATATTAGTAGCAGAACAAAAACCAGTGCCAATGTGCTTTGGGATGTGGCTCCTTGGACAGAAAAAGATGCCAGGGGTGAAGCTCAGCAAACTGCTGACTTAACCGAGATTATACAAGAAATGATCGATCATGCCGACTGGGCTGAAGGAGGTAACATGACCTTTATTTTCACCATTGAAGAAGGAAAAGGTGGCGATGGTCGTGAAGCAGAAACATGGTCGGCCGAAGGTGATGAAGCTGGTGATGATATTAATGCCGGTGAGGAATCAGCTTCACTGATTATTGAATATAAATAGAATAAAAATTGTAATAAAATCTTGAAAAGATTTAGGGCAGGGTAGATTTTATACAAACTTATTTCTATAGTACATTAATAGTTTAGTGTAGTTATTTGTGAGGTTGTCCTACTGTCGGGCAACCTCAATTTTTTATAAATCTGGAATTGTGAAAAAGATTATATTAATATTCTCTATATTCTTGAATTGCCATTTTATAGAGGGACAAAACATATTTCCCGGTGCAGATGAAAGAACTCCGGCGCGTGCGCAGTATTTCTCCTGGATCAATAATACCAACGAGGGCACCACTGAGGAGCACACCCTGATTAACCTGGCATTCTTCGAGTGGTTGAAGAGTGAGTATGGCATGCAACTGGATATATATGCTTTTGATGCCGGTGCCATCGACGGGGCTAAATTTTATGGAAGTACCCGAAGTGAGCGATTTAAAAGTCAGTTTCCCAATGGTTTTGACCCGATTTACGAAAAGGCAAAACAGCTGGGTACTCGTCTGGGAGTTTGGGGTGGTCCAGATGGATTTGGCGATACTCCTGAACAACGTCAGAAGCGCATCGATGAAATGGTAGAACTATGCCGTAAGTATGAGTTTGAACTCTTTAAATTTGATAAGGTGTGTGGACCTTTGCCACTGGAGAAAGAAGAGGCATTTATTGAAATGATGGAGGAGTGCAGGAAGTACAGTCCCGATCTAATCTTATTGAATCACCGTTTAGGGTTGAAAAAAGGCTTACCCTATGCAACAACGTTTCTGTGGGAAGGCATTGAAACATACACCGATTGTCATATCTGGAACGAAACAACGGCTCCTCACCACAGGGCCGGAGCTTTAACTCGAGGGTTTCCTCCTGGATTTAGTCGATTGACCGAAGATCATGGTGTTTGTATCTCATCCTGTTTGGATGCCTGGGACGACGAGCTCATTCTTCAGGCCTTTAACCGTAATCTGATTCTGGCGCCAGAGATCTATGGAAATCCCTGGCTTCTCAATGATGACGAATATGCTAAGATGGCACGGATTTTTAACCTGCATCGTCAATATCGCGATATTATGGTTAACGGAAAGATTCTGCCGGAAGAGAACTACGGGCCTTATGCTGTTGCGCGTGGTAATGAACAGACGCGATTGATTACCTTAAGAAATAACAGCTGGGAAACGACAACTTATACCATCTCACTGGATGCAGAAATCGGTATTGCTGACAATAATGAAAGCTTAAACGTATTTTTACATCATCCGAACGATTTTTATTATGGCTCATTTGAGTATGGTGAATCAGTCGACATTGAGGTATTGCCCTTTAAGACTTGTCTTATAAGAGTATCGTCAGAAGAAGAGTGTGAGCCTTATGTGAAAGGTGCCGAATACCAGTTGGTGCGTAATGTGAAAGATAAATCGATTGTTATCAACCTACTGGGAGCGCCGGGGAGTAATCTGAAAGTTTCGCTTGAGAATATTGATGGTGCCTACACCTCAGCCACCCTTGACGGAAAAAATGTGAATGGTTTGTTGAAGGGTAAAACTGAAAATGTTCATTTCGAAGGCGACAAGATGAAGAATGACTGGCACCGAAAACTGGCCACAGCCAGGCTGGCTGCGGTACCTGCAGATGCCATGGCTCTTTATGAGTCCACCTGTTTTGCAGCCGATAACAACGCTTTGGAAGTACGATCGTTGAATCGCTCGGGCGCTACTAATATTCCGGAAGTGCAAGCCGCACGTGATGCCTTCTTTAATCAGAACCGCTTTGTGGAAAGAGGCGTTTGGGATAAATACCTGTTTGACGGGGACGAAGCGACCAGTTTTTATGTGTGTCGTCGTCGTTATAAAGATTTTAGAATCAATGGTGGTTGTTTAAGAATCGACATGGGGGCGCCTACTGCCCTGAGTCAGTTAATCCTTAAGGTGCCTGACGTATATGCCCTGCAACCCCTGGAACCCGAAGAAGGCATCTATGCCTTTGTGTCAAACGACCTGAAAGAGTGGGATCAGGTAAGTGGCTTCATTGCTGATGACATTGAAATCAATTTTCCGGCCGACAAGAAGTATCGTTACATCAAAATACCGCACTTTCCCGATCGTATGACCGAAATTATTGGATTGGATGCAAATGGAATGGCTGTGAGCCGTGAACACTGGAGAGCCTCTAACCTGTTTGCCAATTTTGCAAAAATTGAGCCGCAGAGTGCCTGGAAGTCCTCATTTGAATTGAATGAGATGCAGAAAGGAGCCTATATCTGTGTGGCAGTGAATGGTGAGCATGGAAACGAAGGGGCCTATGCGGCTCTGAGAGTTGGAGACAGATGCGTGGGAGCACCCGACCGAAGTATTTCCTACCCGGCCAACACCTGGGAGTCGGGAGTCTGTCATAAAGACGTTGTGACCGGTAATTACACCTACTACTTTCCGGTGGAGGAGTGGATGCTCAATAAAGAAATAGAAGCCGTTGTTTTGGTGAATTCGGATGCCAAAGAGCTTAACCCCGAGGTGTGGTTAACAGCGGGCAATAAGCTGCCATTAAAGAAAACCTTAATCTTGAATAAGTAATTGTATTGATATGAACCGTATAAAATATTTATTTTTTGCCCTTATTTTTGTTGGATTTATAACCTGTAGTAAAGAACAAATTCCGGAAGAATTTCTTAACCCAGGCGGAATCGAAATAGTGGACATGTTTCCCGGTCATGGACGTTTGAAATGTACATATCGGGTGATAGAGCCGGAAGTTAAGGCGATTACTGTGAGTTGGAAGCAGCCGAAAGATACGTCTGTGACGGTATCTGTTGCTGAACAGGAGCCTTTGGAGGAGCTGGAGCTATTACTTGGCAGCAAAAATGAACTCCCCGAAGGAATGCTTGAGCTTACTTTCATGACGGTGGATAAAAGCGGTGTTCAATTACATGGAATGAAAAAGAGCACGACTATCTATGGTGAGAAATACATCTCGCAATTGAAAAACAGAGCCATAAGAAACCAGGATTATGAAGGAGGCAAGTATCTGATATGGTTTGAGCAGGCTGTTGACAAAACCGATATTGGAGTAAGTCTTTCGTGGAAGGATAATACAGGTGCTTCTCAAACAATCAGGGTGGAAGGAGAGCAATCAAATAAGTGGATTGAGATGGATAATGTTGATCTCGATCAACCAATAACTTATAATACCCTATACAAACCGGTAGATAATGCCATTGATGAGTTTCAAGCGCCGGCCGCGGTGGTTGGTATTGATGATAATGTGATACCGGGAGCCAAGGTGGCAAAATACAATGCCAATCGATTATTTATTAAGCATGGTTTACAGTTGAGTGTGTGGACAGGCGACGAATATGATACCAATGATGGCTGGTCCTACACGGTATCACAGGCCGATTGGAATGTGCTGGGATTTAATTCCTGTCATGGCTTTCAAAGTGAGCTGCTGGCTGCAAATCCACAAATGCAGTGGGGGCGTAAGCTGGCTCCTTATTCTGGCCATTTGTATAAAGGGGAAGGAGAACCTCTTTTACCAACCGATTATGAAAAGCAAAATGGCTTCCTGGAAGCAAAAAAGAGGCCTTATACCTCCCAGATGACCAATATTATTTTTGGCGATGAGGAGGATTATTCTGCGGTTTTAGTGAACCAGCTGGACCAATGGTACCAGGTAGCACGTACACATTACCCCGATGCTCTGGTGCAGAACAATCAGTATGGCCCTCAATGGACATTTCAGCAGTTAAAGGATTATGCCCAAAAGTGCAAGCCCGATGTATTAACCTATGATACTTATTTTCTGAGCGATGAAAATTATCCTATATTCATTAGTGGCACTGCAGGACGTTTAAGCAAATATCGCTCTGTTGCTTTGTGGGGATTAGAAGGTAATAGAGATAACATCCCGGCTTTTGGACAATATACACAGGGCTGGCTGAATGGCTTTAACATTACCGAAAGCCAACTGCGTGCCTATTACTGGATGACGTGGGTGTATGGTGGTAAGTGGCAATCTTTTTTCCGCCTGAAGCAGCGTGATGGTGATTCTATGTTGTTGACAGATGGCAAGCCCGGCAGTTATAACGATTATACTGATATTATTGTTGCATGTAACAAGGAGAGCCAAAATATTGGAAAGCATCTTGTTCGTCTGCAAACGAGCAAGATAACGTTGATTAACGGTGCATCACCTTATACTTATGGAGTTAGTTCGGTTGATGCTGAAGATTGGAGTAATACTACTGACGATTATATCGAATCAATCGATAATGTAGTAAATAACACCAATGTAAAAGGTGATCTTTTCATCGGGTATTACTATATTATCCCTGCGGAGAAGAGTGGCGATCCCGGATTTTTTGAAAATGGAGATGATCAGTTTTTTATGATTATGAATCCGGTGAATGATAATAAGAAAATTCTGGATGCCGGTGAAAATGCACAGCTTGTAGCGGTAACCATTGATTTTACCAATTACAGAGGAAAGAAACTAAAAATGGTAGAAAGAGCAACTGGTAACGTTGTTACGATGATTGGTGAAGATATGGGCGATAATAAAATGAAATATACATTGAGCATTCCCGGTGGAACAGGGGAGTTAATGTGTTTAGGATATTAGTATAAATATTAATAAATCAATAGTATGAAGAAGTTTTTTGTTTTTGTTCTGTGTTATTGGTGTCTTACTGACTGGTGGCACAAGCAAAAGAAAAGAAAGTTCTATAGGCTAGTTTTTAATCTCATAATTCCCCTTGGCTCTGCCACGGGGATATTCAACTTCAAGAATTTTCTTTATTGACTGTCATTCAGAAAAAAGCACAAACAAAGAAGACATTTTCTGTGGTGGCCTCATTGGTGCGAATACACCTGATTAGGATGCTTGAATTAACTGAGCTTTTACGTAATACCAACAGGAGTTTTAAGAAACAGGTTGGTGGTTCGTCAGAGCAAATGAAGTTAAATTGGAATGGGGGCTGATTTGAAATTAAAAAATAAACTCTCAATTTATGAGCGTTGTAGATGATAATTTTATGAATCCCGACTTTAGTCGGTTAATAGCGAAATAATATTTTAAAAAATGATAGAGTTCTTATTTTTGCCCTTATACACAAGGATGGGTTAACTATGGGAGTGGTAAAACAGTTTCTATGTTGTATTTGTATATGGTTTGATTAAAATAAAGAGTGTATATATCTTCAGAAATATAGGGTGGCTGATAAGGCCTGAATACAAAAAGAAAGTTTCTGGGGGTATGATAGAACCACACACAACATATAATGTGAAGAATAGTGTGTTTGTTGTATTTTTGAATTCAAATAAATATATGACAGGAGAAATAATTACATAAGAGTTGTTTTAAGGAGTGGTATTGTAGGCTGTTAGGGGGGGCAATAAAAAATGATATGGCTGGTGGCTAATTGCATTTACTTATCTTGAGTAAAATATAAATACTTGAAAGCAAATTTTAAATTTGTTAATTGAAAGGATTGTGAAATGATGAAACTAAAAAGTTTTTCATTATTCAAGTTTAGAAACAAGGATAATTAAAATACATCGAGAGTTTCATGGAATACAAATGAGATCGTAGAGCATATAAAAATTTCTGGAAAGCAGTCGGTATTTGTGGGACCATCGCCCGAAGAGCTGGGGGTACCAAAGAGTGAAAAAGGCCCAATAGTCCCCAAAATTTCAAGTGCTAAATTAAGTGTATAATTAGTAATAAGGATGAAGAAAAATCAGATGAGAGTCTTGTTCGTTTGCATGTTGGTTTTTGTGGCTCAAACCATAATTGCTCAGCAAATAACAGGCGTGGTTGTTGATGAAAAAAGTGGTAAAAAATTACCCTCGGTTAGCCTTGTAATTAATCCCGGAGAATACGGAACAGTTACAAACGATACCGGCGAGTTTCAGTTTAATAATATACCGGCCGGAAAATACAAACTGAGCGTATCGATGGTGGGATTTTTAACTCAAACAAAAGAAATTGTGATCCGAGAAAATAAGAATGAAAAAATAAGCATTCAACTGGTTCAGGATAATAAACGAATTGATGAGGTTGTAGTTTTAGGAAACTTTAGTCAGAGCAGAATAATCGAAAATCCCGTGCTGGAGCAGGCCTCTCTAATACCGACTTTGTCGAAGGTTTCTGAGGTAGAGATGGAAAAACAGGGAGCTGTTACCTTGGTTGATGCCATGAAATACATTCCCGGTGGCTGGACGGAAACGCGTGGACGAAAGGTAAAACAATTTTTCTCAATCAGAGGGCAAAAGTATCCCTATCCATCGTATTCGGTAAATGGCATTTGGCAGAAAGAATTTCACGAAATGCCATACTTTTTTAATAGTTCTAACATTGAGGAAATTCAAATAATCCGTTCCAGTTCTGCTTTGTTAAAAGGACTAAATGCTTTAAGTGGTGTTATCGATGTAAAAACAAAAGAACCGGGTAAAAACGAGCTTGATGTTTTCGCCAAATACGGAAGCATGGATACATACTACACCGGAGCTTCGTATGGAAATGGAAATGAAAACTTCGCCTACCGGGCAGGTATCAACGCTTCGGGGACACAGGGGCCTGATAATCGTAACGGACAGGAAGAAATTTATAATGCACACGGTTATTTCAATTGGAAATTAAACGACAGGTTAAGCTGGTCGGCCAACCTGTTTTACCTAGATGGAATGCGAAAGCTGGTGCAACCCATAGAACCTGCCGATAATAAGTTCAAAAACCGGAAAGAGGTTTACGATCCGATAAAGAACCTGCTTTTGGCATCAAAATTAAAGTATAAGTCAAATGGGAAATACAGCGGCGAACTGCATTTGAATTATGCGCATCGTAATCCCAAATATCAAAACGAGAATTTATCGACCGGTAAAATAACAGCATACGATGAAACAGATTGGGAATTTACCCTTAATCAAATAAATGCCCTGGCTTTAAACGAAAACAACACATTGCGTTTCGGAGCTCTGTATAATTACTGGAAAGCTCCGGAAGGAAAACGTTTTTACTATGGAAAAACGGCCGAGGTACATACAGTTTCGGGAGTTGTGACCGATCAACACAATATTGGGCGTTTGCTGGTTGATGCAGGTTTTCGTTTAACCCGGGAGTATTATGAAGAATGGGGAGGATTTAGTATTGAAGGTAGCGGCGGTAAGTTCTCGAAAGTTAATCCTATAATTGATGAGTGGCAGAAGCCTGTGTGGCAGGCAACTTCCGGCCTGTCGTATTCATTGCCGTCACAATCATCGTTGCATTTCTCTTTGGCAGCCGGAATTGTAAATCCCCGAAAAGGTGCACTAAACGCAGAGGGCGAAACCCCCTATAACGAAACACGGGTAAATATCGATCTGGGATATGTAAAGAATTTCAAAAACGGAGGAACGTTCTCTTTAACAACTTTTCTGGTAAACCGGAATAAGGCTATTGACTACAGCGGGAAAACGATTGAACTTGGCGAAAGCGAGATAATGGAACTGTATGAAAATACCGATAAGCGAAACTACGGATTTGAGACAGAATTCAAGTCTCCACTTCTCTGGAATTCTTTCTCATTTTTTACCAACCTTACATTAATGAAAGGAGAAGTTGATAACAACGGAAGCTGGGGCGAAGACGATGAAATGCCTCAATTTATTGCAAATACCGGTCTAAATTACCTAAAGAACCGTTTCGATCTTAATGCATATTTTCATTACACCGGATCATACAAAAACGATCGGTTTGTAAGCAAAGACTATATTGCCGAATTTGGTAAAGCGCCCCTTGGCGATTTTCTGACCTTCGACTCAACTTTGGGATATAACTTGGGAAAAAGCCGGGTAGCACGTATTTTTGTAGAAGCGAAAAATATCTTTGATAAAGAATATCAAACAGTTCCGGGATATCCCGATTACGGACGGATTATTTCCCTGGGATTTCAAGTAAAACTGTAAATAAAAAGAATGCTTTTTCTAAAAGAAATAAATTACCGAAAAACGAATTTCCTGCTGGGATTAGTTGGTATGGTAGCCGCAGTAGCTATTGTGGTAATGTTTTTTATGATGACTGCTGCCTCGCAGAACGAAACCCGTCGCCTAACCCGTGACATGGGGTTTAACCTGAAAATTATCCCTGAAAATACCAATATGAATAATTTTTGGGTGGATGGATATTCCAACCTAACCATGCCCGAAGAGTATGTGAAACGCCTGGTAGATACAAAATCGATTTTTTATGCCCATTTAACGGCCACACTTCACCGGAATATTGTGTGGCAAGATAAAGAAGCAGTATTAACCGGAATATCGCCTGATGAACTGGAGCCCAAAGGAACAAAAAAATCGAAAATGATTTTTGCCGTTAAGGCTGGCACAGCCTATGTGGGGTACGAATTGGCCAAAGATTTAAACATACAGGAAGGGCAGCAAATAGATGTACTTGGGAAACAATTTAAGGTTGAACGCACCCTCGCAGAAACGGGATCGGGCGACGATATACGCATTTATTTTGATTTGAAGGAATTGCAGCAACTCCTGAAAATGGAAGGCCGGATTAACGAAATTATGGCACTTAATTGTTTGTGCTCAACCGAGGGCGATGATCCTTTGGATGCTTTGCGCGAACAATTAGAAGCTGTACTTCCTAATTCGAAAGTAATTATGAACCGTACCATTGCTGTTGCCCGCGAACGCCAGCGTAAAATGATGGACAACTATTTTGCAGTATTGCTACCGATAATACTCATAGCTTGTTTGTTGTGGGTTGGTACGTTCTCGATGATAAATGTTTTGCAGCGAAGAACCGAAATTGGAACCCTACGTGCCACTGGTTTTAACAGCTGGAAAATAGCACGTTTGTTTTTTGCGCGTGCTTTGCTAACCGGGATACTTGGGGCTATTTTAGGCTTTTTTCTGGCAACATGGCTGGGCATGCAATACGGTCCCGAGGTGTTTAAAGTAACAGCAAAAGCAGTAAAACCGGTTTACTCTTTACTTTACAAAGCGATATTAGTAGCCCCATTCTTTGCGGCTTTAGCTGCATTTATTCCCATAGTGCTGGCCGTGAAACAAGAACCTGCAGAAGTGCTAAAACAAGACTGATTTCAATGATTGATTTAAAAGAAATAACAAAAATATACCGTTCGAAAAAGACAGATGTACTTGCTTTGAACGAGATTAACCTGCATATTCCTCAAAACCGGTTTGTATTAATAAAAGGCCCCAGTGGATGTGGAAAATCGACCTTACTTTTTACCATCGGCGGAATGTTAAAACCATCATCGGGCGAACTCGAAGTGATGGGAAAGAAACCTTTTCGTCATTCAGAAAAAGAGAGAACGGCCTTTTTGTCGTCGCAGCTAGGTTTTGTATTTCAGTCGTATTATCTGGTGCCTTACTTAACGGTTCTGGAAAATATTCTTTTGCCCGAAAAGGCCGGAAATAAAAACATAACAAAAGAACAGGCTCTTGAAATAGCCAAAGAGCTTCATATCGATCACCGCCTTTTGCATAAACCATCGGAACTTTCGATAGGAGAGAAGCAGCGTGTTGCTCTGGCTCGTGCTTTTATTATACAGCCTAAAGTAATTTTAGCCGATGAACCAACCGGTAACCTTGATCCTGGAAATACCAAAGAAGTTCTGAAGCATTTGGAACAATTCAGGAAAAAGGGAGGTACGGTAGTAATGGTTTCGCACGGAAACGAGGCCGATGCTCTGGCTGATATAACCGTAACAATGAATAACGGAAAGATTATAGAAATAAACCAAAATAACTAAGATGAGTCAACCATCATTAACCAAAATACAACTAAGAAATATTTTTACTCTAACAATTGCTGCCTTTACAATTGCCTCGTGCGTAAGCAAGGCTCCTGAAATTACAGATGCCGACTGGCCTCAATTTAAAAAGGACAATTTGCGAAGTGCCGAAACGGAAACAACGCTAAATCTGCAAACACAAAGTGAAGCCTGGGTTTACCAAGCCCCACAGGCTCCAAAACCGGCCTGGTATGGTCCGGCAAAAGAAGACACTTACGCCAAAAGTGGCCCACTTCCTTCAATGCGCGATTATGATCTGGCTTATTATCCAATTGTTGTAGGCGACTATCTGTTTTACGGTTCCTCGGCCGATGACGCACTACATTGCCTGAGTGCTAAAACCGGAAAAGAAAAGTGGCACTTTACAACCGGTGGCCCTATACGTGTGGCTCCAACTTATCACAAAGGGAACCTGTACTTTGGTTCCGATGACGGATATTTATATTGTATAGATGCAGTAAAAGGACGGTTAAAATGGCGCTACTGTCCATCGCCTGAGGATTATCAGAAGGTGCTTAATAATGGTCGCTTAATTTCTTTTTGGCCTATTCGCACCGGAGTTTTAATCGAAGATGGAATTGCTTACTTCGGAGCATCAATGTTACCCTGGAAGAAATCCTTTGTTTGTGCGATTAATATTGAAACCGGAAAAACCGACATCCCCGGAACCTATGTGAAGGAATATAATGATATGAATATGACCCTGGAAGGAGCCATGGCATCAACCGGAACCATGTTGATACAACCTCAGGGACGTATTTCTCCGGTGTTTCTGGATAAAAATACCGGGGAGAAAAAAGGACAACTGGCAGGTACCGGAGGATGTTTTGTACTGGTTACGCCAGACCGGAATATTGTTCACGGACACACATCGCGATATAAAAGTATTGTGGAAGTACCTATTGAGAAACAGCCCGAGTTTATGACCTTCAAAGATGGAAAAGAGATGGTTGTAAAAGGAGATACCAGTTATGTGCTTAACGAAACAAGTGTAGCTGCTTATCATCGTAAATCAAAAAAATTACTTTGGTTAAGAAGAAATTATAAAGCTCATCGTATAATTATGGCGGGCGATGTTTTGTTTGCCGGTGGCACTGATAAGGTGTACGGAATAAATACAAAAAATGGTTTGCCACTTTGGGAAGGACAGGTTGACGGGACCGTTTATGCACTCTCGTTTGCCAATAATGCCCTTTTTGCTTCAACCAATGAGGGGAATATATACTGCTTTAAAGAGGGAAAGGACGCAAGCGAGACTTTTACAGATAATTACGATAAAGAAGCCGGAATTGATGTGGCCCCCGAAGAAAAACGTACAAATCCCGAAGAATATCCCGTATTGCAATTGAAAGCCGGGCCGTTTATCCATGCACTTTCTGAAGATTCGGTACTATTGAAATTTGAAACTGAAACAAAACTCCAGCCTAAAGTGGAATGGCAAACCGAAGATTTTGTGTATTCGGTTGAGGCTTCTGAAAAAAGCTGGAAACATCATTTTATTTTACCCGTTCGGAAGGGATTCAGTTATGCCTATAAAATTGAGTCGGAAAACGGCAAAATGGCAAAGTATGAATATGATAACTTCTTTAATTTTAACGCAGAAGCAAAAGTTGAAGGGAAGTTCCCACGCAGTAAAGCTTATCAAAATGCTGTAAAATCATTTATGGATAAAACGGATTTTGGAGGTGGAATTTGTTTTGTTATGGGAGAAGAATCAGACCAATCGGCATTTGAAATTGCAGCGCAAACGGATCTGAATGTGATTAACATTGAAAAATCCCGCAGTGAAGCCGATAAATTTATCGAAACACTTCAGGATAAAGGTTTATATGGAAGAAAGATTTCAGCATTAAAGGTAGATAGCTACAAAGAACTTCCTGTTATTTCAGAAATTGCTGATCTGGTATGGGTGAATAAAGGAAGTGATTTTGATGCGGATGAAATTATTCGTTTGATTTCCCCCAAAAGGATTGCCTTAGTTAACGGAGTTACCGATGCAAAAGAGTGGTTGAAAAACTCGATGCTTGATTGGCAGGTACAGGTTGAAAAGTATGGAGATAATACTTTGTTACTTACAAAAGACCCGATTGAGAATTCCGGAAGCTGGACACACCAATATGGAAGTATTGAGAACAGTTCGTTTGGCGGTGAAAGTTTGTGGGGCTCAACATCAACCAACGATTTTGAAATTCAGTGGATGGGGCGTCCGGGACCACGTTTCCAAACCGACCGGAGCGGGCGAAAACCTTCTCCCCTGGCAGTTAACGGAAGACTTTATGTGCAGGGGAACGAACGTGTTATTGGTTTAAACGTGTACAACGGTACAATATATTGGGCTAAAGATTTTCCTGGTTTGAAAAGGATGAATGTACTTCGCGATTGCTCAAACTGGGCTGCCGATGAAGATTTTCTGTATATGGCAATTGCAGATAAACTTCATAAAGTGAATAATTTAAGTGGTGATGTAACCAAAGTTGTCCCTATTAAAAGTTTTGACCAAGGTGAAAAAGACTGGGGCTATATAGGGGTGCTTGATGATATGATTATAGGAAGTTCTACTGTAAAAGGTTCACATTTTATGAATTACTACGGAGGAGCCGGATGGTACGATGCAAAGGAGGGACCACTGGTATATAAAGTGTTGAGCTCGAAATTGTTTGCTTTCAATAAAGAGGGAGTAGTAAAAAAATGGGAATATATTCCTAAAGGAGCTTTGATTAATCCAACAATAGTGGTTCAGAACAACTCCATTGCTTTTGTTGAGAGCCGTTCGGTTAGTGCAGAAAGTTTACAAACCGGACACGGTGGTGACGATATTTATAAAAATACGTGGCTTGTTAGCCTCGATGTAAATACAGGCGAAAAGCAATGGGAAACACGTGTAAAGACACTGGCAGGAAAAACGGCCTATTATATGGCAGGCGGCAGTAATAAACTGGTAATTTCTTCGTCGCAGGCAAGTGTTTACGATATTCAGGTATTTGATGCCAAAAGTGGGAAACAGCTTTGGAAGGCTAAACGCGACTGGTTTCATGGCGACCATGGAGCACATATGTCGAAGCCGGCCATAGTGGGAAATCGTTTAATGTTGAAACCTTATTTGTTTAATGTGGAAACTGGTGAGCAAATTAGTTATAATGTTCCAAAAGTTGGGCATGGTTGCGCGCACTATGCATTAACTGAACAGTCGGTATTTTACCGTGGAGGAAGTGTAACTCAATTTAATTTCGATACCCGTAATTTTTCGAAATGGAACCGTTTGCGTCCCGACTGCTGGTTAAGTACAATCCCTGCTGAAGGGATGGTTTTGTCCCCGGAAGCTGGTGGTGGCTGTAGCTGCGGCAACTGGTTGGAGACATCGATGGTAATGGCTCCAATTTCTCGTGCCCCGATTACCATTAAGAATCTTGGCGAAACTTCAACCCGCGATTATAAAAAGGAAACATGGGGTGAATATACACACGAATGTAATTTTGATGAATTTTTTAACTCAACCCGAATTGAGCTTATCCTAAAACCTGGTGTTAAAGGAGATCTTTATTATACCATCGATGGCAGCGAACCGAATAAGAATTCCACAAAATATACCGAACCATTTCTTCTCGAAGATACGGTAGAAGTAAAGGCTGCTGTATATATTCAAAAGGCTGGCAAAGAACGGAAGTTTGAGCGGAGACAACGGTTTACGAAAGTGGAGAAGGAGGAAATGATTGCAGATAAATAGTTTACGTACAACGAAAACAGGATGACAAAATACAAACTGATACTATTATTTTTAATTGTTTTTGGACTGAACGCAACAGCTTGTCGTTTTACAGTCCGTGAGATTGGTTTTTCTATTCTTTCGCAGGACATTTATACGCTTGCGGTAATCGATGCTCATGCTAACCCGAAGGATGAATATTGGCAAAAATATCATCAGCAAAATAAAGATTGTAACATTCGGCTCGAAATACTTCATCCTGAAAATGATAGTGAGCATCCTGTTGTAGTTGCAGCAAAAGATAAACGACTTTCATTTCCGGCAACCGTTTTAGTTTCGCCCAATCGAAGGGTATTTGTTTTGAAAGATTCTGATTTTTCCCATAATTATTCGCGAGTGATAAACTCTTTCTTGCGTGAGAGGATGAGAAGGCAGTATCCCGATGTTTTTGCGGTGGTTTTCTGGATACAGGGGAAAGATGCCACTCTTAATGAAATCTTTGCTAAAAAGGTTGAACAAGAGTGTGCTGACATCGAGAATATTATACCTTCTATGCCCAAATTAGTAAAACATGGTCCTGTCGCAATGAAAGTTTCATCCAATGATTTCCTGGAAGAAAGTCTATTGCTATGGAGCCTTGGAGTTGAAACACAACCAGAAGAGCCAATTGCTTTTGTGTTGTATGGCCGGGGCAGGATTATGGGAGAAGCTCTTAATTACACACAGGTAATGGATGGAGGTTTGTATAAATATATGTCGATGATTGGTGCCGATTGCGAATGTGGACTTGATAAAAAATGGATGCTTGGCAATCAAATACCACTATTGTGGGATAAAGTATTAAGAGAATACCTCGCAAAGGTAGTTGATGTCGACGTAGACAATCCAATGATTTTAGCTGAAATGAGTCGTATCTTGGCAAAAGAATCATTAGAGGATGCTACAGGAAGCGTGGCTTTTGCTCCGGAAACAATAGACTTGGATGCAGTTTGGGGAAATACTCTCACTGTAAAAAAAGTAGTTGAAGCACAAGACATCCAAAACAAAACAGGGAAAATGCTAATTTATACTATTATTTTCGTTTTGGTAATAATATTTGGGGTGGCAGGAAGCATATTATTAAGAAAACAAAAATAAATTTTTAGAGTTTAATTGACCTATATAAATAAAGAAAAAACAATGAAAACCTATTTAAATAATTTACTAATACTTATAATAGTTTTTTTTTATGGATGTAATAATAATGAATCGGTACAGCTGGAAGCAGTTGATTCGCTTGAAAAAGTATTTCCCGAAAGCAGTTATTTTACTCCGTTTGATGCACATGTAGATGTTGCTCGTGGTGAACATGCTTCATTCCAGTTTGTAGTACGTTCAAATTCCAACATTAAAAATCTTAGAATAAAAGTAAAGGAACCCACATGTGCAAATTCAAGATTAGATGAGATTAAAACCGGTTTTGTAGGTTTTGTGAAAGTGGGCAGAGCAAATCCTGAACCGTCTAAAGATGCCTTCAAACCAATGTCTGGCTACTTCCCCGACCCGATTATGTATGAGGAGAGTCGCGATGTCCCATTTGGAACTGCTCAACCGCTTTGGGTTTCAGTTAAAATTCCTACAGATTGCGAAACGGGTTTATATAAGGGGGCTGTTGAAATTATATATGAGGTAGGCGGAAAAACAGTCTCAAAGACAAAATATTTTGAGATTGAAGTATTCAAGCCAGTAATAGATAATACTTCACTTTGGGTTACCAACTGGTTTTTTCTCGACCGTTTACATTATTTAAACAATAACGAACCGGTTGAAAAGCACAGCGATTTATATTGGGAATTATCTAGGGTAATTGCAAAAAAGCTGGCAGAATACAGACAAAATGTAGCTATGATTTCTCCATTCGACCACACCGAATTTTCATTCGAAGATAATAAGTGGTCGTTCGATTTTACCAATTTCAACAAAATGGTTGAATTGTTTATTGAAGAAGGTGTAATTGGTCGATTGGAAGGAGGACATTTAGGAAGTCGAATTGATGGCGGTTGGTCGAGCCCGTTTGGGTTGTATGTGCCTGTTTTGGCGGAAGATAACGCTGATAAAGAATTGCTTGCTCTCAATAATCCCAGAACAAAGGATTTTTACAAAGCATTTCTACCCGCCTTTGTTGAAAATATCAAAACCAATGGATGGGGGGGACAATATATTCAACACATAGCCGACGAACCTATTGATGCCAATGTTGAATCGTACATCAAAATTTCTAAGTTTTTAAAGACATTAGTCCCTGAATTGAAAGTGATTGAAGCTTGTCATACGCACCAGTTGGAAAATATGGTAGATATATGGGTGCCTCAAATGAACTTTCTTAAAAGTGGAATGGATTTCTATACGGATCGTCAGCACAAGGGAGATGAAGCATGGTACTACACTTGTTTATCGCCAAAAGGGGAGTGGGCAAATCGATTTGTTGAGCAACCATTAATAAAAACGCGCCTTTTACATTGGGTAAATTTCAAATACAATATTCCCGGATATTTACATTGGGGGTTTAATTTTTGGGGTTCCAATTCAGGCATAGTTACAGCTGAAAATCCGTACGACGATGTTTCCGGAATGATTGTTTCTTCCGGTAATATATTGCCTGGTGGCGATTGCTGGATCTCTTACCCGGCCTATAAAGCTATTTATCCATCCATTCGTTTGGAAGCCATGCGCGATGGGATTGTGGATTATGAATTGCTAAAAATATACAAAGAAAGATTCCCTGAAAAAGCAAAAGAATTGGTGGGAACTACTGTTTATGGCTTCGAACATTACGATATTAATATTGGCGAATTCAGAAAGAAACGACGAGAAATTCTTCAATCACTTTCAGAATGAATCATAAAATATTAAAGATGAAAGATTTCAATAAATTATTAGCCATATCTCTATTACTTTTGTCTCTTATTAACGCAAAAGCAGAAGACAACAAGCTAAAATACAATGGTATGCCTGTTGGTGGAATTGGTTCCGGACAAGTTAATCTGGGGGGTGACGGACAGCTTTGGTATTGGGATGTCTTTAATATTCAGTGAATTAATCCGGGTGGCCCGGGCGATAAGTTTTACATTAATCCAATGGTTCAGGACAAGCGTTTCGACCAGGGATTTGCTATTCAGTAATCTCGCTATTAGTCAGATACAATCACGAATTCAGAATTAAATGCCAAAACAACTATTAAAAAATTGTAATAAGTCTATTTGGATATTGTTCTTTCTTGCTCTGCTTTTTAACTCCGAAATGGTTGTAGGTCAATATGAGGAATTAAGTGTCAATGAAATTTGGCAAGAGTTTTACGTATCTCACAATATTAATGATAAGTTTAGTGCTGAATTATTATTTAATAATCTGTATAGTGTGAATGTAGGAAGCTATGATTGGTTTTTAGAAGGTAAATATACATACCATTGGCAGTCATGGCTAGATGTTGAAGGCATTTATCGACATGAGTATTTCAAATTGGGAACAGAATGGGTTCAGGAATATCGTCCGATGATTAGGTTGCAGGTACAACTAAATTGGGGAGCTGGAGTATTCAGAACAGGCACCGCTTTGAGTTAAGAATGTTTGAATTTGGAGAAACGCAGTTTCGTTATAGAACTGACGTTAAGGTGAGATCAAATCTTAACTGGACAAGTATTAAACTTAATCCATATTTGCTGGAGGAGGTTTTTATTAGTAAAAAGAGTTTGTCGAGAAACCGAATTTATGGTGGGCTTGAAGGTAAAAAAGGACGGTTCGAACCGATCATTTATATGTTACTGCAATCAGATAATTTATTCAGCAGCTGGAATAACTGTTTTATTGTTGGATTTGTTTTGGGTTTTGAGCTGTAAAAGAGTTTACGTTTTGTCTTATCATTTTTAAAATGTCATTAGTTAAGTTATAAATCTGTGTTTATTTTTGCTTTGAGGTACTTTTCTTCATCAATGAATAATGATGAAAGGAAAATGAAAGTCTTTAAGAAATTGATGAAAATTGTTTGACTTCAAATGATAATAGCAATTATTTAAAACATCCCGGCCAGCATCGTTATTACATTACTCAAGAACAGGTTAAATGGCTAGAAGAAAACTTAAAGTCAACTTCCAATTCAACCATAGTATTCTCTCATCAAAGCTTTCAAAACCCTTATTCTTGTAAAAACGGAGAATTAGTGAGTGAGGTATTAGAAAATGAAAATGCCAGGGCTGGATATAACAAAGTTATGGCTTGTTTTAACTGACATAACCATACTGACGGTTGTGTTTTTGTAAATAATATTCCGTATATACATATAAATAGTATGAGCGAATATTGGTTAGGAGAACAATATAAATGTGAGACGAGATATCCTGCTGTCGTTTACGAAAGCATTCAGCTCTCAAATATGTTGCTCCGTATAAAGATCCTCTTTATGCTTTTGTAGAAATTACATTGGACAACAAAATACAAGTAAAAGGTAAATCAACTGAATTTATCGCACCCACTCCACACGATTTAGGATATGATACAAAAGAAGGAGGTGAAAAGGCGATCCCAATAATATCAAATAGAGAGATATTGTTGTAATAACTATATGAAACTAATATGAAAATTTAAAAATAGTATTATTTATGAGGATATTAAAGTCATTATTTTTACTTCTGGTTGTAAGTGTTGTTGCAAACGGATAAGAGGCTGCAAAAAATAGCTCGAGTTCGATTGATATATATTTATTAATAGGACAATCAAACATGGCAGACAGGGGAGAGTTTAAAGAAGGAGATGTGCATGAAATATGCAATGTATTGCTTCTTAACAATCAAAATGAATTTGAGACTGCCATAAATCCATTAAACCGTTATTCATCGATCCGAAAAGAGATTAAAATGCAAAAAATGGGCCCAGGATACAGTTTTGCAAAATCTTTACATGCTAAAATGCCTGATAAGAAGTTTGGATTGGTTGTTAATGCAAGAGGAGGTTCATCAATAAAGGAATGGGAGCCAGGTAGCAAATATTTTTTGGAGATTATAAAACGTGGAAGGAAGGCCGCTCAATATGGAGAAATTAAGGGAATATTGTGGCATCAAGGAGAATCAGATAAAAATGAGGCTAAATTATATTCCAAACAATTTAGAAGGATGGTGAAGCATATCAGGAAATCTTTACACTAAAAAAAAACACCAGTTTTATTGGTGAGCTAGGAAGATGGAGAGATTCATCAAAAGATATAAATGCGGTCTTTCAAAAGTTAGCTTCAAATAGAAAACACATTTATTTGATAAGTGCAAGTGGATTAACTCATAAGGGTGATAATACACATTTTTCAAGAGAGAGTCAGATTGAATTAGGTAACAGATATGCAAATAAAGTTTACAATATACTTTATGAATAAAATCATAATGATATGTCAGGTTTTGTCGTTGCTTCAAAATCTATTTCTTCTGATCCAGATTTAATTTGGATTGATTATCAAATTTGCTTCAAAATTTGGTGCTATTTATTGCTAAAACAATTAAGCTATTCAAAAGTATTGGAATATAGTACATTAGGGCAATATATGTTATATAGCACATATTACGTGTTGGGATAGTTTTTATATTTGTTCAGGTATTTAGCTTTGGTCTTAAACTGGTAATTAGAAATGAAAAGAGTAAGCATTAAAATTGCAAAACAATTAGGGGTTTCCACAATGTTAATTTTTATGTATTAAATAGTAAAGCAAAAAAGAATAGAGTAAGAATTCCTCTGAATTTATCCGTTGTTAGTTTTGATGATGATTTAATTATTCGAATGTTATATGCTTCAATAACCTTTGTAAAAAAGCCTCTACAAGTGATTGCTTAGGAAGCGTTGTCAATTCCTATGGAGAGTATGGAGCGCGAAGACAATTATTAGATAAGGCATGAGTTGAGTTTATTTATCTTCCCAGAATGACTATTGAGGAAAAAATATTACTAAACGAAATAAAGAAGAAAAATAGAGAAGTTTTTGAATTTCTTTTCGATCAATATTACCCTATCCTGGTCAAATTTTCTGAAGGGTATCTGCATGATATTCATGCCTGCGAAGATGTTGTTCAAACTTTTTTTATCTCGTTTTGGACCGGTTCCGAAAATATGAACATAACAACTTCAATTAAATCCTATTTTTTTACATCGGTTAAAAACTTATGCTTAAATAGAATTCGCGATTTAAAGGTTCGCGATAAACATGAAATTCAATATGTTGAATCTTTAATTAATATTGAACCGGATGAGAAACTAATTGATCCTGAAATATTATTCTTTATTAATAAAGCCGTAGAATCCCTTCCTTCGCAAATGTCAGAAATATTCCGACAAAAATATTTTCAAGGGAAACAGGTAAAAGAAATTGCTTCGATTTTGGATGTTACCGAAGGGACGGTTAAGACCCAGTTGTTCAGAGCTAGAGCAATTCTGCGAAATAAACTTCTAGATTTAACAAATATCAATTTTATTTTATAACCCGATACATTTCTTGTCAACCTCTTTTAAATTCTCGTGTCATAAGCTGAAAACAGTTTAAGGTTTATGAAGGAATATCTTGACATCAGTATTATTTGGAAAAAGGTTCATCAAAGAACAAGCAATGCTGAAGAAGAAGAATTAAGGGAATGGGTAAATAAGAACACGGCAAGAAAGGAATATTTTCAAAAAAAGACCAACTTTTTTCTGTATGGCTCTTCAATAAAACCAGAGGATATTGATGTTGTTAAAGCAAAAAGAAAAGTTTCAATTCGAATATTTATACTTCCCAAATTAAGAACCTTTTCTAAAGTTGCAGCTGTATTTGTAGGAATAATTGCTGTTACTTTTTTATTTCGACAGTATCTAAATATTGAATCAAGTGCAGTTATTGAGAAAATTGAACCTGGAACTGCCAAAGCTACACTTGTCCTTTCTGATGGTTCAAGCCACAATTTGGAGAAACAGGAGAATAAACAATTAAAAGACCAAGGTTCGGTAATTATAAATAAAGGAAAAGAAATAAATTACAAAGACAATTCAGCAAAAAATAAATTACAGCTTAAAAAGCTAAGAGCACATGATAATTCTCTTATTATCCCACGAGGAGGTGAATTTTTACTTACTCTTTCTGATGGAACAAAAGTTTGGTTAAACTCAGAAACCACCCTTACTTACCCCTTACTGTTTAATAAAAACGAAAGAAAGGTTAAACTCATTGGCGAAGCCTTTTTCGAGGTAACTCGCAATCCTGATAGTCCTTTTAGAATTGAAGTTCATGATCAGGTTGTTGAAGTTTTGGGTACATCTTTTAATATAAATGCTTATCCCGATAAAAATACTACCTATACAACTTTAGTTGAAGGTTCGGTAAAGGTTAATATTAACGAAACCGAAGAAAGTATTTTACTGAAACCTGGATTTCAATGCCAGGTTAATAAAACGAACAAACAATCAGCAATAATACAAGTAAATGTTAGAGAAGTAATCGCATGGAAAGATGGTAGTTACATGTTTGAAGATGAGTCATTGGAAGAAATGATGTCAATTCTTTCCAGATGGTATGACTTTTCATTCTCTTTTAAAAATCAGCAGTTACGGCAACTAAAATTTAACGGAAGACTAAAACGGACCGACAAGTTCGAAGATATATTAACCATAATAGAAAATACCAATGAAGTGAAATTTAAAGTAGAAGAAAAACAAGTGTTTATTTATTAAAAAAAACAAGCGACAGGTACTCACAATACCCATCGCTTAAAGTGTTTAAAAATCAAGTTTCTAAACTTAAATCAAATTTATGAAAAAAAAATGGAATGCTTTGCCATTTTGGCGAGGTAGTGATCTATTGTTGCGTATGAAATTTTTAGCATTTTTTCTTTTTGTGTTTGTAATTCACACAAATGCCAGTGTCTATTCGCAGAATACAAAACTCTCACTAAAAGTTAAAAACACAAGTATTGAAGACGTACTTAAACTTTTTGAGGAACAAAGTGATTTCTTCTTTATATATCGCTCCGATCTGTTTCAGGAAGAAGAGAAGATCGATCTTACGGTGAAAGATATTCGAATTGAAGAATTTCTAAATGATTATGTTGTTTCTATTGGATATGTATATGAAATAGTTAACCAAACAGTCGTAATAAAAGAGAAATCCAAATCCGAAAAAAACGAACAAACAAAAAGTGAAAAGCAAGACGAGAAAAAAGTTACCGGAAAAGTAAGCGATGACAGTGGTGTTCCATTACCCGGTGTAACCATTACTGTTTTTGGAGAAACCAGAGGTGTTATTACTGATATCGAAGGAAAGTTCGAAATTTCCAACATTGAACCAACGGATAAATTGGTTTTTTCTTTTATTGGAATGGCCGATCAGATTATTGAAGTGAATAATCGAACAAATGTAAATGTAATTCTTCAGCAGAAAACCGAAGAATTGGAAGACGTGACAGTTGTAGCCTTTGGAAAGCAAAAGAAAGAGAGTGTTTTAGCTTCTATAACCACAGTAAAACCATCTGAATTAAAAGTGCCTTCGAGCAATCTGACTACAGCACTGGCGGGACGTATGTCAGGTATTATCTCATATCAACGAAGTGGAGAGCCAGGAGCTGATAATGCTGAGTTTTTTATTCGAGGAGTTACTACATTTGGTTATAAAAAAGACCCATTAATTTTAATTGATGGAGTAGAACTCTCATCTAGCGATTTAGCTAGAATGCAACCCGACGATATTGCTAGTTTTAGTATCATGAAAGATGCAACAGCTACTGCATTATATGGTGCTCGAGGTGCAAATGGTGTAATTTTGGTAACTACCAAAGAAGGGAAAGAAGGAAAGGCAAATGTGTCAATCCGATTTGAGAATTCATTTAGTTCACCAACTCAGGATATTAAGTTTGCAGATCCTGTAACCTATATGAGGTTGCATAATGAAGCAATAAAAACCCGCGATCCGTTAGGAATATTGTTATACTCTAAATCGAAAATTGATAACACTGAGAAAGGTGCAAATCCATTAATATATCCTGCGAATGATTGGCATGATATGTTGTTCAAAGATCAGACTGTTAATCAACGCTTAAATTTTAATGTGAGTGGAGGTGGTAAAGTGGCCCGTTACTATTTAGCAGGTACTGCAAGCCAGGATAATGGTGTTTTGAAAGTAGATGATCGTAATAATTTTAATAGTAACATTGACCTGAAGCGTTATTTGTTACGATCTAATATAAACATTGATATTACCAAAACAACTGAAGCTGTAGTAAGATTACATGCTACTTTTGATGATTATACGGGACCTATCGACGGTGGTACTGCCCTATACAACAAAGTAATGCGTTCTAATCCTGCGTTGTTTCCAGCCTATTATCCAGTAGATGAGAATACTAAATATACACAGCATATCATGTTTGGTAATCATGGCTCAGGTAATTATATCAATCCATATGCAGAGATGGTAAAAGGTTATAGAGATGAAACAACATCAATGATGCTGGCTCAATTTGAACTTAAGCAGGATCTTAACTTTATAACTGAAGGATTAAGTGCCCGTTTTTTAAGTAGTGTTAACCGGTATTCAAATTTTAATGTAAGTCGTTTTTATAATCCTTTCTACTATCAGGCAGGAGGCTATAATCGATTAGAAGAAACTTACACTTTGAATTTGTTAAATGAAACAGAAGGTACTGAATACTTAAATTATAATGAAGGTAGTAAAAATATTACAAGTAATAGTTATTTTGAAGCAGCTACTGATTATAACCGGACTTTTAATAAACACGGAGTCAGTGCTCTGTTAGTTTTTACCCGAAGAGAACAGCAAATTGCTAACGCTGGAGATCTGCAAAGGTCCTTACCTTATCGGAATATTGGTCTTTCAGGTCGTTTTACTTATTCATATGATTCAAGGTATTATACTGAGTTTAATTTTGGTTACAATGGTTCCGAACGTTTTGCTGAAAATGAACGTTTTGGATTCTTCCCATCAGCCGGTATTGGCTGGAATATATCAAATGAAAATTTTTGGAGTGGATTGAAGAAAACTATTTCGCAGCTGAAATTCAAAGCTACTTATGGTTTGGTTGGTAATGATGCTATTGGTAGTGCAAATGATCGCTTCTTTTATTTGTCAAGTGTAAACTTATCAAATGGCGGTCGAGGCATGTATTTTGGTCGTAATTGGGGCGAATTTCAAAGTGGAGTTTCGATAGGGCGTTATGCTAATGATCAAATAACTTGGGAAATAGCAAAAAAAGGTAATGTCGGTATTGAACTTGAGTTGTTTGAGAAATTAATGATTAATGCCGATTGGTTTAAAGAGGAAAGATCCAATATGCTTATGAGCAGGGCAAGTATTCCGGCCACAATGGGATTGCAATCATCAGTTAGGGCAAATGTTGGTATTGGCGAAAGCGAAGGATTTGATATGTCTTTGGATTATAACCATTCCTTTAATAACGATCTTTGGTTGACGGCCCGTGCCAATTTCACTTATTCTACAAATAAATGGACTCAGTATGAGGAACCGGATTATGCTTCTGTTGGCTTAAGTTATTTATCTGCAATTGGTCATAATTTTAATCAGCAGTGGGGATTAGTGGCTGAACGTCTATTTGTAGATGAAGACGAAATATACAATAGCCCTGTACAAAATTTCGGGGAATACAAGGCTGGAGATATAAAATATTATGATGTTAATAATGATGGGCAGATTAATGATCTGGATAAAGTACCTATTGGATATCCAACTATACCTGAAATCGTTTATGGGTTTGGTGTATCAACTGGATACAACGGATTTGATTTATCTGTGTTTTTTCAGGGATCTGCCAGATCATCATTTTGGATAGATCCCCAAAATACAGCTCCTTTTGTTGATGTTGATGGAGATGGAGGCATCATCTCAAACAATGCTTTATTGCAAGTATGGGCAGACAATTATTGGTCTGAAGAGCAACGAAATATTACAGCCTCATGGCCTCGATTATCAACAACAGTGATTCAAAACAATACACAACGTAGCACCTGGTTTATGAGGGATGGTTCATTCTTAAGGCTTAAATCTGCTGAGTTTGGTTATACTCTTCCTAAATCATTGACGAAGAGAGCAAATGTCGAACAATTAAGATTGTATGTGAGTGGAACCAACCTGTTGACATTTAGTAAATTTAAATTATGGGATCCAGAAATGGCTGGGAATGGTTTAGGTTATCCAGTGCAGCGAGTGGTTAATTTGGGGATTCAACTTTCATTCTAAAACTAATATAATGAAAAAGATTGTTATAATATTATGTATAGCTTTAGGTACAATGTCATGCCAAAATTATCTTGATATCGTACCTGATAACATCGCAACCATTGATTTGGCTTTTAATAATCGTTTAGGGGCAAAGTCATTCTTGTATACGTGTTACAATTATTTACCTGATGATGGAGACATAACATCAAATCCAGCCTTGATTGGAGGAGATGAAATGTGGTTGCACCCCAAAGGACCTGACTTATCGTCGTTTTTTGGAAGTACCTGGTTGTTCGATTTAGCAAACGGAGAGCAAAATGCGAATAATCCAATTGCTGATTTCTGGACTGGAGATAAACAGGGGAAGAATTTATTTATTGCCATTAGAGATTGTAATATCTTCCTAGATAATATTCAGAGAGTTCCTGATATTGATGATTGGGAAAAAAAGCGTTGGATAGCTGAAGTAAAGTTTTTAAAAGCTTATTATCATTATTATTTGCTCAGAATGTATGGGCCCACTCCAATTATTGATGACAATTTACCCATCTCTGCTTCTCCTGACGACGTTAAAGTTGAAAGGCAGCCAGTTTCAAAAGTAGTATCTTATATTGTTGACTTACTTGATGAAGCTGTTATTGACTTACCTTTAAAAATAGAAAACGAAACTGTTGAATTAGGGCGAATTAATCAGGTAATTGCATATTCCATTAAAGCAAAAGTACTTGTTTTAGATGCAAGTCCAATATTCAACCGATCTGGCGTTTTTGATGATCTTTTATCAAGTGATGGTCAAAAACTAATTGATAAAACAGAAGATGATAAGAAATGGGTTATTGCGAAAGAGGCGGTTGAAATGGCTATTGAAAAAAGCCATGAGGCAGGTATTCATCTTTATACTTATAAAGATAGTAAGGTAATAACTGACAGTACCCGCTATAAAATGAATATTCGAGGCTCATTTAGTGAAAGGTGGAATTCTGAAGTCATTTGGGGATTGACTTTTACCTCAACAGATCATATGCAGCGCCTTGCTCAGCCTCGTTTCAATTCAGCTCATATCAGTACTCATCAGGTACGTAATATGTTATCGCCTACTATGCGAATGGCTGAACTATATTATACTGGTAATGGCGTGCCAATTAATGAAGATGTTAGCTGGAATTTTGATGAGAGATTCAAGACGCATGTGGCGGGTGAAGAAGATCGCTACTATATTAAAAGAGGATATGAAACTGCTAACTTAAATTTTGATCGCGAACCTCGTTTTTATGGCAGCTTAGGCTTTGATGGCTGTATTTGGTATGGGAATGGTAAATACGATGATAATGCTCCATACCATTTGGAAATGAAAGCAAGGCAATTTGCAGGAGTAATGTCTTCAGAGAAATACAATATTACTGGTTATTTACCAAAGAAGTATGTCAATTATGAAAATACCATTGATGGTAGTGGAAATTACTCAATTGAAAGATATCCATTTCCAGTTATCAGATTGGCAGACTTATACTTGTTATATGCAGAAACCGCAAATGAGAGTGGTGCTGAAAAAGTAGAGGTGTTTAAATATCTTGATCTAATAAGAGATAGGGCAGGTCTGAATGGTGTTGTAGAATCATGGTCTGCATATTCTAATAATCCTACGAAACCAGATTCAAAAGAAGGTAGGCGTAGTATCATTAAACAGGAACGTATGATCGAATTGGCCTTTGAGGGGCAGCGTTTTTGGGATTTGCGTCGATGGTTGGATGCTTCTGATGTTATGAATGAGCCAATTAGGGGATGGAATATTCGCGAAGCTTCAACGAGTGATTATTATAAGGTAATAACACTTTATGATATGAAATTCAATAGAAAAGACTACTTCTGGCCTATTCAGACAAGCGAAATATTAATTAACAATAAGCTGGTGCAAAATCCAGGATGGAAATAAGCAATTGGTAAAAGAAAATATTTGTATATGAAAAGAATAATTTTTTTATGCATTACCATCATGTTAATGATTAGTGCATGTGAAGAAGACAAGATAGCTTTACACGAGTCGGGTGATTCAATACCTCCGCAAAATGTAAGTGAAGTCAATATTGAGCCATTGGCAGGTGGTGCCAAAATAACTTTTTCTTTACCAAAGGAAGAGGATCTGTTAATGGTTAAAGTTATCTATGAGATTGCTCCCGGGCGAAATCGGGAAGCTAGTTGTTCTTTGTATAGTAATGAATTAGTTTTAAGTGGATTTGGGGATATAAGTGAAAAAAGATTCGAAATTTTCACGATTGACCGAAGTGGAAATGAATCTGAACGTAATTATTTTACTTTTATGCCACTTACTCCACCTGTACAAACAATCTTCTCAACATTAAAAATTCAATCCGATTTCGGAGGTGTTCATATTAATTGGGAGAACGCAGGGAATGAGGAGATTGCAATAATAACACTGGTCCAGGATACTTTAGGCGATTTTAATGAGGAAGATGTATTATATACAATGGTGACTGAAGGAGATTATGCCGTAAGGGGGTTTAAAGCTGAAGAAAAAACATTTGGTTTTGTTGTACGTGACCGATGGGACAATTTTTCTGATACTTTATTTGCTGATCTTACACCTTGGTTTGAGGAGGAGTTGGAACGGAGTAAATTTCGTCAAATGGGATTACCTGGTGGAGCTAATTTAGCAAATTGGGGGGGGAATTTTTCTCAAATGATTGATGGAGTAACAACAGTTGATGGCAATTATGGACATACATCAGGCAATCCGTCATTACCTGTAGTTTTCTCAATTGATTTAAAAGTTAAGGCTAAATTAAGTCGTTTCATACATTGGCAGAGATGGGCATGGTATTACAGGCATCATAATCCAAAAAAATGGGAGCTATGGGGTTCAAATGATCCAAATCCTGACGGAAGTGATGATGGTTGGTTTAAGTTGGGAGAATATGAGTCATTTAAGCCTTCTGGATTGCCTATTGGGAAACTGTCGAATGAAGATATTGATTATGCCAGCACAGGAGAAGAAAGTGTAATTCCTCTCGATGCTCCTGCTGTACGCTATCTTCGATATAAAATGACTGAGAGTTGGGCTGGAGGTACTGATTTTATGGTTGGTGAAATAACAGCTTATGGTCAGATAGAGGAAGAATATTAATGGAGATTAATCAAGAATTATGAAAGATAATAAAAAATTACATATAGCAATTTTGTTCGCATTGATATTTGGATTCAGCCAATGTAATGACATGAATGAGTTGCATGAACAATACTTGCAAGGCGAGCATATTTATATTGGCCGTCCTGATTCTGTAGTAATAGGTTCTGGCAATAACAAGGTAAAAATAAATTGGTGGTTAAACGCTGATCCGAATTTAGCAGAAACAGTTATTTATTGGAATCAAAAAAATGATTCGCTGGTTGTTCCTTTAAATGAAGAAACAGAGATGTCAGTTTATATCAACAACTTAGAAGAAGCAACACACATCTTCGAAGTTGTTAACAAGAATGAGAGTGGTTTGGCATCTATACCAATTGAAAGATCAGCCATTGTATATGGGGCCAAATACATAGATGGGCTTTTAAACAGGGGTATAGCTAAAATAGATGGTTTTACAGATAAAGTAGTACTTACATGGTCAACTGCTGCTGCCGAAATAATAGATACGAAGTTAGAGTATACGAATAATGAAAACCAACAAGTTTCTTTGATTGTAGCACCAGGGACAATAGAAACTGAAATAACCGATTTTGTACCTGGAGGTGAATTTCATATTAGTACTTCATATAGGCCTGATGAAAATGCAATCGAGAATTTTTACTCCAATACAGAGATCTATAATTTTCCTAATGATCTAATGCTTTATGGATCAAATATGTCAGATATGGATTTGCCATTTGACTTAACTGGTCAGTGCTGGGGTGGCGATATCAGTAAATTATTTGACTATTCATTAGGCGGATACTATCATAACAGTTGTGGCGGGGAGTATGACGGAAAAGTTCATCATTTCACAATTGATCTGGGAGTTGAGGTTGAACTCTCAAAAATTAAGTTATATCCTCGTCAAGATTGTTGTCAAAATAGAAATTGGAAGGAATTTCAGCTTTTTGGCATTTTGAATATAGAGGAAGCTGAAACAACTGTTGTTCCCGATGATCCTAATTGGGAAACAGAGATGCTTAGCAAAGGTTGGATAAACTTGCTAAATTGCACGGACGGTAAAACTACAGATGAATCATGGAAAGGATCAACGTCACCATTAACCATGGAGGTTGAAGATCAAAGTCCGGTTCGTTATATAAGGTTCAGAGTATTGAATACCTGGGATGAAAGTACTGTTGAAACTGCGTTAACTGAAATTTTGTTTTATGCTAGTAAGGTATATTAATTTGAGAAAAATTGACTGCAAGTATAAAACATTAATACTTCATTTAAGTTAAATGACCAGTCTTAACTAACCATTACAGATTATACGATACAGTATCTCATAAAATGTGTTCATAAAAATACTGGGGTATCTCCCGGTATTTTTTGTTTAATTTTAAAACGTATCCAGAGATGAAGAAATATTTATTGTTAAATTAGTTGTATTAGAAAGAAAGGGGCAGCCATAAATCGTTAATCCTTAAGAAGGTCTTAATATCCCGTTTTTCAATAATGAAAATTGATAGAGTGGTTGTATTCGCATATTTTAATTGCAAGTATACTAGTAAAATTGAGGAAAACTATCGCAGAAAAATGAACGAAAACGACCCAATCAAAACCAACCTAATTTGCAAAACCTGATTAAGCAGCTTTGTGTTGACCACTTGACCCAAAGGTGATTGTCCAATCGAAGCATCAGTGTATTTAGATGAAGTTTGGTCTGTGTATTAATTTACTATAGAAGCTAGCCTTTTTATGATTTTTTAGATTCTAGCGGTACTTATTGTATTAAAAGCTAAAGCTGATCGGTATAATGATCGACTAAAAAAAGGATATCAAGAGGCTTGGGGAATTTCGGTTTTAATGGGAATCCATATGGCAATGATAAGTTTGGTATTTAATGTCGAAATTGATATAAGTCCTTTATTAAGTGTAAGATATGTATTTGGGTTGGGAGGAATAATTCAGTTGCAGATAGTAAAACAGAGATGAAATATCAAGCAAGCTTAAATCTTGTGATGAAATGCTGTTGCAACGAACTACGGTACTAGCTAAGTTCTGAATCGAGAAACCCCAAAAGGGCAAGTAGTAAAGTAGACAAATTGCAGACCTAAAAATGAAATCGCCGAATATTGATAGTAACTAGTTTATATCAACTATTATCCTTTTTCTGATTCGCAATATTTCACCAAAAAAATTATATTTGTTGCATGCAGAAAATAAACGGCTTGGACGAAAGTAAACTCATAAACCGGTTAAAAAAAGGAGACCAAACTGCTTTCGAAATTCTTTTCCGTTATTACTATCCTGGTCTTGTGGTCTTTGCTTCTCAAATAACTTTAGACAAAGATGAAGCAACAGAAATTGTGCAGGATTTTTTTGTTCGCCTATGGGAAAAACGGTCTGGAATAAATGATAATTCTTCATTAAAATCATACTTTTTTACTTCTGTAAAAAATCGTTCACTTAATTATCTTAAAAAGATAGAAATCCAGTCGCAAGTAATAGATCAACTTAAAAATTTAACAGAGAATAATCAATTATACGAACCTGATATCTTTGTTGAATCTGAGTTGCAGGAAAAAATAAAAGTTGCTATTGGTAAATTGCCTGCCCGTTGTGGTGAAATTTTTGTAATGAGTCGTTTTCAGGGTTTAACAAACGATGAAATAGCTACTAAATTTGATATTTCGAAACGTACTGTTGAAACACAAATTTCAAATGCTTTGAAGGTTTTACGGATTGAGTTAAAAGATTATGTAGGGATCCTAATTCTACTTGGAATAACTAATTTGTAAAAAAAATCAATTCTCTATACGTGTTCTTACTTGCTGAATTGTATTCTTAATAGATTGCATAAAACAGTAAGCTAACAATTCCGATACTGGAATAATACAATTAGAGAATGACGAAAATAGAAATAGCACAATCAAATAAATATAAAACTTTTGTTGAAAGCAAAAAGAACCTGACAAATGAAGAACAGGTTTTTGAGGCTGGAAAGTTAATTCGAGAAGTTGAACATGTAGATGTCGATTCTGCCTTTCAAAATATTCAAAAAAGAATTTCTGCAAAAGGAAAGATTTTGCGAATATATTCAGATATTAACCGTTATGCTGCTATTTTGCTGCTACCTCTAATTTTTGTTTCTATATGGGCTCTTTTAAATAAATCGAATGAACCAACACAGGAGCTTGTTTTTCAGGAAATTACTTGCCCGATTGGAATGCGTTCACAAGTTACGCTTCCTGATGGAAGCCAGGTGTGGTTAAACTCAGAAAGTGTCATAAAATATTCAATTCCCTTTGTTAGGGAGAACCGGAGTGTTGTATTGATCGGGCAGGCTTTTCTCGATGTTACTAAAAATGAGAACTCGCCTTTTACCATACAATCAGGAAATGTGAAAGTTAATGTGGTTGGAACTCAGTTCGATTTTAAATCGTACCCAAACGACAATTCAGTTGAAGTTATATTAAAAGAGGGAAAAATTAGCCTGAGCTTATTATCAGGAGAGAATGGGGTATCGAACATCGAAATGATACCGGGCGACCATTTTACATTTGATAAAACTACCAAAAGTGCTCTAGTAAGTAATAAGAACATCGAGAATTATATCGGATGGAAAGAGAATAAACTCATTTTCGACGAAACCCCACTTCCCGAATTGAAGAATATTTTGGAACGTTGGTATGGTGTCGAAATTGAGATTGCTGACAAATCGATTGAATCGTATAAGTTCACTACCACTTTTAATAACGAATCCTTACACCAGGTACTCGAGTTACTGGAGTTAAGTTCACCTATAAAGATAGATTATATTCCGGGGAAAGTAGATAAAATAAACAACGAAATAATTAAAGCTAAAATACGGATATCAAAAAAAAATAATTGCCTATGAAATAACCGTTTTCAAAAAAAAGGAAGTGCGTCAACACTTCCTCACCATTCATGCCTTACAATTAGGTACAAATAGTATTTATAAAAACATTCAAATTTATGAAAAAAAATGATGAACTGCTACGGCATTACAAAGGCTGTAGAAAAAAACTAATTATTATGCGAAATGCATTAATTATTGTACTACTGAGTACGTTTCAGGTTTTAGCAACCAGCTCGTACTCGCAAAACAAACAACTGAGCTTGGAGATGAAAGGAGCTACCATTAAGGAAGTTTTGAGTAAAATAGAGGATGAAAGTGAGTTTTATTTTCTATATAACAGCGAACTAACTGATGTTGAAAAGAAGGTAGATGTTTCCTTTAAAAACGAAAAAGTAGAAGCGGTTCTGAATCAATTGTTTGATGCGAATAAAGTGGAATTCCTTTTTAAAGACAGGCACGTAATTATTTCTCCAAAATACAAGCTGGCTAGTCAGCAAAAAACTATCTCGGGCAAAGTAACAGACAACAGCAACGAGCCACTCCCTGGAGTAACTGTAGTTGTTAAAGGTACGACTGAGGGAACAGTTACCAGTGTTGATGGTAAATTTTCCATCTCAAATGTTTCAGATGAAAGTGTATTGGTATTTTCTTTTGTTGGGATGATAAGTCAGGAGATTACTGTTGGCAGCCAAACAACAATTGACATCACGATGATAGCCGATGCTATTGGAATTGAGGAGATAGTGGCCGTAGGGTATGGAGTGCAGAAGAAAGTCAATTTAACTGGTTCGGTCCAGGCTGTTAAAAGCGATGAATTAGAAGCACGGCCTGTAACTAATATTTCAAGTGCTCTAAGCGGGCATCTATCTGGTGTATCTATTGTGAAGAATTCGGGAGCTCCTGGAAGTGGAGCAAATATAACAATACGTGGAGTTGGATCATTTGGTTCATCATCTCCATTAGTATTGGTTGATGGGCTAGAAACGAATATTAATGACGTTTTACCTTCAGATGTAGAGTCGATCTCTGTTCTTAAGGATGCTGCTTCAGCCTCAATATATGGTTCAAGAGCAGCCAATGGGGTAATTCTGATTACCACTAAGAGAGGAGAAATCTCACCATTTACAATAAGCTATAATGCTTTTGGCGGAGTACAGCAAGCTGTAAATTTACCCAAATATGTTGGGGCTGCAGACTATTTACGTTATGAGAATGAAGCTCGCACGAATATTGGACAACCGGCAGCATATAATGAAGAACTAATTAACACCTGGGCAACAAGTAGCGATCGTGATGCATATCCAAATACAAGTTGGGTTGATGAAGCTATTACAGGCGATGCATTTCAACAATCCCATGTTTTAAGTTTAAACGGAGGAAACCAAGATAACCGTTTCTATATCTCATTTGGATTTCAAGATCAGGATGGAATTATTGCAAATAATAATTTTAAAAAATATAGTTTAAGGTTAAATGCAGACACTAAGCTTTATCAGAGATTTTCTTTAAAAACATCAATAATGTCTTTTAAAGAAGATAATAAAGATCCTGGATTTGGAGGCCCTTGGGCAAATATTCTTAGGATACCTGCTATATATCCTGCAAAGTATTCTACTGGTCAATATGGTAACTGGGCTGGGTACAATCCTATTGCAGACTATGAAGTAGGAAACTTAAATACACGTACTTCTTATTTTTCAATGGGTAACTTTGCATTAAATTATAATATTCTGGATGGATTGGATCTAGAACTTACTCCCGGATATAAAATATATTCGCACAACAGAAAATCTCATAAAAAAGAAGTTCAGACCTATGATTACATTCCTTCAACAAAGTCGATAGAACCTGGAGTTGTAATGAATACACCTACTGCTGTTAATCAAAGTAACGAAACAGTATTGGACTTAACATTTCAATCAATATTAACTTATAAAAAGGACATTGGAGAACATCATTTTGGTGCTCTTGCAGGATATTCTCAGGAAAGTTGGGAACAAAAATACTTTGACGCCTCAAGAGATAACTTCCCTACGCTTTTATTAAACGACTTAAATGTTGGGTCACCTGAAAATCAAAAAAATAGTGGTTATACTAATGATTGGGCTTTACAATCGTTTTTTGGGCGTTTAAATTATAACTTTAAAGAAAGGTTTTTGTTTGAAGCAAATTTTCGATATGATGGTTCTTCAAGATTTGCTCAAGATAACAGATGGGGTGCCTTCCCTTCTTTTTCAGCGGCATGGAGACTATCAGAAGAGGAATTTATGGATAAACTTGATTTCTTAGATAACCTAAAACTACGTGCATCATGGGGGCAATTGGGAAATCAGGATGCGGTCAATAGATTAGGGTATTATCCATTTGCCTCAACTTATTCTCCTTCTGAGAATTATGTGTTTGGAGGTTCTGTTACTCAAGGTGCTGCACTTGGTGGTATTGCAAATAAAGAAGTGACATGGGAAACAACTGAAACTACCGATATTGGTATAGATGCTACATTATTAAATGGGAAGATAGATTTAGTTTTTGATTATTTTTATAGGAAAACTAAGGATGGTCTACTTGATTTCCCAATTGCAACTGTTACAGGTTATATTGGTGCGGATAGTTATGGTCCGTGGAGTAGTGTTTCAAGTTCGCGGATCCCAATGAATGGAGCAAGTGTTACAAACAAAGGATTTGAGTTTAATATAAATTATAAGGGGAAGGTTAGCGACTTTAACTATTCGGTTGGATTTAATCTTACTCATATTACAAACGAAATTACAGATCTTAGAGAATTAGGTCCCATTATTCAAGGCTCAACAGTTCTTATGGAAGGTGAAGCTATAAATTCTTATTATGGATATGTAAATGAAGGTTTCTTTCAAATTGGAGAAACTATTTCTGATCACGCCAGTCAGGATCCCAATGTAAGTTTTGGTGATATAAAATACAAAGACATCGAAGTAGACGGTACGATTAACTCAAAAGACAGAGTAGTTATCGGAAATCCAAATCCTGATTATATTTTTGGTGTTAATCTAAACTTAGATTATAAAGATTTTGATTTTACAGCTTTAATCCAAGGTGTTGGAAAAGTAGATGGATACAGGTCTGGTCATGGAGTTCGGGCTTTTTCAAATGGTGGTTCTGTAAGAGATATCCTGGTAGATAGATGGACCCCTGATAATCCAAATGCTGCTTACCCTAGATTTACATATGATAAATATTTTAATTACGAAACATCTGACTTTTGGATTCAGAGCGCAGCGTATGCCAGATTGAAAAATGTTCAGCTGGGTTATTCATTTACCGGAGATGTATTAAGTAAGCTTAATATTCAAAAAGTAAGAATGTATATAACAGGTGAAAACTTACTGACCATTAGTAACTTTGATAAGGGATATGATCCGGAAACGCGACTTTACGGATATCCTCAAATGAAAAGTTACAATATAGGCTTAAATGTAACTTTCTAATTGAATAACATTGAATAACATTTTAAAGGAAGAATAATGAAAAAGAAATCTATATATATACCATTAGTATTGATGCTGATAGGCTATATTATCAGTTCGTGCGAAGATTATTTGGATAAATCACCTAATGATAAACTGTCATCAGAGACATATTGGAGTGATGAACAATCAGTTGAAATGGCTTTAACAGGATGTTATCGTTTGCTGAATGGCGACCGTTATGAAGAATTCATGATGTTTTTTGATATGGCAAGCGATATTGGTTTCTCGCAATTTCCATGGGATGGATTTCAGGAAATTGGAAATGGTTCTGTAACTGATCAAAGTATAAAATCATATGAGCACTGGAGTAAAAAATATGCTGCAATTGAAAGAAGCAACGAACTGCTGGTTAATATTGATAAGGTAACATTTAATACTCCCGGATTAAAAGAGAGAATGATTGCAGAAGCTCGATTTTTAAGAGCATTTCAGTATTCTATGCTTGTTGATATTTTTGGAGATGTGCCTTTGGTAAAAGAACCATTGACTGTTGAAGAAGGAAGAGTTGTAACTCGTACTCCCAAAAATGAAGTAATTAATTTTGTTCTTGAAGAGCTAGATTACGCAGCTAAAAATCTTCCCGTAGCTTATGTTAGTTCAGATTATGGAAGGGCTACAAAAGGAGCGGCACTTGCATTAAAAGCAAGAGTTGAACTATATCATGGCCGATTTACTGAAGCAGCAGCTGATGCAAAAGCGGTAATGAATTTAGATGTTTATGATGTTTTTCCTGAATATGAACAGCTTTGGTGGCAGGAGAATGAAGGAAACTCGGAGGTGATATTATCAAGGAACTATAAAGGCCCGACTGTAGTTCATTATTTTGATGCAGGTGTATCTGCCGGCGGTTCTCAAGGAGGATATGCTGCAATTGTTCCTACAAAGAATATTGTCGATGCATATCTTTGTATTGATGGATTACCAATTACTGAGTCTCCGTTATATAATAAAAATGAACCTTTTACAAATCGTGATCCCCGTTTGGAAATGTCTATTATACACCATAATTCAGTGTTTAAAATGGCACAAGGAGGAATTGATACTGTTAAAATATATCCTCCTGGTATTTCCAAACATGCAATCGGGAGACCAAATGCAACTAAAACAGGTTACTATCAGCGAAAAATGTTAGATCCAAATGCAACTGATGTTTGGAATATGGAGAATGACCTGATACTCATTCGTTATGCAGAAGTTTTACTAACTTATGCAGAAGCAAAAATTGAGTCAGATAATATAGATCAAAGTGTATTCGATGCTCTAAACCAGTTAAGAAAGAGGGAAAGTGTAAATATGCCAGATATTCCGTTTACATCTGATAAGGAAGAGGCAAGAAAAATATTACGTAACGAGCGTATGGTTGAACTTGCTTTTGAAGGGAATCGATATTTCGATATTCGTAGATGGGGAATATTGGAAGATGTTATTGACGGACCTCTCAAAGGGGCGCGAATACAAAATAATGATGGTTCTTGGGAAGAAGTGTTTGTAGAGAATAGAACGTACTCTCCCAAATTATATCTTTTACCAATTCCGAGAAGTGAAAGAGACCTGAATCCTGGACTTGAGCAGAACCCTGGATATTAAAAATTAGATAGGAGTAAGATAAGTTCTTGAGGATTTATTTTACTCTTTTCTTTAAATTTTCGTTATAGAGCATACAGAAATATTTATTTTATGAAAAATACACTGTTGTTGACTGCATTCTTATTTATTGTTTCGCACGTGTTTTCCAAAGAATGGCCTGTTTTAAAACACTACGATGAGAATCACGTTTCAAAAGTGGCACTTCCTATTGGAGGTATCGGGACAGGAACAGTTTCTTTAAATGGGCGAGGTAATTTAGTTGATTGGGAGATAATGAATAGACCGGGAAAAGGATTTAGTACTGTAACACCGGGAAACGATGCTCCTTTTTTTTCTATTCATATTAAAACCAGAGAAAAAAGTTACACGAAAGGATTGATTGGGCCTCTTCTGGATTATGAATATGAACATATGGAGGGACGTCCAGTAGATCATCACGGTATTCCCCGGTTTGAAAAAGCCACTTTCGATGCAGCTTATCCATTTGGAGTAGTTAATTTATCGGATTCTGACCTCCCCGTAGATGTCAAAGTAAAAACTTTCAATCCACTGATCCCAGGTGATGCTGATGCTAGCGGAATTCCAATTGCCATTTTACGTTATGAAATCTCAAATAAAACAGCCGCCCCAATAAAAGTCTCAGTATGTGGTTCCATCCGCAATTTTATTGGGAAGGATGGTAGTAAGTTTCATTACGATTGGAAAGGAGATAAAAAATACGAAGGGGCTATTAAAAATCAGAATGAATTTCGTAATGATAGCTGTTTTCAGGGAATTTACTTTCAACCGGGAGAAGTGGATAAAAAAGATCCTGCCTGGGGCACGATAGCGTTAACTACTGATACAAAAGGAACCGTTACTTATCGAACCTCGTCGGTTCAGAACGCGTGGAGCAATGCTGTTCTCGATTTCTGGGACGATTTTAGTGATGATGGGAGATTGACAGAAAAGAATGAATCGGCAGACGATGATCCGATGGCTTCTTTAGCTGTTCAACAGGAAATTCCTGGCAATGGTAAAAAAGTGTTTCAGTTTTTTTTAACCTGGCATTTCCCTAATCGTAAATCTTGGTCGGATGAGGTTGTTGGAAACTATTACACTACGCAATACAATGATGCTTGGGATGTTCTAGCCAGAACATATCAGGACCTTGATAGACTGGAGGAAAGAACACTTGATTTTGTAAATGCTTTTCTTAAGTCCGATTTACCTGAAGAAGTAAAAGAGGCAGCACTTTTCAACTTGAGTACGTTGCGTTCGCAAACAGTTTTCAGGATTAAAAGTGGGCATTTGATGGGTTGGGAAGGATGTATGGATCGGAATGGTTCATGTTCCGGGTCGTGTACCCATGTCTGGAATTATGAACAGGCAACTGCATTTTTGTTTGGCGATCTGTCTAAAACCATGCGCGATGTGGAATTCAATTTTGCAACACGAAATGATGGTGGGATGGCATTCCGTGCAGCCTTACCTTTAGTTGCAGATCAGACCGGGGGAACTGCTGCTGATGGCCAGATGGGAACTATTATGAAAATGTATCGAGACTGGCAGCTTTCGGGTGATACAGACTTTTTAAGAAAGAGTTGGCCTAATGTGAAAAAGGCATTGTCGTATGCATGGACTGAAAACAGTTGGGATGCTAATGCCGACGGAGTAATGGAAGGAAGTCAACACAATACGATGGACGTAAACTATTCAGGACCGAATCCGCAAATGCAGTTTTGGTATCTTGGAGCACTGAAGGCTGCTGAAAAAATGTCATTGGCAATGGATGATGAAGTATTTGCCCATAAGTGCGCTAAAATATACCAGTTAGGAAGCGAGTGGACAGATTCGAATCTCTTTAATGGAGAATATTATGAACATCGAGTTCTTGACCTGGAAACGAAGGAGGAGATTCTGGATTTTTCAGCCCCCAATATGCCTCGCTACCAACTGGCAAAAGGATGTTTGGTAGACCAATTAGTCGGACAGTATATGGCTCATATTTGTGGATTGGGGTATTTGGCCTCTGAAGAAAATATTAAAACTACGCTGGAAAGTATACTAAAATATAACTCTCAGGAAAGTCTGGCTAATCATTTTAATAATATGCGTTCTTATGCTATAGGAGATGAGTCAGCTCTGTTAATGGCGAGTTGGCCGAAAGGTCGTCCTAAGGTTCCATTTCCATATTTCTCGGAAGTGATGACTGGATTTGAATACACAGCGGCAGTTGGAATGATGTATGAAGGGATGGAAGATGAGGGGCTAAGAATTATCCAAAATATCCGGTCACGATATGACGGAGCTAAGCGGAGTCCGTTTAATGAAGCAGAATGCGGACATCATTATGCCCGAGCTATGGCGGCGTGGGCGAGTGTTTTGGCATTAACAGGGTTTCAATATTCTGCACTGGATAAAAGCATAAAGTTCAAAAAACAAAATGGAATTTGGTTTTGGAGTAACGGTTACTCTTGGGGAACCTGTGAAATCACAAGGGAAAATTTAACTATGTCTGTAGTCAGTGGAATCCTCGAAATCCAGACGATATATTTAGATAATTATAAAATTAAAAAATATAATTCTGTTCGAAGAATGAGTGCAGGAGATAAAGTATCAGTAATATTAGATATGTAAGTGTAACTCTGTCTGATTGATTTATAGATTTGAATTGAATTTTTTTTTCAGTCAAATATAACCCGTAAAAGCTTTTTTTGCAGGGATCAGTTTCAATTAAGGGCCCTATTTTAGATGTTTGTAAATCCTTGATGGGTTTTGCAATCTGTTTTTCTAAGCTTTTTTGAGTTGGATAATTATCGAATTATAGTTTATAAATGTCGTAATCCGTCCTCCCAAAGTATCTGCTCTATTATATACGTCATGATAATTGAGGTTAAAAAATCGATTAAAACAATGGTAATCTGAAATTGGACATAACATTTGAAAAAAAAGGTAGTAAAAACTTTAGGGTTTCCAGACTTAAAGTAATGTATTAAGTAGAAAGAAGTGGTAATCACTGTCTTTTCGTATGAAGATTAGTTTGTTTTGGAATTAAGGTATTTTGAAAAATGTCTTCTCTCTCAATAATAAATCTTGCGAAGATAGCTATATAAATAGGGAACTAATGTCAGAAAACTCATTTGGTAAGAAAGAAAAGTATCCATAAATATAAATTGTTATGAAAAGATTGTTCGCTACAGTGGTACTTGTAGTGTTAATAATAATAACAGTTTGGTTGATTGAACCCAATAAACATGTATTGGCATGTCGGTTGGAGGTATATGCACTTGGTCAGTTTTATCAGGGCCACGTATATGCAAGGAAATACGTATGCATTTTATGTCTGGAAATTGAGCACCTGTACTTGCTGAAAGCTTGTGGATTTTAGGTAGTGCAGATCCGGGATTAGGTGCCTTTGATTTCAATACTCACAGACCAAAATGGATGTTTGAAGTGGAGTCGGTTATCTTTTAAACCCAGTCTTATTTTTGGGATAGTCAACAGTCAATCGAGTAATCACCTCTTTTGTTTGGAGAATATTCGTTTTGGCTCCAGAGATAAAGGGTATTTCCGTGAGGGAGGTTTCTCTAGTCAGTTTAAAACAGCCGGCGAGTTGTCTGTAACAATGAGTTGTGTGCAATGGTAAAAAGTCTTGGAACAGTTCTACAAATTGCAGAAGGATTTACACTTGAAGATGATGTTTATGTAATTTCTGACGAACGTACCAATCAAAACATAATGTTGATGAGGATAAGATATTCCGTCCGAGTGCATGGAATGCTTTTGGAGAAGACAAAGAAGGGACAGATTATTGCGCCTGCGAAAGTTTTGGCCCCTAGTATAAATAGTCTAAATCTTCAATTTTGCCCCGGGACAATTAGCTGTCCCGGGGCAAAATAATAATATTATCATTGCTGTTTGATTTGATAGCTTTGGGTTTAGAGTTTGCATCTTGCCTATAATTAAAAGTTTATCTATAAAGATTAAATGAATATTATTATTATTTACTTTACACTATCCAATTACTGTTTCCATGGTAAACGAAGATAATGATACGATAAAACGAATAAAACAAAATAACTACTATAGTTTTCGAATATTGTTCGAAAAGTATTATCCTCGGTTATGTTCGTATGTCAATGAAATTACCAATAACAGGGAAGCAGCAAAAGATATAACTCAAGAATTTTTTATTAAGCTCTGGAGCAACAGACATCAGTTGGATATTCAAACAAATGTAAGTGCATATCTGTACCAATCGTGTAAAAATGGTGCTCTAAATCATATTAGAAAGGAGAATACAAGGCATAGATATATTGAGTTAAAAGAATTGCCATCAATACAAGTCGATAATGACTTTTTGGAAGAACAGGAGCTTATCGCTTTTGTTGATGAATGTATTGAAGAGCTACCGAATAGAAGCAGGCAGGTTTTTCTTTTAAGTCGTTTCGAAGGACTCAAACAAAAGGAGATTGCTGCGAAATTAAACATTTCAGTAAAAACAATTAAAAATCATATTTGGAAATCACTGCAATATCTCCGCTCATGTTTAGAAGATAAGGACGTTTCCATATGACTTCAAAGCCTTCTTTTGTAGATCCCAATTGATACAAAATGACCTCAGACTCTGCGCAGAGTCGAACAACACATCCAATGCACCACCTTTTATCTAAGCTGATTTTCTGTTTACACTTAACTAGTGCGGAGAAGATGGCTATTTCTTTTTTGCAATTTAATTTTTAAAAAAAATAGAATTAGGATAGGACCTTTTTTTATGGCTTGTGTCATACTTTAAAATAGATGTTAATGATAAATGATAAAATGAAGCAGGAACGAATTATTGAGCATCTCACTAATGAAGAAAAAAAGGATGGAGACGAAGTGTTCGATACTTGGCTAAATGCAAATGAAGGTAATAAAGAAGAATTTGAGGTTCTTAAAAAGATTTGGAGAGTGTCTAAAAAAGTAGGTGATATAAGATATTACAGTACTGAAGAAGGATGGATAAATGTCAACGATAAAATTCAAAAAAAGAAAGATACTAAACATCGCATTGTAAAATTTAGCTATGCGCTAGCTGGTATTGCCGCGACATTGATTATTTTGTTGGGATTCAATTTCTTTTTTAACCAAGATGACTTGAACGCAAATTCATTGATTGTTGAAACGGATTATGGGAACCGATCAGAAGTAACTTTGCCTGATGGATCAGTAGTTCATTTAAATGCCGGCACCAGTGTTGAGTTTTATCATGATTTTAGCAAAGGTCTTCGAACTGTAAAGTTCTCAGGTGAAGGCTTTTTTAAGGTTGCAAAAAGTGATGATCCATTTGTTGTAGAGATGTATAACGGATTTCAGGTGAAAGTGCATGGTACAGAGTTTAATATAACTGCTTACCCTGAAGAACCAAAAATTACTACCACTCTTGTAGAAGGAAAGGTTGAACTGTTTAACCTTAAAAGCGAAACAATTACCATGGAACCAGGACAAATTGTTTTGTATTCGAAACAAACGGATAAAATGAATTTTGTCAACGGGGATTCAGGTCATAACATTGGCTGGTTAAACGATAAAATATATCTAGATCAAACTTCTTTAACCGAGACTGTAAAATTGTTAGAACGAAGGTATAATGTGCGGTTTGTGTTTGAGCCTTCAGGATTTGGTGACGACATAAATTATTCCGGAGTTCTTGAAGAAAAATCTATTCATGATGTGTTAGAAGCTTTAAAAGAGCTAAGTCAAATTGAATACACAATAAATGGAAAGGAAATAAAATTAATGAGAAAATAAAACCAAACGGGAGACGTTTGCGCATCTCCCGTTGTCAATAATTTATTTCTAATGCTACCAACATTAGAACATTTAGTAATTAAAAACAAACAAATTTATGAAAAAAAATTATCAATGGGGAAGTCCTCCCAAAGGAGTTCTCAAAAAGATTATGCTAATGACTAAGCTAACTATTTTTTTAATTCTTATTTCTGTGTTTTGTGCAACGGCAACAGTATATTCGCAAAGCACAAAATTAAGTTTGAACTTCAAGAAGGCCACTATTGATGAAGTGCTTCAGGTTATTGAGTCGCAGACAAATTTTAGGTTTATTTATGAAAGCGACAAGCTTGATATGGGAAAGGAGGTTAACCTGAAGGTTAACGATCTTGAAGTTGAAAAAATACTTGACCAAATTTTTGATAAAGATGAGGTTAGTTATTCGATTACAGAAAGCAACCTGATTCTGATTAAACCTAGCCAAAAAGACCGTATTGATACTGCAATACCGCAACAAAAGACAGTAAAGGGAAAGGTAACCGATGAAAATGGAGAGCCTTTGCCTGGTGTAACCGTTCTTTTAAAAGGTACAGCACAAGGTACAGTTACCGATTTTAACGGAGATTATATGCTTTCGAATGTAAGCGCTGAAGGAACGCTTGTTTTTTCGTTTATCGGAATGCTTACTCAAGAGTTTGCCATTGGGAACCAAACTTCGATTAGCGTTACAATGCAACTGGATGCAATTGGAATTGAAGAAGTAGTTGCAGTGGGGTATGGTGTAATGAAAAAAAGTGATTTAACAGGTGCTGTTGCATCAGTTAAAAGTGAAACATTAAATAAAGTTGCAGTTTCAAATCCAGCAGAGGCATTACAAGGCCGTATTGCCGGTGTTAATGTTACCAATATTGGTGGTGCACCTGGTGGCGGCGTAAATGTTACCATTCGCGGAGTTGGAACGATTAATAACAACAGCCCTTTGTATATTATTGATGGAGTGCCTGGAAGTTTTTATATGCTGAATCCCGATGATATCGAATCGGTTGAAGTTCTTAAAGACGGAGCTGCTGCTGCAATATACGGAACAGAGGCCGCAAACGGTGTAATTTTAGTAACAACCAAAGGCGGAACCGAAGGTGAAATGAAGATTGAAATGCATGCCAAATACGGGATGCAGGAATTGGCTAATAATGTAGAACTTACCAATGCCTCGGAGTATATTAAGGTAGCTTCGATGATGTATGATAATGCCGGAATTGAACGACCTGAATACCTGAACAACCCAATTTATTTCGATACCGACTGGGTAGGTGCTGTTACTCGAAACGCTCCTCAGCAGGAATATAATTTGAATATTAGTGGGGGTAATAAAACAACAAACTACTATGTGTCGGCAGGTTGGTTAGATCAGACAGGTACGCTGATAGGAAGCGACTTTCAAAAAGCTTCGTTGCGGTCGAATGTTGATTTCAAAGGAGATTGGTTGAATGGAGGATTCAAACTTTCTTACAACGAAACTCAATCTGAAGATATCGCATTCAGTATTCAAGAAACCTTTCAGATCTTGCCCATTATCCCAATTTTTGACGACTCACAGCCATCTGGTTTTGGAATGGCCGATCCCGATGCAGGAATGTTATCGAACAATAACCCTGTGGGAAAAGCTTACTTCAACGAAAACAGCAACCGGGATCAGTATGTAGCCTTAAATACTTATTTGAGTATTGATTTGTATGAAGGGCTTAATTTCAGGATGGAAGCCGGTTACAACAATAGCAACCGTCGTTATCACTCTTCACATCCTTCGTATAATGTTAATGCACAGGAAGAAGTATTGTACCCGGGAGTGTATGAAAGCCATACAAACTGGAGAGAATGGAACCTTAACAATATTCTTTCTTACAACCGAAGCATAGGCAACCACGATTTTACAGCTATGGCAGCTTATACTACTAAAAAAGCTAAAACCGACTTCTTTAATGCTGGAATTGACGGGTATAAAAATGTGTATAATGTTGTTGATGGTTCGCTGGATGTGTCAGAAGAACCTACCGGTTTTCTTGATGAATGGTTTAATACTTTAGATGCAGGGCTTGATGGGGAAACGTACGTTGGAGGTTCACGAAATACATATACACGTGCATCTATTCTTGGGCGTTTAAATTATACTTACAACAATAAATACCTGGCACAGGTTTCTGTGCGCCGCGATGGTTCCTCCAAGTTTGGTTCTGAGTCAAGATACGGAGTTTTTCCATCAGTAGCACTCGGTTGGAGAATTTCTGAAGAAGGGTTTATGGACGAATCGGAACTGTTTAGTAACCTCAAATTACGTGGTAGTTATGCCAAACTGGGGAACGAAGGCAGTCTTGGTCTGTATGACTTCCTTCCAACCATCTCGTCTTCAACGTCAGAATTTTTGTCGTATTCAAAAGGTGTAGGTGAAACCGTGTGGTTAGGATCTATTGCTCGCGCATTAGAAAACAAAGAGTTGCGCTGGGAAACTACTTATGCAACAAATATCGGAGCCGATTTTGGATTGCTTCAGGGAAAGCTAAATGGTAGTATCAACTACTACGATAACCGTACCAAAGACATGTTGGTGGCAGTTCCAATTCCCGCATCCTCGGGTTTGCAAACTCCTGTAGTGAACTTTGGAGAGGTAAAGAATAATGGTTTTGAATTTGAACTGGGGTACACCGGAAAATCAAATGATTTCCACTACGATGTAAATACAACATTCAGTACCACCAACAATGAAGTATTAAAGCTGGGTAGCGACAATGCAAGTATTTTTGGTGAGGCGCTGAATTATACCGAGCATTATCCAAACCAAACCCGGGTGGGAAGTCCTATTGGTGCTTTTTATCTTTATCAAATGGATGGGATCTTTCAAAATGTTGCAGAGGTGGAGTCGCATAATGCCAAAGGTGCCGACGGAGAACCGCTGCAGCCTAACGCAGTGCCGGGCGACATTCGTTTCAAGGATGTAAATAATGATGGTTACTTAAACGCAGACGATGTTGTTTACAGTGGAACTGGGCTTCCAAAATACAACTACAGTATTAATATAAACGCTGCGTTTAAGGGCTTCGATGCATCGGTGTTGTTGTACGGAGCGGGCGGACATCATATATATAACGGAAACCGGTATTATTATGAATCGATGCGTACTCCCCGAAATTTCTACAGGGAAACAGTTAATGCATGGACAGAACAAAATAAAAAAACTGATATTCCAAGAGCAGTATTTGGCGATCCTAACGAAAATAGCTGCGCTTCAACCCGCTTTCTTGAAAAAGGAGATTTCCTTCGTCTTAAAAGTGTGCAGTTGGGTTATACCCTGCCCGAATCGCTCGTGGCAAAAGTACATTTAAGTAAAGTTCGAATGTATGTTTCAGGCCAAAACCTGTTAACATTTACATCTTACTCCGGACAAGACCCGGAAGTTGGACGTTCGAGTGTATTTAATCCTAGTCTCGACAGGACACTTTACCCGATATCGAAACTTTACCTGGTTGGTATTCAAGTTGGACTTTAAAAATTAGAAATCATGAATAAATTTATATATACAGCCGTAATCGCCTTAATGTTCTTTAACATTGGGTGTAACGAAGATGAATTTTTAACTCAGGTGCCCGAGGATAAACTTACCTCTGAATCGTATTACAGGAATATTGATGACGCCGAAGCAGCGTTGGCAACCGCTTATGCACAACTCGGTGCGGCCAATCGGTGGGATGTTTCAGAGGTGAATTTTGTTGTGGAACATTTCCGTTCTGATTTATGCAAGCCGGGGCCCGATTCATGGAATTACCCGGATTGGAGTGCTATATCTACTTTTACCAATACCGATGGTAATTCGCGAAGCACTATTTACTGGCAGGATGCCTATCGTGGCCTGTTTCATGCCAACCAAGTGATGGAAAAGGTTGCAGAAATGACTGATGATAAGATTAAACCGGAGAAACGTCAACAAATAATTGCTGAAGCCCAATTTTTAAGGGGATTTCTTCATTTTAGACTGTTGAATAATTGGGAGCAGATAATTGTTCGCGAAAAAGCACCATCGAGCGAAGATGAATTGTCGAAAGGTTTGAGTACAAGAGAAGAAGCATGGCAACTTATTGAAGCTGATTTTATGGCTGCAGCTAATGACTTGCCTGAAATGTATGACGATGAAAATATAGGACGCGCGACCAAAGGAGCGGCTATCGGTTACTTGGGCAAAGCTTATTTATACCAGGGGAAATGGGCTGAAGCTGAAATGGAGCTTAAAAAGCTTGCGGTGAATGGTGTAGGGAATTATGCTTTGGTTGATAATTATCAAAGTCTTTTTGATGGAACCAATGAGAACAGTGAAGAGGCAGTATTTGAAATTCAGTATTCTGCTATCCGTTCAAATGGTCGTCACATTGGTCATGTGTTAGGTAAATTTACTTCACCAAGCGAACTTGGTGGTTGGGGAAATATTGAAGCCAGCAGCAAATTACTCGATGTATTTAAAACCGAAGGGAAAGTGGCATCAACCGGCAAATACGACTCAAGAATGTACCAAACCATCTTTTTCAATGATACTGATGTGGATGTGTTTGGTTATTCATATGGCGATTGGTTTGGTGAAGATTCTGAAAGGGTGATTTTACGAAAATACACGCTGTCTGACAGGCCTGAATACGATAACGATCCATGGTATTCGTCACAAAACGTACCTGTAATGCGTTATGCAGATGTATTGTTAATGTACGCTGAAGCGTTGAACGAAAATAATAAATCATCGGAAGCAGTAACATTTGTAAATCAGGTTCGGGCACGTGCGGATATGCCTGCTTTGGAAAACAGCCTCTCGCAAGGAGAATTACGCGAAAAAATCAAACACGAACGTGCGGTTGAACTGGCTTACGAAGGACACAGGTTCTTTGATTTAAGACGATGGGGACAGAGCGAACTCGAGAATGCAATGAAAAGCAGTAGCAAAATTGGAGCAGAAAATTTTAGCTCTGCGCTGCACGCTTTCTTCCCGATTCCTGAGTCAGAAAAAAATACAAACTCTGAACTTTAAAATAAACACATAATGAAGAAGACAAAAATATTATATATCGCAATTATTCTTATTGCAGGCTTTTTTACGGGCTGCGAAACCGATGGAATTGACGACCTAGAGCAGCAGGAACCCGTTGTTCTTTTCGATAGCGAGACATACAATGCCAATATTGTTTTAACTGATGTGGACAAGATTCCTGAAATAAGAGTGCGTCTTATGGGGCAAAGTCTTGAAACGGATATTAACGTTACCGTAGAGATTGATGAGGCAAATACCACTGCTGTTATTGGGAGCGAGTTTGTTTTGGAGGCTGCTTCTGTTACCATAAAAGCGGGAGAATCTTACGCCTCTGTGCCATTTTCCATCGACCGTGATGCTTTGGAAGCCGATGTGAACAAAACGGTAGCTCTGCTAATAGCATCAGTAGCTGCACCGGCCCGAAAGGCAGAAACAGGTGCAGAACTTATACTGAAAAAGACCATTATTGATGTAAGTGCCTGGTTGGGCGACTATACATACGTTGCTGATGGCTGGGAACGAGATATGGAAATACGTGCTGTTTCAGGAGAAAATTACAAAGTAATCCTCTACAATTTTTGGGGAAATGAATTGGATATGGAAGGAACTATTGATATTTCAGATCCGTATGCTCCAAAAATTATTGTACCAGCCGGTGCTTTCCTGAGTTGGGGTTGGGACGAAATGGGCGACTGGTACCTGAAAAATGATTTGATCGGTGTGATGGACAATTCAAAAATGGAAATTGTTTTTACCCAGTTTGATTTTATCACCGATGATGGAACTGCAGGAAGTTTTCCATGGTGCCAGGAAACCTGCAAAATGGAAAAGAATTAGAACCAGATTAACAGGATTTAAATTTTCATAGATAAAGTTTGGTTAGATTGGCGGTAAAGTAATTTTACTTTGCCGTCTTTTTTTACCAACACTTAAATATTATTCGACGAAATAATGCAACAAAAAATATTACACACCCTTTTTTTTATCTTGGTTTTTTCGATCGGTAATGCACAAAACATTAGTCAGTTAAATCCTCTTTCTTTTCAAATTGAGCAAGGTAATTACATTTCAACAATTAACAGAAAAGGTGACTATGCAAACCACTGGCTGGAAACCGATGAAGGATATCGTGTGTTTCAAAAAGATAGGATCTTTGAATATGCAATAAAGGATAGCGGAATTTGGAAAACATCGGGAATTGCGGTTTCTGAAAAACCCGATGCTTGGTTAAAGGCATTTCTCGAAGAGAACTCAAAGTATTCGGGCAAACAGAACAGCGAAGTTCTGTTGCTAAAAAGTGGAAGCGGTGTAGGAGGTGTTCCAGCAACCGGAGAAGTAAAACTGCCTGTTATTTGCGTTGAATATTCCGACTTGAAGCATTCAAGAACGGTTGAAGATATTGAAAGAATGTTTAACCAGGATGGCTACAAAGGAAACCTGTCGCTTGCCGAGTATTTCAAACTTTCTTCGCATGGAAAGATAAATCTCTCTTTTGATGTAGTCGGTTGGGTAAACGCGAACGAGGCGCACACTGTTTATTCTGAAGAAAAGGGAATGTATAAAGCCGGATATCTTGCAAAAAAGGCTATTAACGAAGCTAAGTCGTTGGGGATTGATTTTTCAGAATATGATAATGACAATGACGGAGATGTAGATTGTGTGATAATTGTGCATGCTGGTTTGGGAGCTGAAGAAATTGGCGACGAGAAATACATATGGGCACATTCATGGTCGTTGAGCGGAACAGGAGCCGGTGCTTTAACAATTGATGGCAAAACCATTGACAGTTATAACATTGGTTGCGAGTTAAGGCGAAGCTCCAATGCAGGTATTGGAATGAAATGCCATGAATTGGGTCATACAATGGGTTTACCAGATTTATATGATGGAACAGGAAAATCTAACGGATTGGGGTATTGGTGCATGATGGCCGCCGGGCCATGGCTAAACGAAGCACGACCGGGTAATTTTAGCGCCTGGTGCAGGGTGAAACTGGGATGGGAGGTACCATTGGTTTTAAGATCTGATGAGGAGGAAAACTTGTGCTTAAGTGCATCATCGAATGCCAATCAGCTTGTTCGTGTGAATACAACAAATCCGAATGAATACTATTTGTTTGAGAACCGGCAGAAAAAAGGGATCGATTATCGTTTGCCGGGAACAGGATTGGCAATTTATCATTGCAACGAGCAAAAACTAAAATCAGATGCGGCAATAAACAACGATCGTGATAATCCGGGTATTCGACTTGTTGAAGCAGATTTTAACATTGCCGATGGTTTATACAATGCAAAAGACAGAGGTGCTGCCGGCGATCTTTTTCCCGGCTCCAAAGAGGTAACCAGTTTTAATGCAGAGAGTATTCCGTCGAGTAATCTTTTTAACGGAGACTATAGTGGTGTTAATATCCAAAGTATTAAGGAGACAAATGATACGGTAACTTTTAAACTAGTGAAAAGCACGCCAAAACTATTGGCGACTACTTCTGTTTTTCGGGAGTCGCCTGAAAACAAAGGCCAGATTTCAAATATTGCTGAAATTAACCTGCTTGGAGTTAAATGGGCATTTCAACCGGGAATTTTGTCATCCGAAAAATATTCGCTAAGTAATATCCCTGAGGGATTGGTCTGCAATATTCAACTTCAGGATAGTACTAGTGCCATCCTTTCGATGGAAGGTTGCGCTTTGTCTCACGACTCCGTTCATTCCGTTAATGATCTTGTTCTTCAATTTAAAGATGATATTTTTGCCACATCGGGCGAATTTGAAACTTTAACTGATTCGTTAATGTTTCAGGTTCGGTTTAGAGATCCTTATGACCAAAATGTAATTTGGCATGAAGGTTTTGAATTGTATGACGAGAATGAAACACCCGATAACTGGATTGTGGAAATGAAGACCGGAGAAGGAATGAAATGGACAGTTACCAATACTGAACAGATTCATTGCGATGTTGCCGAATTTACTTGTTCACCAGCTGTTGGTAATCGTTGTTTAAAATCGGTGGAGAATTGGTTTGGTAATGGCTCTTCTGAGTTTCGTTTGATCTCCCCGGAAATAGACTTTTCAGAAATGGTAGCGCCTAAACTTTCTTTTGATGAAATTAGAGGCTGGGATAACAGTTGGCCCGATACAAAACCTATTCATTATATCAATATTGAATTCTCGGAGGATAAGGTAAATTGGCAAACCATATCGACCCTTGCTTTTAGCCAGGAGAATATTGAAGATTGGCAAAATAGTGGTTTGGTTAGTTTAGGGGCAGCAGCCGGGAAAACAGGTTTTGTTGCTTTTAAGAGCAACTCACATACTTATTTCTGGGAAATAGATAATGTGACCATACATACAGGTGGAGTTGGAGTTGCTAATATGTCGGGAACAGATACGAAAGTCTATCCAAATCCCGTAAAAGATAATCTCTGGATCGAAAGTTCTAACCAACTTAAAAATGCTGAATTGTTTAATATTCATGGAACAGTTACCGGCTTTTTTGACCTTAGCGGAAACCGCAATAAAATAAACGTTTCAGGAATGATGCCGGGAATATATTTTTTGAGAATAACCGATTTTAATGGGAAGAGTAATATTTGTAAAATAAAGATTGATTAGGAGAAAATGATAACAGTAGTTGTAGTAATGACGATTGGAATTGCGTTGGGATTATTCCTGGATCGAATTCCGAAATTGATAAAGGCAGTGGATAAACTCATTAGTTATGCCATCTATCTTTTACTTTTTTTATTGGGGATTTCAGTGGGAATTAATGAACAGATTATTTCAAATCTGGATACAATTGGAATAAAGGCCTTGATGATAACATTAGGGGCAATTGGCGGTAGTGTACTTGTTTCGTGGGCACTCTACAAAACTATGTTTGCTTCTCAAAAAATAAAAGGAGGGAAAAATGAAGAATAGTATAATTATTCTGATGTTTTTTGCACTTGGTGTTTTATTTGGGGTATTCGATTACTTACCACAGTTTATTACGGATAATGATTATAGCATGTATGCGCTTTACGGGCTAATGTTTCTGGTAGGCATAAGCATTGGTGCCGACAAAGAATCGTGGAAAGTAATAAAACAGATGAACCTGAAAATTCTTTTAATTCCGGTGGGGATAATCATAGGTACGCTTGCCGGATCGGCTTTAGTTGGGTATTTTATGTCCGACCTCGGTATAAAGGAATCGATGGCTGTTGGCGCCGGCTTTGGATATTACAGTCTCTCCAGCATTTTTATTTCTCAAATCAGCGGCGAAACACTGGGAGTTATTGCACTTCTTTCAAACATCCTGAGAGAGATAATAACCTTGCTTGCTACTCCGCTTTTAGTTATTTATTTTGGTAAACTGGCAGGAATTGCCTCCGGTGGCGCAACTTCTATGGACACAACCATGCCAATAATTGTGAAATATTCGGGCAAAGAGTGGGGCATTATTGCCATCTTTAGTGGGATTGTATTAACCATTCTTGTTCCCTTTTTAGTTAGTTTTATTTTAGAAGTACTTTAGTTATGAAACATATTTTTCGAATTTTAATACTTTGCGTTGTTACCTCTTCTGTTTTTGCACAGGAACACCCCGACTGGGAAAATCCTGAAATGATAGGGATTAACAAAGAACCTGCACGGGCAGCATTTTTCCCATATCCGAATGAAAAGGAAGCGCATGAGCAAAAAGAAAATCCATCAAATTGTCATTCTTTAAATGGGACCTGGAAATTTAATTGGGTAGAAATGCCTTCGCAACGACCGGTTGGTTTTTATAATGCAGATTATGATGTGTCGGGTTGGAATGATATAACTGTCCCAGGTAGTTGGGAACTTCAAGGATACGGAGTCCCGATTTATACTGATGTTTCTTATCCTTTCCCAAATAACGAACCTTTTATTCCACACGATTATAATCCGGTAGGTTCATACAAACGTAGCTTTACTATTCCTAAAAACTGGAACGGGAAAGAGGTTTATCTTCATTTCGGTGGCGTTCGATCTGCATTTTATGTGTGGGTGAATGGAGAGAAAGTTGGTTACAGTCAGGGAAGTAAAACACCGGCCGAATTTAATATTACAGAATACCTTAAGGTTGGCGAAAATCAAATCGCAGTTGAGGTGTACCGCTTTAGTGATGGTAGTTATCTTGAAGATCAGGACTATTGGAAGATTAGCGGTTTTGAACGGGATGTTTATTTATTTGCCCGCCCAAAGGTTCATATCCGGGATTTTTCAGTACAAGCCGGTTTGGATACTTCTTATACAAATGGTGAATTTTCGTTAGAGGTTGAACTTCAGAATTTAGTGGGTAAATCGATAGAGTACAAGATAAATTATTGGTTAAGCGAAACGGGCAGGAAACCGCCATTTCTTGCAGAATCGAAACAAATAAAAGTAGAGAGCAAAAAGACTGTTGTTAATTTTTCGGCTGATATACCGGGTGTTAGAAAATGGACAGCAGAAACTCCTGAATTATACCAACTGGTAATTAATATTGAAGATAAAAAGGGTAAGGTTCTGGAAACTATTACACATAAAATTGGTTTTAGAACTTCCGAAATTAAATACGGGCAACTACTGATAAATGGCAAACCGGTTACCATTCGGGGGGTGAATCGTCATGAACACGATCCGGTTACCGGAAGATATGTTACTGAAGAGTCGATGTTAAAAGATATTCAACTGATGAAGCAGTTTAATATCAACGCAGTGCGTTGTTCGCATTACCCTAATCAGGAACGATGGTACGAACTCTGCGACGAATACGGTTTATACCTGATTGATGAGGCAAATATTGAAGCGCACGGATGCGAACCTTACAATCCTGAAAAAACATTGGCCGATAAACCAACCTGGAAGAAGGCTTTTATGGACAGGACGGTTTCAATGTATGAGAGAGACAAAAACTATACTTCAGTTATAATTTGGTCGCTGGGCAACGAAACCGGACGCGGTAAAAATTTCGAAGCTACCTACAGCTGGTTGAAGGCAAAAGATGATAGTCGTCCGGTACAAAGTGAAGACTCAGGTGAAGATTGGAATACCGATATTTATTGTCCGATGTATGCCCGTTTTTACAAAATTCATAAGTACCTGGAAAAATCTCCCAAACGCCCGATAATTTTGTGCGAATATGCACATGCCATGGGAAACAGTGTGGGGAACTTACAAGACTACTGGGATATGGTGGAGAGATACAGGCAATTTCAGGGAGGATTTATTTGGGATTGGGTTGATCAAACCTTTATGAAGACTGATAAAAACGGGAATAAGATTTGGGCTTATGGTGGCGATATGGGAGTGTACAAAGTGCCTAACGATTCCAATTTCTGTGCCAATGGTTTAGTGGCTGCCGACCGCTCGCTCCATCCTCATATATGGGAGGTGAAAAAGGTATATCAACCTATCGGATTTAAACAAGTAAGCGGTTCCGATAATCAAATTGAGGTTCAAAATAAATTCGACTTTATTTCACTGGATAATTTTATTTTCCGTTGGAAGCTTGAAGCAAATGGAAAGCTTATTCAGCAAGGAGAAGTGGATGTTCCAAAAACAAATGCTTCGGGGCGAAATGTAGTTCGCATACCTTTTATCAAGTCGGAAATTAAAAAGGGTACAGAATATTTTCTTCGGATTTCAGCTTATACAAAAACTGAAACAGAGCTGGTCCCTAAAGGTCATGAGCTTGCTTTCGAACAGTTTCGAATGCCTTGGTATCAGAAAAATGTGGATGAGGTTTTATCCGGAGAGGAATTGGTTGTTAATGATTCTGAAAACAAATTATCAATAGGAAATGAGAAATATTTAGTTCAGTTCAATAAAATAAAGGGGCAAATGATTTCTTATAAAAAGAACGGCCAGGAACATTTAGTTAGTGGTATTGAACCTTATTTTTGGCGGGCACCAACAGATAACGACCTCGGTAACGGGATGCCATCGCGTTTGAAAGTCTGGAAGTTTGCAGGCGAAAACCGAAAACTGGTAAAGATGGAAATTCTCAGAGATAAATATTCTCGTCCGGTTATTTCCACATTATTCAAACTGCCCGATTCTCTGGGAGAGTTTGAACTGGTTTATACTTTCAATGTATCGGGTAAGGTTGATATTAAAGCTTCCTATGAACCAGGAAAAGAAGACCTGCCAATGCTTCCACGGTTGGGTATTAAAATGAGGCTACCCAAAGCGTATGAGGAGCTCGAGTGGTTTGGTCGTGGTCCGCACGAAAGCTATTCCGACAGAAAAATATCTGCTACAGTTGCTTTGTATTCCGGTACACTTTGGGAACAATATCACCCTTATGTACGGGCCCAGGAAACCGGTAATAAAACCGATGTTCGTTGGATGAAGGTAAGTAGCGTTGGTGATTATACCTGGCTCCTGAAAGCAGAAAAACCTTTGAGTGTAAATATATTACCTTTCGATTACTCACGTTTGTATCACAAGAAAAAGGGTGAACCCAATAAACATGGAGGTTCTGTTCAAAAAGGAGAGTTGGTAACCTGGATGATTGATTTCATGCAAATGGGAGTTGGAGGCGATAACAGCTGGGGAGCTCCTGTGCATCCGGAGTATTGTATTCCGGCTCAACCAAGCTCTTTTTCTTTTTCGCTGGAACTTGAAAAATAGTATAAATAGCGACTAAACACTGTCTGTTATTCTGCAGGCAGTGTTTGTTCTTGCTTTTTCCCGTATTCAAACATTAACTTTTATTTTAAAAATAACAGAATGACACGACTATATCTTTTTTTGCTGCTAATTCCAGTCTTATTTGGCTCGTGCAGTCGGAATAATGAACATACTGATTGTTCCGATGAGTTTGAAAATGTACTTGATTTACAGGTAATTCCCCAGGAGAAATACAAATTGGAGGGATTTGGCTTTTCGGATATGGGAGCCTGGCATGGTTATGCTCTGCCTCATGTCGATAGTACAGAGTATTTGGGTGGTTTTTCGGGGCCCTTGTTAATGAAAATGTATGGCGAGTGGTTCTCGAAAGGACTACACCGTTTACGTTTAAAAGACAGCAATGGGCAAACTTTATCTTACCTTCAAAACAGAACAGAGCTTATTTCCAAACCAGGAAGGTTAATTCAAAAGTTAGGCACAGAAAAGCTAGATGTAACATCAACCTTGTTTTTTGTTGATAGCAGGACAGCCATGGTGCGCACAATTATTGAAAACCGGGTTGACGAGAATCTTACTTTTGTTCCGGAATGGACTGGTGAGGTTTATTCCAATAACCCTGTTTTTAATCTATGTAGAGATCAGTTTAATTTCATATTGCCCGATTCTTCGATGTTGATGACTCGTTTCTCAACCGTCTTAGATGATATAATTTTTGAAGATGGCAAATTGGTTATACAGGGAAATAAAATTCAAATTTCAAGTGGAGAAAAAAAAGAAGTAATTTATGTTCAGCGCTATTCTTTTAATGAAGATAAAGGATCTTTAGGGCTTTCGTCGCTAAAAGAATTAATACAACAAAAAGACCAGCTGGAAGCAGATAATATCAACAGGTGGGAAGAATACATTAAAAAGGTAGTGTCTTCATGTCAATGTGATGCCAAAAAACGGCTGGCAGTTAAATGTGTCCAAACCCTGATAACTAACTGGCGATCTCCGGCAGGTGCTTTGAAGCACAACGGTATATTTCCTTCTGCCGCTTACCAGGGATTTTACGGATTTTGGGTGTGGGATAGCTGGAAACATTCGGCGGCTGTTGTAAAATTCGATCCTTTTCTTGCAAAGGAAGGAATACGTTCTATGTTCGATTTTCAGGATGAGCGGGGAATGTTAGCAGACTGTGTGTATTTCGATCCAAGTGAAAATAACTGGAGAGATACAAAAGCTCCTCTCGCAGCCTGGTCGGTTTACAAAGTTTTTGAAACTACCGGTGATTCTGCTTTTGTAAAGGAGATGGTTCCGAAACTGGATAAATACCACAAATGGTGGTATAAAGACCGTGATCACGATAGGAATGGAATTTGCGAATACGGATCGACAGATGGTACATTGATTGCAGCTAAATGGGAAAGTGGGATGGATAATGCAGTTCGTTTTGATAATACTGTGATCCTTAAGAATTCTGAATCGGCCTGGTCGTTTAATCAGGAATCTGTTGATTTGAATGCTTATTTGCAGAAGGAAAAGGAGTATATGGCCCATCTTTATGATATTGCAGGTAACGAAAAACAGGCCAAACTATATAAAGAAGAATCAATAGATTTAGCGGAAAAAATAAGATTGTACTTCTGGAATGAGAATGAGGAATATTTTTTTGACAGGGAGATGAAATCCGGAAAATTCATTACAGATTTTGGTCCTGAAGGATGGACACCTCTTTATACGGGATTGGCCAGTGAAGATCAAGCCCGACGCGTGTTGGGAATAGTTTTAGATACTAATCGTTTTAACACTTTTGTGCCATTCCCCACTCTTGATGCAAAAAATGAAAAATTTAATCCACAGAAAGGATATTGGCGTGGACCGGTATGGCTGGATCAGGCTCATTTCGGAATTGAAAGCTTACGAAGATACGGCATGGATCAAGAAGCAACTGATCTTACGCAAAAACTTTTACGAAATGCAGAAGGATTGCTTACTGATGAACCAATTCGCGAAAATTATCATCCACTTTCAGGAAAAGGATTAAATGCAAAACATTTTAGCTGGTCGGCGGCACATTTACTTTTATTGTTGGAGGCTCAAGATGTTGGTAGAGAGTAGTTAATTAAAACAACCTAAATTGGTGAAAAGCACTTGCGGGTAGAATCTGTTTTTTTACAATTAAAGTGTTTTAGGAAAGGTATTATTTTCAAATCCTGATTTTTATTGAAAAAGTTATCTTTATTATATGCAAAGGTCTACTCTATTTAAGGTTATCTTACTAGCGGTTATCCTTAAGCTGTCAGTTATAACTAATGCACAGGAAAATTTTAAATTTAATCACATTAACCTACTACAAGGTATATGAGGTGGCCTATATTTTTATATAAATCCGAAATGATGTTGCTATATGAGCTTAACAGCATAGGTTATGGCCATAAAAACTAAGTCGCCAATTTTACAGTCAATAATACCGTTCCATAAGAAAAACGGCCACTTTCCGGTACTAAAAGTAGGATTTTGTCATTAACTTTTAGTTTTCCAGAGTTCGATAAATCATCAAGTGCTGCAAAAATAGAAGCAGAAGCAATATTGCCTATTTCAGTAAGATTGGTGAACCACTTGCTAGCACCTAAATCTAAACCTCTTGCTTCAATTTCTTCGGCAAGTTTTCCATAAAAGAACATGGATGAGACATGAGGGATGACATAGTCGACATCTCCCGGGTCTAGGTTGTATTTATTAAAACAATATTCCAGGTGGTCAACCCAGTAACGGATAATATTTGGTTTTAGCAAGCGGATATCCTGCTTGACGGTCATTACTGAGCGATTGATAAGTTCACGACTTTCAAATTCTTTCCAGCTGGTGAGTTCACCATCTTCACGAAGTTCTGCTCCCATAAACATGCATGTGGGTAGTTCATTGGCATAGGAAGTCATTTCAACCCACTCAACTTTGAATGAAATTCCAGACTCACTTTTTTCATCAGAAAGCAATACCGAACTGGCACCATCACTAAGCATAAAGCGAAGAAAATCTTTTTCAAAAGCCATATAAGGATCTTTTCCGACTTTCGAACAGTGTTCATATTCTTCTTCATAGTTTTTTGATAACAGGGTAGGAGAAGCAAGTTCTGAAGTAGAACAAATTGCCTTTGATGAAACCCCGGACAAAACAGACAGGTAAGCCGTCTTAAAAGCCTGCAGGCAAGTAAGGCATACTCCCGAAGCGGAATACAGTTCCATAGGCTTGTTTTTCATTAGCCCGTGAACCATAGATGCATGTGATGGTAATAACTGGTCAGGATTGCCTGTGGCACATGCCAATACATCAATATCCTCCGGAATCTTTTCATCTGGAAATAGCTTCTGTATTGAACGGAATGCCAGCTCAGCGTTGGTATGGGTGATCTTTTGATTTTTATCCAAAGCATAATACCTGGATTTTATTCCATTTTGTTTTAGAACAATGCGTCTTACCCTGGACGGCTTTGAATTGATTAAACCAAGATATTGTTCCATATCTTCATTTTCGACGGGTGAATTGGGCAAAAATTTGCTGACGGATGAGATGTAAACATTTTTATTCATAACAATAAATTATACTAGTTGGTATGTAAAAATAAGCAAATTTTACATATTATTGCTATGACTTAGTCAAGATTTTACTCTTATTTGATTGTAAATAGTTTGATATATAGTAAATAACTCTTCAGTATTAAGGCCGTATGAAAGACATCTGTCAAATGCAAGCCCTAAAAAGCAACTGCGAAAAAGGGTCGCATAATGTCTGGTATCTACTGGCTTGATTTCATTGGTTTGTATCGCTTTTTTTATCACCTTTTCCCACAAGTTTACCTCTTCAACAGCATTCCTGGTCATTATTTCCGAAAAGTTAGGATATATCCTGGAAGCCTGAAGGTAGAAGGAGAAATACTGTTTGTAAATATTGACAACAGAGATGGACAGCATCTTCGACATTGTTGTATTTATTCCATTGATATACATGGATATAAACTGTTCAAGTGACATGTTTTCATCGTACCTGAATTTCACGGAAGGATCCTGAGTTTTGATCATGTAGGTGTCTACAACTTCGTTGAATATTTCTTTCTTATTTTTAAAAAAATAGAATATTGCTCCCCTCGTTTTACCAACTGCTGTCTCTATATCAGAAATACTAACTTTTTCATAATTGTTGTTAAGGAATAATTTAAAGGATTCTTCAGTGATTCGTTCTTTAGTTGTCATGATAATGTTGATCTATTATTAACAAACTTACTTAAAAAGGTTGATAAATCTAACAAAACAGTCATTTAATATGGTATCAATTATCATCTGTTGTCGATACTCATTTTTTTGTTTGCATAATTTTTCTATATATTTACATACCGAATGTTATGTAGGTAAATGGACGTTTTGCCTATTTTGTTTGTGCTAAGTGACCTGCCTTTGGCATGCACCTTAACCGTAAATTACCTTGGAAATAATTTGATTGTTCGGTATACGCGGATCATCCGTCTGCTAAAGCAAGACCGGCATAATGTGAAAATAGTCAACCTGAAAATATCATCTAACCTCTTGAATAAAATCATTTAAATAAAAGCAAAGGAACCTCCATTGGAAGACAGGATTAATAAGCGTTATCTCCTTGCTTGTAATGATAGTTACTGAGAGAGATGTAGTAAATAAACCATAAAACACTTGGCAATGGCAAACAGAATTATTAATAAGGAAGGTGAAGGATTACTGTTTCAGGAAGAACATCGTTCTTTTTTGAAAAGAGCCTGGCATGTTTTTTATCTTCGCCCGCGCAATGAGAGAATTGCAACACAGATACTCGCTAATCATGGATATGAAGTCTTCTGTCCTGCAATCCCCAAAACAAGACAATGGAAAAACAGACAAAGAAAAAAGATCTGGTTCCCGCTATTCCCCAATTACTTATTTGTCTTTACTTATCACCATGAAATATATACCATTCGAAGAATATCTCAGGTTGTAAACTTTGTTTCTTTTGCAGGTAAACCATCCACAATAACTGAAAAGGAGGTAGATGGAATACGGAAAATGTTGGGAATGGGGAATGAGATTACAGTAGAAAATCAATTCTCCGGGGGAGAACATGTACGAATCGTTTCCGGCCCATTAAAAGGACATGAAGGAATTCTGGTAAAACGACGTAATAAAAGCCGGTTTGGTATTCGCCTGAAAGCGATCAGCCATTCAGTATTTATCGATATAAGCCAATCCGACCTTGAGAAACTTTAATAAGCGTCACATTAAAAAAATTGAACTCCCTGGCTAGAACGACTTGGTTCTACTCATAAAACGTATAATTACTCCTTTTGGAGGAGACATTTAAACCTTATTATTTTAACCCGAACTCCTAAAACGTTAACTATGGAAAAACACAGCTTATATGATGTCATTTTTAAAATGAGGCCCTTGCCTAAAAAGCTTACAGAACGGTCTTATGTCGATGCACTTATTGCAGCAATTAACGAACGGCTGACTATAACCGAGCACAGATACCGGTCATTGTTACTTAATTCCGGGCACACTTCAGATTATATGTATTTTGTGGAAAGAGGCCTTGCCCGTTGTTTTTATTTTGATGATCGTTCCGGCAGAGACCTGACCTCGATACTTTGGAAAGAAAAGAGTATAGTCTGTGATCCCGTGAGTTTTTTCCAGCGTAAGACATCAGATGTAAATATAGAAGTGATGTCTGGAAGTTTGTTACTTTCCATATCCTACCGCCAGCTTCAGGAAATATATAATGCTTTTTCGGAAGCCAGTGTTTTTGAACGTTGTGTTTCGCTGCAGTATGTGTATTATTTTGCTCAGCGATCCCGGCAATTAGCCATGAATTCGCCCTGGGATAGATACCTCTGTTTATTGTCATCACACCCGGGGATTGAGTTAAAGGTGTCAAAAGAAATTATAGCATCCTATCTGAATATTACCCCGCAATCTCTCAGTCGGATGATCAGGAAGAACGGGCATCCTTGATGAATTAGTTGTCACATACCCGGAAACTTCGGCTGAGGTCTGATGTACACATATCTTTCTGCCTACAGATAATTCCTGTATGTACGTGATTGATTCAGAAGCAAGTAAATGGTCAGTAGTTCATTTTGATATTATCCCCGGGTAATAATTTTGTTTGTTAGTCATCATGGTATTCTTAATATTGGATAAGCTCAAAGACCGGCTGCTCCTGTAGCTTTACAAAAGGACAAAAACTGTAAAGTATGTCTCGTGAAGCGGTTCAATCCAATTTTATATATTTTACTTCGGAAACTACAATCCGGGAGCTAAACCTCTGGCAATTGGCACTTTTCCAGCGGGGTTTCCCGCTACGATTTAATTCCTTTGTGCTGATTGATTCAAAGAGCAGTCAGCACAGGTATCTCCCGCCACAGAGGAAATTTGAATTAACCTTTTTATAAATTAAAACACAATTAGCATGAAAAAATATGCATTAATTATAGTTGCGTTGGTTCTGGTATTGACCGCAAGCGCATTTGTTATAACAAACACAAATAATACCGAATCACAATCGACATATTGGTTTTTAATGGATGAATCTGGCAGTAGTGTGACGAGCACCCAGGTGTCCAATCCTGATAACCTTTGTCCTTCTAAACTGGAAGAGCCGGACTGTGCCCGCGAATATACGGAAAGTCAAACCGAGATTATTGGTGATGTGCGTCAGGTAAAAGCATCAGAAGTGGACAATCACATCGATTTTCGCTCGAAAGACTAAATAAAAAAAGATGCCCTGTGGGCGGGCATCTTTTGCACTTTAATTCACCCCGGGAAATCAACTGCCCGGGGTTTTTTAACGACACTATTCCCGGATGTTCTGGGGGATGCCGGAAAGTTGGATCACATCATCCGCAAGAGGTAGCGTATAATTGAGACTATTGGGCTTTAATTGATAAATTGTTCCATTTAGGTCCCGGTATAACGTTTTGGCGGTCGATGGATCGAGGTTGAGCCGTCGCAGGTCGGTCCACCGGATCGCCCGAAGCAGGAGTTCCTTCCTGCGTTCCTGCAGAATAAGCTCCAGGGCTTCGGCCTTGCTACCGGCACTAAGCGGGGTAAAACCATCATTCTCATAACGGGAAACCAGCAGTTCATTAAGCGTGCTGAGCGCTTCTTCCACCGAACCACTGCGTGCCAGGCATTCTGCTTTGGTCAGGTAACATTCATCAATTGCCAAACCGTTGAATATTTGCAATGATCCGCAGTAACTTCCCCGAAAGGTATATCCCTTGCTGACCGGACGGAACCAGGCAGCTTTGCGGATATCTGCTTCTCTGTAGGAACGGAAAAGCAGGGAGTCTACAATCAGACGGGAACTTGACAGTGTTGAATAACGAGTTATTCTGCTGTGGAAAATCACTTCGCTGTTGTAGCGTTCCATCGGGTAGGAAGCTGTCAGGTCGAGCTGATTATAATCAAGCAATTCGTAGTTTGAGCTTAGTGCTGAATCCGCGTAGGTCAGCGCATTGTTATAGTCCTGCATGGTTAAATACACCCGCGAAAGCAGGGCATAAGCTGCCGCTTTCACAGGTCGGGTTTTGTACGAGGAGCTTTCGGGAAGCAAACTGAGCGCTTCCTGAAGGTCGGACAGTATCCGGTCGTAAGTTTGCTTAACTGTGGCCCGGCCGACATGAATATTAAGATCAGAGCTTAAACGCAACGGAAGTCCGTCCCCTTCATTGGAGGCTGATTGATCAAAGGGAGCACAAAATACCTGTGCCAATTGGTAAAATGCGTGAGCCCTGAAAAACAAGGCACTACCTTTCAGTGTGTTCCATTGAATCAGGTTTTCTGTTTTATCCATCTTTGCCAAACCTTCCAATACATAATTGACATAAAAAATCTGTTGGTAGCGGTTGTTCCAGTCGATTGATGTGGAGCCTTCCCATATTTCCCTGGCCCAGATGTAACCATTCTTCATATACTCGGAACGCAGGGCATTCCACCGGTCGTAAAGGATATAATAATCGTCTGAAGAGAGTTCACCCATCCCCACCATATTGGCGTTGTGAACATTAAAATAGTCAAGCATCGACTGCAAGTCATCCAGCGTAGACGGGACAACCAGTTTTTTATCCGGTTTGGTGTCCAGAAAATCGTCATTGCAGGCCATCATGGCCGACAGAAACAATAGTAATAATGGTATAATACGTCTCATAATTGTTTAAAGTGTAATGTTAATGCCTAGTGAATAAGTTTGTGAAGCCGGGTAAGGCTGGAAAACGTAGTCGGGATCCAGCTTGTGTTTGTTGGCTCGCCATAGGATCCCGATATTATTGACATATCCGTAAACCGATAGCTTGTTGAAAGGAAGCCAATGATACTGTGATTGCTGTAGGTCGTAAGAGAAATTGATATCCTGAAACCGGATATGGTCACCTTTTTCGATCAGAATGTCTGCAAAAGTATACATGAAATCGCGCGAGCTGCTTGTTCCGGCTGTGGGCATCGAAGGCACCTGCGTGAAAAGTTCATCCCCCGGTTTTATCCACCGTTTGCTGTAATCTTCGTGGCCTGTCCAGTTATTGAAAAGGGCTGAATAGCTAATGGATGGTCTTCGGAAGTAATACCCAAACTTATAACTAATATTGAAGCCCAGCAAGAAATTCCCAAGTCGGAAGTTATTGCGCAGTGAACCGAAATTTGTTGGCAGTGCCGGTCCGCTGTACGTTAAATCTTCCAGCGTTAAATTAGATAGGATCGAGCTATAGTCTTTAGAGATCTCTCCGTCCATATAGATTTGCGGATCGCCTGTTTCGGGATCAAGTCCTGCCCATTTCAGACTGTAAAGGCTGTACCTTGGATTTCCCGGGACAGGTACGGGAGACGAAGAAAAGTAAGCTGATATAGTATTGCTCTCATAATCATACCGGGTAATTTTGTTGGTTGAGTAGCTGTACAGGAGTTGGGCCGTCCATTTAAGGCGCCTGATGGTTTTATTGACGTTCAGCTGAACATCAACTCCCTGACCCTTTAAAGCTGAATTGTTACCAATGAATTCGTTGCGGCCACCGACACTGAATCCGATGGTTGGATCCAGTTGAGCCCTGCCAATCAAATCAATACCATGCTTTTTGTAGTATTCGATACTCCCGGAGAGCAGGTGGTTTTTGCTTTCGAAATCAAGCCCCAAATTGATCATCTTTACTTTTTCCCACCGGAGGTTGGGGTTCGGAGGAGTTAGTATTTGCACATAAGGAAGTCCGGTAACCGAATTGGTGTAGTAGTAGCCGGTGGCGTATGCTGTAAGCGATTTGTTTACATTACCACTGTAACCATAGGTCGTCCGCAGCTTCAGCAGCGGAAGCCAGTTGCCAAAGGGGAAGAACTCTTCAGAACTGACTTGCCACCCCAAACCGGTTGACCACAGGGGAACCCCCTTGTTGTTGGCATCTACTCCAAATAAATTGGATTTGTCTTTTCGGGCACTTGCCGTAAGCATATAACGGCCCCGGTAGCTGTAAGACGCATTTCCATAGTAGGACAAGTTCCGGTCAGTGCGATCGGTGAGGGAAGCTCCGTCGGGAATTGTTTCGGTGTAACCATAAGGATTAATCAGGTAGCTTGTTGTGTAGTCTACCCGGGAAAAAGTTAATAAGTCATCATTATAGCCATATATTCGGTTTGAAAGGCCGGTCGTTCGGGCTTGCCTGACTTCTGTTCCGGCCAGTAGGTTTAGCACGTGGATATCGTTCCAGTTCTTGTTAAAGTTGAGTTGGCCCCTGGCAGAATGCGAGACAAGGGTCAGGTAACTGTTATCCAGTATATCACCCGGGGGGATGGGGAAGTTTAAACTGCCCTCAGTGTCGGTGTAGGCATACTGGTTGATGAGATTACGGGTTGCATACAATTCCTGACGCTGATGATTGCGCGTATGCCGGTTTTGATGTTCATACTGGTACCGGCCTTCTATATTAAGCCAGGAAGTAAAGCGGTATTTTAGGCCGGTATTGATTCGAATATCATCGGTATTGATCTTGTAATCTTTATGGTGCAAATCCTCTAAAGGGACATACGACCAGTCCAGCAAACCATTACCGGGCGCCAGGTTGACAAAGTCGGTGTTGTAATCCCGAACGATTGCGAGTGGTTTTCCATCGTCACCGGCAAGGCGGGCATAGGGATAAATCCCTTTTCCACCACCGCTGGTTATCGTGCTGCTTCCGCCATTGTTCTGCGACTGTTTGCTTTGGGAGTAAATAATATTGGCAGAAATTTCGAATGAACTAGCCGGGTGATAGTTTAGCATGGAGTTAAGGGTAATCCGGTTGAGTCCGTTACGCACGAGGTTATTTTCGTTTTGGTCGGCTCCGCCGCTTAAATAATAACTGACATTTTTACTGCCCCCTTTCACAGACAATGAATACTGCCTGTTTATGCTGTTTTGATACAAGTATCTACTGAAATCCCTGCGGACATCCTGCTTACGGTAATTCGCCAGCTGTCTTTCCGCTTCTTCTGAATTGACGAATCCATCCCTTTGGGCAATTAGCAGCTGTACAACCGGCGACATGGCCGGGTGGGCAGAATAGTCTTCCATCCAGGTGTAATAATCCTGTTCAAACAGGCTTTGTTCCACATCGATAAAATCGGAGGCATTCAGAAATTGCCTGTTGTAAAATAAATCCGGCTTCCGGCCAATGCTTACGCTGGCGTTTAGCTGAATGGACAGGGGCTGTTCCAGCCGGCCTTTTTTGGTGGTAATCACAATTACGCCATTTCCGGCCCGCACACCCCAGATTGAAGCGGCAGCGGCATCTTTCAGGATCGTGATATTTTCAATGTCGTTGGGATTAATGTTGTTGATATCTCCTTCGTAGGGGAAGTTGTCGACAATAATCAGCGGACTGGCCTCCGATTGGATGGTGCTTTGCCCCCGGATGCTAAGCGATGGGGAGCCGTTGAACCGGTGGTCGAACAGGATGCCGCCGGAGATATGTTCCAGCCTGCTTAAGATGTCAGTACTGACAGTCCGGTTGACCAGCTTATTGTCGATTAGCGTGTAGGATCCCAGGGTTTTATCTTTCGACAAGGTTTGGTAGCCGGTTGACACAACGACCTCGTCGATGAAAACCACTTCCTGTTCCAGGTAAATGGACAGAGGGCTGTCATTGTCGGGAATGGGAACCTGCTTTCGGGAATACCCGATATGAGAGACCTGCAGGAAGGATTCATCAGCCGGAAGCGCTAACCGGAAGTTCCCCAGGCTATCGGTTGTGGCAGAGTATTTTAAATCGGTAGTGGTTATGAAAACCCCGGGAATTGTATTTTTATCACTTGAAAAAACAGTTCCCCTTACTTGTTTTAACTGGGCAAACGATTGGCTTGTGAACCCAATCCCGATTGCCAGTATCAATAAATAATATAATTTTTTTTGCATCATGTAGGTGTGAGTTTTTTGTTGTTTAGTTGAATTGTTTTATCACCAGCATATCTATTTCGCAAAGCTCCTGCTCCATACTTAGTCCATATGGGATAAGAGAGGTTTTAAACCGGAGAATGTCCTTCTCGTTAGCCGGAAAGCGAATGTCGATGTCGGAGGTAATGCCGGTTCGGTCAATTACCGGAAAAGGTTCATTCTTGTACAGGCTGGCTACTGCCCGGTAGAAGTTCTGAAAAGGCTGCTTTTGGTAAACCAACTGCCCCGAATCGTCGGTTGTAATTTTCGGGGTGGGACTATCCGACACCAGCTGCTCCGGCGTGCCATGTTGTTTCAACACCCAGCACTTTACCTGTCGCTTTTCAATGCTTGCACGCAGGTGGTGAGTGGCCCCAAAAAAACGGTTTAAATCTTCAAGCATCAGTTCACCGGCCTTAGCCTTTAAAGTGGCGGGAATAATTAACTCGTAGCAATAGTATTTGTCGCGGGCAGTTGGCAAATAGGCCGATACGTCGGGCGGAGGCAGGACTTCCTGCTTGTTGAACGCTGAAATACACCGGTTGGGGTGAGCCAGGACGCTGTTTCCCATTTGGCGTACTGCTTCCCGGTACAACTGCCGTGCGGTGCCGTTTAAGGCCCTGATTTTGTAGCGGTTTAAACTGTCGGTATATACCCCGCCGCCACCAATCCCGTCCAGGTAGCCGGTGATTACCGAGTGGTAGTACAGGTCTTTTGACTGTCCGCCATTGCCATCAATCAGCAAAGGTTGCGTCAGGTCGTAATCAAAATTGCTTTTCTTTTCGGTAAGAGCCGTCACCTTAGTCGACAACAGGGCGCTGATGTTTTCGGCGGTTACTTCCTTATCACCGGTGATGGCAGCCACTTTACCGTCTTTAATCCAAACCTCGTGGGGAACATATTTATGAGGGAACAGTTTCGACAGCGTTTGGTCGCCGGTTACGGATGGAAGTGAGACATTCCGGGAGGAAAAGCATTTAACAATGGCGTTTCTGGGCTGCGAGCTAACCAAAAGTACCTGTAGCTGATTGCCAAACTCACGCTGGAGTTGCTCCAACCGTGGAATGGCTTTAAGGCATGGAATGCACCAGGTGGCCCAAAAGTCCAGGATCAGCAATTGGCCTTCAAAGTCGGATAAACGGGCTGTTTCTTTGGGGGAATTGACCAGGTTGCTTAGCAGGATATCGGGAACAGGATCACCAACTTTTAAGGGCGTGAAGGTGTCCTGCCCAAAGAGAGAGGATTGTAAGGCAAGCATTAGAATACCTGCCAGGTATAGTTTTAATTTCATAGTTATTGAAAATAAAGTGTTTGAAAAATGAATTCCGGTGAGCGCATTCCCCGATGGCTTTGCCTCGGGGGTAAGCGAACAAGACAATAAAAAAGTCCTAAACGGAATCGCCTGCCTGTCGTCAGACAGGGATTCCTCGTCAGCTTTGCTGCGAGGAGTTTCAATTTTTGAAAATCAGTTGATGTCGTTGGGATACCGACAGAGTCATTCCTCACTCGGGTGATTTTATCTTGTTTTGGTACAGGCTATGGTGCCGGCTGAAGAAAAATACCAAACGCATGTAGGAAAGTGTAGATGCAAAACTAAGTAGTTTTTGCCGTTTCCCTGGCTTGTTTATGACTAATGGAGGAATCGCAAAAAGTTCAAAGCATTTCCGGAAAATTAAACACACAGGGGTATAATTTTCCTTGTATGAAAAGTTTTTCATAAATTTCGATGTTAATTGATGGTTAGAATTAATTAACGACCAAGCCTGCTACACGTCGCCAAACTGTTGTAGCGGGCTTAATAGTTGTTCTCTGTTCATTTTGTCATAGGCAGTTGATGTTTTTAATGAAAATTTATTTACATAGCATCATGCTTGTGGCAAGTATGATGTAAGCCGGAAAGCTGAGTTGAATATTAAAAACGCCTGGAATTTTTTAAAAAAGAAGGCGCGGACTCAACTTACCGACCTGAGGTACTGGTATACCTTGCAACGATAAGCGAGCCCACGCCTAGGTCGTGAGCCTTTTTATGCTTATGATCTCGTTGCAAAAGAAAATTACCAGTTTTCAGATCGAGATTCTAAGCGAAAGCTTCTAATATTTTATTTATCGAAGGTTCGCAAAATTACATCTTCCAAATGTAATGTTTTGACAAATATAGTAAAATCTTCTAATCATTCGCTAACGCGAACAGTTGTTTTTTTAATATTTCATTGTTTTGATGTTGAGATTTTATATAGGTAATGAATTCAAAGTTCAATAAAGAAGAATTTAACGAAAAAAATGCATTAGTTAATAAATACTTATGCAACTTTATTGCATCCAAATTCTTAAGAATATTTTACGACCAGAATAGGAATGAAATTACACAAAACAGATATGCTAAGCTGTGTGGGATTTCATCTTCGACTATTAGTAAACTGAAAATTGCAGAAGGATATGATATTCCTTTATCAACAATATACAATATCTGTAGGCACGAAAGATACTCTCTTAAACAACTGTTTGACGAATTCGAAAAGGAATATGGTATAAATATTCCTGATTAAGCCCGTTGGCTATTTGACATAAGTTTTAATCCAAGTTATTCCAGCTTTGATTTTCATTTTTTTTCTGAAACGACTTTAGTATTTCCGATTTAAACAGGGCTTTTTTATATTTTTCAAAGATCACCCGTAACAAAGTGGCTATCAATAAACCAGTGTTGTTTTAATTATTTATATTGTTAACTTTAAGCCTCGAATAAAAACCGTAGCCGTTGAATACGTACCCTGAAATAATAGCAGAAAATATCTTGACCATAGCGAGTGTTGTTGTACCTCCATTTGGGGCGAATAAGAGTACTTCAAACTTGGTACAATAAAAATAACATCAACTGGTGATGTTATATACTAATGCCAAACTTAAAATCGAAAAACTAACAAAATGGAATTTGACCTAATTGGAAAAGTGACAAGAACAAGATTATTCTATACACAATCTTTAATGCCCTTACTTGAGGCAATAATAAATTCAATTCATTCAACATTGTATAGTGGAATTGAGAAAGGTATTATTGAGGTAGATATAGTAAGAGATGATACAGATAAAATAATGGATTTGGGGATTGAAGATTTACGTCCAATTAAATCATTCACTATTGTGGATAATGGAATCGGATTTAATGACTTAAACTATAAATCTTTTGGAACCTCTGAATCAACTCATAAATTAAATTTGGGAGGAAAGGGCGTTGGTCGTTTTATTTGGCTAAAAGCTTTTAAATCCGTATCGATTGAAAGTTCATATAAACATAATGGAACTTTCAAGCACAGAACATTTGATTTCAAATTAGTTGAGAATGGAATTGTAAATCACAAATTGGAATCACTTGAAAATCCACAAAGAAAAACAATTGTTAAACTGAGAGATTTTCTCCCTGAATACCAACTCGCATGCCCCAAATCAATTGAAGATTTATCTGATAAAATAATGCATCACTGCTTGTCTTATTTAATAAAAGACAACTGTCCCTTAATTATTCTAAATGACGCTAACAATAAAAAGAAGATTGTCATCAATGATATTTATAAAAAAGATGTTAGAAAAATTGAATCACTAGAGTTCCCTGTGAAAAAACATATTTTCAATCTGGATTTATTTAAAATCTTCAACATAACAACATCAAGTGCAATTCATTATTGTGCAAATGACAGAGAAGTCATTTCAAAGCCGTTGAAAGATGACATTCCAGAACTAAATAAAAGAATAAAATCAGGAGAAGAAGAATTTTATTTAAAGGCCTACCTGAGCAGTGAATATTTAAATGAGATAGTAAACTCAGAAAGGACGAATTTCAATTTCCCCGAATCAAATGAAATGTTTCAAGAATATATTTCTGAGGAAGAACTCAAATCCAAATTAATACCAAAAATTGAAACCGGAGTAAAAAAATATTTAACCGAAATTCGAGCAAACAAAGTCGACAAGATCAAAAGATATGTTTACAATAAAGCTCCGCAATATAGGTCATTATTAAAATATCGAATAAATGAAATTGAAAAGCTTCCAATACTTTCAGATAGCAAACTTGAATTAGAACTATTTAGATTACAGCATAGTTTAGAATTGGATGTAAAAAGAGAAGGACGGAAAATATTTAAGAAAATTAAGACTGTTAAAGACTTTGAAGAATATCAACAAAACTATAATGACTACTTGGAGAAAGTTGTAGATGTTGGAAGCATGTCTCTTTCAAAGTATATTTTTCATAGAAAAACAGTCATTGATATTTTAAACAAACATATTCGTGGGAACAAACTTGGACAATTTGCTAAAGAAGAAACAATTCACAGGTTAATATTCCCATTGCATTGTACCTCTGATGACATAAGTTATGAAGACCATAATTTATGGTTAATAGATGAAAGATTAGCTTATCATCAGTATTTAGCATCGGATAAGCCATTCAAAAATCTAAAGATTATAAATGCAGATAGCAAAGAACGACCTGATATAATTAGCTTTAACGAATACTTCGACAATAAATTTGCGTTTTCCGAAACGCAAGCAAAGTTTCAATCGGTTGTAATTATTGAACTAAAACGCCCCATGCGAGAATCGTATGACTTGGACGAAGAGAATCCAATTGACCAAGTTCTAAATTACATAGATAATATTAAAAATGATAAACGTACTTTGAAGGACTCAAGACTTTTTAATATCAAAGAAATACCTTTTTATTGCTACATTATTTGTGACCTAACTAAAAAAATAAAGACACTTGCAAAGCGTCATGACTTTACTGAAACATTTGATGGACAAGGATATTTTGGATATAGAAAAGAATATAATGCATATTTCGAAATCATTTCTTACGACAAACTATTGCTAGATGCTAAAAAAAGAAATCAGATATTATTTGACAAATTAAAATTACCAGTATAAAAACCAGGCATTAATATGTGGTATTAGGTATTTATACGTGGTATACGGTATGGTTGGGTTTGTTTGAATTCGACAAGTCGAATCTCGTGCCTGCCTCAGTTTTGGTCGGACACTCAGACTCTCGTCTAACCGCCACTACCTAATGCCACCACAGCTACCGCCAAGTGTTAAAAAATAGAAGCATATAAATAATTAGCTAATAAAAAATAAAACCGAATAATGAATAGCCAACGCGCAAAACAGCACATTTGCAAGCTCCGACACACACGCCGATGCTTCAGCTTGCAAAAGAGCTGTTTTTTCACCCCGCAAATCTTTAAGTTATGAACATAGGAATTTTACATTTTACCGACTTACACATTAAATCAACTGATAATTTTATTCTATCTCGAATTGATAAAATTCATGAAAGTTTGAGAATAGATATTTTGAAACTTGAGCGGATTTATTTTGTAATAACTGGAGATATTATTGATAAAGGAATACAATCTGGTTACTTACAAGCCAAGATATTTCTTAGTGAACTAAAAAACAAAATTAAAACAACAAATGACAAATTGATTGTAAAGTTTATTATCGTTCCTGGAAATCATGATTGTAATTTCAACTATGATAATCAACTTAGAAGAAACTCATTAAACTCTATGGGATATGATATCCTTGGTGAGGATAATAGTGTAATTGATTTATGTTTATCAGTTCAAAAAGATTTTTGGGAGTTTTATAAAGAGTTTAACGACTTACCTAAAAACAAACTTTTTTATCAAATTAAAGACACTTGGGGAGGTGACAGTATTTGTTTTAATTGTATAAATACCTCTTGGATGTCAAAGCAAAAAGAAGAAATCAATCTATTCTTTCCTGTGAAAAGATTTGACAATCAAGAAGAATTAGTAAAAGGAAAAATAAATATCTCTTTATTCCATCATCCTATTTTTTGGTTTACTCCTCATGGCGTGCAAAATAATCGTAAAGAACTACAAAGTTTTATTGAAGACACAAGTTCGATAATTCTTTATGGACATGAACATGAAGAGGAACATAAAAAATCTGTCGAGCTTTGGTCAAACCGTGAGACTTTATATTTTTCAGGAAAGATTCTGCAGGATAGTTTAAAAAATGATTCAGGATTTCAGCTTTTACTGCTAGATTCAAGTAAAAAAATTGGGAAGCTTAAACAATTTAACTGGAAAGATGATATATATATATCAGTAGCTACGAAAGATATTCATTTAAACGGTGACCGGTCGGGAACTAAAAGATTCAAAAACAATACTGAATTTTTGGATGAATTAAATTCAGTAAAAATTCCAATCTCAATTGACAATAATCCCAATTTAAAACTATCTGATTTCTATATATTTCCTGACCTAGAGAGAAATGAACAAAACGGAAGTGAATTAGATTCATATTATGATTCTGAAAAATTAATTTCAGAAAAAAGTTTCTCGACCTGTATAATAGAAGGAGAAAATCAATCTGGTAAAACTAGCTTACTATCGATGCTATATCGAAAATTTGTTGATGATGAAAAGTACCCATTATTGATTGATTGCAAATCCTTTAAAACGACTGATGTTGACAAAGTTTTAAAATCTGCTTTTCAGCAACAATACATTAGTGAGGCAATTGATTTTGAAAGATATCTGCAATATAAACAATCGAAAAAAATCATTCTACTTGATAACCTTCAAGGGGTATCTTTCAACTCCAAGACCATTAAAAGGATAATTGAAGATTTGGAAATCCGTTTTGGGAAAGTGATAATATTAACTAATACTCTTTATGGATTATTATCTAAAATTGAGGCAGAATTTGAAGAATTGGCGGTATTTTCACTTAGACCGTTAGGTTATAAGAAACGAAATAAACTTATCGAAAATTACCATAGATTAAGTATCCCTGTTTCGACAATTACGGATGAAATTCTATTAGAGAGAACAAAACATTCATTTAATCAAGTGGAGTTAGTTTTAGGAGATAAATTAATGCCTTCGTACCCAATATTTGTTTTATCTATTCTCCAAACAATGGTTTATGCAAAACCAACAAATTACGAACAGACATCTTATGGGTATTGCTATCATTCACTAATCCACATTGCTCTTACTAACAAGGCAAAAGTTGAGAATGAATATATTGATACATATTTTAATTTCCTATCTGAATTTGCATTACATCTTTATAAAACAAAACAAGGAATTTTTACGGAGGATGTATTAAAGAGCTTTTTTGATGAGTATCAAAAAGAATATCACGTAGCTTTTTCATTTGAGAAATTAAAAGAAGCGCTGTTAAGTTCTATGATAATTATTGTCTACGATGATGAATGGAAATTCTCATATGAATACATCTACTATTTCCTTATTGCCCGGAAACTAGCAGAAATAATTAATAAAGAAGAAGGGAAAAGTGCAATTAAGTATTTGTGCTCTAATTTGCATGAAGAAAAAAATGCCAATATTCTTATTTTCATAGCACACCATACTAAAGATGATTTTCTAATTCAGGAAGCCACATTTACAGCAATGGTTCCTTTCGAAGATATTCCACCCATAACTCTTGAAAGACACGGACATTATTACGATATGATTAAAGATATTGTAAAAGAAATTAGTTCGGACATTATTGAGGGGTCAAGTAATCCGGTAGAAACCCGAGATAAGATGCTAGAATCACAGGATAAATTAGAAAAGGAAAGACGGAATCATAAAAATGAGATTAATAAAATAGAAGAAGATGAAGGTTTTATAGAATTCATGACTCCTTTCTTCCAAGCTTATAGAGCACTAGATATTGTGGGGCAGATAATAAAAAACAGGAAGGGTTCAATTCCTTCCAATCAACTTGTAGATATGATAGTCGAATTATATAATACTGCTTTTAGAACAATAAGCTTTTTTGGGAAAACAATACTTGAAACAAAATCTGATTTTATTGAAACGTTAGCAAACAAAGTTCAAGATGGAGACACAAAACAAAAAATAGAAAAGAAAGTCAATAGCTTTTTTCAATACATCTCATTTCAGATTTGCTTAGGTGTATTTGGGAAAGTTATTCATTCTGTTGGACAAAAGGATTTAAAAGATTTGTTCATTGAAGCGTCAAAAAGAATAGACACTCCTGCTGCTGATATTGTTACCTTTAGTATTAATTCATATTACGGAAAGCTGTCAACTGGTGATGTACAAAAAATTGCAAAAAAATATGAAAATAACCGCGTTGCGATGAAAATTATAAAAGCAAGAGTAAAAGCATACCTTTATCAAAATTATGTTGACTACCGAAAAAGACAATCTTTTGCAAGTTCTTTAAATATGAGAATTGGACCTCCAAGAAAATAATCTCTTACCCAAAAGTCAAGCACATTTGCTGGTTGCTCCTGCTGATGCTCCTTCGCTCGCGCCTCCCGAAATTTCGGAATGCGATCGGTGTGCAATTCGGCAGAATTGAACCCGTTCTTTTCCGCCTGTTTCCCAACAATAGGAGACCTTATGAATGAATAAACAAATTTCAGATTAAATAGCTCATATCTTCAGCATCCTGGTGGGATTATGCCAGTGCAGGGGCGTATTTCACTACATTTTACTTTGCAATAAAATATTTCAATTCGCGAATTGCAAATTGCGAATTATAGGTAGTAGTTGCCAGGATGATAGGCTTTTATAATTTTGCAGAATAACGATTTTATTTCGTGCCAATCCTGGTGCGTTCACGCTCCTGTAGCACACATTTGTAAGCTCACGATCAAATAATCATAATTGTTCCGGTGATCCAACCGGATTAAAATACTTATTTCCATGTATTATTTTTTAAAACCCAATTTCCGCTTGCAACAGTTATGGCGGGTGCTTTCGAGGTACCTGTTTGTTACAAGCGGAGAACCGGCGGCCAGGCCCCTGCCGGGAGCAGTCCTGCGCAGGGGATAATCAATTATTTTTTATTTCAATTTTTACTCCACGCTGCCGCATCTGCGGCTTTACCCCATCATTTTAGCAGATACTACTTTTGCCGCTTCACACTGTTCGGTTTCGAACAGAGGAGGGGAGGTATTGCCTGGTTTTTTGGGATGGCCCTGCGGTACGGGGAGATTTATATAAATTAAAAACAACAAATTATGTCGATATTATATTCAAAAATCCAACGGGTGAACCCACGCAACCCACAAGCCGACCGGAAATGGTACCTGGTACCCAACCGCGTGGAACAAAAAACAGAAAAGGAGATTGCCGAAGCATTGAGTAAAAACACCACCTTAAGCCGTGGTGAAGCAACCCTGGTAGTAGATGAGCTGCAGGCGGTGATCCAGAATGCGCTGCTCGATGGCTACTCGGTGCAAATGGGCGACTGGGGCTCGTTTCAGCTAACGTTCAACTGTACCGGCACGGATACCGAAGCGGAATGTACGGCCGATAAAATTACATCGGTCAACATCCGTTTCCGCCCCGGCAAACAAATGAAAGAGGCCCTGTCGAAAGCAACCTTTGTAGCCCGGTAGCGTCTGCTTAATCCTTTACTATCACAACCTCCCAACGAACTGTCGGGAGGTTGCTACCCGGAATTCATCAAAGTCTTTTCCGGAAATCGTCCTGATCTTTTCTGAAAATCTTCTTGATGAAGTTTGGAATTCTTCTTCATGATTTTGCAGAAAGTTCTTAATGAATTTATTTATGTTATTTGCTGGTTATCCCGGTTCTGAAACAGGCTTGTATAGGCATCCATTTAAGTGTAAAAAAATAAAAGAGCCATTCAACAATGGCTCTTTCAATGTTAACCCCCAAACACACAGATGATCAGAACGATCATCTGTTATAAATATAATTATTTTTTAATTACAATTAGGTGTAAATGCGATCTAAAAAATCTATCGATTGGTATTTTTGATTTAAAATATTTTGGATTAATAATCAATTGTATCAGTTTGCGTTTAACTACGAAATAGGTAGTAAATCGCAAATACATAATGGACGAAAAATTGTGATATAAGACTTTTGAAGAATTTTCAAATGGTGTGAGAGTAGCATGTAAGTTTCCCTTCTAAATGTATGAAAAATCATTCAAATGAATATAAAAAGAGTCGATATGAATGATATGTCATACGACATGTGGGGATATATTATGATTTAATCACTACTGTCCGACTAAATTAGAAAAGATTCCTCGCTACGCTTCGGAATGACAGGCTTATAGAGGCTTTTGCTTCAGGAAGGGGTGGTGTGGCGGCTTTGCCGCCACACCACCCCTTCCTGAAGCCCTTTCAAACCTAACTTATTGTCATTCTGAACGGAATGTAATGGAGTGAAAGAATCTTTTTCATAATAACTATTTAGTCGGTTGCTAGTGTAATTTAATATTTTAATAGACCAGTTCTATTCACCTGCTATTTTAAAGAATTCCATTTTGATTTGACCCATTCATTGTTTTTCGCCAGCGATGAAAACCTCAATAAACCAGTAGAAATTAAGACCTGAATTTCAAGTAAACACTCTTGAGTTTGATACTATTTCCATCCAACAAATCCGTTGGTTGAGACTCCTTCTGTTTATCCAATCATTTCCAGGGAGATGATTGGAATTTTATTCGTTCTAATTAATTCACTGTTGTTGCGTATGGAACACTATTCCAATGTTATTCCCGACTTAGAGGAAAGTTTGAAGCAAATAACGAAGGCTTCTGATTGTATGCTTACCACTGCAAAGCTGGCGATCAAACGGTGCAGAATCGCCCTGGTTGAGTTGAAGAAGATTATGACCATTCATGGCTTTCCGGACATACAATCAGAAATTCATTTTTTTAAGGAGACAAAACCCGTTGTTTTTAGCAACCTTTTGTATTATCAAAAACTTCTCGAACTGGAAAGTTACCGTTCCTCTCAGGGAACACAAGGAATGAAGCGATTCCTAAAGGAGAAGCTGGAAGAAATTCAAGGGTACATGGAGGAACATATCGAGACGGTTAAATATTATCATAGTGGCTTTACCTATTTAGACCGTTTATACTTTGTTCGGGATACGGATGAGATTCCAATTGAACTGAGAGGAGAGTACTATTTAATGGATCAGGAATTTAATACCTGGCAAGACTATAATTTTTCAGTGATACGTGCCAATGAAATGTTGTTGAAATATTTATATCATGAAATTTTTAAACTTGAAAGTACGGAAGGTAATTATAATTTTCAACAGATGAGTCAGTTTACCTGGACAGCCAATAAAATTGATCTAGTGGAATTGATTTATGCGCTCTATTTTTCAAAGGCGGTTAACAATGGTAAAATTACCATCAAAGAGTTGGGAAACCTGATCGGACAGATCTTTAATGTTGAAATCTCAAAGGATGTTTACCGGTATTATATCGAAATTCAGCAGCGAAAAATTGAACAGACAAAATTTATCGGTCATCTGCAATCAGTACTTCAACAACAAATTGATCAAAATATCTGAAAATAAACAGATTGTCGTTTTTTAATGCTGTTTAGTAAACAATAATAATTCCCCAAGCTGACAATAACTTGATAACATCTAAAATTTCGGGGTTGCAAATTTGGTAGTATTTAGAACGAACAATTTAAAATTGAACAGTTATGCCAACAGAAATTGTAACAACCGATGATTTGCGTGAATTCAAAATCGATTTATTAAAAGAGTTCAAACAACTTCTCGCAGTCCATCATGGAAAGCCTTCCAAAAAATGGCTAAAATCCTATGAAGTAAGAAAACTACTTGGTATCTCACCGGGAACACTTCAAAACCTGCGTGTAAATGGCACACTGGCCTACACGAAAATAGGAGGAGTAATCTTTTATGACAGTGAAGAAATCCAAAAAATGATGATGGAAAATAAAGTCCAAAACCGTTTTGAGTTTGGGCGAAGGAAATGAATTATATCAAACATCAAACCGCTTTATTTGAACGGTTTGCTGATGATACCAGGATCACGCCATTTCATATCAGTCTTTATTTCGCACTGTTTCAGCTATGGAATAGAAACCGTTTTCGCAATCCTTTTCCCATTCTAAGGGAGGAGGTAATGCTTTTGGCGCATATCGGTTCTACCAACACCTATGCAAAATGTATAAAACAGCTTCGGGATTGGGGCTATATTGACTATACCTCCTCGGGAAACCTGTATACCGGTTGGAAAGTTTCCTGTATCACATTTGATACAGGAAGTGCGACAAGAACTGATACCGGAAGTGCAACAAGAAGTAATACCGGAACTGCGACCGGAAGTGATACTGGAACTGCGACGGTTTGTAAGGAAGTAAACAATACAAACAGAACAAACATTAATAAACAGGATCACCATAAAAACTTTAAAAATGGAAAGCAAAATAAATCCACAGGGCGCTTTCATATCAACAACGACAAAGATTATTCAGAACCCTTATAAAGAAATTGCTCAGTTTAAAGATGGGATGTTCCGATTTAATTTTACTGAAAGCAGAAACTGGCTGGAAGACCAGGGGAAACAAATCTTTGGTTCGCACTTTTATATCGATCCGCTTGATCATCCATTGATTCATGATCTCTTGATTTATGCCATTGGAGACAAGGAAACAGCGAAAAAACGGAACCTGGATCTGAATAAAGGAATTCTGCTTACCGGACCGGTTGGATGCGGTAAAACATCCATTATGATGCTCATTCGTTATTTCTTTCCTCCCGGTAAAAAATACCGAATAAAATCCACGCGTAAAATTAGTTTTGAATTTGAGAATGACGGTTTTAAAGTGATAAAACGTTATGCTCCAGAATCCGAAGTCAAGAATACCAAATTACGATCACCCAATTATTGTTTTGATGACCTTGGAATTGAACAGGTACAGAAACACTTTGGAAATGAGTGCGATGTAATGGGAGAGATTTTACTCAGCCGGTATGATTTGTTTATCTCGGAAAAAGTGATGACACATATTACCACCAATTTATCGGCATCCGAAATTGAGCAGCGTTATGGCAATCGTGTTCGTAGCCGAATGCGAGCCATGTTTAATCTCTTTGCTTTTGATAAGAGTGTTTCTGACAAAAGAACTTAGCAGGTGAAATTTGGTACTTAAAGCACTATTTAATTTAGCACAATACGGATTTTTCGGATGTTGAATCTCGTTTAAAACATATCAATCCGGAAAACCATTTTATTCTGATTAAAATCATAACTGATTTCCCAGCCCGACCAGTAAATACCGGCTACAAAGTCTCCGGCCTTGATCCCGGTTTTCAGACTGAATCCTTTGAACAGATCATAGTACAGGCTGATATCATATTCGTTGAAATACCATACTTCAATGTTTTGATCATCCAACAGGTAGGTGTTTTCCTCGTTGTAGCGATGGTAAATATAAGAAGCACCCAGCGACAATTTTGGCGCAAAATAATAGCCTGCAGAAGCCTTCACCCCAAAGTCCAGCATTTTCCCGTTGGTCTCCAGTGTTACATCATCGATTGTAAGCTCCTTTATATAGGAATAATTCAGAAACGGACTTATTTTGAAGGCCAGGCTGTTGTCTTCCGCCTGGTATAGACGGATCGGAATTGCAAGCCCAACTTCATTAACACTGCCGGATGACATGTATCTTGGATTGATATCAAAATACTTGTTTAGCTGACGATAATACTGAATACCGGCAGAGAAATTATTTGAAAGGTCAAGCCCGAACACAAACATTAAAATGTGTTTGGTATTCTCGTCATAATCTTCGGGATTTAATCCAAAGCCCGGTCGCAGACTGTTGTAATAATATTTTGGAGTAAAGTCCGGGAAGAAATCTTCATCTGTTTGTGGAGATCCACCCGAAATATAATCCATGGCATAGCTTCTTTCTCTGATCCAGGTATTGTCTCCGTGATCATCGCCCCGGTGCCCCCTGAACCGCTCTGTGTATTTGCCGTTTGAATAGTTTACAAAATCCTGGTACCTTAGTTTTGCCTGCTCCTTGTTTCCCAACATTTCCTGGGCATATCCATCCAAAAAAGCCACATCACTAAAATAAACAGCATCAGGGTAACCAGATCGCAACTTATTTGTCAATGAAGTTATCTCGTCATACTGCTTTTGGTTAAGGGCATCAACCGACTCTGCATACAGCGTGGCAATTCGGTGATCTATCGATTTTATTGAATTTGCATTTTCTACGGTTTTAGTGCTCTGGTACTTATTGTCATTCTTTTCCAGTTCTTCCGTAAATGAATCGTAATTGGATACCGTGACCAACTCATTGTTCTGATTACGAAGCGGAATTGCATTTTCGGGACCAGCTCCGTATTCATACAACTGTTTGTCTTCATTATAGTTTATCAGGGCAGGATTAAAGGTGGCACAACCACTTAAGAAAAATACAGCAAGAAATAGCTGAGTCGCTAACTTAACGGAGTTGATCCGTTTCCATTTATACGGTTTGTCCATAACTTAAAAGGGTCTGATATGATTGGTTATTTCAGGTTCTTTGCTGCTAAAAATAATCATTCAATTGGTTTTAACTGAATTTCATGCTCCTAAAATGATTCTAAATATTTAAGGTGATTTTCCTGTGCACAGATCCTTCATTCCGACATGCTAAACCAGCTCCGCTCATGATTCGCTGTATCCCGCCATCCTATGAATATCCCGGAATGAACAGCCTTTCGCACCCCACGGCAAAAGCCGTATATTCCGGTATGCTTTGCTCCATTCCACCCATATCTGCCTTTTACCCGCCCCGTATTTTCGTCTGCCCACTATCCATCCCTATGCGAAAACCCGGAACAGGTGCAGTCAGTCCTTCTCTTTTCGCAAAGCATTCCTGCATGCCTGCACTTGTCTTTGGCCAGCCCTCGGCTAATTATTTTAAAGGTATATCAAAGGTATTCTCCAGAGCCCCGGCCCATTCCCCTGACGGGCTTCAACGCTCCCTAAACCCGTTCGCCCACTCCCGGGAAACGGTCTCTGGTTTTGCCCTTACAGCGAAAAGCGCCTACAGGCACCGCACGCAAAAGCGCCATCCTTCCGTTTCACTTCAGTCCTGCACTTTCCTGTAGCCCGCGCACTTAAGTAATTTAACTGTTATTCGTTTTTTATAGGTTGAAAACAAAAAAAAGACGCCCAAAGATAGCCAGCCTCTGCTAAAGCCCCCGCTCGTTAAACCGCAAGGCTAAATAAATGTCCCGTTTTATCTGTTGAAAAGCTAAATCCGGAATTTTAACAGTTACGGGACAGCCTTGCCGTTTATCCACGGCTGGCAGTCCCCGGGCTTTCTTCTCTTTTTTTTCTTTTTTTCTCTTCTTTTGGGGAATATTTTATTTGATCAAATAGAACTGAAACAGGCTATAAAGTATTAGGATTATGGTTGTTTCATGCTCAATGGATTTAGAACCATTTAATCCTGCTTAGATTTTATGATATAAAAGAAATTTATTTAACGATATAAAACACCCAAGTTGGGGACACCTTGTGAAAAATCTTTTCTGAAGTATTTGACATTTGCTTGAACGGATCAGCCTGTAATAAGGGCAATTCGGAATAAGAAAAACTTAAAACTTAACGCAAATGTTTGGCTTAAATGAAATCACCTGGAAAGAATTTATTCAGTTCTTGATTCTGCTTTTGCTCGCCTGGTATGCCTTGGTTCTTCTTGTGGCCTGGTATAGATCCTTCAATGAACAAAGCAGCTTATTTGAAGAAGATCACCCCACAAGAATGTCCTTTTCAGGTGGGGTAGAACCAATATTCGTGACATCCTCAGATTTCCCCTCCAAATTGATTTCTTCTATCTCCGAGAGTTCTATTCCATTGGAGGTAAGTATCTATGAAGAAAACGGACGAGATGAAGGAATTCTTATCGATTACCTGCTAAACGAAGTAAACGGAAAACTGGAAAGGCTGCTTCCCGGGATTCAATATCAATAATAACATTTAATCACAAAAAATTATGAGAAAGCAAATGTATGCGATTTATCGCAGGGGTATGGCTGTTTTAGCCATGCTGGTTTTGGGAGTGTATAATGCAATGGCACAAAGTTCAGCCGGAATCGATCAGGCTACAACAGAAGTAAATTCCTATGTGGATCCGGTGGCTAACTTGATCATTGCCATCGGAGCCGTGGTTGGACTGATCGGCGGTGTGCGTGTCTACATCAAATGGCAGAGTGGGGACCAGGATACGCAAAAGGCCATTATGGGCTGGTTTGGTGCCTGTCTGTTCCTGATTTTGGTTGGCGTTGTAATCCGCTCATTCTTTGCTTAAAAAATTATCGGTGGGGAGAGCCGGACAGTGTGACCAGGTAGTTATTGAGGGACGGTCCCGTATCGTTCCTCAATCTTCCCTTATCATCAAAACAAAAAGAAAATATGAAAAAATACACCATCCAAAAGATCGATACCAACCTCTACATCAAAGGATTTTCCGGACAGCTGGTTTACCTGGCACTTTACGGAATTCTTGTGGCACTCATTCTCTTTGTAATCCTATATATCGCTGTCGGAACCTTTGATTCAGTGGTAGTTTGTGTACCCGGCTTTTTTGCGTGGCTCTACCGGCTAAACCGTATCCAGAGAAACTACGGACACCGCGGCTGGCAGAAAAAGCGCATTGCCCGCCAGCTCCCTGAATTTATCACCATCAAACAACGCATTTATCAGCAATAACATGAGAGTAAAACCTATACAAATCAGCCTGCCTGTTTTGGGATTTGATGGAGATATCCTGATCTCCAATAACCTGGATATGGGATTCGGACTGCAACTGTTTTTACCGGAGCTGCTGTCCTGCAGTACCGAAAAACTGTATATGCTACACGATACCTTTCAGCGGGCATTAAACATCCTTCCGGAAAATACCCTGCTACACAAACAAGACTTTTTTTTCACCGAAGTATTTTCTTCAAATAACGATAGAGCACTGAAGAAAGGACCAGGTTTAACAAGTAACTATTTAGAGCATTTTCAGGGGAGGAGGTATCTGAAACACGAATGTTACCTCTATGTAAGTCTCCTGAATACCGGCCTATTAAAAAACTACCTGGGATCTTCGCTGATCTTTTCAAGAAAAGCCCGACTGGAAGAAGCCCGGCTACAGGAAAAGATCCGGGAATTGCAGACCAACCTGGCCTCGATCTTCCGTCAGGCAGGAATAGAAAACATACCGATAACCAGAGAACAAGCCATGGGGACAGAATCTAAAATTGGCCTGATTGAACGTTATCTGACATTGAATTTCATTGAAGGACAGACTCTATTGGGAGGAATTGATTTTAGAGACCGTTTACGGGTTATGGACCGCTTTGTGGAAATCTTGAGTCTGAGTGATTATTCACATCTGCCTTCGGAAGTATCTCCTACAAGCGGCCATCCCCGGACCGGGCTGCCCGTTTCATTGGTTTATCCGCTGTGCTGGCACCTGCCGTATTCACATATCACCAACCAGTTTATTTATGTGCCCGGACAACAGGAGGTAAAAGCCGGTCTGGAAGGCGATTACAAAAAGATCTACAGCCTGTCAAAATTTTCCTCGGAGAACAAAATCAATGCCGGGTTGATTGAAAATTTCCTGGATACGGTACAAAGCTCGGGGGAGAAAATCGTAAAGACCCACTTTAATGTGACGCTGCTGGATACTTCGATCTCAAATTTGAAGAAAATCAAAAGTGAAGCGGCTACCGCCTTTTCACTGATGAACTGTTTTCCTTACCAGCACACCTTTGATCTTCCATTTTTGTTTTTTGCAGGATTACCCTTTAGTACTCAATTACCGGAAACAGAACTGTTTTTGACCCAGGTGCCGCAAGCTTGTTGCCTGACCAATTTTGAGGGTGCAGTCAAAAACTCAGATTCTGCGTTCACTATTCACTTATCAGATCGGATGGAAGGATGCCCGCTAAAGATCGATCTGTCAGATGAGCCCATGCAAAAGCACCTGATCCATAACCGTAATAAAATCATAATCGGTGGATCGGGATCCGGAAAATCTTTTTTTACCAATCACCTGCTACGGCAGTATGCAGAAAGTAAAAACTGCCACATCGTTTTACTGGATGTGGGACGCAGCTACGAAATCCTGACCCGCTACCTGGATGAACGACTTAAGGAAAAAGGCGGGGCCAGAATGATTGAATTTTCAGAAACAAATCCCATTTCATTTAATCCTTTTGTGGTGGATGGTTCTCCAGACCTGGAACGCCGACAAACCATTCTGTCGGTTATTTACACCATTTACAAAGAGCAGCTTACCGAAATGGAAAAGGATGTAATTGCCTTTTCGGTGAATCGGTATTTTGGGACAAAACGTAAAAGGAAACGCTCGTTTAACGACTACTACGAGTTTTGCAAGGACATCATTCCACGGCTTGCCGAAGAAGAATCCATAGAGTTTAACAGCAACGAATTTTTCTTTATTCTAAGTAAATATTACAAGGGAGGAGAATATGATTACCTGCTGAATAAACCTATGCAAACCGATGAGTTTTTTTCCTGTCCCTTTCTGGTGTTTGAGCTGGATGCGATAAAAGATCATCCGGTTATTTTCCCGGTAGCGACACTGATTATCATGGATATCTTCCTGCAGAAGATGCGGAAGCTGAAACGCACCCGAAAAGTGATCTGTCTGGAGGAAGCCTGGAAAGCGATTGCCACGCCACAGATGGCCGATTACCTGAAGTATTTTTTCAAAACCATTCGTAAGTTTTTTGGAGAAGCCATGGTGGTAACACAGGAAGTGGATGATGTGATCTCATCACCCATAATCCGCGATGCTATTATTAACAATGCCGATACAAGGATTCTGTTGGATATGGGCAAATTCAAAAACAAATTCGATGAGATCAGCCGCTTCCTGGGATTGAATGCTTTTCAAAAAGAACAAATCTTATCGATCAATAAAAATCTGCCATCAGACCGAAAATTTAAGGAGGTATTTATCTCCCTGGGAGAATATTCTAGAGTCTTTGCTCTGGAAGTAAGTCGGGCTGAATACTATTGTTACACCACCGAACAAACCGAAAAGGAACAAGTGCTGGAACAGCTGATCGAAGATCAATCCATTCTTGAGATTTTAAAACAAATGTAGAACCATAAAAACAGAAAGAGCATGAAAAATTTAATCATATTCATTTTTATTGTCATTCTTGCAGCAGCCGCAAGTACAGTTCAGGCTCAGACACCGGTAACCGATGTGGGAGCTGGAATCCAGAGAGAAGCCCTGTGGACGCAGGAAGAAGGAATCCTTTCCAAAATCAACCTGTACAATATCCTGATAAAAGCCCTGAACGGCGATATCAAAGGATTGACCGGAGAGATCCTGGGGATCGATCAAAAGATGCTGGAAAGCCTGGAGAAAGTTTCCCTGTTGATTAAAGACTACAAACGTATACAGGAAACCAAAGACATCCTGCAGCAGATCATCGCGGTCTATACCGACAAAGTTCCGCTACTGGTACAGGACGGAAATTTTACCACCCGGCAGGCAGCTGCCATTGTACAAAGTTTTGACCTGATTCTCGATGACAGCAAAGCACTGGTTACGTCCATTCTAAATATCATAGTAAAAGACAATCTGTTTATGATGGATGATAAACAACGTTACGATGCCATCAACGGAATCTACCTGAGTGTCAAACAACATTACGGCACCATCTGCTACCTGCACAATAAACTCTTGTATGCTTCCTATCTGAAAAGCCATGACAGCGGTACACTGGAAGGATTTGCCATGTATTACAGCCTGTATAACTAACTCAAAGAACTACTATGAAACGTTTATTTCAAATCCTTATAATGGTTCTGCTGCTTTTTGCTGCAGCAGAACAGTCAAAAGCACAGCTTATTGAAATCAAACCCTGGCATGGTTACTATCCGGAAATGGAAGGAACTTATCCGCTGAGTTTTATTGCCTTTACTGGCTGGTTGATTCCCACTCCCCATGTTTTTGTGCGTACCTGGCCGACGCATTACTATGTGGAAGTGGGAGCTCTGCCTGTTACCGATGGAGGAGAGATTGCCGGCCAGCTAAAAACCGGTCTTTTACGCATCGCTGTCAAAGCCATCGAGCGTAGCCAGATGAAAGGCAGGCAGGAAGAAACAGAAGGAATTAAGGTTAATACTGACTTTACCCAGCAGATCAGTGATAAACTTTTTAGTGCTCGCTCGGATGAGCTGAATGACATCTACAATCTGGCAGCTCAGTTTATCAAACTTTACCAAAAGGTAAATAAACTGGGAGGGCTGGGTAACTCGCAAAAGATTCATTCGATTTATGAAAAAGAAGCCGATCAACTGTTGATGCAGTTTTTAATGGTCAACCTGTTTCATACCGATCACGGCCGCAAACTGGATGCCTTTTCAGTGATCAGTAAGGAGCTATGGAAACTACTGGGGGAGCTGGATTATACCCACGACAAGCTGCTCTTTTTTAACTGCAACAAGAGTCAGCCGCTGAGCTATTCCTTTTTAAGCAAATAAGATTTAACCGATTAACAGATAAAGTATGCTATTACAAGTACTGACAACCAATGATTTTTTTGCTTTTACCGATACACTGGTGGACTCCGGCGTTAACCATGCCCGAGTACTGGTGGATATGGCCAGAGCCATTGGAGGAATCGCTGCCTTTTTCTATATCTCCAAACGGATCTATGAGCAGCTGATCGCAGATAATCCGGTTTCTATTTTGCCATTGCTACGACCTTTTGCACTGGTATTGGTAATCACCTTTTGGGGACCTTTTGTAAATCTGTTGCTGGCACCAACAAAAGGATTGACCCAATTGTCGGAAGCGGTTTATGCCGATAAAAAGCACATCGTAAAAGAGCGGCTGGAGGACAAACAACAAGCCATTCTTTCCACAGATCTGCCCTTGTTTTATGAAAACGAAGAAAAGGAAGCCGATCTCTGGGACAAAGGGGTGAACCTGATCCTGACCACTTACAATATTTTTAGCGGAAGGGCCATTCAAAACCAGATCAACTTTTATATGATGGATGCCACCCGTCAATTGCTGGAATCTTTTTTTGAAGTGCTGGTCTACCTGATTGCTTTTCTGCGAACGGTATTCTGTGTGTTGCTGGTGATCTTCGGACCGCTGGTATTTGCCCTGTCCATCTTTGATGGTTTTCAGGATAACTACCTGCAATGGATTGCCCGGTTTATCAATGTCAATTTGTATTTGCCCATCGCCCTGCTGATCTTGTCGATCGTGCAGGAGATCCTGATCTATGTGCTGGAAATGGAAATTGCCCAGATCAATGCCATGCTGATCTATGAGCCCAAGCTGTTTTTTGTCTCCAACCTGATTGTTCCCGTTTGTGGAATCATAGGAATGGCAATGGTACCTAAAATCTCATCATGGATTATTAGTGCTTCAGGAACCAACTCCGGAGGAGGAAGACTGGTACGCACCGCTGCAGTGATGGCCATCACCAAAGGAACCATGAAGTAACAGGCAGCTGACTTCTAAGTAGTTGGTCAACAACCTTGAAACTAATACACAGCATACTCAAAATCTCAATACTAAAAAGAAATGCAAAAACAATTTGATATACAACGTAAGTTCCGCTTTATCGTGTATGTGTTGGTGCTGATTAGCCTTTCGCTGATGGGAGTTAGCAGTTACATTTATTACGAGTCAGTACAACTGGTGGAGCTTTCCAAGGAAAAGATCTATGTTCTGGATAACGGAAAATCGCTATTGGTAGCTCTTCGGGAAGATATCAGTGAAAACAGGGATGCGGAAGCCAGAGATCATGTAAAACGCTTCCACGAACTGTTTTTTACCCTGGAGCCCGATAAAACCTACATCGAAAACAATGTCAGGGAAGCCTTGTATCTGGCTGATCGAAGTGCGATGGAACAATACCAGGCTTTTAAAGAGAACAACCTGTATAACCAGGTGATCGCTTCAGACATCAGTATGACCCTGCAGACCGATTCCATAAAGCTGGATTTTTCAGGCTATCCCTATCGTTTTACGTTTACCGGCAGGCAAAAAATCGTTCGTAAATCCAACATTACGATTCGTAGCCTTAAAACTTCAGGCTACCTGAGAAACATCTCCCGGACGGATAATAATCCGCATGGTTTTCTGATGGAAAGCTGGCGCATCGATGAGAACAAAGACCTGGAAAGTATACGCAGAAAATCATTCTAAAAACTTCAACAATGAATAATAAAAACAACATTCAAAATCCGAAAGATGTCAGCCGTTTTACCCGCTGGGTGAACGAGCTGGACGATAAAGACAAGACACTGGATCCTTTGAGACGAAAAAGCAAATGGATTTTGATCACCGCTTTTTTGTTTGCCCTGTTTGCCATCTCTTTTATCTGGTTCCCGACCGGGAAGGTAAAACCACAGCAAATGGAAGCACCATTGGCCGGACCAATAATCAATGCACCAACAAACAACGGTAGCTCTGCTTTTGAATTGCCTGTGGATTCTTTTGAAAACCAATTAAAAACATACATCAATGAAGGAACTACTAATAAAAAATAAGGCCTTGTTTTTTCTTCCGCTGGTTCTTATTCCTTTTGTGATTCTGATCTTCTGGGTACTGGGCGGCGGAACGGAGGCAGATGCAGGAGCAGAAACGCAACCAGATACACCTGGTATAGGTGCTAACTATGATCTCCCGGAAGCTGATAAATCCATTGAGATCTATGACAAAATGGAAGCCTATCAACAGGATGAGCAAAAGGCATACGGTATGCAGGAGTCCGACTTACTGGATACCCTGCAGTATGAAGTGGGAATTTTGGGAGACACTATCACCGGGGATAAAACTTTACTGGAACAGGACAACGATCCCAAAGCGCTGCTAGCTCATATCAAAAATAAGGAAAAGCAATTGCAGCAGGAATTGAATGGGGAGCAGGTGATTAAGAAGAAAGTCCCAGCGACTTCCAGGAAAGCGCAAAAGAATCAGGTGGAAACAGTTGTTCAGAAGAAAAAGGATGTATCAACACCTGCATCACCTTCTACGGGTATCGAAGAACTGGATGAGATCATCGATAAGAACGTCTTGCTTACTCGGAAAAACGATTCGTTGAATTATTATCTGCAACAGGCGCAAAGTCGATTGCAACAGATCGAGGCCATCCAAAACTGGTCCTTTACCCTGGAGAAAAAACGATCATCAGGATTTAACAGGGAAGAGCTGACAAATGATCCGCTGATTAAAGCTGAGATCTATGAAACAACAACTGTCCTGAACGGTAACCGGATAAAACTACGCTTGCTGGAAGACACCCGGATCAACGGGCAGCAAATACCACAAAACAGCTTTATCTATGGCGTTTGTACGATCAAAAATGAACGGCTCTTGATTGAGATCACACAACTACCTGTTGAAAATTCTTTTATTCCGGTAAAACTCACGATATGTGATCTGGATGGTCTGGAAGGGCTGTATGTGCCGGGCAATGCTGCACGAAAAGTTTACCAGGAGGTGGGCTCTTCCACCAATACCTCTTCACTGATGGGTGTCACCAACAATCCACTTACCTATACCGGTATCCGGGCGGCCGACAGAGCTGCGCAGACCATGCTCAAACGGGTACGCCTCAAAAAAGTAACGGTCAAAAAGAACACTCGGATTTATATCATCAATCAAAAATAATCGTCATGAAACAAACAATATTTATTATCGCATTCTTTCTTTTTTCACTGGTAGTAAATGCCCAAAACCAAATAGAGATCTGCCAAAACAAAATCACTCACCTGATCGCCGAAGAAAAAATTACCTATCTGCAGGTCGGAGATCCGGACAAGTTGATTGCGGAAGTGGTTCCTGAACAGCCCAATATGGTCTGGGTAAAAGCTGTGAAGGATTTTGAAGGAGAATCGTCCCTAACAATAGTTAGTGCCAACCGTTCCTATTCCCTGTTTGTAAAATATTCGGATGGCAACAAGATCTCTTATAAGCTGGAAGAATTTCATGGGGAGAAAGCCGGGGATCTTAACATTGGCCCGGTTACGGAATACCTTTTTAAAGAATATTGCAGTCAGATACTGAATAATTGCAATCAAAAGATGATTCAGACAAGAACCAAAAAAGATGGTATTATTTTTCGTTTACGAAATCTTTACCTGAAACAAGACCTTTTGTTCTTTGAACTCGAAATCACCAACTCCACAAATATTGTTTTGGATCTGGAGGCCATTCACTGGTGGATCGATGACAAAAAGCGGGTAAAAGCTACCAACATTCAGGAATATCAGGTGGAAGAACTTTACCGGCATTACAAGTGGGAGCGTATTCCTTCTAAAACCACCCTGCGTGAGGTGGTTGTATTGCCCAAGTTTATTGTGCCTGACAAACGTATCCTGAAAATAGAACTGTTGGAAAAGGCTTTGGGTAACACCGGACGCAAACTAACGCTGGAGGTGAAGAACAAAGCCATCCTGAGATCCCAGTCATTCTGATATTCAACTATTCTAACACTATAATATTCTAATCTTCCAAAAATGTTAAACGAATCCCGGGAATTACAACGACTGCACGAAGGATTCCGATTCTTTTCTTACCTGAACCTCTTCCTGACCTTGTACATCAGTCAGTTGGTCTGGTTCAGGGAACAGGGGCTTTATATCCCTGAATTTGCCATGGTGTTGGAAAAGATACTTCAAATAGAGTTTCTTGGCAACACGCTTTGGGCAAAGACCGTTTGTATCGCTTTTCTGGCCATTACTTGTATTGGTACGAAAGCCAAAAAGGACCGGGACCTGAAAGTTTCTGCTATTGTATTGCAAGTACTCGCCGGCCTGCTGATGTATTGGGGGAGTCTGCTGATTATTGTCATTGTTCCCTTAGCCTATCTGCTGTTGTCTTTCTTTGGATTCGTTCTGCTGAATATCGGATTTGACAATATCTCCAAGCTGATTAACGTGAACCTGATGAAGGACCGCTTTAACCTGGAAAATGAAAGTTTTCCGCAGGAACAGGCCTATGAGGGAAATGAGTATTCCATCAACCTGGAAACCATTTATCAATACCGGAACAAACAGCACGAAGGCTGGATAAATGTGATCAATCCTTTCCGGGGAACCATAGTAATTGGTACTCCGGGATCGGGAAAATCTTATTCCGTAGTTCTTCCTTTTATCAAACAGCACCTGGAAAAAGGATTCTGTATGTGTGTATATGATTTCAAGTTTCCTGATTTGTCAGGAGTAGCTTACAATCATTTTCTGAAAGCCAGAAAGCAAAACAAGCTACCACAACAATCGCGTTTTTACGTCATCAATTTTGATGATATCAGAAGATCGTACCGCTGTAATCCGCTGGCACCGGAACTGATGGAAAGCCCTATTGATGCTTTTGAATCTTCCCGAACCGTGCTTTATAACCTGAACCGGGAGTGGATCCGCAAACAAGGAGAATTCTTTTCCGAATCGGCAGTTACTTTTTTTGCTGCAGTGATCTGGTTTCTGAAAAAGTATAAAGACGGGGAGTATTGTACCTTGCCTCATGCGATAGAATTACTGCAACTGGAATACGATGATCTGTTTGAAGTGCTTTCACAGGAAAAGGATGTGGTGAATATTATCAATCCTTTTATTAATGCACACAAGCGCGGAGCCAACGAACAACTGGAAGGACAGCTGGGAAGTCTGAAGATTGCCATCTCCAAAATCATAAGTAAAGAGATCTATTGGATCTGTTCTGGAAATGACTTTTCACTGGATATTAATAATCCCAAACATCCGAAAGTGGTCTGTCTGGCCAATAATCCATTACGCATAGAAATGTACGGGGCAGTGTTATCGCTGTTCATTACCCGGATGTTGAAAGTGATCAACCGCAAAGACCAGCAGAAAACCTCATTGATTTTTGATGAGCTGCCAACCATTTATTTTCGGGGGCTGGACACTTTAATTGCAACAGCCCGAAGCAATAAAATTTCAACGCTGCTGGGCATACAAACTATCGATCAGCTGATCAGGGATTATGGAAAAGAGCAGGCCAATGCTATCCTCACCAACATCGGAAATGCTTTTACCGGACAATCGGTGGGAGAAACAGCCCGGTTTATTCAGAGCCGCATGGGTAAGATACTGCAGGAGCGACAGTCCATTAACATTAACCGAAATACCCAATCGTCGACTTTTTCAACTCAAATGGATTTCCTGGTACCCGAAGGAAAGATAGCTACGCTGCCACAAGGGTATATGGTGGGGCAGGTGGCCGATAATTTTGGTCAGCAGGTTGGTCAGCGCAATTTTAACTGTCTGATTGATGTGGATACAGACCGGATTGAAAAGGAGGAAAAGAATTATAAGGATATTCCCGATGTGTACCACATCGATAATCTACAAGAACTATTGGAAAACAATCGCACCCGGATATGTAACGATATCACAAAAATCCTCCTGGAGGTCAATAAGGACCCAAAATAGTCATCACCATTTATTCACTTATAAAAATTAAAAAGTATGGAACAAAGTACAAGAATTAAAAAAGAAGAGATCCCTTTTGACAAATTGGAAAAAGTGGGTGTAGACAAAGAATTTGTAAACCGTATGGACCAGCAGGAACTGAATGCTTTTCTTAATGGCTACCGTTCAGATAAACTGTATACGGTAAATGCTAAGATCAATGACCAGGAATTTCGGATTCCGGCTAAACTCCGACTTCAGAAAGGGGAAGACGGTGCAGTTAATGTAAAAGTTCATCCTATTCAGCGCCTGAATATCCCTGAAAAATTTATGGGACACAAGTTTACGGAGGACGAACGAAATGCCTTGCTGAAAGATAAGAACCTGGGAAAAACCATTGAGCTGAAAGGAATTGATGGTAAAAAAGACCAGTACTATATGGCCATTGATCCGAAAACAAATGAACTGATTCCGCTTCGTACGAGCAATATTAAAGTACCTGAAAAAATAAAGGGAGCCACTCTGTTTGAAGAGCAAAAGCAAAAACTGGCCGCCGGTAAAAAAGTATTTCTGGATAAAATGACCGGCCGGAACGGACAAAAATTTGGAGCTACTCTTCAGGTAGATGCTGCTAACCGAAGTATCAATTTCTCCGGTTTTAAACAGGAGAAAAAGCTCACTGAAGAACAAAGCGAAAAACAGACAAAAACAAAAGGGGCTAAACAAAAAGTTGGTTAGCCTCAATCCGGTTGATTTGAATTTTGAAAGGGAAATAGCCAAGCCTGTTTCTCTTTCTTCTCTCAAGCCCGGAGCCCTTGCTATAGCTGGTGGGGGAGGGGTTGGCAAGATGTGAATTTGTTTCACAAAATCGCTTGTGCCTGTCCGGCATGGACTTTTAATCTGGCGATTAAAAGCTGGATTAATTCTGCGAATTAAGGTCTTTACAGTTAAAATTTACAAGCCATGTCTCGAAACAAAAATCCGAGAGTTAAAAAAACAGAAGCTGTCCGTGTTCGTTTTACTCCCTTAGAAAAGAAATTACTTCGCGACCGGTGCAATAAAGAAGGCTATCATAACCTAAGCAACTTTTTTCGGGCAAAGGTTATGCGTCATCGTGAGATTAAAAAGATAGAAGTCTCCCCCGAATTTACCACCCTGATCAAAAGCCTGGATTTTAACCTGAACAAAATAGGTGTGAATTTAAACCAGGTGGCAAAACAGATTAATACTAAAAAGAACGATGAGCTCACATCTGCCGACAGGCATACACTAGACAGGGTACAACAGGAGCTAAAGAAGTGCTTTTCTACCCTCCAGAAATACATGGATCTAATCCAATAAAATCCTAATCAAATTTTGGCTAATGGTAATTGTGATGCATAAGAGTGCTTATACTGAAAATGTAATGATGTATAACGAAAAGAAGGTAAACGAGGGAGTGGCCACGTTTTTTCATTTTAAAAATACCAAGTCGGCTAATCCCTTTAATTACGATGAACATCACCGCCTGAAGATCTTGCTGGATATTGAAAACGAAAATCCCCGTGCGTGGAATAAGTGTTTTCATGTTTCGTTTAATCCATCAACCGAAGATTATAAAATTCTGGACGATGCCACCATCAAACAGGAAATTGAAAATATGATGGAGCATATGGGCTATGGACATCAGCCTTATTTTGTGTACCGTCACGAAGATCTGGAACGTGTTCACTTTCATTTAGTATCAACGCGAATTGATTGTGTAACACATCAAAAGATAAAGGACAATTTTGAGCGGCTGAAAATGCAACGTTTTTTACATCAACTGGAGGAGAAATATAATCTGCCGCTGAAAGAAAAACCACAAGAGATTAACTTTCGTTTCTCGGCACGCAGCAGAAACATTAAAGAGAACCTGGAGAACCTGTTTAAACACCTGAATGAAAGGGATGAACTCACTACCAAAGATTTGTATGATCAGGCATTAATAACCTTTAAAGTTGAAGTCCAGAAATCTGGCAGGGGCCATATTGTTGTGGTTCTGGATGATGATGGCAAACCGGCGCGCTATCCCATTCGCTTGTCGCAGTTTAAAAATAAACCGAGGTTTTATTCAAAAGAAAACAAGTTGGCAGTGACAGAAAAGGAAAAGATTGAACGGCAACAAACGCGACAAAAACAAACACCGGATTCACCGGAGATCGATTTGCGAAAAGTTGGAGTAGTTGCTCGTAATGTGAACAGATTAATTGAAAAGAGTTCGAAAACAAAAAAATCCGTCGAACCAATGGTAAAGAGGAAAAAGAAGGGGAGGCAGAAAAGATTTTAGATATGCTTTGTTCACCGACTTAGATATCCTAGTTTAAATTCAATCTGAGGTTTTCTGTTTTGTGGGATTTTTAACCAGTGCAGTGCTGCTTCAAGTCTGGAATAAACCTGGTATTTTGAGGAGTGTCTATAGCTTCTAACATATTGAACCGCTTTATTGAGCTGAGATTCGGATGCCAGAATGGCAAATTTACCCAATCCCGTTTCATCGATGTTATCAAAAACAAAGTGGCTGAGATCCTCAATCTCTTCAAAATTCAACTCAGTATTTGCATTCCTAATATCAATTAAGATGGAATATTCCGTACGAAAAAATGGATTGTTTTTTAAATCAGTAATTACTCTCTCAACACTTTCTTGATCGAGAACATTGTTATGGGAAACAATTATCAATCCTAAACTTTCAATGATATGAAGATTCTCACTTGAAGACAACATTATATCTTAATTGGTAATACAGGGGTTAAAGTAAGCTAATTTTTTTATTAAGAATTACTGTCGTCAGGAATAATGAGTAGAATATTGCCATAAATCATGTCAAAGTTACTTCACCGTCCGGAAAAGTCAATGGCGGCTGAAATTGCTCATTTTTTGCTAGCCGCCCTTCGGGTGCGTTCAGTTTTTTATTTCGCTAACTCCACAAAAAAACAGACATGCACCTTTGACAAGAATCCATCCGGCTCAATGGCATGCGCCAAAATTTAATGGCGTGCCAGTAGCTGCAAAAAATCCCAAGGGCATGGGTGGATTCAATGAGTAAATTTGATATTTATGAAACAGTAACTAACCTGATTGTAGAACGCCTGGAAGCAGGTGTAATTCCATGGCATATGCCATGGAAAACTGCCAGTGCTATTCCTCGTAACTTGGTATCAAAAAAGCCTTATCGTGGATTTAATTTTTGGTACCTGCTTAGCTTTGGATTCAAAAGGCCATATTTCCTTACCTTCAAACAAGTTCAGGATCTTGGAGGTAAGATCAAAAAGGGATCTTCCTCCTTTATGGTTGTGTTCTGGAAAATGGTGGAATACGAAAAGGATGATCAAACCAAAGAAATTCCAATGCTTCGTTATTACAGGGTATTCCATATTGACGATGTTGAAGGTATCGATCCTGATAAAATTACAGAGAATAAAGCTCATGATCACGATTTCGATCCAATTGCTTCCTGTGAACAGCTTATCCATTTTTGGGCAGATTCACCTGGAATAAAGCTTGATCAGCAAAAAGCCTGTTATATTCCTTCGTTGGATGAAGTCCACATGCCGAGTGCAAGAACCTTCTTTAAAGATGAAGAATTTTACTCAACAATTTTTCACGAATTGTGTCACTCAACAGGCCATCGCAAACGGTTAAACCGTCACGAAAGGTTTTCTAACCTGAATTTTGCAAGTAAAGATTACTCGCAAGATTATCCTAACTAAAACATTATCCTAAATTAATTATCATATCGCCTGTTGCATAGATTTTTAACGTTCAGAAAGTTAGGATAATATTTTCCCTTTCATCCGTATACTACTCTCGAGTTTTAACGCTAAAGAATAATATATGGATATTAAAAAACTAAAGAAAACGCATCCAGAGCTTTTAGTATACATGAAAGCAAATGGATTTGGCAATGTCGCCATCGGCGGCGTTAAGGTCATGTTCAGACGATTGTTTGACCATGAAGGAAAGTACACGTCTTACAATGATTTCTACAAGAAATTTATTTCCAGCGAAGGTCTTGAAGGAAGCACCAAAAGACTTCGTTATTATCGCACCTCCGTGCGCACTATTCAAGGGTTTGATGAGTTTGATCATTTTCCCAACAGACTCAAATTCTCTCCTGTTCAGTACCGGGAATGCAGTTATGAGCGCTTGAACCTTACATTCAAAGGTATCGTTGATCATTACAAGCAAGTGGCATCAAAGGAATGTAAGAGTGAAAAGTCAATCAGAGTAGAATCGAATGCTGGCGCCGCCTTCTTGTATCACATGCAAAGAAATGGGGCGATTGATTTATATGGTATCACGGAATCGATGGTATTATCTTTCTTTTATGATGGTTACAAGCAGCTAAAAGGTTGCTCGTATAGGACTAAAATCAAGACCGTATTAAACGCAACTATAGGAACTGACTACTATGCTGAATGCGCACGTATCATTGAGGATATGCCTCGTTTAAGAAACGGCAGAAAGAATTTTGCTACTCTTAAAGATGATGAGATCCGCATTATTAAGGAGAATTTACAAGAGGAGGAACGAAATGATTTTTCGTTACGTGATAAAGCTGTTGTATCAATGGCTATGTATACCGCATTAAGAGGAACCGACATCGCTCGAATGCGGATTAACAATATCGATTTAGAAAGAGACCTAATTATACTTACTCAATCCAAAACGCAACAACCTATGATCTTGCCACTCAGGGCTATTGTTGGCAATCCCTTGGTAGATTACCTCTCAAATGAACGACCAAAGAACCTGGATATAAAGAATATCTTCACGAATCTCCACGATCCGGAAAATCCGATGGACTCAAGTACCATAGGTGGTATCATAAGACGTTTTTTTGCAAAATTGGGAATAAGGAGCGATGATAAAGAAAATGGTATCCGGTTGTTCCGACGATACCTGGCATCTAAAGTCCTCGAAAATGGCGTACAACCAAGGATTATCAGTGATATTCTTGGTCACCTGTCCCCGGAATCTTTAAATCCATATATCGATACTGACATCAAACATCTGCGTGAATGTGGGGTAAGCATTGAGCAATATCCCGTAGGAAAGGAGGTATTCGAGGTATGAAAACAATTGAAGAACTGGCTAATATCTATTTGGATTACCATAGATACCAAGGAAAGAAATTAGGGTATCAGAGCTTCCTGCCGTTAAGAACGTTTACCAGTTTCTGTGTGAATAAAAAGAAGATTCTGTATATATCACAGAAGTTGGTTGATGAATGGTGTGTTAAACGTCCGGGAGAGACAGAACTCTCGCACAACGCACGAGCCGGTTGTATCCGGCAATTTCTCAGGTACACTAACAGTTGTGGCTATACGTCCTTAACGCTACCGGCACTAATTCAAATCTCCAGTTCAAAGAAGGTTGTCTCAGAAACGGAGCTTCCTTTGGTTAAAACGTTCGTATCTGGGATGATGGATAAATACATCTTTTACCTGAAAGCATCAAATCATCTTTCAAGATTTACTCATAAAACTCTGATACGTTTTAACAAATACTGCGCATCCATTGAACCAGACGTAGATATACTCACTGATGATATTGTCAATGGATGGTGCGGCAAAAGGCCTTTTGAACAATGCAAATCACGGAATTTGCGGGTGGGGCCGATACGCAAGTTCTTAAAATATACCAATAAACATGGTTGGACAAATGTGTTGATACCGGGAAACTTGCCTAACGAAAAATCCACATATATACCTCATGGATTTAATCAGGGTGAATTAAATGCTTTTTTTCATTCCACCGCTACAATTAAGCTTGTTGGGTGCCAAAACGAATTAATATTTAAGCTTAGGAGAATGCAAGTTCCTGTATACTTCCGGTTGCTTTACAGTACCGGAATGAGAACAAACGAGGCTCGGATGCTCAGATGTAAAGATGTTGATCTTACAAATGGCATAATCAATATTGCCCATACTAAAGGTCTTGATCAACACAGAGTGGCTTTGCATAAAACCATGTGGAGCTTGTTAAAACAATATAATGATGCAATGGAACGACTTATGCCAGGTAGGAAAATATTTTTTCCAGATAGAAATGATAACTTCCATGGGATTGCATGGCATTCAAATAACTTTAGAAATATCTGGAAAACCATATCCAATGAACCTGCGCGGGCCTACGACCTACGTAGCTTTTACGCTGTAACCAACATTAATAGTTGGGATTATGATGGTACGGAGTGGTTTGACAAGCTACTCTTTCTCAGCCACTCAATGGGGCATCGGAAAATCGAAAGCACCTGCTACTACTATCAACTTGTTCCTTTGTTCTTTAACCAATTAGAAGAACTGACAGGACAAGCTCTTCATGAACTGTTACCAAATCTTACAAACTTTTTTGATTATGAAGAAACTAACTGAATCTTTAGTCATCGCAAAGGCAATGCGTGAGTGGGAGAAAGTATATCTTCCTGAAATAAGGGCTCTGAGCCCTCATACCATGCGGTCATATCATGAAGCCATTACCCTGTACGCTATCTTCCTTAAATATGTCAGGTCAGCCAATTTTGGCAACCTCTCAGGTGATAGTTTTTCAACTGTTAATATCCAGGAATGGATGTTGTGGTTAAAGAGCGAAAGAAGTTGCTCCAACTCCACTTGTAATCAACGGCTCGCTGGTTTGAAGAACTTTCTTAAGTTTTTGAGCAAAAAGGATATCCGTTTTGTTCAATTATGGATGGAGGCCCGGGAAGTTAAGCAGATGCGATATGTCAAGCCGGCACAGGTGGAAATAACACAAGAGGCTATTAAGACTCTTTTTAATGTAATCGATCTCAAAACAAAAATCGGGAAACGTGATTTTACGCTATTCTACCTGATTTACAGCATTGGTGCTCGTATTGACGAAGTGCTGTCGTTAAAAATATTTGACATCCATTTAAATCAGCCAAATGGTAAAAACTATATTGCAGTCCTGGGTAAGGGAGCAAAAAGAAGGTCACCACCAATACTTAAAGAAGTCGCTAAAGTCCTAAAAGGCTACATTGAGATGTTCCATGGCAAAAAAACTAATCCCGGAGACCTGTTATTCTTCGTTCGTTATAACGGAGGGAAAAAGAAACTCACCCAGGAAGCTGTAAACAAGCGCCTAAAGATATACGCAAAGAAAGCATACTGTATTAATCCCGGAGTGCCAGAGAATCTACACTGCCACCAGCTACGCCATGCACGGGCAAGTCATTGGCTGGAGCAACATCTTAATATCGTAGCCATCCAAAGACTGATGGGGCATGCTGATATAAATACGACCATGCGCTATATTTTTGTCACTACGGAGCAAAAGAATCAGGCTTTGGCAACGCTTGAGGATGATGTTATGAAGGATACCGGTAAAAAGTGGAAAAACATCCGAAAAAAGAAGGACTTGCTGGAATATCTTGGTCTTAACGAATAAATGCCAGAGATTAACAAAGATAGCCCACTTTCTTAAAGAAATATTATCCGAACTTTTATGGCATTAACATGCTGAAAACTAAAAGATATGCTCTCAGAGTTGGGATAATTTTTTAGTTAGGATAATCCTGGTTATCCGAAAATTAGGATAAGCAGGAAGAACTTGTAGCCGAAATGGGAGCTGCTTATCTCTGCGGTATTTGTGGCATTGAAAATGCTACCATCGATAATAGTGCAGCTTATATTCAAGGCTGGTTGAAGAAGCTAAAAAGCGATAAGAAGTTTATTGTTCTGGCTTCCGGATTAGCTCAAAAAGCTGTGGATTATATTTTGGATCATCAGGATTCTAATCCGAAACCAGTCCTTATTGAACCTAAAAAGAAGAAAAGTAAATCAGCTTCCCTTTCAATGAGCTTCTGATTATACAGCTCATGAAGCCCCCAAATCTTTTTTAGTATTCCTGTGTTTTGTAATTAGGTAGGAGAAGGATATTACATTACCTCCCTTCTTGCCTATGATTTTTTTTGTGAGAGGATTTTTTCAAGTTTACCCATGTCATCACTAATTTTTTTCTCAACAACTTTTGCATAGATCTGAGTTGTTTTCAGATCGGCGTGACCAAGCATTTTACTTACCGACTCTATGGGTACTCCATTTGTTAAAGTAACAGTAGTTGCAAAAGTGTGCCTGGCTACATGAAAAGTGAGATTTTTGGATATGCCACATAGGTCAGCTATTTCTTTCAGATAACTGTTTAGTTTTTGGTTTGAAATAACCGGGAATACAGTCCCATTGCTTACAGCTTTGGGATGTTTTTGATATTTCTCAATTATTTTTTGAGCAGTTCGTAATACAGGAATCCTAACCGGTGAAGATGTTTTTTCTCTTTTGGTAAAAATCCAGTTCATGCCATCAAGTCCTTTTTTTATATTATTAGGACTAAGTTTTGATGCGTCGATATAGGCTAATCCTGTATAGCAGCTAAAGATAAACATGTCTTTAACTTGCTGTAAGCGCTCAATTTTGTAATCTTTCTTTTCTATGGCAGCTAATTCTTCTTCCGAAAGAAAATCTCGTTCAACTTTTGTGAATCGAAGTTTATATGCCGCGAAAGGATTCTTGTCAAGCCATTCCATTCTTACTGCCATATTTACCATTTTTCGAAGTCTTTCCAAATGTTTCATAACAGCGTTGTTTCTCATTGGTCTTTGATGATTGGTTGGTTTGTTCTTTCGCAGATAATATTCAAAGTCTGTTATAAATTTATAGTTTAATTCAGAAAGATAAATATCGTCACGTTTGTATTTCTTTTTCAGGAATTTTGTAAGATATCTTGCAGTAGTATGATAGTTTTTTAATGTTCCCCATTTTAAGTTTTCATCCATTTGTGTGTTGTGGTATTTCACCAATTGATTTAAAGTTCCTTCAGATTCATCAATTCCGAAGAATTTATCTTTAATTGCCTCCGGATTTATTTGTTTCCTATTTACAATCAAGTTCTGGTAGTGATTGGTTAGCTGCGAACGGACCTGTTCTAAATATAAATTTAACCTGCCTATTTCCGGATTTGAACCCGTCGCCTTTCCTTTCCCATTATTCCAATTATTTACCTTGATTTTTTTCTTAATTGAAAGCTCACAGCGGCTTGAATTTACTGTGATACGTGCATAAATAGGGGCTTCCCCATCTTTGATTCTGTGTTTTCGAATTACAAATTGAATCCCAAAAGTGTTCACTTTTTTCATAATTTTTGTTGTCGTTTAGTTCTGGTTCACCTAATTGTTCACCAGAAAAAGTTAAAAATGGTTCCAAATTGAACTAAACAGTACCAAAAACTATCTTTGTAATGTGTAGATTGTTAGATTGTTATGAGTTTCTGGTGAACCAAATCTAAAAATTAATTTGGTTCACCGTATTGTTCACATAAACAACGGTTTTATATGGTTTATTTTGACTTTGTAAAAATAAAAAAGTCCATAAATCATTTGATTTACAGACCTTTAGTGATTTTTGAATTTCTAATCCGTCGGGATGACAAGATTTGAACTTGCGACCCCTCGCCCCCCAGACGAGTACGCTACCAGACTGCGCCACATCCCGAATTTTTGTGATTGCAAAAGTAATGCTAGATTCTTTTTCTGCAAATTTTATTCAATATAAAAATACAACATATTTCATTTTTTGAAATAGAGAACAACTATCGTACGTTCATTATTATCGATTGAATTTATTATGCCTACATCAAGATGTTTTGTATTTTTGCGCAAAAAAATAATAACAGATATGTTTAAACCACTTGATATTAACGAAAACAAAGAGAATAAAGTAGTAGAACCTACCGATATAGAACAGGTAAAATGTTTAATAGTTGGTTCAGGTCCTGCGGGATATACAGCTGCCATTTACGCAGCTCGCGCCAATTTAAATCCTGTAATGTATGAAGGATTACAACCTGGCGGTCAGTTAACAACCACTACCGAAGTTGAAAACTATCCGGGTTATCCTGAAGGTGTTACGGGGCCCGTAATGATGGAAGATTTAAAAAAGCAGGCACAACGTTTTGGTACGGATGTTCGTTGGGGAATGGCAACAAAAGTTGATTTTTCGGGCGAAAAGCACAAAGTTTGGATTGACGATTCTAAGTTGATTGAAGCGGAAACTGTGATAATTGCAACCGGTGCCACTGCCAAATATTTAGGTTTGGAAGATGAGAAAAAATATGCGGGAGGTGGTGTTTCGGCCTGTGCAACCTGCGATGGATTTTTCTACCGCGGAAAAGATGTTGCAGTAGTTGGAGGTGGAGATACAGCTACGGAAGAAGCTATGTATCTCGCAGGATTATGTAATAAAGTGTACCTGATTGTACGTCGTGATGAATTGCGTGCCTCGAAAGTAATGGCAGAACGTACTATGAATACTGAGAATATTGAAATTCTTTGGAAACACCAAACCAAAGGTTTATTCGGCGATGGTGTTGTTGAGGGGGCTACACTTGTTAAGAATAAAGGAGAAGCAAACGAAGAGGAAGTAAAAATTAAGATTGATGGTTTCTTTCTAGGAATTGGTCATAAGCCAAATTCTGACATTTTTGCTGATTATATTGATACCAATGAAGTTGGGTATATTAAAACAATTCCCGGAACATCGAAAACGAATGTGCCCGGAGTGTTTGCATGTGGCGATGTTCAGGATGACCAGTATCGTCAGGCGGTTACTGCGGCAGGCTCTGGTTGTATGGCCGCCATCGATGCGGAACGCTATCTTTCAGAAAAACATGCTTAAAAGCAATAATCATAAAAAAAGCAGGGCATCATGTCCTGCTTTTTTATGGTTTATAATTATGTTATTCGTTAGTGCCGGTTGTGGGAATGTTTAAATTCCCCAGGTTGGTAATCTCGTAATCGTTTAATGAAAAACGAGTTTTGGAGTTTAGATCGATATCAGTAACTTTCATTACCGTTTTTTCGCCGGTTTCTTTGTTTTCTGAGGTGGATTCCATTAAATACCCCCATGCAACTCCCGAAGAATATGAACTTATTTTAAACAAACTTCCGAAAAAGTCCTGACTATTCATTTTAAGATCTTTTGTAATCCACATTTCAGATTTTAAACTTTCATCGTTGTACAGATACTCTTCACATTTATAGCCTGAAATAGTTCTAGTCTTGCCGGTTTTTTTAACGTTGGGATTTGCCAGGTAGGTGTCGGGTGTTTCTTCCATCTCAATATCATCTTCATAGGTTTCTCCAATTGACTGAAAAAATGCATTCATACCGTAAACGATTCCGCTTTTTTGGTCCTTTTCATTTCCCAACAGAATCATTGCCTTATTCTTTGCATCAATTATTATAAGTCCCTGGTTAGTCTGTGCCATATCTCCCGAAATGACTTCATAGGCCATACTTTTTGTGTCATTATCCAGGTGTGTAATAAATTCTCCTTCGTTTTCTACTTTCCCGTTTTTATCATAGGAAACCAGATTCATATGAATTTTTTGGTTGAAAGAATAAGTATCTTCAACCGGCACGGGTTCCGACGACATTCCCATTTTGCCTAAAATACCGGCCATGTTAATTGTTGATTCATCTTTGTCGTTTTGCTGCTCTTCTTCCTTTTCGAATGCTTTGTCAATTGTTTCATCAACTTCTTTATTGGCTTTTTCAACGGCCTTGTCTTCTATCTTTTTCTCGGTTTGTTCCAGAACTCGTTTTTTGATGTTTTTTAATAGTTTTTGTCCGTTAACTGGTTGAATTAAGATTACAGAAAGAAGTGTAAGCAGAGAAAGGCGGGTTATAATTTTCATAATATTAAATTTTTTATATACAAAGTACGGATATTTTACATAAAAAGTCAATAGTGAATAAAAAGCAGTTAAAGTTTTCTTCTCATTTAATTAAGAAACAGGTAACCACAGTATACCTATTACGATTTTAAAGTTTTAATTTGCGAAGATTAAACAAAACCGAAATTTGGCATGAGCAAAAATAACTTTCTGGCCTTCGATCTGGGAGCATCGAGCGGAAGAGCAATACTTGGGACTTTAGAGAACGGAAAACTGGAATTAACCGAAGTACACCGGTTTAAAAATCAGATGACACGTATACACGGAAGCCATTACTGGAATATCTACAGTCTTTTTGAGGAATTAAAAACCGGACTTAAAAAGTGTGTGAATGAATTTCATGTTCAGCCCGACTCAATTGGGATTGATACCTGGGGAGTGGATTATTCGTTAATCTCATCTTCGGGGCAGTTGGTGGGACTACCTTTTGCCTATCGCGACCATCGCACCGACAATGCAATTGAAGAGTTTTCAAAAGTGCTTTCGAAAAAGGAAACTTACCTGATGTCGGGGATTCAGTTTATGCAGTTTAATACCTTGTTTCAGTTATTTGCCTCGAAAAAAGAAAAACACTCGCGCCTGAATATTGCAAAAAGTTTACTTTTTATTCCAGATACCTTAAATTTTCTGTTTACAGGAGTAAAGAAAAATGAATATACAATTGCCAGTACTTCGCAACTGTTAAAACCAGGTAAAGCAGAATGGGAAACAGAGCTTTTTAAAGCAGCCAAAGTTTCTGAGGAGATTGTAGAGGAGATTGTTTTACCTGGAACACCCATAGGAACAATATTGGATGAAATTCAGGAGGATACCGGTTCAAAAGAAATTCCGTGTATTGCTGTTGCTTCGCACGACACAGCATCTGCTATTGCTTCGGTACCGGCAGATGGCGGAAACTGGGCTTATCTGAGTTCGGGTACCTGGTCGTTGCTGGGCATCGAAAGTCCGGAACCTTTGGTTTCGGAAGAGACACTGGATATGAATTTTACCAACGAAGGAGGTGTTGAAGGAACTACCCGTTTTCTGAAAAATATAATGGGAATGTGGTTGATTCAGGAATGCAAACGTATCTGGGACGAAGAGCAGGAACTTGAATGGCAGGAAGTTGTTGATTTATGTATGGAAGCCGACCACTTTAAGTGTTTTATAAATCCTGACAATTCGGTTTTTCTAAATCCGGGAAATATGCCAAAAGCAATTCAGGATTATTGTAGAAATACCAACCAGGCAGTGCCTGAAACAAAGGGCGAAATTGCAAGATGTATTTACGATAGTTTGGTATTGAAATACAAATACACGATTAAACAAATAGAATCGTTAACAGGGAAAAAAATTGATAAACTGCATATTATTGGAGGTGGAGCTAATAATAAAATGATGAATCAACTGACAGCTGATGCAATTGGGATTCCGGTATTTGCAGGGCCAACCGAAGCAACCGCAATTGGTAATTTAATGTTGCAGGCAAAAGCAGCTGGTGCTGTGCAGTCGTTAGCTGAAATACGCGAAGTAATAAAAGAATCGTTTGAAATTGGAGAATATACACCCTCTCCGAAATTGGATTGGGAAGCGGCTTATAAAAGATTTGAAAAGCTAAGTTAAGTACAGATCTGTACCTATAAAAAGAGGCGTAATTGTATAATTTGCGCCTCTTTTTTTATTTGATAATAAAATCTAATTCAAACTGTAAATCACCGAAAAGAAGTGCATTATACTACCGGCCAACACAAACAGGTGCCAAATGCCGTGACCATATTTTAGGTTTCGGGCAGCATAAAAAATAACGCCAATTGAATACATGATTCCCCCCAGAAATAAAAAAAGTACACTAATTCCGGGAAGGTTTTTCATCATTGGACCAATGGCAACCACAAACATCCAACCCATAACCAGGTAAATACCTACCATTAATTTTCGAAAACGTGTTAGGTAAATACAACGAATTACTACTCCGGCAATGGCCACAGCCCATATTATTCCAAACAAGGTCCATCCCAGGGCTCCCCGAAGTGCTGTTAGTAAAAATGGCGTGTATGTTCCAGCAATAAGCAGAAATATGGCAGCGTGGTCGAAACGTACAAATATATTTTTAATTCTTTCCTTGGTAAAACTGTGGTACAGTGTAGACGAAAGGTAGAGTAAAACCAGTGTGCTTCCGAATATGCTAAAGCTTACAACATGCCATGCATTTCCTTTTAAGGCTGCAAATACAATTAACAACACAAGTCCGGCAACACTTAAAAGTGTACCAATCCCGTGTGTAATACTGTTAAATATTTCTTCTTCAATCGATAACCTTCTGTAGCCGACCTCTGTGTTTTTCTTCATTGCAGAATTTTGATATTCGAATTTGTGTGAATTAAGTTCGAAAAATACCGATTATTTTTATACAAAAACAAGTTGAAAAGTATTCTAAATAGATATGCCGGATAACGTTAATATACTGAATGAGTTAGTGTGTTCAATACCTGTAAATTTAGAATAGCCAGTTTTTCAGTTTGGTAACTTTTTTTCGGTTTCTCAAACGCATATGTGTGTTTAACGTGGACCAATTAATTCAATAAAAGTTCCATCCGGATCCTGGACCAGGATAAAGTATCTTCCGCCGCCCAGTTCAGATGGTACTCCACTTAAAATCTTCACATTATTTTTTTTACACCTTTTAATGACAGGATCAATATGATTAACCAAAATTGTTATGTACTGCATTCCGGTGTCGTCGGTCATCCACTTTTGTTTAGTATGTTTGGTTTTTGTTCCCACACTCATTAGCTTCCATTCGGTTGCATTTGGGCTGTCTTCAAGCTTTAAAATTGTTACATCCAGCTGGTATTGATTGGTTAAGCCCAGTTCGGTAGCTTTTTCTTTGTCAACCGAAAATTCGCCTGTTTTTGTCATTCCAATCACTTCGGTATAAAACTTTACCGATTTATCGAGATCTTCAACCACACTTCCCACAAAAATTCCGGGATGGCTAAATTCGCTTTGTGCCATCGATAATGCCACTGTAAGAACAAAAAACAGGGTAAAAAAACTTTTTCTCATGGTACAAAAATTTAATTGATTTTTAGGTCTGGTAAAGTTAATCAAATAAAGATAAGGTAGGTTAGGGGCTGAAAAACGAAATTCTAAATACTTTAATTGTATCTTTCGGAAAATTACAAAATGAATTTTCCACAAATTAATAATAGCAATGTTTCCCGTCATCTTGATCAGGCAGAAATTGTTCAGCAAACGGCGGAACAAATTATGAAAGATTTTGGGATGTTTGGTGTTGAAATTACCTTCTCTGGAAATATTTCAAATGCTTACGAAGAGTTGCATAACCAGCTAATCGATCAAATAACTTTACTGGTTGAACGAAATTATGATCTTTTGCTATCTGTGTTGTATCAGGTTGATATTACAGACAAGGAAATTTATAAAGCGCAACAAGAGCTGCCTCATTATTCGCACATCGAAATTATTGCCCACCAGGTAATTGTCCGCGACTTAAAAAAGGTACTTCTCAGGAGGTATTTTAAACAAAAGGATGAAAATGAAAAAGCCGGGGGAAATCGGTTGGAGAAAATGTAATTCTTTTTGTGATTATTTTATTGTATTAGCATAAAAAAAACGCTGATACAACATTTTTGTTCTATCAGCGTTTCGGGATTAAATTAAATCCTTTTTCGAAGTAAGTTCGCCCGTTTTAATATCCAAAAACGTATCGAATATTAAAGCCAAAGCCTTCGAAATGAATATCTGTTTCTTCGATGATGCTGATAGCAGGTCGCCAATCAATTCCCAAAGCAATAGGAACACTCTCAAAGTGATATTCCAGTCCGGCTTCGCCAACTGCACCTAGCCAAAACGGATCGTTAATCCAAATGTACGGACCAACACCTATGTAATAATAAATTGGTTGGTCGCCAAGTGGACGATAGATAAAGTCCCAAAGAATATCGAAAGACATTCCATCGCCAAACGAAAGGTCGGCGTGTACCCGGCTAAAATCTCCGGTACTAAAAATTCCATCGATTGCAATATTTCCGGCTGATACTTCTCCAAAACGTGCACCAATTTCCTGGGCATTTGCACCTATAGTTGTTGCTATAATAAGAGCAATAACAGCCAGCGCTTTTGTAATCTTGTTTTTCATACTATTAAAATTGTTTGTTTTCAAAGGTATAGTATGTAACTCGCATGTATTTTAATCATCCTCTTGGGCGTAAATTTTTACATGTTCGTTTCATAGTAACTATTTAATGTTTTTAATATATAAAACTAAAATAGATTGGATTAATTGTAGAGGAAATTAAGACTTTTAGAATCAGTATTATTATTTCCTGATATTTTCCAACAATACTTTTAGTTCTTTCACTTTTTCGGGTTCCGTTAAGTACAGGTTTTCTTTTTCCTGAGGATCTTTTATCATATTATAAAGTTGTCCATCGGGTTCTCCTTCGTTTGGTGCAGGAGATTTTGGTTCAGTAAAACCACCCGAGCCAAGGCCTTCAATCATTTTCCATTCTCCCTGACGAATAGCAAATTTGCCACTGCTTGAATGATGAATAACAGGTGGTCTGGAGTATGCGGATTCTTCGCCTGTTAAAATAGACAGAAAAGAGAAACTGTCTCTGGCTTTTGGCTCTTCGCTATCGAAAATATTCTGAACCGTAGCAAAAAAGTCGGTAAGAGAAATGGTTTTGTCAGTGCTTCCTGCTTTTACCTTCCCCGGCCAATGTACAATAAAAGGAATATGATGTCCGCCGTCCCATACATCGCCTTTCATACCTCTGAAAATAGAATTGGCCTGGTGATTAAACTTCTCAATAAGTTCCGGTTTCCAGTAAGCACCATTGTCGCTGGTAAATACAACCAGTGAATTTTGATCCAGACCATTGTCTTTTAAACTTTGCAGAATTTTTCCAACCTGGGCATCTGTCATTTGCACAAAATCGCCATACAGACCGGCTTGAGAACTTCCTTTAAACTCGTCGGTAGGAAGCCATGGTGTATGTGGCGAATTCATCGGAAAGTATAGGAAAAAAGGTTTTTCTGCATTCTTTTGTTTGGCAATAAAATCAATGGCTTTGGCAGTAAAAGTTGGCAAAACCTGTTCGAAATTAAACGATGGAGCCATTCCTCCTTTACGCCAGAAAGCTCCCGTTGCCCACGGAATGGCATTTAAATCATTTCCCGGAGTTGAGTCGGTAGGAGCTTCAACAGCTAAATTATTTTCAAGGTACATATAAGGTTCAAAATCGAGCGAAGCCGGTAAAACATAGGAATAATCAAATCCGGCTCCTTTTGGACCGCCTTTGGCGGGTTGGCTAAAATCTATTTTTTCGGGCTGGTTAAATCCTATTAAATCCCAAGTAAAATCTACTCCCGGCTTTCCTTCAATATACGATCCATCTTTTAGCTTAAAATCGATTCCCAAATGCCACTTACCAATGCAGGCTGTTGTGTAACCTTGTTTTTGCAGAAACTTTGCTATGGTTGGAGTGGTTTCTTCAATTAAACTCGGACTGTAACCTAAAAGTACACCTTGTTTAATACGGCTACGCCAGTTATACTGCCCGGTTAAAATTCCATATCGTGTTGGTGTGCAAACTGCAGAACTTGAATGAGCATCCCGAAATGTCATTCCGTCCTCCGAAAGCTTATCAATATTTGGTGTTTTTATTTTTGAGTCGGGATTTAGTGCTGATACATCTCCGTATCCCAAATCATCTGCTAAAATGTATACTATGTTTGGCTGCTTACCGAATTTATTTTCTGCATCCGATTTTTCCTGTTTATTCAGACAAGAACTCAATAAAAGTATTGCTGCCAGAAATAGTAAGTTTGTAATTGATGAAATTCTCATTTTTCCTTTTTTAAATGGGGCGTACGATCATAATTCCGGTTGCCGATTTTCGTTCTGCCAGATAATCCTCCAGTGTATTTTCCGATAGAATTACTTTTTCAGCTACCGACGAAGCATGCATTAAATGAACCCGCCCGTTCTTATTAATAATTATTCCTACATGTGTAATATCAAGTCCTTCAACAGAAGTTGTTATTCCAACAATGTCTCCGTCTTTTATTTTTGATTCAAATTTAGAAACGCTGTTTTTGGGAATATAAAACATTTGCCTGCCGCTGATTTCCTCTTCTTTTTCGGCAAGAACAGGAATGAGGTTGTTATGGAGTTTTAGCTGTTTGTAACTATCAGGGTGGCTACTCATAAAGTTAATTTCAAGGGGGTAGGGAGTATTGGCAATTTCTTCTGATAAACGTTTTATCAAACCTTGTTTATCGTTTTCATAAATCCAGTCGCTAAAATAATGCAACCGCGAAGAATAGCCACTTATAATTCCGTTGCGGTAACGAATTGCAGTCAACTCTTTTGCGAATTCCTCGAAAGTAAGGTTCCCGTTTTTTAAGGTGCGGGCAATACTCAAACAATTTTCTGCATAAGTAGTACAATCCATTTCCCGTAAATTTAGAACCAATTGTTCCGGCTCTGTTTCAAGAGTATGGGCAACATAGGGCGTCTCTTTAAAAAAATCGCCAACCAGAACAACTAATTCGGCAGTACTTTTATCCGTTGAGTTTCGAAATTGATGAAATACTTCATTTAGAATTTCTTTGTCTTTTTGCTCGTATATGATTTGACTGTTTACCGCATATGAAGCTAAAAGCATAAGTACAAGAAATATGGTGTGCATTTTTTTCATGAATAGTAAAATTAAGGTTGATATTCATTTTATTGGGTGAAAATTACCAAGGCAAAAGTATTATTTTCTTACCATAATTTATGGTAGGAAATAAGAATATTGTAGAATGTACAGTTAAAATATTGATTTTACGGGCATCCGCATAATAGGTTGTGTTCCTGGCATAATTCCCAATTACCAACTTGTACAAAATTGAAATAGAATAATGAGTTAATATTCCGGTATTTATTGTTTTATAAAAAGTTAGATTATGTCGATACCTAAAAGTCGTAAGCCAAAATAGATGGTCAGAAACAATAAAAATACAACCAGAAAAGTATAGAAAACAATTCTGAGTATTTTTGTTAAATTATTTTCTGAAGGACTCATCAAGCTAAAATAGAAATATAATTGAGGACAGAAAATTTGTAGCGCTGTTTCGTTTATTTCTTAATAAAAATTCATATTGTGGGTGGTTATTAAGCATTTATGTTTAAATCAGAATAAAGGATTGCTTGCTTAAGGGAGACGGGGAGGTAGACTCTTTGTAAATCGATATTATTTTTTTCTTATAGAATGGAGGATTGGCTTAGATTTTAAATATTTTAATCTATTTTAGAGCTGATAAATTGCTATGCCAGAGAAAATAATCACGTTTGTTTTATTTGCTTTTTTACTGGTTGTTAACAGCCGGGGACAAATGTTTTTGGCCGATGTTAAGTTTGATAAGGTAAACGAAGTGGCAGTTGAAGCATATGTAGCCCGTCAGATAAAAAATGATAAGCAAACTTTTTTGGATGTAAAACCTTCATTAACACCAAAGTCGAGTACTGATGGTTTTTGTTTTCATGAGCGCGAATATGTAGTGAGAGATAGTCTGAACAAAGTTTGGAACTATTACGTGCATACCAATCCCGGAGATGCCTGGAATGCAGGGAAATTAGGTTTTGGAATATTGTTCTCGAAGGAAAAGAATGAGTTGGTTTATGCCGATGACAAGGTTGATAAAATAGAACCGGGGCAGGTAGTATATTTGAACCTGTGTTTGCTGAAGATTAAAAATATTGCAACTGCTTTCGAAATAATTAAAGTTGATGATCGTGAGAGTATTATTGAATTTAGTTATCTCGATGACAACACAACCCTCGGGAAACAGCAATTAAATTTTATTGAAACCCCAAAAGGAGATACCAAAATAGTCCATCGTAGTTTTTTTAAGAGCGAATCGGTACTTCGCGACCATTTTTTATATCCGTATTTTCATACACGTTTGACAAACACGTATCATCGAAATATGAAACGGATGTATAAGAAAAGCCAGATCCGTTAAACCTGTAACGAAATTCATATAATTCAATTATAGGATAGTTTACAAAAATGCACCAGATTAAACGTGTAATCAAATAAAGTTTGGTTAACCGAAAAGTTTTGCTTGCCGTTGGTTGGGAGTTGTAATAATGAAATGACATCCACCCTAAAAAGGTGGATGTATATAGAGTTGAAAAATCTTATTACTTATCGATTTTAACATTAACAGCTGTTGGGCCTCTTTGTCCCATTTCAATTTCGTAAGTAACTTTGTTACCTTCTTTAATATCGTCGATAACATTGTTAATGTGAACAAAAATATCCTGTTTTGTTAAGGAGTTTTTAATAAAACCAAAACCTTTTGAATCGTTAAAGAATGAAACCACTCCTTGTTTTACCGGATCTTCGTCAGCAACAGAACCGCCTTTGGGCACGCTGATTTCAATATCTTCCAGTTTAACTTCATCGTTTTTTGTTTTCTCAGGTGGAGTCGATACAATATTTCCATTTGCATCAACATAGGCAATCATATCGTCCAGACTCGACTTTTTTTCACCTTCCCTGCGAGCATTTCTTCTTTCTGCTTTTTCTTTTCTTTTTTTCTCTTTTTTGTTTCTTACTTCTTTTTTGTTGAATGTTTCTTGTGATCTACCCATAAAATTTTTTGTACTAATTACTGAATGAATAAAATAAGATCTAAAAAATGGCAGTTATAAACTAAGTTGGAAAGAAATAGCTGGTAAAAGCACAAATTCTCAAATCTGATATTTTCACAAAGATAAGGTTTCTTTTAGATTTTAGAGCGTTAATTTAGAGTAGTTAAGGAATTAGCGGTTATATTTAGCATGAAACGCGATTTTAATAGATTTTGGCAGGAACAAACGCTTCTTTTTCGAGTTGCCTGCCAAAATCTAATTCGTATTAAATGCGATTATGGTCGTTATCAGCCAAAATGCTTTTATAGATTGAATAATTCTCATCATCAAAAACGCAAAACAGCACCTTTTTTATTTCCGTTGAAGTTTTTAAGAATTCAACCACAGTGCGAATGGCAATTTCTGCTGCTTCTTGTTTCGGATAGCCATAAACTCCTGTACTTATATTAGGAAACGCAATGGTTTCTATATTGTGGGCCAGCGCAATTTCAAGACTGCGTTTGTAACACGAAGCCAGTTTCTCTGCTTCATTGTATTTACCACCATTGTATACCGGCCCCACCGTATGAACAACAAAGTTGGCAGGAAGTAAATAGCCTTTGGTAATTTTGGCATCGCCGGTTTCACAACCATTAAGTTGTCTGCATTCTTCCAGAAGTTCTTTGCCTGCACCACGGTGAATTGCACCATCTACACCACCTCCTCCCAGCAATGTTTTATTAGCAGCGTTTACAATGGCATCAACCTGTAGTTTTGTAATGTCACCTTTGTATAGTTCAATCCGGTTCATAATTATGATATAAGAATTTTATAGATAATTACTTTTTTAAACTACCCAAACTCAGGGATTTTATTCGATCTTAGTGTCGCTAATTATTCATCATCATCGTCTATCCAGTTTTTGGCTTTTTCCAATGCTTTCCCCCACTTTCGAATCATTTTTGCAATCACTGCAGAATCTTTTTCGGGAAGAAAGGTTTGATCTTTCGCCCATTGCGATTGAAGTTCATTCAGGTCTTTCCAGTAACCCACTGCCAGCCCGGCAAGATAGGCAGCTCCCAAAGCTGTAGTTTCAAGCTGACGAGGGCGAATTACCGGCGATTGTAAAGTTTCTGACTGGAATTGTAGTAATAAATTGTTGGCAGCTGCACCTCCATCTACCCGTAATTCTTTTATATGAATTTCTGAATCGGCTTCCATCGATTTAAGTACATCCATAACCTGAAATGCAATTCCTTCCAATGTGGCACGGGCAAAATGTCCGTGAGAAGTACCACGGGTTATGCCAACAACAACTCCACGTGCGTATTGATCCCAGTGTGGAGCACCTAAGCCGGTTAGTGCTGGTACAAAGTAAACGCCGCCGTTATCATCAACAGTTTGAGCCAGCTTTTCAATTTCTGCTGCATTTTTTATCAAGCCAAGTTGATCGCGTAGCCATTGAACGGCTGCTCCTGCAATAAATATTGAGCCTTCCAGGGCGTAGGTAACTTCTCCGTTTATTTTCCATGCAATTGTGGTCAATAAATTATTTTTTGATGCGATGGCTTTGTTTCCTGTATTCATCAACATAAAACAACCTGTTCCGTAGGTATTTTTAGCCATTCCTGCATCTGTGCATTGCTGGCCAAACAGTGCTGCCTGTTGATCGCCTGCAATACCTGCTATTGGAATTTCGTGTGCAAAAATGGTGGTTTTGGTGTGTCCCACAATTTCGCTCGAAGCTTTAACTTCGGGTAACATGCTTTCCGGAATTGTAAACAGCTCGAGCAGTTCTTTATCCCAGCAACAATCTTTTATATTGTACAGAAGTGTTCGGCATGCATTACTAACATCTGTAACATGTTTGTCGCCACGAGTAAGTTTCCAGATTAACCACGAATCAACCGTTCCAAATGCAAGTTTTCCTGCCTCCGCTTTGTCACGGGCTCCTTCAACATTATCAAGAATCCATTTTACTTTAGTTCCTGAAAAATAGGCATCGATTACGAGCCCGGTTTTTTCCCGGATCAATTCCTGCAAATTCTGTTCTTTTAATGAATCGCAATATTTGGCTGTTCTTCTGTCTTGCCAAACAATGGCATTATATACAGGTTCGCCTGTTTCTTTGTCCCAAACAATGGTAGTTTCGCGCTGGTTTGTAATTCCAATGGCAGCTATGTTTTTTCCATTAATACCAATTTTGGTAATAGCTTCGGCTGCAACAGCTGCCTGCGACGACCATATCTCATTAGGATCGTGTTCAACCCATCCCGGTTTTGGAAATATTTGCTCGAATTCTTTTTGTGCTACCGATTTTATTGTTCCCTTATGATCAAAAACAATGGCTCTTGAACTTGTTGTACCCTGGTCGAATGATAGAATAAATTGTTCCATTAAGTTTTATTGGTTTAAATTATATGTGACTAAAATAACTAAAATCGTTTAGTTGTGCGTATTACAGAGTTCCGAATATATAAATATTTAAGTTAATTTTTATTTCAATAGATTTTATTCCAAAAGGTTGCTGAGTAATGAAAACAGTTCCTTGATTTTCATTGTTATACGAAAACATACTTACAGCTTACTTTATAGTTTAGCAACGTGAAAAACGAATAGAATATTGTTAAGTGAGATACTTAGTTCGAGGTATGTTTTGGAATAACAGATTTATGTTCAGTTAATGCCTGGGGGTAAACACAAGATTGATTTAAAGTATTTTTATTATTCAAATTCTACTTTTCCAAAAAACTGGGGGCAATGATAATCCGGATTTTCGGTCCCGATGGGATTCCAGCTTACAAAATGCGGTTCGGAAGTATCGTCGCCACATTTATAAAAATTAGCTGTTGCCTTTAATCCATCAAGCGATTTTATGGTATCGAATGCAAAACATGCAACTGGAATTCGAATGGTCATTTCCCATTCAAAATTGCCTGATTTTTCTTCAAAAGGCTGGTCGCCCAGTGTTGATTTGATCTGGATTTTTTCAACAACCTCTGGCGTCACAAATGTCCGGTTACCGCGACCTGGACCATGTGCAACATGTGGTGTCCCAATACAATTAAACTCAAAGTTGTAGTAATTTTCACCGTCAACCGAAATAAAGAATTCAACAGTACTGTCTTTGTAAACATTGCCATTAATACGTGTTTCTTTTGCCAGTATGTTTTTTTCTTTTACATAATAAGTCAGCCATACTTCATCTCCGATGTGCCCGATTCTGAACTTTAAATCAGGTTTATACGGGAATGCTTTTTCCCAGTTAAGCACGTCAATTGGATGAGCAACTGTTTGTGTCGATAACAAATGCGCAGCCTCTTCAATTGTAATTGGTTTTTTACACTTCAACTTTTTTATAAATAGATTTTTCATTTGTGTTTATTTTAATTTTTTGTGGTAACTCATGTTTGTATTCGATGGAACTTTCGATGAATTTTAAGATTCATGTTTGTTTCATTAATTTTTTGTTTCCTACAAATATACAAAGATTGTTATTCCATCTTGAAAAAATTAAAAAGATCACAAGAGGATGATTTGTACTCTGTGTTCGTGTCTTTTTATCGGTCTGCGATTATTTATCTTTTATTCAATTTTAATCCAAATCGTTTAATTCGGAAGTTTTGCTTTTGTATATTTGAGGTTCTTTTGAACTCTCTGTTTTTGTTCAATAGGAATATTTTTAACAAGGATTTCTTTTTTAAAGAGATAGATGAACGAATTTGAATTTATTATAGTTTTAACAGAACACCGTTTTCTTGGAATGGTGTTTCAACCTTTTTTTATTCAGAAACAGGAACGGTTTTATTCGGTTGTGCGATTGTTAAAACCGCGTGATTTGAAAGATACTACTTACAACTGGCAACCCTACGAAAAGGAGTTGGTAAACCTGATTGAAAAGTACAGCGATGAAGTTTTGGTGAAAAAATTTTCGCGTGCCAAAAGTGTTTCAGAGTTTTTCTCTTCCTTAAAAACTTCATTTTTTGAAAAACAGGTGACTCCCTACATTGAAAAATGTATGATGGAAGTAACTTCTATTTTAATGTTAAGCCCGGTTCGATTATTTAAAAAGGAGGCTAAATATTCAAATTTATACGATGAGGATGAAATTGTAGTACATCCCTTATTTGCAAGACCCCAGTTTTTGTTTGAACGAACTCAGACCCAAACACGCTATCGGTTAAAGGTGTATTTGGATAACCTGGAATTGGTATTGTCGGAACGGACCTGCAAAATAGTAACCAACGATCCGTGTTTGATGCTTTACAGAAACCAGTTGGTGGCTTTTGAGAAACTGAAAGCGAAAAAACTTCTGCCATTTTTGGAAAAGGATTATGTCGCTGTTCCAAATACCATAGAAGAAAAATATTATTCGGGATTTGTTTTGAATACGATTCGCGATTACGAGGTAAAAGCCACCGGTTTTGACGTTGTACGGGCCGATACAACAAAACAGGCTGTTCTTGTGCTGGAAATGAATTTGCAATATCAACCTTGTTTGGTTTTGAATTTTGAATACGGCGAGGAAAAGTTTTTACCCAATTCGGAACGAAAAATTGCAGTAAGTCTGCAAAAGAAAAATGACTCGTTTGTTTTTAATAAAACGGTGCGCGATTTTAGCTGGGAACAGGAAATTGTCAGCACCATTCTGGAAGTGGGATTAATTGAAAACAATGGCTCTTTTACTTTGCAGGGAATATCGCTGCTCGATCAAACAAGTGCGCTCTATTTTTTTGTGAATTGGCTAAACAAAAACCGCGCTGAACTGGAGAAAAGAGGAATTCGGATTAAACAAAAGCAACTGGAAAAAAAGTATTACACCGGTAGCCAGCAGTTGGAATTAAAAACACAATCCAAAGGCGATTGGTTCGATGTATATGCGGTGGTGCGGTTTGGCGAGTTTAGCATCCCGTTTATTCACCTTAAAAAATATATTCTGAATGACATACGCGAGTTTGAATTACCCAACGGCGAAGTGGCTGTTTTACCCGAGGAGTGGTTTGCCCGTTACAAAGGTTTGTTACCTTTTGGGAAAAGTCACGGCGAACGTATTCAGTTCGAGAAACATCATTTTACTTTATTGCAGGACTCTGTTCAGGCTACAGATAAACTGGTAAAGCAGAAATTCGAAAAACTGGTTAATGCCGAAAAAGAGGTAACTGTATTGCCTGCCAATTTGAAAGCCAAATTACGAAGTTACCAGGAAGATGGTTATAACTGGATGTACGGTTTGTACAAAAATAGTTTGGGTGGTTGTTTGGCAGACGATATGGGGTTGGGGAAAACCTTACAAACGTTAACGCTTTTGTTGAAGTTAAAGCGAATGAAGCAGGATATTAAGGCTCAAAATCCGATTGCAGAAAAAGGACAACTGGATATGTTTGCCGATAATTCTGTTGCCCGGGAAGATATTCAGCCTTCCAGTTTAATTGTGGTACCTACATCGCTGGTGCACAACTGGAGTAATGAGATTAAAAAATTTACTCCGGCTCTGAAAGTGTATAAATATGTAGGTACGCAGCGTAAAAAGGTGGAAGACATTGAAAAGATTGCCCGCTTTTACGATGTAATAATAACCACTTACGGTACAGTTCGAAATGATGTTGATTTGCTGTCGAAAACCAACTTTTTTTATTTAATATTAGATGAAAGTCAGTCGATAAAAAATTCAACCTCGAAAACATACAAGGCGGTTATGAGTATGCAGGCAAATCACAAACTGGTAATTACCGGAACTCCTATTGAAAATTCGCTATCAGATTTATGGTCGCAAATGAATTTTCTGAATCCTGGAATTTTGGGAAACTTGGCATTTTTCAGACGTACATTTATTACACCCATTGAAAAACATGCCAACGAAGAACAGATGGAAAAGCTGCAACTTATGATACGTCCTTTTGTTTTACGTCGGAAAAAAGAAGAAGTAGCTAAAGATTTACCGCCGCTGATGGAAGAGGTCCGTTTTTGTCCTATGGCAGGTGAGCAACACAAAATGTACGAACAAGAGAAGTCAATTATCAGGAATACCATATTAACTGCAATTGAGCAGGAAGGTGTAAAAAAATCGTCGTTTGTAGTTTTGCAGGGACTTACCAAGCTGCGGCAATTGGCCAACCATCCGTCGCTTGCAGAAAAAGGAGTTGAAGAATCATCCGGAAAATTTGACGTGATTTTTCGAATGCTGGAGAACCTGGTAGCGGAAAAACATAAAGTATTAATTTTTTCATCGTTTGTGAGTCATCTTGAATTGCTTCAGAATAAAATTGAAGATGAAAACTGGAAGTACAGCAAATTAACAGGGCAAACTACAAAACGGGAAGATGTGATTAAAGAGTTTCAGGAAGACCCCGAAAACCGGATTTTTCTTATTTCACTAAAAGCGGGTGGGGTTGGACTCAACTTAACGGAAGCCGATTATGTTTTTATTATCGATCCATGGTGGAATCCGGCAGCTGAAAATCAGGCGATCAATCGCGCTCACCGGATTGGGCAAGACAAACATGTTTTTGTATATCGTTTTATTACAGAAAATTCAATTGAAGAAAAAATCCAAAAGCTAAAAGACCGTAAAAGTTCACTGGCCGATAAGTTTATCAATTCAAATAATCCGTTTCAGGAGATTACCAAGGAAGAAATTGTGGATTTGTTTAAATAGTTCAGAGTTTACCCTGTGAAATAAATCGAAGATTTAGTGCTGCGCACTATTTCACAGGGTAGAGTTCAAAGCAACATACAGTAGCGAATATTTAGGATCCGGTATATGGTGTTCAGTGTTGCGTTGTTGCTGTGTGTCAAAATTTCGCTTATAATGTAAAAAAGACAGACATTTTTATTGTTTGTATGTCATTGTTGCACAGTTTGTTGTATTTGTTTTTGTTGGGTTTTTATGTCTCCATAAGTAAATGTTTGTATGTCAAAAAGTTAAAAAAACAAGAAGAAAAACTCGCTTTAAACTGGCATTGGGTTTGCAAATATCTTTGTGAGAGAAATTACTTAAAGTCTAATTAAAAAATGGAGGATTTAATCATGACACTACCAAGATTATTTAACAACGATTACACATCATTTCCTTCGTTACTAGACAAATTCTTCGAAGGAAATCTGATGGATTGGAACACGAAAAACTTTGCAGAAAGCAATTCAACTTTGCCTGCTGTAAATGTCAAAGAAAACGACGATGAGTATGTAATTGATGTTGCAGCACCCGGGTTAAGTAAAGACGATTTTAAACTGAATTACGATAATGGCCGCTTAACTATTTCTTCAGAAAAGAAAGAAGAAAAGGAAGAAAAAGAAGGAGAAGTAGTTACCCGAAAAGAGTTCAGTTATCAATCATTTCAACGTTCTTTTACAGTACCGGAAAGTGTTATTAATACCGAAAAAATATCGGCCAAATATAACAACGGTATTCTTCAGGTGACTTTGCCAAAACGTGAAGAAATTAAACCAAAACCTGCAAAAGAGATTAAGATTTCGTAAAGGAATAGTATTGGCAGGCTGTCGCAAAGATAAGTTTTGTGGCGGCCTGTTTTTTGTATTTATTTCAGCACAGATTACACGGATGTCTACAGATTTTAGGAATGAATAATCCGGGTTTACTTTTCTAAGGATTACACGGCATTATAGTAAACTGTTAGTTCTGAATTCAGAAAATAAAGGGGATAAACCGTTTGGTTTCTTTCATGTACTCAGTGTAAGCTTTACCAAAATAATCGATACACTCTTTTTCTTCTGCCCTGGCAGTCAGGAACAATAATACGTTGGCAGAAATTACTGCAAATAATAAAATCCAGTCGGGTTTTTTGAAAAATATTCCCCAGCTAAGTAACAGAAGTGAAGAATACATGGGATGCCTGATGTATTTAAAAATACCTGTTTTTACAAGGATTGAACTTTTCTCAAAATTGAATAATTCGGGATTGTTACGAATGTTGGTTGGTTTACCTTTCTTTTTAAGTTCAAATGCTCCGGCAAGTACAAACCAGAGAGAAAGAAAAAGTAAAAACCAGGATACAATTTGATGAAAAGAGAATGGAGCAATAAACCAGTATTCTATCTTAAAAACAAATAAGAGTAATATTGCTTCCCAGCTAAAAAAGCGGTAAAATCCATGACTATTATACTTTCTTAGCGACCTCCAGGAAGTTAAAAGTATTGGAATACTTAGTAGAATAAATGCAAGAATCTTTGCCATTTTATAAATACTTGATACCGTTCTTTTTTTTATATCAGTTTATTTCTTTTTATTCCGTACGTAAATTAATTTGAATTTGCCCCGGTGACTTTCCCTGAGGTCTATTTCGTATTTTCCAATTGAATCAATTAGTGGAGTGAGTTTTTCAAAACCATAATTTCTGGAATCGAAATTGGGTTGTTTTTTTTGCAGCAGGCTACCCACATCTCCCAAAAATGCCCAGCCATCGTCATCGGCTAAATCAGAGATTGTTTTAGAAATAAGCCGGATAACTTTGGGAGTTATTTTGTCAACCCCGCTTTTCTTATCTGTTTTATCAGTGATGTCGGTATTCTCTGTCTCTTTCGAACGGTTCTTAAGAATTTCAATGTAAATAAAACGGTCGCATGCTACAATAAACGGTTCCGGCGTTTTTTTCTCGCCAATGCCAATTACCTGCATGCCGGCTTCTCGCAGCCGGGTGGCAAGCCGTGTAAAATCGCTGTCGCTCGAAACCAGGCAAAAACCATTTACCTTTTCGCTGTATAAAATATCCATGGCATCAATTATCATGGCCGAGTCGGTCGCGTTTTTGCCGGTGGTATATCCGTATTGCTGAATAGGAGTAATAGCATTTTCGAGTAACAGGTTTTTCCATTTCACTAATGTTGGCTTTGTCCAGTCGCCGTAAATTCGTTTTATGGTAGGATTGCCATACTTTGCTATTTCCTCCATCATTTCCTTTACATAAGCCGATGGAATATTATCGCCGTCTATCAGAACAGCCAGTTTTATATCCTTATCCATAGTTTTTTCTTTTAACATCATTAAAGGTAGTTGATATGATTGAAGCCACAAATAGATGTAGATCTAATTATTATACGGTTATAGGTTTTAATCTTACAGTTTTATTAAAAAGTACTTTTTGTCCACTTCTGATAAGCTTACAAAGAAAAATATCTTTATTGCCAATGTTAACTAAATGTTGATTCTGGCTTATATATGTTATACAACCTAAAAATCGGGACAGAAGATCACCATTCTTAACATTGGGTCGATTGCAGGAAAAGAAGATCGGTAAGTATTAAACATTGTTTTGGTGCCATAAGTTTTTATCTGACAAGTGATTGGGTTTCAAAAGAGAAAATATTCTTCAATTAAACTTACGAATCATTGTTAAATATTGAGGTTTAATTTCAGAATGAAAGCAAAAAATATATGTGATTAATACACAATTCTATATTTGCATCCTTCTTATAACGCAAATTTTTAATCTAAATCAAAATGGCTGAAGCTCTAAAATTATTGTTGACAGGAATGAGCACCGTATTTTTTATTCTGATTATGGTGGTCGTTCTCGGAAATTTAATCATACGATTAACTAATAAGCTTGCACCGGTTCCGGTAACGCACACACCGGCTGCAGGCAATAGTAATTCTGAAATAAGTCCTGCTAAAATGGCCGCTATTATTACGGCGGTTGATATTACAACAAAAGGAGCGGGAAAAGCAACTTCAATTGAAAAATTGAAGGATAAGTAAAACGCTGTAAAAACTAATAAATAAGACTAAAATGAGTAGAGAGATCAAATTTAGTTTGCTGTATAGAGATATGTGGCAGTCATCGGGAAAATATGTTCCCAAAGTTGAACAATTGGAAAAAGTTGCACCGGTAATTATCGATATGGGGTGTTTCGACAGGGTTGAAACCAATGGTGGCGGATTTGAACAAATAAACTTGCTTTTTGGCGAAAATCCGAACGTGGCAAACCGCCGCTGGACACAGCCATTTAACGATGCAGGTATTCAAACTCATATGCTTGAGCGTGCGTTGAACGGGATAAGAATGAGCCCGGTACCCGCCGATGTTCGTAAACTAATGTATAAAGTAAAAAAACTTCAGGGGACTGATATTGCACGCTCTTTCTGTGGGTTGAACGATCCGCGTAACCTTGAAAATTCGATAAAGTTTGCCAAAGAAGGAGGTATGATTTCGCAGGCTGCTTTGAGTTTAACAATTTCGAAAGTACATACGGTTGAATACTATACGAAGCTTGCCAATCAGTTAATTGAGATGGGAGCTGATGAGATTTGCGTAAAAGATATGGCAGGTATTGGCCGCCCGGCATTTATTGGTAAAATCATTAAAAATATAAAAACCAAACATCCTGAAACTATTGTGCAGTACCATGGGCACTCCGGACCGGGATTTTCTATGGCAACCATTTTGGAAGCAGCACGCGCAGGTGTTGACTATGTTGATGTTGCAATGGAACCGCTATCGTGGGGAACCGGACATGCCGATGTATTGGCTGTTCACGGAATGTTGAAAGATGCAGGTTTTAAGGTGAAGGACATTAACATGAAAGCTTACATGGAAGTTCGTTCGATGACTCAGGAATTTATCGACGATTTCCTTGGCTACTATATCAACCCGAAAAACCGCCACATGAATTCCCTGTTGATTGGATCAGGGCTTCCGGGTGGAATGATGGGAAGTTTAATGGCCGACCTTGGCTCGAATTTGAAGAGCCTGAACAAATGGCTGGAAAAACGCAACAAACCAACTTTATCGCAAGATGATTTGCTGATTAAATTATTCGAAGAAGTTGAATATATATGGCCAATGTTAGGTTATCCTCCGCTGGTAACGCCGTTTAGCCAATATGTGAAAAACCTTGCTTTAATGAACGTAATTCAGATGATTAAAGGACGCGAACGCTGGAGTATGATCGCCGATAACATTTGGGATATGATTATTGGTAAGTCGGGTAAACTTCCGGGAGAATTGCATCCTGAGATTATTCATCTGGCCGAAACACATGGCAAACAATTTTATACCAGAGTTCCGCAGGATCTGTATCCTGATGATTTGGATCACTACAAAAAAGAGATGATAGAAAATAACTGGGACTTTGGTCAGGACGATGAAGAGTTGTTCGAACTGGCAATGCACCCGGAACAATACCGTGCTTACAAATCGGGTAAAGCCAAACAGGATTTTGAAGAAGATCTGGCACGTAAAAAGGAGGCAAAACAGAAAAAGGATTGTAAAGAAGTTCCGGCTGCCGCTAATGGTTCGTACCAGCCTAAGTCGATGATTATCGATATTAACGGTGAAAAATTCAATGTCGGAGTTTCGTATAGTGATATTGTTGCAACACCGGCAGTAAACGGCAACAATGGAAATGGTGCTGTTGCACCTGCAGCTCAGGCGCCTGCTGTAAACGGTAAGGTTGCCGAGGTAGTTGCACCGCTCGAAGGTAAATTTATGCTTACAAAGGATAATACCGAAACCGCGCTGAAAGTGGGTGATGTTGTGAAGGAAGGAGATTTGATTTGTTACATAGAATCGATGAAAACCTATAACGCCATTGTTTCTGAAAGTGCAGGAACGGTTACTTCCATTTTAAAGGCAAACGGCGATAGTATTGAAGAAGATGACGTTTTGGTTCAATTAGCGTAAACTGGTTTTATGGATATTTTATCAGAGTTGTTTAATATGACGGCACTTGGCCACATCACCTGGCAAACATTAATAATGTGGGCGATTTCGGCTGTGCTGCTTTATCTTGGAATTAAAAAACAGTACGAACCATTGCTGCTGGTTCCGATTGCATTTGGTGTTTTGCTTGCCAATTTCCCCGGAGGACAAATGGGAGTTATAAATCCGGAATTAATTGAGCTTGGCGACCACCGCTACATGAACCTGTTTGAGATAGCACACGAATTCGGGATAATGAATTATCTCTATTATTCGTTGATTAAAACCGGGCTGTTGCCTCCGATTATCTTTATGGGGGTAGGTGTGCTTACCGATTTTGGACCAATGCTTCGTAACCTGAAACTGGCATTGTTTGGTGCCGCTGCCCAGGTTGGAATTTTCTCGATTTTACTGGCTGCCATTGCAGTTGGTTTTACTCCAAAAGAAGCTGCTTCGCTGGGTATAATTGGAGGTGCCGATGGCCCTACTGCCATTTACACCACCATTAAACTGGCTCCGCATTTATTAGGACCGATTGCTATTGCTGCCTACTCGTACATGGCGTTGGTACCGGTTATTGTGCCACTGGTTTCTAACTTGTTAATCACAAAAAAGGAATTTAAGATTAACATGAAGGAGATGGAAAAAGCCTATCCTGCGAAAACACAGATTAAGGATATGAAAACTGCCAAAATAATTTTCCCGATTGCTTTGGGAGTGCTGGCTTCTGTTTTGGTTCCATCGTCGGTACCGCTTTTAGGAATGTTGCTTTTTGGAAACCTGATTAAGGAAATTGGTTCGACGACCAGTCGTTTGGCCGATGCTGCCCAAGGTCCTATTATGAACACTGCAACCATCTTCCTGGGATTAACGGTTGGAGCCACCATGACAGCAGACGTTTTTCTGTCGGCAAAAACACTTGGTATTATTGTGGGTGGTTTTGTAGCCTTTGCGCTTTCAATTACAGGCGGAATTTTGGCGGTAAAACTGTACAATACATTTGCCAAAAAGAAAATCAATCCGCTTATTGGTGCAACCGGTTTAAGTGCCGTTCCAATGGCTTCGCGTGTGGCCAACGAGCTGGCTTTAAAACACGATAAACGTAACCATATACTTCAGTATTGTATGGCAAGTAATATTTCGGGTGTAATTGGTTCAGCTGTTGCCGCCGGGGTATTAATATCGTTTCTTCAGTAGAATAGTATTTTTAGTATAAGTAGTAGAATAACAGAATGGGGGAGGCTTTCGGGTTTCCCCTTTCTATTTTATAATCAGAACTTAATCCCGGTTTTTCTGCCTTAGCTGAAGATGTTGCAAGGTTTTTCCTACCAATGTTTTTTTACCAACAGTTTCGAATCCTAATTTTAAATAAAGTTTTCTGGCGTCCGGATTATCTTCTTCAACAAGCAAACCAAGGGTTTCATTTCTTTTTGTAACATATTCGTTAATCAAAAACTGAAACACTTTTGTGCCAATTCCTTTTCCTTGATGATTCGGACTGACACCTACACTATCGATATAATATTCACCTGCCCGGGTTTCATCTTCAGGATTAAAATCGTTATTAAACATTGATTTTATTTTCTCAGCCACGGGTTTCCTCAGTTCGCGAAGTTTCATTCCATCGTACACACAGGCAGCTGCAATAATTTCACTTTCATTTTCTGCAATCCAACAGTTTTTATACGAATATTGAGTGTTTTCTTCCCGAACCAAACTTTCTAAAAGGAGGATTGCTTTTTCCCTGGAAATATCTCCGATAAAACGATAAACTATATCTTCCATTGCCAATAAAAGAAGTGGTGCAATTATTTTGTATTCTTCAGGTTTTGCTTTTCTAATTTGAATATCTAACTTGGTCATATTGTTTTATTTTACCGGTAAAATAATTTCTTTTCTGCTTACACAATATACAGGAGCCCGAAATTACAAATTTCGGAATTATAAATACATTTATAATAAACCCGGAAATGATGAAGAGATTCCACTTCGTCAGCCAATGGATCTGGATGCGCCTCCTCCCCAAAACCTTATCGAACCTAACTAATTGTCATTCTGAGTGCAATAGAATGAAGCGAAAGAATCTTTCTTTTAGTCGCTTGCTACTGTTTTAAAACAATACCCTGTTAAAGAATATAGCTTAAAAATAGATACTCTGAAAAATTGAAATTAAATTTGAAAGAATAACAAGCAAAAACAATTATGTTAGTATCGATAGTTGAATTAGTTGTAATGTTAAATCCTTTTGCTCTCTTTTTATATTTAGAACCATTAAGAAATGATTTAACACACAAACAGTTTATGACTGTAATAATGAAAGCAACTTTAATCTCATTATTAGTCTGCTATTTGTTTTTTTTCTCGGGAGAGTTTTTATTTAAAAGGGTTTTTATGATTGATTTTGAGTCTTTCAGAATCTTTGGAGGAATAATTATTTTCTCGTATGCTTACTTCTTTATTGTAAAAGGGCAAAGGGCATTGATTATGATAAAAGAGAATCTTGACGATCTGGCTTCGGAGATCGCACTTCCTTTTATGGTTGGTGCAGGTACAATTTCGTTAAGCATTTTAACATCGTACAGACATGCCAGGTTCATTGGTATTCTGATTTTAATAATTGCATTTGTAGTAAATTTTGTTTCAATTTATTTGTTAAAGAGAATTAGAGACTCCTTAGAAGGCAAAAAACTGAAAAAGGCCTACGACAAGAATATGGAAGTATTGTTGCGGTTAAACGGTTTCTTTATCGGGGCTATTGGAATTAATATGATACTTACAGGAATAAAAAATATGTTTGGAATAGGGTTGTAGCTGGTAAAACGCAAAAAGCATTTGGTAATTGAAAGATCTTGAGAACTATATAAAATCCTATTTCGGAATATCCAATGAAGAAATGGATAAAGTCACATCCTTGTTTACTGAGTCGGAGTTAAAAAAAGGAGACTATTATATAAAAACGGGGCAATATTGCGATAAGTTTAGTTTTGTAAGAGAAGGATTTATCCGTGTTTTTGTCGGTATCGATAAAAAAGAGATTACTCAGTGGATTTCTGCAAAAGGGTATTTTATAACAGATCTGAACAGTTTTATTTTTAAGCAAAGAGCCCGTTGGAACATGCAGGCTTTAACAGACTGTAAGCTCTATACTATCGACAAATCAAATTATAGTGAATTAAAAGAAATTTTGCCCAATTGGACTGAAATAGAAATGCGATTTATTGCCGGGTGTTTTGTTACATTGGAGGACAGGGTATTTAGCTATCTCTCGAAAAGTGCAGAAGAACGTTACAATCAGCTACTCGAAAATAATAAGGAACTTTTTAACCAGGTACCACTGCAATATATAGCATCTATGTTAGGAATGTCGCCCGAAACTTTTAGCAGAATAAGGGGAAAGAAAAATTCTTGATCTATGTCAAGAGCATGACCTGCTTTTTAAACGAATTTTGTGGTAAAGAATAGAACAATGAAAAAGGAAATTACAACAACAATTCAAATTAATGCGAGTAGCGAAATAATCTGGAAAATACTTACAGATTTTGAAAAATACCCGGAATGGAATTCGTTTGTGAAATCGGTTACCGGAGAGGTAAAAGCGGGAAATAAAATCAAGGTAAAAATTGAACCTCCGGAGGAAAAAGGAATGTCTTTCAAACCCAAAATTATGACCTGCGAAGCCAACAAAGAATTGAGCTGGATTGGACATTTTTTATTGCCCGGAATTTTTGACGGCGAACATAAATTTGAGCTAACCGACAATGGAAACGGAACAACAACCTTTAAACAAAGCGAGAAATTTAAAGGAATATTGGTAGGGATTCTGAACATTGAAAACACTAAAAAAGGTTTTGAGGCAATGAACAAAAAATTAAAAGAATTAGCAGAACAATACTAAGAAGCTATAGTGTTGAATTACGAATTCCGTATTTACAACGATTAAATCTATTTAACATTAAATAAGTTTTTTGCCCTGTAAAAGTCTCTATGTTTGCGCGAAAAAACAAATGAGATCGATTTTACTGCTGCTATTGTTCACTATTATTTCCGGGAATACTTTGTTTGCACAAACCGTACTTTCAGACACCGAAAAGTTGGCAACAGCTTCCCGGGTTTGGGGATTTTTAAAATATTATCATCCCGAAGTGGCCCGCGGAAATATGGATTGGGACGCTCAACTGATTAACATACTGCCTGAAATAGAATCGGCAGCAACAAAAGAGGAACTGTCGGCTGTGTATCTTACCTGGATTAAATCTTTGGGCGAAGTGAAAAAATGCAGGAGTTGCCGCGAGAAACCGGAATCGGGTTATTTTACAAAAAACTTCGACCTGGGCTGGACACAAAACAGTAAATTGTTTACTCCGGAATTATCGCAACAGTTAAAGTTTATTGAAGAGAACAGAAATCAAAAAAAGAATCATTACGTTACTGCAGATAGAATATCCGACTACGCTGTAATTACAAATGAAAAGAAGTATACGAATTTTGAATACCCCGACCGGAATTACCGTTTGCTGGCCCTGTTTAACTATTGGAATGTTATCGAATACTTCTTTCCGTACAAGTACCAAACCAACCAGAACTGGAATGATGTTCTTACCGAAATGATTCCGAAATTTAAAAACGCCGAAAATGCCGGAGAATACCACCTGGCAATGCTCGAGCTGGTAACTAAAATTGATGATTCGCATGCCTTGTTTAATTCTAATGTTCTGAAAAAACAATTGGGGAGTAAATCAATTCCAACCCGCCAAAACATGATTGGAAATAAATTGATTGTTACCGGCTTTTGGAATGATTCGTTGGCAGCAATAAATAATTTACAGCCCGGCGATGAAATCGTCAGAATAAACAATCAATCAGTAAACGAAATTGTACAGCAAAACTTAAAGTATTCGATAGGTTCAACACAAAAAAGAAAAACGAACAATGCAATAATGAGAGCTTTGTTGTGTAATAACGACAGTATGTTGCTTGTAACAAAAAGGAATGGCAAAATTATAGACCGGAAGGTGAAGTTGTATACGTTTAAAGAAATGAATTCGGGCAAAACAAGGGAATTCCATAAATATAAAATTCTTGAAAATAACATTGGATACATTAATATGCCGCTGTTAAATGCTAAGGATGCCGAAGAAATTATGCAAAAGGTAAAACATTGCAATGCCTTGATAATCAATGTTCGGAATTACCCAAAATTCATTTTCCGAAGAATCTCCAGGCATCTGAATCCAGCAAAAAAAGAGTTTGTTAAAATTATAAAACCCGACCTCACATATCCCGGGAAATTTATCTGGAAAGAAGAAAAAACTACCGGCATTAAGAACGACGATTACTTTAAAGGAAAGGTAATTCTTTTGGTTGACGGAAATACACAAAGCAGGGCAGAATATACGGTTATGAGTTTTCAAACCGCTCCGAATGTAACTACCATAGGGAACCAAACAGCCGGCGCCGACGGAAATGTGTCGTTATTTGAATTTGCAGGCGGGTACCGCACATCAATGTCCGGTTTGGGTATCTTTTATCCGGATGGCACCGAAACCCAGCGAAAGGGAGTTAAAATAGACATTGAGGTACAGCCCACACAACAGGGAATTATTGAAGGACGCGACGAAATACTGGAAAAAGCAATTGAATTTGCCAAATTGAGAATATAGTGCTGAATTATCTGCTCGTGTATGCCAGACATTAGACGAAAAATTTATCAGCTCGTGTCTGTCAGACAAACCATGAAAAACTGGTCGGACAGCTCGTGTCAGCCGGACAAACGATGAAAAACTGGTTGGACAGCCCATTGACCGTGTCAATGAGATGAAAGATTGCTCCGACAGCTCATTGTCCGTGTCAATAAGATGAAAGATTGTTCCGACAGCTCATTGTCCGTGTCAATGACATGAAAGATTGCTCCGACGGCTCATTGTCCGTGTCAATAACATGAAAAATTGTTCCGGCAGCTCATTGACTGTGTCAATAACATGAAAGATTGCTCCGGCAGCTCATTGTCTGGGTCAACGACATGAAAGATTGCTCCGGCAGCTCATTGTCCGTGTCAATGATATGAAAAATTGATTTTTAGGCGTATTGACCGTGTCTGCCAGACATTAGACGAAAAATTTATCAGCTCGTGTCAGCCGGACAAACGATGAAAAAATCGTCTGACAGCCTTTGGTGACTCACCACGTGATGAAAAAATGGTCGGCCAGCGTTTGGTGACTCACCACGCGATGAAAAATTGATCGGACAAGGTTTGGTGACTCACCACGTGATGAAAAATTGGTCGGGCAAGGTTTGGTGACTCACCACGAGGTGAAAAATTGGTCGGGCAAGGTTTGGTGACTCACCACGTGATGAAAAATTGATCGGTCAAGGTTTGGTGACTCACCACGTGATGAAAAATTGGTCGGGCAAGGTTTGGTGACTCACCATGAGACGAAAAATTGGCCGGACAACCTTTGGTGACTCACCATGAGACGAAAAATTGGCAGGACAACCTTTGGTGACTCACCACATGATGAAAAGACGGTCGAACATACCGTGGCCCGACACGATTTTGTTAAACGCGATCAAGTTAAAATACAAGCCACTTTATTATGCAATTAACATATTATGCTTATTTTTAAGACAAAAACCATAAACCGTTGAATACGCACCCTGAAATAAAGGACGAACACGATAACTTAAAAAATCTCAGGCTGAACTACTTGAATAAAAAAACTACATTTATACTCCCATATCAGGGGTATAAAACAATAACCAATAGAGATATAACCCAATGTTTTGGGTTCCACATACGTTAGCCTTCATTTTGAAAAAGACCGAAACAACATATCATAATGACCGAAAGAGAAATTAGAAAATATATTGACCGATTGAATAATGGAAAGTCAAACGAATCAATTTTTACTCGACAAATAAGCGAAAATGTTGATGTAGCAAAGGTGTGGACTGAACAACCAAAAATGACTGATAGCATTATCGGAAATTTTGGTTCATACAGATTCTTTTTCATTAAAGACGAAGAAAATAAATATATCGGTGCAGTACTTGATATGTATCGAGATTTACACTGGTATATTGTCCCTAAAAGTAGGAAAAATGGTTATCTGACAACTTCATTGAAAGAGTCGATTCTACCGTATCTATTTTATGACGAGAGAGAAAGTCAAAGGATAACAATTGAAAAGAACTCAATTGGAGAGAAGAATTATTTAAACTCAAAAAGCGTAGCTCTCAAACTTGGATTTAAGGCAATAAACGAAGACGAGACAGAATTTGAATTAAAGGAATCTGACTTTAATTGGGAAAACGAAAATCTTAAAGAAATAAATTCAGAGATTGCTTCTGAAAGATTCGAAGTACTTAGAAAAAGAGCATTTTATGCATATAAGACTCTTTATAAAATCAGTGACGAACTTTTAATGACAGTTAATGACGACAAGGAATTAAAAGAGGTTGCTGACGACGTAAGAAAATATACTTGGAAAATTGAAGACCTTGAATGGGAAAATAAAAAAACGAAAGGCTAACAAAAGCTATATGTAATGCGGGGTTCAGTGGGTAATTCAACCTCAGTTCTTCGTTGCAACACCGCCAATTCGTCTTTGACGATTTGGCTATAAAAACAAAAATATAAATAAACGAATTGGCTCAGTGGCAGCTTGACAGTGAAGCGTTTCAAAGTCCCGCACTCCACATAGCCAAACCGTTATGGGCAAGGTTGAAAAAGACCGATAAACTAACAATAAATCATGTATAAGGAAAGTCTATTTAAATTAATAAGAAAAGAAGAAGTTGTAATCTGGGCAGGTGCTGGACTATCTATTTATGCTGGTTTTCCGTCTGGTAATGAATTAAAAGAGATTTTATTAGATGACTTGACTAAACCTGAAAGAGAAAACATAAATAAAAGCTTGCAACTTCCTGCTCTTGCAGAAGAATACTTCCGATTAAAAAATAATAATAGAAATTCTCTAATACGCATCCTAAATCAAACTTTTCTCAATAAAAAACCAAAGTCAACGGGATGTCATGAAAATTTAGCAATTATTCCTCACTTCAAAACAATAATAACAACAAACTACGATACGCTTATTGAGGATGCTTTATCTCAAAATGGACAAGTTGCTTATTCAGCAAAACAAATTCCTTATTTGGAAAATGGAAAAACACACATTTTTAAAGTACATGGTGATTTAAAAGAACCGGGCAGCATTATTATTACAGATTCAGACTATCAAAACTTTTTCAAACTTGACAGTGAGAATGGAGTATACTGGACAGTAATAAAAGAAAGGCTTTCAACAAACTGTATTTTATTTCTTGGTTATAACTTAGATGACCCCAATGTTTCAGTAATATTCGATAAGATAACAGATGAATTGGGTGCAGATAGGAAAGAATGTTTTCTTGTTGCACCAAACCTAGCTAAGCACAAAATCAATAATTTATCCCGAAAAGGCATTCATTATATTGATTCAACTGCTGAAGACTTAATTCAGGAATTAATTATAAATCTCAAAGAGAATATAATTGAAGATATTGAGCAAGGAAAAACATCTGCTGATACCTTTCGAAATTTCCTTTCAAACATCGACTTACTTCCAGATTTAAAAGCTTATAGCGAAAGGTATAAAGTTCATTCTCTTCGTGGAACAAAAGAGTCTATTGAGGGAAAAATGAATTTGACCTTCAAAAATGACCCCGAATTTAATAAGGAATTTAGTGACTTTGTTATGGGTAAAAAAGTCGGAAATTTTGAAATCCCAGAAGAAAGGCTTATTGACGCAGATTTTCGATATGGCGGGGTCAAATTTCCTAATTTGAAAAGTATTAGTAAAATAGAATTTAAAAGTATTCCTAGACTTACTACTACTATTGATGTCCGTTTTGACGACCATTTTGAGTTAACAAATATTCCTACCAAAATTTATGGTTCACATGGTAATGCAGAAGTACAACTCAAGTTGCACAGCTCAGATTTAAAAGCAAACTTTAATTTGATTGAATATCCCAAAACAGACTTCAATTTTACCTATAGGCATAGCGAGATTTGTAAAAATGTTAAGGAAGAAATTGAACTATTTTTATTTCTAAATAAATTATCTAAAGGCACGCCATTCTGTGTTTATGAGAAATCAGGGCGAAAAATTAAAGCTGCATTGACACCTTCCAATTCAATGTTGTCAGAGTCCGAATACTTTCTTACTTATTTTAAGAATCTGCAAAGAATTGAAAAGCATTTCAATATTAGGTTCGCAGATATCAGTATTAGTTCTATAAATAAAACCACCCAAAATATTGTATTGGATATTATTGCTGCTATTGACGGACAATCTGTAGAGTATAAATATGACCAAGAATTGACAATGGAGTTAATAGAGAATTATCCTGAAGAAACCATTGAACAACTTTCAGCAATTAACAAAGAAAAACAGCCTATAGCTGCATTTGAACCAAATGAGGAAATAGTAGAACTGCATGGACATGAAATAAATCTTGGGTACAAAAAGACTGAGTTTCCTGAATCAATGGTAATTAATCTAAAAGAGATAGTTGACAGAAAATCTAACATCGTAAGAATAAAAAGTCAGAGCAAAAAAATGATAGTTTCATACAAAAAAGAAAAATGGTAATTAAAACCCAGCCCATAACAATTAAGTGTTCGGGTGGTCGGTACGACCAGGCCTGAACCGTGTGTTGACGCAAACCGGCATTGAAACGGGGACGTATATTATGGGTTTTTCGATGTCTGGGTTTTGGGTTTGGTGGTAGTTACTTAATGTCTCCGATATAAAAACACATTGCGAAGAGTTGATGGCTTTAGGAGTGGAAGTTGACATTGAAGAGTATGAATGGGGTACAGTCGCCAGGTTTAAAGACCCTGATGGAAATAATTGTTCTCTGAAAGATTCAGAAAAATTTGAGGCACAAATTGAAGATTTTAAAAACATTTGATAGTTGGAGTTGTCAGACCTACAACTACTCCGGTGAACCATATCGCAAAAGAATATGTTTAATTTGATTGCAGGTTAAAAAATTTCCGGAAGAATATCTACAATTTAAGCTAATGAAGCGCAAATTTTTATTTCTTATTACTTGTTTGGTTCTAGCAAACTATTTAAGTGGGCAGAACATTCAAAAAGATTCTTTACAACAAGCAAATAATAATTTAACGGTTGATTATAAAGCATTAATTATACCGACTATTTTAATTGGTTACGGAGTTGTTGGAATTGAAAGCGATGGACTGAAATTGTTTAATTCAGAAATAAAAGAAGAACTTAACGAGTACGTTGATGAAAAACTTACTGCTGATGATTTTTCGCAGTATGCACCGTTTTTAACTGTTTACGGCCTAAATGCATTAGGTATAAAAGGTAAAAATAGTTTTAAAGACAGAACCATAATTTTAGGAACTGCCTATTTAATTATGGGATCGACTGTATCAGGAATAAAAAATATAGCAGCTATTGAGCGACCTGATGGCTCTGGAAAAACCTCTTTCCCCTCGGGACATACAGCTACAGCTTTTATGGGAGCTGAATTTCTGTATCAGGAATACAAAGATATTTCTGTGTGGTATGGAGTTGCCGGATATGTAGTTGCCACCGGAACCGGTTTTTTTAGAATGTATAACGACAGACATTGGTTTACTGACGTTGTTACAGGCGCCGGAATAGGAATCTTAAGCACAAAAATAGCCTATTGGATTCACCCCTGGATGAAAGAAAAAATATTCAGGAATAAGAAAGAAACAACTGCCATGGTAGTGCCTTTTTACAATGGAAAAGAATTGGGGGTAAGTTTATCAATGTCGTTTTGAAGGCAAAAAAAAGTGGGAAATACTTTGCATTCAAGTACATTCCCACTTCTTTATTTGGTTGAAATAGAATCAGTCTTTTAGCGACTTAAATTCAATAATCATATTCATCTGAACATTTTCAATAGAAAATTTGGCTTTTATATGATCCGTATCGATCGATAATATTTTCATCGTATAATCGTAAATAAGTTCGTTTTGAAAATCCAGAAGAAACTCATCTTCACCAATGGTACTCATTTTTACGACATCGCCCATGTTTGTTTTGCAGCTAAAATCCGGTTTTACATCAATCCATTTTAGTATGGTTTCATCAACCGAATATTCTTGCCCGTCGATTATCGATTTTTCCACAGCCCATGGATAATTAACCATCATTTCAATTTGAGAGAGCTGAACCTTGTTGTAATCAATCCATTTCCATTTCCCTTCGAATGAAGAAGCCCTGGCTTCACTTTCGTCTTCCATTTTAGTAAGCACCAGTTCGTCTCCTGTAATTTCGAAGTGATATACTCCTTTTTTATCACCACATTCTGAATCGCTGGTAAAACTTAATTCATCGCCGCTAAGTTCGAAATAAGCCCCGGAAGACTGATGCCCTTCTACCTGTGGAACTACCCATAAAAGAGACTGGTTTTCGTTAATTACCAAGCGCGCTGTATAGGGCTCGTCACCCTCAATTTCCCTTGTCCAATGTCCATATAAAGGCATGTTTACATCCAGATCCTCCTCTTGGTCACAAGCAACAAATCCCAATAAGGTTGCCAACAACAGCATATAAACCTTTGCCTTAAAAAATTTCCTCATAGTTATACTTTAAAATGTTTGTTTAATAAAAGTTGAAAGGGACTAAATTTAGTATTTATATGATAAATAGAAAGGGTTGAAGTAATATTATTTCTTGAGTTTTTTTTACACTACAAAAAGTAGTGCCGGCTTACCGGGTGATAAAATTGTTTAAGATTGGATAGGTGTTGAGTTTGCAATAATTAGGGAATGAATGAAAAGAAGTGTTTACCCGATAAAATTATAATTATGAATTTGCAACAATTTAATTCCATGTTCTATGTGATTCGGATATTCGAATATTTCATATCTTATAATCGGATTAATTATTGAAGAAAAAGGTTAAAATGTTTGAGCATGAGAAATAAACTAAAAAAAGATTTAGGATTGTTTGATGTTTTTGCAATTAGCACAGGGGCAATGTTTAGTTCCGGTTTCTTTTTACTACCAGGCATTGCTTCTCACTACACCGGACCATCCGTTTTCTTTGCCTATTTACTTGCTGGAATATTAATACTTCCGGCTATGTTTAGCATTGCTGAAATATCAACTGCTTTACCACGGTCAGGAGGAGCATATTTCTTTCTTGACAGAAGTTTAGGGCCGGTAATGGGTACAATTGGAGGACTAGGTACTTATTTTGCTTTAATGTTAAAAACGGCTTTTGCCATCATCGGAATCGGAGCATATGCGGCTATTTTTTGGGAAGTTCCAACAAAAACAGTTGCAATAGTTGCAACGCTTTTCTTTATGGCTTTAAATCTGGTAGGGGCAAAAAAGACTTCTGCATTCCAAAAAGTATTTGTAATATTCCTTTTAACAATTTTGATCTCTTTTATTGTTGACGGCATTTTTGCAATATTCGCAACCGAATCTATCAAGAAAGAGACTATTGCTACCCAGTTTACACCATTCTTTTCAAATGGGGTTGGAGGTTTGGTTACTACAGTCGGTTTTGTTTTTGTTTCTTATCTGGGGTTAACACAAATAGCAAGTGTTGCCGAAGAGATTAAAAATCCCGAAAGAAATATTCCACTGGGAATGATATTGTCTCTAATTGTTACAGGATTGATTTATGGTCTGGGTGTTTTTATTATGGTTGCCGTTATTGAACCAAAAGAATTTGCAAATGAAATGGCTCCGGCTGCTGCTGCTGCAAAACAAATTTTTAAATGGTTACCTGACAATACCGGCGTAATGTTAATGTCAATAGCAGCTCTTGCCGCATTTGCTTCTACAGGTAATGCCGGTCTTTTATCAGCCTCACGATATCCCTTTGCAATGGGCCGGGACAAATTGTTTCCTGCAGTTTTATCGAAAATTGGAGGGAAAGGAACTCCTGTAGTAGCCATATTACTTACAACGGTATTAATTATCTTATTTATTCTGATATTATCAGAAGAAGGAATTGTAAAACTTGCCAGCACCTTCCAGTTACTTATTTTCATATTCATCAATTTCTCTGTAATTGTTTTTCGAAATAGCAAAATAGAATCATACGACCCGGGTTACTTATCTCCTCTTTATCCATATATGCAAGTAATTGGAATAGTTATTTCGTTTTTACTGATTATTTATTTAGGTTGGATGCCGGTTCTTTTTACAACCGGTGTTGTTGTTATGGGCCTACTCTGGTATCATTTTCATTCCCGTGGGAAAGTAAAGCGAGAAGGGGCAATATTTCATTGGTTTGCCCTACTGGGGAAATATCAGTACGATGAATTGGAAAATGAATTAATGACTATATTAAAAGAAAAAGGTCTTCGTGAAGGTGATCCTTTTGATGAAACTGTAATTAAATCGAAAATAAAAATATTAAAAGTCCCTACAGGATTTGAGGATATATTGAATAAAGTTTCCGATTATTTTTATAATGAATTAGATATTGGTAAAGAAGAAATTACTCACAAATTTATCCAATCCTTACCCGATGAATCAGTAATAGCCTTACCTGGCGTTTTGGTTTTTTATGCTAAATTCAAAAATGTTTTACATCCCTCAATGCAAATAGTTGTTTCCAGAACTGCTATTGATGGCACGCTGCCATTTAATAACCACGAATTAAAAACACCAATACACATCTGCGTATTTTTGATTAATTCCGACACAAATCCAAAACAACAGCTGCGTATGTTATCGAGGCTCCTCGATATTTTGGAAAGAAAGCACATTGTAAAAGCACTTCTAAACATGGATAGTCACAGAGAAATTAAGGAATACTTGTTACAAAATGAGCGTTTTGTGAGCATAAAACTACTAAAAGGTACTCCACAAGCAGCAATGGTTGGACGTCAGTTAAAAGATATTCAGCTTTCCAAAGATGTTTTGGTTGCTTTAATTGAAAGAAATAACAGGACTTTTGCACCAAATGGTTCTACAATGTTAATGGCTGATGATGTTTTAACCATACTGGGAGAGATTAAATCCATTTCAAAATTATACAAAGAGTATATGACCTATGAAATTGAAAAATTAGATATTCCCGATGATGCGGATTTGTAATTCGTATTGTTTTCTGCAAAACAAAAAAAGTACCAGCTTATTTGGTGACAAAATTGTTGAATAATGGAATAGGTTTTGTTCAAAAGAAAGGTGCTGGCAGAGAGTTACTGAATAACTTCTTCGTTAGCTGATGGATAAAATTCAAAAATAAAAAAATTACCAGATGAAAAAATCTCATTTAATAACTATTGGATTCATACTTATTTGTATAGTATCACATGGACAGGAAATAAATTCAATAAAGATTTTTAGTGGAAGAGGTGAATTAAATCATTCGCAAAAAATATTGGATTTAAGTTATCAGAATTTAGAAAAGATTCCCGTAATCGCATTAGATCCGGAAATTGAGACCTTGATTTTGGACAATAATAAACTAACAAAGCTGCCGTCCTGGATTGGTCAACTTAAAAACTTAAAAGTACTTTCTCTACGGAACAATAAATTTAAAGAACTGGACTTTGGAATAAACAATTGTGAAAATCTGGAACAACTTTATTTAAGTGGGAATAAGGAACTTGCTGATATTTCATCCATAAGTACGACCTCAAATCTTAAAATAATTGACGTGATAGATACAAAAATAAATGAATTGCCGGCTTGGGTACAGATGATGGATAATCTGTTTTATTTTAAATACACAAAGAACGATTAAAAAAAATGGCATCCCAATAACTGAGATGCCATTTTTAAATGAGAGGCATTATTCGCAGGATAATTACTTAGCATCATATCCAAATTATTTTGTATTCCTTTTCAGCTTATTTATTACTCTTTTCATTATAAAACATGTTTGATTTCAGATGCTAATAATTAATGATCAGACTCTACTCTTACGTTTTTTTATTTTACCCTCTAGTTTTTTTAACTTTTTTTCCTGCTGACGCTCTTTCATTGTCATTTTGGGTTCTTTTAACTGTGCATTTTTCTTTGCCATAATCATTAATTTAAAAACATTAATATTTATAACTCACAAATCCTTTTCAGTGTAGGTAATCTTCTCTATTTTTATTTTTCTCTCACCTGCCGGTGCTAAATAATTAATTTCACTACCGTATTTATATCCCAGCAATGCACTTCCCAGCATTGAAAATATTGAAATACGGCCTTCTCTTATGTTGGCTTTTTTAGGATCGACCAATTGAATTTTCATTTTTTTCCCGGTTTCGATATCGGTAAATTCAATTGTTGAATTCATTGTAACAAAATCAAAAGAATCTGTATTCCCATTTACCCTTTCGGCTCTTTTTATTTCACTTCCTAAATAAGCGACACTTTCTGCAGCCACATTTTTTGAGGCTTTTTCTTTTTTCAATAACTCACATAAATAATTGTAGTCTTTCTCAGAAATCTTAATTTTATTTTCCATAACAAATAGTTTAAAACAAAATCGGATACGATATATTAGTATCGTATCCGATGTAAACTTATGTAATATTTTATACATTCGCAAAAAACTACAGGGCATGAGTAAATATGATACTATAAAACAATTAATTGATCTCTACGACAATTTTGAACAAGAAGAAAGAACCCCGGATGTTTTATCGTTTGCCCAATGGGTTTGTAATAAATATGATACTGTGCCCCCAAAAAGCAAACTAACTAACAAAACATTTCCCATCTCAAAACAACAGTCAGATATTCCTTTCTATAAAATATTGGATGTAAGAGCCCGTTTTTTGGAGAATATTGCAGAGATTGCACGATATCATGAATTTTATTCACGAAAGGCTTTAAAAGATCTTGAAATTAATTCGAGGGTAGAATACCTTTTTCTGAAGGCAGTTGACAGTGCTGAGCAGATAAAAAAGACAGATTTGATAAACAATTTTCATACTGAGTATACAACAGGAATGGATACCATTAGAAGATTACTCAAAAACGAATTGCTAATGGAGGTTGTTAATGTTAACGACAAAAGATCAAAACTTTTGGAACTTACAGGAAAAGGAGAGAAAGTATTGGCAATGGCCAACAAAAATATGGAAGCAGAATCAAAAATGTTTTTATTGATTGTTAACGATAACAAATGGAAAAAAACCATATTTGCTCTTGAAGAAATCAATGATTTGCACCGTTTTGTATATGATAATCATGGAAATAAATCGTTTGCAGAAATATGTAACCTTATGGAATCCCTTAAATATTTGTATAAATAATACCTGAAGAAACAAATTAAGTATTGGTGGATTATTGCTTCTTTTATAAGAATACTATTGTCCGCTTTAAAATAGAATTATAAGGTTTAGTTTGATAAAATTGGTATTAACTTTTTAAGGCAAAACTCATAAAAAAATGGCATCCCATTAACTGAGATGCCATTTCTGTTTTCACCAACTGGTGCTGTAATTAATAAACCACCGATTTAGGTCTGTCTTCCGGATTTTTTCCAAAATTTTTGTTTGGTGTATTTCCCATGGTATAAACCAAAGTGCCGCCTTCAAGAATTTGTTTGTGTGTAATGAAGGATTTTGTAAATGGTTTTCCGTTTAAGACTACCGACTGAATGTAAAGGTTTTCTTTACTGTTGTTTTCAGCAACAAATGTAAAGGCTTTTCCTTCGGGAAGGTTGATTGTAGCCTTGTCGAACAACGGACTTCCAAAAACATAGGCGCCGTTGGCCGGATTTACCGGGTACATTCCCATCGAAGAAAGTACATACCAGGCCGACATTTGTCCGCAGTCTTCGTTACCGCAAAGCCCGTCGGGTTGGTTGTTGTACATGGTAGTACAAATCTCGCGAACTTTTTCGGCTGTTTTCCACTGAGCTCCGGCATATGCGTACATATAAGTGGTGTGGTGACTTGGTTCGTTTCCGTGGGCATATTGACCAATTAAACCCGAAATATCATTTGATGCGCCTTCTACCTGGTCGGAAGGAATAGTGAACAGGCTGTCGAGTTTGGTAATGAACTTTTCGTCACCGCCGTGAATTTCAATTAAACCTTCGGCATTGTGCGGAGCCAGCCAGGTGTACTGCCAGCTGTTCCCTTCGCAGAAATCGTCGTCGCGGTGTGCCGAATGTACCGGATCAAAAGGTGTGCGCCAGCTTCCGTCAGCCATTTTACCACGCATAAATTTGCTGTTGGTATCAAAGTAGTTTTTGTAATAATTGGCGCGTTTCGAGAAAAGCTCGTAATCTTCGGTTTTCCCCAACGATTTGGCCATAGCAGCAATGCACCAGTCGTCAATGGCATATTCCAGTGCCCTGGCAACCGATTCAACACCCGAGTCGGCAGGAATATATCCTTTCGATTTTACATATTTAATTCCTCTTTCGTCGAGCAAAGCCGTTGTTTTCATGGCTTCAAAAGCTTTTTCTGCGTCAAAACCTCTGAATCCCTTTAAATAAGCATCGGCAATAACAGGAACCGAATGATAGCCAACCATACAATCAGTTTCGTTTCCTTTTAAATGCCACACCGGAAGTTTTCCCTGTTGTTCGTAAGCAGCTAAAAGTGAGTTTACAAAATCGTTAACACGGTTGGGCTGAACCAGGGTAAATAGTGGATGCGCAGCGCGATAAGTATCCCACAGCGAGAATACCGAATAATTATCGAATCCCGGATTCGTATACACCTTTTTGTCAGTTCCGCGGTAAGTACCATCAAAATCATTAAATAGCGATGGTGCAATCATGGTGTGGTACAAAGCCGTGTAAAAAGTAGTTTTGTCTGCTTTGTTTGCTGTTTCTATTTTTATTTTACCCAACTCTGTATTCCATTTGGTTTTAGCTATTTCGTAAACGCCATCAAAGTTCCAGAGACCAAGTTCTGCATCAATTTCAGCATCCATGTTCTTTTTTGCATTTGCCGAACTTACCGGAGAAAGAGCTGTTTTTGCCATTAGTTCGCCATTTCCTTCAAACTCGATAATCGCCGTGATGTCGCCCAGCTCGTCGTTTTTGCGAATAATCTCGATGTTTTTAATGTCTTTCGAGAATTGCGTGTGGTAAAATACACGCTGGTCTTTTGCCCAGCCAACTGAAAAACGGAATCCTTCAATGCTGTTTTTATCAACCTGCTTTATTTCGCCTTTTGCTAGTTTGTCCCAGCCGGTGCCGTATTTTAAGTCGATCAGTATTTTAGAATTGCCTTCGCTTTTGTAATTGTATTTGTGAAATCCAACGCGGTCGGTAGTTGTTAGCTCGGCTTTCACATTGTACTTTTTAATATCAATAGCGTAGTATCCCGGCTTTACAACTTCGTCGGCATGTGTATATTTTGCCTGCCAGTGGTAGGGATTTTCTTCAGTAATAGCAGGTAAATAATCGCCGGCAAGTGGCATAAACAGGATGTCGCCCAGGTCGCCAATTCCTGTTCCGCTAAGTTGTGTATGGGCAAATCCGATTAACAGCGAATCGGAGTAGTGATAACCCGAACACCAGTCCCAACCTTGAGTAGGATTGTTAGGTCCCAACTGAACAGCTCCGAAAGGAACGTTTGCCCCCACAAATACGTGTCCGTGGTAATCGCTCCCGATAAACGGATCAACAAACTGTGTGTAATCGGTTTGGGGCTTTGTTTCTGTTTTCTTTTCGCTAGTGCATGAAACTGCAAAAAGCAGTATAGCAGCAAAAGCAATTAATGATACATGTTTCATTTTATTATTAATTTAAGTTACTGTTCTTTTACTTTTTTGGAGCCGGTCCCATAACAAAATGCAATTCTCCACCTGCCATAATGTCTTTGTGGGCGATGTGGTCTTTTTTATATTCAACACCGTTTAAAGTTATGGATTGAATGTAGACATTCTCTTTGCTGTTATTTTCTGCAATTATTTTAAACGAGTTCCCTTCCGGCAATTGAATGACTGCCTCGTTAAGTGAAGGGCTTCCAAAATGATAAATACCATTGGCCGGATTTACCGGGTAAAAGCCCATTGATGCAAAAACATACCAGGCCGACATCTGTCCGCAATCTTCGTTACCACAGTAGCCGTCGGGTTGGTTACTGTATTGTGTATCGATTATCTCACGTACATATTTTTGTCCTTTTTCAGGTTTGCCGATAAAATTATAAAGGAAAGGAACATGGTGACTTGGTTCGTTTCCATGTGCATATTGTCCAATCATTCCTGTGCTAAAAATTGGTAGTTCATCATTGGCGGAAGGGTAGTAGGTAAACATACTGTCTAGCAATTCTTCAAAACGTTCTGCACTCATTGTATCGCGGAAACCTGAAATGTCGTGCTGGGCTGCAAATAAGTAATGCCACGCATTGCTTTCGCAGTAAACATTTGTGTATTCTTTCGATACAAAAGGTTCGGAAAATTCTCCCGCTTCGTTTTTTGCCCTGAAAAAATTGGTTTTCCCATCGTATAGTTTTTTCCAGTTATTGGCACGCTCTGTAAAAAGCCGGTAATCTTCAGTTTTATTTAATGCTTTGGCAAATTGCGCAATGCACCAATCGTCGTAAGAATATTCCAGTGTTTTCGAAACTGACCAGTTTTCGCCTTCATCGTTTAAAGGCACATAACCCAGCTTCCGGTATTTTTGCATTTCTTCTGTTGCATTCATCCCCGATGCCTTGCAGGCCTCGAAGGCTTTTTCTGCATCCATCGGAATCCCTTTAAAATACGCATCTACAATAACCGGAACAGCATGGTACCCAATCATCATATTGGTTTCGTTTCCGGCCAGCGACCAAACAGGTAAAAGTCCGGTTTCATTGTAATGTGCCAGAAATGATTTGATAAAATCTTCCACTTTGTCGGGACAAACAATGGTGTACAGCGGATGTGCAGCACGGTAAGTATCCCAAAGCGAAAAAGTATCGTAGCGTTTGTACCCTTCAGCTTTTTCTGTCTTTTGGTTGGCACCTTTGTAGTTACCATCCAGGTCGCTTAATAAGCTGGGCGTTAAAAACAGATGATAATAATTGGTATAAAAAACTTCTTTCTGATAGTCGCTGCCGGCAATTTTTATGGTAGAAAGTGTTTCTTCCCATACTTTATCGGCATCTGTACGTACCAAATCGAAATCCCAGTGATTGATTTCGGTTTCAAGGTTTTTTCTGGCGCCTTCAACAGATGCTGATGACAGGGCAATTTTTACCAGAATTTGTTCATTTTCTTTGGTAGTAAACGCAGCTTCAAACTTTTTGTTTTTGCTGTTTACCTCGCTGGTGTTTACTTCTGCATCGTTGCTAAAAAGTACCGAAGAATCAAAGGGTTTGGAAAATTCGGCCACAAAATAAATATGTTGTACAGGAGCCCAGCCTTGCGATTTCCGTACTCCGGAAATGGTATGGTCGTTTTCTATTTTTATGGATGTTTCGGTTGGAGTATCCCAGTTTAACGCATAACCAAGATCAAGTATGATTTTACTATTTGCATCTTCCGGAAAAGTATACCGGTGCATTCCAACACGTTGGCTGGTTGTTAATTCGGCTGTAATTCCGGAACTTTCCAAAAGAACTTTATAATAACCAGGAGAAGCTTCTTCTGAATTATGAGAGAATTTTGAATACGGACGATAGGCCTTTTGATCGGGCCATAAATCGTCGGTAAACCTCGAGTTGGTGGGAAAAAGCAGCAGGTCGTACATATCGCCGGCACCTGTTCCGGTAAGGTGGGTGTGGCTAAAACCGGCAATGGTTGAGTCGGGATAAAAGTAACCTGCTATTCTGTCCCAGCCTCCCAATCCATTATCAGGGCTTAGTTGCACCATTCCAAACGGTACAACAGCACCGGGATATGTATTTCCCGGACCATCGGTTCCCACAAAGGTATTTACGTACGAGGTAAGCTTTTCTTGTTCTTCTGTTTGTTGAACTTTACATGAAAAGAGTGTTGCAATTATAAAAAGTAATATGCCTGTGTTTTTCATTCAATTAACCTTTAATGTACTATTTCGAGAGTTCCGCCTTTCACCAAATCGGTGTGATTGATAAAGAACGATTTCTGCGTTTTTCCATTCAATTTTACCGACTTAATTTTATCTCCCGAACCAGTATTCTTAATTACCAGTTCTTTGCCGGGGTAAAAATTTGGATCGAGTTTTATAGTCACTTCGTCGAAAACGGGTGACGCTACTGCATAATTTAAATCGCCCGGAAGCACAGGGTAAAAGCCCATCATAGAATATACAACCCAGGTCGACATGGTTCCTGTATCATCATTTCCGGGAAGGCCGTCGGGAGAATTTTTAAAATAGTTTGCCATTAAACGGTTCAACTCCTTTTGCGTACGCCACTCTTCGCCTTTTATGTAGTTAAACAACCAGGGATAATGAATATCGGGTTCGTTTGCCATATCAAAATGCCCGTCGTCGAAAATGGCCTGTAATTTTTTTGTGAACGATTTTTTACCACCGTTTAATGCAATCATTCCTGCCATGTCGTGATGTGCACAGAATGTATACTGGTAGGCATTTCCTTCGTGAAATCCGGGACTTGGTTCAAAGTTTTCACCTTGTCGGGGATTAAAATCAGGAAGGAATGTACCGTCTTTTAACTTCGGACGGATGATCTGAAAGTCGTTGCAGAAATAATTTTTGTAACCGCGCGATTGTTTCAGAAAACGTTGGTAGTCTTCTTCGTGGCCCAGTTCTTTGGACAGTTGGGCAAGGTTCCAGTCGGCAATGTAATATTCAAGCGCGTGCGAAACCGAATTGTCGAATTCACTCATTAACGGAACATATCCGTGTGAAATATAGTGGTCAATGTCGGGACGTAATTTATTGTCGGCACCCGGAGTTGTGGCTGATTTCCGCATTGCTTCGTAAGCTTTGTTGATGTCGAAGTCGCGAATTCCGCGAAACCAGGTATCAACAATTACAGGAATAGCCGGATCGCCTTCCATAACATTGGTTTCGGTGCTGTTTAATTCCCATTTGGGAAGCCAGCCACTTTCGTCGTACATTTCAATCATCGACTGTACCACATTTAGTTGTTGCTGCGGATATACAAGACTTAAAAAAGGGTGTAAATTCCGGTAAGTATCCCAAAGCGAAAATACGGTGTAGCGCTCGCCATTTGGGTGAATAAGAGTTTCGAACGACTCCATTGCCGGATATTGGCCGTTTACATCGCTTAGTATATTCGGATGAATTTGAATGTGGTATAAACCGGTATAAAACACGGTTTTCTGATCGTCGGTTCCGCCTTTTACGGTAATGTTCGAAAGAGCTTCATTCCAACTGGCTGACGCATTTTTTCGTGTGGTTTCAAAATCAAAATTGTTCGATTCTGCATTCAGATTTAAACGTGCATTGTCTATGCTCACGTACGAAATACCTACTTCAACAATAATTTCTTCGTCTGCTTTTGTGTTAAAAGTAAACCAGGTTCCTATGCTGTCGCCCGACATTTCGGCTTTAAAGTTATCGTAATATTTAAACTTGTTACTGGTGCCCGACCAGGCTGCTTCCGGTCCCATTTTCGGCATTTTTTTCCAGGCACCAAAACTGTCAGCAGCTTTGTTAAATCGTGCTACAAAATAGACCGGACGTTCAGTACCGTCGTTGTAACAAAATGTTCCGGTCATGCGCCAGCCTTCAATTTCGCGGTTATTAATAATTTTAACCGATGCTCCGCTTTCGTTGGTCAGCCCGTTTCCAAGGTCGAGTAAGATATTTGATTGTCCGGCCGGAAATGTAAACCGACTGATTCCGGTTCTTTGGGTAGCTGAAACTTCCGTTTTAATATCGTATTTATTTAAATAGGTAGAATAATATCCCGGATGTGCCACCTGGTTTGTCATTTCAGATCCGTATTCCGAAACATTGGCATTTATTTCACCAGTGGTTGACATAAGTAAAATTACACCAAGCTCGGGGCAACCAACACCACTCAAATTTACGTGCGAATATCCTGTAAAATATTTATTGTCCCACGAATAAGGAGTCGACCACCAGCCATCATCTTTGTCGCGTTTGTTTAACTCCGATTTACCACTTACATTAAAGGGGACAACCGATACCATTCCCCGGGGAACAACTGCTCCGGGATTTGTGGTCCCATAATTAGTAGTTCCAATAAATGGATTTACCCAGTCGTTTGGCGACTGCGCCAAAATCTGACCGGAAATTACCACCAGAAATAGTTGTACGATTCCAATAAATTTCAAGTTCGTTTTAAATTGTCTAATCATCTCCTTAATCGTTTGTTAAAAATTTTATAAAGTACAAATATAAATATATATTTAACCTTGGAATAACCAGAATAACATTTTTAACATGAATAAACTAATTGCCTTATTTTTAATCCTTACGATGCATCTTTCGTGCAGTCAGCAACAAAATAGGAAAACAACGAACACAGATTCTCCTGTAAATATTATGGCTTATTATGTAGCTGAAAGAGATTATCATCCCGAACTGTTGCCTCTGGAAAAACTAACACATATTATTTTTAGTTTCAGTAAAGTTATCGATGGTGAAATGAAATTCCGTAGAGAAGAGTCGGGTAGAAAACTGGAGTTGCTGACCGCGCAAAGAGAGAAATATCCGTATTTAAAAGTAATGATCGCCTGCGGTGGTTGGGGAGCAGATGGCTTTTCTGATGCGGTGTTGACAGAAGAAAGCAGGCAAAAATTTGTTAAAAGTGCCATTGCTTTTATTGAGAAATACCGTCTCGATGGGATGGATGTTGATTGGGAATATCCGGGCATTTCGGGGGCAGGAACAAAAGCCCGCCCCGATGAGGATAAAGAAAACTTTACACAGTTGATGAGATTGTTGCGTGAAGAGTTGGATAAACTTGACCGGCCACAAACCTTAAGATTTGCATCAGCCGGGTGGAAACGATATTACGACTTTGTTAACCTGGATGAGGTAATGAAATATGCTGATTTTATGAATGTAATGACCTATGATCAGGCTGGTGGAGCCAGTCGAATGACCACTCATCATACTGCATTGGGACACCGGTCGGTTGACGATCTGGCAGGAACACCTCTGGGTGAAGCGATGAAAAAGCGTAACGAAGAATTACCTCCTGAAGAGCACAAATGGGAACCACAGTCAGCTGAAAAAATCATAAACTTTTGTATCGATAAAGGTGTAAATCCGGAACAGATTGTAATTGGAGCAGCTTTTTATGGCCGGGGATGGAAGGGAGTTCCTCCCGCCAATAATGGCCTGTATCAACCCAATACCGGAGCCATTAGCGGGGGAACCAGTTATGCTGATTTGTTAACCGATTACATTAATAAAGAAGGCTACGACAGACACTGGGATTCAATAGCAAAAGCCCCGTTTATTTATAGTGTAGCCGATAGTGTTTTTATAACATACGACGATCCGGAGTCGGTAAAATTAAAAACAAAGTATGCAAAAGATATGAAGCTTGGGGGAATTATGTTCTGGCAGCTGAGTAGCGATACAAAAGAAGAAAATAGTTTGCTGAATGCAATTTATGAGGAAGCCACACAGTAGTTCCTGGTAGTATCAATAAAAAAGAGGCTGTCCCAAAAGGGCGGTCTCTTTTTTTTGTTTCAATTTTGAGAATGGCTCTTCAACATTATGA
>CANLMQ010000006.1 GCA_947492175.1 uncultured Draconibacterium sp. | reverse complement strand
GAAAAAGATGGAAGAACTATTATAAAAAAGAAATAAATTTACATTAATAACCTGTAAACTTTTTTTAGGACGAGTCATTTCGTTCAAATAGGGGCACAATACAATCCTCCAGGGGCGCAAAGCAAAAAGATTGGGGCACAAGCTTCGTACTTTGGGGCGAATCCTTTTAAAACAGGGGCGCATTCAAAAAAAGCTAGAGATATAATCCGCAAAGCACTTTCGGCTTATGACCAATCGTTTATAACTCCCATTTAGGTGTATGGGCAAGTCTTTCACCGTCGTTTGAGGAATATTCTTCCAGTGAGTTTTCCTTTGACTGAATGCAAATATATACCATCTCTTGGTCCGAGGTATTGCATAAACTTCTCACTCCTTCGGGGGCAACCCTTATAATACTGCCTTCCTGAATTGGAAAACAATCGTCGTCTACCTGGTAATAGCCCGAACCTTTAAGAATAATGTAGGTTTCTTCGTCTTTGTAATGAATATGAAAATACCCCAACTCTGATTTGGGCGGTATGGTGGTAAATGAAATCTCTGTTCCGGTGGCTTTGGTTGCTTTGTTAATAAACACCTTTCCGTTAATTTCAGTTCCTAATCTGGGATGAATGAATGAGTGCGATTTTATATCATCAATACTTCCAACATTTACGGCAGTGTAATTTTTGTTTTCCGAGATCTGTTCTACTTTCTTCATGCGTTTATAATTTTTAATTGAAATACAATGTAAAAACTATTCATCGCTTATTTTGTTCGGGCAGGTTTGTTAAATAAGTTATGTTTAGCTATTGTGTTCCCTGAGTTTTTTATCCATAAATGTTCCCGAAAAAAGCAGTCCGCCAATTATACCCATAAAAATATAAAGTACCTGTTCGCCCATATTAACTCCGGCGGTGGTTTCGCTTAAAAATACGCTGCTCAGGCCTATAAAAGCCTTACTTCCGGGAACCAACATAATAATTCCAGGAATCAGGTAAACGAGCCGTGGCGAATTGGTTAGGCGGCTAAAAAGTTTGCTGACACTAACGGTAACAATGGTTCCAGTGAAAATACTAACCAGGATACCCGAAAAGGCAAACAGGGTAGTGGAGAAAAAGCTCAGGAAGCCCACCACCACACAAAGAAACAGGTCTTTGGGCCTGATTTTAAATGCGGGCATTAAACTAAGTGCCAGTAGTATTATGGCAAAATAATCGACCCACTGCGGAATATCGTTAATTACAGGTTGTTGGTGGATTTCAACAAACTGGGGCAAAATGGCCAGTCCGAGAACTACTCCGAAAAACTGCTTAAACAACGACACCAGCGCATCGAATAGTTTTGCTGTACCCGAAACCAGGTTTCGTGCTGTTATTTCTTCGAGAGCAGTGGTAATGGAAAGCCCAGGAATAAATATAATGATGGATGCCAGAATGGTCATGGAGATATTAATTTGCCCGAATTTTAAGAAGAGAAGTACGGTTACAATGGTTGCGACAAAGGCCACCAGCGACTCGAGCGTACTGCGGATATATACCGATTTTTGTGCCCAAAGTGTAATCAGGTATACAATTCCGCCAACAAAGGAGGCTGCAATGGCCGAGGTCCAACTTGTGTCGAGGATAATACTAAAGGCTCCGGCCGATAACATAAACGAAAGCAATTCTAACCATGTGTTATAAATTGGCGGAGCGGTTTTTATTTCATCAATGGCAGTTTTGGCCTGTTCAAATCCCATTTTATTAGAGATTACATTGTTGGTTACTTCAACAATCTTCGACAAAGCTCCCAGGTTAATCTCCCCCGGTTTTACACTTTCCACATGACTGTATGTCTGTTCATCCTCCTCGTAAAACACATAATTTATCCAGGTGGGCGAATCCATAAAGCTTGCTTTTATTCCTTTTTTCCCGGCAATTTCGTTCAGATACATTTCCGATTTATACGATGGCACACCATATTGGTGCAGCGCTTTCCCAAGCTGAACAATGAATTTGTATTTCTGTGGAACCAGCATATAGCTTTTTTATTAAATAGACATCCTGAATTTTTGTAAAGCAAAAATAGAATTATCCCTTTTATACACGATTCGGGAACTGAAATTTTTTTAATGATTTTGGGGTGAATGCGGCGTAGAGGAGAAATAAGGCTGAAAAATCAGACTGTTGTTTTAGCCTGATATCGTAGAATAAGATAATAACCAACAAATTCCGTTTTTGATTTAAAAGAAGGTATTTTTGTCCTCGGTTATATAAATGATGTTTGAACATGCGTTTAATTCTATTTAAAAATCGTCGGTTAAACAAAGCGGAGTATGCTTTAAATATTGGAAAATATCAAGAGGCATTTAGGCTTGGGCAAGCTTTGAAGAATTCACAAAAGAATGAAATGGCTTACCGGGCAAATTTCATTTGTGGTTTAGCGCTTTATAAACGAAAGAAATACGAAGACAGTCTTGGTTTTCTTGAAAAAGCATGTCTTTTAGGGAATTACCGACACGATTGGTACAATCTGGCGATGGCTTCTGTATTTGCCGGCAAATTAGAAAAGGCTGAAGAGGCATTTAAAAATATCTATCGTACTAATGTTCAGCCCGGCTATCTCTATGCAGTTCCTGTTCCTGGTTTGCTTTTTCAATATTTGAAAGCATTAAAACACAAACAGTTTATTGATGCTGCTATAATACGGGCAAACGAGTTAAAGCAGATGTACCTTGGTGTTGGATCAGATACAACAAAACAAGTTCAAAGAGGTCTCCCGGCTTTCCCAGCGTTCCGAATAGAAGTTGAGCCGTTATTTCAACCGGAGAAATTTATGATGTGGGAAAAAGATTTTAAGTCAGTGAGACTATGATTTTGGTTTTCAAAATCATTTAGCCGAACTCCTGCCCGCTTGGTCAGGCGGGGATCCCGAGCGATAGTCGAGGGATCTCATGGGTTTTATTCCCCGCATCTTGATGCGTTTTGAAAATTAAAGATTCCATTGAGATACCTCGTAAGCTTGCTGCGAGGAGTTTCATTAGGCTGGGTTTTTTCTTGTTAGATTTCTATGCTTCAACTATCTGCTGGTGCGCATTTGTAATTTGTGACTCAATTATTGAAGCAGAATATTTATTTAGATTGTCCAGTTGGCTCGAATCTGTGATCCGTGTTGTGACTAATTTATCAATCTACGATCACGCATATTTTTTTCGATATTAACAATGGCCCTACCTGCCTTTTCGCGCTCCCGACTTTCTCCTATACACCAGCCACCAGATGAAAAATCCGCTGATAAGCACAAGCAAAATACAAATGCCTGCAAGAGGTACAAAAAGGATGTAGAATGCACCGACTAAATGCTCGAATATTCGTCCGGTATGTATTTCAAGCGAAACATTCCATAGCGACATGGGAGAAGCCTTGCGAATTTCTTCCGGCATTGTAGTAAAAGTATTTTGTTTTTGCAGTGTGTTCATTTCAATTGCTCCGCGGTTGTAATCGAACCACCAGCTCTTATTTTTACCCTCAACAAACCCGGCAACCGTATTGACTCCAATCGGGCGAGCCATTCCGTTGGGGGCCTGATAAGGTTTTCCTGTAAAAAAGTCGCTTACTCTTCCTGTTTGCGTATCCCACAAAAATAGTCCGCTAAACGAACCTACCATCAAATGGTTATTGCCTAGTGGTTCTAAAACATTACAACCCATGACACTTACCGGTGGTTGTATTGGTGCTGCAATCAGTTTCTTGCTAAGGCTTTCATCGGCAAAATAAAATCCATCGGCAGTTGAGAGTATAAACCTACGGTTAGTGGTGTCCCAATGTATTCTTCTTAATTTGTCGAACCACGGATTCGGACTGTCAAGGTGTGTGCCCGGAATAATGCCAACCTGTTTGTTAGCGATGGCAATTAATATTGGAGGGCGTAAATGCATGCCCGAAAAAGTATTAATTACCAAAAACAGGACAAAAATATAGCCCACCACATTGTGCCAGTTCAGGTTTTTCTTTTTGGTAACAACCAACTTGTTCGCAGGCTGCTGTCGTTGCTTTTTTCGCTTAATTAGTTTTGGGAAGATAAAATGCAACACACCCGTTACCGAAAGGAGAATGGTGACCAGGCCCAGCAGATCAACCAAAAGTTTTCCGGTAATACCAAAGAGTTCGCCGCTGTGTAATTCCCAGAATGTATTAAAAAGTCCGGTTTCTCTTTTGTAATTTTTCGGCTCGGGTAGCTGAATCTTTTCAAAAGTAATTCCGTCGGTGCTTTGTAACAGGTAATGGCGCGTTAAAACCAGCAGAGTATTTTCCTTTAATTCAAGATCGGCAATGCGTAGTTTATTAACCGGAATATCAACCTTTTCCCATTCTCCACTATTGATCGTTCGTTTGTACAAGCCTAAATGGGTGCCTGCAAAAAATTCATTCTTAAATTGCAAAACAGAATAAATCTTGCGGTTGTCAATTCCTTTGGGAAAGCCCTGGTTAAAGTCGTCGAAAGTTTTAAAATCGTCAGTCGATTTCCAAATGCCAATATTGCCATATATAAAACTGGCATTTTGGGTTTGTAACGAGCCACGAACACTTGCTAAATTCCAGTTTTTGTAGGTGTAATTTGCCGGCAAAAGCTTTCTTGAAATATCAATAGATGAAAAGGTTTGCCGGTGGTTCATAACAATTCCCGATGCCGCAAAAAGAAGGGCAATAAAGGCAATTACAACCGCCAGCCATTTATGAAACTTTTTGAAAAACTTTATGAGCCTAGTTTTCTTCATGCGATACTGAACATTTTTGCTGCTCAAAGATGTTTAAACATAACGAAATGAATTGTAACAATTGATACAATAGAATGCAGATGATGCAGATTTTCAGATTAAAATTACGATGGAGCAATATCAGTGTTCATATTTATTTATGGGTAGTTGAAGGAAACAAAAGACACTCTGCGTATCTAATACTTATTTCCCTGCCGGGGGCATTCATCTTTGGTTTGATCCAAAGACGAATCAGAAAGATCAAGGCTACTTTTCATCTTCAACCTTCATTTTCATAAAATCTAAGTTCGGCCGGGTGATCTTCTCAGTTCTTCGAAGCTTCCCGATCTCACTAAGGTTTTATTTTAATTCCGGCATCGATGAAAAGAGGCCGATTGTTCCGTTCTGAAGAATCTCAATAATCAAGTAATTTTTCAGTAAATATCTTCCTCTTTTATAGAAATGCGTTAGAGAATTCATGTTTTGCAGCGTTAAAAAAGAGATGAACTTTCCAGCAATAGGGAAAATATTTTTCGTCAGAAAGGACAGTTATTTCACTAGTCATATTCTATTAAAATCTAACAAAACAGTGTTCTCTGCGTTACATAAAACTTTATTTTATAAAATCAGGTGTAACCGAAAGCATAAGATAAGCCCATGTCTGGGTGGCAGAGCTATCTCCTCTTTTTATTATTTCCATTGAATCGTCTGCAAACAGGGTGGATAATCCAACCGATAACTTTGCCATAGGATTAACGGTCCACGAAGCAGCCAAATCCAGCTCGGTGCCCAGGTATTTATCTGTATTGTCCGCAATTTCTGCAGCTGCGCCAAAATAGTGAAGGTGAGCATCTAAACCCAATTTGTTTTTGGTGTATTTGTATTTCAGATAAACATCGTTTAAACCCACAGAACCAACATGATTGCCCACATAAAAATAGTCCATAAATCCATTGAATTTATGGTTGGTTCCGTAAAATGGCGTAAACGATTTAAAATCATTTTCATTATAAGCTGTCCCGGAAAGATGTTCGTAGCCAAGCGTGAAACTGGTTAATGAAGCTTCCAGTAAAAAGTTAAGTGCGCTAATATCTTTCCCAGAAGCATGTTTACCAGTTTGGTAATATAAATTCGAAGCCAGTTTAACCGATTCTACAGTTGACGTTAAACGTCCGCCAAGGGTTTGGCTGTATTTTGTTTTTTGTTCGTTGTCTTCAATAACCGGCACCCCGTTGTTTAAAAACAGCAAACTTAAACCGGCATTTTCCCATTTGTTGTTAAACCAAATAAACTGAAGGTCTTTATATGCGTCGGGGCCATCGTAATTACTGTTTGTTAAATTGTTGTTTTCGTTGTGGGCTATACCAAAATGAAGTTTAAAATCTGTTTCGTATTTGAATAAAGCCAAATCGTGCGAACGAGCCTGGTGTGCCCAGCCAACATTCCCAAATATCCGGTGGTCGTCGTATACCAATTCCTGCCGACCAGCTTTTAACGAAAACTCAGGAGTAAAAAGCACTTCGGCCCAGGCCTGATGAATAGAAACGGCATAATCTTCATTGGATACCAATTGTGGCTGATTGCCCCACTGTCTGACATCCTGAAGTACCAGCCCGGATTTTATCCATTCGTTTGTAAATCCAAAGTTTAACCGTGTACGTTGTGCTGTAATGGTTGAAGCATCCTGATTTTTGTCTGCCAGCGATTTATATCCATGGCTAACTTCTGTACGTGGCCTGAATTCTCCGGATAGAGAGAACTGCGCTTTGGCAAATTGTGAAAAACAAATGCCCAATACTATCAACCAGATGTATTTTAATGTTTTCATACTTATAATTTTAAATGAAATTGAGGTGGAAATTCGGCAGGTGGAGCTGTTCTTTTCAATCTGTCACCTGCTGAATTTTTACTTTTATTCCTTGCCAGAAGCAACAATGTCGTAGGTTTTTTCGCGCTCTTTTGCTTCTTTCTCCCACTCCGGAATTACGGTTTTCAGAAATTCCTTCTTTTCGGAATTTAGCTTATCCATATCCAGTCCAATGTATTTTTGGGCTTTGGCTTTTGTGCTAATATCCGGATAAGGTACTTCCTCGTTGTGCCCCATATCGGCTAACAAACGAGCCAGTTTAATCCTGGTTTCCTGGGCAATTGTAATTCCTGTGGTAATAACCCTGCCAATTTCAACAGGTGAGTGGAATGAGCCACCATGACTTGCTGCTGCATAGTCCCAGCGCCACTGTGCATGACGGATTCCCATTAAAATATCTTTCATCTGGGGTTCTGTTGCACCCAGGTCCCAGGCTTTTTTTGCTTCAACGTGAGCCCGAACCACTAATTCTTCCAGTTTGTCTCGGTTCTCTATAATTTTATCCTGACGTTCGTAAACATTGGCCATTAGAGTACCAGCCTCTTCTCTGTGACATACCTGGCACGAGTTAGCTATGTTATTAAGTGGCGACTGCATTTTGTGGTCAGTAAATTTCTGTCCTCCTTCGCTTTTGTACGGCATGTGGCAATCGGCACACGACACTCCCCGTTGTGCATGAATTCCGGTCATATAAACTTCATAGCCCGGATGCTGTGCTTTTAACATTGGTGCTTTGCTTAGCGCATGTGTCCAGTCCGAAAATTCCATGTTATCGTAGTATTCTTCCATAGCTTCAGCCGAATATCCGTTGTCCCAGGGGAAAGTCAGGTAGTTTGCTCCTTCAGCAGTTTTTTTGTTGAAATAGTATTCTACGTGGCACTGGGCACAAACCAGGCTCCGCATTTCCTGATGGCTGGCTTTTGTAATGTCTTTTCCCTGGCGTTCGAATGCCTCAATCAAAGCCGGTCGCGAAATCCGTAGGTTCATTGTTTTGGCATCGTGGCAATCGGCGCAACCAATCGGATTAACAACTTCGGCGCCCAGTTCGGCCCATTTCCCTGTGTAAAACTGAGCCACACCACGTTCGTTCATCAATCTGGGGACATCGGGGCTTTTGCAGGTCATACAGGTTGAAGGCATCGGACCATCGGTTTTTGATTTTGGTGCACCTGTGCGCAAAGTGTTTTGTACATCGGTAACCGCATAGTAATGGCCGCGTCCCTGGTTGTAATCTTTCGAAAAACCATATCCAGCCCAAAGAACTACCAAACGAGGATCTACTTCAAGCATATCAATCATTACATTCCCGTTGTATTTGCTTTGGAAAGTAGTGTCAGCCGTTCCATAATACGATTGAAACTCGCGCGGATAGTTTTCTCCCCAAACCTCGTTGCGCGGATCAAACTGGTTTATCTCATTTTTGGGTACATTTACATAAGCTGCTTCAGTTCTTCGTTCCAGAATTGAAGATGCGAGAAGACCAAGCAGAAATACAACAATAACAGTTGCAATAAAAATTCCCCAGTTTAATAAGGCTCTTTTTCCTGATTTTGATTTTGTAGTCATAAGAATTCGATATTTAGTTGTTTTTTATATACTCTTTAAGCCAATCGGGTACCGGACTCTCAGGAAGTGGTACATGTGCATTGGGAACACTCGAAAGACTGTTAACCCGGCCATGGGGAATTTCGCGGTGACATTCCCAGCACGGACGGTCTTGCATGTGAGCTGTATGTGATTCGACAAATGAGGCCAGTTTAGGATCTGTAATTTGTTTTTGATGGCAACGAATGCAATTGTTGTGAACCACCTGTTGCCCTGCTTCATGTATGAATATTACCTGAGGCTCAAGTCGTAGGGTAAACATAGTGGCATGCCGTAACCCGTCTTTTGCTTTAAAATAATATTTGTTAAAAACATTGTTATGGGGAACATGACAGTCGTTACAATGTGCAACCTCGCGATGAGAACTGTGGTTCCATGTGGCGTATTGCGGTGACATAATATGGCAATTGGTGCAAGTTTCCGGGTTGTCGGAGAGATAAGAATGTGCTTTTGATATATAAAAAATGAAAATAATGAGTCCGACAAAAATGCTGGAAATAATAAGCACCGGAAATTTCCAATTTTCAGGAGGACGAAGTTTGTTCAGCATAATTAAAAATCGGTTAATGTTTTGTTTAATTTGCTTCCAAATAACCATTAATTTACGCATCTATTTTGTAACAGATGTTACAACCTGAAGTAATTTTATCTCATATTATTGTTGTTTGTAATGAGTATAAATAAGGTTTAGGTGTTTGTAAATTGCATTATTTTAGGGTGTTGTTGGCAGATTATGGATTTTTGGTTGTAGGCGCATAAAAATGAAAACATGACAATTCTAATTGCTTCCTGTTTTCATTTTAATACTTTTGTTCGCTTCGAAAATTATACCAAAATGCAAAAAAATCTATTTTTAGGAGTTGAAGCTATTGGGCAGGGGGCCATCGATGGTGGTATTTCAGGCGTGTATGCTTATCCCGGAACACCTTCAACTGAAATAACTGAGTTTATACAGGAAAGCGAACTTGCCTCAGAATTGGGCATTCGCAGCAAATGGTCGTCGAACGAAAAAACAGCCTACGAAGCCGCTTTGGGAATGTCGTATGCCGGAAAACGTACCATGGTTTGTATGAAACACGTGGGATTGAATGTGGCGGCAGATGCTTTTGTAAATTCTGCTATTACAGGAATTAATGGCGGTATGATTGTGACAGTTGCCGACGATCCATCGATGCATTCGTCGCAAAACGAACAAGATTCACGTTTTTATGCCAAGTTTGCGATGATTCCGGTTTTAGAACCCAGTAACCAACAGGAAGCCTACGACATGGTTCGTGAAGGTTTTGCTCTTTCAGAAGAGTTGGGAGTGCCGGTTATGGTGCGTATAACAACTCGTTTAGCTCACTCGCGTGCCGGTATTGTACGTAGCGAAGTTTTAACTTCAAACAAACTGCAGTTGCCAACCGATCCAAGTCAGTTTGTGCTTTTGCCGGCAATTGCACGCCGACGCTACAAAGGTTTGCTCGAAAAACAAAAGGATTTTGAAAAAGCAGCGAAAAAATCGAAATACAATTCGTTAACAAAAAGCGCCGACAGAAGTTTTGGAATAATTGCCTGTGGTATTGCCTATAATTACTTAATGGAAAATTACCCCAATGGAAATTGTCCGTACACTGTAATGAAATTAACGCAATATCCGGTTCCGGCAAAAATGCTTGCCAAAATGGAAAAACATTGCGAAGAGGTACTGATTTTGGAAGAAGGAGCTCCGGTTGTGGAAGAGGTTGTGAAAGCAGCTTTCAAAAAAGATATTAAGGTATCGGGACGATTGAGCGGAGCGCTTCCGCGCGATGGAGAATTAAATGCTGATTTGGTAGCAAAAGCATTGGGAAAAGAAGTTTTGGAAGGAGCAAAAGTTCCGGAACTGATTGTGAATCGCCCGCCGGCACTGTGCCAGGGATGCGGTCATCAGGACATGTACAAAGCTCTGAATGAAGCGTTGGATGTTTTTACAAAAGGACGTGTTTTTTCTGATATCGGATGTTACACGCTTGGTGCATTGCCTCCTTATAAAAGTATTTATTCGTGTGTTGATATGGGAGCTTCAATTACAATGGCCAAAGGTGCTTCCGATGCCGGTTTAATTCCGGCGGTTGCTGTTATTGGTGATTCAACGTTTACACACTCCGGAATGACAGGTTTGCTGGATGCAGTTAACGACGGTTCAAACATTGTTGTGGTGATTTCGGATAATGAATCGGTTTCAATGACCGGGGGACAGGATTCTTCTGCTTTGGGGAAAGTTGAAAGTATTTGTGAAGGAGTTGGTGTAGATCCAAATCATATTCGGGTACTTGTTCCGCTTAAAAAGTACCACGAGCAAATGGTTGAAACTTTTAACGAAGAGTTAGCTTACGAAGGTGTTTCTGTGATTGTATTCCGCCGCGAATGTATTCAGGCAGCAGCCAAACGAATGCGGAAAGAAAAGAAAATGAAGGAGAATCCTAAAAAACAATATACCTAAACTTAAAATTGAATATTCAGGATTAAAGAGGAAATATTTTTAGTCTTGAATTTAATTTAAAAATTATGAAAACAGATATAGTATTAGCCGGTGTTGGCGGACAAGGAATTTTATCTATTGCATCGATTTTAGGTGAAGCAGCATTGCGCGAGAACTTGCATTTGAAACAAGCCGAAACTCATGGTATGAGTCAGCGTGGTGGAGCTGTTGTTTCGCATGTCCGAATTTCGGATGATGCGGTGGCTTCAGATCTTATTCCGGCAGGTTCGGCAGAAATTATTTTGTCGGTTGAACCTATGGAAGCTTTGCGTTACCTGCCATTCTTAAAAGAAGACGGGTATATTGTAACCAATACAACACCTTTTAAAAATATTCCTAATTATCCCGATGAAGCCGAAATTATGGCCGAATTGGATAAGCAACCTCGTTGTATTGCCATCGACGCCGATACCATTGCAAAAGAAATTGGTAACCGACGTGCTTCAAACATGGTAATGTTAGGGGCTGCAACACCATTTATTCACATTGCCCCCGAAAAAATAGAAGCTGGTATTCAGCGTGTTTTCGGGAGAAAAGGAGAGGATGTTGTTAAGCTTAATCTTGACGCATTTAGGGCAGGACGTGAGTTTGCCCTGGTAAATAAGTAAATTTAAATATTTAATATTTCGAGGCCTGTTCTGTATTGGTTAATGCCAGTGAAGAACAGGTCTTTTTTTATGTCTTGTTTGAAATCAAAATAAATAAGCTGCCAGAGCTTGCAATTTGTAAGTTTGAAATTGATTAAGCTTCTTATTTTGTTAATTTTGAAGGCTGTGTTTCAGACAGCAACATATTATAACCTTTTAGATTATGTTTTTATTTGTCCGAAGTGTTAGCATACATTTCGGAACAATTATTTCTTTATTCAATCAAAAAAAAACCGATTTTCAAATGAAAAAATTCTTTGCAATAACATGGATATTATCTGTCCTGTCATCAGTGACTTTTGCACAGGAAGACAACAACGTGACTGCTAAGAAATCGTCTATTCAGTTCTACGGATTTATCAGAAGTGAATATTATTACGATTCTTATAAAGGAGTTAATGCCGCTCAGGATAATTTTTATCTTTTCCCTTTGTATAAAGGACAGGATGCCAATGGCAATGATCTTAACAAACAAGGAATTCATGGTTTTACGGCTATGGCTACCCGCTTTGGAATGAACATAAAAGGCCCTGAAATTTTAGGTGCCAAAACATCGGCAAATATCGAAACTGATTTTGCCGGTATTGTAACAGCTTATCCTGAAGTTCTTCGCTTAAGAAAAGCCTACGTAAAACTCGACTGGGAGAATTCGTCACTTTTAGTGGGACAAACCTGGCATCCTTTGTGGAACGGTAGCGGAGCATTTTTTCCGCAAGTTGGAGGCCTGAATACAGGTAGTCCGTACAATCCTTTTAACCGTTCTCCTCAGGTTGATTTCGATTACCGGATGAGCAGTACATTGACTTTGTCGTTAACGGCTTTGTACGAGCAGCAATATGCCTCAAAAGGATTTTATGCCGTGCCAAATACCAACTGTTCAAATTTGGCAAAACGTAATTCAGGAATTCCGGAACTGGTTGCCGGACTTTATTACAATTCGAATGGAGTAAGCCTGGGATTGGCCGGTCAGTTTAATGCCATTAAGCCAATTGATGTTACAGAAGGAGCCAATGGAAAATTCCAAACGAATGAGTTGAATACCAGTTACGCGGTTATGTCGTATGCCGGCTACAAAAAAGACAAATGGTTTTTCTTGGTAAAGGAAATGGTTGGTCAGAATTTGGCAAATATGCTTATGATGGGTGGTTATGGAGTAAAAACCTTTGACGAAGCAACCGGAGGCATGACTTATACCAACTATACAACCTCGTCAACACTGCTTAACGTTGTTTACGGAACTAAGCACCAGATCGGATTTTTTGGCGGTATTTCCAAAAATTTCGGGACATCTGATGAACTTTATAATTTCGATGGTGAAGCCAGAACGGCTGGTTTGGTGCCAACTATGAAACAGGTATATCGTATTGCTCCCTATTGGGCTTACAATTTCAAAAATTTACGATTTGTTGCTGAGTATGAAATCGACTCAGCCGATTATGGAACGGGTACTTTCGATTTCTCGGATGGTTTGTACGACGATACTTTAAACGCAACCAACCACAGAATTTTATTGATGTTGACTTACAATTTTTAATTGATGGGGAAAGAATACTGGCAGGAGGAATTTGAGACTTTAGCTAAAAATGATCTCAAAAAATTACAGGTAGGACGATTAAATAATACAATAGAGCATGCAGCTCGTTCACCCTATTACAAGAAACTTTTTGAACAAAACAGGATTAGTGCAGGTGGTATAAAAGATATCGCCCAAATTGTAGATTTGCCTTTTACAACAAAGCAGGATTTGCGCGAAAACTTTCCTTACGGATTTCTAACGCTACCCAAAAAAGATATAATTCGTTTGCACAGTTCCAGTGGAACAACAGGTAATCCAACCGTAATTTTTCACAACAGGCACGACCTGAAATCGTGGGCCAATTTAATGGCTCGTTCTTTATTTTGTGCAGGAATTCGGGATACCGATGTTTTTCAAAATATTTGTGGTTACGGACTTTTTACCGGGGGGTTAGGATTTCAGTACGGAATTGAAACGCTGGGAGCTTTAAGTATTCCGGCAGGTGCAGGTAACAGTTTGCGTCAGATTAAATTAATGCAGGATTACGGAACCACAGCAGCTCATGCCATTCCGAGTTATTTGGGGCGCCTGTACGAAGTGTTTCAATCGGTTGGGCTCGATCCGAAAAAAGATACCCGGTTAAAAACATTGGTGATTGGAGCCGAACCTCACACAGATGCACAGCGGAAGCGCATTGAAGATATGTTTGGTGTGCGTGCTTTTAATTCGTTTGGATTATCGGAAATGAACGGGCCGGGTGTAGCTTTTGAGTGCACGCACCAAAATGGTTTGCACATTTGGGAAGATGCCTATATTGTTGAAATTGTTAATCCTGATACTTTGGAGCCTGTGCCTGATGGTGAATACGGCGAATTGGTAATGACTACACTCGATCGCCAGGCGATGCCGTTAATCCGCTATCGTACCCGCGATATTACACGGATTATTCCAGGTAAATGCGAATGTGGCAGAATGCATCGTCGAATTGATCGCATTACAGGGCGCTCGGATGACATGTTTATCATTAAAGGTTGTAATGTATTTCCAATGCAGATTGAAGGTGTATTGATGAAAATTCCTGAGGTTGGATCAGATTATTTAATTACTCTTGAAACCATGAATGGTGCCGACGAAATGGTAGTGGAAGTGGAAGTAAAATCAGATTGGTTTAGAGGAGATATCCGACGGTTGGATCAGTTAACCAAAAAAATTACTGCACAAATTCGCGATGAAGTACTGGCTAAACCTATTGTGAAACTGGTTGAAGCGGGTTCCATTCCAAAATCGGAAGGAAAAGCTGTTCGCGTAGCCGACAAACGTATTAATGGCTTGAATTAGAAAAAAATGTACAAATGTCAGTTTACAGATTCAATGCGAATTGCTGACAGTAACTACCGTTATACATCAAACTTAAAACTAAAATGGCATACGAAATTTCAATATTTCTGGAAAATAGGATCGGACATTTTGAACGGATTACCAATGTTTTGAAAAACAGTAATATCAATATCCGTACAATGGCGATTAACGATACTGCAAATGGTTGGGGAATTCTCAATCTGCTGGTTGATAATCCTGAAAAAGCTTATAAAGCACTTTCGGAGAAAGGCGTTTCGGTTGCATTACGAAAAGTAATAGCACTTGAAATGAAAGACGAAGCGGGCGGTTTAGATGATCTGCTGATGCAGGTTGCACATGCCGGAGTTAATTTTAACAATGCACTTGGGCGTATTATTCAGGAATCACAAACTGCAATTCTTGTATTGAATGTAGATGATTATGAAGAGTCCGTTAGGAAGCTGAATGATAGCGGAATAAATACCCTCGAAGACCAAAAAGTTTACGGAAACCTATAAAACTAAATAGCATGCTAGGAATAGACGACCCGGGTATTTATCTCGGATATCTTTTGGCAATACTGGGATTATTAGCCTGTGTTGTATACGGGATGATTAACTGGAACAAAGGAAGGGAAACCGATATTGACGAAATTCAGAAAGATCTGGATTGGGAGAGTAAAGAAGAACAAACTAACATTTAAGAGATAACAATTATGAATACATTCACTTTAGGATTGGTAGTTGTTATTTATCTGCTGGCAATAGCTTTTCTGGGATACCGGGGGTATAAACAAACCAAAAGTGCAAAAGATTATTTATTGGCAGGTCGCGATATTCACCCTTTCGTAATGGCAATGTCGTATGGTGCTACGTTTATTTCAACCTCTGCAATTATTGGTTTTGGAGGAATTGCCGGAGTGTACGGGATGGGACTTATCTGGCTGACAGCCTTAAATATTATCATCGGGGTCTTTATTGCATTTATCTTTTTCGGACGGGTTACCCGAAAAATGGGGCATAACCTTGATGCCCATACTTTCCCCGAATTTTTAGGAAACCGCTTTCAATCAAAAAAGATACAAATTATCAGTGGTGCAATTATTTTTATTTCCATGCCGCTTTATGCTGCAGTGGTGTTAATAGGTGGTGCCCGTTTTATCGAAAGTATTTTTGAAATCGATTTTTCGCTGGCTCTTACTTTTTTCTCGATAATTATTGCAGCCTATGTTATAGCCGGAGGTTTAAAAGGAGTTATGTACACCGATGCCTTGCAGGGATCAGTGATGTTTTTAAGTCTGTTCTTTTTGTTGATTGTAACCTATATAAAGCTAGGTGGTGTTACTGCAGCGCACGAAGCTCTAACGAATATGGCAAACCTGGTTCCTGAAAGCCTGATTGCGAAAGGACATGCGGGGTGGACCGCTTTCCCAAAAATGAATTCCGGATGGTGGTGGGCTTTAACAACCAATATTCTTTTGGGGGTTGGAATTGGTGTTTTGGCACAACCGCAGCTTGTGGTGCGTTTTATGACGGTTAAAAGTAATCGCGAACTAAATCGCGCTGTTTTAATAGGCGGAATTTTCATTTTTGTTGCTACCGGTTTTGTGTATACTGTCGGTGCTTTAACCAACCTTTTCTTTTATAACGAATCGGGGCAGTTGGCTATTCAAATGGCAAACGGAAATGTAGATTTAATAATTCCGGAATATATTAGTGCTGCCATGCCCGAGTGGTTTGTTTACTTGTTTATGCTGGCATTGTTATCAGCCGGAATGTCGACGCTGAGTTCGCAATTCCACGCCATGGGAACTTCTCTGGGACGTGATTTTATCGAAAATGTATTTCCGAATAAGAAAATCGACTCGATGATAATTTCTAAAATTGGAATTATTGTGGCTATTTTAGTTAGTATTATAATCGGTTATAAATTGCCGGGTAGTATTATTGCTCGAGGTACAGCTATTTTCTTTGGAATATGTGCTGCTACATTTTTGCCGGTTTATTTTGGGGCTCTGTACTGGAAAAGAGTTACAAAACAAGCTGCGTTGTGGAGTATTGTTTCCGGATTGTTGGCAAGTGTTTTTGCGTTAGGGTTTATGCACCTTAAAGAGTCGGAACCTCTGGGTATTTGTCAGGCAATTTTTGGAAAACCAACACTTGCAAGCGAATTTCCCTGGATGATTATTGATCCGATTGTAATTGCCATGCCCGTTTCAATTTTTGTTTTGGTAGTTGTGTCTTTGTTTACGGAAAAAACTTCCGACGAACACCTTGTGGCATGTTATAAAGGAATAAAGTAGCGTAAAAACACTCTCCGGATATAAGTAAATACAGGCTTGTTCTCTAAAAACAGTATAAATATATAGTAGTACAATAAAATCTTTTAAAGAATACTACTAAATTTACAAAAGACAATTTTTAAAAATCAGTAAAACTATCATTATGGCATTTGAAATATCCATTTTTCTGGAAAATAAAATATCACATTTCGAATCTATTACCAGTCTTTTGAAAAAAGAAACGATCAATATTCGCTCATTAACATTGAACAATATGGCGCATGGTTGGGGAGTATTGAATCTTCTGGTCGATCAGCCCGAGAAAGCCTATAAGGTATTGGCCGACAATGGTAATTCAGTTACTATGCACGAAGTAATTGCGCTTGAAATGAAGGATGAAACGGGAGGGCTTGATGAATTGCTTGTTAAAATTGCACGTTCAGGTATTCACATCGACAGTGCTTATACCCGTTTGATTTCTGAAAATAACATGGCCATTTTATTGCTGGAGGTTCCTGATGTTTTAGAGGCAAAAAGAAGGTTGGAAGTAAATCATGTACATATTTTAGACGATAAATCCGTATACGGAAAATAAGACCAAATATCCCGCAGATGATTTGTGCCCCATAATGATGGTTCCGAAACAGAGGAAATTTGCGGAATTCAAAAATTAAAAACCAGAAATCAAAACATTTATATGATTTGGAATGAAAAAATTGAATGTGCATCGCGCGATGAGATGGCTGCCATTCAAAGTGAAAGATTAAAACAAACTGTCCAGCGTATTTTCCATAATATTCCCAGTTATCGTTCAAAAATGCAGGAGATTGGAATGTTGCCTGGCGATGTGCGTTCAATCGACGATTTAAAGAATTTACCATTTACCAATAAAACCGATTTACGCGATAATTATCCTTTTGGAATGTTTACCGTTCCAATGAGTGAGATTGTTCGTGTGCATGCAAGTTCGGGAACAACCGGGAAACCAACCGTAGTTGGGTACACCCGTAACGATTTAAACATGTGGGCCGATGTGGTTACCCGGACTTTGTGTATGGCGGGCGTTAGCAGGAACGATATCGTTCAGGTAGCTTATGGTTACGGCTTGTTTACAGGTGGTTTGGGAATGCATTACGGAACAGAAAATCTGGGGGCAACCGTAATTCCTATTTCAGGTGGAAATACGCAAAAACAAATCCAGCTGATGCAGGACTTTGGAACTTCGGTAATTGCCTGTACTCCATCGTATGCTTTGTTTTTGTCCGAGATTATGACTGACATGGGAATTAACCCTGACGATTTGAAATTACGCGTTGGAATTTTTGGTGCCGAGCCATGGAGTGAAAGCATGCGTAAAGAAATAGAAGCCAAACTTAAACTTAAAGCCATCGATATTTATGGATTGAGCGAAGTTATTGGTCCGGGAGTTTCGTGTGAATGCGAGCAACAGGCTGGAATGCATGTTAACGAAGACCATTTTATTCCTGAAATAATTAATCCTGAAACCCTGGAACCTGTTGAGCCGGGAGAAATAGGGGAGTTGGTTTTTTCAACGGTTACCAAAGAAGGAATTCCAATACTTCGTTACCGTACGCGCGATTTAACCCGGTTGATTTACTACAAATGTGAGTGCGGACGTACCCTGGTTCGGATGGAAAAATGCAAAGGCCGCAGCGATGATATGTTGATTATTCGTGGTGTGAATGTATTCCCGTCGCAAATTGAAACAGTATTGCTCGATATGAGTGAAACCGAACCGCATTATTTATTGATTGTTGAACGCGAAGGCACACTGGATGTATTGAAGTTGATGGTGGAAGTACAGGAGCAGTTTTTCTCGGATGAGGTGCGCCAGCTGGAAGGTTTGAAAAAGAAGATTAAACACAATATTCAAAGTTTACTGGGGATTTCGGTAGATGTAAAACTGGTTGAGCCGAAAACAATTGAACGCACGGCCGGAAAGGCAAAGCGTGTAATTGATAACCGAAATATATAAAGCCATCTTACAAGCATGAGTTTTGTTATTTGGATAATACAAATAACACTCACCGGTGATTAGTCGAATAGAATAAAAACTAACAATTTTAAAGCGATGATTATAAAACAAGTATCTGTTTTTCTTGAAAATAAATCCGGAAGATTAAACGAAGTTACCCAAATTTTAGGCGAAGCCGGAGTAAATATTTCTGCATTTACCATAGCCGACACATCCGATTTTGGAATATTGAGAATGATTGTTTCCGACCCTGATAAAGCTTGCAATACGTTAAAACAAAATGATTTCTCGGTACAAACTACCGATGTGGTTTTGGCAAAAACTCCAAATAAGGCAGGTAGTTTATCGAAGCTTTTAGGTATTCTACAGGAAGAAGAGGTGTTTATTGAATACATGTATGCATTTTCGATGAACGAGGAGGGAGCGGTAACTGTAATCCGCCCGACCCGGGTTCAACGCTGTGTTGAAATGTTGCAAAAACACCAAACAGAGTTATTGAGAGCCGATGAGCTTTATCGCTTGTAATTTTAAATTTCGCTTCAATACTGGTCAAAATCCATAATCTAAATTCATTATTTATATCTTTGGGTGTAGTTAATTTATAATATGAAACGGATAGCAGTACAGGGAATAGCAGGATCTTTTCACGAAGATGCCGCACGGAAATATTTTGATGAGGAAGTTGAGATTGTTGAATGTAAGACATTTACAACTGTTTGCGAATACATCGATTCAGATAAGGTTGATTATGCTGTAATGGCAATCGAAAATTCAATTGCCGGCAGTTTGTTAAACAATTACCAGCTAATACGCGATTACCATTTACGTATTATTGGCGAAATTTATTTGCATATTTCAATGAATTTGCTGGTAAACGAAGGTGTAAAATCCGAAGATATCGAACATATTCATTCGCATCCCATTGCGTTGAGACAGTGCATGGAATACATCGAGCAGTTTTATCCAAAGGCACAACTTCATGAAAATCTTGATACTGCAGCCTCTTCAAAATTAGTGCATGAAGAGAAGCTTACCAATGCTGCTTCTATTGGTAATCTGCGTTCGGCAGAACTGTATGGCTTATCGGTTTTAGATACAGGTATTGAAACAAACAAGAAAAATTATACGCGATTTTTAATTCTCTCAAAACACGGAAATCCAACGGCTGGAACAAATAAAGCGTCGGTGTGTTTTGAAGTGGGGCACTTTTACGGCGCTTTGGCAAGGGTGTTAAATACATTTGCAGAAAATGAGATTAACCTGACTAAAATTCAGTCGGTGCCAAAAATTGGAAAACCAAACGAATATACCTTCCATGTAGATATTGAATGGGAAAAGAGTGAAAATTACGACAGAGCGATTCACCAGGTATTAAAAAGTGCTTCGAGCCTCTCAATATTAGGAGAGTACATAAAAGGAAATTTACATAATCAGTAATTATATAAACATAAAGATATGAGCAAAATAGCAATTTTTTATGGTCCGGTTGGCGGTTCGGTAAACCGTGTAGCCGATGCAATTAAGGCTGCCATTGGCGAAAACAATGTAGATATGGTAGCAGTAAAAGATGCAACGGCAGAAGATTTAAAAAAATACGACAAACTTATATTTGGTCTTTCAACAGTTGGAAAAGATACCTGGGATTCTGATTATTCATCGAATGACTGGGGAAAATTTATGCCCGAAATTTCAAAGGTTGATTACAGCGAAAAAACTGTAGCAATTTTTGGATTAGGCGACCATGTTACTTATGCGCATGCATTTGTCGATCACATTGGTTTGTTGGGTAAAGAGTTAATGAAAAACGGAGCCATGTTGGTTGGTCCGGTTGATACAGAAGGTTACGAGTTTGATGAATCGGAAGCTGTGGTTGATGGTAAATTTATAGGTTTGCCCATTGATGAAGATTTTGAATCTGAACTTACCCAGGAACGTATTGCCGCCTGGGTTGAGCAAATTAAACCTGATTTCGGATTTTAGAAGGATACTTTTATATACTTGTTATTTCAACCGGCGGTGGGCAAGAATCAAGTTCTGTGCAAACCATGTTTTTGTTGAATAGCAGATCATTTTGAACGAGGTTCGGGGGACATTAAACTCTGAACCTTAAACTTTGAACTTTTCTGAAATGAACAATTCTCCTCTAGATAAATCTCTTGTAGAAAAAAAGATACAGGAACTACGTATTCCTGACGTGGGCAAAGCTTCGATTCGCGAAATTGTTGCATTGGTAAATGCGGTTGAAGAAGCATCGGGTTTTAAGTACGTCCGAATGGAAATGGGAGTTCCGGGATTACCTCCTGCAAAAGTAGGTGTGGAAGCTGAAAAAGAAGCGCTCGACAATGGAGTGGCTGCTGTTTACCCCATGGTTGATGGTATTAAACCATTAAAAGCTGAGGCTTCAAAGTTTATTAAAAACTTTTTAAACATTGATGTGGCAGCAGCAGGTTGTATTCCAACAACCGGATCGATGCAGGGAACTTATGCTGCATTTATGGCAGCCGGACATGTTGATAAAAACAAAGATACATTGTTGTTTATTGATCCGGGTTTCCCGGTGCAAAAGCAGCAAATGATGGTACTTGGCCTGAACTACGAAACGTTTGATGTATTTAACTTCAGAGGGGAGAAATTAAGAGCTAAGCTGGAAAGTATACTTTCTAAAGGAAATATTCACTCCATTGTGTATTCCAATCCGAATAATCCGTCGTGGATTTGTTTTAACAACGAAGAATTAAAAATTATTGGCGAACTGGCAAATAAGTACGATGTTATTGTAATGGAAGACCTGGCGTATTTTGGCATGGATTTCAGAACCGATATTTCGAAGCCGGGTATGGCTCCTTACCAGCCATCTGTTGCCAATTACACCGATAATTACGTACTGTTTATTTCAAGTTCCAAAATCTTTTCGTATGCGGGGCAGCGAATCGGAATAATGGCTATTTCAGATAAATTGTTTCAACGCGATTACCCCGATTTGCAGGAGCGTTTTAAAGGAACATCGTTTGGTGCAACAATTACCTTGCGTTTGTTGTATTCCCTTTCATCAGGAACCAGTCATTCGGCACAGTATGCCCTTGCAGCTATGCTAAAAGCAGCTAACGAAGGCTCGTTTAATTTTGTTGAAGGTGTAAAAGATTATGGCGAAAGAGCCAAACAAATGAAAGCTCTGTTCTTAAAAAATGGTTTCGATATTGTATATAAAGAAGATATTGATGTGCCAATTGCCGATGGTTTTTATTTTACCATCTGTTATCCGGGAATGTCCGGGAATGATTTGGTTGCTAATTTGTTGTTTTATGGAGTTAGTGCCATTGCATTAGATAATACCGGCAGCGACGAAGAAGGAATCAGAGCCTGTGTTTCTTTTGTTCAACACAGTCAGTTTGCCGCGCTCGATGAAAGATTGAGATTGTTTAACGAATACTTTAAGAACTAATCCTGAAGTATCATTTTGAAAGAAGAGAGAAATCCGGTCAAATAAAAAACAGGTTTCTCTCTTTGATATTTGCCTTTAAAATGTTACTGTTCCGGAAAGTTGATTATTCTGTATACTATGGATCAGAAGAAAATAATTTCCCGATTTGAACATACGCTGGACTTAATTGATGTTTTTAATTTAAAAAACGAACCCGTTGTTCTGTCAAAAGGTGAATTGTTTATCGATTACGGTGAAAAGAACAATAAAATTGGCTTGTTAACCGATGGTCTTTTGTATGCTTCTTATCTTTCAGATAATGGAACTGAATGGGTTTCACGATTTTTTTTCCCTCCCAATAATTTTATTGTAAGTAATCACCGTGGGTTTGTGCTAGGCAAAAATTCTTCTGAAGCTATTCGTGCTTATGAAGACTCGAAAATGATTTATATTGAAAAGGATGAATTTAAAACCTTGTTAGATACGAGTCATAAATTTGAACGCACGGTACGTATATTGGCCGAAGAAAGTTATATTCAGGCCATGGATCGTATTCACTCATTTCAATCACTGAATGCAGAGCAGCGTATTCGTAAATTTTTTGAAGAGTACCCTGATCTTGCACAAAAATTACAGCGCCAGCATATTGCTTCGTACCTCGGTATCCACCGAAACATCCTCACTCGAATTTTGTATAAATTGTAGAGTACAATCAAATATTATAGGCTAATTCCCAAAATCAATAATGGTCTTAAATCAGAGAGGCTATGATTTGGTTATTCAAAATTATTTAGCCGAATTGATCCCGAGTGACAGATGAGGGATCTCATTTGATAAATTCCCCGCACCTTGTTGGGAGGAGCTTCATTAACGCCAAATGTTATTGATGTCTTTTGTTTAAAGGAGTGGAAAATCGTACGAATGTCGACTTTTCAACTACATTGAATCAATAGTCTGCAATACGCAACAATAGTTGCACACATTATATGTTGTAAAAAATATATTTGCTTTTAGAGAAAAATCTCAAAATATTTAATGTGATAAAATTGGAATCTGAAAGTAAAAAGCCTCTTTCTGTAAAGAACTCAAACCGCTAATTATAAAAGTTTTAGAACCTGATTTTTATGGGTTTTTTGCTTCGATCAGATTATTAAATTTGTTAGAAAATCTACTAAATATGGCAAAGGTAAAAGGAGCAGTTGTTGTTGATAAAGAGGGTTGTAAAGGTTGCAGCTTGTGTGTTGAAGCTTGTCCGCACGATGTTTTAGCGCTTCATAAAGAGGTGAACAGCAAAGGGTATCATTATTCGTATATGAAAGACCCGGATGCTTGTATAGGCTGTGCAAATTGCGGTGTTGTTTGTCCTGATACGTGTATAACGATTTATCGCGTTAAGGCAAGCTAATCATTCTTTATTTATTAATCATTATTGATTATTGCACGCCTTGCTGCTGTAATAATAAATAAGCAATCGACAATAAAAAATTAAAATATGGGAGAAGTTAGATTAATGAAAGGAAACGAGGTGTTGGCCGAGGCTGCCATTCGTTGCGGATGCGACGGCTATTTTGGCTATCCCATAACACCTCAGTCGGAAGTGATGGAAACACTAATGGCACGTCAGCCGTGGAACGAAACCGGAATGGTAGTTCTTCAGGCAGAAAGCGAAGTGGCTTCCATTAACATGGTTTATGGTGCTGCAGGTTGCGGTAAAAAGGTGATGACATCCTCTTCGAGTCCGGGAGTGAGTTTAATGGCCGAAGGTATTTCGTACATTGCCGGAGCCGAATTACCATGTTTGTTGGTAAATATTCAACGTGGTGGCCCGGGGTTGGGAACCATCCAGCCATCGCAGGCCGACTATTTTCAAACGGTAAAAGGTGGCGGTCATGGCGATTATAAACTAATTGTTCTGGCACCTTCATCTGTACAGGAAATGAACGATTTTGTGGATTTAGGATTCGAATTGGCATTTAAATACCGTAATCCGGCCATGATTCTTGCGGACGGTGCAATTGGTCAGATGATGGAAAAAGTGGAATTGGCCGATTTCAAACCACGCAGAACGAAAGAAGAAATAGAAGAACTATGCGGAGATTGGGCTACGCTTGGAAAACCTAAAACGCGTAAGAAAAATATTGTTACCTCGCTCGAAATGGATTCTGATATTATGGAAGCCAATAACCTTCGTTTCCAGGAGAAATACAGGAAACTTGAGGAAGAAGAGGTACGTTACGAAGCCATTCAGTGCGACGATGCCGACTTTGTTCTGGTAGCCTTTGGTACATCATCGAGAGTTTGCCAGAAAGCAGTTGAAATTGCACGTGCCAAGGGATTAAAAGTTGGATTGTTACGGCCAATTACGCTTTACCCTTTCCCGAAAAAGATAATTAAAGAACTGGCTCGTAAAGCACAGGGATTTTTATCGATTGAAATGAGTGCCGGACAAATGGTAGAAGACATTAAACTGGCTGTTTACGAAGCAGGAAGTAATGCCCGGGTAGACCACTTTGGAAGAATGGGAGGAATTATTCCAACACCAACAGAAGTAGTTGCTGCACTGGAAGATAAATTTTCGTGGGAGTTAAATTATGGAGTTAAAAGAAGTTACTAAACCGGAAGTTATGGATATAAATGAAATTATAAAACCGGAAAATCTGGTTTACGGTAAATCGACTGTACTAAACGACGATGTAATGCATTATTGCCCGGGATGTACCCACGGTGTGGTGCATAAAATAATGGCCGAGTTAATTGAAGAAATGGGCATTCAGGAAAAAGCTGTTGGTATTGCACCGGTAGGCTGTGCTGTGTTTGCTTATAATTATATCGATATTGACTGGCAGGAAGCGGCTCACGGACGTGCTCCTGCAGTAGCAACAGGTGTAGCACGTATCAATCCCGATAACTTTGTTTTTACTTACCAGGGCGACGGTGATTTGGCATCAATTGGTGCTGCCGAAATTATGCATGCTTGTAATCGCGGAGAGAATATTCTTGTGATATTTATAAATAACGGAATTTACGGGATGACTGGTGGTCAGATGGCACCAACCACATTGGAAGGTATGGTTACGGCAACAACGCCTTATGGCCGAAATGTTGATTTGAACGGATACCCGATGAAAATTACCAACCTGATTGCACAACTGCCCGGAACATCGTATGTAACACGTCAGGCAGCGCATACTGCACCTGCAGCGCGTAAGTTGAAACGTTCGTTAAAAAAAGCAATTCAGAACGTGTTGGATAAAAAAGGAACTTCGTTTGTTGAGGTAGTTTCTACCTGTAATTCGGGCTGGAAAATGACTCCGGTTGCTGCAAACAACTGGATGGCAGAAAACATGATCCCTTATTATCCGCTGGGCGATATGAAAGATAGTGTTAAAGGTGAAAATTCGGAAAATTAAAAAATTGAAGCTATGACAGAAGAAATGATAATTGCCGGATTTGGCGGACAGGGTGTCCTTTCGATGGGTAAAATTTTGGCTTACTCTGGTATTATGGAAGACAAGGAAGTAACCTGGTTTCCGTCGTACGGACCTGAAATGCGCGGAGGTACTGCCAACGTAACGGTTATAATTAGCGATACCCGTATCAGTTCACCTATTTTACAGGAATTTGATACAGCTATTATCCTGAACCAACAAAGTATGGATAAGTTTGAGAAATCTGTTAAAACGGGAGGTACCTTGTTGTACGATCCCAATGGGATTGTTACTCCTCCTACTCGTACTGATATTAATATTTATAAAGTAGAAGGAACAAAAACTGCCGTTGAAATGGGGAACCCTAAGGTTTTTAATATGATTGTATTTGGCAGTTACCTGAAAGTACGTCCTATTCTTACACTTGATAACGTAGAAAAAGGATTGGAAAAATCTCTCCCTGAACGTTATCACAAACTTATTCCACTTAACCTTGAGGCTATAAAAAAAGGCCAGGAGATAGTGGATGCAGTACAAGTGGTATAAAATTGATCTAATCAAACCATACTATACAGACCTCTTATCCGTTATCGGATAGGAGGTTTTTTTTTGATAGAATTATTCATTAACCAGGTTTCTCCTGAGAATTAGTTGGATTGGTACTTGTCGAAGTTCTTACCAACTAGTTACTTTCTACAGTCAAACTTACAATGCATAATTAAATTTTAATTTATGCGAGAACATAGTTTGGTGTATGATTGTATTATAGAAAAGTATTAATAAAAAAAACAGAATGAAACGAGCATATAAAGATATTTCCATACAAGAAAGTTATTATAAGCGAGTTTCTTAACTGATGGCAAAAGCCGGACCGTTCTTGAATATTACTGAAAAATTTAAATTATAATTAAATGAAAAAAACCAATGTTTTTATTGCAGTTATAGTTAGCATGGCTATAATTATGGGTGGATGTGCAAGTATGAATAATACCACCAAAGGAGGATTGCTTGGTGCAGGTGGAGGTGCTGCCGTTGGAGCAGGAGTTGGCGCATTGTTTGGAAAGGGAAAAGGAGCAGCAATCGGTGCAGCAGTAGGTACAGCTGTTGGTGCATCGGCAGGAGTGCTGGTAGGAAAAAAGATGGATAAGCAAAAAGCTGAACTTGAAAAGATTGAGGGAGCTAAAGTAGAAACCGTAACCGATGTTAATAATCTGCAGGCAATTAAAGTAACCTTCGACAGTGGAATTTTATTTGCAACAGGAAAGGCGGATTTAAGTGCCGGATCGAAATTAGCATTAACCGATTTTGCCAGTTCGTTAAAAAACAATCCTGAAACCGATGTAACCATCTACGGACATACCGACAATACCGGATCGCGGGAAATAAATGAACGTTTATCAATGGAAAGGGCGCAATCTGTAGTCTATTTTTTAACACAAAATGGAATTCAGGGAAACAGAATGACTGCAACAGGGATGGCTTATGATCAGCCTGTAGCCGACAATTCAACTGCAGAAGGCCGTCGTCAAAACCGCCGGGTTGAAGTCTTTATTACTGCTAACGAAACGATGATTGAACAAGCAGAGCAGGGAACGCTTGATTAAAATATTTATTCAACTAGAGTACAAACCTTTCCGATATTATTTGAAAGGTTTGTACTTTTTGCCTTTTACCAGCTATTTGTGTATTCTGAATTTCATGTACTTATTCTCCGGCAAAATTGTAATTAATCCATCACAAATTTTACCCCAAATGAAATAATTGACGCTTTAAAAGCTGAATTACGGGAATAATTGCTGTACTTTAAATCAATACTTTTCAATCCGAATTTCCAAATATGGCCAGAAGTAAAAATGTCGGTATAACTTATTCCGAAACCATAATTGTTAGCGTTAAACTCCGACAAATCGTAATCTGAGGTATAAAACTTTTCTGTTGACAGGTGCGTGTTATAAGGGGCAAAATAGTCGGCAGCAGTCTGATTGTAAAAACGGTACGAGGGGTAAAGCGTAAACTTGTCGGTAATTTTTACGGGCAGTTCAATGCTGGCTGTGTTCGAATTAATTCCCCAATCGTCGGTATAGTAGCGGTAATAAGTCCGTACGGAAATCCATTCGTTCACAAAATAATTCAACCTGCCGCCAACTGCAATTTTTAACCGGGAATCGGGCAAGCGTTCAATATCATCGGCCAAATGAAAATTATCGATAAATGAGTCTGCATAATCGCTGAAATATACGCGGTGAAAAGGTGTTGATAACTGTCCGTTTTGCATAATTACATCGGCAGAAAGCATTCCCTGCAAACGCTCTGATAATACCTGTGAAACATTTAGGCCGGCAGAGTAGGAGTTTCTGCCTTTGTCGCTGAGCTCGTTAAATACAGGATTGTAATTTGTATTTCCGGTAATTTCATTTTTTCCAAACAAAAAATCATTCAGTCCGTCGCCACCTGTTTCAAAAGGCCTTAATTCTCGCGGATAGATTATTCTCCAGGTGTCGATATAAACATTTCCGTGAAAGCTTATTTCAGTATTCTTTTCGTTAAACAGGTGGGTGTAGCTGCCTCCAAATCCAACCGAATTGTAATCGAATTCGTTTGACACCGATAAGTTTGCCGACCAGATTTGGTTGCGGTCGTCGGAGCTGTGGCTGTACGTTCCAATTACATTTGACCAGACATCAGATTTCGATGCCCCGCTGCTGGCAACAAACGGATTGGCCGGTTGATTACCGTCGAAGGGATCGATATTACTGGATGATGCAGATGTGTAGGCTGAAATGTTTCCGCTAATGGAGAGTACATCATCGTCGTTTAACGGAATTGAAACAACAATTGAGGGAGAAAAGTCAGTTAGTTCTTCCGTTCCTTTTCCTCCCGATACTGCAGCGTTTTCGCCATCCTGCGAGTAATAATTAAGCAGCACGTCAATTTCAGTGTTTTCCAGCACCCGTTTTTTGTAGCTGCCCGATTCATCTTTTGGACTTTCTTGTGCTTTGGTAACAGTTACAGAAAATCCCAGTAGTATTGCTATAAAAATTCTCATTTGTTTCTTGTTTAATTACAACCGCAGCCGCCACCGGTTTTTCCACCATTTGCTCCCGATGCAGCTTCGCGATACGATTGAAAAGTAGTTTGGAATTTGTCGATGTGTCTATCGCTAAGGGCCATGTCTTTGTCGTTTATATTCACTTTTTCGTACTCATGCAATACGGTGCACGAACTAAATAAAAGCAACCCAAGCGCTGCTAATACAAATAATCTTTTTTTCATTCTGGTTTTATTTCAATATTTTCTGATTTATAGATCTTTCCTTTATCGTCGATGATGATACATTCTGTTTTAGGTAGTTGATTAATTCGGTCTAAACCCACATCAATACCCATAACAAAGATTGAAGTTGCCAGGGCGTCGGCGAGTTCGGCCTGTGGTGCAAAAACAGTTACGCTTATAATTCCACTTGCAGGGTAACCGGTTCGCGGGTCAATAATGTGAGTATAACGTTTCCCGTTAAAATTTACATACTTCTCGTAGTTTCCCGATGTAACCACTGCACCTTCTTTTAAGGGTAACAAGGCAAAAGCCTTGTTCTTGTTCATAGGATTGGTAATGGCTACTTTCCAATATTCACCATCGGGTTGTTTTCCCCAGGTATTCATGTCGCCCGATGCATTAATTATTCCGGCTGAAACTCCATCCTTCATTAACAAAGCTTTGGCTTTGTCGGCCGCATAACCTTTGCCAATGGCACCAAAACCAATCTTCATTCCCACTTTTTTAAGAAAAACACTTGAAGCATTTTTGTCCAACTCAATATTATTAAATCCCACTCTGGCTACCGATGCTTTTATGGTTTCTTCCGATGGCATTTTTGTCATGCTGCCATCGAACTTCCAGATTTTGTCCATCGATGCATAACTAATATCAAAAGCCCCGTCGGTTAATTTTGAGATTCCGATGGCACGTTCGATTAGGTGAAAAAGTTCCGGCGAAATTCTAACTGGCTTAATTCCTGCATTGGCATTTATTTTTGATGTTTCAGAATTGGCATCCCACGAAGAAATGAGTTTTTCTATGCGCGAAATTTCGGCAACAGCCAGATAAATGAATTGGTTTGCCTCACTTTCATTATTCGCCACAACCGTTATGTCAAAGCGGCTTCCCATTAATTTAAGTGTGCGTTTAAAAGGTTGTTGCGCAACACTTTGAAATGCGAGAAAGGTAATAAGCAATATGATTGTGAAATACCTTGTCATTGGTTGATAAACGAATTAAGGTGTTTAATGTATTCGCCCGGCGATAGTTTCTTATACCCCGTTTCGCCTAAAACTTTTCCGGTTTTATCGATAACAGCAACAAAGGGGAAATACCCTTTTTTGTTATATTTTGCAGCGAGCTCTTTATTTTGTTTTATCTGTTCACTGTCAATTTGGTTGGCCTTTTTTCGGGGAAAATCGGCTTTGTAAAGTACATAATGGTCTTTAGCATAGCCTTTAAATTCATCCGACTGCCAGATCTCTTTTTCCAATTTCATACAAGGAGCACACCAGTCGGAACCTGCAAAAATCAAAATAATCGTCTTGTTTTCGGAGGCTGCAAGTTGTTTTGTTTTTTCGAAATCGGTTTGCCAGTCTTGCCCAAATAAAGAACCTGAGATTAATATTAGAATAAGGCCTGCTAATACCTTGTTTGTTATTAGAGATATCTTTCTCATCTGATTTAAATTAAATTATTTTGCTTTTGTTTATTTCCCCTTTTTGAGTCAGGTGACCTTTGTTTATTAGTTTCTTTGATCTTTAATGAAACAGAATTTAAATATCCAGGAAATTCGATATGTGTATAACTGATAAGATTAAGAATTGTTTTGAAATGCAGGGCATTTAACAGATTTTAATTAAACGAATAAATGTTCTTCGTTTTATCTCACTATTTTGTGTGGCAAAGTTTTATACAATTTGACTATGCATTTATCATTTAAGATATACTGTGTGTTGTTTATTATGAGTTTATTGGTGGCTTGTGATCATTCGCGGAATAAAACAGCAAGAAATGAAAACGGGACAGGAAAAGTTGAGACCAGGAAATTCAATACAAAGACAGGAAAATTATTTGAAGTGCATATTGATCGTTCGTTAAGTGCCAGTTTGAATGAAGTTAAGGTAATTACTAAAAAATATGATACTGTAAACGACACCTTCAACCTGGGAAGTATTGATCCTGTTAAAAATATTTTCTTAGCCGATTTGGATAGTAATGGTTTCGAGGAGCTTTACCTGGAAACCAGAAGTGTTGGATCGGGATCTTACTCCAATTTGTACGGTTGGGCTTCGAACAAAGATAAAAGTGTTTCGCCCGTTTATATTCCTGCTATCTCTAAAAAGGAACAAGAGGAGGGTGAATTATTTAACGGATTTATGGGGCATAATACATTTAAAATTGAGAACAAAAAGCTGGTAAACGAATTTCCTGTTTTTTTGGAAGGCGATACAAATGCAAATGCCACAGGTGGTACTCGAAAAGTAGTTTATGAGTTAATTGCAGGAGAGGCAGGTTGGCAGTTGGTGCCGAATAAAGATTAAACAGGCAAGATTTATTCGCTTTATGGGATATTAAAATCTCCGTTTATAACCCGTTGAAAACCTAGTTGCTCGGCTTTTGTCTGATCTTGCTCAGGTATTTGAATGACAATAAGACGACCGGTAGGACAATAACACGCTAAACAAACAGGGCCATCATAATAAGAATGTGAATAAACACGATAAACAGAGATACCATTGTGTTTGAGGTATCTTTGCACTGCATCGCGGGAATCGTTATCTCCTGTATAAAAGTCGTCCCAAGCATTCATGCACCCGGTTTCAACTATGTCAAGTTCAATCCAGTTATTTTCTTTGTTGCAAGCAAACAGGATAAGTACAGTAAAAAGCAGCAAGCCACTAATTTTTTTCATGATAATCGTTTTTATGTAGATTCATATAATCGTTATAAGGTTGCGTATTGGAATTGGTCTTGTTTTTATTATGTATCATAAGTTCATTTTGTTGCGGCAGAAATAGTATCTTTAGAACAGATTAAATGAATGTAGTACCAATCAGGTAACTGGTGAAATTAGGATAGCTTCTAACGTAAAGAAAAATGTATAACTATTTATTTGGCCCGGTTCCTTCGCGCCGTTTAGGAATGTCACTGGGTGTGGATTTGGTTCCGAAGAAAGTCTGTTCACTTGATTGTGTTTACTGCGAGGTGGGGAAGACTATAAAGTTAACACTCGAAAGGCAGGAGTATATAAAAACAGACCAGGTAAAGGCCGAACTAACTCACTATTTCTCCAATAATCCTGATCCTGATTATATTACTTTCTCGGGTTCGGGCGAACCAACACTGAATAGTTGTTTAGGAGAAGTTCTGGATTTTATAAAACAAAATAAACCGGGTATTCCGCTTGCCGTATTAACAAACGGTACTTTGCTTTTTGAAGAGAATATCAGGCAAATACTGCTGAGAGCCGATGTTGTTCTTCCTTCGCTTGATGCAGCAACAGAAGAAGTGTTTCAGTTAATTAACCGGCCTTCGAAAGGATTGACCAAGGATAAATATCTTGACGGATTAATTACATTCAGCAAGGTATTTGAAGGGAAAATATGGCTTGAAGTTGTAATACTTCCCGGTTATAACAACACAAGAAATGAACTTACTGAATTAAAGAAGGCTATTTTAAGAATACAGCCCGACTCTGTTCAGTTAAATACGCTGGACCGCCCCGGAACTGTAGAAAACTTAAGAGGTGCTACCCGTCAGGAATTACAGGAGGTAATTGATTTTTGGGGATTAAACAATGTTGAAATAATTGCTGCATCGCCAGATCGAAAAAATATTCAATCGTACAGAAATGATGTGGAAACGGCAATTTTGGAGACGATTTTGCGAAGACCCTGTACGCTTGATGATTTACAAAAAATATTGGGTATACACATTAGCGAAATCAATAAGTATTTGGATATTCTGGAAGCTGAAAATAAAATTATTGCTGTTCGTCAGGAAAGAGGTGTGTTTTATAAGTCTGGTCAAAAGGAATCTTAAAACTCAATTCCTTCCCTGGCTTCAATGCCATTGGTGTAATAATGTTTTACTTCTTTCATTTCTGTTACCAAATCGGCAAGTTCCACTATTTTCTCAGGTGCATATCTTCCGGTGAGTAGGAGCTCAGTTTGTGCCGGTTTTGTCTGAATAATATTTATTATTTCGTCATCGGGAATCAGCTTGTAAAAAAGTGCAATAAATATTTCATCCAAAATTACCAGGTCGTATTTTTCGGAACGAATAATTTTCTTTACCTCAGCCAATCCATTTTGGGCTGCACGAATGTCTTCATGGGTAGGTGAATCTACTATGAAACAACCCAAACCATATTGTTTAATTTCTACTCCGGGTAAATATTCTCTCACAGCCTTAATTTCAGAATAGATTTTACCTTTTACAAACTGGGCAATAAACGTTTTTTTGCTGCTCCTGCTGCCCGTAGTGCAAGTCCGAATGCGGCAGTGGTTTTGCCTTTCCCGTTTCCGGTGTAAATCTGTATGTAACCTTTCATGGCTGAAAATTGATGTAGGTTACAAATATAGAGATTTTGAGATTAGTAGGATGAGAACCGGGCAGAAGTTAATTTTCCTGTATTTTTTCGCCAGCCTTGTAAAACCGGGTTGTTGGATAAGCAAATTGAATACTCTTTTCAGCATTAAAAGCAGGTAGTATTTTCAGCCAGATTTCATTTTCCGAGCCACGCCTTTGCCGCGGATTGCATAAATACCGGATAGTTAGTCTAACCCCAAATTCTTTAACTGCAGTATAAACTATTGGAGTGAGGTGTTTGTAATAGATCATATAATTTTTACTGGCCTCCAGAATTTCTTTTTCTGCCTTTATCGCCACATTTTCAGAATGTTCGTTGATAATATTCTCCAGTATTGTTTTGGCTTTTTCCCAGTTACTTTCAAAGGTAATATTCACTTTAATTTCATTCCATATATATTCAAAACCCGAACTGAAATTTGCCTGAGGTTCAAGAAAAACTTTTCCGTTTGGAAGGTGGATAATTCGCCCTGTACTTTGATCGGCATCAACCCAATTCCCAATTTCGAGCATGGTAAACTGGAACAATCTGATGTCGATAATATCGCCCGTGTTTTCGCCAATTTGAATGCGGTCGCCCACAACAAAGGGTTTTCGCATGAGAATAAAAAACCAGCCGGCAAGGTTGGTTAGCGGGTCTTTTAATGCAATGGCCAAACCGGCAGAAACTAATCCTAAAAAAGCACCAAATTGTTCAAATGCCGGTAACCAAACAGCGCCTACCAAAATTATTGTAACAAATGGAATGATAAAAGAAAGAGTGCGTTTCCACTGGTAGCGGATTTTTACATTGGAGGTTTGGCGCCAAACTACCCGCAAAATCAGAAAACGCAATACCGAAAGAAAGAGAATGATGAGTAAGGAAATAAAAATCTCGGATTGCGTTTGTTCTGTTAATCCGGTATGTTCGGTAATAAATTTACTCAAGTCGTTCATGTTTTTCACAATACAAATTGGTAGCAGAGGAAGTTACAAAATATTTTTAGTTCTACCATGCTATACAACGCTCCTTACAACATCTTCATTTGTTACAGGTGATTCAACATTCTATAAATAATTCATTTTGTAAGAATAGAATTGATTACTAACGGTCAATTATTCAATAGCTTTTTGGTTTTTCGAATGCACAAAAAGAATTGTACCCAACTCCTCATATCCGTTAAACAGTTCTTCTTTTTCGTGTTTAAGCATTTCTTCGCGCAGGCCAATTAAAGTTAATCCTGCATTAACCGATTTACTGGAAATAATGGTTCTGGGTGATTGTCCTTCTTTTTGCAGTATAATTTTGATATTCTTTTCAGTTATGGGTAACCTGCCCGACAAAACAAGCTTTTTCATTTCCTTTTTTGTTGAGTCAACTTGTTCTTCACGGCAAATCACAAAGATTTCGATGTGCGTTTTTTTCAAATCAGGATGCCCCAGAATAATAAAACTAAGCAGAATCATTAAGTTGGCATTTTCGGTATCGAACGAATTAATCCAGATATGAATACCGTTACGCATATCCATCATTTTTGCCGAGTTTCCTAAAATGCAGATGTCGAAATTACCACTGTTTACCAGGGCAAAATTTTCGATTACCCTTCCCAGGTTTTTCGGATTCTCTTTGTTGTATTCAAATAATATCATGTTATTCTCCATTCCGGCTACTCCCGGAATTTGAATGGCCTGTGCAATTGCCGATGTGTAAGAAGGCGAAATAATTGTATCGAGGTAAACATAATTTTCTATTTCACTTACTTCATCAATTATTTCTGCCAGTTTGTTCTCTGCCAGTTCCACCGAGCTTTTTGAGTAATAATCTTCAATAAGATACAAGTAGGTGCCAAAACCATATTTATACGAAATCCAGTTAAGTAACTGAAATGTTTTATTGGTGCTTACCGGCTCATTCGATATACAAATTGCACTCGGACGCCACTCGTTTTGTACCAGTCTTTTTTTCTTTTTTTGAAGTTGCACCTGCAGGTTTCTGTTCAGTTGAAATAGTGAATTGGCGAATATAGAAGCAAATCCTTTGCGGTCTTTATGATAATGGTTGATGTAGAGATAAATGAGTGTCATTACACCAACTGCAAGCAGTGCGTAGGGTGTACTTATTTTAAACATTACCCAGATAGAAACCAGAAAACCAACCAGCGAAATGTACCAACGCGAACGGAAAGTGGGGCGGTACGATGGCGATGAACCGAAATGATTCAAAAAGGATATAAGACACAATGCTCCGTAGGTAACCATAAAAAACATAGAAATAATTGATGCTACTGCATTAACATTGCCAAGAGCAACAAAGACTATTGCAATGACAGAAGTTACCAGTGAAGCATTTTTCGGTTCGTTATCGGATGCGTTGGCGCGTGCCAGCCATTTGTTTACTTTTTTTGAAGGGAAAGCGTGGTCAAGAGCCAGCGCCTGCAAGGTTCTTGGGGCAACCATAACCGAGCCTAAAGCTGATGAAATGGTTGAAGCAGCCAGTCCCAGTGGTATTACAATTGCTCCTCCAAGTGCAATTTTTCCCATAATCAATTGATGTTGTAACAAATCTTCTACAGCTGCCGAGTTGGCCAGTTTGTACACAATTAAAAAATAAATGATCATTCCGGAAAAAGTGGCCATTATGGTACCTAACGGAATGGAACGTGATGGTTTTTTTAAATCACCCGATAACCCAACGCCTGCAGTCATTCCGGTAAAGGCTGGAAAAATAATTGCAAAAACAATAAAAAACTCTTTGGAATTACGAATTCCGGCTTTCGCCAGGGAAAAAGTATTTGTTTCGGCAAATTCAGAAGTTCCCATAAAAAACAGGATGAGAGAAAGCAATAATACAGCAGCCACTACGTAAAGTGCTTTTACGCCCAGATTGGCCCCTTTTTTTATAATAAGCACTGCAAGACCAAACATAACTGGCAAACTAATCGCTTGTCGTGGAAGCACAAAACCATATTGTTCAAGAAGATGGTTAAAAAGGAATTCAAACGACTCGGTAAATGCAATAACATAAAAAGCCACACTGATTGCCTGAGAGAAAAAAAGTGCAAGACCAATGGTCGCTCCAATATTTAGCCCGAACGATCGCGAAATAATAAAATATTCTCCTCCTCCTTCAACTCTTTTATTGGTTGCAATTTCAGAAATAGCAAGGGCAGTTGGAATAGTAACCAGATGGCCCAAAAGGATGATAAGGATAACACCCCAAAATCCCAGGGTACCAACAGCAAATCCAAAGCGTAAAAAGAGTATGGCACCTAAAATCGTAGAAATAGCGGTTAAAAATACAGGTGCAGTTCCGAATTTTTTTATGTGGCTCATTCTAAACTAAATGTTGTTTCTGTTAGCGTAATGATTAAAACTTTTGCGGGCAGGGTTTTGCCAGATTAATAGTTGACTTTTTGGGCAAATCCTTTATCCACCAATTCCTGGTTTAACGAAACAGGATTATCAGCCAGCCATACCGTGGCAATATACCTGCCGTATTTTCCCGTGTCTTTTTCTGTTTCAATAATTGCCTCATTATTGTTGGTGGTAATTCGCTGTATTACAAATTCTTTTGCCAGGGTCCCTTTTTTATATTCCTCCGAATCTTTTTTGACATTGTACGTTTCCGGAGTATTTATGCCTTGCAACCTGATTCGCTGGTGTGTGGTGATTTTAAAGCCTAAGTCGATATCAATATCCATTGTGTCGCCGTCTACAACCCTGGAAATTGTTGCTTTGTATTTGTACATAATAATATATTTTATGCCATACAAGTTAAGATAAAAATATTTTATCTTCCAATATATGCGTATACTTTCGCGAATAATCGGTATGGATGCCGTTTGCATTGAGTAGTGGAGTTGGGGAAACCCGATTCTTTTATTATATTTAATAGGTTAAAGTTCAGAGGAATTTGTTCTCGTTTGAAGATAATTAATCGTTTTATTTTCACAGGATGCCGGAATCTATAAAAAAAAGAAGTAGTCGGACACGGCAAGCAGCCTTAATTCTAGCCCCAATAATTAGTTTATTAATCATTTTCTTTGCTGACCTTGATCCGGAAAACCGAAAAGTTACTTATACATTTGCAATTGCCGTATTAATGGCTGCATGGTGGATTACCGAGGCAGTTCCGCTTGCTGTTACGGCTTTACTTCCTGTTGCTTTGTTTCCATTGTTTGGTGTAGTCGACGGTAAAACAATTTCGGCAATGTACTTTAACCATCTGATCTTTCTTTTTATTGGTGGTTTTTTAATGGCCTTTGCCATGGAACGCTGGAACCTACACCGCCGAATTGCGCTTCGGATTCTAATATTATTTGGAGTTAGTCCGGGGCGGATTTTGCTGGGATTTATGTTGGCTACTTCTTTTCTTTCTATGTGGATGTCGAATACTGCTACAGCAATGATGATGGTGCCAATCGCACTTTCAATTATATTGAAGCTGGAGGAGAATTTAGGACGAAAAAAAGTAAAACGGTATTCAATTGGCTTACTGCTTGGCATTGCCTATTCGGCATCGATAGGAGGAATTGCTACGTTGGTTGGCACTCCTCCCAATTTGTCGTTTGCCCGGATTGTAAGTATCATATTCCCCGAGATGACAGAAATATCATTTGCCGGCTGGTTTATTTTTGCCATTCCGGTTACAGTTGTGTTGTTTGTATCAAGCTGGCTTTTATTGTTTCTGATGTACAGACCCAAAAAAAGCTGGAAGCAAATTCGTTTAAATGAATTTCGGGAAGAATATAATTCGCTGGGAAAAGCAAAGCCGGAAGAGAAAATTGTGTTGATATTATTTCTGGTACTGGCTTTTTTATGGATATTTCGTTCGGGATTTGCCATTCAGGATTTTGTTGTGCCGGGTTGGTCGGGATTGTTTAAAAATCCAGCGTATATAAATGATGGTACGGTTGCCATATTTATTGCGATTTTACTTTTTATTCTTCCGTCAAAAACAGAAAAAGGCGAACGAATTATGAATTGGGAAACAGCCCGTAAGGTTCCGTGGAATATTGTGCTTCTATTTGGTGGCGGTTTTGCTCTTGCACAGGGATTTGTAGAGTCTGGATTGTCGGTATGGTTTGGTGAACAGTTGGCAGGTCTGGCCGATGTAGAGCCTATTGTGTTAACCTTTGCCAATGTAACTATGATGTCGTTTCTAACGGAATTGACTTCAAATACGGCAACTACCGAAATGATTTTACCTATACTTGCAGGGCTTTCCACAACTATAAAAATAAATCCCTTGCTGTTAATGGTTCCTGCAACGTTGGCAGCCTCGCTGGCTTTTATGTTGCCGGTAGCCACGCCTCCCAATGCAATTGTTTTCGGAACTAACCGAATCAGGGTAAAAGACATGGATAAAACCGGAATCTTGTTAAATATTGCCGGTATTATTGTGGCAACGCTGTTAATGTACTTTTGGGGGACTTTGGTTTTTGATATCAATGTTGCTGTCTTCCCTGATTGGGCCGCAGTGATTGCAAAGTGAAATAGAATACCTGGTAAATTAGCAGATTACGATTTTATATAATCACTTGGTGTTACGCCAAATAATTTTGTAAAACATTTTGTAAAGTAATTCGGATCGTTGAAACCTGTTTCGTAGGCAACTTCGTTTATTTTATATTCTCCGGTTTTTAACATCTTTGATGCTTTTTTTAGCCTTGTGTTTCGAATAAATTCAGAGATATTTAAACCGGTTATGGCTTTAATTTTTCTGTAGCATTGGGGCTGACTCAGATCCATTTGTTCGCAAAAAGACTCTACATTAAAAGTCGAATCGATAATGTTTTTGTCGATAATTTTTATTGCCTCTTTCAGAAAAGATTGATCTTTTGTATTGCTAACAACCTGGTTTATGTTGTCCGGATCGGTTAAGCTATACTTCTTTTGGAGTCGTAGTCTGCCTTCAATCAGGTTTTCAATACTTAGTACAAGATGTTTTAAATCGAATGGTTTGGAAATAAAATAATCAGCACCCGATTTAATTCCGCTTAACCGGCTTTCTTTATCAGCCAGCGATGTAAGAAGTATTATGGGCAGATGACTGGTCTGAAATTCAGATTTTAATTTTGAACATAGCTTAAATCCATTCATGTCGGGAAGCATAACATCGCAAATTATTGCATCGGGATTTTTAGTTGTCGCCAGTTGGAAACCCTGTTCTGCATTTTCAGCTTCTTCAACTTTGTATTGTGCCGAAAGAAATTCTTTTATATAAGCTCTTAAATCGTGATCGTCTTCAATCACAAGTAAAGTAGATTTATTCTTGTTCCCCGATTCAGTTAAATCGTTGTTGGAAACTGGAATATAGTCACCAATTGTTGCCTGCAGAAGTTCTCTTTGATTGTGTTCCTGATTGTCAAAAACAACATCACCATCGAAATGATCTTTCCCTACAGGTATTTTAATAATGAACTCGGAGCCCACTCCCTGTGTGCTCTTTACTTTAATATCTCCTTTATGAAGTTCTATGTATTTCGCAACAAGAGCAAGTCCAAGTCCGCTACCTGCATTGGGTAATTTCTGTGTTTGTTTTAGCTGATAAAACTGTTCGAAAATAAACGGGAGCTTGTTTTCTTCAATCCCTACACCATTATCTTTTATCGACAAAACAGCGAACTTATTTTCTTCTTCGGAACAGGAAACGTGCACATTAATTTCTCCGCCTTGAGGAGTAAATTTAAATGCATTTGATAAAATGTTGTAGATTATTTTTTCCAGCTTATCAGTATCTACATACACAGTTAACTGGTCGGCAGCTGAGGTGAAATTGAACTGAAACTTTTTTTGTTTGGCCAGCTCGTTAAACAGCAACGACGTTTTGTATACAAAAGAAACCATATCAATTTCAGAGATATGCATTTCTGTGTTATTTGTTTCTGCCTTTCTGAAATCGAGTAACTGATTAACGATTAATAACAGCTTCGATGAGTTGACATAAATATTTGTCAGCTTACGTTTTAATTCTTTTGTATTTGTTGTTTCAATATTCTCGATCAGATTTTTCAGCGGGCTTGTAATTAAGGTAAGCGGAGTTCTTAACTCGTGTGATATGCCTGTGAAAAAATGTATTTTGGTTCTGTTTGCTTCTTCAACTTTTTCATTCAATTCGAGCAGTTTATCGCGCTGATCAAGAATTCTGATATGTTGCTCATTAAGTAGTTTGTTTTTCTGGCTAATATCATCTGCCTTTTGCTGTAGTCTTTTGTTTTGGCTCTCAATACGCTCTTTTTGCACCACCAAAGCTTTGGTTTTTTCATTTACCTGCTTTTGCAGTATTTTCTTTTGCTGCTTTATATTCCTGACGCGTAAATAAAATGTCAGAAAAGTAAGTCCCAATAAAGTAAGAATAACTAGCAAACGGAACCACCAGGTTTGCCAGTAGGGAGGAGGGATAATTATCGTGATTGAAGTGGGCTTTTCATTCCATACCCCATCAGAATTCGATCCTTTTACCTTAAATATATAGTTTCCGGGAGATATATTGGTATAACTGGCATCTCTCTCATGTCCGGCTTCAATCCAGTTGTCTTGTTTGCCTATCTCGGTAAGGGAAAATTTATATTTGTTTTTTTTCGACAGAGAGTAGCTAAGCGCTGTAAACTTAAAACTAAAAGCATTTTGCTTGTAATTGAGTCTCAGGTAATTTGTTTCGCTAATCTGTTTGCTGGTTACTTTAGGATGAGATATGGGCGTTACTTTCTTATATTGAATTTCCATTTCAGTAATAACTACAGGAGGGACAAAAGTATTCAGCTTAATTTTATCAGGATCAAACACATTAAGCCCTTCAATTCCTCCCATGTAAATTATACCATCCTTATCCTTAAAATAAGTTCCTTCATTAAATTCATTATTTTGTAATCCATCTTCGTAGGTATAGTTATGAAATGAGTTGGTTTTTGTATCAAAGCACGATATGCCCATATTGGTACTGCACCAAACCTTTTCGTTATTATCTGCAACTACTGCATAAACAGTGTTATTTGCCAGCCCGTCGGAGGCTAAAAAACGTTTGGTTTTTCCAGTTTTTACATCAAGGAAGTACAACCCCCGGTCGGTTCCAAACCACAAATTATTGGGTTGTGTTTCACATATTGAGAAAATTTTATTAAAACTTGTTTGTCTGTCTTCTGTGTCTCCTGTAAATATTCGCTCGAACTTTTCTGTGTGAATATCAAATGTATAGAGTAGGGCGTTATAGGTTCCTATCCAGATTTTTCCTGAATAATCGGAAAATATGGAGCCGGGATTTAATGGTAGCGATTCGCTATCAGGGCCTATAGGATTAAAAAGTTTAAACGTGTTTTGCTGTTCGTTGTATTTTAGCAAGCCACTTGGCGTGGCTAACCAAATATTGTCGTAATCATCAGTAACCGAACCATTAAAGTGAGAAATATAGATGCCGGTTTTTTGCTCAATACGTTTCGAAAAATCAATAATCTTACCATCTCTTTTTACCAGAACAATGTTTCCTCTGGCTTTCGCAATCAATCCTTCCGAATTGGAAGTTAGTGCTCCCATGTACTGTCCGCTTAAATGTTTTTTTACAACATCAATAGTGGGAGTATTTGTGGATAATCCTGTTCCATGAATTTCCAACAGCCCTATTGCTGTACCCAACCAAAGTACCCCATTCTCATTAACATGAACAGATCTGACATCTTTTGCCTGAATTCGATTGGATTTTTTGGGATGAAAAGTTTCATATTTTGGGAAACGATATTGGTTGGGATCGAGTTTGTTTATTCCTCCGGTAAATGTACCGATCCATAAAATACCTGAATTGTCGTTAAGTAAACAGTAAATGTCGTTGTTGTTTATAGATTCTGAGTCGTTTTCCCGGTTGCGAAAAACAATAAAATTATCTTTCTCTGAATCGTAGCGGCACAAGCCATCATTGGTGGCTATCCAAATATTTCCGGATGTAGTTTCAACAATATCATATATAAGGTTCGAAGCAACAGAGTTGATCGCGCCGTTATTCCGATAGCTTTTTAGTTTCTGAGAATTCGGATGATATACAAACAATCCTCTTCCCCGGGTACCAATCCACAGATTACCCTTAACATCAAATGTTAAAGCGGATATATTGGGTTGAGAGGTACTGTTGTTGAAGTTAACCAATACCGGAGGTTTTCCTTCTTCCCGAAACTCAGAAGACCATTTATACAATCCATATTGAGTCCCCAGCCAGAGGTTCCCGACATTATCCTCAATCAGGCAATTTATGTTTCGAAATCTATCTTGAGTACTAAAATCAGGGCGTTGGAAGGTTGAGTCGGCTGGATTATAACTTAGTAACCCTCCAAATTGTGTTGCAATCCAGAAGGTCCCGTCTGTTGTCGACAACATGTCTTTAATAAATTTCGAAAGCACTATTTGTCCCTGTTGCAGTTTGGCTTCCACCGAGATAAAGTCATTGGTATTTCTGTTGTAGATAAACAGGCCTGCATCCTGGGTGCCGATATAAAGGTTTGAATCCCCCGGATTTTCATAAATACATGTGATATCGTTACTTCCAATTGATTTCGGATTTTGAGGATCAATACGATAAGTGGTAAAGTCATAGCCATCGTAACGGTTTAAACCATCAGCTGTTCCTGCCCATATAAAGCCTTTCGAATCCTGAAACAGGCATTTAACGCTCGATTGCGATAACCCATCGTTAATCGTTAAATGGGTAAATCGTTCTTTGGCGAAACAACTGCCCGAAATAAAGAATAAAAGGGCTGCTATTTTAATAAAAATTAAATATCTCATCCTGCTTATTAACAACGGCTAAAGTAGAAAAAATACTTACATTTTTCTTTCTAAATTGAATTTGATCGGAATTTGGAGCTACAGGACATTTTTCATTAATGATATTTCCAAATTATAAGAGTATTTCTTGTTTGGTGTCGGTGTTGTTGTTAGTTTCAGGATATCAGCGATATAGGCGTTGTTTTCTTTTTCGTAAGCGAATGATAACACCAGATATGTGAATGAAAAATACGAGGAATAATTGAATTTGTACTTTCAATTGCCAGAAAATTCCAGCAAAAATAAATCCCTCACTTCTACTTTTAACCCCCATGTTGTGAAGTAAGACCTAACACGGTTTTATAGTGGAAAATAATTTAATTTAAATCTATTAACGTATGAAAAAAACCTTAGTATTTGTGTGTATGGCTTTGGTGTTATGCCTGTGGGCAAATCAAACTATTGCGCAGACAAAAACGATCTCCGGGGTTGTAAAAGATCCTGACGGTGCCACATTGCCTGGGGCAAATGTGATTCAGAAAGGAACTACGAATGGAACAATTACCAATATTAATGGTGAGTTCACATTAAAAGTTCCTGAAGAGGCTGTAGTTATTGTTTCTTTTATTGGCCTGGAAACATTAGAACTACCAGTAGCCGGAAAAGCAGTATTAAATGTACAGTTAAAAGCAAGTTCGCAAAACATCGACGAAGTAGTTGCCATTGGTTATCAAACGGTACATAAACGCGATGTAACGGCTTCGGTAACCAGTATTGGAGCAGAAGATCTGGAAAACATTCCGGTAACCAGTGTATCTTCTTTACTTGCCACACAATCTACCGGTATTCAGAATGTAACCATTAGTGGTGCTCCCGGAGCACGTGGAGGTATTATGGTTCGTGGTAATACCAGTATCTCGGGCGACCTGAATGCAAACACTGCATTTAGTAATCCGCTTTATGTGGTAGATGGTGTACAAACATCGCTGGAGGATTTGGCCGGATACAATGTTTCAAACATGGACTTCCTGGCTTCTCTAAACCCTGCAGATATTGAAAGTATCGATATCTTAAAAGATGCTTCGGCAGCAGCTATTTATGGTTCGCGTGGTGCAAACGGTGTTATTATTATTAACACCAAAAAAGGTAGGGCTATGGATAAACCAGAGTTTACCTTTAATGCCAGTTATGGTTTTCAGCCTAAACCTGATTTGGTACCCATGTTGGTTGGTGCAGCAGAGCGTCGTGCAAAAATGGACATGATTAACACCTGGTGGTTAAAAGATGAATTGCAGACTGGTTCGGTTCCGATTATGTTGACCGACAGTATTAATCCTGCCTTTAATAATAATGTAGATTACCAGGGATTGTTTTATCAAACAGGTGTAAAACAACAATACAGTTTTAGTATGCGCGGTGGTTCCGAAGCGTCAAACTATCGTTTGTCGTTTGGTTACGACGATAACAAAGGTGTGGTTGCAGCTACCGGTTTCGATCGTTATACTTTTTCGGCTAACATTAATTCGAAAGTAGGGAAACGCTTTAGCAACCAGTTAACATCGCGTTTTGTGTTTACCGACCAGCAAACAGGTCAGGGGAATCCTTGGTTAGATGACAAGACATCAAACCCGGCTTTACCTGTTAGTCCAGCCAATCTTCAGTCTTCATTGTTTTATCTCGACGACGCAAAACGGGAAAGTTTGCAAGGCGAGTTGGAAGAAAAAATGAATACCGATCAAACAGTTCAAACAACACTCTCGAATTTAGCTCGATTGGACATTTTCAGAGGGTTAACTTTAAATTCGCAGCTCACTTTTGTATATAGCAGCAATAAAAAGAATTTCTACGAGCCTTCAACTACTCGACAAGAAGGTGATGGTTTGGCAAGTTATGCTCTATATACCCGTAGAAATGTGTCTTCCGACCTATATCTGAGTTATTTTAAAACATTCGGTGATCACGAAGTGACCGGATTATTGGGGCAGAAGGTTGATTACAACCGTTACGAAGATATGGCCTTAAATGCCATTGGTTTTGGTAGCGATGCCATACAGGTAATTAACGATCGTTATACAAAAGATGAAATTGGTGGATTTACGGATCTTTCTGCAAATGCATTAATATCGTATTTTGCACGTTTTAGCTACAAATTCCGCAAACGTTATATTATAGGTGGTAGTTTTAGTGTCGACGGATCTTCACGTTTTGGAGAGGATGTACGTTGGGCTAAATTCCCGTCGCTTTCAGCAGCCTGGGTAGTGTCGGATGAGCCTTGGTTTGCTTCGGTGAAAGAAAGTTTTATCGATTTTGCCAAAATCAAATTTAGCTGGGGTATAAATGGTAAACAATTTACCGAAAACTACTTGCGTTTTGGAAAATACAGCCTTGGTTATGGAGGATCTGCCTACTGGACTAACCAGATGAATGTTTCTTCGTATGGCGGAACAACGGGTGTAGTACCAAACTACGGTGCCATCGGAAACGATAAACTCTCGTGGGAAAACTCGCGCCAGTGGAACCTCGGTTTTGAGTTGGATATGTTTAAACAACGTTTAAGCGTAACGTTCGATGCATACAATAAACTTACCGACAAATTGTTCTTCGATATTAATTTCCCTGCTTACTCGGGTTATAACACTGCAAAAGCAAACGTAGCGGGTATTTTAAATTACGGTTGGGAGTCGATGGTTAAATGGCACGTATTGCCACGCGACAATGATTTCCGAGTGGAATTAAGTTCAGGACTATCGCAAAACCACAACTTCATTAGTAAATTGCCAAATGGAAACAGAGATTATACCGGAGGTGATTATGGTTATGTAGTAGGTTTGCCAATTAACCTGTACAAAATGTTTGTTAACGACTACATTATCGACGACCTGTCGCAACTGCCTGTTAATCCATACACCGGTGAGCCTTTAGCCGGTAAAGGAGCCTGGGCTGCAATCCGTCCCGGATTCCCTATCTGGAAAGATTTAAATGGTGATTACCTGTTAAATGAAACACACGACCAGCAGCTGGCCCGCGATTATTCCCCGGTTCCCGACATTATGGGATCGTTTAATATCAATATCCAATACAAAGGATGGTACTTACGGGCCTATAGCCAGTTTTCGTTCGGAGCGGATATTAAAAATACGGTATTAAATAGTTATATGGATAGCTACGACAGAGGTGGAACCAGTTGGGCGAAAAGAGGTTTAGCTGATTTAAGCATGTATTCTTTCTGGGAAAAACCAGGAGACGGTGCTGCCGGAGTACGTTTTCCTGCCATGTATCCTTCTGGAGCCGGTCTTGGATCTTTTTACGGATTTAGAGGAAACCAAACCTTGTGGTTAGAAAGTGGTGATTACTGGAAAATTACCAATGCATCGTTGGGATACACCTTCGATAAGAACAGCTTTATTCAGAAGTTTGGATTTACACGCATGCGTTTGTATGCTTCGGTACTAAATCCTTACCAGTGGCAACGTTCAAAAGCAGTTGTAGATGCTTCTTTAGTTGATGCAAAAGGGCATGTATATGGAAACGGTTATCCACAGGCTTCAACCATTTCGTTTGGAGTTGATGTGAGATTTTAATAACGAAACAGATGAAACAAATGAAAAAAATAACACTATACTTATTAATTGCTTTGTGTTTGGTTAGTACACAAAGTTGCAACGATCTTTTAGATCAGGAACCTGTAAGTATTACTCATCCCAATGTATTTTGGGTGAGCCAGAGTAATGCAGAACAGGCCCTGGCAGGTGCGTACAATTTGTTTAAATATGCTGTAACCTATCAGTCATGTTTCCTTTTTTGGGGAGAATTTACCGGCATGACTTTTATGGACAGCCAAAACTGGATTACGAATTATATTGAAAATAGCGGAGATTATGTTTTAGCATACCGCGACCAGTCGAGAAACTGGAAAAACCTTTACAGGGCTGCCAACTGGGCGAATACCATTGAAACTTATGTGGCAGAAATGGACGAAAGCATGTTTTCTTCTCCGGAAGAGAAAAAACGAATTATTGGTGAGGCAGCTTTTGTACGCGGGTTAACCTATTTTTATATTGCACGTATTTGGGGCGATGCTCCAATTGTTACCGAATCAATAGAATCATCAGACCAACTGGTTACTGAAGATGGTTATATTGTTCGTGTTCCCCGTTCAAACGAACTGGAGGTAATCAATCATGCCATTGAAGCTACCGATAAGGCAATTGCCAACCTGGAGTATGCCAACCCGGGCGATGCAACATGGGCTATTCAGGCTAATAAAGCCAGTGCTGAAGCATTGAAGGCACATTTAACTTTGTGGGCTGCCAGCCGAGATGGAGATAACAACGCAATGTTACAAGCCTGTGTTGAAGCAACTACTTCAGTAATCAATAACAGTAATGCATCGTTAATCGACTATGTTACTGATAGTATCGATGGTTATGAGGATATGATCTGGGGACAGTCAAAAACAGGTTTATTCGAATTGAATGTTGATGCAGGAATGAACGAATCATTCAGAATGAGTTCAGGAGATGCGTATTATACCGGTTTAACTTTGAACTATCCTATCTGGAAAGATAAAAATACAAACAAAGCACCATGGATCAATCCTGACTGGTACAGCAACGAGGTGATGGCACAAAACGAAGATTATGCCAATGATGCACGTAAAGCATTGTTCTTTTACGATTACGGAGCTACAGGCAAAGGTGATGATTTTGTAACAAAATATTCCCTGCAGTCTCAAGATCCTAACTCGGAAGATGTATATGCACAGTTTTCTGAATCAAATATTTTAATTTTCCGTTTAGCCGACATGTACCTGTTAAGAGCCGAAGCTAATGCCAAGCTGGGAAAAGGAACAGTGGCAGTAAACGACTTAAACGAGGTTAGAAGCAAAGCAGGTGTTCTTCCTTACACCGGAGCAACTGACCGCGCCAGCATGATGAAGGCTATCTTTGACGAGCGTGCCATTGAGTTCGTAGCAGAAGGTCAGTCAGGATTCGACCGTATTCGTATGGATTATTATTACGAAGGTGTATCGTGGATGAACCAGGACCGAATTAGCAAAAAAGGTTATTTCTGGCCCATTCACCCTTCTGTAATTTCTGTAAATCCTTCCATCGTTCAAACAGAATACTGGAGAGGTAAATTATAATTTTAGTAGACGATATTACAAAGTAAATAATTATGAAGAAGATAATATTAATACTGATCGCTGCAGTTGCTCTTTTCGCCTGTGAAAACGACGATTACCTGGTTGATGGGGGCGTTAGCGATCCTAACGTTGGAACAACCACGCTCAATTTTTTGAAATCACACGAGCAGCTGGATACCTTTGCCATTTTAATAGAACGTGCCGGACTGGCCGACGAAATTGACGGCAATACAACTGTATTTGTTGCGAACAATGTATCTATAAATCGTTACCTCGACGAGGTACTTACCGAGTTAAGAGAAACTGATCCATTGGCTGAATATACAATCAACGATATTCCGGTAGATACTTTAAGTAAATACATGGGGGCCTATATTTTCAACGAAAAAATTACCCGCGATGACATGACCAAAGAAGGTACCGTTTATACGGCAATTAACGGGATGGAACGCAGGATTTCGTTAGAACCTGTTCTGGCAGGAGAAATAGGTTATGGCGACAATTTAAGTGATGCACCGGAATACGTTTATTATACCTATAAATATGGTGAAGAATGGGATGAATGGGATGCACTTGACGACGATACGAAAGTGATTGTTCGCACATCGAACCTTCTTTCAACTAATGGCGTAATTCATGTATTACAAGGATCACATACCTTATTCGATTACGAGAGTAATTAAATAGATTATGAATAAACAATTTTAAACGAATGAAAAAGTTAATATATATAATAGCAATTATTGCAGCCTTTACCTCGTGTGTACAACCCGAAGTAGGCTACATTAGCGATGATATTCATGCCCTGGAGGATACGGTATTTGTTCCGCGTGGTGTGTTTATGACTTCAGCAGCACCGGCAGCAGAAGGATCAACTTATCCGCTTCATTGGGAAATTACTGATATTAGAGATGCCAATGGGCAATCATCAATGGAACTTTTCGAACCTAAAGAGATTTTGGTATGGAAAGAAGCTTTTAACGGTGATACTGATACAACACTTGCATTAGCCGAAGCAAAACTGGAACTTGCCAATAAACCAAGTATTTTAATAAACGATGTGAGCGGAGAGCTGGCTTTTACACAGGCAACAAAATTTGTTAAGAATACAAGTAATATCTTTAACGTAGATGTAAATGTTTCTAATGTCAGAGGTGATCGTCAGTTAAACGATTTTGTCGTAATTAAACTGGAAGAGTTTACTCCGGTTGAATTTCCTGTAGAAATGAGGTCGAGAAATAACCTGATTAAACTGGACGGAGGAAAGAAAGACCTTTACACTTCTGTAATTAAAAATGGTTACGACGATGGTGTACCAAGTGTATTAGACGGAACCCACCCGTACATTACGGTTTTAAAGGTAAGCGACGAACCTGCACAGGGAATAAAAGTGAAAATGATTATTGCCGACAGTAAGGATAATCCTTTAGATCCGTCTAAAGTGGCGTTTTATCCTTCTGGCGCTGGTTACTTGCAAAACTATCACGATAACTCGGTTGAAACTATCGTAAACGAAACCAGTACTACTTTCTCTTTACCGGCACCACCATTCCCACAGTATGGAAGAACCTACTCGGGAAATAGCTCGTATTTAATGTATTACATTACAACGCGTGATGCTTTTACAGTTGATAAAGAAGAATATGAAGCAGATAAAGGAGCACATGACTGGTCGCAGTACAAGGTAAATGAAACTACCGGAAACATTATTTGTGAAGCTTATATCCGTTGGGGTATTAAAATCAATGATTCAGGTACATGGGAGATCAAAATGAAGATTCCTTACTCTAAGAAATTAGATTAACCATAATAAAATAGGAAAATCGAGTTGTTATAACTAGTTTTCCTGAACATAATAAAATAACAGGCTTTCTGTTATATAACAGAAAGCCTGTTATTAAAACCAATAAAATTAACTGTTTATAAAAATGAAATTCCGTTGTAACTATTATTACTTTTGGGCTATTACCTTATTGATGTTTAGTTGTTCAACAAAAACGCCAAAGCAGCCTGAGGTAGGGGATGCAGAAATAGACAAAGCCTGGAAAACCGGACAGACTTTACCTTCAGCGGTATTTCAAAACCATCAGTTACCGGAACAAAACATTACGAACGACAATGGCATTAATGTAATGATTGACCTGGCCCATCAATGCAAATTTGTTACTCTTTGGGGATTGCCAACCCGATTGAATCAAATGGGGTACAGAGCAATCGGAAGTCAGGCCGCAATTCATTCCGTATTAAATCCGAAAGGCGAATGCAGAGTGCGACTGAAATGGGATCAGGAAAATAAAATCTTTCCCTTTGCCTGGCATCCAAATTTCGAATACAACGTTATTATTACTCACCAAAGCGATCCAAACGCACAGATTTACCTCCCCGAGGAACAAGAAGCCCTTGTTAAATTTGTAAAACAAGGCGGAGGACTAATCATATTTACCACTCCTCCTAAAAATGAAGAAATTGCAAATGATTGGTCGTTAAACCAACTTTGCCAAAAATTTGATGCCGGTATTTCTGCGCAAAAAGATACTTACCGGGAAACTTCTTATGCTGTACTCAACCATAATGAAAAATGGGATATAAAAGAAACAGGAGAAAACAATTTACCTGTTGTCATTTCCCGAAAATACGGCAAAGGATATGTTACGGTTTATGGCCACGATGAATTATTGTCGGCCAACCGAAAAGATAAGGAAGAGACCGCCATAAAAAATACAATTCTTAATTCAGTTATTGATGACGTCGCGCAGGGAAAGAAACCAGTTGGGGGCGAAGCAAGATATCCTGAGTCAGGTGGTGGCGGAGGTGGAATTTACCCCGAAATAGAAAAACAATTTAACGACATTGTATTGTTTTATGCTGCTAATCAGAAGCCTGAATTAATAAAAACAGTTAACGAAGATATTCCAAAAGCAAAAGAACTGGTAGAAGGGTGGTTGCCATCGAAACCAACACTCGAACCCATGTACCTTATCCTGTCGTCGGGCGGTGGAGGAGGATGGGCAGTTAATGCTTTTAAACCCAAGGAGAATGGTATTATTAGTCTCTCTTCGATGGGGATTTTATCGATTTTTGCCCACGAACTGGCACATACCATGCACGGGCCTGTAAACGACGAGGGAAATGTGGCCGGAATTACGCCAATACCTAACCGGGGCGAAGCCCATGCCGGATGGTTTCAGGGGAAAGTAGATGCCTGGTTCGATCACGAATTACGAAATGAACCGGTAAAAAAATGCAACCGTCTTTTTGAATTTGATGAAACCGGTGATAAACTGGATCTGGTAACGCATTACGAAAACGATGCGCTAAGAGAAAAGTTTGGTAAAGGAAAAGACTGGACCAAAACCTGGTGGATTTGGCAAAAACTCGACGACCGGTATGGACCGACCTGGTATCCGCGTTGGAAATATATTCAACATATGCGCTGGAAAAACACACCTGATCACAGGTTGTCATGGGATGAAATGGTTGAAGATATGTCGATTGCCGTTGGTGAAGATTTGTTCCCCTTTCTGAACAGCGCCGGACTATCATTATCAAAAAAAGAATTGGGTAGTGTACTATTTGAAGGCGAGAAAATAAGCCTTAAAAAAGCGCCAATTAACCTTGGAAAAGCAGGGAACGTAAATTTGTCTGAGATTAACGACTACAAACAGAAAATTAAAATTAATTAAGATACCAATCAGATTATAAAACTAACTTAGAATGAACACTTACAAAAGATTGTACGGGTGGTTTTTTGCCCTACTAACTCTGTTGGGAACTGGAATGACAATAAGTTCCTGCTCCTCTGATAAAACAATATCGGAAAACAGGCAACCAAATATAATTTACATATTAGCCGACGACCTTGGATATGGAGAGCTGGGGTGTTTTGGACAGGAAAAAATTGAAACACCAAACATCGATAAGCTGGCGCAAAACGGAATGATTTTTACCGATCATTATTCAGGAGCTCCGGTTTGTGCTCCATCGCGTTGTGTGTTGTTAACCGGAAAACACATGGGACATGCGCAGGTTCGCGGCAACGACGAATGGGGAGAGCGCGGAAATGTTTGGGATTATCGCTCGATGCTGGCAGATTCAACGTTGGAAGGTCAACGTCCGATGGAGGAAGGCACAGTAACCATTGCGAAAAAGATGAAGGAAGCCGGATATCAAACGGCAATGTTTGGTAAGTGGGGGCTGGGAGCTCCTCAAACACATAGTATTCCTACAAAAATGGGATTCGATTATTTTGTAGGGTATAATTGCCAGCGTATTGCACATACGTTTTATCCCACGCACCTTTGGAAAAATGGTAAAAAACTTCACTTAGGGAATGATACCATTGCTCCCAACACAAAACTGGCGAAAGGTGCCGATCCTTACGATTTGGAGAGCTATAAAAATTACAATCTTCAACAATACTCTTGCGATGTAATGTTTAACGAATTAACTGGTTTTGTCGATAAAAATAAGGCTAATCCTTTCTTTGTTTATTGGGCAACTCCAATTCCACACGCACCTTTGCAGGCACCTCAGCGATGGGTAGATTATTACGTAAATAAATTTGGAGATGAAGAACCTTATTTAGGCGATAAAGGATATTTCCCACACCGGTATCCACATGCTGCTTATGCAGCAATGATTTCATATCTGGATGAGAATGTTGGAAAGCTTGTTCAGCAATTAAAGGATTTGGGAATTTATGAAAACACATTAATCGTTTTTACTTCTGATAACGGGGCAACCTACAACGGTGGTACCGATTCTCATTGGTTCAACAGTGGAGGCCTGTTTAAAAGTGAATATGGATGGGGAAAAGGTTTTACACACGAAGGTGGAATCCGAACACCCATGGTAGCCTGCTGGCCAAACCAGATTAAGCCGGGAACAAAGTCGAATCATGTTTCGGCATTTTGGGATGTAATGCCAACTCTTTGTGAAGTAGCGGGAGCAAATATTCCTGAAAATACGGACGGAATTAGTTTTTTGCCTTCGCTAATCGGTGAAGAGCAGAATGTACATGATTACTTATATTGGGAATTTCCGTCATATGGCGGGCAACAAGCCGTACGTTTAGGAAAATGGAAAGCGATCAGGAGAAATATTTTTAAAGGAAATATGGAACTAGAGCTGTATAACCTCGAAGAAGATATTCAGGAACAAAATAATATTGCCAAAGATCATCCGGAAATAATCAAACAAATTGAGGATATACTTGTAAAAGAACATGTTCCGGCAAAATCCGACAGATTTAAAATGAAAGAATTAGGAGACTAAATTATAAAAGAAAACAATGAGCACTAATCGTAGAGCATTTTTAAAAAACATAGGAATTGGGGCAGGAGTTATTGCTTCAACTCCTTTAATGGCATCAACAGGTGCCAGTGATAAAGAAAAAGTAAAGTTTATTCGTAAAGCTGCAGAACGTACACCGGCGCAGAACTTTAACATGTGTGGGTATGCCGCCCCAAAACTTGATAAAGTACGGATTGGTTTTGTAGGAATTGGAGACCGTGGAACACCTGCTGTTAAGCGCATGACGCATATTGAAGGTGTGGAGATAACCGCCATTTGTGATACGCGTCAGGCTGCTTTGGATGGGGCACAAAAGATTCTTGCTGAAGCCGGATTACCTAAAGCAAAAGAATTTACCGGCAGCGACCTGGCTTTTAAAGATTTATGCGAAAGTGGCCTGTGCGACCTTGTGTACACCGCAACTCCCTGGGAATGGCACGTTCCTGTAGGTTTAGCTGCCATGGAAGGCGGTTGCCATACTGCTATTGAAGTTTCAACGGCCAAAACAATGGAAGAATGCTGGCAAATTGTTGAAACGTCGGAACGTACAAAAAAACACTGCGTAATTCTTGAAAATTGTTGTTACGATTTCTTCGAATTGCTAACATTAAATATGGCTCGTCAGGGTGTATTTGGCGACCTTATTCACGGTGAAGGAGCATACATTCACGATTTGGATTACTGGCACTTTAACAAGCCAAAAGATGATAAACCAGGTGGTGATGGCGCTTACGACAAGTTGTGGCGTTTACACGAGAATACCAGAAAAGCGAACGTTTATCCAACACATGGCTTAGGACCGATTTGTCAGGCGATGGATATAAACCGTGGTGATCGTTTGGATTACCTGACTGCTATGATGTCGGATGACTTTACTTTGGCCAATCGCATTAAAGAACTGGCTCCTGATCGTCCGGATTTACTCCAGTTTGTTGGCAAGGAAATGCGTGGAAACATGGACATGCAGATGATTCGTACGGTTAAAGGGCGTACCATAATGATTCAGCACGATATTTCTTCTCCGCGTCCTTATTCGAGGATTCACATGCTTAGCGGAACCAAATGTTTTGCCCAGAAATGGCCTCTGCAACACATTGCTTTTGGTCATTCAAAAGTTTCGGATGACGAAATGGCTGAATTAAAAGAAAAATACGAACCGGAAATTATAAAGCGCGTAGGTGAAATGGCCAAACAAGTTGGAGGTCATGGCGGAATGGACTTTATTATGGACTGGCGTTTAATCGATTGTTTGCGCAACGGGCTTCCAATGGATATGGATGTGTACGATGCTGCTGCATGGAGCTGTATTACCCCGCTTAGCGAATGGTCGATTGCAAACGGATCGAAACCGATTGACATTCCGGATTTCACACGTGGAGCATGGAAAACAAACAAACCTCTTGAACTGACATTAAAAGGAGGCGGAACAACAAAAGTTCGTAACCTGAAAGATGCCGACTCTGAAGGGCAATTGAATGTACATTAGTTTTATTTAAATAGTTGGTTAGTTAGTTAAACAGTAAAGCAGTTATACCGGGGGAATGATTCGTTCAATTTCCCCGGTTTACTTTACTAGCTAATCCGACGAAACGAATATTGTACAAAGTAAACATACAATATCATGATAATTTCCCAAACGAGTTTCCAGTCTGACTAAGCAAACCGGGCAGGCAAACTATATCTAAAAACAAACAATTTTAATCATATGAAACGACCATGACAATTATATGCCACAAACAAGCATAATTAAAATCATGGGAGTTCCATCTAATACAGTTGAAAACTTAATATTTTAATTAGATGAAAAATATTTACCTATTCCTTCTGGCCTTATTTTTATTTGGGGCAACACAAGCTAACGGACAACATAGAGAAAATCACGACGATGTTGTTGGAACAAAACAATTGCCATCACGTACTGAGTTAGTCAATCCAATTCATAAAAACGAATTTAGAAAAGTAGATTTTCCGCAACGTGTACAGGGCGGAAATCCAAGAGTAGTAAACGGATATTTACAATTTGACGGATCAATGGATGGGAATCGTCAGGTTGATCCGCAGATTGCTGTTGGAGGAGGCTATGTTTTCCATGGAACAAACGCGGGTTTAGTAATTTACGATAAAAAGGGAAATTTTGTTGATGGTGCATCGCAAAAGGCTTTTGCAAACGGTATCGATCCCAAATTATTCTACGATCCACATAACAAAATATTTGGTTTCGACCTTTGGGTATATTGGGATAGTTTAAAAGTTAAACCCGTAAATATTGCCATCTCAGAAACAAAAGATCCTACCGGAGCCTGGAATATATATCCTGTGTCGGCATCGAAAGGTGTTGACGGCGGAGGTATTGGATTTAGTAAAAAATGGATTGCTTATTCGTTTCCGGGTGGTGAAGAGAGAACCTTTGTTATGAAAATGAAGGAAACAAAAATGGGAAAACCGGCAACTGTTTATCATTTTAACGGAAGTTTGGGGCATCCTGTTTTTACACAGGATAATATCAATGATCTGTATTTTTTCAAAATTCAGGGAGAGAACTTTGTGATTACAAAGGTTACTGAAGGAAAAAACGGAGAACCTGTTTCTGAAGTGGTTAGTGTAAAACCTCATAACTTAAAATACATCAATTACCCACCCAAATCGCCACAGAAAGGTACTGACCAGGTAACTTCGTCAGGCGACAGAAATCCCAAGAACCTTGTTCTTCAAAACGGATGTATCTGGTTTTCGCAAGCTGTAAATTGCGAAGGTCGTTCTGCTGTTCAGTGGCACCAAATAAAACTTGACGGAACAATTGTACAAACGGGTTTAATTAGCAGCGAGACAAGTAACTATATTCAAACAACAATTGCTGTAAATAAGAAAAACGATGTACTAATTGGTTTTCAGGAAACAAATTCTGAAATGTTTATTAGCCCGCGGATGGCATTCCGTTATGCCAATGATGCTGCCGGAACAGTTCGTGAAATTGTAAAATTGGGCGAAGGCCGCGGAGCAACAAATGGTGTTGCCTGGGGCGACTACAGCGGCAGTACAATCGATGGTGATAACTTAACAGATCTTTGGACGATTCAGAGTATTGCCAACGAAGAAGGAAGAGGAGAAACGGTAATTGTAAAAGTTCCTTTTGAATAGGGAGAAAAATTGTGTTTAATTATGAAAGATAAAACTATTTGGGGGCTGGGCCTTATCGCTATATTATTGATTCAATTAAGTTGTTCTACTCCGGACGCTGATTGGAAGGAAACGGAAACAATTCATGTTGTAACCGATTTGTCGCACGAGTTTTCGTTTTATGCCGATAACCGTTTTCACAAACAATATCTTCCGGGGCAAAAGTGGGCCACAAACTGGTGTAACCTTTATAACCAGGATTTGTCGAATGCCAATCTATTGGTATTACTCGATTGCAACTCTCGTATTTCGTATACTCTTGAAGATGTTGCTGCCATTGGTAATTTTTTAGCAGATGGTGGCGGAGTAGTGGTTTTTGGAAACGAGAAAGCCAAATCGCAAAATGAACTCTTACAAAACTTCGGAGCACAATTTACAGCAGAAGCCAAACATCCTTTGTCGGGATCGGCAAAAATTGCTCAAACTGAAATTGAAGGTAAGGGCGGAGCTGTACTTTCGTTGGATAATACTGAGGCATGGGACGTATTAATAAAAGATGCTGAACAAAAAGCTGTAATGGCCCGCAAAAGAGTAGGAAAAGGAACCTTGTTGGTTTCGTCTCGTTCGTTGGCCGGAAGTCACCCAAGTGCGCGCGATTCCATAAATGCAAAAATCTGGCAACCTCTTTTACGCGAGGTGGCCTCAGGGAAAACAGTAGATCCGGCGAAGGAGTTTAAAGGACAGGGCATTGAAGACCTGGAATACAATGACGACCACGGTACGTTTCAATTAAGTTACAACGATTATATGAAACCCTATGCCAATGCAATGGTTGATGTATATAAACGATCGTTTCCGTTTATTGAAAAACGAATGGGAGTCCCTTTATCGCCCGGAATGGCTTCGCAAATTACTTTGCTGGCCACTGGTGGAGGAGGCTTTTCCAGCGGGAAAGTTGTGGCTCTGGCCGTTTGGTGGGGCGGATTTCCTGAAAAAGAAGATGGAATGATTGAGTTTCTGACACACGAATCGGTTCACTCGTGGGTGCTTCCTTTTGCCGAAGTTTGGAACGAGCCTATTGCAACCTATGTAGGTAATTTGGTTATGATGGACATGGGCCATGAAGAAGAAGCGATGAGAAGAATTGAACGGACCATTGCACGTGCAACAAAGTACGACTCTTCTATGAAGAACTACGATATAAGAGGAAATTTAACCGGTAGTGGGGAAGAATTGGATAATGGTGCAAAAAACAATATTCACTGGGGGAAAACCTATTGGGTATTTGAACAGTTGCGCAAAGAAAATCCGGATATTGTAGCGGATTATTTTAAAATGAAACGCAAATATGCCACAGAAAGTGCGATAACAAAATACGATATGAACAATACTGTTGCTCTGTTAAGCATGGCAATGGGAAAAGACCTCTTTGGCTGGTTTAACAAACACGGAATGAACGTGGACAGAACTAAAGCTGAAATAGCAATAAACTTATAAATACTGAGGGAGGCTTGTTTTTTATTCAATCTCAGTATCAATAAAACAACCAAAATCCCTGAATCTATTGGCCCCGCCGCAAGTTTAATTCTTGCCGCGGGGTCTTTTTTTTCGGTCTTTTGGTAACTGATTGGTCCCATTTGGTGAGCAATTGGTTCCTTTTGGTGATTGATTGGCTCCATTTGGAGAGTAAATGGTTCCTTTTAGTGATTGATTGGGGCCATTTGGAGAGTAAATGATTCCTTTTAGTGACTGATTGGGGCCAATGGGTGAGCAATAGGCGTTTCTTGGTGAGTACGGGACTTAATTCACGTCATTACCCTTTTCAGCAAGATTATAACTCGTTTCGCAACCTTAAAAAAACGTTTTGCAGGCAGTAAAAACCGTTTGCTTATCGATAAAAATCGATTTCCAGAGGCTACAACATAGTTTTTATCTATTAAAAACCATTTTTTGGTAACCAGAAACCGTTTCGTAAAGACCACAAACCATTTTTTCATAGATACGAATCGATTTTTAGAGGCTGCGAATTAGATTTTCTCTATTAAAAAACGTTTTCCCGGGACTAAAAAGTGGTTTCTCGCAAGTAAAAACGAGTCTATCCATTAAACTTTGGAGAGTGTTCAACTAACTGTTTCTGATCCATGTTATTCTGAAAATAGTGCAATAACTATTATTTGTTGTTCAGCAGAATTGTAGGTTTTAATTATGTTGTTTAATATATTTAAGCCAAAAACCTATGAAAACAAACACATTCTTATTACTGGTTCTTATCGGGATGGTCGTTATTGGTTGTAAGCATAATAAGTCAAATGAGAATTCCCAACCCAAAGAAACTAAAACGATTAAAAAAAATGAGTTCAATGATGAAGTTTGGGAACAGAATGATTCTTTAGAAATAATTTTAAAAGAAATTAGGCAAATTGGCTCAACTTATACATTCAATGAGGTAATTCCTGTATTGGAAAAAAAATTAGCGAGTAAAGCTTTAGACAAAAGAACTAGGTTAATTTTGACAATGGAATTGCTAGATGATTATATGTTATCCTACCTTATAAATGAAAACAATGATAATTTGTCGAAGACTTTTATAGCTTTCGATAATATCATTAGCGAAGAAACTAATATTCCCATTCTTGCTGAATACTACGCGGTAGAGAGAAAAAAAATAGATTTGATTATAGAAGAATGGAAATATACATCAGAAAAGAGCAAGAAAGAAAAATTGCTAATTAAATCGGTAATGCATCGTTTTAAGGAGCTTAAATAATTTTGGGTGATAGGCTGTAAATTATCTGGCCAGTTCTGAATTTCTTGTTCCTTTCGAAGTGGAAGAAAAGTATCAGTTTTTTGAAAGTATGGATTCCATTGTTTTTAATGAATTTTGGCGACTAAGTAAAGGAGTGAAAGCAGTTCGTTATAAGGATTCAGTTTATTACAATGTGGAAAATTATAAAAAATTGAAATTGAAACCAGTTGGAAGGTATTTTGATTATCTGAAAAAACTTGGAAAGGATGATGAGTTTTTCAAGTCTGTACACGAAGCTATGGAAGTGGCCGGCGATTTATCGGCAGGTACTGCAGTAACATTCCCTATGAAACATCAGAATTTAGATTTTACAATCCCTAAGAACAGACTTTGGGTAGCTGTTTTTCTTTTACGAATAGAAGAGCATTCAGATAAAAAAATGGAGAAGTATTTCACAGGTAAAAAACATACCTCGAATAATTTGTGACCAATTATGAGGTAGTGATTAAAAAATAGTGTGACTCAGAGATCTTCTTAAATCTTTGTTCATTATTTAGCTACACCATATTTCATTTAAGTTCCGCTTAATCAGACCTTAATTAGTTTCACTGTCGTACTTTTTCCAGATACGCAGACTGGCTCAATAGAGTAATTTAAAGTAATTCTCTGTGTATCACTAAAATTGTAGAATTCTTAGTTTGTAAAATAAATAAACTAATAAAAAAACATATTAAAATTATTTATTATGTGAAAAAAAACGAACTTTGCACCGCAACTTTTATGATATAATGAACTACGACTATTATGAAACACATTCAATTAATTCTTCTTTTTTGTGTAATCTTATTTACATCTTGCGATAACAAAACTCCGGAAATCGATCCGGGGAGTATTTCAGTAAAAGGTTCAATAGAAGACTTCGGAAAAGTTGGAATGAATGCTCCTTCTCTGGCTCAGGAACTAACTTTAACAGGCGATGCTGTATCTCAGTCTGTACTTGCAGAAGTTTCCGGCGATTTTGAGATTGCTGTCGATAATGGTTCTTATTCAAAACAAGTATCTCTTTCTGCTGATAAAGCTAATGGAGGAGTAAAACTAAAAATACGATGCGCACCAACTTCAGTGGGGGCGCTAAATGGGATACTTACTGTTTCAGGAGAAAATATTACTTCAGTTACTTACGATTTAATGGCTGTGGGTGTTGAAAAGTTGATTCATATTCCAACATTTAGCGAACAGAGGTTAGCTTTTGGTGGCGGATACAGTCAAAAAGCAGAAGGTTCCTTTACCTTTAATACCGATCCTGAGAAAGTTGAAACGATAACCATGTATGTTAAACTGCGCTGTCCGGCAGAAGGATGTAATGCCTGGGATATGTTTGCAAACATTAGGCTGCAGGATCCTGTAACAGAAGAATGGTTTGAAATAGGTCGGTTTATTACTCCTTACGGCGTGGACAATTCGGAATTGCCCAAAGGATTTCCGATAGATGTAACCGATTTTAAATCGCTTTTAACAGGCGAGGTTAACCTGCGTTCGTTTATTGAAGTATGGGGAGCCGATGGATGGCTGTTATCCCTGGATTTTGAGGTGATTGAAGGAACCCCCGATTATAAATATTATGCGCTTGCCCCGCTTTTAGATTATGCACAACATTCGTTATCGGGAATTCCGTATGGTGTACAAAATGATTTTGTTTTAGATAAGTGTATTTCCATTCCGGGAAATGCTGAAGAAACAACAATTCGCACTACTATTTCAGGTTGGGGACATGCAACTCCTAACGATCCGGATGGTCGCCCTTGTGCCGAATGGTGTTTTCGTACGCATCAGGTTTTAATTGATGAAAATCCATTGTTCGAACATAATATGAAAGGGATTGGCTGTGACCAGAATCCTGTTCAACCACAAAATGGGAATTGGCAGCCCGACAGAGCCGGATGGTGTCCGGGCATGGAGGTACCTGTTAGAATTGATATTTTTGATTATCCCAAAGCGGGTGAATCATTCTGTTATAAGTATCAGCTAGAACCATGGATAAATAACATGCAATCGTCAGCTGATAATAAAAATGCTTATTATGCCATTACGAGCTTTATTGTTGTAAAAAGTAATACGCCAATAGACTTGCCGGTTGTTGGATAGTCCGAAATTCATAGCGTATTTGTAGATCAGAAACAGAGTCTGAACTAGTACTCGACTTTCCCAAAACCAAGTCGTTTGGGGCCAAAATCGTATTTTAACGAGGCTAATCCAAGGGGAGTCATGCCTACAACAAAAGGTTCGTTTTTGTATTCAAAATAAATCATGGCATATCCATGTTCGTAGAATACAATATCGCCAACTTTTGGGTTTTGAGTAGACGGAAGTATTTCCCTGAGTTTGTAACGGTCGGCGGCCGGAATATTTGTTTTGGAATGACGGTTTATAACAAAACTGGCAAAACTGGGTGAGTCGAATCCATCTTCAGGAGAATTGCCGCCAAGGTGCCATTTAACTTTATTCGCCTGGATCATTCCTCTCATTTCAGACAACAGTTCGGTTTGACGTGGATAGCGCGAGTAGAGTTGTTTATCGATGGCATAATTAAACTCGTATCTTTTGTTTTTATAGTTTATTGCCAGCTCCATTAAATTGGCCAGACTATCGGTTTTCAGATCAATTTCCTTTGTGAGTTTCTCAACCTCTGTGTCAAGTGCTTTTTTCTCATCGCGAAGCTCTTTTACCTCTTTATTGGCGTTATTAACAGCCATATACGAAACTAAAATCAAAATCAGGGTCAGAATCAGCGGAACAGAAGAATAGAAAAACATCCGCTTCTTTGATCTTTTTTCTTCAGCCTGAAACTTATCCAGTATTTTTTCGTTTTGATTTTCCATAATTAACCAACAACATTTTTTTCGATGAATTTCCAGATCAGTTCCTCCAGTTTTTTTCTGTCTGCTCCTTCCGAATGTTTGTATTGTTCCGATAATTCATTTATTAAACGAATTCGGTTTCGGCGGTCAACTATCTCTTTTATAGGGAAAGCACAAACTGAAGAAACCAGTGTACCGGAAATACTGACAATACTTTTTAACTGATCGGGAAACGCAAGTATATTAAGCGCATTTAGCGTGATTATAAGCAAGCCGATAAAAATAATAAGCCCGGCAAATCCAACTCTAAAACGAATGGATGATTTATAAGTGAGAATGATTTTTTCTATGTATAAATCAATGTCCATAATGATAAAATGGTGTATGCAAGTTACTTATAAATACAACTTAAGTCAAGTGGCTTAAAATCAACACACCGGAAGAAACCTAATGATGATTTCTCAACATGTTTATTTTTTCTTATTATCATTAACTTTATCAGAAATAAACCATCATGAGAACAAACCTGTTTTTTGTATTTATCGGGGTTATATTTGTTTGTAGCTGCTCAACTAAATCGGGGAATGATTCAAACTCACAACCTGAGCCGAAAGACGATGGTATTCGAATAGTATATAAGCCTTACAAAAATACGAAGGACTTAATTGAATATGAAATACCGGTAGTTGAAGGTACATCTATCAAGCACGGAATTCAAAAACGATTTTATCGTAACGGAAGTTTGTATTCTACTATTCCGCACGTGGCTGGAAACCGCGAAGGTATAGCCTATACATATTATATGGCCGCCGAAGGTGTAACACCAATGGTTTGGAAAGAACAGCCGTATAAAAATAATAAGCTCCACGGTATTTGTAAACGCTATCATGAAGATGGAATGCTTCAGGCGGTATATGAATATCGGGAAGGTTTGCCGGGAGTTGGATTGAAAGAATACTCCAAGTCGGGGAAGGAAATTGTTCAACCAACTTTAATTGTTTCGAGCAAAAGGGTACACAACGGGTACTATATAACTGCAAAATTATCGAAACAAATGGGCAATACCGATTATTATATCGGCAACCTGACCGAAGGAAAATACTTACCTAACGGATTAAAAGGATTACAAACAAGGAATGGGGCAGGAGAGATTGTTGTGAGTGCAAATACACAAAAAGTTACCATTACTGCCGTTTATTCTACCCGTTACCGCAACAGTGGCTTGGTTTCGAAAACAATTCGTTTGCCCTAGTTTTTATTTCATTTTACTACATCATCCAACTCATTCACGCAAATAACCACTTTGTCAGAATTTGATTGAAGTCTTCATTGCAATATTATTCTTTTGAGAAAATATTAATTATAAATTTATCGCGATGAAGATTTTACTACCCTTTTTATTTCTTTTTGGTTTTACTTTTAATTGTGAGGCTAACGAAAATGAAGACTTAACTAAAGCAACGTGGAGAGCTATTGTTGAAACATACAATACAAAGCATTCGAGACATTGGGAGAATGATATTACCATTAAACTTTTTGGTAATTATTCTGCAGCCGATTCGGTAATGGTTGCCAATTCAATTAAACAGCTAAATGCTTTGTGCGAAACTATTCAAATAGGCTTTTCTGAGTTAGACAGAGGTAATCTGGAAATATTTTACCTGGACAGTGTTAATTATTTGAGTTATAAACCTATAATATCGCTAAAGCAGGATATTAAATCTTCTTGGAGATATACGCATTTAAATACAAATGCAATTGGTCTTTTTAAACTGGCTTTAAATAACTCTTTAATTCCCGAAGAATTCAACCAAAACTATCTGACAAATATGCTGGCCTTTGCATTATATCCGGCTTTCTGGAGAGATAAAGAATATGATGAAAATGAGTGTGAAGATAATGAGATATGTGCAAGTATTTTTCGTTTGATTCCCTTTAAAGAAAGAGAAAAGCTTTATTTAAAAGAAATGCAATCTTTTGATAAAAGGTTACTAAGAGAGATTTATTCGAAAAATTTTAATGAGAAGTTGGATAAGGCTCTTGAGCAATATCCGACTATGATTAAAGTTCCCGGTTGGTTGAGGGCTAATGCAAGAGCTTTTTTGCTTTTGCCGGTTATAATTCTTCTGCTACTATTGTTGCCTTTTTATATGAAAATTACCAAAATAATTGCCCAAAAAGTTCCAAACAAGTTCGTGTCTTTTAATTGTAGTGGAATAATAGGTGTACTTGTTTTGGCAGTTATTGGATCCTTATATTTTTCTGCTTCAGATGCAGTAAAGTTTGACGTTTTTAGTTTAGAAACAATACTCCTTTGGTCAAGGGAAATTTTTCTGGCAGTATTAATAATTAGTATGCCCGCCATTAATATTTTGAGATTTATTGAGTTGTTAATACATAAAAACACCGACCGAAAGATTTTAAAAATAGTATTGATTTTTCTCTCTACCGGATTAATTCCCTTTGCTGCACTTGTCGTTTTTGCAATGATTGCGAACAAACATGGAGGAAAACAATCTTTCTCGAAACAAGAAATAGAAATACTGGCATACATTTTTATTGCTTGTATTACAGTTGCATCTTTCCGTGCATTAATGAGCTATTTCTTTTTTAAAGAGAAAGACCTGATTCTTGAAAACGAAACCAAACTCTCAAATTTACGCGAGTTAAAAACCAAAGCTGAATTAAATGCCTTGCATTCCCGTATTAATCCACACTTTTTATACAACTCTTTAAATTCAATTGCAGGACTTGCACATATAAATGCCGATAAAACTGAACACATGGCACTTTCACTATCCAAACTGTTCAGGTACTCTATCAATAAAGAAAAGTCGGACTGGACAACTTTTAAAGAGGAATTGGAGATGGTGAGAATTTATCTCGATGTTGAGAAAGTTCGTTTCGACGACCGTTTGACATTTTCTGTTGAGATTGATAAGGAATTGGAGGAGCAAAAAATACCACGTTTTATTATTCAGCCACTTGTTGAGAATGCGGTAAAGCATGGAATTTCAAAATCGCTTGAAGGAGGAGAAATAAAAATCAAAATTGCGAAAGATAAAAAGGCTACAATAATTGCGGTTTCCGATTCGGGACAAGCGTTCCCAATGGATTTTGCTCCGGGATTTGGTATTCAAAGTATTTACGATAAACTGGAAATTTTGTATAAAAATAAGTTTGAAATGAGTTTTACAAATACACCCCAAAAACAAGTAATCCTTAGATTAAAATAGATGGCAAGCTTTACAACTTTAATTATTGATGATGAGCGGATAGCGCGCGAACGTTTAAAACGATTGCTGGCTGGTTTTGGTGAAGTATTCCAGGTAGTTGGTGAAGCCCAAAATAGTGATGAGGGCACAGGTTTAATTCATTCTCTAAAACCGGATTTAATTTTTCTTGACATTCAAATGCCCGGAAAAACCGGATTTGAGATGCTAAAAGATTTGGAACACTTGCCGATTATTATTTTTTGTACGGCATACGAGGAATTTGCTTTAAAAGCTTTTAATACAGTTGCACTCGATTATCTGGTAAAACCTGTTGAAAAGGAACGATTACAATTAACTGTTGAAAAACTTGAACGGCATCAGAAACCGAGTACGAATGTACAAATTGAAAACTTGCTGGAACTCATTCAGCAAAATACAAAAGCAAAAACCATTCATTCTATTCCACATAAAATTGGTGACAGGGTAATCTTAGTAAAGCCTGAAAAGATTACACACTTTGTAGCCAACGAAAAGTATGTTGAATTTTTTACATGCGATGGGAAAAAGTATGTAAGCGACATTAGCCTTAAAAAGCTGGAAGAAACACTACCCGAAAATTTTACAAGGATTCAGCGCAGTACAATCGTTAATGTGGATTATATAAAAGAATTCAGGAAGTATTTTAGGGGGAAATACATTCTAATTCTCGACGATTTAAAAAGCACTAAAGTTGAATCAGGGCGCTCTTACACCCAAGTGGTTCAAGGTTTAATTCAATTTGAATAATCCGGAGTTAAACGAAATCCGGAGCGTACTATGATAAAAGGTTTTTTATTTGCTCGGCAATCTCCGTATTGCTGGCAAATAAAACTCCTTTGTGATTCATAAAAGTAGAGTCGTTGCGGTTAAGATCGAGTGGCGAACCATCGAAGCTGCGGGCATAAGCTCCGGCTTCTTTCAGAATACAGGCGCTTGCTGCAAAATCCCATAAACTTCCACCTCCCGGTGTTTGTTTGGGAAGTTTAAAGTAACATCCCGGATTGTTTAACACCCAAATGGCATTTAATACGCCACCGGCCTTGTTTTGAATTTCAAAATTGGGTAATCCTTCATTGTGTGTAAATTGTTGAATTTCGGTTTTTATGGATTCAAATTCCGGATGTTTCTGAAAAGTACGATCCATATGAAAAGTAAAACGATCATTCTGTTCAAAAGATAAACCGGGATTCCAGGGAAGTTCATTTTTAAAGGCACCCTCTCCTTTTACTGCACGATACAGAATTTGTGTAACAGGATCAAACACGACTCCCAACTGCGATTCGCCGCTTTTTGAAACCAGTGCAATGGAAACTGCATAGCCAGGTGTTTTTTCTGTAAATGCAAGTGTGCCGTCAAGGGGATCGATACACCAGAAATAATCTTTTTCAAAACGGCTATGATCGTCTTCACTTTCTTCTGTCAGCAAGGCCAGGTCGTATTGTGAAAGCGTAGGCGAAAGGGCTTCCAGAATTATGTCCTGCGCTTTTACATCCACTTCGGTAACCACTTGTGCTGCCAGGCTGTCGGTTCCTTTTTTGTTTTTTACGGTCAGGTGTTTATTCGTGTAACTGTTGATTAATTTTCCTGCCTTTTGGGCCGCTTTTATAGCAATTGAGCAGAGAATATGTAAATCTTGCGTAGTTAATTTCATCTAATTAAAATATTAAGATTTCAACTGTATTAGATGGAACTCCCATGATTTTAATTATGCTTGTTTGTGGCAAATAATTGTCATGGTCGTTTCATACTATTAAAATTGTCAGTTTTCATCGGTATAGTATGTAACTCGTATGTATTTCATTAATCCTTTCGTATGCGAGTATTATCACATCCTCGTTTCATACCTGGAAAACTTTGTGAAAACTGAAAAAGGTACTGCAAAGTTACACAAAGCTTTTACAAAGAGATGTAAAGGTTACGAACTTAATTTTTTTACAACTTCCCGTGAAATGCGCTCGCTGTACGAATTTATCTTCCAGTGTCCGGGATGCCAGCCTTTTACAAAACGATGAAAATCTGCCCAGGCAACATGATACAATTCCCGCCAGTTACTTTCCAAGGCATTTGTATCCATGTTTTTATTTTTGATTCCGACTGCCTTTTTAAGTTCCGAAAAATAGTAATCCAGAATTTTGTTTTCAAAACGTTCGCAGTCTTTTTCGCTCATACAACTGCCAATAAAATAAGCTACATCTTTCATTCCGCAGCCTCCGCCAACATATTGAAAATCAACTGCGGCTACCTTTGTCCCGTCATCCGAAAAACAAAAATTAGCCAGTTTGGCATCGCCGTGTACAATTGTTTGAAACGGACTTTCGGTTAGTGTTTTGTCGATTGCAGATGCTGCATTTTTCAGGGGAATGTCTTCAAGAGCAAGTAACTCTTCAGGACGGGTTTCCAAATGCCAGTAAGTTCCGGTTTGCCATAAATCAGCAGGTTCTTCTCCTAAAAAGGTAGCATGAAAACCGGCCAGCCAACTTAACACAGCATTTACTTCATCCCAGCTAACCGACGAACTTCTGCGCCCGGAAAATCCACTGGAATCCAAATCTTCAAATACCATCAGCACTTCGCTGCCCAGTGTTTCCAATGCGTAACATTCGGGGATTTTACAAGTAGTATCGCAACGTTTGCTAAGGTATTTATACCACTCGGTTTCAACTTTGTACGACTTCAGTTTTCGCTGGTGTGAAAGGTCGGTGTTCCAGCCCCGCGGGTGATTACCTCCTTCGGGAAGGTTTACATGTTTTACAACTACGCTTTTGTGTTTCGAACCTCTTAATCCAAAACGAACAATTTCGCCATAGCCGCTCCAAAGACTTTGAATTACCTCAATTTGGAAAAGTTCATCGGCTCCGGTAGCTTTTACTATTGTATTCTGGAAGTGCTGATTCATTTTACTACTTGAGATTGGAGTTAAAGAGTTTGCGGTTACCTGCCATCTCGCCCAACGATGCCGGGCCGTTTATACAGCCGCCTTCACAACTCATAAACTCAATGAAGTTAGCCGGAGCTTTTCCACGGGCATACGCTTTCATCATTCCAACGGCTTTTTTATCAATGCCGTTTATTACGAGGTCTTTTATGTTTACGTCGGGTTGTTCGGCTTTAACTGCTGCGGTAACTCCGCCCACAAGTGCAAAACCACGGTCGTATGTTTTTTTATTGTGGCGGTTTTCCCTGTCAGGAAGACTTCCCAAATCGATATCAAGAGCAACAACCAGAGCATTTAGTTCTTCAAACGACATAACATAATCTACTTTGTCGTTCTTTTTACCTTCTTTGCGTTTCCCAATACAAGGGCCAATAAAAACTGTTTTGGTTTCGGGGAATTTTTCTTTGGCAATATCGGCTGCGTACATCATCGGAGATTGTGTGTCTGAAACAAAAGGCTTTAGTTTTGGAACGTGTTTCTCAACCGTTTCAATATAACTGGGGCAGCAACTTGTGGTCATAAACGGAGCACCTTCTTCCATACGTTCAATAAATTCTGCCGATTCGTGTTCAACGGTTTTCCGGGCTCCATCGGCTACCTCAACCACCTCGTTAAAACCGATTTCTTTCAACAGGCTTTCAATTTGTCCGGTAGTTAAATCAAACTGCCCGTGAATGGCAGGAGCAAACAAGGCTGTTAAATGTTTTTCTTCGCGAATAGCCATTAAAATATCTACAATCTGACTAATCTCAAATATACTTCCAAATGGACAGGCAATCAGACATTTCCCACAGTAAATACATTTCTTGTCGTCGATGCGTTCAATCCCGTTTTCGTCTTTTGAAATGGCATTAACCGGACAAACAGCTTCGCAAGGAATGGGAACATGAATTATGGCATGGTACTGGCATTGTTTTTTACAGATGCCACAATTAATACATTTGTCGGAATCAATTTTAGCACGTCCGTCAACCATATTAACTGCTCCCTTTGGGCAGTTCATCATACAGGGACGAGCTACACAACCTCTGCAGAGGTTACTTACCACATATTGAGCTTTTACGCAACTGGTGCAGGCTTCGTCTACTACCGTAAGAATTTCGTCTTTAATCTTGGTTCGTTTTTGAGCGTTCGCTGCATATACCGAAAGAGGTGTTAATTCATCCTCTTCATCATCAACGGTGTATCCCAGTAATGGAAACATTTTGTATTTAATAACAGCTCTTTCTTTATGAACACAGCAACGATGTTCGGCTGCTCCCTTTTTAGGAGCCATTCGGATAGGAATTCGGTCGATGTTTTCAACCAGTTTCCCATCAGCAAACAGTTGAATAAGATGTTTTAATAATTCGCGTCTGATTATTAGAGTGTTACTTGTGTAGCCCATGTTGCCTTAGTTTTTTTGACGGCGCAAAAGTACTTTCTTTTTTTATGTTACATGGTATAAAATTTTGAATTATTTGGGGTGTTAAGTTTGGGTTAATCAGTAAATAATTTATAAGTCAAAGACCTGTTGTTTTTACTGTTTAAAAGTAGAGTTATGATTTCCGTTTTGATTTTTTCCATTGTTCCCTGGCCAGTTTTTGCAAGTCGGCTACTTTGTCCGATTCATCTACGATTTCGAGTCCGAAAAGAGTTTCAATTACATCTTCCATGGTCACTAGTCCGACAATGGTGCCAAATTCATCGGCAACCATTGCCAGGTGTTGTTTTTCCAGGATTAAGGTATCGAGTAATTCGGCAACAGAGTTATTGGTTTCAACAAATAAAACATCTCTTCGTATTTCAACTGCTTTACGAGAATGTTTGTCGGCAGCAATATTTTCCAGAATTCCATTTTTTAAAATAAAACCTGTTATTGTATCTGAAGTTTCGTTATAAACCGGTATCCGCGAAAACTGAAAAGGATTGTTTTCCTTGTAAATTTCACCCATCGACAGGTCTTCGTTAAAACTCAATACAACACTGCGGGGAGTCATAATTTCTTTAACTTTTAAGTTTTCAAGCCTTAGTAAGTTCTGAATTATCGATTTTTCTTCCTTGTCGATAGCACCACTTTTTAATCCGGCATCTGCCATGGCAGCTACATCGGCACGACTTAAAACACTTTTTTCGCCCTCTTTTTTTATCAGTTGCGTTATCCATTTACTTGTCCAAACAAACGGGGCAAGTACAAACATTAGCATTCGAAGCGAACGGACAGTAAATGGCGTAAGCTGTTTCCAATAAGTTGCTCCGAGTGTTTTCGGAATAATTTCGGAAAGGATAAGAATTGCCAGAGTCATTAATCCGGCAATTAACGATTCGTATGTAACTTCGAAAAGATACAGGTTAATTTTTGTGGTGCCGAAAATTATTCCTGCCTGCACACCAACTCCAATGGCTCCAACAGTGTGGGCAATGGTATTTAATGTTAATACCGCAGAAAGTGGGCGGTCAATATCTTCTTTAAGCGTATTTAAACGTTTACCCAAACGAGGTTTTTCTGATTGTAACCGACTTACATACGAAGGTGTTACACTTAGAATTACGGCTTCCCAAATGGAACATAAAAATGAAAAAATGATTGATACAAAAAAGAAAAAAAGTAATATCGCCATAGTTTATGTGCAGAAATATTTACTACGAAAATACAGAAATATTCTTGTTTTTATATTCTTAACGATAGAGAGGATTTAATTTTGCTGCTTTTGGAGAAAGCGGCGACTAATTCTTTTGTGGCGGCAGAATTTTATATTCTTGTTTTATTCTAATTTTTAAAACCAACTAGTTTTTATTTTATCTTGGTTTAATAGTCTGTTTTACTGACCAAACTCACCGAAGATCTAAAGTATTCTTTTTAATTTCGGGCACTATAAAAACAGATGTTATGACAAAATATGTACTTAGCATATTGGTTGTTATTTTTACTTTATCAGCCTATGCACAAAAGAACACGAGTAAAGCAAAAATGCAGGTTTTCGAAAAAGGGAAGGGCTATTATTACGAATCGATATTAAAAGACATTCGCGATGTGGACGAGAGTCTGGAAAAGCAAGAACCCTATAAACGATTTGTAATGGATCAGTCTGGATTGGATTTACCCAACGATCGTTCTTTGTATTCTACAATCTGGTGTCAGCCTACCGAATCGCAGGGTAATGGCGGAACCTGCTGGAGTTTTTCAACAAGTTCGTTTTACGAAACCGAAGTGTATCGCCAGCATGGAAAGAAAGTAGAGATTTCGGAAATATATACAGCTTACTGGGAATATGTGGAAAAAGCTCGTCGTTTTATTGAAAAACGGGGAAACTCGTTGTTTTCTGAAGGATCTGAAGGAAATGCAGTTGCACGTATTATGAATATGTACGGCGCTGTTCCGGAAACTGTTTATACCGGGAAATTGCATGGAAGAAAATTCCATACTCATGCCAAAATGTTTAAAGAAATGGAAGCCTTTTTGAATGCATTAAAGGTATCGAATAACTGGAATGTTGATGCAGGTTTGGAAACCATTAAAGCCATTATGAATCATTATATTGGTGCTCCTCCAACCGAATTTACTGTTGATGGGAAAAAGTATACTCCGCAAAGCTATCTGAATGATTATTTGCAAATTAACCCGGACGATTTTGTGGAAATTCTTTCGTATAAACAAGAACCTTATTGGCAGCAGGTTGAATACAAAGTACCGGATAACTGGTGGCATAATGCGGACTATTACAATGTTCCACTTAATGTATTTATGGAAGCGCTTAAAAAAGCGGTTAAAAATGGTTACTCAGTGAGTATTGGTGGTGATGTTTCAGAATCGGGTTTTAGCCGCGAGACCAATTGTGCCATTATTCCTGATTACGATATTCCGTCGGAATACATAAACGAAGATGCACGTCAGTTCCGCTTTTCAAACGAAACCACAACCGATGACCACGGAATGCATTTAGTTGGTATTCTTGAAAATTACAAAGGATCAGGTAAAGACTGGTACCTGATTAAAGATTCAAGTTCCGGGTCGCGCAACGTGGGTGAAGATTCTCCAAACTTTGGGTATTATTTTTTCCACGAAGACTATATCAAGCTAAAAATGATGGGATTTACAATCCACAAAGATGCGGTAAAAGATATTCTGGAGAAATTTAAATAAGAGTAAAACATAGAATTTGGAAAAAGCCTCGGGTAACCGGGGCTTTTTTATGACTCTGTTTAAAAGTGTTGCACCAATGCTGATCGCCACCAGGCGAAATATGTGGTTTCCAGTTCATGCTGACTCGGGAATGGGAAGTAAAAATAGTTTTTTAGGTCACCTATAAAGAATCCTGTTTCAATGGTACGGTACGGAAGTTCGCTTTGTCGTACGCGTAAAACTGTTTTGGTTAGCCTTTCGGAGGACTGATGTAAGTTAAGCATACATTCGCGAAGGTGTGCCGGATTTTTATAAGGCAAATTCTTTATCGGAAGCGACGGATCGTTAGCCAGATCGTTTAGCTGAAGCTCAACAAAAAAAAGCCTTGGTACAGAAACCGGTTTTGTGGTATCTGTAAGAAAACGGATGAATTCGGGTGGAGTTAATTTACTGGCTACCATAGTCGAAAACGGATTGTACTGCTGGTACAAATGGATATCTTTCTTCTCGGTTGGCACATATTTGGTTTTCAAGATTTCAAGCACTTTCCCGTCGTCGGTAACTACATAAAGATTGAGCAGGGCTTCCATCGGTATTTTTTCAAAAACCCGGTAAATAGAAAGATAAACCGAGCGTTTAGGCTCCCCGTTTTCATAAGGGATAAGTTTCTTATTCACGTAATCCATCGGTAAATCTGCTTTTGCCGGATCCACCTCGAAAAAAATCGATTGCGACCGCAGGTTTTTTTTCGTGCCAACGGCCATGTATTTACCAAATTCGTATGGATTTAAATGTGAAGCAATCAAAGATTCGGGAGCGGCAACTAAATAATAATGTTTTTCCATGGCGATAGATGTTAATATTAAATTGCAGGAACTCATGAAATAAAGGAACATTAGTGGCAGTTTGAGTCTTATGTTTCTGTGTACGGATTTGCAGAAAAGGGGTTGTGGTACATGTAATAATTTTGGCAGATTATTATTGTTGGTCAGTTTAAATAATATCTCAAATAAAATATTTCTGGTTAGGGTGATTGCATCTTTTAAGTTAGTTTGGAAAATTGTTGTAACTTTTAAGCTAATTATTTATTGACAGTAAAAACCAAATAACTTTGTAACATGAACAGAATAATTGTAATACTTGCCGTTGTGATAATGACGGCTTGCAGCACCTCTCAGCAAAATAAAATTACGTGTTATGCCTGGCTTGGTGGACCTGGCGATGCTTCCGACAGTGAAATTTTGGAGAACTTTACCGTTTTAAAAAACAAGGGGATTGATGGTTTGATGTACAACGGGGGACACAATCCGGAAATATACAGCCGTGTTGGGAAATTGGCCAAACAGGCCGGACTCGAATTTCACACCTGGATTCCAACCATGGTACAGCACCCAAGCCCTAAGTTAAAACCTGAATGGTTTGCTGTAAATGGGAAAGGAGAATCGGCCTACGATAAACCTGCCTATGTTTCGCATTATACTTTTTTGTGTCCAAATCGCGAAGAAGTATATGAGTTTCTTGCTGAACTTTACGGAAAAGTAGCCGATGTACCCGAAGTTGACGCTATTCATCTGGACTTTATTCGTTTCCCCGATGTGATACTGGCCCGCGGCCTCTGGGATAAATACGGACTGGTAATGGATAAGGAATACCCGGAATTCGATTATTGTTATTGCGACAAATGTGTGGCCGACTTTAAAGAAAAATCCGGTATCGATATCCTCGAAGTGGAAGATCCTTCTCAGGTAGAAGAATGGAAACAATTCCGTTACGATTTGATAACGAAAATGGTTAACAGATTGGCTACTGTGGCACACAATAGAAATAAAATGATTAATGCTGCCGTATTTCCGGGGCCTTTTTCTCATGCAAAACAGATTGCACGTCAAGAATGGGAAAAATGGGATATTGATGCCGTTTACCCGATGAATTACAATGATTTTTACCTTGAAGGGACAGAATGGATTGGCAATATGTGTAAGGAAGGAGTGGAAGCAGTAAACCATTCAATACCTCTTTACAGCGGGTTGTTTATTTGTCCTAATCCGCAAAATAAGGCCAATGAAAAAGATCCGGAAAATCATGGATTGTTACCGGAAGAGCTGGAAGATGCCATTCGCCAATCGATGCAAAACGGGGCAGCAGGTATCTGTCTTTTTACTCCCGGTCGCATGACCGATGCTCACTGGGAAGTATTTGAAAAGGCTATTTATAAAGATTATACAAAAGAATAGGTAGAGATTTTAATAAATTAATTCCTCGTGGTTAGCCACGAGGTTTCCTTATATTATCCCCAGAAATTCAGGGGAGATGTCATCCGGTAACCGAGAGATGACAGAGGGGTGAAATAAAGAAAAATATACTTTCTGAAATACTACTGACATACTGTTGTCACTTCATGCAATTTACTTTGTTACTATTAATCATAAAAATAAAGAAAAATGGAAACAAAAAAGATTGAAACAACATTGGTGGCAAAACATAGTTTTACAACAACCCTGGCTGAAGTGATGGCCGGAAAATTTACGCAGCCTCAAAAGTTGATGAATGAAGTGGCGGCTCAGGGTTTTAAAGTGCATGTACCACATATTTGGAACTACATTGACTGCGACGGGAAAATGGATAGCCAGTTTACGCTTGAAATGTGTATTCCGGTTGAAAAGAAAGGAAAGGATACAGATTTTATCCGTTTTAGTGAATTACCGGAAGTAAAGTGTGTTTCGCATATTTACAATGGTCCATATACTGAAATGGGACCGGTTTATGAAAAACTGTTTGGCGATTTGGAGAAAAATAAGCAAATTCCTACCGGTAATTGCCGCGAGGTTTATCTGCATTGGGAAATGGAAAATCAGGAAAAGAACATTACTGAGATTCAAATTGAAGTACAATAGCATAAAATAAAAAATACTATCCCGGGAGAATTAAATCCCGGAATAGTATTTCAAATTGTTTAGCCATGTTAAAAAACGAAGCCATACAAAACACCGATTTGATAGCCTTCTGCGGTTTGTATTGTGGTACATGCAGAAAGTATAAAAAAGGGAAATGCCCGGGTTGTGCACAGAATACAAAAGCAACGTGGTGTAAAATAAGAACCTGTAATATCGAACATGAATATGTAAACTGTACTGATTGTACATTAACAGACCGTAGAACTTGTACAAAACTGAATAATCCGATAGGAAAAATGTTTGAACTTGTATTTCGCACCGACCGGTTGAAGAGTCTTCAATTTATACAAGATAAAGGAGGAAAGGCCTACTCGCACAAAATGTGGACTTTAGGGCAGATGTCGTTTAAAAAAGGACAATCTACAGAATCGTGAACCGAATTGATCGCTTAAGCGCCATATTGATTCAGCTACAAAGTAAAAAGGTAGTTCGAGCCAGCGAAATTGCTGATAGGTTTGATATTAGTTTGCGAACCGTTTACCGTGATATTCGCGCACTTGAAGAAGCAGGTGTACCTATTGGTGCAGAAGCAGGAATAGGGTACTTTTTAAATTCTGAATATCATTTACCGCCTGTTATGTTTACCCGTGAAGAAGCATGTGCTTTTCTTTTGGCTGAAAAGCTTGTGGGAAAGCTATCTGATGCAAAGGTTAGCAGGGCTTTTGAAGGAGCCCTATTCAAAGTAAAATCAGTGTTAAACAACAGCGAAAAAGAACATCTTGAGAAACTAACAAATAAAATTACTGTTTTTAGCCGTAATCCGTTGGGAGATGCTGAGCAGAACTTGTTTTTAACCGATATACAATCGGCACTGGCCAATAAACAAGTTATTTCAATCGATTATAAGGCCAAATACAACAAACAACTTTCTAACCGTATTATCGAACCTGTAAGTCTTTGTAATTACGATATGCATTGGCATTTAATAGCCTTTTGCCGGTTACGAAATGATTATCGAGACTTTCGGCTCGACCGAATAAGAGCATTGAAAGTATTGAACGAAAATTATACAGGCAGCGATCATTTGTCGTTAAATGAATACTTTGAGCGAATGGCCTTTGAAAATAGTCTGTATTCAATAGAACTGAGAGTTCATGAAAGTATGTACGAACAAATGGGTTCTTCGAAATATTGGTTTGGATTGGTGGAGGAGAAGCTAAGCGAGGATCATTACTACATGAAATTTGCTTCCCCGGATATACGTCTTTTTGCAAAATGGGTTTTAAGCCTGGAGGATAAAGCAGAAGTGATATCTCCAACCGAATTAAAAAGTATTGTTAAAGAATATGTAGGTCAGTTACAAAGGTATTATATGTAAATGGTCAGTTATTTCTGGACTGATTTTTTTTTGATTACATTGATCATAAGACAGTACAAAAAAAGTCTCAACATTCCGTTGAGACTTTTTTCTTTATCAATATCTGCATTACTACTTTTTTTGTAATCCCTTTGCCGAGCGGTCTTCAAGTTGTGGTGCCGGAGTCATCTGGTGTTTGTTTTCTTTCACCAGTTTTAAAACTTCTTCAACCACTTTCTCCATTTGCGGATCGCGGCCCTGCATCAGCATATTTGGGTCGTCCCAAACTTTAAAGTCGGGGCGTACACCTTCGCCTTCCCAAAACCAATGCCCGTCGTTGTCGTATAATCGTGCGCCAGGAACAGTTATAGCACCTCCATCAATGAGACGATGACCTGTTGCCGGCCCAACCAGGATTCCAAGTGTTCTTTCGCCAACAATAGGACCGGCTTTTAATTCCTGGAATGCCCAGGGCAGACCATCGCCACCCGAACCGGCCCAACCATTGATTAACATTCCTACCGGCCCTGTATTTGTTTTTACAGGATTGGTATGATCTTTTCCGTGTCGCCAATGAAGATTGTAAGTAACCGGACGTTGAAGGAGTTCCAGAAAACGATCGGCCAGTTGACCCCCACCATTAAAACGTTCGTCAAGAATAAATCCTTTTTTATCTAATTGCCCGTAAAACATTTTAACCAACTCCAGTTGTCCCTGCCCGGACGTATTCGACATGTATATATAACCAAGCTGTCCATCCGATAATTTTTCAACTAAATTTCGGTTGTATTCCAGATGGTTTAAATACCTGAGGTTGCGTTCCTCACCTGCATTCAGCAATTCAACAATTACTTGTTTTGCTTCTTCTGCTTTGCCTGTTGGAGATACTTGTAAAGCCACCGTTTTTCCTGATAAGCCTTCAAATGCAGCGTACGGATCTTTTCCCGGATCAAGTGCAATTCCGTTAACCGATAAAATGTAATTTCCTTCTTTTACATCTACTCCCGGTTTATCAAATGGCGACCTGGTTTCAGTATCCCAAACAGCAGGTTTTATAATCTCTTTTATTTTATAACCATTGTTATCAAGTTCCCAGTTAATTCCTAAAAAGCCTGTGCCTCTTGATGGCGCTCTTTCTACATCTCCACCTCCGGCGTAAGTATGACCGGCACTTAGTTCGGCAACAAGGTTTAACTGAATATTGATAATATCCCACCGGGTACGTGCATCGTTTACCAGTTTTGCATACTGGTTGCGCAGGCCTTCCCAATCTACTCCATGCATATTCGGATCGTAGAAAAAGTCACGATGACGGCGCCAGGTATCTATAAATATCTGTTTCCATTCTTCTTTGGGAACAAGATCCATTACCAGACCATCAGTAGAAACAGGTTTTTCTATTTTTTGCCCTGCTGCAGCTTTTATAATTCCATACTTGCCACTCGAAAGTGCCAGCATTTGTTTTCCATCGGCAGTCGCAACAACGCGGCTTACATCGTCCATTATTTTCTTTTCTTCGCGCTCTTTTAAATCGTAAAAATGGAGCGACGACGAACGTTCGCCTGATCCGGTGTTTGGACGGCGCAGATAAACCAGTTTATCTTCGAAAGGAAGAAGTGCTGAAATGTTACCGGCCTTGGGAGGAAGCAGTATTAAACGTGTTTCTATATTTTCGAAATCAATCTCCACTTTAACACCATCGTCTTTTTTGTCGGTTTTTTTCTTGTCCTCTTTTTTATCATTTTCCTTATCTGCTTTCTCATCTTTCTTTTCTTCCGCTTTTTCTTCCTCGATTTCCACTTTATCATTTTTAGGAGCAAGCAGAGAAGGAGTATCGGCTTTTAATCCGATAGAAGCAATATTGGTAGAATTCGGATAGATCCAGGTACCGTCTCCCAATGAAGAATAGGCCGCCTGAAACTTGCGTTGGGTAAGATAGAATAAGTATTTCCCATCGGAGCTAAATACCGGATACTCGTCGTTGTAGAAACCGCTGGTGATTTGTGAGCGTTTTTTATTTTCGATATTGAAAACAAAGATTGCTGATTGCGAATTGTCAAGTCCCTGGCTGAAAGCAATCCATTTTGAATCGGGTGCCCACGATATTGGGAATCCAAACCGGCTTCTATGACCTAAATTCCAGTTGTAATTTCCGGCGGTTATGGTTTCTCCGCTTTCCACGTCGATAACCGAAATAGTATTGGTTTCATCGATAAACGCAATTTTTTTACTGTTGGGCGACCAAAACAAGCGATACCCAAAACCTTTTTTGCGATTGGTTAGTTTTTTAGGTGCTTCTTTCGATTCGCTGTCTTGTAACCAGATTTCGTATTCGCCTGATTTATCACTCCAATAGGCAATGGTTTTTCCGTCGGGCGACCAGGCCGGACTTTGATCGAAGGCTCCGCTCGAACGAGTGAGGTTTATAGTGTAGCCTTCTTTTACAGGTACATTAAACAATTCGCCACGGGCTTCGAATACGATACGTTTCCCTTCGGGCGATGCTGTCATGTTAGAAATTTGTCCTTTTACATCCTTTTTTGTTGGCATTTCAACCGATAGATCGCTTATCACATTTACCTCAACTTTTTTGGAGGTTTGGGCAGGCAAATCCATTAAATAAATATCGCCGCCCATTTCGTAAATCAGCTCTTCCCGGCCGGCCGAAAGAAATGAAATATCGAAATCGCTGTAATTGGTAACCTGGCTTACTTCTTCCGACCCGGTATCATACTGCCAGATATTTAAACGCATATTTTTACCCCGGTCGGATAAAAAGTAAATTTTGTCGCCCTTCCAGGTAGGTTTTCCGTCGTTGGCTTCATTGTTCGTAATACGTTTGGTTTTTCCGGAGTCAAAATCATAAATAATAATATCGGAAGTTAGTCCGCCACGATAGCGTTTAAACGGATAGTTTTCTGTAATTTTTGTGATGTAAGCCAATTGCTTTCCATCGGGAGAAAAGCTGGCGAGTTCTCCATACGGAATATCTAGTTTTTCAGGAAATCCACCCGTTTTGTCAACCATAAAAAGCTGGTTTAAACGGCCAACGCCATTTTCGCGTGCCGAGGCAAATAGTAATTTTTGCCCGTCGGGATGCCAGTCGATTAACCGGTCGTTAAACGAATTGTAAGTAACCCGGATAGGGATGCCTCCGGTAACCGGAACCACAAAAACATCTGAATTTCCGTTATAACTTGCTGTATAGGCAATTTCCGATCCGTCGGGTGAAAATTTTGGCCACGATTCTTCTCCCGGAGAGTTGGTTAACTGCAGAGCAGTTCCCCCGGTTTTATCAACCAGCCAGATATCTCCACCAAAAACAAAAGTAATTTGTGTTTCGGAAACATCCATATAGCGCATTAGTTTGGCACTAATTTGTGCCTGAGCATTGCAGATTGAAAACAATACAATAAGTAATACGAACAGTTTTTTCATAGTAGTAATTTTAATTTCATTTTATACTATCGCCTGATTTTGGCACAAACAAACTTGTTTTCAGTATTTTAGTATAGGTAAGATAAAATAAATTACGGTTTATTAAAACTTTTGTATGATTAGGTAAGGTTTTATGGAGGTTTGCCGGAATGTTACTGCACTAATCCGATATTCTTTTGTATTTATTTAGCTATACCTGTTATTATTTATTGTGGCAATTGATGAGATGATTTGCCAATAACTCCTTTTATTCTTGAGCCGTAAATAAGAATGCCCCGAAGAGGTTTTTCTGAAATAATGTTATTTTTAGGGAGATAAGTAATAACAGTTTGAATACAAGTATTAATTCATTTTGATATTAAGTTCGGGAATTGTGGTCTGGCTTGAGTCCCGAGGTGTTTATTCTAATTCGCACAAAATGATAATAGAATCTCTACATACCACCGAAATCTTAAAAAAGGGAGAATTCTTTCTTAAAACCGGAGCTCCGTGTAAAAAGATCGGCAGGCTAATGAAAGGAGTAATGCGAGGTTTTGTTATTGATAATGACGGCAATGAAATTACAACTCATTTTTATCAGGAAAGTGACATGGTTATAGGAAGTTATATTCCAAATGTGAATATTCCAATAACTATTCAGGCATTGAACGAATGCACCATTCTAACTGCTGATTTTTTTGAAGTGATGTCTCATCTTAATAAAGACCGGGAAATTACGGAGGTAATAATTGCCGGATTTCAGAAATCGCATTTACAATTACAATCGCGGTTGGTGGCACTTCAAAATCTGGATTCGTTAAAAAAATACGAACTATTTTTAAAGGAGTATCCAAATCTGATTAACCGGATTCCTCATTATCATATCGCCAATTTTTTAGGAATTACTCCAACTCAATTAAGTAGGGCACGAAAACAACTTTTCAACAAATGTAAATGATAATGAAGCCCAAAGAATGTTCATTTGTATCTAAAAAATGGCATTAAAATTTGAAGAATTTAATTTGCACGAGAAACAAGGCGATTACTCACATGTAAAACACTTACGGCTGCAGGGAACAAACTACGAAATTGGAAACAAACTTGGAGAACTTGCCAAACACAGGCATTTGCTGCAAATGCCCAAATGGTCAACAACCACCAAACGCGATGCTCAGTATGTTTATTTTAAAAAGAACTATCCCGCACATTTCGACAGAATGGCTGGTTTTGCCAATGCTTTTGGCGAAGATATTCGTAGCGCAGAATATGATTATTCCTGTTTTGGTGCTACCCTGTCCTTTCCGATGTGTTCGGCGGTTTATTATCCTCCCGGCTTTACTGAAACAGAAAGCGGAATTATAAGTAGAAATGCTGATTTACCTCTCGTTTGTTTTCCTCAGGTTTGGGGCGAAACAGTTCAAAAAGGCAGAACCAAAATAATGGAAAAACCTTATGTTTTGGAGTTACATCCTGAAACAGGTTATTCTTCTCTTGTAATGTTTTGTTTCGAATTGTATGGATTGGCACTGGATGGAATTAACTCTGAAGGGCTGGCCGTAACTCATCTTCATGCCGATGTACTGAACGAAGAAAAATACATGCCGGGAATGGATTCCGGCGTTGGTATTAACGAGATGCTTGTTGTTCAGCTACTGCTCGATACTTGTAAAACGGTTGATGAGGCAAAAGAAGTGTTACTCTGCAATAAACATTTTCGGATGATTCTTCCAACTCATTTATTGATTGCAGACAAATATGGGAATTCGTTTATTTGGGAATATCCAATAGAGCATAATCAGGACTTTTTTATCGATGGAAATTCGGAAATACAAGTAATAACCAATTTTCCTGTGCATAAGTACCCCGAGATGTATACTTTCCCAGAAAGCAATGATTTGTCGTGCCCTTTTGCGAGATATAAAACACTTCGTGAGGCAATTAATGCCTGTAACGGAAAAGTTTCACAAAGAACCATGAAAGAAATAAACTCACAGGTTTTTGTTTGTAACGAAATGTATAAAATACCTCCTCCGGTTGCAGTGCGAACCATTTATCACAATTTGTACGACTGCAATCAAAAGTCGATGGAAGTGTCTTTTTACCGAAAAGAGGCTGATAACAAACAGAAAAGAACAGCCTATTTTAAAATTGAATTGAGATAGTCGTGCAGATGAGTTTTTCCAATAAAAATTTAATATGCCCGAAAATTGGCAACAATTATTATTAATTGTGAAGAATAAATGTCGTAGAACATAAAACTTGAATTTCTAAATATTATTCCATAATTTGTAGATGTAAATCGTTCGAATACAGTAAAATATCAGTCTGAAAAATAGCCCGAACAGAATACAAAAAATAAAAACAGGTATACAAATAAACTCTCTAAAAGTAAAAGCCACCCGTGCCGTGGAAAGTACAAGTGGCTTATGTTAAAACAATTTATTAGTAATTATTAAAACTACACAAATATGGGAAATATGAGCGAAGCAAAAAAGCGCGATTTTGTAAAACAGATTATTACACTGATGGAACAAAACACAGCGTTGTTAACCGATAAAGGTTATAATCCAGAGAATAAAATAGAAGAGTTGAAAACATTGCTTGCAGAGGCGAATGAGGCTGAAGCACAGCAGGTGGAAGCTATGGCCGCGGCAAAAGATGCCACTAAGCGGTCGCAGAAAGCACTCGATGTGGTGTATCGTAACGGTTCGGCTTCGGTAGACCTTATATCGGGATTGTTGGGTAAACAGGACAACTTGTTGCTTGAAATAAAAAAACTACGGAAATAACAGAATTTAGTAAGAGAGTTTGTTTATTGATTTACCGCTCCGGGAAACTTTATTCCGGGGCGGTTTTGTTTTGTATTTCAGGTACGTTGCTGTATTACCTGCGTACCGATTATTGGTACCCGGGTACGAGGATTTAGTACATAAGTACAGACTTTCCGTACCCTGGTACGAAGCATTGGTTCCTCGGGACAAAGGTTTCGTACCAAAGTACAGAACAATGGTACATAGGTACGAATAATGATTCCCTGTGTAATAAAGTGCGTTACCACAGTACCGATGTTTGGTACTTGTGTACAAAGTCCGGGTATCGGTTGTATCTGCCTAAGAGGCGGCGAGAAGAAGCGTAATTGTTACGGCTTATTTCTCCAACATAATCCGAATAATCTCTTTATCTGTTTCTTTCATGCCAACGCGACCCAGGCGACCAATATTTTTGATTGTATTTTCAACTCCTTTCTGAATAATGCCATCACCACCGTAAAATTGCTGTCCGTTTTTATACATGTTAAAGCCAAGTATTCCGGCTTCTACAGCCGACGCAATTTTCCCGGCACACGATGGTTTGGCTCCGTCGCAAATAATTCCTGAAACAATAGCTAAAGCATTTACAATGGTATGTGCCACTTCCTTGAATCCTCCGCCGTGCAGCCACGCAATTCCTGCTCCAGCTCCAACTCCTGCCGAAACTGCACCGCAATATGCCGACAACCTGCCAATTCCGGTTTTCTGATGAATGGTAACCAGATTGGAAACAATCAATGCACGATACAGGGTTTCCTGATCGGCCTTAAGCTCCCTGGCGTATTCTATTACCGGAACAGATGCTGTTAATCCCTGGTTTCCGCTGCCTGATACAATTACCACAGGAAGTTCGCAACCACTCATTCGGGCATCGGAACCGGCTGCAGCCATAGCTTTTGCCCTTACTTTAATATCGTCGGTGCCCCAGCTTTGCAACAGCACAGAGCCAACATTAGCCCCCCAGTTTCCCTGAATACCTTCCCGGGCAATGGCAATGTTGTAATCAATTTGACGCTGTAAAATGTCTTTTACCCCTTCTATTTCAACCGATTCTGCAAAATCAAGAATGTCTTTTACATTCATTATCGAACGGTCGGTTTTGTTTTCAGGATTAATATCATCACAAGGAGGGGTGTGGAAAAACACTTCCTTGTTTTTTGTAATAAGTGTAATATTGGTGTGATAATGCGAGATCTGAACAGAAGCACTATCGTTATCAGCATAAACCGAAACAACAAGATCGAAGATTAACCCGCTTTGCGAAGGTTCAACAATAACTTCTTTTGTACTAAGGAATTCGGCAATGTTTTTTCGTTCGATTTCATCAACTTTAGAAATTACTTCCAGTACCTTGTCTGCATCGCCTGCAACAATACCTGCAATAGCTGCTGCTTCAATTCCTTTAAGATTTCCTGTATTCGGAACAACAACACTTTTTACGTTCTTAATAATGTTATCGCTTGCTTCAATGTGCACACGTTCGGGCAATTTACCAAGAACTTTACGAGCCATTGCTGCGGCATAGGCAATGGCAATTGGCTCGGTACAGCCCATGGCCGGCATTAGCTCTTCGCGCAAGATATTTAAGTACGACAAATAACGTTTGTCGTTTTTATCCATTAATTCAGTTTTCTCATTTTGAGCCTGTTCCAAACAAGCACATTTGCAGTGATCTGTCATTTCAACTATTTTATCGAGGCTGCGAAAATAACAAACATCCGCATACCGTGAAAATGATTTTTATATGTATTTGTTAGACAAACTTTACATGCTTTGGGGTTACTTCGGTTTCTTTTATTTTTGAGTATATTTTTTCAGGTTTTAGCACAACCTCTTATTGGGAAGTGAAGGAAGGACAAAAAAAAGCCGTTTCAATCGAAACGGCTTCTTAATGTATAATTCAGAAAAATTGTCTATTCTTCGTCTTTCGAGTAGTCCATTGCAGCCATACGTTGGTATGATGCATAACGCCATTTTGCGTTGTCTTCGGCGGCTGAGAATAATTCGTCAGCTGCTGCGGGGAACGATTTTTTCAACGACGTGTAACGAACCTCACCATTTAAGAACTCCTGAAATTTGCTCCAATCCGGTGCTTTTGAATCTAACTGGAATGGATTCTTTCCTTCGTCTTCCAAAAGTGGGTTGTAACGGAACAACTGCCAGTATCCTGCTGCTACTGCTTTTTTCTCCTCTTCCTGCGTACGTCCCATGCTGGCACGTAAACCATGGTTAATACATGGAGCATAAGCAATAATGATTGATGGACCCGGGTAAGCTTCAGCTTCTTTCAGTGCTTTGAAATATTGCGACTGGTTAGCTCCCATTGCAACTTGTGCAACGTAAACATAACCATAGCTCATCATCATGGCACCAAGGTCTTTTTTACGGATTTTTTTACCCGAAGCAGCAAATTTGGCAACAGCTCCAACCGGTGTTGATTTTGATGCCTGACCACCTGTATTAGAGTAAACCTCGGTATCCATTACCAAAATGTTTACATCCTCGCCGCTGGCCATTACGTGGTCTAAACCACCGTAACCAATATCGTAAGCCCATCCGTCGCCACCAAATACCCAAATCGATTTTTTAATCAGGTATTGTTTAAGTGTCATGATGTCTTTTGCATACTGGCTGTCGCCTCCTTCAATAACATCTAAAACTTTTTTAGATGCAACAACCGAACCATCGGCATTGTCTTTTTTCTCTAACCACTCAGCAAATACTTCTTTCTCTGCATCAGAAGCACCGTTCGAAAGAGCAGTTGTCATGATTTCAGCAATACGGGTACGATGAGCGTTCACTCCTTCAGAGAACCCAAAACCGTATTCGGCGTTGTCTTCGAACAGTGAGTTTGCCCAGGCCGGACCATGACCCGATTGTTTATGTTTACAGTAAGGAGTTGATGGGGCAGAACCACCATAGATTGAAGAACAACCTGTGGCGTTGGCAACCATCATACGTTCACCGTAAAGCTGAGTAATTAATTTAATATATGGAGTTTCTCCACAACCTGCACAAGCTCCCGAGAACTCGAACAATGGTTGAGCAAACTGTGAGTTTTTAACTGATTTGGTTTTGTCAACAACAGTTTCTTTAACAGTAACTTTTTTGTCCATGTAGTTCCAGCGTTCCACTTCAGCTTGCTGAGTTCCAAGAGGTTTCATAATTAATGATTTCTCTTTCGATGGACAAACATCGGCACAGTTTCCACAACCTGTACAGTCGAGAACTGAAACCTGCATTCTGAAATTCAATCCGCCAAACATTTTTGAAGGAGTTGCTGTTTTAACCTCTGTTCCGGCAGGAGCAGCTTCAACTTCTTCTTCAGTCATTAAGAACGGACGAATGGCAGCATGAGGACAAACGTACGCACACTGGTTACACTGGATACAGTTATCTGCTTGCCATTCAGGAACGTTTACTGCAATACCGCGTTTTTCGAAAGCAGCAGTTCCAAGAGGAAACTCTCCATTTTCCGATCCAACGAAAGTAGAAACAGGAAGATCGTTACCGCGTTGGCCGTTAATTACGTCAACAACGTTTTTAATGTACTCCGGACGGTCAGCATCTGCAGTAGCTTCACCTTCAAGTACAATGTCTTTCCATTCAGCAGGAACATTAACTTTTACCACATTTTTACCACCGGCATCAACTGCTGCGTAGTTCATGTTTACAATGTGCTCACCTTTTTTACCATACGATTTTACAATGGCAGATTTCATTTGGTCAACAGCCAGTTCGTAAGGAATTACTTCAGTAATCTTGAAGAAAGCCGATTGCATGATTGTATTTGTGCGGGTTCCCAAACCAATCTCTTCACCTAACTTAGTACCGTTAATGATGTAGAAATTAATCTCGTTTTCTGCCAAATATTTTTTCATTGAATCCGGCAAATGGTCTTTAGTTTCTTCTGCATCCCAAATAGAGTTAAGCAAGAAAGAACCTCCTTTTTTCAATCCTTTTAGAACATCGTACATGTTCAGGTAGGCAGGAACGTGGCAAGCCACAAAATCCGGAGTGGTTACCAGGTAAGTCGAACGAATTTGTTTATCACCAAAACGAAGGTGAGAACAAGTAAAACCACCTGATTTTTTCGAGTCGTATTCAAAATATCCCTGGCAAGATTTATCAGTTGCGTTACCAATAATCTTGATTGAGTTTTTATTTGCACCAACAGTACCATCAGAACCCAATCCGTAGAATTTTGCCTGGTAAGTTCCTTTCGGTGTCATATCAATTTCCTCTTTTAAAGGAAGCGATTTGAAAGTTACGTCGTCAACAATACCAATAGTGAAATTACCTTTTGGCTCATTCATCTCAAGGTTTTCGTAAACGGACATAATTTGTGATGGAGTAGTGTCTTTTGAACCTAATCCGTAACGACCACCAACAATAACAGGCGCATTCTCTTTGCCGTAGAATTGCGACTGTACATCAAGGAACAGTGGCTCGCCAGTTGCTCCCGGCTCAGCAGCACGATCTAATACAGCAATACGTTTTACTGAATCAGGAAGGGCTTCAACAAAGTGTTTTGCTGAGAATGGACGGAACAAGTGAACCGAAATTAAACCTACTTTTTTGCCTTGAGCAGTTAAATAGTCTATTGTTTCTTTAATGGTTTCGGTAACCGATCCCATTGCAATTATAATGTTTTCAGCATCAGGTGCACCGTAATATGTGAACGGACGGTATTTTCGGCCTGTTAATTCGCTGATTTTATCCATGTAGTCGGCTACAATATCCGGAACTGCATCGTAGAATTTATTTGCTGACTCTTTTGCCTGGAAGAAAATATCAGGGTTTTGAGCTGTTCCACGAGTCACAGGGTTTTCAGGATTCAGTGCCCTGTTACGGAACTCTTGAATAGCATTTTGATCAACCAATGGCAACATATCTTCCAGTTCAATCGATTCGATTTTCTGTACCTCGTGTGAAGTACGGAAACCATCGAAGAATGCCAGGAATGGAACTCTTGATTTTAGGGTTGCAAGATGAGCAACACCGGCTAAATCCATTTCTTCCTGAACAGAACCAGCACCCAACATTGCAAAACCGGTTTGACGAGCAGCATAAATATCGCTGTGGTCGCCAAAAATTGACAATGCATGGCCAGCAAGTGCACGGGCACTAACGTGGAAAACAGTTGGAAGTAACTCTCCGGCAATTTTATACATGTTAGGAATCATCAATAATAATCCCTGTGATGCCGTGTACGTTGAAGTTAAAGCACCTGCCTGAAGTGATCCGTGAACCGCACCTGCAGCACCACCTTCACTTTGCATTTCTGCCAAACGCACAGGACGCCCGAACATATTTTTCTTTCCGAAAGCCGCCCATTCGTCAACGTACTCCGCCATTGTAGATGAAGGAGTAATTGGGTAGATACAGGCTACTTCACTAAACATATAACTCATATGCGCTGCCGCATAATTACCGTCACATGTGATGAATTTTTTTTCTTTTGCCATCTCTATTCTTTTTTAGTATTGATTTTTATTCTTGATTCTTCTAATATAGGAATCCAAAAAGCCAGAGTGGGATTTTATTTCCTTCTCCAACTTCAATTACATCTGCTGCTGCATAAATATCTTTTACCGGTTCCAGCTTTCGTCCGCCAACATTAAATCTGTATTTACCGTCGACACAAAAATCGGCAACCGGTGATTTCGCCAATTTACATACATAATCTACCTGGTTGTAAAAAAACGTTTGACGAACCGTACTTTTATCATTATTATTCGGAGCAATGGCGTGCAACAAATTAGTATTTTGCATGTACACTTTGTCCGGTTTTTTTATCTGGTCGTCATCGCTGTCGCCATTCTCGTAAAGAAGATTTATAAGTTTGGCATTTTTTAAATATTTCAGGTAATTCATAATTGTTGCACGCGATGTTTCTACCGAACTTGCTAATTTACTAACATTTGGAGTAAATGGCGTTTCCGATGCTATAATGTGCAACAGTTTTCGAAGTTTTGTGAGGTATTTAAATTCAATCTGGTTAATGTAAGGAACGTCAATTTCCAGTGCCAGATTAATATTTTTCAATAATTTGTTGATGTAGAAATTCGGGTCGTCCATATAATATGGGAAATACCCGTGTTTCAGATAATCGTCGAAATAAGCCAGTGGGCGTACCTCTGCTATTATTTCCTTGGCAATTGCCACATGGTTTTCGATTATTTCCCCGAACGTGTAAGTTTTAAAATTACTTCCGTTCTGGTGGTTCAGGTATTCCCTGAACGATAAACCTTCGAGGTGGTTAATACTGGCAATTCCTTCTAAATCCGGATTCCCCTCGCCAATACGAAGAACGGGCGACGAAGTAAATATTATTTTTAACTCAGGCAGTTCGTCGTAGCATTTTCGCAGGTCTTCCGACCAGTCGGGGTACTTTTGTATCTGGTCCAGTATCAGAATTTTCCCTCCGCGTTTTACAAATTCATCGGCAAACGAACTGATTTTTCGTTTTGTGAAATAAAAATTGTTGAGGTTTAAATACAGTACTTCGTTGCTTTCAGGATACTTTTCCTTAATAAAATCGAGTAAAAATGTAGTCTTTCCAACTCCACGAAATCCTTTAATACAAATCAATCGTTGATTCCAGTCGATATTGTTCATCAACTCACGTTTGATGGTATCTTTCTGACTTTTTAAAAGAGATCTATGGTTTTGTTGAAAAAATTCCAATGCTAACTTGTTTTTATTATAGATTAAAGTAGGTTTTCGTTTGCTAAGTGCACATAGCAAATTTACAATTTAATTGCTATTTATAGTTGGTTGTTTTTAAAGATGTTTGAAAAATGTTCAATCATTAATGTAGGCTTAATTTTAAACCAACCCTGAAAATCCCATAAATGCCATGGCCAGAATTCCGGCGGCAATTAATGCAATGGGTGTTCCTTTTAAACCTTTCGGAACATTCTGTAAGTCGAGGTGTTCGCGAATACCGGAAAAGATGATTAAGGCCAAACCAAAACCAATGGCATGCGAAACAGCATATACTACTCCTTCCAAAAGGCTAAATTCATTTTGAACCGTAAGAATAGCCACACCTAAAATCGCACAGTTAGTAGTAATTAAAGGCAGAAAAATTCCCAACGCCTGGTACAACGGAGGACTTACTTTTTTCAGAATTATTTCAACCATTTGCACCAACGATGCTATTATCAGAATGAATGCGATGGTTTGCAAAAAGCCCAATCCGAATTTTTCGAGTACATAATTTTGAATGAGATAGGTTACAATGGTTGCCAAAATCATTACAAAAGCAACGGCACCTGTCATTCCAATACCAGTAGAAACTTTTTTGGAAACTCCCAAAAACGGGCAGATTCCAAGGAACTGCATTAAAACAATATTGTTTACTAATATGGCGCCTATAATAATTACAAGATAGCTCATTTAAACTCCTCCTATTTTTTTTGAATTCGATTGATGATTGCTATTAAATAACCCAAAACGATAAATGCACCGGGCGAAAGCACAAATAGCAGTGTTACGTAATTTTCGTGATAAATGGTAATGTCGAAAATTTTTCCACTTCCCAGAATCTCACGAATTCCACCCAATAAAACCAGGGCGAAACTAAATCCAAGTCCAATACCCAAACCATCGATGGCCGACGAGATAACATTATTTTTCGAAGCAAATGCTTCGGCACGTCCCAGTACAATGCAGTTTACCACAATTAGCGGGATAAACAACCCCAAACTTTTGTATAACGAAGGCAGATAAGCCTGCATGGTTAACTGAACCACGGTAACAAATGCTGCAATAATTACAATAAAACTTGGGATACGTACTTTATCTGGAATAAATCCTTTTACGATGGAAATAACAATATTCGACATCAGTAAAACAAAGGTGGTTGCCAATCCCATTCCAAGCCCGTTTATTGCCGATGATGTAACCCCTAAAGTAGGGCACATTCCTAAAAGCAGAACAAATACAGGGTTCTCTTTTAAAAATCCTTTAGTGAAATTTTGTATCTGATTCATTTCAGAATTATTTAGTTTAGAGTTCAATCTTCAGAGTTCAAAGTTGGCCCCGAAGTATTGAACTTTATTTGTTTTTATATTTATCTCCTTTTAATTCACTGTTTTTCAAGTGACTAATTAATCCCCTAAGTAATTTTCCAATTTCATCAGCCAGATTATAGGCTTTTTGAAATTCTTCTTTTGTTATGTACTCATTGTCTAAAGCCCTGTAGAGTTGAGAACGGGTTTCTCCAACAGAACCTTTTGAAATAAACAGAAATTGAATAAACTCCTTGTTTCCACCTCTTTCAAAACCTTCGGCAATATTATCCATTGCCGATCCGGAAGAACCTTTTATCTGGCTTATCAGTTTAAAATCTTTCGAGAAGTAGTCTTTATCTGTATAGACTTTTACCAATTGACAAAGTTCGCGTGCTTTTTGCCAAGCAATAATATCTTCAAATCGGTTAAACGTTGCCATAAATTACTATTCTCTACCTAAATTCTTTAAACTCTAAACTCTGAACTCTGAATTATGAATTCTGAACTCTGAACTACTTTTGTTCTTTTTTATACGACGTATATGCCCTGTTGAGTGCATCTAAAAAAGCGCGTGATGTGATTGTTGAAGCAGTTATTGCATCAATGTCACCACCATCTTTTGATACGGTAAACTTTGTTGATTCCGGATTTTTTCCAATTACGTACTGATTTGGTTTCTCAGTATTTTTGAACCAACTGTCCATTTTTGAACCCAACCCAGGAGTTTCGCCATGTTCGAGTACCGAGTAGCCCGAAAAATTACCATCTTTATCAATACCAGCCATAATTGATATAAATCCGCTAAATCCTTTTTTGGTATAGGTTTTTATAGCAGTTCCAACCAATTCGCCACCTTTGTAGGCGGGAAAGAACTCCAGGCTATCGCCACCCGCTTCGGTTAAAGTTTTAAAAGATTCTCCCAACTTGTCAAATTCAGGAAGAACCTGGGTGATTGCTTCAGTTTGAGCTTTAAGTTTTGCTGCTTCAATGGGGCCTTTGGTGGCATCGTAAACAAAGCCAAGCACCGCAGCTGCAATTCCGGTAACCAGAATTAGGGTTACCACCATATTTATAAAGTTCGATTCACGTTTTGCCATTTTATTTTCCTCCGAATCGTTTAGGTTTTAAATACATGTTCAGCAGTGGTGTAGCCGCGTTCATAATCAGTATTGCAAACGAAATACCTTCGGGATAAGCACCAAACATACGAATGCTAATGGTAATCAGTCCAATCCCAATACCGTAAATAATTTGTCCTTTGGGCGACATGGGCGATGTAACCATATCGGTAGCCATAAAAACGGCACCAAGCATAAGTCCTCCGGTTAATATGTGGTAAACAGGATTTATGTACATTTCCGGATCGATTAACCAGAATATTCCAGAAACAACCGCAACAGTTAAAATTATTGATACTGGAATTTGCCAGGTAATTACCTTTTTCCATAACATATAAATTCCACCAAGAAGAAGCAACAATGCTGAAATTTCACCCAACGATCCGCTGTTGATTCCCAAAACCATATCGGTCATGTTCGGAAGTCCAGATATTTGCGAAATAGGAATACCATTTGTCATCCCTTCTTTAATAAGTCCAAGAGGTGTTGCTGTTGTAATTCCGTCTACTTCTGCCAGTTTGTTTACGGGCCAAGAAGTCATTTGTACGGGAAACGAAATCAGCAAAAATACACGTCCTACCAGGGCCGGGTTAAAAATGTTACTTCCCAAACCTCCGAACGAAAGTTTTCCTATTCCCATGGCAGCAATTGCTCCAATTACAATAATCCACCAGGGCAAATTCGACGGAACATTAAACGCAAGTAAAATACCGGTGATAAGTGCAGAACCATCGGTTACGGTTGGTTTTACTTTCATCAGGTATTTCTGAATCAGGTATTCTACGGCCAGGCAGGAAACAATTGAAATTAGACCAACCCGAAGGGCATCAATCCCAAATACAAATATTCCCCATGCCATTGCAGGAATCATCGCATATACAACCCTGTACATAATTTTCTGGGTTGAATCGCTCGAATGAACGTGCGGCGACGGTGAAACTGTTAATAAATTACTCATATTCAGTTTAAAGTTTAAAGTTTAAAGTTCAAAGTCTGTCAACTTTCAAATTAAACTTTACATGTTATTCTTTTTTTTAACGTCATTCCGAACTTGTATCGGAATCTGATGTATTTAGATCCTGAAACAAGTTCAGGATGACGTTCAGGTGATTGTTTTATTTTTTTCTTGAACGCATTATAGCTCCAACTTTTCCTTTTCCGAAACGAATGTAATCCAGTAACGGACGGTTCGACGGGCAGGTGTAACTACACGATCCACATTCAATACAATCCATTATCCGTTCGTTTTCGGCGCGGTCGAAAATTTGTTTTTCGCCCAATGTCATTAAAAGGTAAGGTTCCAGTCCCATGGGGCACACCGAAACACAGCGCGAACACCGAATACAACTGATGCATTCCCCGCGGTTGGACTCTTCGTTTTTCATAAGAAGAATACCCGAAGTTCCTTTTGTTACCGGAACATCGAGAGTGCGAATAGCACGTCCCATCATTGGGCCTCCGCTAATAATCTTTCCGGTGTTTTCGGGCAGGCCGCCGGCAGCTTCAACCAGTTCGGAAGTTGCTGTTCCGATGCGAACCATAAAGTTCGACGGTTTTTCAACACCTAAGCCGGTTATGGTTACCACGCGCTCAATAAGCGGTTTGTTTTTCTGAATGGCTTCGTAAACGGCAAAGGCAGTACCAACGTTGCTAACTACAGCACCAACGGCAATGGGCAGGCCACCCGAAGGAACTTCACGTCCGGTTACTGCGTTAATTAATTGTTTTTCGCCTCCCTGAGGGTACTGAACTTTTAGCGCCTGAACACTTATTCCCGGGTATGCTTTGCATTTTTCGGTAAGTAGCTGAATGGCATCGGGCTTGTTGTTTTCAATACCAATTACGGCTTTGTCAACATTCATCGCCTTCATAAGAAGTTGAATACCTACCAGAATTTCGTCGGTTTTTTCTAGCATTAAACGATGATCGGACGTAAGGTAAGGTTCGCATTCCACACCATTAATTAAAAGCACCTCGGCTTTCATTCCTTTTGGCGGAACCAGTTTTACGTGGGTGGGAAATGTTGCTCCACCCAAACCTACTATACCGGCCTCCTGAATCTTTTTAACTATTTCAGGCCCGTCGATTGTAATGTTTTTAACCAGATTTTCGGAACGATCAATCTCTTCCAGCCACTCGTCGCCGGCAACATCAATAAAAATACCTTGTTTTGGGTAGCCCGAACTGTCGGCCGAGAAATCAACTTTTTTCACTTTCCCCGATACGGAAGAGTGAATATTGGTTGAAACAAAACTGCTGCTCTGCGCAATTACCTGTCCTACTTTTACTTCGTCGCCACGTTTTACAACCGGGGCAGCAGGAGCACCAATGTGCTGTGCTACCGGAATAAATACAGTTTTTGGAAGTGGCAGGACTTCAATCTTTTTATCTTTCGATAATTTATTTTCGGGAGGATGTACTCCGCCAATTTTGAACGTTTTTAACATCCTGATTTATTTTGCTGGTTCACACTCTTTTTTTTCTACTGGCTTTGTTTTTCGCGGAGGAAAGTTTTCCTCGATAATGGCTCCTGTCGGGCAAACAGGAACGCATTTGCGGCACAGTTTACATTTGTCGGAATCGATGTAAGCCAGGTTGTTTTCAATGGTAATAGCATCGAAATTACATTCCTTCTCGCATTTTCCGCATCCGATACACGCCACCTTACAGGCTTTGCGGGCCACGCCACCTTTGTCTTCGTTACGGCACGATACCACCACTTTGCGGTTCTTTGGCATTTGTTTACGCAACTCGATCAGGTTTTTCGGACAGGCATCAACACAGGCACCACAAGCTACACACTTGTCGTCGATAATTTGCGGTACTCCAAGGTCGGCACGCAGGTCGATGGCATCGAAATCGCAAACATCGAAACAGTCGCCGTACCCCAAACAACCAAACTGACAATCAGATTCGCCACTGTAAACCGACGATGCAATGGCGCAGGTTGTTGCCCCATCGAAACTGCTGGTTTTAGGGCGCTGGTCGCAGGTTCCGTTGCACCGGATGTAGGCCACGCGCGGATCTTTTTTTACGGCTTCCAATCCTAAAAGGGAAGCAACATTGTTCATGGTATCGTTACCGCCAACGGGGCAGTTTAAGTCGCCAAGATTACTGGCTTTTACACAGGCTTCGGCAAATGCACGACAGCCGGCAAAACCGCAACCTCCGCAATTGGCTCCCGGAAGAGCTTCGTCCACCTCGTCGATACGCGGATCTTCATGAACTTTGAATTTCTGTGCCACAAAGTAAAGGATGACAGCCGCGGCTGCTCCAATAACTGCTAAAGTGACAATGGTATATACAACAGTGATACTCATTTGTTAAACGTTTTCTTCAACTTCGAATTTCAACACTTTTTTTAAATGATGACGAAAAAAATATAATGTTATATAGTATGGAATTAATACAGCGAGCGAAAGAAGTCCGGCATGAAGTTCATTTCCCGATATTTCCAAAGCGGCGATTAGCGTGCCAAGTACCAGGAAAAAAGGAACCATGTAGCCCCAGATTACAGCCGTAAATCCTTTTGATTGTTTAAATAAAACAGTTACTTCCTGCCCGGCTTTGTAGTTTCCTGTTACATCGGTAATTTCTATGGTCTTGTCCTGGTAGTCGGAAACCGTACAGGCACCTTTGGCGTGGCAGCTTGCGCAAGCCGACTGGCTGACAATGTTTACAAGTAATGAAGTGCCTTTTACTTCTGTTACAAATCCCCTATGTCGAATATCTGATTCCGTAACTTTCAATTTTGCTATTTACAGATTGCAAATCTATTCAATAATTCAAATCCGCATATGTCAGAAAATCAGTTTTTGTGAAATGTGGACAATTTAGAAATAGTCTAATTTAGTTATTTGAACTTTTGTTTTCTTGGGATGTGTTTGGAGTTCAGGGTTTCTACTTTCTCTTAAAGGGTTTTGTATTAATGTAATAGTTTAGTCCCAATCCTAGATTAAAATAGCCAACCGGAAGTTTGTTTTCGCGGTTGGTAAATTGGTAATACAAAAGACCACCGGCTTTTACATTGAATTTTAACCTGCCTTTTCCAAATCGCCCAAAAACAGTTGGTTGAAGAACAAAACCATTATCGTTTTGAATGGGGTATAAAAAGTCAGTGCTTTTGTAAGAGTAAATGTCAAAATAATCTTTGTCGGTAAATTTTGATCTTGCATAGGCGGCTTTTAGGCCAAGTCCGTAATCGGCCCTTAGGAAATTCGAATTAAGTTTACCAATGTTAAACTGGGTGAAATACAGTTGATAATTACCTTTCAATTTCCCCGGATCAGATGAATCTGTAACTTCAGCATTTCCAGTACCTACCCCGGTATACCATTCAGTAACGATGTTGTTTCCCTTATTCTTAAACAAACCAACTGCTCCCTGTATAAAATAAGGATGATCAGCACCATAACTACCATAAGCCTGAACAGCTATTTTTTCGCTTAACCCGTATGAAACTGTAGCATTTGCTGTAGGTATAAGTGATACTCCCGCATCAATCCGTAAATCGCCTTTTTCCCGGATAAGCGGAATATCAGTGGTTTGTGGAATAATGGCACAGCCCGAAATTAGAACAGTAATGAAAAGAATAAGAATTTGGAGTTTCATGGTAGTTAGTATTTTCTTGGATCGTATAAGTTTTGAGCAAAGCAGATTTATATGCTTAAACTTAAACATTCCTTTTTTCATAATTATCAAATAAGCATATGTTATTTAACAGGGGAGCAGTTTGTATTTTATACGGTTGTTGCTCAGGGGAGAGTTAGATGTGTGGTTTAAACCTTGAAGGTTTTATAAAACCTTCAAAGTCTATGTCTCATTTTTTTTGTAGGGCCTCTTCTTTTAACGAATCCACATCCCAGGCACAGTCGGTATCGTGTATCGAATAGTTTTTTGCGGCCTTTAAAGTGTCTGAAACCTGTTCTGAAAAACGGCGCGATTCCCGTATAAATTTACCATGATCCTCCAGCCAGTGTTCGTACAACTGGTGGGTAATCTGTTCTTCGTGGTGTTTAAAGGTACGTGTTGCGCGGTAGGCTTCGTAGTGCATGTACCCCAGTTCTACCAGCGCTTTTGTTCCCAGTTCGCATGCCGAATCGAAGGTTTCACGCTGTACCGTTTTTACGTTCAGGTTAAAGAACTCAAACATATGGAATATGTCTTTGGCACGTGCCAGAATTTTTACATCCGGGTATTTTTCACGTACGTATTTGGCCACCTTTAGAGCTTCGTCGTGTTCAGCCATACTTAAAATCAGCATTCGCGCATTTTTAATGCCTGCATTTTCAAGTAGCTGAGGTCGTGTTACATCGCCAAAGTAAAGTTTAAAACCATATTTCCGGAGGGTTTCAACATTGCCCGGATTATTGTCCAATATGGTAACTTTAAATCCGTTGGCAAGCAGAATGCGGCCAATTGCCAATCCAAATCGTCCAAAGCCGGCAAGAATTACCGGATTTTCTTCTGCTTCTATTTCGTCGTATTCCAGTTTGTTTTGCCAGCGTGCCAGAATAGGGCTTACAATTTTATCGTTCAGAATTAAAAGCAAGGGTGAAACAGCCATCGAGAGCGTAACAATTAGAAGTAAAACCGATGCTGTTTGTTCGTCGAAAAGCTTGTTTTGTTTCGAAAAGGAGATCAGTACAAAACTAAATTCGCTGGACTGTGCAAGTAGAAATGCAAACAGAAATTCAAACCCTTTTTTCAGTTTAAAGAAACGTCCTAGAATTAGCAGTACAATGAATTTGATCAGAATTAAAGCTAATACAAAAAGAACTATTTGAACAGGATTTGAAACCAGTAGTTCGAAATTGATACTGGCACCCACCGAAATAAAAAATAATCCCAGGAGTAATCCTTTAAACGGATCGATTGTTGTTTCCAGTTCGTGGCGGTATTCGCTGTCGGCAAGCACTACACCGGCAATAAAAGTTCCGAGTGCGGGAGAAAGGCCGATGGCATCCATCGCAAGCGCAATACCAATTACCAGCAATAAAGCCAGTGCAACAAAAACTTCGTGCAGACCGGTTTCGGCTACCAAACGAAAAATGTGTCGTGCAGCAAAACGCCCTGTAAATACAATGGCTGTCATTGCTCCAATTATTATAAGCAGTTGCAACCATCCGGGCAGTGCCGGAACTCCGGTAATATTGTTTAGCGCACTATCGGATAAATTTGCCGGAAGCCCAAGTGTGGCAAGCAAAGGGAGCAGGGCCAGTATCGGAATTACAGCCATATCCTGAAAAAGCAGAACCGAAAATGCCGAACGCCCGGCAATATTTCGTATTAACCCTTTTTCGCTTAAGGTTTGCAAAACAATGGCAGTTGACGATAAGGCAAGAATTAAACCAATGGCAATGGCGCGGTTGACACGGAAATTTAAAACAAGTGCAACTGCTGTAATTATTCCGGCGGTAATAAGTACCTGCAGCCCTCCAAGTCCGAAAATAGAACGGCGCATCCGCCAAAGCAACGAAGGTTCGAGTTCGAGTCCAATAATAAAAAGCATAAGTACAACACCAAATTCAGCAAAATGCATTACTTCGCCGGCTTCGGTGCCTACAAGACCAAAAACAAATGGCCCGATCAAAATTCCGGCAAGCAGGTAGCCCAACACAGATCCGAGTCCAAGTTTTTTAGCAATGGGAACCGATACTACGGCAGCTCCGAGATAGATTAAAGCGCTTAAAAAGAAATCGTGGTTATGCATTTTTGTCGATTATATTGTTCATGTATTCAACTTGGTCAAAAACTAATTCATCGTATTTTTCGTCACGAAGTGTAAGAATCATCTCGCGGTAATCGCGGCAGTGCTGTTGCAGTTCGTTGCCTGAGAGAGTGTGAGAGCCATGAACGACAAAAGGAGGAAGGTATTTCATCCGGCATAAGGTAGCCGACTGGTTAAAAGGAACCAGGAATTGATTTACGGTAAAATGATTACTTCCGGTTGAGCAGTAGATTTCTTTACTTCCTCCGGTTGAAATAACCGAAATGGCCCATTTCCCTTCCAGTTTGCGTCCTTTGGTGCCATATGCAAAACCATGTTCCAATACCAGGTCCATCCACTCTTTAACCAGTGCGGGTGCGCTGTACCAGTAAAACGGATGATGCCAGACAATTACATCGTGCCCGAGCAACAGCTTTTGTTCTGCTTTAACGTCAATAAAAAAGTCAGGATATTTTTCATATAAATGATTTATGGTAACACCCTCTAAATCTTGTATTGATTGAAGCAGGGCTTTGTTTATTCGTGACTTGTGAAAAGCCGGATGAGCAAAAAGGACGAGTATTTTTTTCATGTTTTAAATAATACTTTTGGTCTTGTTCCAGTGATTAAAATTATCAAACATAATTTAAATAAGGGACGATTTATGAAAACTAATTTCTTACTTTTATCATTCTGTTCAAAACATAAAAACCCAAAAATGAAACTCAATCTACTATTTGCGAACAAGTTTTTACAAAAGTATTTCGTTGTAGTTTTTATGTCTTTATAAAGAAAACAATAATAGAAAGATGAAAAAGTTTATTCTCCCCATGATTTTTTTGTTGCTTACAGTTGTTTCGTGTAAGAACGTTGATAAGAAAGAGGTGTCAACCGATTTGGCATTTAGTAGTTATGTTCAGGCTTTCACCGGAGGTGTTGTGTCGCGGCAAACTACCGTTTCTGTTTATCTGGCTCAGCCGCTTCAGGAACAAACAAAAGTGGACAATTTGTTTCGTTTTACACCCGAAATAGAAGGGGAAACAATATTGGTTGGCGACCGTATTTTTGAATTCAGGCCATCGGAGCCATTAAAATCGGGAACAACTTACAAAGCTGTTTTTGCCCTCGGAAAAGTTATTGATGTGGATGATAAACTTGCAGAAATGCCTTTTGAGTTTTCGACTGTGGAACAATCGTATTCGGTAACGGTGGAGGGTTTAAAAAATTATGAAGGTGGGCAGTCGAAGCATATGCAGTTGAATGGTTATGTGTTAACAGCTGATGTGGCCGATGCGGTAAGTGTTGAGGAGATTCTCGAAGCAGGTTCGGATGGTAAAGATTTGCCTGTTTCGTGGAAACATGATAACGACGGACGAAAGCATTTTTTTTCAGTCGATAGCATTGCCAGAAAACAGGATGAAACTGGAAAAATATCTCTTCGTTGGAATGGAAAATCGTTAAATGTTGATAAAGCAGGAAATCGCGAGTTGGAAATTCCTGCACTAAATTCATTTAAGATATTAGATGCAACCGTGGTACAGCAGCCCGAACAGTGTATTCATATACGTTTTTCCGATCCGCTGTTAAAAACACAGGATCTGCAGGGCTTAATTGAATTGGAAAATACCCGCGATGTACGGCTTGAAATAGACGGGAATCTTATAAAAGTGTGGACTGCAAAACGGATTTCGGGTGAAAAAACGCTGGATGTACACGCAGGGATTAAAAGCAGTAATTATGCACGATTAAAAATAAGCGAAAGTTTTTTGCTGAAGTTTACCAATGCCGAACCCAAAGTGCGGTTAATTGGCAAGGGTGTGATTGTGCCTCAAAACGAAACACTTGAATTTCCTTTTGAAGCCATCAGTCTGAATGCAGTTGATGTGCATGTGGTTCAGATTTTTAAGGATAATGTTGCACAATTTCTTCAGGGTAATAAACTAGATGGTTATAACAACATTAAGCGTGTCGGGCGGTTGGTTTATAAGGGAAAAGTGGATTTGGTGTCTTCGGAACCAGTAAATTACAACGAGTGGAACACCTTTAAAGTTGATCTGGCAAAGTTGATGTCGATTGAGCAGGGGGCAGTTTATCGTGTCGAATTGCGTTTCAGAAAAGCCTATTCGCTATACAATTGCGAAGAAAATAGCAGCGAAAAAAATATACAGGAAACGGAACCTTCGGCTAAGGAAGAATATTCAACCAACTGGGATACTCCGGGGTGGTACAGTACTTATTACTATCCCGAGGGGTATGAATGGGGAGAGCAGGATAACCCGTGCCATGTTTCGTATTATAACTCCAGAAGGTTTGTAAGCCGTAATATTTTTGCCTCGCAGTTGGGAATTGTAGCCAAAGAAGGACGGAATCATCGAATGTTGTTTGCTGTTTCCAACCTGCTGTCAACCGAGCCGGAATCCGGAGCCGAACTTCAGCTTTATAATTTCCAGCATCAGTTAATCGAAAGTGTACAAACCGATTCGAGGGGATTTGCAACAGTCGATCTTCAAAAGAAGCCCTTTTTGCTTGTGGCCAAAAAAGGAAACCAGTTTGGTTATTTGCGTTTGGATGACGGTACGGCCCTTTCGGTGAGTAATTTTAATGTTTCGGGTCAGGTAATCACCAACGGAATGAAAGGTTTTATATACGGCGAGCGCGATGTCTGGCGTCCCGGCGACACCTTGTTTTTGAATTTTATTCTTGAAACAGCTTCGGGAAATAAAGAAGATCATCCGGTAATTTTTAAGTTGTTTAATCCAAATAATCAGTTGGTTGAACGACGCGTGGTAACTAGCAATGAAAATGGTTTTTATGGATTGACAAGCCAGACAAAAAAGGATGCTCCAACGGGAAACTGGCGTGCAGAGGTTCAGGTTGGCAACAATATGTTTTCTAAACGCTTAAAGATTGAAACCATAAAACCCAACCGTCTGAAAATTGAATTGGAATTGCCAAAAGATAATTTGCTTGGCCATAAAAACAGTTCCTTGCCAATTAAAGCTTCCTGGTTGCATGGTAGTCCTGCAAAATCGCTGAAAGCAAAAGTGGAAGTGTTGTTTGCAAAAGGAAAAACGCAATTCGAAAATTATAAAAACTACACGTTTACCGATCCGGCCAGTAGGTTTGCACAACGCGAACAAACCATTTTTGAGGGTAAGCTCGATGAAAGCGGCAAGGGGACTATTCCTTTTAAAATGGATGGATTGGAGAACGCTCCGGGCATGTTAAATGCCTGGTTTACATCGCGTGTTTTCGAAAGTGGTGGCGATTTTAGTACCTCTGTTACCAAGGCCAATTATTCACCTTTCGAAACGTATGTGGGTGTGAAAATGCCGGACTCGGAAGATAACTGGTATCAAACAGACAAAGATTATTTTCCCGAAATAGTTGTGGTTGATAAAAACGGGAATCCGGTTTCGGGCAACAACCTGGAAGCACGACTTTACAAAATAAACTGGCGCTGGTGGTGGGAGTCGGGCTCCGAAAACCTTGCGCACTATGTTTCCGGGAGTTATTATCATCCGGTTGCATCGTGGACAATTAACGATGCCAAACAAAATTCCAAAATAAAGTTGAATGTAAAATACAATAACTGGCAGGATAACGGCCGCTATTTTTTATGGGTAAAAAACAAAACTTCAGGGCATTCAACCGGTATTACCTGTTATATGTCGAAATGGGGTGGCTGGCGTTCTGAAGGATCTGGCGAAGGAGCTACGATGCTTAGTGTCCGAACCAACAGGGAGAAATACAATGTGGGTGAAGAGATTGAGGTTGTTATTCCATCGTCGAAAACCGGAAAAGCATTGGTGAGTCTGGAGAATGGAACCGAAGTGCTGGATATGTTTTGGGTGGAAACCACCGATAAAGAAACACGTTTTACGGTAAAGGCAACGCCGGAAATGGCACCCAATTTTTATGTAAATGTGAGTCTAATTCAGCCTTATGGTAATACTGAAAACGATGCTCCGTTGCGGCTTTACGGAATTATCCCTGTATTGGTTGAGGATGTTGAAACAATATTAAAGCCTGTAATAAAAACGCAGGACGAGATTGAACCCGAAACAATATATTCGGTGGAGGTTTCGGAGGAAAACAACAAAAAAATGACCTATACCCTGGCTATTGTCGACGAGGGATTACTGGGTCTGACGAACTACAAAACACCAAACCCGCACCATACATTTTATCAGCGCGAAGCACTTGGGGTAAAAACCTGGGATTTGTACGATTATGTGGCAGGTGCCTATGGTGCCCGTCTTGAAAAGGCGTTTGCTGTGGGCGGAGATGGAGAAATGAATGAAACCGATAAAAAAGAGGCCAATCGTTTTAAACCCGTTGTGCAATTTGCTGGGCCTTTTACTTTGGAAGCCGGCAAGAAACAGAAACATCAGTTCGAAATGCCAAATTATGTAGGGGCTGTAAGATTGATGGTGGTAGCCGGAAACGAAGGGGCATACGGGAAAGAAGAAGTTTCGGTTCTGGTTAGAAAAGGTTTGATGTTACTGGCCACTGTTCCACGCATGTTAGCTCCATACGAAACATTTACCTTGCCGGTTGATGTTTTTGCCATGAAAGAAAATGTAAAAGATGTAAGTCTTTCGGTGCGATCGAACGAATTATTGGAAGTAGTTGGTGATAACGAAAAACAGTTACAGTTTGTGCATACAGGAGAACAAATGAGTTTCTTTAAACTGAAAGTTAAAGGGAAAAACGGAGTTGGCAAAATAACGGTAGAGGCAAAGTCGGGAAAAGAACGGGCTACTTACGAAGTAGAAGTACAGGTTCGTAATCCAAATCTTCCGGTAACTGTTCAAAAGGCAAATTTGGTAGAGGGCAACGAAAGCTGGAAAGCTGAATTAACATGTCCCGGACAACCGCAAACCAACGAGGCATGGATTGAAATCTCCGGCTTCCCGCCGTTGAATTTATCAAAGCATATTGATTATCTGATTCAATATCCGCATGGTTGCGTAGAGCAGGTAACTTCGTCGGTGTTCCCGCAATTGTTTCTTGCCAACTTAACAGAAATCAGTGTTGACCAGAAACTCAAAATTGAAACCAACATTCGAAATGCTTTGGCAAAGTTACAGTCGTACCAATTGGGAAGTGGAGGATTTAGCTACTGGCCCGGTTCTTCGTATGTCAATAAATGGGCAACCAATTATGTGGGGCATTTTTTACTATCTGCCGAAAAAGCAGGTTACGCTTTACCTTACGGATTAAAAGACAAGTGGCTTCGCTATCAGAAATCGGAGGCACGAAACTGGAGGGCAAATCAGCAATTTAAACACCAATATCAGTTGCGAAATTACGACTTAACTCAGGCGTATCGTTTATATACACTTGCTTTGGCACAAAAACCTGATATTGGAGCAATGAACCGCCTGCGCGAAAAAGAGATTAAATCGGCAGACGTAAGCTGGCGTCTTGCATCGGCATATGTACTGGCCGGAAAGAAAGAGGCTGCACAGCAAATTGTTTCAGGATTAAGTACTGAGGTTAAAGCATACAACGAGTTTGGAGGAACTTTTGGCTCGTCGTTGCGCGATAAGGCAATGGTACTGGAAACGCTTGTTCTTTTAAACGAACAGGAAAATGCATTTGAAATGTTAAAGAATATTTCAGAAGAAATGAATAATCGTGACTGGCTTAGTACACAAACCGCAGCCTGGTGCTTGTTTTCTGCAGCCCGGTTTTCTGAAGAGTTTTACAGTACCGACCGCGAGACAAAATTTAAACTTGATGTAAACGGCGAAAAACACGAATTAAGTACAAAGATTCCGGTTGTAAAGTTTCCGGTTGCCAGCCTGAAAAATGAACAGGTTACCGTCGATTTTCAGAATACAGGCAACGATGCAGTTTTTGTCAGGCTAATGGCAAAAGGAATTCCATCCGGCATTGATACTGTATCTGCTTCAAACAACGTTGTTCTAAAAGTAAAATATCTTGATGTAAATGGAGTGGAAATTAATCCGGTTTCCATTCAGCAGGGAACCGATTTTAGAATGGAAGTTACGGTGGAACATCCGGGTAAACGTGTAGATTACGAAGAAATGGTATTGTCTACTTTGGTTCCGTCGGGGTGGGAAATTTTAAATAAACGTATTGGCGATTTGCCGAAGGATAAAAACAATTTTGAATACCAGGATATCAGAGATGATCGAATTTACACTTATTTCGATTTGGAAATGAATAAACGAAAGACTTTTGTTTTTTATTTGAATGCAGCGTATAAAGGTAGTTTTTATCATCCTCCGGTTGGTTGCGAGGCCATGTACGACAACAGTGTGAATGCGCAGGTTGCAGGTAAAATGGTTGAAGTAAAGTAATAAAATTATGTTTGCCTGCTGACAGAGTAATGTAACAACAGGATGTTTAGCAATGTTTTAGGGAAATGTAGAAGCAAGTGAGTATGATTTTTAAGGAGGAGAATGGAAAGCAACGAAAGCGGGGTGTGTTGCTTTTTATTCCTGTTTTACTGTTTGTCCTGTTTTTTGCGGGAGGGATGTTTGTCCCCAATCCCTTGTTTAAAAACAGCTACTCAACTGTTCTCGAAAGCAGCGATGGCCGGTTGCTGGGAGCCCGGATTTCTGAAGATCAGCAATGGCGGTTTCCTCCGGTTGACTCTGTGCCGGACAAATATGAAAAATGTTTGTTGCTTTTCGAAGACCGTCATTTTTACAGGCATCCCGGAATAAACATATTCGCCATAGGACGGGCAGTTGTACAGAACTTAAAAGCCGGAAGAATAGTAAGTGGCGGAAGTACCATTACGATGCAGGTTTGTCGTTTGGCAAGGGGGGGCAAAAAGCGAAACATTACAAACAAGCTTGTGGAAATGTTTTGGGCGCTGCATACTGAATTGAGGTTTTCGAAAACAGAAATTCTTAAAATTTATGCTTCTCATGCTCCGTTTGGCGGAAATGTTGTAGGAATCGATGCTGCATCGTGGCGTTATTTTGGGCGCGAAAGCAACCAGCTTTCCTGGGCCGAAGCCGCAACATTGGCGGTTTTACCCAATGCTCCTTCGCTGATTTATCCCGGAAAGCTTGATGAAAAACTAAAGCAGAAACGTAACCGTTTGCTTAAAAAGCTACTTGACAACAGAAAAATCGACAGTTTAACTTACCAATTGGCGCTGGATGAACCTTTGCCTGAAAAAGTAAATACGCTTCCGCAAAAAGCTTATCATTTAACCGAAAAGGCAAATGCCGAAAAAAAAGGGCAGCGCGTGCGTTCAACTATCGCGTTCGAACTGCAAAGCCGTGCAAACGAAATTGTAGAAAAGCACAACCGGATATTAAAATCGAATTACATTAACAATATTGCTTTGGTTGTGGCAGAAATTCCATCGAAAAAGGTATTGGCTTATGTTGGCAATACTGCCGGTAACGATAGTTTGAAACATGGTAACCGGGTTGATGTAGTTCAGGCACCGCGCAGTACAGGCAGTATTATAAAACCATTTTTGTATTGTAAAATGCTTGATGAAGGGCTATTGTTGCCCAAAATGTTATTACCTGATATTCCCATAAGGTTTGGTGGTTTTACTCCAATGAATTTTGATCGCGAATATAATGGTGCCGTTCGTGCTGAAGAAGCTTTGGCGCGTTCGCTGAATATTCCGGCAGTGGATATGTTGCGTAATTATGGAGTAGCACCCTTTCATTCTTTTTTAAAGGAAACGGGGATGACTACATTGAGAGAAAAACCGGATTATTATGGTTTGTCGTTGATTTTGGGTGGGGCAGAAATAAAACTTTGGGATTTGGCCGGAATGTATGCTTCGTTGGGAAGTATTTTAGAAGAATACAATACAAAGGATGGTTTTTATGGTGCCCAACCGTTTTCTGGTTTAAAATGGACTGATGACGGTAAAACAAAGCCGGTTGTTGAATTACAGCAACCCGTAATCAGGGCTGCTTCTGTATATTCCACCTTCGATGCGCTGTTAAAAGTAAAAAGGCCTGAAAGTGAAGCCGGTTGGCAGCGTTTTGCTCATTCAAAAAAAATAGCCTGGAAAACCGGGACAAGTTTTGGATTTAGAGATGCCTGGGCAGTTGGTGTTACATCGGATTATGTTGTAGCCGTTTGGGTTGGAAATGCTGATGGGGAAGGAAGGCCGGGTTTAACCGGAATCAGCGCTGCTGCTCCGGTAATGTTCGATGTGTTTGGAGCCTTGCCTGCATCCGGGTGGTTTCAGATTCCTGAAGAAGAAATGACCACCGTTGAGGTTTGTGCCGAAAGTGGATATCGTCCGGGAGAATATTGTAACGATGTAATTAAAGTTCAGGTTCCGAAGGGAAACAAAACCGGGATTTGTCCGTGGCATCAGAAAATTCATTTGAATAAAGATGCAACCCATCGTGTCTCGGCAAACTGTTACCCTGTTTCGGAAATGCAACACCGGAACTGGTTTGTTTTGCCTCCTGCCATGGAATATTACTACAAAAAACAAAATGTGTTGTATTCTACCATGCCACCTTTGTTGCCCGGTTGCTCCGAAACTCAACAACAGCTCGAATTTATTTATCCGCGGGAATGGAATAAAATTTTTATTCCGGTTGATCTGGACGGTTCAAAAGGAAAATTAATTCTGGACCTCGCGCATCGGATTAACGATGTTGAAGTGTACTGGTATTTAGATGAACAATTTTTGGGAATCACTAACGGAATCCATCAGTTTGAAATACGACCGGAGGCCGGATGGCATAAAATTACGGTAACAGATAATTTGGGAAATGTACTAACGAAAAGGTTTTTTGTGGTCAATAACGTATAGTTTTTATGTTATTTCCTTCCGGTGATAGTAAAAAGTCATGATAACGTTTCATAAAAGTTTATAATTTTGTGCCTGATTTAAAAAGGGAACAATGACAGACATTAAGCTAAATACAATTCCGGAAGCCATTGCTGCTATTAAAAGTGGTGAGATGGTAATTGTAGTAGATGATGAAGACAGAGAGAATGAAGGGGATTTAATAATTGCATCGGAGTTAATTTCGCCTGAGGTTGTAAATTTTATGGCAATGAATGCTCGTGGTTTGATTTGCATAGCTTTAACCGAAGAACGATGTAAAGAGTTAGACCTGGATGTAATGGTGGGTAAAAATACTTCGTCAAACGAAACTGCTTTTACGGTTTCTGTCGATGCCATTCATCCCGATGTGACAACCGGAATTTCAGCCGGCGACAGGGCGATTACCATAAAAATGCTGGTGGATAAAAAAACCCGGCCAGAACAATTGGGACGTCCCGGACATATTTTTCCTTTAAAAGCAAAAAACAGAGGAGTGCTTCGCCGAAGCGGACACACTGAAGCAGCTGTTGACTTGGCTCGTTTGGCCGGATTAAAACCTTCGGGAGTGTTGGTTGAAATTATGAATGAAGACGGAACCATGGCGCGTCTTCCGCAGTTGTACAAATTTGCACAGAAACACCAACTTAAAATTGTTACCATAAAAGATCTGATTTCATTTTTATTTCAGAGTGAAAGCCTGATCGACAGAGGTGAAGAGGTGGAACTTCCTACTAATTGGGGTGACTTTAGAATTGTTCCTTTCCGTCAAAAGTCAAATGGAGCAGAACATGTCGCTCTTATTAAAGGCGAATGGGATTCTAACGAAGCTATCCTGACACGTGTTCATTCGTCGTGTATGACAGGCGATATATTTGGTTCATTGCGCTGTGAGTGTGGCGATCAGTTGCACAAATCGATGGAAATGATTGATGAAGCCGGAAAAGGTGTAATTGTGTACATGATGCAGGAAGGTCGCGGAATTGGACTGTTGAATAAGATTGCAGCCTATAAATTACAGGATCAGGGGCTGGATACAGTTGACGCCAATCTGCATTTAGGTTTTAAAGCCGATGAACGTGATTACGGTGTAGGTGCACAAATTTTGTCGAATCTAGGTGTTACAAAAATGAAATTGTTAACCAATAATCCGGTTAAGCGGGTTGGTTTGGAAGGTTATGGTTTGGAGGTTACCGAGATTGTTCCGATGGAAATAGAACCAAACGAACACAACCATCGTTACATGAAAACCAAGCGAGACCGAATGGGACATCATTTGAAAGGCTTTAATTACGACTTGTAATTATTTTAGCTTGCTATAAGTTTTTTCTTAATAATTTTATAAAGAATACTGCTGAAATTATTTTGCTTTTGAATTATCATTAGTTTTGTAACTAAATGAAAAATCGATGAAGCAACTAATTTTTGTGCTGTTATGTGTAGTCCTGTTTTCGTGCCGGAATGAGGGAACTACTAAATTTGCAGTTTGTACCGATGTTCATCAGGACTTAATTCATGATGCGTCAGACAGATTGGTAGATTTTATCAGGGGAGCCGAAAACCAAAATGCTGACTTTATCATACAACTGGGCGATTTTTGTTTGCCCCTCGAAAAAAATCAATCCTTTTTAGATGTCTGGAATACTTTCGATGGATTGAAATACCACGTGCTTGGAAACCACGACATGGATATTTCGTCAAAAAGTGTAACACAGGAATTTTGGGGAATGAAAAGTTCTTATTATTCATTTGATCAGGGGGACTTTCATTTTGTGGTACTAGATCCGAATTTTTATAAGGACGGAGATGACATGGTTTCTTATAAAAAAGGGAACTATTACAGTTATCCCGAAACCAGAGCTTTTATCCCGGCAGATCAATTAAGTTGGTTACAAAACGATCTTGCCGGCACAGATAAATATACAATCGTTTTTACACATCAGAGTCTGGAACATCCAGGCGGAATAAAAAACCGCGAAGAAGTACGCCAGATTTTTGCCAAAGCCAACAAAGAATCAAAAAAAGTGATTGCCTGTTTTTGCGGGCACGATCACGAAAACCGATATACTGAAATAGAAGGAATACATTACATCGGATTAAACAGCGCCTCCTATTCATGGGTGGGTAGTAAACTTGAGTATTCGGGGCGTTTCTCAAAGCAAACAGAAAAAGATCATCCAAATCTTAAATATACCTTGCCGTACGAAAAATCGGTTTTTGCACTTATCGAAATCAATTCAAAAGGAACGATTACGATTAAAGGTGTTCAAAGCGATTTTGTAAAACCGGGCCCCGATGAACTGGGAGCCGGAGAACATAATTATTCTGCGGTAATTTCAAACAGAACATTAAACTTTTAATATGAAGAGGAAATTTATTATAATCGGATTTTTAATGTCTTTATCCCTGGTTTCTTTAAGCCAGAATAAACCCAATATTATTTTTATAATGACCGATCAGCAACGTTCCGATGCTTTGGGATGTATGGGAAACGATGCGGTTATTTCTCCTAATATTGATAAGATTGCTGAAGAGGGGGTTACTTTTGTTAACGGCTATTCAGCCGTACCAAGTTGTACGCCTGCACGTGCCGGGTTATTGACCGGAATGTCGCCCTGGCACCATGGAATGCTGGGGTATGGAAAGATAGCACGAAAATACAAATACGAAATGCCGCAAATGCTTCGCGAGGCAGGTTATTATACTTTCGGAATTGGAAAAATGCACTGGTTTCCGCAAAAAGCATTGCATGGTTTTAACGGAACATTAACAGATGAAAGCGGGCGGGTTGAACAAGATGGTTACTTAAGTGATTACCGCGACTGGTTTAAACTAAATGCTCCCGGAGAAGACCCTGATAAAACCGGAATTGGCTGGAATGATCACGCAGCCGGAATTTATCAGCTGGATGAAAAGTTACATCCTACATACTGGACCGGAAAAACGGCTGTGGAGCTAATTGAAAACTACAATCAGGAAAAACCTCTTTTCCTGAAAGTGTCTTTTGCGCGGCCACACAGTCCTTACGATCCTCCGAAACGTTTCCTGGATATGTACAGCGATAAAACGATTCCGGAACCTGTATTAGGTGAATGGTCGCATTATTTAGATGGAATAACAGGGAAAAAAGATGCTGCTTTTGGAGATTTTGGCACCGAGCATGCAGTAAAAAGCCGAAGATATTATTATGCCAATATTACTTTTATCGACGAAATGATAGGCGAAATTATACAAGCTTTAAAAGATAAAGGAATGTATAATAATTCGATCATTTGTTTTACTTCCGATCATGGCGACATGTTGGGCGATCATCATCACTGGCGAAAAACATATGCTTACGAAGGTTCATCAAATATTCCGTTTCTGTTAAAATGGCCGGAAAATACAAATGCAAAACTGGAAAGAGGATCGAAACTTGAAAACACAACAGAACTTAGGGATTTTCTTCCTACGTTTCTTGATGCTGCCGGAGCTGAAATACCGGACGAGATGGATGGCCTTTCGTTATTAAAACTGGTAAAAAATCCACAGGCAAGCTGGCGTCCTTATATCGATCTTGAACATGCTACCTGTTACAGCCCAGAAAACTACTGGTGTGCTTTAACCGATGGTACCTGGAAATACATTTGGTTTTTCAGAACCGGAAAGGAGCAGCTTTTTAACCTGAGAAATGATCCGGGGGAAATTACTGATCTGTCGGATACAAATATAACAGAGCTGAAAAAGTGGCGAAAAAATATGGTAGATCATTTAAGAGAAAGAGGAGATGGGTTTGTGAAAAATGATAAACTTGTACAGCGCGAACAAACGCTGTTGTACAGTCCTAATTTTCCTGAAGATGTACGAACTGAAAGTGAGCGGGAAAAGGACTGGAAAGGGATTTATAAAGGGATTGATTAATTTAAAATCACAGCAGGCGATTAACCTGAAAAACCAGCGTACATTTCACATTAAAAAGATTGTATAATGATTTTAAAGAAAAAGGCTTACATAACAGTAATTTTAGAATTTTTATTCACCGACTGAGAAACAATATTTAACGACTGAAAAATCAGAAATAATTACGATAATGAAATTTAACCTAATCCTGCTACTCTTGGCAATTACTGTTATTTGCAGTTGCCAAAAAACACAGAAAGAAACCCAGAACCCGAATATTATTCTCGTTATGTGCGACGATTTGGGGTGGGGAGATACCGGTTTTAACGGGAACCAAATAATAAAAACACCCAACCTTGATATGCTGGCTGCCAAAGGAATTACATTTAACCGTTTTTATTCCGCTTCAGCCGTTTGTTCACCAACACGCGGTAGTTGTCTAACCGGGAGAAATCCGTACCGTTTGGGAATTCCCAACGCAAATTCAGGTCGTTTAAAAGAAGAGGAAATTACGCTTCCGGAACTGCTTAAACAAAAAGGATATGCAACCGGTCATTTTGGGAAATGGCATTTGGGAACATTAACCACAAAAGTGAAAGATGCGAACAGGGGGCGTCCCGGAGATTCAACACACTATAGTATTCCTTCCACGCATGGCTATGATGACTGGTTTGTTACCGAATCAAAAGTTCCAACCTACGATCCAATGCTGAAGCCGGCAGTTTTCGATACCATAAAAGGAGAAAGTTGGCGGTATGGATGGAAAGCGGTTGAAGATAAAAAGACTGCAAAACCATTTGGGACTTTTTATTGGATAGGCGAAGAAACCAGCGAAACAGAAAACCTCGACGGAGATGATTCAAAACTAATTCTTGACAGAGCTATTCCTTTCATTGAAAGTTCGGTAAAAAAAGAGAAGCCTTTCTTTTCGGTGATTTGGATTCATACGCCGCATTTGCCGGTAGTTGCCAACAAAAAAATGATGGAAGAATACAGTCAGTATTCGTACGAAGAACAACTTTATTACGGTACAATTTCGGCAATGGACAAACAAATGGGACGTTTGTGGAAAAAGCTGGAAGAGTTGGGGGAGGCAGAGAATACCATGATTTGGTTTTGCAGCGACAATGGCCCGGAAGTGCGAACTCCTGGAAGTGCAGGTCCGTATCGCGGGCGTAAGCGCGACTTGTACGAAGGTGGAGTGCGCGTGCCTGCATTTTGTATTTGGCCAAAGGAAATTAAAGCTGGTCAAAACACCGATTTCCCTTGTTTTACCAGCGATTATTTACCAACAATAGTCGATTTGTTAAGTCTTGATTTTCCCGAAGAAAGGCCGGTCGATGGTGTCAGCTTAACCGGTGTTTTAAAAGGGAATGATGAAACACGTGAAAATCCTATGGGATTTCATTACCTTCATAGACTGTCGTGGGTAACACAAGAGTACAAATTGATTAGTACAGACAACGGAGAAATTTTCGAATTATATAATTTGCTGGATGATCCGGGTGAGCAGAATAATATTATTGAAGAGAATTCGGAACTTGCCAATAAAATGAGGGAAGACCTGCTTGTTTGGGTAGAGTCTTGCAAACAATCGGAAAAGGGAGAAGATTATTAAATTAATAGTTAAGATATAAAAAAACATGAAGACAGTATTTGCTTTAATCGTTGTTTTTTGTGGTGTTTTTACTGCTTGTTCAGTAAACGAAAAACCAGAAGAAAAACCTAACATTCTTTTTATTTTAAGCGACGACCATACTTCACAGGCATGGGGAATCTACGGAGGAATTCTGAAAGATGTAGTACATGCACCTAATATTGGCAGGCTGGCTGATGAAGGAGTAGTGTTAGATAATTGCTTTTGTACAAACTCGATTTGCACACCGAGTCGTGCGGCCATTTTAACCGGACAATACAGTCACCACAATGGTGTTTATACGCTTGCCGATGCTTTGTATCCCGACAGCATGAACATTGCAAAAGTATTGCAAAGTAACGGCTACCAAACAGCCATTGTTGGGAAATGGCACCTGAAGAAACAACCGGCCGGATTCGATTATTTTAACGTACTGCCGGGACAGGGAAGATACTGGAATCCGATTCTAAAAACCAGAGAAAACTGGGAAGACGGATATGGCGGAGGAAAAGAGTACGAAGGATTTTCGACCGATGTAATTGCTGATTTGAGTATCGACTGGATGAAAAACAGAGATAAAACAAAACCGTTTATGATGATGTGTCATTTTAAAGCAACACATGAACCTTTTGATTTTCCCGATCGCTATAAAAATCTTTTGGATGGTGTTGAAATCCCCGAACCTGAAAGTCTTTACGATTCCGGTCCTGAAACCACAGGCAGAACATTTAAAGGACAGGTTTTGGAAAATCTTCGCGATCGCTACCTTGAAAATACTAAAAATCCAAATTACTGGGCGCAGTATCCTGAATTACCATTCTCTGTGGATGGTTTAGATGCCAGGGAACAACGTAAAAAGACCTACCAAAAGCTGGTAAAGGATTTTATTCGCAGTGGTGCTGCCATTGATGATAATATCGGGAAGTTGCTTGATTTCCTTGAAGAGGAGGGAATTGCAGACAATACGGTTGTTATTTACACAGCCGATCAAGGCTACTTTTTAGGAGAACATGGTTTCTTCGATAAACGGTTGATTTACGAGGAATCGTTGCGTATGCCATTTGTAATCCGTTATCCAAAAGAATTTAATGGTGGCAAACGTATTGATGATATAATTCTGAATATTGATTTTGCGGCTTTACTGGCCGATTATGCAAATGTTGAAAAGCCCGGTTTTATTGAAGGTCGAAGTTTCAGAAACAACCTGAAAGGTGTGACTCCCGAAGACTGGCGCACATCAATGTATTATCGCTACTGGCTGCACCTGGTAGATCGTCCCGGACATTTTGGAATTAGGAACGAACGATATAAATTGGCGTTTTTCTATGGTCAACCACTGGAAAAAGCAGGAGCCCAGCAAAAAACAACAGAACCGGCATGGGAATTTTATGACCTTCAGAAAGACCCGCATGAAAATTATAATGCCTATAATGAACCAGCTTATACCGAAATAATAAAAGAAATGAAAAAGGAACTCATTCGGTTAAGGAAAGAAGTTGGCGACACCGATGAATCTTACCCGGTAATGAAAGAAATATTAGAATCTGATTGGGATAAATAGTTATTTGCCCGGGCTGGCAGAAGAATTTCTTAAATACAAAATACATCATAAATGAAGAAGAGTAAAATATTCCTGTTTTTTGCAATAGCATTGGTCGCTTTGGTTGGTTGTGGAAAACAAGATGAAGAGGCTAAACAACCTAACATTGTTTTTATCATGAGCGACGACCATGCTTACCAGGCAATTAGTGCGTACGGACATGGATTAAACAAAACTCCAAACATTGACCGAATTGCAGAAGAAGGGGCCATTTTTACACATGGCTACGTTACAAATTCGATTTGTGCACCAAGCCGGGCAGTTATGTTAACGGGTAAACACAGTTTTGTGAACGGGAAGGTTGATAATGTTCAGGAATTCGACTGGAACCAGGATAATTTTGCCAAGCAACTGCAAAAAGCAGGTTATCAGACCGCTATGATTGGCAAAATCCATATTGATGGATTGCCTCAGGGATTTGATTATTCGAATGTTTTGCCGGGACAAGGGCAGTATTATAATCCTGACTTTATTGAAAATGGAGTGAAAAAACGCTATGAAGGGTATTGTACTCAAATTACCACCGATATTGCGCTCGACTGGTTAAAAAACAAACGAGAGAAGGATAAGCCTTTTTTAATGTTATACCATCAGAAAGCGCCACATCGCACCTGGATGCCAGAAAAAAAATACCTCGATCTTTTTGACGATAAGACCTTTACACCGCCGGCTAATTTTTTCGATAACTTCGAAAACCGTCCGGTTGCAGCGGAGCACGAAATGGGGATATTTGAACACATGGATTTGGTTTATGATTTGAAAATGCTGGATGATGAAGGGGAAATTAGAGGTAGGTACCGGAATGCAGCTCAGAATATGTACAATCGTATGAACGATGAGCAACGGGCAGACTGGGATGCTCATTATAAACCATTAATCGAAGAATTTAAGCGATTAAAACCGGAAGGCAAAGACCTGGCTTTGTGGAAGTTTAACCGTTATATGCGCGATTACCTGGCTACTATACAATCGGTTGACGATGGAGTAGGTGAGGTTCTTGATTATCTCGATGAGGCCGGATTAGCAGAAAATACTATTGTTGTTTACACTTCTGATCAGGGTTTCTATTTGGGAGAACACGGTTGGTTCGATAAGCGTTTTATGTACGAAGAATCGTTCCGTACGCCAGTATTAATGCGTTATCCAAAAGAAATAAAACCGGGAACAGTAGTTGATGAACTCATCCAAAATCTCGATTTTGCGCCTACTTTCCTCGATTATGCAAAGACCCCGATTCCCGAAGATATTCAGGGAGAATCGTTCCGTAAAGTTGTTAGTGGAGAAACCGATGACTGGCGCGATGCTATTTATTATACCTATTACGAATACCCGGGCGAGCATAATGTGCAACGTCATCATGGAATTCGTACCGACCGCTACAAATTAATCCATTTTTATTACGATTCAGATACCTGGGAACTGTACGATTTAGAAAAGGACCCTTCTGAAATGAACAATTTGTATGATAATCCTGATTATGCAGAAGTACAAAAAGAGATGCATCAGAAATTAATTGAAGTGAGAGAAAAATACGGTGATAGTGATGAGCTGGATAAGCAAAATCTGGAACGATATTTAATAAAGAAGAATATTAAGCACTAAACAAAGAAGAGTTCTCCTGTACAGGTAAAACTTTATTTCGAATGTTTGTGTATTTTAAAAAGCGAATAGTTGAAAAAAAGACTTTTCGCTTTTGTTAAATACCCTATTAAATGCTTAAATTAGATAAAACTTTAAAACGAAAAAAAGATGGATGGAAAAACTAAAGCTATTGTTGCGCATATTTACTGGATTGGCTGGGTTATTGCCCTAATACTTAATTCCAGCGAAAAAGATGAAATCACAAGTTTTTATATTCGCCAACTTTTGGGATTATTCTTGTTTTCAATTGTAATAACTTTTATTCCAGTGATAAATATTTTTGGATGGATTATAACCCTCGTTTTCTGGATTATTAGTTTGCTTGGAGCAATTAACGGCGAGCAAAAAGAAATTCCCTGGGTCGGAAAATTATTTCAGGACTGGTTTAAGGCATTGTAATCGATAAATATCACATAAAAAAGACAGGACTAAAACCTGTCTTTTTTATGTGATATAATTTCTTGTTAAGGATGTTCATTTTCTTTTCTGCGCTGGTCGCGAAATTTTTTAAACATATGCATTCTGAATTCACCTTCAACCTTGTATAACTCCAATACCTTTTGGGGCGGAAGGATTTTCAGGAATTCTTCGTTGTATTTTGAACTCAGAGCTCCTTCCTTTTCCATATTGCTTGCAAACTGGCGTGTAAGTTTAATAATCTCTTCGTCAGAAAGAGTTTCTCCTGCCTCGCGGACCTTTTGTTCCAACTCGTGTCGTTTCTTTTGGGCTTCCGATTTCTCTTTGTCCATTTGGTTGTAAACCGGCCAGAATTTTTGTGCTTCTTCCGGACTTAAATCAAGATTTGTAGTAAGGAATGCCACTTTCTCAGCACGGTATTTCTCCCATCTGTTTTGAGGGGATTTGTTCCCCTGGGGTTGTGCCGAAGCAATAGTTTGGTTGAGTAATAACAAACAGATTGTAGCTATAAACAGTATATTTTTCATCGGGTTTTAATTTTCAGTGAATTCAAAAATTTCATAATCAGTAAAATTAGCACTTACGAATAAACGTAAATCATCTTTGGAAAGATCATTCTCTGCTTCTGCTTCTTCGTTAAGCAGAGCGAAAAACGAATTTTCATCCAATTCTTCCATTACATCAATAAAGTCAGAATCGGAATATTCGGAGGTTTGTGCCACTTCGGTTACTTCTTTTTTTATAAATGTTTTTAAAGGCACATAAACCAATAAAAATATAAGAGCAAAACTTGCTGCCAATCCAATAAACGGTTTAAGTAACTGAATAATTTTTGTCTTTTGTTCTGGCTCCTTCTCTGCCTGTTTTTCTGTTTGTATACGTGTTTGCATGCGGGCAGAAAAATCATCGAAATAGTTTTTGGGAGTGCTAAAAGGAACTTCCTTTTTCAGTTTCGATAACTCAGGCGCTATGTTTTTCAACTTGTTCATTCCTGCCATTTTTTATATTGACTCTTTTAAACAAAAAAGGTTTAAATTCAATTAGTTAATCTGTGTTTTTTAAATATTCTTCAACTTTTTTTGCCGCATGATGATACGATGCTTTTAATGCACCAACCGATGTTTCAAGCACTTCGGCCATGTCGTTGTATTTCATTTCATCAAAATATTTCATATTAAAAACAATGCGTTGTTTTTCCGGTAGCCGGATAATTGCCTGCTGAAGTCTGATTTGAATTTCATCGCCATTGAAATAAGGATCGGACATTAAGTTTTCCAGAAGATATTCGTTAACTTCATTCATTGGCATCATGTTTTTTTTCTTTTTAGAATTCAGAAAGGTAATTGATTCGTTGGTTGCGATGCGGTACAACCAGGTATACAGGCTCGATTCCTCACGAAATTTGTCAATACTCTTCCATACCTTTAGAAAGGTGTTTTGAAGTATATCGTCTGTATCGTCGTGGTTCATTACAATTTTCCTGATATGCCAGTACAAACGCTCCTGGTAAGTAGTTACCAGCATATGAAAAGCAAGGTCTCTCTTGTTTTCATCTTTCAAATCAGCAATAATATTTTTATCTGTATCCGGCATAAAACTGACAGTAAGACTGTGTGTGCTGTCAAAGGTTTAATTTTATTCTCAGATTCTGAAATTTAATCCTTCTTCTTTTAGGCGGTTATAAATTTCAACATCGAACGAATACAGTTTGGCTGCCCGGTGGGCTACATTGGTTTGTTTTTCGTTGGTGTCGATTAACAGGCCCATGTTTTGAATCTTTTTTCTGAAGTTACGGGTATCCAGTTTTTTATCGAGAATAACTTCATATAGCGTTTGTAATTCTGTTAATGTAAATTTCTCGGGCAACATATGGAATCCAACCGGACGGTAGCGAACCTCTTCACGCAGTGTTTTAAGGGCAGCCTGAATAATTTCTTCGTGATCGAACAACAATTTCGGAAGCTTGTCAATTTCAAACCAACATAACATCCGCGCCATTTCCGACTGCTCCAGGTTATGGAACGCCGGATTTATGATAGCATAGTATGCTGTGGTTAGAACACGTATAAACGGGACACGGTTTACAGAACCAAATGTGCGAAACTGTTTTAAATATACATCTTTTAAGCCTGTTGTTTTTCTTAAAATATGCTTTGCGTAGTCATCTATATCTTTATCGCCTGGTAAATGAGTTCCGATTATACTCCAATAGTCTTCTGTGGTGTTGTGAATTGGATTTTCTTCAAAAAGAATTTTTATGTTATTGTAATCGTCATCTTTAGAGAAGAATTTTTTTGTCGCTTCTAATTCATCCTGCCAGAGTAAAACATTAATTTTATTGTTTTGAAAACCAAAAATTACACAATCGACAGCAATGTTTTTTAGTAGCATAAGTCTATAGTTTGTGCAAATGTAAAAAAGAACTGAATTGCGCAATGAATTTTCTTCCATATTATTGTGTGAGCCACAATAAGCTTGATTGGAATCGTTAAGTTTTTTGTTTCTTAATCATTTGAACTCGAATTACATTCAAAAAAAATTACCTTTGCACCGCAATTTTTAAAAATGTAAGATGGCTTTGAAATGTGGTATTGTTGGTTTGCCGAATGTTGGAAAATCAACGCTTTTTAATTGTTTGTCGAATGCAAAGGCGCAGTCGGCTAATTTCCCGTTTTGTACAATCGAACCCAATGTTGGTGTAATTACCGTTCCTGATGAGCGTTTAACAAAACTGGAAGAGTTGGTTAAGCCTCAACGTGTGCAGCCAACGACAGTTGAGATTGTTGATATTGCAGGTTTGGTAAAAGGTGCCAGTAAAGGAGAAGGACTGGGAAATAAATTTTTGGGAAATATTCGCGAAACAGATGCTATAATTCACGTTTTACGTTGTTTCGAAAACGAAAATATTACACATGTTGATGAAACCATTGATCCGGTTCGCGACAAAGAAACAATTGATATTGAGCTACAGTTAAAAGATTTGGAAACGGTAGAAAGCCGCATTGCAAAAGTTGAAAAACAGGCCCGCACAGGTGGCGATGCTGAAGCCAAACGTTTATTCCGTATTCTGTCGAAATACAAAGAGGTTTTACTTGAAGGAAAATCGGCCCGCACGGTGGAAGTTGATTCTGCTGATGAGAAGATTGTAGCCGGTTTGCAGTTGTTAACCAACAAGCCAATTTTATACGTTTGTAATGTAGACGAGCCAGCCGTTCTTAAAGGAAATGCACATGTTGACGCAGTAAAGGAAGCCATAAAAGACGAAAGTGCAGAAATGCTCATGATTGCTGCCGCAACAGAAGCTGATATTGCCGAACTTGATGATTATGAAGAACGTCAAATGTTTTTAGACGACCTTGGATTGGAAGAGTCCGGTGTAAGTAAACTCATAAAAGCCGCTTATAAATTGCTTAATCTGGAAACCTATTTTACTGCCGGTGTTAAAGAAGTTCGTGCCTGGACTTATCCAAAAGGATTTAAGGCTCCGCAAGCAGCCGGTGTAATCCATTCCGATTTTGAAAAAGGTTTTATTCGCGCCGAAGTAATTAAATACACTGACTTTATAAGTTTAGGATCGGAGCAAGCTTGTAAGGAAGCAGGAAAAATGGCCATTGAAGGAAAGGAATACCTCGTTCAGGATGGCGATATTATGCATTTCAGATTTAATGTGTAGAGAAGTAAAGTTTGTAGGATAACAGGAAACTTCTTTTGCCTTATCAGGCGGATTTTACTCGTTGTCTTGACACAACGAGTAAACAGGAAAGTCAAGGCTTCGTTCGCTTCACGCGGAAAAGCTACGTGATGCTGGCTAAAATTCCTGAACTCGTCGTACCTCCTCAAACAGCAGTAATTTTTTAACGCCATCATATCTTGTTTTCCGGTTCACCGCCCGAGGCCGAAGCTTCGATCTTTTGCTGAATATACCTAAGAACGACTGGCCTCTTTTGATCAAGTGCAGAATCAAAACAAAGCCTTACTGAGATCGGGAAGCTCCGAATGTATGAGGAGATCACCCGTCCGAAGTTAGGTTTTGTGCAGATGAAGTACGTAGATCAAAAGTAGCCTTGATCTTTCTGCATACTCTTTGGATCAAGCCAAAAGAGTATGACTTCCGGTAGGAAAATAGTAAAGCTTAATAAAATTGGAGGTATTTCAAATCTATCAGATTCAAGGTGATTTAGTTTGAAGCTTGAAGATATAAAAAAGGGTTGGTCAATTTAGTTTTGACCAACCCTTTTTCTTTTACTTGAGTAACAGCTTATTTCTGTGGTTGAGCATCGCTCATATCTTTAATAATACCGTTTTTGTCAACTTTAATTACTACGTCTTTTGCAATTTCAAGGTGGATAATTGTTTCCTTGATTTCAGAAATTTTACCATAAATACCTCCGGTAGTTACTACTTTGTCGCCTTTTTTCAGGTTTTCGCGAAACTGGCGTGTTTCTTTTTGGCGTTTCATTTGCGGACGAATCATAAAAAAGTAGAAAACCACAATAATCAACAGTAAAGGTAAAAAGCTCATTAGTGGATTGCTTTCTGCACCTTCCTGAGGTTGCATCATCAATAAAATACTATTCAACATGATTATAATTTTAATATTTAATATCTAAAAATTCGTTTTTAACTTCAGCAAAAATAGCTAAATGTTTTAATTCTGTACTATTCCCGGATACTTCAATTGTTTTGTATTCTCGTCCCACCAGTCCCGATGTGTCGAATTCGAGTTCGATTATACCGGTTTTGCCCGGTTTAACCGGCTCTTTTGTATAGTACGTTTTTACACAGCCACAATCGGAATGTACCGATTCAATTCGGTAATCTGTTGTTCCGGTATTGGTAAATTCAAAGGTAAACAGCACAATTTCGCCGGCAGTTAATTTGCCGAAACTGTGTGTTTCTTCTTCGAATTTAATGGTGGTTTTCTCTGTATTTACTGGTGTTTTAGTTGCTTTTGTCCCGGGTTGCCCACCACAGGCAAAAAGGGTTAAAATCAAAAGGATTAAAACAGTGTTGCGCATTATTCTCCAATTAAACCGCGACCTTCTTTGTTAATCTTATCGGTTTGTTTTAAATCTTTAAGCGTTTTGTCAAGAATTCCGTTAATAAAATTGCGGCTTTTTTCGGTACTGTAAAACTTCGAAAGCTCAATGTATTCGTTTAACGAAACTTTTGTAGGGATGGTTGGGAAATACAGGAACTCGGTAATGGCCAGCTGCATAATCAGGATATCCATAAATGCAATACGCTCCATATCCCAGTTTTTTGAGTGCACCTTAATCAAATCGCGCAATTCGTTGTGGTTAAGAATTGCCTTACGAATCAGCTCTTTGGTAAAATCCCGGTCTTCCTGGTCTTTAAACATCGGCATCAGGCTTTGGTCAGAACCCGACAGTTCGTTAAAGCGTTTTAATGTTTTCGAAATCATCGAAATTACAAACTCCACATCGTCGTTCCAGTAAATGCTCATTTCTTCAAGAACAACGTATAAATCTTCAGAAACCAAAATGGTTTTATTGAATAGTTTTTCAATGAATTTCCGGTCGTCAAGGTACGAGCGGGTGTCGCTTGCCATATATTCTTTATACGCATCAGACTCAATCATCAGAAGGTACAATTCTTTAATCAGCTCAGGATGGTCTTCCCAGCTCAGTTTCTTTTGGTCGAGGTAAACCGATAATTGTTTGTTGAAACGCAATTGACGAATTACCTGGTTCGAAACGAACTTGGTATTGGGGTGTAACTCTTCGTAAGTAGGTTGATGTTTGTTCCGTTTGATTTCGATCCTGTTTTCGGCATAATCAGCAATCTCAACCACCAGTGTAAATAAGAAATGGTAAAGGTCGTATGCCTTATGGATGCAGAAAAAGAGTTCTTTTTCGGTGTTATTAATTGATTTCTCTTCTGTAGAGTAATAGGCGTAGAGTACTTGCAACACCTTGGTACGGATAATCCTTCTGCTAATCATTTTTAATGAACTTCGTGTAATAATTTATGCTGCAAAATTACACCTTTTTTTTAATCACAACACAGAAAATATTTCAATTGCCGAAAGTTATACCAATTGTTTTTTAAAATTAATGGGGAATTTTAAAAATTCTCCCCAATTGTTGCGAGTTATTGCCTGTTTTACAGCAAATGAGAAGACGAAACAAGGTGACGGCAGGCTACATTCGGCTGTAGTTCTGGTATTATTTTAATGTGAAGAAAGTGTATGCCGGTAAAGCGGATTTAACTGAACTTTGAAGAACAGGAGCAGCTATTTTCGCTAAGATTTATTTTCAGGAAGTCTGTTTCTTTTCACCATAAGCCAGATACTTAGTGAAAGTTCTGCAATAGCCATTGTTGACATGGTAATTATCTCTAGTGTTTCAGGCAGATGAAGATCTACAAAAAATACAATATAGGTGAATGATGCAAATAGCAGCAATATGCCAAGGCTTTTCGGAATATATCCTGACTTAAGAACCGAATAACCAAGTACAAAGATATGTAAGGCAAAAAATATATATCCAAGGAGTTTTACGGATGCATAGTTGTAAACATCGATAATTTGAAATGCCAAAGCAAACAATCCAATAACCAACGTAAAAGCGTACAACAACCTGAGACCTGAAGTAAGAAAAGCAAGATTTTTATTGGCTGGTTTAAGCACTACGTAAAGTGCTAAACCTATAATAGAATCAAGCATAAGCACGATTAAATAACCAACAATAGCAAAACCTAATAGTTTTCCATTAGCAGCAATGTCTCTGGCTAAAGCTGCTGTATCGCCAGGCACAACAAAATTAGCCAATAGAAAATCATCAATCAGGGTTACGATAAAAACCGAGGTTATAAATGCAATTCCTACAAGCATTGCTGCTTTGCTTGACGATAAATTAGTGATGTAATTTTTCATGTGATTAAAATTGTTTATTTTCAAAGGTATCACATGGAACTCGCACTTTAACCATGCCCTTTTGTGCGAAGTTTTTCCATGCGACTTTCATCTGTATAATTTTTTTGGAATGCCATTAACGTGATTCAATTATCGTTTTGCATTTTGTGAACTATATCCCTGAAATATCTTGTAATATAGTTATTTTTCCGTGTAGTGCCGGGCTAAAGCCCTGTTTCCTTACATTATAACTAACCCCGGCATTAATGCCGGGGTTAGTTATACCGACTTAGAAGGGGGCTTTAGCCCATTATTTGACATTTAAACCGGACACTCCTAATTACAAATCCGCGCCAGCGGAGCTACTTTATGATGGCTTGTTGTGCACCGTTTTAATCTTAATTATTTGGATTCAATGCTTCCATACCGTGATTTCTCATTAATTCAATGTATTCAACTTCGGCTGGAAATTCTCTCTTTAAGGTATTGAAAAGGTTTTTAGCTTTTTCTTCTTCTCCTATATGTTTCAGTATTACTGCAACATTAAGCTTCTCGAATAAAATCAACTCTTTATCTTCAATATTCTTTTTAATTCTGTGATTGTAAGCATCAAGGGCATTTTTGTACTCAAAATATGCAGAATCTTTATAGCCAATTCTTTCGTAATTCATTGCAATTGCAACATACCCTTCAGCATAGTCATTTTTAAAGTCGAAGATACTCCTCATTGTACTATTCGCTTCCTTGAATTTGTTTTGCTTTTCAAGAATCTGAGCTTTTGTAGCATAAAACAGATAGTTTTTGGGAGCAAGTTTTATAGCTAAATCAATTTTTTCTATGGCTTCTGTATAATCTGATTTTTTTGAGAATGAAGATGATAACTCAATTGCTTGCTTTTGAAATCCTATGGCAATGAATCTTTTACCTATTATAAAGGTTGGTACTAGTACTATCAGAAATATGATTAAGAGTATCTTCTTTTTATGTTTCATTTTTTGTAAGTCTTATTTAACCGGTATTAAGAGGTATGGTGCACAACGTTTAGTATAAGAAACGTAAGTGATTTCGAAGTTCTTACCTGTCAAGTTGCACTGAGCCAAATTTGCGTTTTGACACAAATTTAAAGTTTTAAAACAACCCGTCAAATCGCAGATTTGGCGGAGCTGATTAAATGTGCTAACTTTCCGTAAACCACTCAGCCACTTATGTTTTTTATACATTGTTGTAAGCTGGCTTTTATTCAATTCGCTTTTATTTTGTTTTCAATATATATTACAATCTGGTCAAAATCTTCAAGAACATCAGGAATTGCTATCAATCCATATCCGTAGAAATCTGAATATCTTGCTTTAATCAAGAATCCATGTTTGAGTCGTTTTACAGATTTTATTTTATCCCAATCTACTAAAGTATCGTGTTGCTTTGACAATAATTTTTGTCTGTGCCATGCCCATGCTCTTAATCCAGTTACCTTTTTATTATTATCAATATCAATTTTCTTGTGTAATCCATTTTCTAATATTGTCAATTCAAATGCCTCATAATAAACAATCTTGAAATTATACATATATACAACAATCGCAGTAAGAATTAACAAAGAAAAAATCAAAGGAATAACCAATAAGTAAATTTCCAAATCTTCCTTTGGAATCATGATTGCAATCATAATCAGAGGAAAAATCATTGAAAAAAAAGCAATCAAAGAAACTCGTTTTAAGTCCTGATACACTATCGATTTAACTTTATCCTTTTGTATTTTAAATGTCCCTGTCATTTTGCAGAATGTTTCATTTCAAGCTTGCTTACAACGTATATGTTAGTAACAATGCAACTAATATTCCATTATGTGTTGTAGCTGTAAGTTGTTGTTATTCTTTTATTTATCGTTTAAAATATCGTCCAGTTGACCATTTATTTTTGCAAGAGAAGTTTTCAATGTATCGGGCATAGAGTTATTTAGTGCACTAAATGTAAGCAAAACTTATGTAAATAGTTGTTGGCAGGGTAAAAAACAGTTTCTGCTGTTGGTGTTGAGTCTTCCACAGCTCAAAAAAGTATGTCCGCCGATGCTTTTCGGCCGCCCTACACCGAATAAAAGTGCTCCTACATCGAAAATAACCGTTCCTACACCAATAATTGGTCGTCCAACATCGAAAAGCAGGCGTCCTACATCGTCAAAATTATCTTCTACATTACATTTGTCTCGTCCTACATATGTAGGACGAGCATTTTGCAGCGTAGGAGTCACTATAATTGTCATTTATCTGTCAATTTTATTATTTTCCGACCAATTCTTATGCAAAAAAACGAGACAACAATTGTGCTGCCTCGTTTTGTTTACTTCCATTATACCTATCCCTATTCCCCCAATTCGGTATTATTATCAGTTTTATTTCTGTTATAGGTTTTATTTCTATAAATATTCCGGTAGCCTTTCAGCCGCGCCTCGTTTTTCCAGAAAATATAGCGGCCGCAGTTTTTAATTTCGTCGGCCGCTTGTTGCATATAGGTATAGGCGCGGTCGCGAGTAATTTTTACAGCATTGTCAATGGCTTTTTCGCCATTGGCTTGTGCCAGCACTATGGCCAGTTCGTCGGCAGTGGTAGCCGCCAGCTGAAGTAAAGTAACATCGAAATTAATTAATGCCAATGGTGCGGGGTTGTCCTCACCCAGGGCAGCCAGGTTGCTTAAATCCTGTATCATATCGGCATCGCCCGTTCCGTCAGCAATGTCGCTCACCTTTTTTAACAGGCGCTCGTCGTTTCGGAAGGCATACCGAAACGTGTGCAGCAACTTATTGCGCAGTTCGTAAGCAGCCGGCGCACGTTCTTCCCATTCTTTTTGGGCATCCTGCGGCGTATGTTGTTCGCGTTTCCACATCGCCTCGGCTGTGCGGCAGGCACCGTTGCGCACTGTTAGCGAATCGATAGTGGTTTCGGGCAGACCTGCACCCATTAGTTCGGCCTTATCGTCGAGGCTCCATAAATAAAGGTTTTCATTCTCCTGAATTGCAGATTCTACAGGAATTCCAGGTGCTTTTACTTCCTCGGCAGGAATGGCCATAAATGCATCGTAACATGCATCGTAATCTTGTCTGTCTGACATAATTTTTTGATTTTGTTCGTATCGGGGATACGAGGTTAAACATATAATACGCTCTAATTTACGATAGATACTAAACATATGCACAATTACAAATTATGTTTTTTAGCAGACAGATTTACAATCACTTGATTTTTTTTGGGGAAGAGCAATTAACATTAACTTTCCGAAACAGCAAATTACATTTGTCTTTCCAGACAGGAAATACTTTTTCCTATAGCTGAAAAAGTATTCAAAAAAGCCACCGCTGACGATAAAAAGCTAAAAATAAATTCCTTTCACTAAAATCAAGAAACTCCTCCTTTTAGGACTTCGTACCTTCGTCCTAACGAGCGTCAAACAGACTTGATTTTTTAACGCTCTCTCCATTTATTTTCTTAACTCTTTTTCTCGAAGGCGGACTAGCGGGCTACCAATCATGAAACTTTTATTGACGTTTGTTGGTGAGTTGGCCTCTTTTCATCAATATCAGAATTGAAATAAAACCTTAGTGAGCTCGGGAAGCTTCGAAGAAATGAGAAGATCACCCGATCGAACTTAGGTTTTATAAAAATGGAGATTGAAGATGAAAAGCAGCCTTGATCTTTGTGCATACTATTTGGATCAAGCCAAATAGTATGGCCTCCGGCAGGAGAGAAAGTACTGCTTTAAAACAATGAAAGCAATTACAAATTGATAGCTCTTAGGCAGAAGGGTAGCTAAAATTTATGTCTGAAAATAAAATTCAACAAAAAGTTAAACTGATCCGGTTCGGATTATTCCTTTTCGGGTGTTTCATCACCATTGTCGGTAAGCTGTGTAAATGTCGATTCGGAGAAAGAAACTGCTCCGGTGTCGTTGGTAAAATCGTCTTCCTCTTCGTCATCTTCTTCCTCTTCCCAATCAAACTTGTCGCGACGGATAATATATTTTCGGTAATAAAAAGCAAGCACTACTCCCGAAACAGCTCCCCATAAATGTCCTTCCCACGATATATCGGGTTTGATGGGAAATAGGCCCCACACCATTCCGCCGTACAAAAAAACTACCACCACCGACAGAGTCAAAAGTCGAACGTCGTTTCTGATAATTCCGCTAACAAAATGAAAAGCGGCCATTGCATAAACAACACCACTGGCCCCAATATGCCAGGCTTCTCTTCCGCCCAGCCACACGCAAATACCGGCCATTAAATACATTTGAAAGAATATACGGTACGAAATCCGCCGGTAGAAGTAAACCAGCATAAACAGCAAAATAAAAAACGGAACCGAGTTCGAAATCAGATGATTAAAATCGGAATGAATAAACGGCGAAAACAGGATGCCCTGTAAGCCGTTTACGTGCAGAGGAAAAACACCCAGTTTTACAAAACTTAATCCGGCGGTTTGCTCCACTATTTCAACTATCCAAAATACCAACACAAACGCCAGCGGAAACAGAAGACTGTGGATAAAAATCCGCTCTTCCATTTTCGGGTCAAGTTTTTTTGGGTTGCTCGGATAATATCTGAATAAACTCATGCCGGTTAATTTTGGATATCGCGTTATGTTGGGTGTTTATTTTTTTAAGAGTTTTTTTATCAATTCAACAAATTCAATAATCTCCTCTTCAGTTGTGTCAAACGATGTCATCCAGCGTACTTCCGATTTTAAATCGTCCCAGATGTAGAAAAAGAACTGGTTTTGCAGCGGTTCGATTATTTGTTTCGGAACGATTGCAAAAATACCGTTGGCATCAACCGGCTGCGTAATCTTAATTTCGGGTATCTCAGCAATCTTTTGTTCAAGCAATTTTGCCATTTTGTTGGCATGGCTTGCTGTCTCTTTCCAGAGGTCGTTTTCGAAATAAGCCAAAAATTGGGCGCCTACAAAACGCATTTTACTGTATAGTTGCATGCTTTGTTTTCTGATGTATTTTGTTTGCCCGGTTAGTTCAGGATTAAAAAACAGTACGGCTTCTCCCATCATCATCCCGTTTTTTGTACCTCCAAACGAAAGAATGTCAACGCCGCAATCAACCGTAAATTCGCGAAAATCCATGTCGAGGGCCACGGCTGCGTTCGAAATTCTGGCGCCGTCCATGTGTAAAAGCATATTGTTTTTGTGTGCCAGGTCGGCAAGTGCTTTAATTTCTTCGGGTTGGTATACCGTTCCCATTTCGGTTACCTGCGAAATGGAGATCACTTTGGGTTGCGAGTGGTGTTCAAAATCGAAACCTTTTAAATGAGGCTTTATTCGTTCCGGAGTAATCTTTCCGTTTTCGGGTTCCACAGGCAATAGTTTGCAGCCGGTAAATTTCTCGGGAGCTCCGCATTCGTCTTCCTGAATGTGAGCTGTTTCGGCACATATTACCGAATGAAAACTTTGAGTTACGGTTGACAAACTTAACACATTGGCTCCCGTGCCGTTAAACACAAAAAATACTTCGGTGTTTTCTCCAAACTTTTCTTTAAACACCGAAATTGCCTGTTGCGTATAAGGATCGTTTCCATACCCAACAACATGTCCCTGGTTGGCAGCTTGCATTGCCTTTAAAACTGACAGATGAACGCCTGAGTTGTTATCGCTGGCAAATCCTTTCTTTGTATTTAAAATCATAAAAATAAAGTTGAATTGTTTATTCTGTTGTAACTTTAGTGGGTAAAATCGGACACATAAAGAAAGAAAAAATCAAAGTCAATTAAAAATGGAAAATACAATTCCTTTGTCGCAAAAACTGTATTTGTTGGGAATCCACCCTGAAAAAGGGGGAATCGTATCGTCAGCGTATAGTGCCATGGATTATATAATCCTGGGAACTTTGTTTTTAGAGCTTTTTCAACAAAAGAATATTCGTTTCGAAAACAAACGGATTGTGGTTTTAAATACAAAAGCCGACTCAGAAGTACATCGTTTCCTGTTAAAGAAGTTTAGTACTGCAAAATCGCCTTTAAAAATTTCGCGGTGGATCAATAAACTCTATTTTTCGCTAAAATATATTCGAAAAGAAGTACAACAAGGATTGGTAGAGAAACGGTTGATAAAAATGGAGAGCCGGCGGTTTTTGTTTTTCAAATGGAAAACTCCGGTGGTTCTGAACAAACAGGCAGTATATCGGCTGGAAAGCGAAATAGAAAGTCAGATTTTTAAAGGAACTGTGCAGGAAGAAGAGCTTCTTTTACTTTCTTTCATTAAACCGGCAGGTTTGCTACGGCGTCTTTTTCCCGAACGGGAGAAAAGAAAAAAGGCATCGCAAAAATTAAAAAGTATGATGGTTGACAACCAGGTTTCGCAGGCAGTTGCCGATGCTATTTCTGCTGCCCAGGCTGTAGCTGCATCTGCAGCTGCCTCTGCTGCGGTTAGCGCGTCTGTTTCATAAGTATTCGTATTCATTTCTGTATTTCTGATTTAAATCAGGTTCAAATTCCTGCAAGAGATCTTTCATCTTGAAATTATCAGATTATATTTGCCTCTGAATAAAATTATGGAGGCTTTTATACAGGTGAAGACTGCTTTTATAAGGGGTATTCCTGCAATAATTGTGATGGTTTTAGAAATAAGTTGATGATAATTTTGATAAGAACGTATGCCGCGAGCATGTTTTGTCAAAATGCTAAATGGAATGCTAAAAGTGCGAGTTCCATCCGTCAGCTGACAGACCGTTGAAAACAAACAATAATAACTATATGAAAAGGATTACATTTTTATTTTTTTTAGTTGCCCTGGGATTGTCGGGGTGCCAAAAGAAAGAAGCTTTTACAGAGAAACTCTGGTACAAGCAGCCTGCAAACAACTGGCTGGAAGCGTTACCAACCGGAAACGGACGTTTGGGGGCAATGGTACACGGTGGAGTTCAAAGAGAAGATTTACAGTTAAACGAAGAGAGCCTTTGGGCCGGTTGCCCGGAAGAACCCTATCCCGAAAATGTTGGTTTACATTACGAAAAGTTCCGGCAGCTAAACCTGGAGCGTAAATTTGAAGAGGCTTTAGAGTATGCATTAAAACATTTGGCAGTTAGTCCGACAAGTTTCAGACCCTTCGTTCCTTTTGGAGATCTTATTATTGAGTTTAATCATTCGGAAGCGACCGAATACCGGCGTGAACTGGATTTAAGCCAAGCCATTGCCAGCGTTGAATACAAAGTGGCAGGAAAGCGTTTTCAGCGCCAAACATTTGTGTCGGCTGTTGACGATGTGCTGGTTTATCATTTTAAAAGTTTAGACGGAGAAAAGATTGATGCAGCAATTACATATAACCGGGAGAGAGATACAAAAACAGAAGTGCTTGCCAATGGCATGAAAATTACCGGACAGATTTTTGACGATCCGGATGGATATGATGATAACTCCGGCGGATCGGGACAAGGTGGTATGCATATGAAATTTGCCGGATTGGCCCGTGTGTTGGATACCGACGGCGAATTGAGTAAAACGGATACTTCGCTGGTACTTAAAGGAACCACTTCGTTTACCCTGGTAATGGGCGGTGCAACCAATTATAATTTGCAAAAGTTAAATTTCGATGAAAGCATTAACAGTTTCTCGAAAGCTGAAGCTGCGGTTGAGGAGGCATCAAAAAAATCATTTGAAGAACTGAGTGACACTCATGTTCAGAAACACCGGGAAATGTACAATCGGGTTGATCTGAATTTGGTTCAAATGGAACAGGATACAGTTCCGACCGATGTTCGTTTACAAAGATTAAAAGAAGGTAACGAGGATGTATACCTGAATCAGCTGTTGTTTAAATACGGCCGTTATTTACTGATCACCAGTTCGGGCGATAAAGGCGTTTTGCCTGCCAACTTGCAGGGAATCTGGAATAAAGACATGTGGCCTGCCTGGGAATCGGATTACCATATGAACATTAATTTGCAGATGAATTACTGGCCTGCTGAGGTTTGTAATTTGTCGGAGACGGTTAAACCGCTTTCCGATTATATCGAAAAACTGGCAGAAAACGGACACGAAACAGCTAAAAAGTACATTGGTTCGGAAGGCTGGATGTCGCATACTGCAAGTAATGTTTTCGGACGTACAACTCCGGCAGGTTCAAACGAATCCTTCCAGGTGAATGTTGGTTACAGTTTCCCTTTGGCCGGTGCCTGGATGACACAAACTTTATGGCGGCACTACGAATTTACAAAAGATAAAAATTACCTGGCTGAAACTGCTTATCCTTTACTAAAAGGTTCGTCGCGCTTTATTATGGACTTTTTAAGCGAGGATAAAAATGGTTTATTGGTAACTGCTCCTTCGTATTCTCCTGAGAATAAATACATTCATCCTGAAACAGGGAAAACTTTGGCAAATACAGTGGCGGCAAGTATCGATATCCAGATTATTCGGGATGTACTAAACAGCTGTATGGAAGCTGAAAAGATTTTGGGGAAACAGGAACTAAGCTCCGAAATTGACTCGGTATTGAAGCGTTTACCGGAAATCCAGATAGGTGCCAACGGAACCGTAATGGAATGGATTGAAGATTATGACGAGCAGGATCCTGGACATCGTCATATTTCGCATATGTACGGACTGTATCCTTCTGCGCAGATCAACCCTTCTACTCCTGAGCTGTTCGCTGCTGCCCGCAAAACACTGGAACGCCGTCTTGCTTCGGGTGGAGGACAGACCGGTTGGAGCCGCGCCTGGATGATCAATTTTTATGCCCGATTGTTCGATGGAAACGAAAGCTATAAACACATTAATGCTTTGCTGAAGGAACAAATGACAAACAATCTGTTCGATTTGCACCCTCCACGTATTTTCCAAATAGACGGAAACCTGGGGGCCACTGCTGGTATTGCTGAAATGCTGATACAGTCGCATGAATCGGGTACTATTCGTTTATTACCTGCATTACCCGATCAATGGAAAACGGGAAATGTAAAAGGACTAAAGGCAAGAGGTAATTTTGAAGTGGATATGGAATGGGAAAACAATCATTTAATCTCGGCAAAAGTTCTTGCTTTGAATGGTGGAAAAGTGAAACTGATTTATAAAACAAAAGAAATTGAACTAAACCTGGAAAAGGGTGAAGAGGCTCAATATAACTTTTAACGTTTAGATCTTTTGATTCAGAGAAAGGTTGTCCTTAAAGAAAAGGGCGACCTTTTTTTATACACTTAAGTCTTCATCCGGGGTAAAAGATTCTGAAGGGTGCTACAATTTGAATGAGGTATAAAAGTCAGAAGAAGTATTAAATGTCACGTTTTGTTAAATGTTTATTTTTCAAGGTATTTTCAAATCAGGATTTTTGTTGTTAATAAAAAAAGGCAGTAACCAAGCCATATTTAATTATCTTTGGACAACTATTTCGGTAGAGAAGATTTTATGGAGAATTTTATTGTTTCAGCACGAAAATACAGACCCGACTCTTTTGAGACAGTAGTTGCTCAGGCATCGATTACAAGTACCCTGAAAAATGCTATTAAAAGTGGCCAGTTGGCTCATGCCTATTTGTTTTGTGGTCCGCGCGGAGTTGGAAAAACTACATGTGCCCGTATTTTTGCAAAAACAATAAACTGTACCAATCTAACCAGCGAAATAGAAGCGTGTAACGAGTGTGAATCGTGCACTTCGTTTAACACCAGTCGTTCGTTTAATATTCACGAACTGGATGCTGCCTCGAATAACTCTGTAGACGATATTCGTAACCTGACCGATCAGGTTCGGGTTCCCCCGCAAATGGGAAAATACAGTGTGTACATTATCGATGAGGTGCATATGTTGTCGTCGCAGGCATTTAATGCTTTTCTGAAAACACTGGAAGAACCTCCAAAACATGCCATTTTTATTTTGGCAACAACCGAAAAGCATAAGATTATTCCTACAATTTTGTCGCGATGCCAGATTTTTGATTTTAACCGTATCGGTGTATCCGATATTTCTTCTCATCTGGAGTTTGTTGCAAAAAACGAGGCTGTTGAGGTTGAAGCTGAAGGTTTAAATGTTATTGCACAAAAGGCTGATGGAGCCATGCGCGATGCACTTTCCATTTTTGATCAGATCGTTAGTTTTTCGGGTAAAAAAATTACGTATCAGGATGTAATATCCAATCTGAATGTGTTGGATTATGATTATTACTTCCGCCTTGTTGATGAATTCCTGAAAAACAATGTTACGGAAGTATTGGTTATTTTCAACGATATTCTGAATCATGGTTTCGACGGCCATCATTTTATTACCGGGCTGAGCAGCCACTTCCGCGATATTTTGGTTTGTAAAGATCCGGTTACTGTTCAGTTACTGGAAGTAGGTGGTGATATTAAAGAGCGTTACAAAGTACAGGCTGCAGCATGCGATAGTGCATTTTTGCTGGAAGCACTGCAAATTAGTAACGATTGCGATTTAAAATACAAAACAAGTCAGAATAAACGCTTGCTTATAGAGCTGGCTTTAATACGGATAGCTCAGCTAACCTTAAAAAAAAAATAGCTGAAGGAGAGGATGATATTCTCGAACCAATTTTCTCGGGTGTAAATATTCCGGCTCAGGCGGTTGGCAAAACTTCAACTCCAGATACTCAGGAAAAAAACAAGGAACATCATGTTCCGCAAACACCAAAAACAGAGCCCGTTGCAAAATCAAAAAGGATTGTTCGTAAAGTAGGTACGCCATCAATAAAAATGGCCCTGAAAGGCGAGTTTAAAAACGACGAGAAGCAATTGTCGGCCAAAGAACAGCACGAAATCTACTCGAAAGCAGACGAGGTGGAGCCATTTACAGAAGAGCAATTGGAAGCGAAATGGAGAGAATTTTTGCCACGTTTGAACGATCGTCCGAGTTTGAAAGCGACTCTTGGTACACTTCCCAAAATTGAAAAAGACTATAGTCTACTTCTTGAAATTGACAGTCGGATTCAGGATGAGTTATTAACCAGTATAAAGCCGGAACTGGTTTCGTGGTTGCGCAAAGAATTGCATAATTCGAAGATTAGTTTAAAAACGGTAATTACAGAAACTGTTCACGAGAAAGTGGCTTATTCCGATATTGAGCGATACCAGGAAATGGCCAATAAAAATCCACATCTGGCACTTCTTAAACGCAAATTAAATCTGGATTTCTAAATCAGAATTAGAATTGTTGTAATTAAGGCGCCAGGCGTTTAATTATCCAGTTTTCTTTGTTTTTTTCGTAAACAATCCGGTCGTGTAAACGGCTTTCGCGTCCTTGCCAAAATTCAAATTTTACGGGATTTACGAGGTAGCCTCCCCAGTTGTCAGGATATTCAGGATTGTTACCATCCAAATGGTGTGCTAGTTCTGTAAATTTATTCTCAAGAAATTCACGCGAAGGAACAATTGAACTTTGCTCCGATATAAAAGCGGCAATCTGGCTTTTCTGAGGACGTGAATGAAAGTATTCTTTAGAAATTTGGGAAGTGGTTTTAACAGCAGTTCCCGAAATACGGATTTGACGTTCTAACTCCGGCCAGAAAAAATGTAAGCCAACTTTTGGATTGGCACTTATGGCTTTCCCTTTGTCGCTGTAGTAGTTCGTAAAAAAGGTAAAGCCATTTTTTCCAAAATCTTTTAAAAGAACAATACGCGATTGAGGAAATCCATCGTCTCCAACAGTTACCAGCGACATGGCCGTGGCATCCTGAATTTTTACCGACAAAGCCTGGTTCATCCATTTCTCAAACTGTTTTACAGGGTGGTGCTCAATACTGTTTTCGTTCAGCTCGGCCTGATTATAATCGCGTCTGATATTATTTAATTGCATCTTTCAAGTTTTGTTTCAGAATAACCCCGGCTTGCTGCTTTTGTTTAACGAATGGTAAACCTTTTTTTTTAAACAACGTTCAGATAAAATACAATAAGGTATTAATATAATGGTGTCAAATGAAAAAGTTGGTATTTGTTTTAATCTATTTTTTATCGGCTGCGGTATATGCCCTTCCTGGCAATAAAAAGCTTGAAATAGGAGACAAAGCCGTTTTAACAGAAGTTAAAATGACCGATGTTTCGGGAGAAAGGATTTCCTTGGCTGATGTTAAAAAGGGAAATGGTATACTGGTATTGTTTTCGTGCAACCAGTGCCCGTTTGTATTGCGATGGGAGGGACGTTATAACGATATTAAAGCATGGGCCGATAAAAACAATGTAGGAATGATTGTTTTGAATTCGAACTACCAAAAGCGAGATGGAGATGATTCGTTTGAAGCCATGCAGAAGAAAGCAAAAGAAAAGGGATACAACTTTTATTATGTGGTGGATAAAGAAAGCCAGATCGCAAATGCGTTTGGCGGACAAACCACGCCGCATGTTTTTCTTTTCGATGGGAATTGGAAACTAGCCTACAAAGGAGCAATTGATGATAGTTACGAAAGTGCAAATAATGTCAAACAGGCCTATTTGAAAGATGCCATAAAAAGCTTGGGTTCGGGCGAAGAAGTGGCACTTACCGAAACAAAACCTGTTGGATGCGGTATTAAAAGAAAAGTGGATTAGAATGGTTTAATTTGATTTTGGGAACGATTTCGCCATCAGGCGGGAGCGTTTTATTTTTCAAAAAAAGTAAAGTTAACCTTGCCGTATTTTCTAACTTCTTTAAAATTCGGATGTTCCGTAAACTGAACTTCCTTGGCATGCTCCACAATCAACAATCCTTCCGGAGCCAGAATGTCGGCATCCAGAATTGCATCAGGAACTTCCATAAACCGAGGTAAATCAAATGGCGGATCTGCAAAAATTATATTGAACTTTTCGGGAGTTTTTTTTACGTACTTAAAAACATCGGCTTTAAATACAGTGGCATTTTCAACTTTTAATGTTTCAAGTACCTCCAGAATAAATTTGTAGTGGTTAAAATTATTTTCTACCTGGGTAATTTTTTCACAGCCGCGGCTCAAAAACTCGTATCCCATGCTTCCTGTTCCCGAGAACAAGTCGAGCACATTTTTATTTGAGAATTCGAATCGGTTTTCCAGTATATTAAAAAGGCCTTCTTTGGCAATGTCGGTAGTTGGCCGGGCTTTGAACTTTTTGTTTGGTTTGAAAATCCGTCCTTTGTATTTTCCTCCTACAATTCTCATAACTTAAATATATAACGCAATATTTTCAGCAATTACTTCTTGCGATAATTTGGTATCGTAATCAATTTCGTTTGGTAAAAACAGCTCAACCGAAGCAAAATATTTTTCAATATTTTGGTGGATGTTACTTGCGAAAGCAGATTTCCCGGCATAAAAAAGTTTTGTGTTTTTGGGTGGCACTTCCAGTTGTTTTAACGTCGTTAGTACATAATAAACTATATCGTTGGCATGATTTATTTTAAAATTGTTTGCCAGCAATAATTGTCCGTTTCGGTCAAGTAGCAGAAATAAATTGTGGTTGTCGAAAAGTAATACCAGGTTGTTTTTAGGGCTGCTTTCGGGTAAGTTGTTAATTATGGATTTAACAGGATGAATGATTTCGCATTCGCCAATAATTTCGGAAATAGCTTTATTTATTCCGTCGGGCAGAGAAAACAACAGCTTTGCGTTTATTTTTTCTACCAGGTTTTCGGCAAACAGCAGGTTGTTACCTTCTTTAAACAAAAGGTGAGCCAACTCTTCGTTCAAATTACTTTTGTGAAGTGCATTGGGAACAAGCGTAAATTTATCGCTAAAAAGAATAACCCTTGTTTTTTTATAGAGTCTTTGAATAAGTTCCTCCGAGCCAAACCATTCAGTAAATCGACGCGTCACTAATTTTTCACTGCTGATTTTTTGAGGAGTAAACTTAAATACCAGTATTTCCTTATCAGCGGGCCGAAGTATTGAAAAAGAAAATCCATTCAGGCTAACCTGAATGGATAATATATATTCAAAAGTATCTTCTTTGTTAAAAGACTCAGCTACAAAATCATGCATGTGGTTTACTCCCAGTTTCCTGCATTGTTTGTTGTTTCGGTTAACGAACCCACACGTAAGCCAGGATATTTGTCGTTGGTTCTGCGCTGGTCGTTTAAGTTGATTATCAACTGCGGATCAAGTCCTCTTAAAATTACATTGTTGTGAGCTTTTGCTTCAAACACCGGAACTTTAATTCCCGAACCTGTAGTAATAATAGTTTGTCCTAAATGAAACTCTGTAGGTTCACCCGGAACAGGAACGTAACGTAAACTGTTGGCATCGTAATTTCCGCCGAAAAGTGCATCAATTACACTTTCTCTAACCGTATCACGAATAATTAAGCCCATTTCAATTGCTTTTCTTTCCGAGATTTTTGCTTCAATCATACTATCAGTCAATTCACCAATTGCTTTTACGTTTCTAACAGAATCGTTACTAACAAAGTTGATAAGTGTATCCCAACTACCGGTAAATTGTCCATGAATATCTTTGTAAGCCAATTGGGCTTTTCGTATATCCTTTAGCTTTGCAACTGTAGCTTCATAACGGGCATCTTTTGCTTTCCCAAATTCAATTGGTCGTTGTATACTTCTATATATAAAGTAAGTTAGTGCAACAGCCGCGATGAATAGTAAAATTTGAATTACGGTTCTCATTTTTATTTTTTTATAAGTTTTTTTCGTTTGCCTGCAAATTTAAAAAAAAAAATATATTAGCTTCCTTTACTTAAAGTTATTTTACCGCGTATGATCAAAAATCATTTAAAAGTCCTGCTAACCGAGAAACTGTCTTTTTCTCCAACAAAATGTCAGGCACGCCTTATTGATGTTTTATCTGAGTATATTACTTCACAGGAGCCTGACGAAATAATGCTAATCAAAGGCTATGCCGGTACTGGTAAAACTACCATGATTTTTTCTCTTACGCAAACGCTTCTTACCCTCAAAATCCGTTCCGTTTTAATGGCACCGACAGGGAGAGCAGCAAAAGTAATGTCGGGTTACTCGGGTATGCCTGCGTTTACAATTCATAAAAAAATTTATAGGCAAAAAACAACAACCGACGGAATGAGTAAATTTGTGTTAAACAAAAACCTTTATAAGAATACCTATTTTATTGTTGACGAAGCTTCAATGATTTCGAATGAGTTAAGTGAGAACTCGGTTTTCGGAAGTGGGCGGGTACTTGATGATCTGTTGGAGTTTGTTTATTCCGGAGAAAACTGTCGTTTGGTCTTGGTGGGGGATACTGCTCAGTTGCCGCCGGTAGGATTAAGTATTAGTCCGGCTTTAGAACCTTTTACGCTAGAAACGTATGGTTTTAGTGTAAAAGAAGTTGAGTTAACTGATGTTGTCCGGCAGGCAAAAGGATCAGGGATTCTGAGCAATGCTACTGAGATTAGGAAATTGATTGGAGAAGATTATGAAAATTCAGGCTTTTTCCCTATTGACCTGGCAAATTTTGATGATATTGAAAAAATATCAGGAGCAGATTTAATTGAGAATATTTCGTCGTGTTACGATAAACATGGCTTTTTTGAAACAACCGTTGTTACCCGATCGAATAAAAGGGCAAACATTTATAATAAAGGAATACGCGGATCTATTCTTTACAAAGAAAATGAAATAGAGCGGGGCGATTTATTGATGGTTGTAAAAAATAACTATTTCTGGGCAGAAGGAGAGCCGGATCTGGAGCTTGATTTTATTGCTAACGGCGATATTGCCGAAATAATTTCGATATATGGTTACGAAGAATTGTATGGCTTCCGTTTTGCTAATGTAAGCTTGCGTTTTGTTGATTATGAAAATGTAGAATTAGACTGCAAAATTTTCCTGGAGACCTTGAGTATTGAAACCGCATCGTTTTCATACGACAGAAATAGGGAGCTGTTTAATGCAGTTTCTGAAGATTATGCTGATATCAGGAACAAAAAGAAGCGTTGGGAAAAGATTAAGGCAAATCCTTACTATAATGCCTTGCAGGTAAAATATGCCTATGCTTTAACCTGTCATAAAGCGCAGGGGGGGCAATGGAAAGCCGTATTTGTTGATCATGGATATTTAACCGAGGATATGCTTGATACTGAATATTACCGCTGGCTGTACACGGCCTTTACCCGTCCTACAGAAAAATTGTATTTGGTTAATTTCGACAAAGGTTTTTTTGGCGAGCGTGAAGAAAGTTTTTAAATGATGTACTTTTTTCCTTCAACAGCAGCTTCTGTTTCTTCGAAAATCTCTTTTGCTTCATTCACAAAGTCGTTGATGTTTTTAAAACGCGCCGAGAAATGACCGATCAAAAGTTTTCTGGCTTCAGCCAGGTTCGCCATTTCTGCTGCTTCTTTAGTGGTGGAATGCAGCGTTTTTCCTGCCAAGTCTTTTAACTTTTCCAGAAAAGTAGCTTCGTGGTATAATAAATCAACACCTTTTATAAACTCTGCAATGGGTGGATGAAATGCTGTGTCGGTACAAAATGCATACGATTTGGGTGGTGGAGGTGCAATTGTTAATTGCTCGTTGAAAATGGTACGGCCATCTTCCGTTATAAAATCGGCACCGGCTTTAATATCCTTAATTTTTGCAATGGGGATATTGTAGGCTTTAACCATATCCTTTTTTATATTGGCCGGTTTGGGTTTTTCTTTAAAAAGAAATCCGGAGGTTGGAATGCTGTGTTTTACCGGAAACGAAAAAACTTCAAGATTTTTATTCTCAAATATTCGCTGTGGCTTTTTAAAATTCAGAGGATGAAAAATGGGTTTAACCGTCATTTCTCCACGAATATGATCGAGCTGAGGTTGTATTAAATTTTTTAATTCCGACGGAGAATAAATGTGTAAATCTGTTTTTATTCCCATCAGGTTCATTGTTGAAATCAGCCCGATTAAGCCATAAAAATGATCTCCATGAAGGTGAGAGATAAAAACATGGCGTATTTTGTTAAAGCTGATTTTGTTGCGGCGAATCTGAATTTGTGTTCCTTCTCCACAATCGATTAAAAAACAAAACCCAGGTACTTCAAGTACCTGGGCTGTTGGATATCTATTCGAAGTTGGTAATGCTGAATTACTACCCAGTATGGTTAATTCGAAAGTCATTTCCGGTTTTACAGATTGGCTTTCTTTTCCAATAATTCTTCAGCTTCTTCAACAGTTTTTGTAATTAATAAAACCGTGTGCAGCATCGAAATTTGTACCAGGTTCTCTACATCGGGCTGCAAACCACACAGGATAAAAGTGCCTATGGCATCTTCGCAAATCCGGTTGGCTACCAAAACAGCTCTCAATCCCGACGAATCGCAGTAGTTTACACTACTCAGATCAAGAACGATATTTTTTTCACCATTGTTGTTTACAACTACCAGTTCCGATTTAAGATCGGGTGCGTTGTTTGTATCTAATCTATCGGCGTTTACCTTAACTAAGGTATACTGTCCGCTTTCTCGAATTTCGAATGCCATGCTTCAATTTACGAAATTCAGTTTAAATACACCAACTGATTTATTTATCTTTTTTCTCGTCTTTCTCCATTTTCGACTTCAACGCTGCTAATTCGCTGATGTCGCCAAGAGTTGTTTTTTCGATGTTATCGCTAACCGATTTCATTGAACGTTTAGTTGAACGAGCCTGAGTTTTACGTTTTTCGCCTTCCTCTGCGCGTTTAACATCTTCAAAAATTCTTGAGTGAGAAACGATGATTCGTTTAGCCGATTTATTGAATTCAATAACTTTGAAATCAAGTTTTTCGTCTTGTTTAACCGAAGTACCATCTTCTTTCACCAGGTGACGAGGTGTTGCGAAACCTTCAACTCCGTATGGAAGTGCAATAACAGCACCTTTGTCCATCAATTCAACCACAGTTCCTTCGTGGATTGAATCTGAAGTAAAGATCGTTTCGAATACATCCCATGGGTTTTCTTCCAGTTGTTTGTGACCTAAACTCAAACGACGGTTTTCTTTGTCGATGTCAAGAACAACAACTTCGATTGGCTCACCAATTGCAGTGAATTCTGATGGGTGTTTGATTTTTTTCGTCCAGCTCAAGTCTGAAATATGAATCAATCCGTCAACTCCTTCTGCAATTTCTACAAATACACCAAAGTTAGTGAAGTTGCGAACTTTTGCAGTGTGCTTGCTACCAACACCAAATTCAGTATCGATATTTGCCCATGGATCTTCTTTCAGTTGTTTAATACCCAACGACATTTTTCGCTCGTCGCGGTCTAAAGTAAGAATTGAAGCTTCTACTTCGTCGCCCACGCTCAAGAAATCTTGTGCGCTACGCAAGTGCTGGCTCCAGCTCATTTCTGAAACGTGGATCAAACCTTCAACTCCAGGAGCAATCTCTACGAATGCACCGTAGTCAGCAATAACAACAACTTTACCTTTAACTTTATCTCCAACTTTCAACTCAGCGTCAAGGTTATCCCATGGATGAGGAGTAAGTTGTTTCAAGCCAAGAGCAATACGTTTTTTGTCATCATCGAAATCAAGAATTACAACATTTAATTTTTGGTCTAATTCTACAATTTCGCTTGGGTGAGAAATACGTCCCCAAGAAAGGTCGGTAATGTGGATTAATCCGTCAACACCACCAAGGTCCATGAATACACCGTAAGAAGTAACGTTCTTAACAGTTCCTTCAAGAACTTGTCCTTTTTCAAGTTTGCTGATAATTTCTTTTTTCTGTTGTTCAAGTTCAGCCTCGATAAGAGCTTTGTGTGAAACAACAACGTTACGGTATTCGTGGTTGATTTTAACAACTTTGAATTCCATTGTTTTACCAACAAATACATCGTAATCGCGGATTGGTTTAACATCAATTTGCGAACCTGGCAAGAATGCCTCGATGCCGAATACGTCCACAATCATACCACCTTTTGTACGGCACTTGATGTATCCCTTGATGATTTCGTCGTTCTCAAGCGATTCGTTAACACGCTCCCAAGAACGTGTTGCACGTGCTTTTTTGTGCGAAAGGATCATCTGTCCTTTTTTATCTTCAAGACTTTCGATGTAAACATCTACTGCGTCGCCTACTTTTAATTCAGGGTTGTAGCGAAATTCGTTTAAGCTAACAATACCATCCGACTTATAACCTATGTCTACAACAACTTCGCGTTTGTTTAACGAAATTACTTTACCTTCCAATACTTCTTTTTCAGAAACAGTATTTAATGTACCGTTGTAAAGGCTTTCAAGATCGCCTCTTTCTGTTTCAGAATAAGCATCAGTTCCGCTTTCAAGGCTTGCCCAGTCAAAATCAGCTTCTTCAGCTTTTGTGTCAACTGCTTTTTCTTCTGCTACAACTTTTTCAGCCGGAGCTTTTGTAGTTTCTGCAACTACTTCTTGTTTTTCATCCTGAACCGGTGTTTCAGTAACCTCTTGCTCAAGATTTTCTTTTTTTTCTTCTGTCATGTAATTCAATTTAAATTAATGAGTTAGACTTTATATTTGTTAAAATGCGCGCGCAAAATTATAACTAAATTCAATTAAAACAAAAGTTTTTGTGTATTTTATTGAATGTTAGGGCAGTTGAAATGAATTGGACACAAAAATAATCGAATAATTTGTTAGTTTGTTTTAGTTATTAGAGTTAATTGCAGGCTCTATTTCTTTTATTAATTTTGAAGCCTGATTCTTAAATGTATCCAAACAGTAAAATGATATCAAAACATAAAATGAATTTGCATTCAAATATTACCAAATAAACAATACGACTTATGAAGGGAATTATTTTAGCAGGAGGTTCAGGGACACGCCTTTATCCGATAACCCGTTCAATTTCAAAACAAATTATACCTGTTTACGATAAACCGATGATTTATTATCCGCTTTCGGTTTTAATGTTGGCAGGTATTCGCGAGATTCTGATTATTTCTACTCCTGACGATATTGGTTTGTACGAAAAACTTTTTGGCGACGGTTCTCAGCTCGGATTAAAATTGTCGTATAAAATACAGCCATTGCCGGATGGTTTGGCACAGGCTTTTATTTTAGGCGAAGAGTTTATTGGCGATGATAGTGTCTGTATGATTCTGGGCGATAATATCTTTTACGGTTATAATTTCAGAAGCGTGCTCGAAGAGGCAGCTCAACTGGAAGATGGTTCAATAGTTTTTGGATATTACGTAAACGATCCGGAACGTTATGGTGTGGTTGAGTTTAACGAAACCGGGAAGGTAATAAGTATTGAAGAAAAGCCGGAAATGCCAAAATCAAATTATGCGGTAACAGGCTTGTACTTTTATTCGAACGATGTGGTACAAAAAGCAAAAAATTTAAAACCATCGAAACGTGGCGAGCTGGAAATTACCGATTTAAATCGTTTGTACCTGGAAGAAGAACGTTTGAATGTAAAACTTTTGGGGCGTGGATTTGCCTGGCTCGATACCGGTACACATGAAAGTCTGTTGCAGGCATCAAATTTTATTTCAACCATTGAGCAACGCCAGGGACTGAAAATTTCGTGTATCGAAGAAATTGCGTTTAAAAAAGGATTTATTTCAAAAGAACAGCTGTTGGAGCTGGCCGAACCACTTAGTAAAAATCAATATGGCCAATACCTTATTAATATGGCCAATAAAAAAATTATTTCATTTTAATTCATGAAGGTTATTGAAACGGGATTACCCGGTTTGCTTATTATTGAGCCCCGGGTATTTGAGGATGATCGGGGATACTTTTTTGAGTCCTTTCAGAATCAGAGATATTTGGAAGCAGGAATTGTTAAACCTTTTATTCAGGATAATGAATCGAAATCGGTTGCCGGAGTAGTGCGCGGATTACATTATCAGTTAGGTGAATTTGCCCAGGCAAAACTGGTGCGGGTTGTACAAGGCAGAGTGTACGATGTTGCAGTTGATTTGCGGAAAGGCTCGCCAACCTTTAAAAAATGGTTTGGATTGGAATTGAACGAGAATAATAAAAAACAGTTATTTATTCCCCGTGGATTTGCTCATGGATTTTCAGTGTTGAGCGAAACAGCTATTTTTACCTATAAATGCGACAATTCGTATAACAAAGGTGCGGAAAGATCGATAAACCCGTTTGACTCATCGTTGGGAATCGATTGGAAATTAGGCGATATGGAACGAATTGTATCGGAAAAAGATGCCGCAGCTCCATTGTTTGGAGACGCGGAAATGAATTTTAATTTTTAATATGCACATTTTAGTTACAGGAGCATACGGCCAGTTGGGAAATGAAATTAATGAACTTCGGGGACAATATCCCGGATGGAATTTTCATTTTACGGACGTGGATACTTTGGATATTACCGACGAAAAATCGGTTGAAAGCTACTTTGCTGAAAATAAGTTTGATTTTGTAATAAATTGTGCGGCTTACACTGCAGTAGATAAAGCTGAATCGGATGTTGTAACTGCCGCAGATGTGAATGCAGTAGCACCTGCATTACTGGCGCGTTATGCCAAACAATGTGGCGCAAGATTTATTCACGTTTCGACCGATTATGTTTTTGACGGTGAGGCTAATCAGCCTTATTCTGAAGATAACAAAGTTCATCCGCAGGGCGTGTATGGCGAGACCAAGTTGGCAGGAGAAAAATATTGTATGCGCGAAAATCCGGATACGATAATTATTCGCACCTCGTGGTTGTATTCTGCATTTGGGAATAATTTTGTGAAAACCATGCTTAAGCTTGGGAAAGAGAGGGGAGAGCTGAATGTTGTGTTTGATCAGGTTGGAACACCAACTTATGGAGCCGATCTGGCCAATTCTATTCTTAAGATCGTTGATAGTGGGAATTTTGTACCGGGTATTTACCATTATTCGAACGAAGGAGTAGCTAGCTGGTACGACTTTGCAATCGCTATTTTCGAACTTTCAGGTGTAAGTTGCAAAGTTAATCCGGTATTGTCCGATCAGTTTCCAACACCTGCAAAACGCCCGCATTATTCGGTATTGAATAAATCGAAAATTAGAAATACATTTGGTATTGAGATTCCCCATTGGAAAGAGAGTTTAAGAGTTTGTACAGATAGATTAGAAAAAAAATAAAGATGGAAAATCAGGAATTGTTAGAAGTAAGAGCGAAAGCGCAGGAATGGCTTTCGGATACATACGATGAGGAAACCAGAGCCGCTGTTCAGGCACTGTTAGATAACGAAGACACAACAGAACTGGTTGACTCGTTCTACCGTAGCTTGGAATTTGGTACCGGTGGATTGCGTGGCGTTATGGGAGTTGGAACCAACCGGATGAATATTTATACCGTTGGTGCAGCAACACAAGGTTTAAGTAATTATCTGAAAAAGAATTTTGCCGATCTTGACGAAATAAAAGTGGCCATTGGTCACGATTGCCGTAATAACAGCCGCCTGTTCTCTGAAACCAGTGCAAAAATATTTGCCGCCAATGGCATTAAAGCATACCTGTTCGACGATCTTCGTCCAACACCGGAGCTTTCGTATGCTATTCGCGAATTAGGTTGCCAAAGTGGTATTATTCTTACTGCTTCGCACAACCCGAAAGAGTACAATGGGTATAAAGCATACTGGGACGATGGTTCGCAAATTGTTGGTCCGCACGATGTTAATATTGTCAACGAGGTAGCCAAAATAAAACCCGAAGACATCAAATTCGACGGGCCGGATGAACTGATTGAAATTTTGGGTGAAGAAATGGACAACAAATTTTTAGCGGAGGTTAAAAAGGTTTCTATTTCGCCTGATGTTGTAGAGCGCCACAAAGACATTAAAATTATTTACACACCAATACACGGAACGGGTGTAAAACTGATTCCGGCAGCCTTGCGTGAGTTTGGATTTACAAACATTATAAATATTCCGGAGCAGGATGTGGTAAGCGGTGATTTCCCAACGGTAATTTCGCCTAACCCTGAAGAACCTGCAGCAATGGAAATGGCTACAAAAAAGGCTGCAGAAATTGATGCAGATGTTGTGATGGCTTCCGATCCCGATTCAGACCGGATTGGAGTGGCTGTAAAAAACGATAAAGGCGAATATGTTATTGTTAACGGTAACCAAACTGCTTTGCTTTTTTTCTATTACATTATTGTAAAAATGAAAGAAGCCGGTAAGCTAAAAGGCAATGAGTTTATTGTAAAAACCATTGTTTCTACCGAAATGATTGCAGAGGTTGCCCGTAAAAACAACATCGAATACTTTGATGTATATACCGGCTTTAAATTTATTGCCGAAGTAATTCGTGATCTGGAAGGTAAAAAGAAATACATTGGTGGCGGCGAAGAAAGTTTTGGTTTTATGCCATCGGATTTTGTACGCGACAAAGACGCGGTTTCGGCCTGTGCTTTAATGGCTGAAATTACAGCCTGGGCAATCGATCAGGGAAAAACACTCTACGAATTGTTGCAGGACATTTACCTTGAGTATGGATTCTCGCGCGAGAAAATGAAATACGTGGTTCGTAAAGGGAAAACCGGTGCAGAAGAAATTCAGCAGATTATGACCGATTTCCGGGCTAATCCTCCAAAAGAATTGGGCGGATCGCCAATGGAATGGGTAAAGGATTATTCTGTATTGACGGCTAAAAACCTGATTAGCGGAGAAGAAAAGAAAATTGACCAGAAAATTACTTCCAATGTTCTTCAGTTTTTTACACAAGACGGAACAAAAATTTCGGTTCGCCCGTCGGGTACCGAGCCAAAAATTAAATTCTATTTTGAAGTGACCGGGGAACTGAAATCGAGGGCAGATTTTGATGCAGCCGAACAAAAAGCTGATGCAAAAATCGACGCCATTATGGAAGAACTCGGATTATAAACAAATTAAATATTCAGCAGGCGACTACTGTTTTTATCAGACAGTCGCCTGTTTAATTATAACCTAAATCAACAAATATGAAGACTAAACTTTTTACGCTTGCTCTGTTTTTATTGGCTGCAGGTGCATGGGCTCAGCAAGAAGATGAGTCGGTGAAAATGAAACCGGAGATGACTGAAATCTGGGATCCGGAAGTATCAATTATTACACCGGGCGCAACGCCGGTAGATGCTCCTTCCGACGCCATTGTGTTGTTTGACGGGGTAGACCTGGGGCGCGAATGGACAAACGGCGATGGTGGCGAACCCGGATGGCTGGTAGAGGACGAATGTGCTACGGTGGTTCGCGGACAAGGTATAATAAAAACCAAGCGTGTTTTCGAAGATTTCCAGTTGCACATTGAATGGAGAACACCGGCCGAAGTTGTTGGCGAAAGCCAGGGACGCGGAAACAGTGGTATTTTCCTGCAGGGACGTTACGAGGTTCAGGTGTTAGATAATTTCAACAATCGCACTTACCGCAATGGGCAGGCCGGAAGTTTGTACAAACAACATGCTCCATTGGTAAACGCCTGCAAAGCACCGGGCCTGTGGCAGGTTTACGATATTATTTACACTGCACCCCGCTTTAACGACGATGGAACTTATTTTACCCCACCAACTGTAACTGTTTTACATAACGGCGTTTTGGTGCAGAATCATGTTAAACTGCGCGGCCCTACCGAGTATGTTGGTATACCCGAATATTCGGTTAAAAAACACGGTGCCGATTGCATTATGCTGCAGGATCATGGAAACCCGGTAAGCTACCGCAATATCTGGATTCGCGAATTGTAAACTATTTTTATGAAGATAATCTGGTGTCAAGTCAAGCGTGCTCTTACGCGCCAAGTCTTGTCCATTTTTGTTTTTTCTCATTATAAAAAGACTCACATAGCTACGGCTATACTTACTTTTTCTAATTTCGAAAAATTCAAAAAGTAACGGCGACTTACCCGAAATTTCACACATGACATGACACTAGGAGCAGGTTGCTAAAAGTGGCCTGCTCTTGTTTTTTAGGCAGGGGATTAGACGGCGCTAAAACTCTATTAACCTCTTGTCTGGTATATATTAACCGCAGCGATCGCGGAGAAGACACGGAGGGCACAGAGAAGCACTTCTTATAAATAAACGTGTGACAAAACGCATATCAATAATTGCCCCTTACGCAACCCTAAGTTCATTTGAAGCATCTTAGTTTATATTACCTGATAAATACCAAAATATGAAAACAAAAAAAATTAAACGACTAAAGATTTATTTTCTTCTGTTAACGTTTTGTATGTTGTTTTTTGGGGCAGGGTGCAGCGATGATGAAAATGAATATTCCGGTTTTGTAGAAGGGTATGTTGTTGGTTCCTTTGCTGTCGAAAAAGTTAACGAGGAAGGACTGGCAGCAGGAAATAAAACTGAAAGAGGTTATTGCATACTGCTTGAAGAAAGTGAGAATAACTCTATGGACTTTTATACTTTTAATTTCCCGGATAACTTATTTTCCTTTTCTGATGAAATCTTTACTACAAATTCTCTTGGATATGGTTGTGGCCCTGACTTTTTCCCAGATAGTTTAAAATATGCTTATAAAATTAAATTTAGATATCGAATTGTAAATGAACCGTATGAGAAACAATTTGCAATTGCATGTAATCACTTATTTCTTTCATTCCCCTGGGAAAATTATGATCAGATAAACCTAAATGAAACGACTATAGATTAACTACTTTCTGTCCATCGTTTGTGACGACATTTTTTACAATAGTTTGTTTAGTTTCCACACCTTCAAGGTTTCCATGATTCTTAAAGATAGGTTAAAACTTAAGAGCAAAATAACGAACATAACCGGGCTGTCTTAAAATTGCTTATAAATATTTACTTTATATGCAAAACCTCCCTAACTCTTTGTAAACAAGTATGCCGCAGTTCTGCGGCAAGAAAAAAAATATTGTGGCTGGCTTGCCTCAATACTGCGGCATAGGAAAAAACAGGTTGGCTGGCTTGCCGCAACATTGCGGCATACGAAAAATAATTGTGATTAGGTTCCCGCAGAACAGAGACACAAGAAAAAATGTTGTGGTTTAGTTCCCGCAGTTCTGAACCATAAGAAAAAACAACATGGTTTGGTTCCCGCAACTCTGCGGCAAGGTATTTTTTTCTATAGATTGCCCCCCGCAGTGTTGCGTCACGATACTTTTTATAAGGAATTGGCTAAGGTGTATCAGAAACAGTTTCACTTCGACTGAATACTGAGACTGATCACTGCTTACTTCTTCAAATCGTCTTTAAATATTTTTCTGAACTTTTCTATTTTTGGTGCTACAACAAACTGGCAGTATCCCTGTGTTTTGTTTCGTGCAAAATAATTAATGTGGTAGTCTTCGGCCACATAAAATTTGTCGAATTTAGTTACCTCGGTAACAATGGTTTTATCGTACACTTTTTCTTTTTCAAAAAGATCAATAACTGTTTCTGCAGTTTCCTTTTGTTTCTCTGAATGATAAAACACGGCCGAGCGGTATTGCGGCCCTACATCGTTTCCCTGGCGGTTTAACGAAGTCGGGTCGTGGGTCATAAAAAACACTTCCAGAATTTTTGAAAAGCTTACAACATCCGGATCAAATGTAATTTGCACCACTTCGGCATGCCCGGTAGTTCCGGTGCAAACTTCTTTGTAATCCGGGTTTTTTACATGGCCTCCGCTATACCCCGGTTTTACGTCAATTACTCCTTTTAATTCGAGGTAAACGGCTTCGGTACACCAAAAACAGCCGCCTCCCAGTGTTGCTTTCTCCAATTCTTTACTCATAACTCCGGTTGATAAAACGATTAATAGTAGACTTATAATAAATCGGGTAGTCATTTTTTTATGAATTTAAACCTGCTGATCATTTTTTTCTGAAAGGCTCTTGCAAACTTATATTGCCCAAAAACAAAACCTACAACCAACAGCATCATATAATAAGCCGGCACAATGGTGATAATATACACTATAGTACGTATCCAAATATCAGTTTCGGAAGTAATTCCGAGCAAATAAAAAACGCCTTTGCGAATATAAAGGGCCGTGCTTCCTGTAACCGAAAAAACTATAAAAATGAGTAGAAGCTGAAAGTTGCTTTTTATGTCCCATCTCTTTTTAAAACGCTCAAACATACATTTAGAATTTTATCTAAATAACAAAAGAGGGCAAAGTATGTTTGCGCAAAATTTAAAATGCGTGGGTTTGGTAAATTATATATCCATAAACTGCAAAACGGAGCAGGCGAAATAAGGCATATTTCAAATAGCGCCGCGAAGGGTAGCCGGCCGAGCCTACCAGTAAACTTACCGCCGACCAAGGAACGGGTGTTAATGCAGCCACAATAATCAGAAACAGTCCGTATTTTTTTAGCTGCGGCCATACATCTTTTAGCATGGTTTTTTTGAAGTATTTAAAAGAAGCATGGGTGTGGAAATAACGTCCAATCAGAAAAGTAAGATAGCCCATACCATATGAAACAACACCAAAAAACACCAGGTTTAAAAAGTAATGTGCCAGTGTGTCTTTGTTGATGGCCCAAATCATAAACAGTTCGGGCGGGAAAATACCAAAGAAAAACTCGGAAAAACAATAAACTGCATAAACCAAAAGCGGACGGGCATAAATTTGTTCGACCCACGCATCGGGAGCGCGCGACAGAACTACCTCTTTTAAAAGAAAATAGGCGGCCAGCATTAATAAAAGCCAGGCCATGCCTTTTAAACCATTCCGTATCAAAAACTGTACTCGTGGACTAAATTTCATTGTTGTTTTCTGTTTCAAAAATTGAAAGTACAATTATTTTTCAACCTGCTCAAAATTCGGCGTTCAAAGTTCGGAAATTGGCGTTTAAAGTTAATGTGCCTTTCAGGTATCTGTTTTTACAATTGGACTTTAATTTGAATCTCATTCGAACGAATGTTTCTTATGCTGCAAATTGCAGGAAACCTTTGATTAACCTACAGTCTAAATAAGCCATGTTAAAAGTAAAAAGAGGGTTGAACTTTTATATTTGCGTGCTGTTTGGAAGTTTTAATAATAACGTGAAATAGTTAAATAATGAATATATATAAGTTTGTTTTAACGGGAATAATTCTTTTGAGTTTGTTTAGTGCATTTGCCCAGAACGGGAGTATTTCAGGTGTTGTTCTCGATCAGGAATCAGGAGAGAGAATTCCTTTTGCCAGTGTTTCTGTTTTTAGTAACAATTCCGAAAGTTTGGTTGGAGGTTCTGTTTCAAGCGATAGGGGAAAATTTAAAATTGAAAAGCTAAAAGAAGGGAATTACAAAGTAGTTGTTTCTTTTATAGGCTATGAGGCAGAAACCATCGACGCGGTTTCTATATCAGAAAATAAACTTCATGTAAATATTGGAGAACTTACAATAACTCCTTCGTCGGTTGAGTTGGAAGATGTTGAGGTAAAAGGAATGGCCGGCTCAACCTCAAAAAAAATTGACAGGCAAACATACCGCGCCAGCGATTTTGAGACAGCAAGCGGAGGAACAGCCGTAGATGTGTTAAATAAATTACCATCGGTTTCTGTTAGTCCCGACGGAACAGTATCATTACGTGGTACCAGCGATTTTATGGTGTATTTAAACGGCAAACCTACACAGATGGAAGCATCAGTTCTGTTGAATCAGATTGCAGCCAATAATATTGAAAATATAGATGTAATTACCGTACCAACTGCCCGTTTCGACGCACAGGGGAAAGGCGGAATTATTAATATTTCGACTAAAAGAAGTGGTGCCGATGGTTTGTCGATTTCTGCTAATGGTTTGTTGGGAGGCTCTCCCTGGGGAAATGTAACTGATAAATACAGTGGCTACGATTTAACAGATAATCGTTACGGTGGTGGTTTAAATTTGGTTTATCAAAAAGAAAACGTAACGTTTTATGGTGGTACAAATTATAATTACCGGAATGTAAACGGAAAGCGCGTTGGCGACGCCCGCTTATTGCAGCAAAATGGTTCGTATTATCACATGGTTGCCGATGGCGAACGTCCGGAGTGGTACGAAAATTATTCGGCTAATTTGGGATTGGACTACAGGGTTTCTGACATGAGTACAATATCGGCATCATATTACTATGGTAACCGTACCGAAGGTCGCTCGGCCTTTTATGTCTATAATAATTATTATGGCGACGTGGATAAAAATCCGGTTCCCGGAATTGATCCTCAGAACCACTGGATTTACAATCCGAATACCGACGATCGTTACGGGAAATTTCATACTGCCAATATTGATCTTACCCAAAAGTTTGAAAACAAATCGCAAGTGAAATTTTCGTTGCTTTACGAACATTCGGAATTAAGCCGCGAACTCGACAACCAGAATTTTGGCTTCAACAAACCTGCAGATGAGGTGGAAAGTTTACTGCTTCATTTTAATCAGACCGACAATACTCCGTTGGATGGATTTCGTACGTCGGTGGAATACGAAAAACAATTTGAAAATAAAAGCAAGCTGGGAATAGGGTTTCAGCCACAGTTTGTGCACCAAAAGGGTGGATACAATTACAACACGCTGAATGTGACTACAAAGGAGTGGGGAACTAATAACAAGTTTAATAACGATATTGAATTGTCGCGTGCAATTTATGCTGGTTACATTGATTACTCAGGCACTTTTGGCAATTTTAGTTTGATAACAGGATTACGCCTCGAATACACCGATCAGTTACTTGAAATTGGTAATCCTGATTATGTTGATATTTTCGAGCGTCCTTCGCAAACCGAATACAAGGTACAGCAGCTCGATTGGTTTCCAACCTTGCATATGCAATACAAATTAAACGAAAAGAATGCCTTAACCTTTGCGGCCAGCCGAAGAATTAACCGTCCGCCAACAAAAAATATGGCACCGTTTTTATACCGCCGCCATTATGAAGTGTACCTGGTTGGCGACCCCGAACTGGAACCTGAGTATTTAACCAACTTCGAACTTTCGCTGGATAAGAAGTTGGGTGATCAGCGTTTTACTTTAACCGGTTTTTACCGCGGAACAGACAATGCTATTTTTCGTGTAAATACAGTTTACGAAGAGGAAAATGTATTGATTCGCAGTTATACAAATTCGGGTAATGTTCAGGCACAGGGAGCCGAATTAAATGCAAATCTTACGGCCGGTAAATTTGCCAAATTCTTTATTGGCGGATCGCTCTACAACTTTAATGCACAAGGAAAAGTGTTTGGTTACAAGGAAGACAATTCCAGTACCAACTGGAGTTTGAAAGGAAACATGAATTTGTTTTTAACGCAGGAGTTAAAATTTACGCTCGACTTTGATATGAAATCGGCAACTGTTACCACACAAGGCGAAAACTACCGGTTTTACATGAGCAATGCTGCATTAAACTACACACCTGAAAAGTTGTCTGGCTGGGATTTTTCTGTAAAAGTGCTCGATTTATTAAGCTCAAATCTTACCGGTTTAAATACACGTGCTTATAACGCCGGCAATCAGCAAATATTTTACCAGGAAGTTGAATACGACCGCTATGGACCAATTGTAGAGTTGGGAGTAAGCTATTCGTTAAACTTAAATGGGAAATCGAAGAAAAATGCCGGAAGCTTATTTGGAAAAGAACAGTTTTAAACGGGTGTTAGATATCATTTAATGAATAAACATGCAATCTTTGTTTTGTATATCATAATATTTCTAATCTCGCGGACGAAATTTAAAATAAATGCCGGAAATCCAACCCGTATATATTTAATGGTTTGGGAGTGAATGATCCGAACTACAATAGTATATGGTGTCTTGATTTGGATATCAGGGTATGTTTTCAATTCTCAAATTGTTTAATCCGGAATATGCATTAAAAATCTATTACACCTTGAAATTGCTTCAAAACAGGTCGTTCCACTAGCTTTCTTTCACTCACCAGAACGGTGCTATGCCTCGTCCCAGAAAACTCTTGTTTTACTGCACTTTCAAGATTCATTACAAAATTTTAATACATAATCCTGGTTTAAGCTACCTTGTTTATTATTAGTAAGGTAAAGTTGTAGAACGCGAAATAGAAATGTTGAGGAAAAATTTTAAGCAGAAAAACCGGGCAAATCTCTTGCTTAACAGTTAGCGGCAGATTTCTCCATAGTATAAATTTAATCAACCGATGCCTCCATGGTTTTACTGGAACCGGCAACCAGACGGTTGATTTCGTTAATTTCTGCATCAGTAAAATGGCGGTATTCACCCGTTTTCAGCCGGTCAAGTTTTATATTCATTATCCGCACTCTTTTTAGCCGGGTTACTTCATAGCCCAAATGCGTACACATTCTCCTGATTTGGCGGTTAAGTCCCTGGGTAAGCACAATGTTGAAAGTAAAGTCGTTGATACGGTTAACTTTGCACTTTTTTGTTACCGTGTCCAGAATTGGCACGCCATTACTCATTTGCCTGATAAATGCCTGTGTAATTTTGCGGTTTACCGTAACTATATATTCTTTTTCGTGGTTGTTCCCGGCTCGGAGGATTTTGTTGACAACGTCTCCATCGTTGGTCATAAAAATCAAACCCTCGCTGGGTTTGTCGAGACGACCGATAGGGAAAATACGCTCCGGATAGTTAATGTAATCAATAATATTTCCTTTAATACTGGTGTCGGTGGTGCAGGTAATACCTACCGGTTTATGAAAAGCCAGATAAATGTCAGGAACTTCTTTGGTGATAATTTGCCCGTCAATTTCAATTTTGTCGTTTGCTGTAACCTGAACTCCCAGACCTGAAACAGTACCGTTTACTATTACTTTCCCGGCTTCAATTAAACGGTCGGCTTCCCGGCGCGAACAAAATCCGGTTTCCGAAATGGCTTTATTTAGTCGTTTGCTTTGCATTAGTTAAAAATAATCAATCCTCCATATTACTTAAATGCAATTCCAACGCTTTAACAGAGATCTGTATTTCCCATATCGACATTGCCAGTGATGCACAAAGTAAAAGAAGCGCTGCTCCAAAAATGTATGCACCAATAAGTTGTTGCCCGATAAAAATCAGAAACATAGTAATAACACATAAAAACAAACTGCCAACACCAAGTATTTGCATGGTTCTTATCAGGTATAACCTTTTGCGGAGGTTGTTAATCTGGCCTCTTAAAACGGTTGTTGGACTTTCGAGGTATTGTTTGTGCAGGTTACGGACAACCTGTGTGTAGCCCATAAACCGGTTGGTATATGCTAAAAGAATTAATGAAATTGCTGAAAACAGCAGGGCGGGGGTGGTGAGTGTAAATGCTTCGTGCATAGTTATTATTTTTCCTAAAGTTACAAATTCATTGTTGGAATTTTATATCCAAATCAATTCTAAAATTTTCTTCAGCCACAGCGCATCCACGTTCGAAAAAGATGCTTTTTGTGAACTGTCTACATCCAAAACGCCAATTGTTTCACCGTCTTTGTTTTTTAAAGGCACCACAATTTCTGAATTTGAACGTGAGTCACAGGCAATGTGCCCTGGAAAGGCATGAACATCTTCAACTACAACAGTTTCGTCTTTATTAAAAGCAGCCCAGCAAACTCCTTTGTTTTTTTCAAGAATCTGGCAGGCCACCGGTCCCTGGTATGAGTTCACGGTCATTTCTCCTTCTTCAATAAGATAAAATCCTGTCCAGAAAAAGTAGTCCATTTTATGATGCAATACGGCTATAATTGTTGCCATTCGCGCTTGCGGGTTGTTACTTTTCTTTGCCAACTCACTCAACTGCTTATAAATTCTGCCGTAACGACCTTCTTTTTTGCGTTCTTCCATTATAAATCTATCTGTTTTAAAACACGAAATAACAAAAATTCATTAGTTTAGTTCTGCAAAAACTTAAAATTATGGAACGTATTGTAACCGACCCGCAAGAAAAACAATGGGGAATGTTTACTCACTTATCTGCTTTGGCCACTTTTGTGTTTCCGGTAGCAGGTAATATTATTGGCCCCCTAATCGTGTATTTAATTAAGAAAGATGAGTATGAATTTGTGAATGATCAAGGCAAGGAAGTTCTGAATTTTCAGATTACCTGGTCAATTATATTTGCTGTTTCTGCTTTGTTGATTTTTGCAGGGATCGGTATTTTACTATTAATTGGTTTTGGAATTGCATGGTTGGTTTTAGTAATAGTAGGTTCTGTAGCAGCCAGCAACGGACAATATTACAAGTATCCATTGACGATAAAATTCTTCCAGTAAGATCTGATTTGTTATCCTGATCTAAAATATTTTTCCCTTTTTTCAATACTCACTTATCATCTCACAATTCTAATTATAAATTTATACTTTTGCAGCCTTATAAAATTTTAGACAATGGCACAAAAACCTTCGATACCAAAAGGTACCCGCGATTTTTCTCCGGCCGAGATGGTGAGGAGAAATTATATTTTCAATACAATTAAAGATGTTTTTCGTTTATACGGGTTTCAGCCTATTGAAACACCGGCAATGGAAAACTTATCTACTTTAATGGGAAAGTACGGCGAGGAAGGAGATAAATTGTTGTTTAAAATTCTTAATTCGGGCGATTTTATTTCAAAAGTTCCGCAGGAAATGCTGGACGAAAAAAACTCGAATAAACTTACCACAAAATTATCGGAAAAAGGGTTGCGTTACGACCTTACTGTTCCGTTTGCACGTTACGTTGTGCAAAACCGGAGCGAAATTAGTTTTCCATTCAAACGTTACCAGATTCAACCGGTTTGGCGTGCCGATCGCCCTCAAAAAGGGCGCTACCGCGAGTTCTACCAATGCGATGTTGATGTAATTGGAAGTAACAGTTTATTGAATGAGGTGGAACTGGTACAGATTATCGACGATGTGTTTAAGCGACTGCAAATAAATACAGTTGTTAAAATTAACAATCGTAAAATTTTGGCCGGTATTGCTGAAGCCATTGGAGAAGCTGAACGTATGATCGACATTACGGTTGCCATTGATAAACTGGATAAAATCGGGCTCGAAAAGGTAAATGCCGAAATGGTTGCAAAAGGAATTTCGGAGAGTGCTGTTGAAAAATTACAACCTATATTAGAGCTGGAAGGAACAACACAGGAAAAACTGGATCAGATTGAAAAGGTAATAGGAGATACGGAAATCGGAACCAAAGGAATTGCCGAAATGCGTACCATGTTTGGTTATCTTGAAAAAATAGAGCTTGATACTGAAGTTGAACTGGATTTAACTTTGGCTCGTGGACTAAATTATTACACCGGGGCTATTTTCGAAGTAAAATCGAAGGATGTTCAGATTGGCAGTATTTGTGGTGGAGGCCGTTACGATGATTTAACCGGGATTTTCGGAATGCCTGATGTTTCGGGAGTTGGTGTTTCGTTTGGTGCCGAGCGAATTTACGATGTTCTGGTTCAGCAAGATTCATTCCCCGCAGAATCATTGGAAACGACAAAAGTATTGTTTGTTAACTTCGGAGAAAAAGAAGAAGCATATTGTTTGCCTGTTTTGGCTCAGTTACGAAAAGCAGGTGTAAATGCTGAAATTTTTCCGGAAAGTGCTAAAATGAAAAAGCAAATGACTTACGCCAACCGTAAGCAAATCGCATTTGTAATTTTGGCGGGCGACAATGAAATTGAAACTCAAAAGTTCACATTGAAAAATATGGAAAGTGGGGAGCAACAATTGGTAAGCACCGAAGAACTGATAAAAATCCTGTCTTAACATATTGAATTATCCGATATTGCCCGAAAAATTGTGAGGCAATGATAAATTCAATTCCAAATCGCCCCATTAAAACTGTTGGAGGAGATGTACGTTTTCCCTGATGGACAGTAATGTCCGGTCAGGCCAGGAACTTCATGTTGTTATGCTGTCTGCCAGTTGGCGAATAGAATGACGATATGAAATAGTACCCGAGAACTGATACCGGTTATCCTGCATTATATTGTTATGCACTGCATTGCATTTTATTCATTTATCAGTTTTACACTTAACTTCATACAATCATGGCTAATCGAATATTCGAAATAACCCCAAATCACTTAACTTTTGACATTATTCAAAATATTCTAGAGAACAATATAAAACTCAAACTTTCTGATATCTCAGTTCAGCTTATTCACAAAAGCAAAAAATACCTCGATCAGAAACTGGAAAATTCTGAAGGACCTCTTTACGGAATAAATACTGGTTTTGGTGCGTTGTGTGACATTGAAATTTCGAAAGCTGAACTTAGTAAATTGCAGGAAAACCTGGTTATTTCGCATTCCTGTAATATCGGCCCTGAAGTTCCGGCAGAGGTGGTAAAACTTATGCTCTTTTTAAAAGCGCATGCACTTTCAAAAGGAAATTCGGCAGTGCAGTTGGTTACGGTTCAGCGTATTATCGATCTTTTTAACAACGATGTTTTGCCGGTTGTTTGCGAGCAGGGATCGCTTGGTGCAAGTGGCGATTTAGCTCCTTTGGCAAAATTATTTTTACCGCTACTCGGACTTGGTGAAGTGAATTTTGAGGGGCAAAAAGTTCCGGCAGCGCAGGTGTTGGAAAAGTTTGAGTGGGAACCTATAAAACTCGAAGCAAAAGAAGGGCTGGCGCTTCTAAACGGTACTCAGTTTATGAGTGCTCATGCTGTTTATACGTTAATTAAAACATTCCGAATAATCGACCAGGGGGATATTATTGGTGCACTTTCTTTAGATGCTTTCGATGGATTATTGGAACCATTTTCAGAAAATATACAACGCATCAGGCCACACAAAGGACAAGCAGAAACAGCGAAAAATTTCAGAAATGTGCTGGCAGGAAGCGAAATGCAGGTAAAGCCCAAAGAACATATTCAAGATCCGTATTCATTTCGGTGTATTCCGCAGGTACATGGTGCCGTAAAAGATGCGGTAAATTATGTGGCCGGAGTTATTGAAGTTGAAATCAATTCGGTAACTGATAATCCAACCGTTTTCCCTGATGAAGATTTAATTATTTCAGGAGGAAACTTTCATGGAGAACCACTGGCACTGGCACTCGATTTTTTAGCAATGGCTTTGAGCGAGTTGGGAAGTATTTCGGAACGCAGAACCTACCGTCTGATATCGGGGGAAAGAGGATTGCCTGAATTTTTGGTGGCCAATCCGGGTTTGAATTCCGGGTTTATGATTCCGCAATACGCGGCAGCATCAATTGTGAGTCAGAATAAACAGCTTTGTACTCCTTCGTCGGTCGATTCTATTCCATCATCGAACGAGCAGGAAGACCACGTAAGTATGGGAGGTAACGGGGCAACAAAAGCTTTAAAAGTGGCATTAAATACAGAGAAAATCCTGGCGATTGAATTGTATAATGCAGCACAGGCAATGGATTTTCGCAGGCCAATTCAGTCTTCTCCATTTCTCGAAAACTTTTTAAAAGACTATCGTAAAAAGGTGAAGTTTGTGCAGCAGGATGTTGTAATGTACGAGGGGATAAATAGAACTATAGAATTCCTGAATGCTACCAAAACAAAACGTTTGAGCAGATAAAGTTTATTGGGTAACTGAATAGAAAAAGGCTGGAAGAAATAAAACTCCCAGCCTTTTTTTGTCAATTTGGTATTGTAATATTATGTCCTGAATTATTTTGCCAGAAGCAATTTGTCGATGTTTGAAGTAAACATCTTTTTGGTATCTTCTTTCGACCTTGCAATTCCCGAAGTCATTGTTGGTCTTCCTTCCATGGGGATGTATAAAAATGCAGGAATTCCTTTAACTCCAAAAACTGCTTTTAGTTCTGTCTCAACCATGGTGTCGACCTTGTAAATAACCACTTTATCTTTGTATTCGCCGGCTACTTCTTCCAGAATTGGAGCAGCAGTGCGGCACGGGCCACACCAATCGGCATAAAAATCAATTAAAGCAGGTTTATCGCCTTTGTATTTCCATTCTTTTGGTGAATTTTCATAATCCCAGACTTTTTCAAGGAACATTGCTTTGGTTAATTTTACGGTAGCATGATCATTCGAAGAAACCGTTTCAGCAGGATTTGCCATTTTGTTGCTTTCTGTTTTAGCCTGGCAGTTATTGAAACCCAGCAACAATGCGGCTGCAATTACCAGTGTTAATAATGACTTTTTCATATGATTTAAACTATTTGTTTCAAAATATTTTGTCGTATTTGTGTGATACTGGAATACACTTCTTTAATAAATATTATTCGTGTTTATGTTCTTTTACTCGCTTAAACTATGTTACAAAAAACTATGTTTTCTCTATACAAACTTTTTGAGTAAACCATCGATTTGTCAAAAATAGCATTTAACTACTCAACTGTATGGCATCCATTTACAATATTTTATTATTCTCAAATACCCACTCACTTTGTGTAAATCCTTTTTTATATAACAACCGTGTATTTTCGTTTGTTTCCAGTTCCTGTTTTAAGACGTTTAATAATATAATTTCTTTCATTTTTCTATCGTATGCAAAAATATAGATATGTGGATAGCAAACCTTATGCCAAGTTCATAAATGTATATTTTGACTTATCTTTATGTAATTGTTGACATTTTTAGCAAAAGCACGCAACCATTTTTCCCTAAATTGTGTCTTTCTGATGATTTATAAAAAAATAGACTCTAATGAAAAAGATATTAATTGGGATGGTAGTTGTAATGGCGTTTGCATTTACAGCTTGCCTCGATGACAATGATGAGAACTATTCGTTGAATGATATGTGGGCCGGATTTGGAGTGTTAAAAGTAGAAGAGTCTGGTTCGTATCTAATATACCTGGATAGTAAAGAGGTGCTGGTTCCGGTGGCTTCCGGTTATCAGGGCTGGCAGGAAGATTATGAAAATGGCGATCGCATTTGGGTAAATTATACCATTCTGGATCAGGATTTAGCAGATAGCAAACCTCGTTATTATGTGAAAGTGAATGCGATTGAAAGTGTTTTGATGAAAGGAATTCTGGATATCACTCCCGAAATTGAGGACAGTATTGGTAATGATCCGATAGTTGTTCTGAACCATTGGATTACGGATAGTTTGATAAGCTTCAAACTGAAGTATTGGGGGTACGATGAAATTCATTTCCTGAACCTGGTAAAGCAACCCGGGGTAATTACCGAAGAAGATCAGCCCATTCAACTGGAATTAAGGCACAATGCCAACAACGACGATAAGGTAATGCCGTATACTGCTTTCGTGTCTTTTAGTATGAATGATCTGCGTATAGAAGGACTTGATTCGGTGAGATTTGAGTTTACTTCAACCGACTACGATGGTATTGAGCATACGCAAGAAGGAGTGTTTAATTATGCGGATTTAGAGTAGCAAAAACCATAGGAAATTAAACAATGTAAAAGGTATTCGTTTCGGATACCTTTTTTATACCACTTTACCTACTAATTTGCCCAATAAAAACGTCCCTTTTTGCTTTATTCTTTAAAATAAAATTCATTAATAACGCTGCTATTACTGAATTTTCTTTTTCGCCTAAACCAAAAATCAATCATTTTTCTTTTGAGCAGATTAGCAAGCAAAGTGGTATTATTTTGGGAAAAGTCATTTGCAGGCTCCTTGTAATTTATTTATTTTGAATCAAAATAATCAATCAAAAATTTCGAAATGAAGAAAAGTGTATTGTTCTTGTGGATGGCAGTTCTTTTATTTGGCTGTTCTCAAAAAGAAGTGGTGCAACAGGCTGACAATTATATTCCTGAGACTCCGCAACTTAATTCTGACATAATGACACCCGAAGTACTGTGGACTTTCGGGCGCTTAGGCGGCGCGCAGGTGTCGCCCGATGGGAAAACAGTTTTGTACACGGTAACTTATTATAATATTGAAGAAAATAAATCGTACCGCGATATTTATACTATTCCGGTTTCGGGAGGAGAAGCCGAAAATATAACAAACTCGGGGGCTAAGGAATTTAATGTGGTTTGGCGTCCCGATGGTAAAAAAATTGGCTACTTGTCGGGTGTTTCGGGTAGTGTGCAGCTTTGGGAAATGAATGCTGACGGAAGTGGTGCGAAACAGGTTTCCGATATCGAAGGCGGAATTTTTGGCTTTCAGTACTCGCCCGACCAGTCGAAAATCTATTATTTGCAGGCCGTAAAACTGGATAAGTCGGTTAACGATTTGTTCCCCGATCTTCCAAAAGCGAATGCACGAATCGAAAACGATATAATGTACCGCCACTGGGATGTATGGCACGATTATACCTACAACCACATTTTTGTTGCCGATTATAAAAACGGTAAAGTTACAGCAGGAAAAGACATAATGGAAGACGAGCGTTTCGATTCGCCTATGAAACCATTTGGCGGAACAGAACAGGTTGTTTGGAGTCCCGATGGAAAAACACTGGCTTATACCTGTAAGAAAAAAGTGGGGCTGGAATATGCAGTATCTACAAATTCCGACATTTATTTGTACAATACGGAAACAGGGAAAACCATCAATTTTACATCCGGTATGATGGGTTACGATCAGAATCCGGTTTTCTCGCCCGATGGAACACAACTGGCCTGGGAAAGTATGGAGCGCGATGGTTACGAGGCCGATAAGGTTCGTTTGTTTGTTGCTGATCTGGAAAGTGGCGAGAAAAAAGATTATACAGCAAAATTCGATCAGCATGTTCACGGGCTGAATTGGAGTGCCGATGGAAAATCGATCTGGTTTATCAGCGATATTCATGCAACAGACGAAATTTATCGTCTGGATTTAGCTGACAACTCCATTGTTCGTTTAACCGACGGTGTGCATAATTACCAAAGTGCGGTTCCGGTTGGCGATAAATTACTGGCGCAAAAAGTTTCCATGTCGCAACCGGCCGAATTGTATCTGGTTGATGCGATTAGCGGGAAAGATGAGGCTTTAACTTCAGTAAACAAAGGAATACTCGACCAGCTTACAATGGGGAAAGTTGAAAAACGCTGGATGGAAACCACCGACGGAAAACAAATGGCAGTTTGGGTGATTTACCCGCCGCATTTCGATCCGAATAAAAAATACCCAACCTTGTTATACAACCAGGGTGGCCCGCAGGGAACGGTTAGCCAGTTCTGGTCGTACCGCTGGAATTTCCAGATGATGGCCGCCAACGATTATATTATTGTTGCTCCCAACCGACGCGGATTACCCGGCTTTGGACAGGAATGGAACGAGCAAATTTCGAAAGATTACGGTGGACAAAACATAAAAGACCTGCTGACTGCCATCGACGAAATGGCCAAAGAACCTTTTGTTGACGAAACAAAACTAGGAGCCGTTGGAGCCAGCTATGGCGGATTTTCGGTGATGTACCTGGCCGGAAATCATGAAAAACGATTTAAAGCATTTATTGCACACGATGGTATTTTTAATTTCGAGCACATGTACACCTCAACCGAAGAAATGTGGTTTGTAAACTTCGATTACGGTGGTGCATACTGGGATAAAACCAATGCTGCTGCACAACGTTCGTATTCTTTCTCTCCGCACAAATATATTCAAAACTGGGATGCCCCGATTTTAGTTGTTCAGGGAGGAAAAGATTACCGTGTTCCGCCGGAGCAGGGAATGGCTGCATTTAATGCTGCTGTGTTGCGCGGTGTGCCGGCACAAATGCTGTATTTGCCCGAAGAAAACCATTGGGTATTACAACCGCAAAACGGTATTTTGTGGCAACGTGTTTTCTTTAACTGGCTCGATAAGTGGCTGAAATAGGAAGTTAGAAAGCAGAAGATTTATAATAACGAGGATGCCATCTTTTTTACACGATGTAGAAAGATGGCATCCTTTTTTTTGCTGTTCTTAAACCAAAGTGAGAGGTAAATCTTTTCCAAAGTTCAAAACTTTGGAAAAGTTAGCACCCTCTGCAACTGCCAACTGAGACTGAATACTGCGACTATTCTTCCTCCGGATCGTTGTCTTTTTTATTGCGGCCATCGCGTTGGCTGAGGCGTTGGTTGTATTTTTCAATACGCTCGTTTAGTTCGCCTATAAAATCTTCGTAGGCTTCGGGGCCTTCAACAATTACCAGTGCATCGAGCAAACGGGTAACATCGCGGTAGGCCGTGTCGAGCTGTTTGCGGGCCGCTTTCATTTTAACGGGTGTTTTGCCCGACTCGTCGGTGTAACGGTCGCCAACCAAATCTTTCACCGCCTGGTTATTGGCTTTAAGTTCGGTTACCCAGTCGACAAGGCCAACTGTTGCTACATCGGCGGCATACTTATTTTCGAGCAGTTCAATCAGTTTATCGGTAGCAGCGGTTTGCTGGTCGTAGGGTTTGTTGGTAAGGTCGTCGAAACTGTCGAATACAATTTTAAGGCGGCGGGCAGCTTCGCGCACTTCGGGCCTGAAATGGCGCAGAGCAGCATCAATCATATCTTCCATACCTAGGGTTGTGGTGTCGCGCGTGTGATCGGCATCGGCAATGGGGCCGGTAAAAATACTTTTACGCACTACATCGAGCGCTTCGCCTTCGTTGGCCAAAGCGGCTTCATAGGCCGGATAATACTTCTGAATTTTAAGAGCTTCAACGGTAAAACGAACAATCAATTCGTCTACCTCGGTGTGAAAGTGGAAGTGTTCTTCGTTGCGAAGATGTGAAAAGTGTAAGATTTTAATTTTCATAATAGTATTAATTTATTAGTGAATACTGGTTTTTATTCGATACGTTTTTAAGGAAGCTTGTCGCGGCTTTGCGACCGTTTGTTTAAGCGGGAGTTTATATTTTCGCACGCGCGCGAATGTTTGTTTTTAGTTTAAAACAGATCTTCGCGGACTGGCGAAAGAGTCTTCCTGCTTGAGGGGAACGATTCGCAGCTACGCGAAAATCAGTTTCAGGATTTTTATAAGCGTTCGCGGGGAGGCGAAAGTTTGTACGGTTTTGCGGAGAAGGTTTCGCGTGCCTGCGGAGTTTTCTTTTGTATTCATTTTCAATGTTTTTTGATTGTTAACAAATCAAATATACACTATTGTACCTATACAAGTCAAGTGTGTTTTTTATGTTACAGAGCTGTTTTGTTCGAAGTTTTTTTTGAAATGTGAAGGTATGGCTATCAAGAGGATGTTCTCAAAAATGTCGTTTCAAACGACATGGAATCTCCCCCTCGTAACCGCTTTGCTCAAACGAGGGGGAGAGGAGCATGGGTAAATGAGCAGGTAAAAGAAAGGATTAATCCAAAAATTATGTATGTATTTTTCATGATAAACTGTTTTGTTGTTTTATCTCATTCATTTTCTTCCCAATAAGGATTTGTTTCTTGCTTATATATTAGTTCTTTGTTGTTGAGGGCTGTTAAGAAGTCTTCGGAATTAATGTCATCGCAAGTCCATTTCCCAGTTTCGCCCCAGTAAGCACAAAACTGTTCGCCATCGCAGGTATAAATAACAGCAGCACCATCAATAACATCAGGACCATCATAAACACCAATATATTCCTGCCCCAGGTATTGGATGGAATATACCTCGGTGTAAAACCTTTTTTGCAGCAGATGATTAAGCCATTCCAGATTTTCCTGCGGGTTTTCAATCTCGCAGGCGCAGAGAGGAGTATTGTCGTCTTTGCACCCTGCGCCTGCAAATAACAGAAGCAGGGTAAATAAGCTTAATTTTAAAATTGTTGGTTTCATTTTATAGTTTTTAGTAGTGACTTGTTAGTACAGTAGAATATAAAATAGTAATTATGGTTGTTGATAGCTTTTTTGTCATTTCTTTTCTAATTATTACAAAATTCGAGCAGTGTAACAAATTGAAGGTATGGCTATCAAGAGAATGTTCTCGAAAATGTCGTTACAAACAACGTGGAATCAACCCCTAGTTACTGTAATGCTCAACGAAGGCGAGAGGAATATTTTTAATTATTTGATTTTTATTTGTTTGAAACTTTAATTTTAAAATATAATGCTGAGGAATATTTAAAAGTAAATTTAGCTATTTCTCCATGTGCAGCAACTTGGGTGGTATACGTCCTGTTTTCCATCGAATCAATTAGACATTCTAGGTCAAAATTACAAATGCAATTACAACCACCCGGGTATTGCTCAATAAATACAACTTTTAGTGTATCGTTTTGGATAAAAGCATTAGTGGTAATCTCCCCGGAACAACAATTTAACGTGGCATTAATAAACTTAACCCGAAGTTGGTTCTCACCTTCAGCCTTAAGTTCAATATACCTTTCAATATCAGTGGATTTTGTATTCTCCTTACAGCCCTGCATTTTTATTTCGCTTACTGTTAATTGTTTGTCTTCCAATGGAGGTAATTGTTCTTCATCCTGGCATCCTGCACATATAAATGCCAATAGCATTACTACCGCGCTTAGTTTTAAAATTTGTGTTTTCATTTTATAGTTTTTAGTAGTGAGTAGCTAGTACAGTAGAATATAAAATAGTAATTATCGTTGTAATAGCTTTTTTATCATTTTTTTTCTAATTGTAACTAATGATTTTTGTAATGATATATGGCACATTAGATGGAGATATAATGTTTGCAGGACAAAATAGAGGAGGATTAGATGAATAAAATAAAACTTCTTTTTCTTCCTCAGTCAGTTCCCTGTATTTAAAATACAACCAGGTACCGGTGTTTTGTGGGACAGAGTCCGGAATTCCAATTTTTGAAAAATATGGAACGCCAATAGCATTTTTGTAAGTTATTGATTCATTTTCATCTCCCGGATAAGAAAAGCTTCCCGATAACCCAATTCCTTTTGGGTTTTCCACTTCAATCAAGACAATTTCTCCATAACATTGCTTAGTAACTTCTATAATTTTACCCTTTGCGTGGTATGGAGGTAGTTCATCCTCTTTTTCACACCCAGCCTCCAGCAAGACCACATAAAGCGGCAGCAGGAGTAGTAAAGCTGTTAGTAATTTTGATTTCATGTTTTATTGTTTTTAGTAATGAGTAGTTAGTACAGTAGAATATAGAATAGTAATTATCGTTATTAATCGTTTTTTTATCATTTCTTTTTTAATAATTACAAAATTCTATAGATGCAGCAAACTCAGGGAATAACATACAAGTTGAAAAATGACTCCCAAATTCTTCATATTGAAGAACCTTAAAATACACAACATCTCCTTCATTTAATATCCCATCATACAAATCAGAATTAAATGCTATTGTAGCACCCACTGGAAGCTCACTATTCTCGGGAGTCTTAGAAATTTCTATGATATTTTGACATCCATTTCCATGATTCAGGTTCACTACTTTTCCTTGGTAGCATAGAGGGTCTTGTTCTTTATCATCACACCCAGTCTCCAGCAAAACCACACAAAGCGGTAACAGGAGCAGTAATTTTGTTAGTAATTTTATTTTTTTTGGTTTCATCTTTTAGTTTTTAGTAATAAGTAAATAGTACTGAGTAGTTAGTACAAAGTACGTTAAAGTAGTTTCCCGAAACGAGGAAGTTAAAGAGCGTATTAAAAGGTTGGTTACGTTGTTATTTGACAATGTATTAAGTTCACGTTCAACATCAATATAATGATTAACAGAACTATTTTTGTTAATGTAGTTTTCATGGCAAGCTTGATACTAAATTAAACAACAGGAAATTATCATCCGTATAAAATAATTTTAAATTAGTCCCTACAATATCAAATGATTGTATGTTCTCTAGTGCGTTAGTGAATTGCAGAGGATCGCCTTCTTCCAAAATCTCGGTTGCTAAAACGCCATCAGGGAAGATTAGCTGATTCCCAGACAAAGTAAAATTTTTACCCAACATATTAAGAACAGATTTTCCTTCCATTGTACTATCCCTTTTAAATATCAAAACATAGCATTCATTACAATCGTCGGGTTTTGCATTTATTGTTGAACCGCCAGTTTGTCCAAATGCAATAAATTTCCACTTGCCAAATAATTCAACATTAGAATCATTTTGAATATCTTCATCATCGCACCCAGCCCCAAGCAAAACCACACAAAGAGGAATCAGAAGCAGGAAAAGGGTAATTCGTTTTAATCCGCCAATTGTCGGACTTAAAGTTTTTGATTTCATTTTTTAGTTTTTTATCTCAAAATCAGCTTTTAAATTCCATGTTTTGCTGTGTCCTTCAATATTAAGGGTTAAAGCAAATGAAGTAAAATATTTGCCGGGCGCTAACTTTTTGTTATTGGGATCGCTACTCCAGCTAGCACTGTCCAAAATGGTTTCACCTTTTGGGAAGATTTGAGTGTAATATGGCAGATTGATTGTTTGACAGTTTACCGGAGTTAAATATGGTTTTCCAATAGGAGTATATGAAGAGTCAACGTCATAATTGTTTGACTTTTTGTTCACAAACATAAAATCTTTTTCATTTTGGAATAATTTACAAGCTAAATAATCCGATCTCAGTTTTATCTCTATTTCTTCCCCTGAATTGTTGATAGCTTCAAAAGCTAAAACTACATCTTCTCCAAATTCAAAAACATTCGTTTGGATATTGTTTTCATGCATTGTTATAATCTTGAAGTCGATCATATCCAATTGTGAAGTTTCATCTTTTTCGCATCCTGTCCCAAGCAAAACCACACAAAGAGGAATCAGAAGCAGGAAAAGGGTAATTCGTTTTAATCCGCCAATTGTCGGACTTAAAGTTTTTGATTTCATTTTTAGTAATAAGTCAAGAGTATAGAGTAGTTAGTACAGAGTACATTTAAGTAGTTTCCCTGAATCGGGAAAGATAATAGCGCATTTAAAAGATCGGTTACAGTTGTTTTACGCAACTTCGGTTTCGGGGAGGTGTAGTCTGGCTACAGCCCGGGTGTTTGATTGAAAATAGTTATTGGTAGCAATTCATAGTAAATGGTTTACAGTTTTAGTTATAAGTTAAAGATGTCTTAAGTTAAATAAAGGTTGCGTGCCAGGTAGTTTATTTATGAATGATTTTTGTCATAAGTTTATTTTAATATGATTACTGGATTTTCGGATTACTGGATTACCGGATTGCCGGATACTTGATTCCCGAAACTGCCAACTGCGACTGATCACTGAATATTCGATGTTCTCTGAACTCTGAACTCATAAAACTGAACCTTACCCTGTGAAATAGTGCTCAGCACTAAATCTTCGATTTATTTCACAGGGTGAACTTTGAACTATCCCAAATGAAACAACCTTTTCCAAAGTCTCGAACATTGGAAAAGGTTGTTTCGGAGGGAGAGCTTTGTTTTTTAAGTAGAAATGTGGCCCGGTTTTACTGATAAACCTTTACCCAGTCCACAATCATATTCACAGGTAAATCTTCTGCTTTTACTTTGCCAACCCACGATCCTCCCAACTGCTGATCTATTAAAATATAAAATGGCTGGTCGTAGGGCCATTGCGAGGAGTCAACTCTCTCAACTTTCGGATAGGTAAACGTATCTACTCCATTTAGCGAAAAAACGAGCTTGTCAGGATACCAGGCCAACCCAAAAGTGTTGTATTTTTCAATATCAATTTTTGTGGTACCGTGGTGCGGCGGATTGTTTTTTTGCCCCAGTTCCAGTGTATAATACGAATGTGTGGTTTGGTAAATTATGTCGTCAAAATTCAGATGTTCCATAATGTCTATTTCTCCGTTTCGCGGATATTTGCCGTACTTTTGTTGTTCGGCCAGCATCCACATGGCAGGCCATGCTCCCTGTGCACATTCCAGTTTCGCCCTGATTTCGATTTTCCCATATTGAAATGCAAACTTACCTTTTGTGTAAATCCCTCCGGTTAAATAGGGGCGCTGATCATTTTCTTTATCTTTATTGGCAATTCCGGTCAGATACAGTTTGCCATCTTTAAACGTATAGCACTGCGGATCGCTGGTCATGTAATTTCCCCAGTCGGCGTTGTTAGGTGGAATTTTTGTCCACCTTAAAGTATCCAGTTCCGGCCCGTTAAAATCGTCCTGCCATACAATTTCCCAGTCTTTCTTTTCGCGGTTTTCTTTTTGAATATAACAGTAACCGTCAACTACGTTGTACAATTTGTTTTGTGCAAAAGCAAAATTTACTAGTAAGGAAAACAAAATTAAGTTAAGGTATTCCATTGTTGCTGTTTTTAAAAGTCTACTTGTTTAATAGTTGTTCCATCAGTTTTTCAGCAGTTATTTCGCTTTTCTTTTTTATAAAATCGCGTGGTGTTGCATCGCCCACTTCGTAGGTAACCGATTCTGCACCGAATTCATGAAAAAAGAATGCCGTTGAATTAATTTGCGGATCATCAATCCCGTCGGGCTGAATATTGGGCTCGTACCCCGGAATAGCTTCTCCAACTGCTACGATTACTTCCGGTACCAAACCCGGCATGTTGCCTTTTAGTTCGGGTGCTATGGTATAATAAATATCCTGAAAGGTAGAATGAAAGTCGATGGCAAAAAGAAACTTTCCGCCTTCGGCAACTTTTTGCTGCATAAACTTTCGTATAAGCTGTGTTTCGGGTTGATTAAAATCTTCCCAGTCGCGATTCAGATCGATACCTCCGGCACCATGTCGCCAATGGCCGTTATCTACTCCGTCGGGATTTAAACACGGAACCACGCAGATGTTGTAACGTTTTCTGAATTTTGCAGCCAATTCATCATCCGAGCAAAGTCTCTCAACAAAACCTTTCATGGCAAGCCAACCTGTAATTTCGGGTGGATGCTGGCGCGCTAAAACCATAATCAGTTCTTTGCTTTCGGTATTGCCAATCTGTAGTAAATTAATGGGGCGCTCTTCTTTGCTTTTTCCAATTTCCGAAAACAAAACAAAAGGTTTATCCGAAAGGAGTTTTACCCATTCGGTCATCGCTGAGCTTACAATAAGTTCCTGGGCTGCAATCCAGGTGGTGTCGGGACCAACCGGAATTGTAACTGAACAGAATTTGGGTGATTCGCCGTTGTTAACAGAGGCAGTATCGGTTTGATAATATGCCGAATCTACTGCCATCCAGTTTTTTCTGTTGCTGCTGAGCTTTGGGTAGTACCGATGGTTAACTCCTTCGCTGTAGGTAATTTTAATCCGAAGTTGTTTTGCCGTGTCCGACCATATTTTAAAAGCATACCACGGACTTGCATTAATCGGGGTATTTTCAGGAGTAATAAGAACTGTAACTTCATTGTTTCCGGTAAGTGCCACGCCGTTTAAACGGGCTCCGTCAAATTCGTTCGACAGGTGGATTCCATTGCCTGGTGAAAATGTTTTCTTTAACTGATACTGAACGGGACGGGTTAACGTACTCACTTTTTTTATTGGTTCCTGGCCTTTCCATTTTGTGTTTTTCGAATCACAAGAAAAGAAAAGCAGAATCACTAAAATATAAACGATAGGTTTGCTGATAGTTTTTAAATTCATTCGGTTAAGTATATTTTTCGATAAAACTAAACATTTTGAATCAAAAGCGTATTTTTGAGGAAAATACAGAAAAGAATTTTATGCAAAAAATACACGTTGGATTTATTGGAGCAGGAGGTATTGCCCAGGCTCATGTATATGCTATTCAGGCTTTGAAGTTTTACTACAGCCAGGTTCCAGAAATCGTTCTTGAAGCTGTGGCATCGGCACGAAAAGAGAGCCGGGAGCAGTTTGCCGAAAAGTTTGGATTTAACATGGCTCAGTCGGTTGAAGAGTTTGCCGGAAATGAAAAGGTGGAGGCAGTGTTTATTCTCGGACCAAACAAAGTGCATTTCGAACATTTTGAATTGGCTCTGAACATGGCAAACGTAAAATACATCTACCTGGAAAAACCGGTGTGTTCGTCGCTGGAAGAAGAAGAAAAAATGAAAGCTTTATTGAAACAGGCAGATCCTGAGTTAAAAATTCAGGTTGGGTTTCAGTACCTGCAAACTTCTTCGGTGCGCGAAGGTTTAAAATTCTGGAAATCGGGAAAACTCGGAAAACCAATTCATTTCGATTTAAAATATTACCACGGAGATTACCTGCAGGAATCGTATCGTACCAAACGGGTAACACGCCTTACTCCGGCTCCCGATGGTGGTGCAATGGCTGATTTGGGATCGCATGGAATTAGTTTGTTAATGGCTTTTATGGGCGAAAAGCTGCAAATAACAAGTGCTTTGCAGGCCGGTAACTTTGAGGGAGTACCTGCTGGCTCCGATTTGTTTAGTTCGCTTTCGTTGCTTGATCCGCGAACAGGAGCTGTTGGCAATATGTCGGCCAGCCGCATTAGTTCAGGTACCGGCGATTTGGTGCATTTGGAAATTTATGCCGAAAAGGGGGCTTTCCGGTATTCATCAAAGAACCCGGATTATTTTGAATATTATATAGAAGGATCGAACCAGTGGATAAAGCAAATAGTGGGTAGCAATTACAGCCCGGTTACCAGTTTCCCGTCGGGGCATGTGCCTCCGGGGTGGTTACGTTCGATGGTGCATGCGCATTACCAGTTTTTTACCGGCGATGATGTAGTGTCTTCAGTAGCTGATTTAGATCATGGATTAGCAGTTCAGCGAATTGTTCGCGAAACGGCAGATCATCTTGAAATCTTCAGAAAGAACAGAAGCAGGCTGTCGGAATAAATGGAAAAAGATTTAAACGAATGAAAGGAGCATGGTATGGCGAACACAAAAAGACATAAATAATTTGTTCATGCGAGTTCCACGGGTATCGAAGCACAAAATTTGCGTTATCGCCAAATATGGTTGTAATACAAATATTAATCTAAATATATTCAAGTGAAAAACAGAAGAAGCGGGATTTTACTTCATATAACTTCTTTGCCGGGTGACGAAGGTATTGGCACGCTCGGGAAGGAGGCTTTTGGATTTGTCGACTTTTTAAAGGAAACCGGCCAAAAACTGTGGCAGATTTTGCCCCTTGGTCCGGTTGGTGCCGGAAATTCGCCTTACCAGTGTTTTTCTGCATTTGCCGGAAATCCAATGTTGATTGACCTGAAGTTGCTGGTTGAGCAAGGCTTACTTTTGGACGAAGACCTGGCAGAGATGCCGGTATTTGTAAAGAAACGAGTCGATTTTGCAAAAGTAGAGAAGTGGAAATATCCGGTTTTACAAAAAGCGTTTTTTCGCTTTCAGAAGGAATCTTTTGTTTTATTTGAAAACGAATACTTTCATTTTTTGGATGAGCACGGTTGGTGGCTAAACGATTATGCATTGTTTATGTCGGCAAAACAGAAATATGGCGAGGTTGTCTGGAGCGACTGGGACGATGGTTTGAAGTTCAGGCATGAAGCAGATTTGCAAAGAACAGGACAGGAACTGGCAAATGAAGTTGATTTTCAGAAATTTCTGCAGTTTTTGTTTTTTAGACAATGGCACGGTTTAAAAAGGTATGCAAACGAAAAGGGTATTAAAATTATTGGAGATGTGCCGCTTTATGTTTCGGGCGACAGTTCCGATGTTTGGTCGAACACCGATATATTTCTTTTAAATGAAAAATTAAAACCAACAGAAGTGGGCGGAGTTCCACCTGATTATTTTTCGGAAACAGGTCAGCTTTGGGGGAACCCGGTTTTTAACTGGCCTCGCTTAAAAGAACGAAATTACGACTGGTGGATGGCACGTCTGCATTTTAACCTGAATATGTTTAATCTGGTTCGAATCGATCATTTTCGAGGATTGGAATCGTATTGGTCGGTACCTGCCGCAGAAGAGACTGCAATAAACGGAAAGTGGGTTCCGGCATTTGGTCACGAAATGTTAAGCCTGATTAAAAGCCAGATAGGCTATTTACCTTTTATTGCCGAGGATCTTGGAACAATAACTACAGAGGTTGACCACTTGCGAGAATATTTTGATTTGCCCGGAATGAAAGTATTGCAGTTTGCATTCACCACCGATGCTGCCAATAAAGATTTGCCGCACAACTACGAAAAGAATTGTGTGGTTTACACCGGAACACACGACAACAATACTACACTTGGTTGGCTGTCGGAAGTTGAGAAGGAGGAGAAGAAATTGCTGGCGAAATATATTCGTGGGAATGATAAAAAGGCCCTCTCGGAAGTTATTGAAATGGCTGTTGCTTCTGTTGCAAAAACAGTTGTTGTACCCATGCAGGATATTTTAGAATTGGATACGCAATCGAGGATGAATACGCCCGGAACAGCAACCGGGAACTGGGAATGGCGATTTCAGTGGAAACAACTAAAAGTGGGGCAGAAGAAATTATTAAAAGAATTAACGGAGAAATATAACAGGTAAATTTCCACTGGCCACTAGCCACTGGTCATTAATCATTAGTAACAAGCTCCTGTTTGTTGATTCGGGCGGATACCGGGATTGAGAAATAAACGATCTTTCCAACTTCTTAACAGCACAACATTACTGCTTCCATAAATTTCTTTGGCTGTTCAGCATGTAACCAGTGCCCTGCATCCGGTATGTCAACTATTTTAGCATCCGGATAGATCTGTTTTATCAAAAGCTTGTCCTCGTCCAGAATGTATCTCGAAAGTAATCCTCTGATAAAAATTACCGGGTAGCTGGTAATTGGAATACGGTCGTCGAGCCAGTTTTGATTAACGCCGTTTACAATTTCATCGAGGTGGTCGTATAAAACTTCGGCATTTACTCTCCATTTATAGTGTTTGGAGGTTTTGTCTTTTTCCACATTTTTTAAAAGAAACTGGCGGATTCGGGCATCATCCAGTTTTTCTGCCATAAAATCGTCAACATCTTTTCTTGATTTAACACGTGTAAAATCGATTTCCTGCATGGCCAGTAAAATATTCCGGTGGAGGTAAAACTGGCTGTCGTCTTTTAGCAATAAATAGTCTTTGGGAGCGATGTCGGCAATAACTAATTTTTCCACTTTTTCAGGGAAATCTGCCGCAAACCACATGGCTACTTTTCCACCCATGCTGTGACCCAGTAATATGGCTTTTTTAATTTGATGTTGCTCAAAAAACTCCTCTAAATCGTTGCGTAAATCATTATAAGTATGCGATTCTGCAAAAGGCGACCGGCCGTGATTTCGCTGATCGAGCATATAAACTGTATGTTTTTCGGCCAATCGTTTGCCAATGTTAACCCAATTGTCTGATGAGCCATATAAACCATGCACAACAACAATCGGAGTTCCTTCGCCTTGTTTCCTGTAAAATAATTCCATGCGAATAGTCCTGTTTTTAAGTTCAGAGTTCAAAGTTTAGAGTTTGGTTCGTTTTTGCTCCGGTCCTTGTTTTACTTCAAACAATCAAGATATTTCTGAATAGTTGTTTCCAACCCCAGGTAAAGTGCGTCGGAAATCAGTGCATGCCCAATAGAAACCTCTTTTAAGTTTGGAATTCGGTGGTACATAAAATTAAGGTTTTCAAGACTTAAATCATGACCCGCATTTATGTCAATTCCAAGGTTGGCTGCCATTTGTGCTGCTTCTACAAAAGGTTCTATTGCTTTGTTTCTGTCGATGGGATAAAGTGTAGCATAAGGTTCGGTATATAACTCAATACGATCGGTTTTTATTTCGGCTGCACCTTCAACAGCTTTTATGTTTGGATCTACAAAAATCGAGGTACGAATACCATGTTCCTGTAAACGTGCAATTACGTCTTTTAAAAAGCCAAGATGTTTCCAGGTATCCCAGCCATGATCGCTGGTTAGTTGGTCATTCGAATCGGGAACTAATGTCACCTGATCAGCCTGTACTTCAATAACCATTTTTAAAAAATCTTCGCTCGGGTATCCTTCAATATTGAACTCGGTGGTAATAAGCGGTTTAATTTCGTAAACATCCTTGCGTGTTATGTGTCTTTCGTCGGGGCGTGGGTGTATTGTAATTCCTTGTGCTCCAAATTTTTGACAGTTAATTGCTGCGTCTTTAACACTGGGCATTTTACCACCGCGCGAGTTTCGCAGTGTTGCTATTTTGTTTATATTTACACTAAGTCTTGTCATACTTGTATTCTTGTAGAATTTAAAACCGCAAGTTACAATTTTCAGGCTGAAACATTAATGATAAATAGAAAGTTTTGCTTGCAGAAAAATTAATATCAGATGTAATTACCCCGGTTAGAAGTTCGCAAAAAGGGAAAAAGGCATTGAGTAATATGGATGTTTACAGGGTGTCTCATATCCCGGTGGTAGACGATTCGAAATACCTAGGACTGGTTTCGGATAAGTTAATCTACGATTTAAATTTGGTTGAAGAACCTATTTCCAAAGAGTTAGATAAACTGAATACCACACACGTACACAAAGAACAGCATATTTTTGAACTGGCCATTGTAATGTATAAACTAAAATTAAGTGTGATGCCGGTTTTAGACAACGATCATTATTATCTGGGGGCAATAACGCTCTATGATTTGGCACGACGTTTTGCAAGTTTATTTTCGTTGCAGGAACCCGGCGGAGTAATGGTACTGGAGATGAATGTAAATGATTATTCTGTTTCGCAAATCAGCCAGATAGTTGAAAGTAATGATGTGAAAATTTTAAGTTTTTTTATCGATAGAAAACCGGGAACCAATAATATGGATGTAATTATAAAGTTAGACAAGGAGGAGTTATCAGGAGTGGTGCAGGCTTTAATGCGTTACGATTATAATGTGAAAGCAGTGTACCAGGATCGATCCATGCTCAATGATTTGTACAAAGATCGGTTCGATCAGTTTATGAAATTCATGAATATCTAATAAAACCATTTAAATGAAGGTTGCAGTTTTTGGTACCCTGGTATCAGATGAGTTTGTTCCGGTTTTACAGGAGTTTTTCCAGTTTCTGAAAAATAATAATGTGGAAGTTCAATTATATAAACCGTTTTACAAACATTTAGTTGAAGATTTAAAAACTACTATTTATTATACTTCCTTTTTTCATTCGTATTCCGACTTCGATCCCACAAACGAATATATTTTTAGTGTAGGAGGTGATGGTACTTTTTTACAATCGGTATTAACTATCCGAAATTTTTCGATTCCTGTAATCGGTGTTAATGGCGGGCGTTTGGGTTTTCTGGCAGATATTTCGGAAGACCAGGTACACGATGCGTTAAATAATATATTTAATAACAAATATAAAATTGTTGAGCGGTCGATGCTGGAGGTGGAGTTTTCAGATCAGGATAATATTGATTTTAATTATGCCTTGAATGAAATGACGGTGTTAAAAACTGACAACTCATCAATGATAAACGTAACTGCTTATATAAATGGTGAGTTTTTAAATAATTACTGGGCCGATGGATTGATTATATCTACCCCAACAGGTTCAACAGCTTATTCACTAAGTGTCGGCGGTCCCATATTAACACCGAACTCCGAAAATTTTGTAATTACGCCGCTTGCTCCTCATAACTTAACAATACGACCTATTGTTGTTCCCGATAATTGTGAGATAAAACTTAATGTGGAAGGACGCGGAACAAACTTTCTGACTTCAATTGATTCGCGTTCGGTAGCTGTCGAATTTTCTACGGTGCTTACAGTTAAAAAAGCAGGATTCAAATTAAAAACGTTACAACTCCCGGAACAGCCTTTTTTTAATACACTTCGAACCAAGTTAATGTGGGGAATCGACCGCAGAAACTGAATTTCGTAGGCCTACTTAACAATTTTTAATCTTTGTTTGGGTTTTATAGTAACAAACGGGTATGTTATTTTTAGAATTATATTACATTTGTAGCTTTTGAAAGCAAAAGTTGTGACTTTGAAGAGTTGTTAAGTTTGTTGATGTTCAGGTGTTTATGGGGTTGGTTTTGCTTCTTTTGGAGTAGGGCTGATAATTGTATTTTTTATTGAAAAAATCATCATAAAAAGATAGTTTTGTCAATCCGTAAGAAAAGTTGAAATCAATGTTGAAATAAGCACATAACTTATTCAAAGAAACACTGATAATTTAAAGTGCGAGTTACATATGATACTATTGAAAAGCAATTATAATCATATGAAAATAACATGTCTGAAACCGAAGTTAAATAAACGAATTTGAATACCAAGATGAAAAAACTACTATTGGTGTTTGTAACAGTTTTAGTTACTGTTTCAGGATATGCACAAAAAACTGCTGACATTGGGATTTGGGGAGGATCATCTGCCCTTTGGGGAGATATGGATGAAAATTATCCATTTCAAACGTTCAATTTAAATTATGGAGCCTATTTCAGGTATAATATTAATGCAAGGGTTGGCATAAGAGCAATGTTTCTGAACGGAACATTTGCCAACGACGATTATGTTGAAAACACACCCTGGAGCTTTGATAAAAATGTTTCAGAATTCACGGTGCAGGCAGAAATTAATTACCTGAGGTATATTTTGGGAGAAAGGAAAATGAGGTTTAGTCCGTATGTAACCATCGGACTTGGAATATCATATTTTAAATATGATTTTAGGCCAGAAGAAATTATGCTTTTTAATCCGGATTATCCAAAACTCGAAACAGATGAGTCGGGAGGTTATATCGGTCAGGATGAAAGTGTGGCCGCGCCAACCATTCCTTTTGGAATAGGCGTAAAATATACGATTGGAGAAAGGCTTGGAATTGGAGTTGAATACCAGATGAGGAAATACATGAGCGATCAACTCGATGATTTGGATGACCCGCTTTCTCATATAAATACTATGGAAGATATTGTGACATATAACGATGGGAACCATAACAACGATTGGGGAGGTTATTTAGGAGTGCATGTCACTTATAAAATATATATAGGCAAAAAAGCGTGTCCTGCCTACGACAGTAAAAATTGGTAATGGAATTGTTCAGAAACAAACTAAATACAAACAATATCCCGGAGCATGTTGCTATAATTATGGATGGCAACGGACGTTGGGCGGCCCGGCATGGAAAAGCCCGTACCGTTGGTCACGAAAATGGAGTTGAATCGGTACGTGCAGTGGTTGAAGCTGCGGGAGAAATTGGAGTTAAACACCTTACATTATACGCGTTCTCAACAGAAAACTGGGATCGTCCGAAAGAAGAAGTAGACGCCTTAATGGGCTTGTTGGTTCATGCCATTGAAGCCGAAACTGAATCGTTAATGAAAAATAACGTTCGTTTAAGCGTTATTGGAGATATGGATTCAATGCCTGTCGAAGTAAGCGAAAAACTTAAGGGATGTATCAATCACTTAAAATCGAACAAGGGGCTTAACCTTGTTTTGGCGTTAAGCTACAGTGGACATTGGGATATTGTTAACGCCGTTAAAAAAATGGTAGATGATACATTAATCGGGAAATTACAACCTGAAAATATAAATACTAAACTGTTCAAAGGTTATTTATCAACTACAAATGTGCCTGATCCGGAGCTGCTTATTCGTACAAGCGGTGAGTTCAGGGTGAGTAACTTTTTGCTATGGCAGATAGCGTATTCAGAGCTTTATTTTACTGAAAAATTATGGCCTGACTTTAGAAAAGAAGACTTTTTTGAAGCAATTTTTGATTACCAGAACAGAGAGAGACGATTTGGAAAAACAAGTGAACAGTTAACGAGCTAATTTTATGAGCAGAATTCAGAAATCTATTATAGCCTTAATCTTTTTATGTTTCGTGTTTGTGCCGCGCGTATTTGCACAAGAGGCTGATAGTACGAACTTTTCAATTTATTATTCAAGTGCAAGAAAGTATACCATTGCCGATGTGCAGATTTCCGGTATCAAGTATTTAGACAAAACCGTTTTGATTCAGCTTTCGGGATTAACCGTTGGCGACGAAATAATGGTACCTGGCGATGCGATTACTACTGCCATTCGTAAGTTATGGCAGCAAGGTTTGTTTTCCGATGTCGAAATCAAAGCAACCAAGTTAATAGGAGATAAAATCTGGCTGGATATTTATTTGCAGGAACGCCCCCGTTTAGCCGACGTTAACTTTTATGGAGTGTCAAAATCAGAAAAAGATGATATAACTGAAAAGGTATTGTTGTTGAGGGGAAGTCAGATTACCGACCACCAAGTAAATAGTGCCGAGCGTACCATTAAAGGGATTTTTCACGGAAAGGGTTTTTTAAACACTGAGGTAAGAATTGTTCAGCGCGATGATACAACCCAAAACAACAGTGTAATTCTCGACATCAATGTAGATAAAAAGGAGAAGGTTAAAGTCAATAATATTGAAATAGAAGGGAACGAAGCTCTTACAGATGTTAAGCTTGAGAAGGCCATGAAAAAGACCAACGAGAAATCGTTGCGAAATTTCTTTAAAACAAAAAAATATCTTGAAGAAGAATATAAGAACGATAAAGGACTTTTAATTGACAAGTATAATGAAAAAGGGTATCGCGATGCAATTATTACCAGCGATTCCATTTATCAGGTGAAAGTTGGACGAAAAGAAAAAACACGGGTTAACATTGATTTGCAGGTTGAAGAAGGTAACAAATATTATTTTGGAGATATTCGCTGGGTTGGAAATACGGTTTATCCGTCTGAATACCTGAGCCAGATTCTTGGGATTAAAAAAGGAGATGTTTTTAATCAGAAAATTCTTGATAAACGCCTATTTGATAACGATCTGGGAATGAATAATGTATACCTTGATAAAGGATACCTGTTCTTTAATCTTGATCCGGTAGAAGTAAATATCAATAAAGACACCATTGATTACGAAATGCGTATTTACGAAGGAAAACAGGCAACCATTAACGAAGTACGTATTGTTGGTAACACAAAAACACATGAACATGTTGCCCGTCGTGAATTGCGTACATACCCAGGAGATTTATTCAGCAAATCATTATTAATGCGTTCTTACAGGGAGTTGGCGCAGTTGGGGCACTTCGATCCTGAAGCAATAAATCCTGATGTACAGCCGCATCCCGAAGAAGGAACTGTTGATATTGAATACCAACTGCAGGAAAAGGCAAACGACCAGATTGAGCTTTCCGGAGGTTGGGGAGCTGGTATGTTTGTTGGTTCGGTAGGATTAAAGTTTGCGAACTTTTCCGTTCGTAATATTTTCAATAAAGAAGCCTGGAGACCATTGCCAACCGGCGATGGACAAACACTAAGTTTGAGGTACCAAACCAGTGGTAAATACTACCGTACAGTGAGTTTGTCGTTTATTGAACCCTGGCTTGGAGGTAAAAAACCAAATTCATTTTCAATTTCTTTATCGCATTCACGAATTAATTATAGTGCCAATAAATATTACCAATCGTATAATCCTTATGGTGGTTACGGTGGTTACGGCGGCTATTCTCCGTATGGTTACGGTGGTTATGGTGGCTACTCTCCATATGGTTACGGGAGTTATGGCGGTTATGGTGGATATGGCGGTTATGGCAGCTATGGTTATCCGCAATACAATTACAACTACGACTCGGAAGATAGTAATGAAGAAAATGATCAGATTTGGGAAACTACTGCACTGGCATTAGGGTATGGTTACCGTCTGTCGTGGCCCGATGATTATTTTACCGTTTACCATGAGTTGTCGTTTGAGCACTATAACTTAAGAAATATGCAAAGTTATTTCTACTTCCTTGTTGATGAAAACGGGAAGGTGAACGGAACTTTTGATAACTTCAGTTTTAAAACGGTATTCGGACGCAGTTCTGTAGATAGCCCGCTGTATTCTCGCAGAGGTTCAAACATTTCTTTGGCATTAAAACTTACGCCTCCTTATTCGGTGTTTAGCAATAAAGATTATTCAGATCCGGAATTACCAAACAGCGAAAAATACAAGTGGATTGAATACCATAAATGGTTGTTTAAAGGGCAATTGTTTAGCCCGCTGACTAATCCGGGAGGTGACCATACTTTAGTGTTAAAAACTGCTTTCGAAATGGGATTCTTGGGGTATTATAACAAAAATATTCAATCGCCTTTCGAAGGATTTATTGTTGGTGGATCGGGTATGTCGGGTTACAACATTTATGGTACCGATTATATTTCCTTACGAGGATACAAAGACTATGCACTAAGTCCGAATAACGGATCGAATATGTATTCGAAATTTACCAGTGAATTACGTTTCCCTGTAACCCTGAAACCAAGTGCTACAATTTATGCATTAGCATTTCTTGAAGCAGGTAATGCCGGAATGAGTTTTCAGGATTATACACCTTTTAAACTTCGTCGTTCTGCCGGAGTTGGTGTACGTATTTTCTTACCAATGTTTGGTTTAATGGGTATCGACTGGGGATATGGATTCGATGGAGAAGGTTTGGATCAAGGCGCAGCAGGAAGCCAGTTCCATTTTGTAATCGGGCAGCAATTCTAGCAAAGAAAATGGTTTTGGCATAAAATATGATAGAGATAAACCACGTTAACTAAAAAAATAATTTGCCATGAAAAAAATAATTTTATCTGTACTCATACTCTTTTCAGTTGTTGTAGTATCAAATGCTCAGAAATACGGATTTATCGATTCAGAGTATATAATGGAGAACATTCCTGCATTTACTGCTGCTCAGGAACAGCTAAATCAATTATCATCGCAATACCAAAAGGAACTGGAATCGATGCATGCCGAAATTGAACAGATGTACCAGGACTTTCAGGCAGAAAGTGTTTTGCTTTCAGAAGATATGAAACGCAAACGCGAGGATGTAATTATAACCAAGGAGAAAGATTACAAACAGTTGCAACGAAAATATTTTGGTCCAAGCGGCGATTTATATAAGAAACGTCAGGGATTGGTTAAACCAATTCAGGATGATATTTTTAATGCAGTACAGGAAATTGCAACTGATGGAAGTTATGCTGTAATTTTTGATAAGGCCGGAGGAACAACTTTGTTCTTTACAAATCCACGTTACGATCTCAGCGATCAGGTTTTGCAAAAGTTAGGCTATAAATAGTTTAAAGTTAGAATACTAAATAAATAAGACAAAATAAGGAATTGCAAATCAATAACCATTTCGAAATAAAAGAAGTACGTGCTAATTCGATACAACATTTTATTTTATAATTGGTATTAAATATTATATTTGCAAGCAAAAATTTAAGACCACATTGATTATGAGAAATTTAATGAAACTGATGGCTGTTCTTGTGTTCACAGTAACAACGATTACAGTTACTAATGCGCAAACTTTAAAATTCGGACATATTGATTTGCAAGCTTTGGTACAGATAATGCCTGAAAGAGCTACTGCTGAAACAGAATTTAATAAATTCCAGGGCGAATTGGAGGAGATTTTGGGTGAGATGCAGAAAGATTACCAGGCAAAATTAGCTGAGTTTGAAGCATTGGGAGCCGATGCATCAGAAATAAAAAAGAATGCTAAAATTGGTGAAATTCAGGATGTACAACAACGCATTCAGAATTATCAGCAAACAGCTTCAATGCAAGTACAACAAAAACAAGGAGAACTTTTACAGCCCGTTTTCGATAAAGCAGAAGCAGCAATTGAGGAAGTGGCTAAAGAAAAAGGATTAATCTATGTTTTTGATTCTGGAGCAGGAAACAGAACAATACTTTACAAATCAAACCAAAGTATTGATTTACTTCCATTGGTGAAAGCCAAACTGGGTATACAATAGATAAACTATTCTATAAAGCAGAAGCCATTTGTTTTTTACAAATGGCTTTTTTTGTGCCTGTTTATTAAATATACTGTTTTCTCCTTACTTTATAAGATTGAGATTCCCTCGGAATAACTCAGAAATTAGCAATCTGTTTCAGCTTATTCTTCTGTTTTTCAAAGAGAATACGACTGGTTATTTTTCTTCCCAGTTAATTGGTTAAAAGAAGGGGGTCCGTGTTGATTAAATGATGAAAATATTTTTTGTAAATGATCCGCCTTTTATTCTAAAACATTTTGTAATGATTATAGATTAAACCTATATTTAGTGGCATCAAAACACGGAAGTTAAGAAAACAAAGAATCGATAACCAAAAAGTATACTTATGAAGGCCTCAAGAAAGAATTTTAATCCGAAAAAAAGTGATGTTGAACAAAACACAAAATTATTCGAGATAGCATGGGAAGTATGTAATCAGGTTGGAGGCATTTATACGGTTATACGATCAAAAGTACCATCGGTAATAGAAAAGTGGGGAGTAGATAATTACTTTTTAATTGGTCCCTATTTTGAAGAGCAGGCTGCTGCACATTTCGATCCGGCTACGGACTATTCTACACCAATTGGAAAGGCAGTTTTAGAGATGCAGGCTCGGGGTTTTGATGTTTACTACGGACAATGGATTGTTTCCGGACGTCCGAATGTTGTCCTGTTTAATCCTTATTCGGTTTACGATAAACTGGGAGAAATAAAACACTATTTATACCAGGATTATCATATTTCAATTCCCGATGGCGACGAACTGTTGGATAAAGTGGCCGCATTTGGTTTTCAGGTAAAAGAATTTTTTCACTTTCTGTGTAACAATGATTTCTGCCACAGTAATGTTATTGCTCATTTTCACGAATGGATGGCAGGTATCCCAATTCCGGGTATCAGAAAATCTAATCTGAAAATAAAAACGGTTTTTACAACACATGCTACGCTTTTAGGGAGGTATCTGGCAATGAATGATACCGAGTTTTACCAGCATTTACCATTTTATAATTGGGAAGAGGAGGCAACGAAGTTTAATGTGCGGCCTATTGCTGAAATAGAAAGGGCATCGGCACACGGAGCCCATGTTTTTACTACCGTAAGCGATGTTACTGCACAGGAGTGTACGCATCTTTTAGGAAGAACACCTGATATGCTTCTTCCCAATGGTCTCAATATTGAACGTTTTGAAGCCTTGCATCAGATACAAAACCAACACGTACAGGTAAAGGAGAAAATACATGAGTTTGTGATGGGACATTTCTTTCAGAGTTATCCGTTCGATTTAGATAAAACTTTGTATTTTTTTACCTCTGGCCGATACGAATACCAAAACAAAGGTTACGATCTTACGCTGGAAGCGCTGGCGCGGTTAAACTGGAAAATGCAGCAGGCTGGGTCAGATATGACGGTAGTTTCATTTTTTATTACCAAGCGGCCGTTTTATTCTTTTAACCCTGAAGTACTGGAAGCAAAGGCTCAGATTGAAGATGTGCGCCGGGTGGTTGACGAAATAAAAGAACAGATCGGAAAGCGCTTGTACACCGAAATAACTTCAGGAGAGGGAGCGTATGAATTCCCAAATCTGAGTGAAATGGCCGATGATTATTTGCGTTTAAAATTACGCAGGAATGTTCAAAGCTGGAAAACAAAAACTTTACCTAAAGTGGTTACCCATTCTTTGGTCGATGATGCCAAAGACGAGATATTAAATTTCTTAAGGACATCGAACATGGTAAATAACCGGCACGATAAAGTGAAGATTGTTTATCATCCTGATTTTATTGCCACAACCAATCCGCTGTTTAAAATGGATTATACGCAGTTTGTGCGGGGCTGTCATTTGGGTATTTTTCCAAGTATGTACGAACCCTGGGGATACACTCCACTCGAATGTCTGGCAAGTGGATTACCATCGGTAACCAGTAACCTGGCAGGTTTTGGCGATTATGTGGTTAAAAATATTCCCGATCATGAAGAACAGGGAATGTATATCATTGATCGTACAGATGGAAATTTTCATCGGGCCGCCGAGGAATTGGCTAATATTTTATTCGAATTTGTTCAGAAAACACGTCGTGACAGGATATCGCTGCGTTACAAGTGTGAAGAATCATCGTTGCATTTTGATTGGTCGAACCTTGGAAAATTCTACGACAAAGCTTATCAAACTGCTTTAGAACGTTAAAATTATTTTTATGACAGGAGCCCCAATTGGAGTATTTGATTCGGGATATGGAGGACTATCGGTTTTAAAAGAACTGGTAAAGACGATGCCCGATTATGATTTTTTGTATTTAGGAGATAATGCCCGGACACCCTACGGAACGCGTTCGTTTGATGTTGTATATCAATATACTTTACAGGCTGTTAAGTATCTTTTTGAGCAAGGTTGTCCGTTGGTGATTATTGCTTGTAATACAGCATCGGCAAAAGCATTGCGTAACATACAGATGCTCGATTTGCCAACTCTTGCACCCGAAAACAGGGTACTTGGAGTAATACGGCCCAGCGTGGAGAAGGTAGCCGAGATTACAAAAAATGGTCACGTTGGAGTGTTGGGTACAGTTGGAACAGTGGTTTCCGAATCGTATCCTATTGAGCTGGATAAATGGTCGAATGGGAGAGTTAAATCAACTGTACAGGAAGCTTGTCCCATGTGGGTGCCACTGGTAGAAAATAATGAAATAGAATCGGAAGGAGCCGATTATTTTGTGCGAAAAAACATACAAAATATATTGGCAAAAGATAAAGACATTGATACATTGGTTTTGGGATGTACGCATTATCCTTTGCTTTCTGCAGTCATTCAGAAATATGTGCCTAAAAATATTACGATATTAAAACAAGGTCATATTGTAGCAGAAAAGCTGGTTGATTATCTGCAGCGACACCCGGAAATGGAAAAACGTTTGTCGAAGTCGGGAAAACTGGAGTTTCAGACTACCGAGTCGGCTGATAATTTTGAAGGAAAGGCAACTTTATTTCTTGACAGAGAAGTTAAAGCCAAAACCATTCATTTTTAATCCGTAAGATTTAGATTAAAATAAAAGCCATCGTTCAGTTAGTACGATGGCTTTTGTTTTATTAAGCTGTAAACTCTTTTACGATCTTATTCATTTCATCAAATTGTGCCTCCATACTTTGAAGTAATTTGTACTGGGCACGTGTACGAACCAGGTTGTGCTCGGGCGACTTGGTTTTATAATAGTTGTCACCATCGATGAAGTCCATCAGGAAACGAAGGACCTGTTCGTAGGTAATGTATTTGGCCGAGAAAGCAAGGTATTCCAACTCTTTATCAGTTAAAAACGATTTTGCTTCTTCTATGTATCCTTTGGCAAATGCTTTATAGATTTCAATATCCATAGAAACATTATCCAGGTTTTCATCGTCTTCGGCACCGGTATTGGTGTACGAACGCATGGCATCACCAAAATCGTTTAAGGCAGTGCTGTTTAGTACTGTGTCCAAATCAATTACACAAAGAACATTTCCCTGTTTATCGAACAGGATATTATTGATTTTTGTATCGTTATGCGTAACACGGGTTGCTATGGTACCGTCTTCAACAAGTTTCCAAAAATCAAGCATTTCTTCGCGGCGGCTTTCTATCCAGCTAATTTCTTCAGAAACTTCGGCTTTTCGGCCAACGGGATCCTTGCCCAATACTTCATCCCATTGTTTAAAACGGAAACGTATGTCGTGGAAGCCCGGTAAAATATTAACAAGTGGTTCATTTAAGTCGGATACCAGCGATTGAAATTTACCAATTCCTTTTCCCCCGGCATAAGCTAATTCTGGAGTTTCGGCGGCTTCGTAAGCTACGGTATCTTCAATAAACAGGCAAACTGCCCAGTATTCTTCCTCTTCATCCAACCAGTATAGTTTTCCGTCGTTGGCCGGAATAACTGTCATGGCTTCACGCATTGGGTCGCCACCTGCCAGTTCAGCTTTCTTCTTAATGTGTAAACATACTTTTTGAATGTTGTCCATCATTGCCGGTATTGGCGAGAAGATATTTTTGTTTTTGCGCTGAAGAATATATGTAGGAGCATCTCCTTTTGTATTTATAATAAAAGTGTCGTTTATAAAGCCCTCGCCAAGAGGTTTTACTTCTTCAATTTCTCCTTCAAGTTTAAAGTTTTGTGCAATTTTTGTCAAATCAGTACTCATAACAGTTTGTTTTTTTATTTAGGATGATGGCAACAGAAAACAGGTGTAGTTTTCTACGTTTCCGGTTTCCAACTATTAGTTCCAAAGATTCTCAGGATATACACCCTGTTCGATTAATTTTTTTACTTTCTCTATTACAATCGGAGTGTCTTCTTTATAGGTTACGCCAAACCATGGCGAATCAGCTTCCAACACTTTAACGTAAGCCTCTTTTTCCTGTATCATTTCGAAAACCACAGAAGGAATGTACATTTCCGATTTTGGTTTGTCAATTTCAGTTTTAAGGAAGTCGATAAATTTACTTTCAATTGAGTTGAATAAAGAAGGTTTAAATCCCCACATATTCATCGAAGCACTTTCGTGTCCTGTCATTGGTGTTTCACTTCCGTCTTCCTCAACCGAAACGGCAGCATCACCTTTTTTGAATATTTTTACAGTTTCTACAATTTTTTCCAGGTTTTGGTTTTCGTCAACGGTGCAAATACCACGCGAAACTGAACCAAAATCAGATAAGGTATTTTTTAACTGGTAACCTACCATCGAATACTCTGACTCATCTTTTGAAGATGTCAGGAATCCGGCCATTACATCATAAGCGTCTTTTCCGTAAAAATCGTCGGCATTCAAAGCACAAAAAGGTTCTTTTATTGCATCTTTTGCTACTAGAATTGCATGCGCAGTTCCCCAGGGTTTTTCCCGTCCTTCGGGTAAGGTAAAGCCTTCCGGTAATATATCCAGCTCTTGGTAAACATAGTCTACTTCTATTTTTCCTTTTAGTTTGGCATCGAATTTTTCTTTAAACTCATCGGCAAAACTTTCTCTGATAATAAAGACAACTTTTCCAAATCCGGCGCGAATAGCATCATAAATTGTATAATCTATAATTGCTTCACCATTCGGACCAACAGGTTCAACTTGTTTAAGTCCGCCAAAACGGCTACCCATTCCGGCTGCCAGTATTAATAATGTAGGTTTCATTTGTTCCTTTTTTCTTTAATGATTGATATGTGGCAGATGTAATTTTAAAGCTTTCTTTCACCAATATCAATAGTTTGGTAATTTTATTTTTCTAATTTCGATTTAAACCGTTTACGAAAGAATAAAAACTATTTGAGACTAAAAAATATTTCACAAAAAAGATATTAAAAAATTTAAAAAGAATAACAAACAAACGAAAAATAATAAAATTAGGGGTGCGTGTTCTGAAATTGAATCAAAAGATATTATATTCGTCTCAATAAAAAAATTAAACTATTAAAAATGGGAAATAATGATGCTGTAAAAGCAAAAAGTTTTGTTTTACCTCTGATTATTATTGGGGTAATGTTCTTTGCAATTGGTTTTGCACTAGGTATTAACAGTTACCTCATACCACTACTGAATAAAGCCTTAAACATATCCTCAGGAGAATCATATTTGGTTCTGGCAGCTACTTTTTCTGCTTTCCTGATATTTGGTTATCCCGCATCGGTGGTAATTTCAAAAATAGGATACAAAAGAACGATGGCTCTTTCGTTTTTAATGTTTGCTGTTGGGTTGTATTTGTTTATTCCATCGGCCAAAATGGAAAGTCTGCCGTTGTTTTTGGTTGCTTCTTTTATAAGTGGGGCTGGAAATGCTTTCTTACAGGCATCAGTAAATCCTTACATAACAATAATGGGGCCTATTGAAAGTGCAGCCAAAAGGATGAGTTATATGGGAATTGCCAATAAGTTGGCCTGGCCTATTGCACCGCTTTTCCTTTCGTTGGTTATTGGTAAAAGCGTAAAAGACGTAATGCTTACTGATATTAATTTGCCATTTGTAATTATTATTGGTGTTTTTGTGTGTTTGGGTGTTTTGGCATTGCTGGCACCGCTACCTGAAGTAAAGGCAGCAGGAGAAGATGAAGACAGTGTTGATGATTGTCCGTATGCCGCAAATAAAACGTCTATCTGGCAGTTTCCGCATTTATTGTTGGGTGTACTTGCTCTTTTTATTTATGTGGGTGTTGAAACCATTTCGCTGGGAACACTTATCGATTATGCTCAAAGTTTAGGATTGCCCAATCCTGAAGCCTATGCCTGGATTGCTCCTGTTGGAATGGTGTTAGGATACATTGGAGGAATTATTTTTATCCCTAAATATATTAGTCAGTCGCAAGCTTTGCGTATTGTTTCATCAATTGCCATTTTTGGTGCCTTAATGGTTGTGCTTATGCCTGCCAATATATCTATTTACTTTATAGTATTTATGGCATTGGGATGTTCGCTTATGTGGCCTGCCTTGTGGCCACTGGCTATGACTGACCTTGGGAAATTTACAAAAACAGGTTCGTCTCTTATGGTTATTGCCATTGTTGGTGGTGCTGTTTTTCCAACCTTATACGGTTTTATAAAAGATGCTGTTGGTGCGCAAAATGCTTATTGGCTGGTGCTTCCGGGCTTCCTTTATATATTGTATTACGGTGTAAAAGGACACAAAATCAGAACAAAGTAATACTAAATTTATCAGAACAAAAACGTGGTAATTCATTGTCGAATTACCACGTTTTTTTTGCCCGCGTCATAGATTAACTTTTATAACAAAAAATAAAAAGCAATTAACAATTCTTGGAATTGTCGATTTAATCTGTTTATATTTGCACCTGAATTTTGGTTCGAACGTTCATGTTTCATGAACAGGATTAAAATGGGAATCCGGTGAAAAACCGGAGCTGTACCCGCAGCTGTAAGTTCCATCCGCCAACTGGCGGATCGTTTTTGTTGAACTACAAAAGCCACTGTTTAGATAGTTTCTGGATGGGAAGGCATCAACAAACGGAGCAAGCCAGAAGACCTGCCACAAATTCATATTTAATAATTAAGCTTCGGGATAAAAAGCTTGAGAAATATACCAATATTTTTCACCGATTATCCAAAGCTCCTTAAAAATGTTGTGATGAGGAGGTTTGTTATTTTAGGGTTTTTAATGGTTACCTTAGTGGCCTGTGTGTGGGCGCAAAAACCATTTACAATTCTCGATACTGTTCATGTCGAGGAAGTAGTTAGTTACGGTAAATTAAAAAGGTACCAGTCTGGGGCAAAGATTGTGACTTTACCGGCAAACCAGTTTTTTCTGGGGCAAGACGGAAACATGGAGCAACTTCTTTCGCGAACCATGCCCATAGCGTTTAAAGCAAATGCCGGAGGCCTTTCAACGATTCGTATACGCGGAACAGCACCCGATCATACAAGTATCAATTTTGGAGGCATAAATCTGAATTCGCTGACATTGGGGCATTCCAATGCAAGTAATCTGACCATGTATTTATTCGATAATATTGGAGTACAATACGGTAGCGCAAGTTCGGTAAACGGATCGGGAAGTATTGGTGGTGCCATTCATCTTGGTTTACAAAACACCTGGACAGATGGTTTTAAAGGAGAGGCACGAATTTCGAATGGTTCATTTGGCGAGCAGTTTTATGGTACAAAACTTTTTTTTGGTAATGGCAAATTTGAAACAGTAACCCGGGCTTATTACTACACCAAAAAGAACGATTTTAAATTTACCAATCCGAATTATCGCGATTTCGAAAATAAGGTATTTGAGATTGAAGATACACAGCGTAATGCCGACGTTAAAAATTACGGGTTACTGCAGGAATTCAATTATAAGTTTGAAAAAGACAGGTTTTTTATATTCAATGTGTGGGCAGAAAAAAACTGGCACCTGGTTCAGCAAAATATGCAGTCGAATTTATCTAATCCCGACAAACGCGAAGAATACCAGGATGACCATATCCGTGTATGGACAGGTTATAAAAACCGCAAAAATCCGCTTAAGTTCGAGATAAACGGAGGCTATGTGTACGATAATGCCGAATACAATAAAAATGATAAGGATACCATTTCAACTCAACGCATAATAGGGGAAGCATTTATCGAACATGATTTTTCGAATAATGCAAGTTACAAAGTAGGTGTAAAGGCCATCCGGATTAGTCCAAAGGTGTATGCATATTCCAAAACACTGGATTACGAAGACCGGCTGGATTTTTACGCCTCTTATTATCACCGCCTGTTTAATAAGCTTACAGCCACTTTAAATCTTCGCCAGGGATTTGTAACCGATTTTGATGTGCCTTTCACTCCTTCGGTTGGTTTTAATTACATGGCCGTGTCGAAAGAAAAATACGTTTTGAATTTAAGCGGTAACATAGCCCGCAGTTATCGGGTACCAACTTTTAACGATCGTTTTTGGGTGCCTGGTGGAAATCCGGATCTGGCCCCCGAAAGTGGAATGAATTATGAACTGGGTGCCAAATGGAGTTATTGTGATGGTACTACTTCTGGAAACATAAAGGTAAACGCCTTTTTAATGGATGTCGACGACTGGATTCTATGGCGAAACGGTGGATCAATTTGGTATGCCGAAAATGTTCAGAAAGTAGAAAGTAAGGGTATTGAGTTTATGACCGACTGGAGTTATAATTTGGCAGGCATGAAAACACACTCGGGGCTGAATTACTCCTATACTTCAACCAATCGTGTAAAATCGCTGAACGAAACAAATGCAATTGGCAGGCAGTTGGAATATGTGCCAAAACACCTGGCTAATTTTTACACTTCTTCCATTTATAAAAAATTCGATTTTTCAATAGATGGAACTTTTTCAGGCGAACAATATACCGACGAAGAAAATAAAAACATTCTTGATGCCTGTTTCTTATTAAACTTTGCCGTAGGCTATAAACTACAAATAAACAAAGAGAACCGTTTAGGTATAACCGGAATGTTAAACAATGTTCTTGATACTGATTACCAGTCGAGCTGGGGATATGCCATGCCCGGAATAAATTACCGGCTCAGTATATCATACAATTTCAGATAATCTTTATAAAAATTAATAATTCTTAGAAAATGAAAAACAAATTTAGAATTCTATTTCTGTTAGCTATTGTTGTTGCATTTGCTTCATGTAGCGAAGACGATCCGAACACAAAAGCAGGTTTTACCTTTACGCCTGACGAAAATATTCAGGTAGGTGATACAGTTTATTTTACAAACACTTCAACCGAAGCAGAAACTTACCAATGGAGTTTTGGCGATACCGAAACCTCAACCGAAGAAGCACCTTTTCATATTTATGCAGAGCCCGGAATCTACGATGTTACCCTGGTGGCCACAAACGGAGGTATTGTAAACACAATTACGCAGCAAATTAATGTGGCAGTTGATTTCAGTTATATTATTAATTTCGGAAGTTACTCCGGAGCTAAATCTACCATTACAGCGTATAACAAGTACGATGCTGAAGTAACCAATAACTACTTTAAAACAGTAAATGGTGTTGACATGACTTCGAATGTGCAGTATGCCTGTAATTACGATGGAAACATATATTTTATGGGTAATAACGCAGATGGGATTTCGTGGGTTAATACAAAAACATTTGAACAAACTGCGAATGCAATTTCATCCGATATTATAAAACCGCGGTATTGTGTGGGTTATGGCGATTATTTATATGTATCGTGTTATGGTGGAGATGTTTGGTACGACAGCTCACTGGGATATATTGCCAAAATTAATTTGAACACAAAAAGTGTTGAAAAGATTGATTTGCCAGGGGGACCGGAAGGTTTGGAAATTATTGATGGAAAGCTTTATGTTGCACTTAGGTACGGGAAAAGTATAGGAATTGTAGACTTAGCTACAGAAGCGGTTACTAATGTTGACATACCTGGTCAACCTGTATTTTTCGAAAAAGATTCGCAGGATAATTTATATGTAGTTATATCTCGTAACTGGAATGATTCGGAAACTCAAACAGGAGTTGGATATTTTAATACTCAAACAAATACTTTTGAAGCGACTTATGCATTAGATGGGATTGGAAATACTTATGACAATGTAATTGAAGCCAATAGCGATTTTACTAAATTGTATGTTTCTTATACTACCAGCACTGATTATAATACATATGTTTCAACCGGAAGTATTGCCGTTTTTGATGTGGCAAGCAAACAATTTGAGTCATCTAATTTTGTTGACGGAATTGTAGGTATAAACGGCCTGCAAGTTGTGGATGACAATATCATAAGTTTTACATCACCCAGCACTACTTCAAATGGTAAAACTATTATCTACTCGAAAGATGGTGAGAAACTGGAAGAGTATGAGGTTGGAATTTCCCCAATATTGTTGATCGAGTCAAAATAGAGCGATTAATTTTGAATAAACAGAAAACATGCAAAAAGCAAATTCAAAAATTGTAATTCTTCTGGTGTTACTAATAGCTTGTACTATAAATGCCGTACAGGCAAAACAGCCGCAAAAAGTTACAGTTGAAACGAGCATAATAAAAAGCCTTTCCATTACACAGGAGCATGATTATGCGAGTTACATGAGTTGCAAAAAATAAACAATTATAAACGAATGAAATAAAATATAACAATGAGTCTTATCTCCCTTTGAAAATCGAAACGAACTGGGGAAAAGGGCTTTCAGCCTTGGAGGCCCTCCAGTTTGTTGCGGAGGTAGATACACATCCTGTTGGAGAGTATGTTTTTGTTTCGGCTATTAATGGAGTAGAAGGAATACCCAACAAAAGTGTGTGGTATTATACCATTAATGGCAAGCCGGCCAAAAAGATCGCCATTAACCAGCCTTTAAAAAAAGGCGATGTGGTTACCTGGATTTACAAACAGGATGTATGTTCGGCAAAAAAATAATTTCAGATAAAACATGTGTCTGCATTGCTATGCAGGCAGATGTAAAAACGGATTTTTTAGGTTTAGCACGTAAGGTGCATTTATGATTATGATTTGAACCCCCGGCTTTTTAGTCGGGGGTTTTTTAAAAACAGGGATTATTAATTTAGAGAAAAGTAAAAACACTCTGTGGTATCCGGTTAAAGTTCCGGATTTGGGCTTTAGCCCGGAAACTGAATTGTTTCATTAATAAACAAATATAAAACAACATCATTCCAAAAATTCTATAAATGAGAGATTTAAATATTCGTGAATTTGCGAAAACAATAACAAAACTTATAAATAAAGAGAACCTTTCACGCGAAGAGTCATACAATGCTTTTTCCGTTGTACTTAATAACGAAACCTCAGAGATTCAGCAGGGAGCTTTTCTTGCAGCTTTATCGGCTAAAGGAGAAACAAAAGAGGAAATCGCCGGTTGCTGGCAGGCTATTTATGAAATGGATACGGTAAAGGTTGCGCCCAAGGTTAACGGGCCGGTGGTTGAAAACTGCGGAACAGGAATGGACTCCTTCAAAACATTTAATATTAGTACCTGTGCTTCGCTGGTGGCAGCGGCAGAAGGTATTCTGGTGGCAAGACATGGTGCCAGGGCACTTACAAGCGTGTGTGGTACAGTAGATATGGCTGAAGCCCTTGGCGTTGATGTAGAATGTGGTGTTGACATAGCGGCAAAAAGTCTGGAAACAACGGGGCTTGCTCTTTTTAACGGCATGAGTCCTACTGTGCATCCCAATGCGCTGGGCCGTATTCTGTCACAAATAGCCTTTGGTTCAACACTTAATATTGCTGCCTCGTTAGCCAGCCCGGTTCAGCCAACTATTGGCGTACGAGGTGTCTATTCAAAAGATATGATTATTCCGGTAATTGAGGTAATGAAAGAAATTGGCTACGAAAGGGCAATCGTTTTCAACGGGCACATCGACGGGCAAAACAATACAATGGATGAAGCATCAGTATCGGGAATTACCTATTGCGCCGAGCTTTTAAAAGATGGTAGTATCCGCGAGTTTTCATTCCGACCCGAAGAAGCCGGAATTAATGTTCAAAAACCTGAAGAACTGGTACCGGCAATCGATATTTCAAACGAAAGCACAGCGTTTTTATCGCTAATACAGGGGAAAGAAAATAATGCACGGGTTGATGCGGTGGCGCTAAATGCAGGCCTTATTTTTTATGTAACCGACAAAGCTAAAACCATTGCTGAAGGTACAGCAATGGCAAAAGAAACGCTCGGTAAGGCCAAAGCCTACGATGTATTAAAGGAATGGGTGAAAGCTCAAAACCGAAACCCGGAAGACGGTTTGGAAAAATTAATGCGTTTAAGCAATAACTAATATGGAGCTTTTGGTTCTTAAAGTTGGCGGAGAATATATTCGTGTGCTGGCCGATGGGCACGAGTTGGTAGGTTTAAATAAAGCCTCGGTATTTCCTTTTGCCGACGAGGAAAAAGTACTCGGTATCTATAACGATCTGAAATTAAGTTACACCGATGTAACGATAAAAAAACTTGTAATTACCGAAACCAGCTATTTTAATGAGAATAACGCTTAAAGGAATAAAGCAACTGGAAGCTTCAGGGCAGGAAACAGCAAAACCTGAACTACCAGTTGGATGGGTTAATCTGGATGTTGTGTATTGTGCCGTTTGCCGCACCGATGCAAAACTATGGAACGAGGGGCACAGAGACCTTGCTCTGCCGAGGGTGCCCGGACACGAAATTGTAGCAGCCAACAACGGGAAACATTATGTAGTGTGGCCTGGCATTAGCTGTGGTAAATGCCGTCATTGTGCAAAGGGGAACGAAAACCTTTGTGAAGAAATGAAAATAATTGGCTTTCATGTCAATGGTGGTTTTGCCAATACAATTCAGGTTCCTGAAAACTGCCTTATTCCGGTTCCCGAAACGGTTTCGCTTGCAAATGCAAGTTTTGCAGAACCGGCAGGTTGTGTGGTTAATGCATTCCGTAAACTGGATTTAAAACCCAAAGAGCGAATTCTTATTTACGGTGGCGGAACCGTTGGGCTCCTTGCTGCTCTAATTGCCGATAAGTATGGTGCTATCCCTGTTGTTCTTGAGAAGAATGAAACTAAAATTCAGAAAGCAGCCGCGTTTTCAGAATTAACTTCAATCGAAATTATTAAAGATACCAACGATAGTCATTTCGATTGTGTACTTAATGCCTGTGCTGATCCTGTTGCTTTCTTTAACAGTATTACCCGAACCGACAAGGGCGGCAGAATAGCTTTCTTTAGCGGTCTTGGTAAAAATGAGCAGGTTGAAACCAACCTTTTAAATCTGATTCATTACAAAGAGTTAAATGTAAGCGGATCGTACGGATTAACAAAAAGCGACATGGAAACGGGGCTTCAGTTATTGACTGGTATCGAAAAACCACTGGCCTTACTAACCGAAAAGATAATTGCTCCGCAGCAGATGGAGGCTGTTATTCTGTCGGTGCTTCGGGGCGATACGTATAAATATATTGTTCGTTTTAATGGTGCTGATTGTGCTGAATTTATTTCCGGTAAACCGGCGCAACAAAAAGCAGACTACAGTAAATCTGTTACCCCCAAAAGTGAAATTATTGCCGGTTTTGTTATTCCCGGAATAAATAAACAGCTGGCTGCCGAAGCTCAGCAAAAAATCGACAATAAAACAAAACCATTGGGATCATTGGGAACGCTGGAATCACTTGCGGTTAAAATGAGCACCATTCAAAATACATTAAACCCCGAAACAGGCCGGAAATGTATGTTTGTTTTTGCAGCCGATCATGGAATAGCAGAAGAAGGGGTTTCGGCATTTCCGCAGAAAGTTACCCGCGAAATGGTACAGAATTTTCTCGATCAGGGAGCGGCAATTAATGTTTTGTGCAAACATGGCGGAATCGACTTACGGGTTGCCGACCTGGGAATAAAGGGCGACTCGATTATTCATCCTTTATTGCTGAATAAAGCGGTTGCCAATGGCACAAAAAACTTCGCGCTACAGGAGGCCATGACGATTGCAGAGGCCGAGGCAGCCGTGGAAGCCGGAATCGGTATATTTACTGCCGAATATGAAAAAGAGGCTGTAAATGTTGTAGGCTTGGGAGAAATGGGGATTGCCAATACATCGTCGGCAACAGCCATCATAAGTGCCATTACAGATAATTCGGTTTCCGATTGTGCAGGAAGAGGAACCGGGGTAGACAACCAGGGACTGGTTCATAAAATTGAAGTTATCGAGCGGGCTTTAAAACTACATGCGCCCGATCCTGAAAATGCTTTCGATGTTTTGGCAAAAGTAGGAGGTTTTGAAATTGCTGCACTGGCGGGTGTGGTTATTGCCGCTGCAGCGAAAAGATGCGCTGTGGTTGTCGACGGGCTTATTTCTACTGCTGCCGGACTTATTGCATATACAATGAACCCGGCGGTGGCTGATTACATGATTGCAGGGCATAAATCGGTTGAAAGAGGACATAATTTTGCCTTGAAACATATCGGAATTGAACCGGTTTTAGATCTTAATTTACGCCTGGGAGAAGGCACCGGGGCGGCACTTGCCATTAATTTAATAGAGGCAGGTTGTAAAATAATGAATGAAATGGCTTCGTTTGATGAAGCAGGAGTATCAAAAAAAGAAGTAAGAAATGGCTGAAATTATTTTTATTACAGGCGGGCAACGATCGGGGAAAAGTAGTTATGCCCAGCACTTGGCCGAAGAGAAATCGGAAAACCCAATTTACCTGGCAACGGCACATATCTGGGACGAAGATTTCAGGTCGCGGGTAAAACGGCACCAGTCCGATCGGGGCGAACAATGGCAAACCATCGAGGAAGAGATTGAAATCAGTAAACATGATCTGGCCGGAAAAACAGTAATGCTCGACTGTATTACGCTTTGGCTTACCAATATTTTTTATCAGAACAAAAGCGATGTAGATGCCAGTCTGGAAATTGCCCAAAAAGAATGGGATAAATTTACAGCCGGGGATTTTACTGTTATTGTTGTTAGCAATGAACTGGGAATGGGTGTTCATCCCGAAAATGAAATGGCACGCAAATTTGCTGATCTTCAGGGCTGGATGAATCAGTATATTGCCAAATCAGCCAACAGTGTTCAGTTAATGGTTTCCGGAATACCGGTACAAATAAAATAAGTAAAGAATTACAATAGTTTTTAAAAATCAATACTAATAAGAAGATTAGGCACTTAATTTCGGACGAGAACTTCAATTTTAGTGCTTCTGTCTTCCCGCTAAATTTTCAAATATGAATATCAAAGAACAACTTCAACACAAAATAAACAACAAAACCAAACCTCTTGGATCGCTGGGCTTATTGGAAGAACTGGCTTTACAAATAGGGGAGGTGCAGAATACTTTATCGCCAAAAATTGAAAAACCTGCGCACCTGGTTTTTGCTGCCGACCATGGTTTGGCCGACGAGGGAATCAGTCCGTATCCAAAAGACGTTACCTGGCAAATGGTGATGAATTTTTGCGGAGGTGGCGCAGCAATTAATGTGTTTTGTAATCAGAACGACATTAGCCTGAAGGTGTACGATGTTGGTGTAGACTACGATTTCCCGGCCGAATTGCCCATTGAGAAAACTAAAGTGGCCTACGGAAGCCGTAACATGAGAGTTGAACCTGCCATGACACCGGAAGAATGCCGCGCCGCAATGAAAGCAGGTGCTGATGCAGTCCGGAAAGAGGCAGAGTCCGGAAGTAACACCATTGCTTGTGGCGAAATGGGAATTGGAAACACTTCGGCATCGTCGCTGTTAATGCACCGGTTTATCGGAGGCACTATTGAAGAGTGTACCGGGCCGGGGGCAGGATTAAATAACAGCCAGGTTGAGCATAAAATTAATGTGCTGAAAGAAGTTGCCGGAAAGTATAACCCGGAAACTCCGGAAGAAATTCTTGCCACATTTGGCGGAATTGAGATTGCCGCAATGGTGGGGGCTTATCTTGAAGCTAAAAGGCAAAATATGCTGATTCTGATTGATGGTTTTATTTCTACTGCTGCAGTAATTACAGCTATTCAAATGGATGCATCGGTTAAAAACAATTGTGTTTTCTGTCACAGTTCCGAAGAAAAAGGACACAAATTAATGTTGGAGTATTTGGGAGTGAAACCATTGTTGCATCTGGGAATGCGTTTGGGTGAGGGAACAGGTGCCGCAGTTGCAATGCCACTGGTAAAATCGGCTGTAAACTTTTTAAACCAAATGAGCAGCATGGAAGATGCGGGTGTTTCCAATAAAGAATAGGCGGAGTTGGATTAAACAAAACAACATGCCAAACAGGACAGGGCTTATGCAAATAAGCAAAGGCATTTATAAAATAAGTAAAGGATTTTAACAAATAGGCACAGGGTTTTTGCAAATAGATACAGGGGTTTATGAAATAAGCACAGGGTTTATTACATAGAGCATTCTGTTTGTTGAAATGAACACAGGGTTTTTTAGAATAGGCATCCTGTTTGTTAGAATGAGCATCCTAACATTTGGATAAAGCATCCTGATTGTTCAAATAAGCAAAGGGTTTATTCAAAAGAGCATCATGATTTATAGATAGAACATCCTTACTTATCGAAACAGCGTCCTGTTTTTAGGAATGGATGTCCTGATTATTAGAATGAGAGTCCCGTTTATTGGAAATAGCATCCTGATTATACACTAAGGCATCCCGATTGATAGAAAGAGTACCCGTAGCAGCAAAGAGATGATTAACTTTGAAAAGAATTACAAAATAAGTTGTAATAAACAGGAATTAGCAAGACAAACAGGGTACACTTGGAAGCTTTTGGGGATTGCAGATAACAGGCAATTCACGGTATAAATTGTAAAAATAACTATGGTTAAAAATAGCATGTACAAAAATGATAATATAGCAGTACGCCTGTCTTTTATCTGCTTCTTGTGTCCGCAATCCAGCATCCAGCATCCAGAATCTAGCATCTAATATCAGAAAATGAAAAACGAATTTAAAATATTTCTAACAGCCTTAAGTTTTTATACGCGCGTGCCCGTGGGCAATATAAATGGCTGGACCGAAGAAATGCTTAATAAATCAACGCGCTACTTTCCGTTAGTCGGAATTTTAGTCGGTGGAATGGGGGCAATAGCCTTTTGGGCTTTTAATTTGTATTTGCCAATTTCGGTTGCCGTTGGTATAAGTATGGTGCTTACAACGCTTTTTACAGGAGCTTTTCACGAAGATGGTTTTGCCGATTTCTGCGATGGATTTGGTGGCGGCTACACCCCCGAAAGGATACTGGAAATAATGAAAGACAGCCGTATCGGAACCTATGGAACAATTGGCTTGATGGGGATATTGGGAATAAAATTTATTACCTTGATGCACACCGATGCTTTGCGAATTCCAATAGTATTAATTGCCGGACATGCATTTAGCCGGGTCTTCCCGGTGTTACTTATCTATACATCGGAATATGCGCGTTTAGATGCATCGAGTAAAACAAAACCGGTAGGAAAAGCAGATTCCTTATACTCGTTAATAGTTGCAATCGTGGTGGGTACAGCACCATTGCTCTTATTCGATTGGCAGGAGATTTTAATTATTGTGGGATTGTTAATGAGCACAGCTTTCTTTTTCCGGAATTTTATAACCAGGCATTTGGGAGGATATACCGGCGATGTGTTAGGCGCATTACAGCAATTATGCGAAGTATTTTTCTATTTGTCTGTTTTGGCCTGGCAGAATGTTTAAAATGAATACTATTTGAATTAAAAAATATATGAAGGCTTTCAATTTTTATAATGTGAGTTAATGCAAACTTCTTTCTATGAAGCTTTATGTAATCCGACATACCAGCGTTGCTGTTGATCAGGGAATCTGCTACGGACAATCAGATGTACAGGTTGCTGCTACTTTTGAACAGGAAAAAGCCCGGACTGCAGAACAGATAAAAAATATTTGCTTTGATAAAGTATATTGTAGCCCGTTGTCGCGATGTAAAGTTCTTGCCGAAAGTCTTTTTAACAAGCAACAGCTTATTTTCGACGATCGCCTGAAAGAGCTTGATTTTGGTGATTGGGAATTAAAAACATGGGATGAAATCTACTCTGATCCGAAAGGGAAAATTTGGATGGACAACTATCAGAAATTGCCAACGTTAAATGGCGAAAGCTACCCGGAGATGGTTAGCCGTGTAAAAGAATTTTTAGATGAGGTAATCTCCCGTCAAAACAATAATGTGGCAATTGTGGCCCATGCAGGTGTAATACGAATAGTTAAAAGTCTTATTGAAGACCTACCTATTGATGAGCTTTTTAAAACCTTTAAGCCTGTATACGGAAGTGTAACAGAATTCAAAATATAGAAAAGAAAATCCGCTTTCTCGGCTCTGGTTTAAGGGAGTTACCCGTAAAATTATTGATTGAAACCCGGGAAATGGATTTTACTTTTAAATGCAGTATATGCACAAAGAAGAAACTGAAATAATGACAACAGGAAAAAAATACCGCCCCATTATGTTTGTGGGCACCGGATCTGATGTTGGTAAAAGTGTAATCAACGCCGGATTTTGCCGGATATTTAAGCAGGATGGATTAAATCCTGCACCATATAAAGCACAAAACATGTCGCTAAACAGCTTTCCAACTGCCGATGGATTGGAAATTGGTCGCGCACAGGCAGTTCAGGCTGAGGCTTGTGGAGTGGATTGCCGCGTTGAAATGAATCCGGTACTGCTAAAACCCACCGGTTATATGAATTCGCAAATTGTGTTAAACGGAAAGCCCTGGGCAAATAAATCGGCACAAGAATACTTTAACGGAACCGACCGCGATTTCCTGTTTTCAGAATGTATGAAAGCTTTTTCCAGACTGGAAGAAGAGTTTAATCCGATTGTAGTGGAAGGGGCGGGAAGCATTTCCGAAGTAAACCTTTGGGAAAAGGATATTACGAATATGCGTGTTGCGGTTGAAAAAAATGCTGCAACATACCTGATTGCCGATATTGATAAAGGCGGTGTATTTGGCAGTGTTTACGGAACCATGTTGCTATTGCCCGAAGAAGAACGGAATCAAGTGAAAGGGATTATTATCAACAAGTTCCGCGGAGATATTTCGCTTTTTACTGATGGAGCTAAAAAGCTTGAAGAACTCTGTGGCGTGCCGGTGGTTGGAATAATTCCTCACTTCCGCGATATTTATATCGACGATGAAGATTCTGTTGTGGTAGATAAAAAGCAGTTTAAATCGGTTGAAGGAAAAACAAATATTGCTGTGGTGCTTTTACGACACATGTCGAATTTTACCGATTTCAACCTGTTGGAACGTATTCCTGAAGTGAATTTGTTTTATGCAGCTACTCCCGATGATGTAGATCAGGCAGATATTGTAATTATTCCCGGATCAAAAAATACCATTTCAGATATGCTTTTTTTACAAAAACAGGGAATGGCTTCAGCGATAAAAAAGGCACACGAGATTGGTAAAGCGGTTTATGGTGTTTGTGGTGGTTTTCAAATGATGGGAAAGTGGATAAAAGATCCGCAGCATGTTGAAGGAAATGTTGATTTGGTGCCGGGACTTGGAATATTACCGGTTGAAACAACAATTACCGAAGAAAAGGTTACCGAGCAGTGTAGTTTTACTTTCCAAAACTCAGAACTAAAAGGGAAGGGGTACGAAATTCATATGGGCGATACGGTAGCCGAAGCTCCCAGTCCGCTTTGTTTAATTAATGATGAAAAGGATGATGGCTACTTTTTAAATCCGAAAACCTGGGGTACTTATATACATGGTATTTTCGATAACAAAGAGATTATAAATACAATTCTGGCTGAGTCGGGGCAAAATGTAATTACCGAAATGGATTTTCAGCAGTTTAAGGAAGAGCAATATGATAAACTTGCTGATTTAGTTCGTGAGAATGTAGATATGGCATATATATATAAATCGTTACAAATTGATTAATCATTCTGACTTAATCATCCCATTGCTGGCAGGTTTTGTTTTAGATTTGCTAATTGGCGATCCGCATAATTTACCACACCCTATTCGTTTGTTCGGAAATGCCATTTCTGCTGGAGAGCGAAATCTAAATAAAGGGAACAAAAGAAAAACAAAAGGGGCACTTCTAACTATTACACTGGTTTCTATTACATATAGCAGCCTTTGGTATTTGTTTCATAAACTATCCGAATTTGAAATTCTCTCTGTGAGTTTGGCCTCCGTTTTTGTGTTTTACGGTTTAGCAAATCGTTCGCTTGTTCAGGAGTCGTTAAAAGTAATCCGTGTGTTGAATAAAGAAGGGCTTGAAGCCGGGCGAAAACAGTTGAGCATGATTGTTGGACGCGATACTTCAAAACTCAGTAAAAATCAAATCCGCACTGCTGTATTGGAAACGCTTGCCGAAAATCTCAGCGATGGAGTAATTGCTCCGCTTTTTTATTATGCCCTTGCCGGAGTGCCCGGTATGTTTGCCTATAAAATGGCTAATACGCTCGATTCAATGATTGGATATAAAAGCGAACGTTACAAAGATTTTGGTTGGTTTGCGGCAAAACTCGATGATGTGTTAAATTTTGTTCCGGCACGTTTAACCGCATTTATTATGGTGCTGGTAACATTTAGCAAACAAGGATTACTATTTATTTTTAAATATGGCCGGAAACATGCCAGTCCTAATGCAGGATATCCTGAAGCTGCATTGGCAGGTATTTTAGATTGTCAGTTTGGGGGACCAAATGTTTATCACGGAGTGTTGGTTAAGAAAGCTTTTATAGGAGAAAATAAGAGGCCGGTTTCTGATGCTGATGTATTTAAGGCGTGTGGTATAAATTTCCTTACAACTATAATAATCATCTTTCTTATTGTTGTTTCTTTATCTACAATTGCTTCATAAGTAATTGTAATTTCAACTTTAAACTGCAGAATTCAGATTGGGAATATGTAACCAGTTGTGTAATGAAGTTTATTCGTTTTGAGAGGTTTATATTGAAATAAAAAAAGGACGGGTCAACACCCATCCTTTTCACTAACTAAACCAATAAAACTAATCAAACCTAAACTTATGAACTAAAACTATGCTGCAAATGTAAGGTGAAAAAAGCTAATAGAGGTTAACCTAATGTTAAAAAACATGTTTTATAACATATCTTAAGTCTATCTTAAATCGAGTAAATCTATTTGTGAATTATAAAGAAAAAGGAAGTTGTAAGAGTGGATTTATGCCGCAAAGTTTGGTCAAAATATGTAACTAAAAAAAGGACGGGTCAACACCCATCCTTTTCACTAACTAAACCAATAAAACTAATCAAACCTAAACTTATGAACTAAAACTATGCTGCAAATGTAGGGTGAAAAAAACTAATTGAGGTTAACCTAATGTTAAAAGACATGTTTTATAACATATCTTAAATCAATCTTAAATCGAGTAAATCTATTTGTGAATTATCAAGAAAAAGGAAGTTTTTGGAGGAGTGTTTATGCTGGCAAAGTTTTGTTGAATTATGTAATTAAAAAAAGGACGGGTCAACACCCATCCTTTTCACTAACTAAACCAATAAAACTAATCAAACCTAAACTTATGAACT
>CANLMQ010000005.1 GCA_947492175.1 uncultured Draconibacterium sp. | reverse complement strand
TAATCATAATGTTGAAGAGCCATTCTCAAAATTGAAACAAAAAAAAGAGACCGCCCTTTTGGGACAGCCTCTTTTTTATTTATAAAAGATGAACGTGTTAATTTACGACTTCTTTCGAATCGATACGTTTTACAACCTGCCCGTAAATAATCAGTGAAATAGCTGCCAACGAAGCTATTCCTACAAAATAGTACCAAATATAATGAGCGTTTGCGGCGGCGGCCTGCCATTCCTCATGCGTATCAAACAGTGATGGATCGGGACAATATTTAGTTAATAGATAACCCGATAACCCAAAACCAAGTATGGAAGACAGAAACGAATGCAAATGACTGAAACCCAGATAAAGCCCTTCTTCACCTTTTGGTGCCTGCAACGAAAAATACTCCAAATAACGCGGTGAAATAAAAGTCTCTGCCAAGCCCTGGAAAACAATACCTACAATCATCATAAAAGCAACAGGATGAAAACCAAAAATAGGCGCACCTCCAAACAGATTTCCGGAAGCCATTGCAAGTGCCGAAACAGGCATAATAAACATACCTACAGTCATCGAAAACAATGATGTTTTTTTGCGCATTAATTGCGTTACAAGACCTACCGTAAGGAAAACAACAAGTGGATTTACATTGGCAAACCACGAAATTGCACTGCCTTCACCGGCCAAACGTAACACATACTTTGGCATTGTTGCATACAATTGATGCTGCACCATCCAAAAACCGGTGATGATGAGTATTAGGAATAGCAACCTAAGGTTTGTTATCACTTTAACCAGGGCTGCTGTAATTTCTTTAAACGTTTTTACCTCGCCATGCTTATTACTAGCTTTGTAGAAAAAGAATACCAAAATAACCGCCAAAAATGTTATTCCGGCGGCAAAATAATTTAAGGTTACCAAACCTTCATTACCCATAGCATCGCGCAAAGGTTTCACAATAGTTTTACCCGAAAAAGCACCGATATTTACCATCATATAAAAAATGGAGTACCCCTGGGCACGCGTTTTCTCTGTTGTTTCACGTGCAACAGTTCCTGTAATACACGACTTGATAAACGACCCGCCAATCATAATAACCAGCATAATAGGGATGATTATCCATTTTAATTCACTTTCGCGCAAACCTGTAAACTGAGTGGTTTTAGTGTATTCTACCAATCCCGCCGACTGTAACATTGTGGGTAATACACCCATGGCCAGATAGCCAATTGAAAGTAAGGAAAACGCAATAAGAAGTGATTTTTTGAATCCTATTTTATCGGCTACAGCCCCTGCAAATGTTGGTAATAAATACAGTCCTGCTGAAAATGATCCGGCCAGTATTGCAGCCTGAAAATCGTTAAATCCTAATATTCTCGACAGATAAAGTGTAATTACGATAAACACTCCATAATAAGCGGCTCTTTCCAAAAGTTCTACCGCATTAGCCACCCAAAATGCTTTTGGAAAATTTGCTCTTGATGTTTTACTCATTTTAAATCCTTTTCTTTTTTTACTTATTTAGGTTTAAGCGCACAAAAATAGCACCTTAATCCAGACCGCAAAACCAACGCATTTTGTTAAACATAATACAAATCCTTTTATTGCGAACTACTTTTTTCTACCTTAGTACACACCGATAGAACTGTTTCAGAATGAATCCATTTGAGGAAAATAATTTGTTTGAAAAAATACAAAAAGGTGATGAAAAAGCTTTCGAGCATCTTTTTAAAATGTATTACAGCCATTTGTGTGCATTTGCAACAAACATAATTGAAGATGAAATTGCAGCCGAAGAAATTGTTCAGGATTTTTTCGTTAAACTTTGGGAAAAACGGAATAAACTGACCATTGAGATTTCAGTTAAAAGGTACCTTTTTAGGTCGGTTAAAAACCTGTGTTTTAACCTGATTAAGCATAACAATGTTAAACTTCAGCACGCCAAGCAAATAACCGCCGAAGCTGAAAATACGAATTACCACGATCAGTTTGTTGAAGTCGATTTGGCTTCAAAAATTGAAGAAAGTATTGAATCACTTCCTGAAAAACGACGTGAAATATTCAGATTAAGCCGCCAGGAAGGTTTAAAGTACCGCGAAATTGCAGAAAAATTAAAAATATCAGTAAAAACTGTAGAGGTCCAAATGGGGCTGGCACTCAAAACCTTACGAGACAAACTAAAGCATTATAATACGTTTTTGCTTTTTATAAGTGCTTTCAGATTAAAATAGATTAGGGGTAATATAATTGTGTACTGTCATTTAAGTGTAATGAAGAAAAAGGAGAACATAGAAAAATTTGATTGGGAATTGCTTGGGAAACAGGTAAGCAACGAAAACAATTCGCAAGAAAAATTGGAGGTGGAGAACTGGTTAAGTCAATCTGACAACAACCGGAAAGAATTTGAGCAAGCTCAAAAGATGCTCAATAAAATAGACACTTATTACCAGGCAAAAAAATTCAATACAGACAATGCCTGGAAAAATGTACATACACAAATAAGCCCATCGAAAGTTAAATCTATTCAGCACAAAAAGAAAAGAAAGGAGGTAATTGCACAATTTTACAAATATGCTGCAGTAGTTGTTGTTGCGCTTTTACTGGGCTCTATTGGATATTACATTGGTTTCAGAAATCAGATTCCGGCGGTTTACAACGAAATAATTTCGGCTGAAAACCAGGTTTTAAACGAATATGTTTTACCCGATGGATCAGTGGTTGCCTTAAACAGCAACTCAAAACTTCAGTTTCCTAAAAAATTTAAAGGCAACATACGTGAAGTTGCAATTATCGGCGAGGCATTTTTCGATGTAAAACCCAACCCCGAAAAACCGTTTGTTATAAATGCTGGCAATGCACAGGTAAAAGTTTTAGGTACCTCTTTTAACGTGTGCGCTTATCCGGATTCCGAAACCATTGAAGTAACAGTTAAAACAGGTAAAGTGCAGGTAATTAGTAAACATACTGACTTAACTGCCGAAAACCGGGAAGTATTTCTAACTCCCGGAGAAAGAGGAACATTATTTGCCCAAAACCATTTACTCGAAAAAACGGTAAATACCGATCCGAATTTCCTTGCCTGGAAAACACATGATTTGATTTTTAATGAAGTTCCGTTAAACAAAGTTGTGCAATCGCTTGAAAAAGCTTACCACATAGAAATTGAACTAACAGAACCAGAGCTGAATGACCTTTTATACGAAGGCCATTTCGACCAGAAACCGATTGATTTTGTTTTGGATGTAATTCGGCTCACATTTAATCTGGATTTATCGGTCGACAACGAACATTACACCCTTTCGAGCCGTACTAACAAACAATAAAGCCTTGTAGTCATGAAAACACTATTGAATAAATTATACTTAGTTGTAGTTTTGGCAACAGTTGCACTGGTACTTTTTCCGAAAACACAATATGCTCAGGATAAAAAAAGTCAGGCGCTCGACCAAAATATCACCATTTATGCAGAAGATGAACCACTGGAAGATGTAATTGAAAAGATTTGTAAATACCTCAATCTCGATTATTCTTACAACTCCCACCTGGTTTCTGACAAAAAAATCAGTTTGAATATTTCGAACAAACCGATTAAATATGTACTCGATAAATTAATGAAAGACTTTTATCTTCTTTTCGAAATTGAAGATAATTTACTGGTAGTTCGCGACTATGTCCCATTGGATAAGAGTATTGATTTTGAACAAAATACACAACAATACTTTGGAAACAATCGCGGATTTTTGTTCGATAATCCCCGCGATAAACGAATAACTTTCAAGTTTAAAACAGCCAGTAACCTGATTATTATTCCGGTTACAATTAACGATTCTGATACCCTGAACTTTATTCTCGATACCGGAGTACGTTACCCCATCATTACCGAATTACCCTTTATTAACAAGCTGAATTTAAACTACATGATGCCGATAGAGGTGAAAGGATTGGGAGAAGGAGTAACATTAACGGCCTATCGTTCTGGAAACAATACCATGAATATTGACGGACTAACAGCCCGAAACCAGGAGGTACAAATGATTATTGACGAAAATTTCCAGATTTCACACATGTTAGGTATTCCGGTTCACGGATTAATTGGTTTTAACCTGTTTAAAGATTATGTGGTTGAAATTGATTATGCAAATGAAAAACTTACCCTGCATAAACCTGAATATTACAAGTACCGCGATCGAAAAAAAGACATTATTATGCCTTTACACTTCGATGGAAACAAACCTTTTGTACGCACCAGTATTGTTACCGACGATTTAAAAGAAGTACCTGTTAAACTAATGGTCGACACCGGAGCCAGCGACGCTCTCTGGCTATCAGAAAGCTCGGACGAGCGTATTACACTACCTCAGAACCATATTGAAACATTTTTGGGTAAAGGTTTAAGTGGCGATTTATACGGAACAAAAGGAAGAATTGATGGAATTTGGGTGGGTCCACTCGTTCTGCCCAAACCTATTGTTGCTTTTCCAAATTCAGAATTAATCGATCAACTTATTTCTTCGAACGACAGAAACGGAACGATTGGAGCCGAAATTTTACGCCGCTTTTTCGTAACAATCGATTACAGAAACAGCCGCTTGACTTTACGTCCGACACATAAAATAAAAGAAGAATTTAACTACAATATGAGCGGAATGGAAGTAACCAATCCAATGCCCGGATTACCGGTATACACCATTACCAATATTCGTGAAGATTCGCCTGCCTTTCTTGCAGGATTGCAGGAAAATGATCAGATTCTATCGATTAACAGCAGCAACCATAAATCATTAGAACTGAACGATATTAATTTGTTGCTTCAAAGCAAAGAAAACAGAAAAATTAAAGTTAAAGTGTTGCGTAACGGAGAAGAATTTAAAACTTCTTTCGAGCTGAAAAAGGTGTTTTAACAGATCATAAAAAACGGTGACAAAGAATGTACGAAATTTATGCCTGGTTGAAGTTATTTTTTGAACTTTGTGAAAGTAGAAAAAGTAAGCCTGTAGAAAGCTACCAAAATCTATCTTTTATGTACAAAAAAGAACAAAACCCGGACAGTAAAAACAAACAGTTTTTTTCACTAATCATAGTCTTTTCCATCCTGTTGCTTTCCAATGTTTCAGTGGGCCAGCAGCAGGATGGTTCTGTTTTTGAACGGCGAATTACAATCAGTCAAAAAAATCAAACTCTCGATTTTATTTTAGAACAAATCAGCTGGCAGGCAAACGTTTATTTTTCGTACGACGCAACGATCATAAATACGATGCAAAAGCTAAGCATCGATGCAAAAAATAAATCGCTGTACACCGTTCTGCATCAACTCTTCGACACAAATAAATTTAGTTTAAGCGAGTTGGAGAACCAGATCATTATTACAAAAAAAAGAACACAATCGGTTCCTGACATTATTGTAAATGATACAATCCAGGTCAAATACTTTTTCCTATCCGGAAAAATAATAGAACAACGAAAAGGAAAACCGGTAAAATATGTATCTGTTTCGGTACTGAACAAACCAATTGGTACAATTAGCAATACTGATGGCGAATTTCTTTTAAAAATACATCCTGCGAATATTCAGGACACGATAATTATTTCCTGCATGGGTTATGCTCAAAAAATTCTTCCGGCCTATACCTTGCTCGACGAAGATCTGTTTATACTTGAACCAATTTCAATCCGAATTAAAGAGGTTAAAGTTACTTCAACCACCCCCCGGAAATTACTGGAAAAAATGCGAGAGAACCTAAAAAACAATTACACTTATCACACCAAATTAATGACTGCCTTTTATCGTGAAACCGTGAAACAAGACAATCATTATATTAATGTTTCGGAGGCGGTTATGGAAATACTAAAATCGCCTTACGGAAAAACTTCTCGCAACGATTTGGTTCGTCTTTTAAAAGGAAGAAAAAGTCCGGATGTACAACCTTTTAAATGGCTAAATTTTAAATTACAGGGCGGCCCTTTTACAATTACACAACTCGATATAATTAAAACAGTTGAAAGTTTTATTGATCCCAAATATGAAGACCTCTATAATTATGAAATTGACCGCGTAATCTGGTACAATAATAACCCGGTTTATGTGGTGAAATTTCATCCGGTTGCTTCTACTTTTTATCCGGCTTTCGAGGGAGAAATGTACGTTCATCGTGAAACATTTGCATTGTTGCATGCCAATTACCGAATTAGTAAGGAGGGACTCAAAAAAGCCAGCGAAGTTATGATTATGAAAAAACCACGTAGTGTAAAAGCCAGATCTACCTTTGTTCATTATTCGGTTTCCTTTCAGCATTACCAGGGAAAATGGCAACTGGCATCGGCACGGGCTTCGGTAAAATTTAAAATACGCAGTAAACGTGATAGGCTGAATTCGGAATTCCACAGTGTTTCCGACTTACTAATTACAAATATAGAACCAACTGAATTAAAACGCTTTACCAAAGATGAAAAGTTTACAAGACAAGATATCTTTGTTGAAAGCTTAGGGGAGTTCGATGAGAAATACTGGGAAAACTACAACATTATAAAACCTACCGAAGATCTTCGAAAAGCTTTTAAAAAATCATCTGTAAACTGATTTATATTGCTGAACTTCTATCGATATCCGTGATTGTGTGTAACTCTGAAGGTTTTTGCGTAATTTTGCAGTTTATAAAACGCAATAATGGAACAATACAGTACAAGGCAGAACAAAATAGCAAGGCTTATTCAGCGCGAAATGGCCGACATTCTTTTAAAGATAAACAAAACGCACTTTTCGGGTAAACTCATAAGTGTAACGGTTGTGCGGGTAACCAAAGACCTGGGTATTGCCCGCGTTTATTTGAGTATTTTCCCTTCGGAATTTGCAGAGGAAATTTTAAAAGATCTTACAGCAATAAACAAACAACTTCGCGGCGAATTGGGAAGAAAAGTGGGTAAAAGCCTGCGTGTAATTCCTGCCCTGGAATTTTATATTGACGACAGCCTCGACTATATCGAAAAAATCGACAAATTATTGGATTAGAAAAATTCAATATTTCAGGCATTTCTACGTTAAAAGTTCAAACAGTATTCGATTGAATTTACCATTCTTTATAGCAAAACGGTACCTGGTTTCCAGGAAAAAACAGAATATTATTAACATAATATCTGGAATTTCCATGGCAGGAGTTGTTGTGGGAACCATGGCTATTATCATAATAGTTTCGGTGCTGAATGGATTTACTGATTTAATCGGAATATTCTACAGCGATTTTGATCCAGACCTGAAAATTTCGGCCGTAAAGGGAAAAATGTTCGATCCTGAAACGATTGATGTAGAGCAAATAAAAGCTGTTCCTGGTGTTGTTTCTTATGCCCAGGTTATTGAAGAAGTAGCCATGTTAAAATACGGCAGACAGCAATATCCGGCAACCATAAAGGGCGTTCCCGACAATTATCCCGATTATACAAACATTGATAAACTTCTTATTGAAGGGGAGTATTACCTGGAAAAAGATGGTATTAACTATACTGTTCTGGGACGTGGGGTAGCTAATTATTTGGGTGCGGGCGTTTCTTTTTTAGATCCGGTTCATGTAATTGTACCCAAAAAAGGAAAGCAAATTACTTTAAATCCGGCTCGATCGTTTAATACCGATTATTTATTTCCATCGGCTGTTTTTGCTGTTTTGGAGGATATTGACGCACATTACATCTTGGTTTCAGATAAATTTGCTGCAAATCTTTTCGAAAGTGGAAATACGGTTTCAGCCATTGAACTCGACATTGACGATACCGCAGATTTAAAACAAATACAAAATACAATAGAACAAATTGTTGGCGAAGCGTTCCACGTGAAAAACAAAGAACAGCAACACGATTTGGTTTTTAAAACAATGAAATCTGAAAAATGGGCCGTCTATTTTATACTTGTATTTATACTTATACTTGCATCAGGCAATATGATAGGAAACCTTACCATGCTTTACATCGATAAAAAAGAAGATATATCTATTCTTCGAAGTATGGGACTTTCAACAAAAAATATTAATCGTATTTTTCTTTACGAAGGATGGCTGATTTCTTTTGTTGGAGGCATAACAGGAACTGTTTTAGGTGTATTTGTTTGCTGGCTGCAAGTTACTTTCGAACTCATAAAACTACCCGGAGCCAACAATTCCTTTATTATTTCTGCTTACCCGGTACATATCATTTTTACCGATATTTTACTGGCATTTCTGGCAGTTATGATCATCGGATTTGCCGCATCCTGGTATCCCGTCAAATTTATGTCCTCCAATCATTTGGCTGAGTCAAATATCAATTAAATGATTTAAATTAGAATTTTGCCTGTATTTTTGTTTTAAATTGCGCCCTGAAGACTACTGGCAAACGAATATAAAAATGAAGGCAATTGTAAAAAGTAAACCTGAAAAGGGAATTTGGATGGAAGATGTTCCAATGCCAACCATTGGACCAAACGACATTTTATTAAAAGTAAAAAAAGCTGCTATTTGCGGCACCGATTTACACATTTATAAGTGGGACGAATGGGCACAACAAACCATAAAAACACCGGTAATAATCGGGCATGAATATATGGGAACTGTTGTTGAAGTTGGGTCTGAAGTAGATCGCGTAAAGGTTGGAGAACGAGTAACAGTTGAAGGGCATATTGCCTGTGGTTTCTGTAGAAACTGTCGTCGCGGAAGACAACATATTTGCGACAACACAATTGGAATTGGAGTAAACCGCGACGGAGGTTTTGCCGAATACATTTCGGTACCTGCCAAGAACGTTCTGCACATCGACAGTCGGATATCTGACGAAATGATGGCCATTATGGACCCTCTGGGCAATGCAACCCATACAGCCTTATCTTTTCCTCTTTTGGGCGAAGATGTGCTTATAACGGGTATTGGAGGCCCCATTGGAGCAATGGCGGCAGCAATATGCAAGTTTTCGGGTGCACGAAACATTATTGGTACCGATTTAAGTAAATACCGTCGTGATTTAGCCCGCAAAATGGGAGCCACTCGTGTTATCGATCCAACAAAAGAGAGTATTGATGAAGCCATGAAAGTACATCACATGGTAAGTGGTTTCGATATTGGATTAGAATGTTCCGGATCGCCTGTTGCTTTTAACGACATGGTTAACCATATGTACAACGGCGGAAAAATAAGTCTGCTGGGATTACTTCCGAAAAGTACCCAAATTAACTGGAGTAAACTTATTTTTAAAGGATTAACCCTGAAAGGTATTTATGGCCGCGAAATGTACGAAACCTGGTACCACATGGAAATGATGCTCACATCAGGTCTCGATATTTCTTCGATAATTACGCATCGTTTTAAAGCCGACGAATACCAAAAAGCTTTTGAAATAATGGAAGCCGGCGATTGTGGAAAAATTATCTTAGACTGGGAATAAGATGTTACCTGGGATTCCGATTTGCGAAAATAGAAATGCAAATCGGAATTCTTTTTTGCCCGGGTTCCACGTGAAAAAAACCTTCTTACATTTCCGAAATTTCCTGAAATTCAGTTTTAAAGCTACCTTTGCAAAAAAATTTAAGTTTGAAACAAGGTATAGTAATAAAGTCAACGGGTAGCTGGTATACTGTTGAAGATGAAAATGGCGATACTTTTGAGTGCAAAATCAAAGGTAAATTCAGAATTAAGGGAATAAAGAGTACAAATCCTGTTACGGTAGGAGATCGTGTCGGATTTACCCTTCAAAATGTCTCAGCCGACGAAAATGAAGCACAGGTTGGACTGATAACTTCCATTTCAGAGCGTAAAAACTATATTATCCGCCGTTCTATTAACCTTTCTAAACAAGCGCATATTATTGCAGCCAACATCGATCAGGCGGTTTTAGTTGTTACTCTAAATTATCCCGTAACTACCACAACATTTATCGATCGGTTTCTTGCTTCCGCTGAGGCATACAGAATCCCTGTATTAATCGTTTTTAATAAAATAGACCGATACAGCCCCGAGCAAAACAAAGCTTTAAAAACATTGCTTAAAACCTATCAAAACATTGGTTACAAATGTCTGACTACCTCTGCAAAAACAGGTCATGGTTTGGATAAATTAAAAGAAGCTTTAAAAGACAAAACAAATGTAGTAAATGGGCACAGCGGTGTTGGAAAATCAACCCTGATTAATATTTTAGAACCCGGTTTGAACCTGAAAACAATGGAAATATCTGATGTCCATAAAACCGGAAAACATACTACCACCTACTCTGCTCTATTCAAACTAAATTTTGGCGGCTATATAATTGACACTCCCGGAATAAAAGCTTTTGGAATGCTGGATATGGAACCCTGGGAGATTTCACACTATTTTATCGAAATTTTTAAGATATCGGAAAACTGCCAGTATAATAATTGTTCTCATACACATGAACCGGGTTGTGCAGTAAAAGTTGCCGTTGAAAATGGAGAAATAGCACAAACAAGATTTATTAGTTATTTGGGAATGTTAGAAGCCGATGATAAACACCGGCCTGCATTTTAATTAATTTGATAGAAATAATCTATTTCACGTGAAACATTATTATTATAAATTACCTTTTACTTTTCTATAAGTATTTTCTATCATACGGCACTTTCTATAAAGCCTCCTCCTACCAAACGAGTCCCATCGTAAAAAACTGCAGTTTGTCCGGGCGCAATCATTGCCTCAGGCTTCAATAATTCGACCTCAGCCCTTGTATCGCTTAAAATATTCAACCTACAAGGCGTTTCCTGAAGCCTGTAACGCACTTTAACAACCAGATCTATTCCCACGCAATCTATCTGATTATCAATTATATAATGATTTATAATTATGATTTTTGACCGGTATAAATCATCATATTTTTCCAATACAATTTTATTATCATCTGGAGAAATTTCTGCCACAAAAAGTGGATAGTTCAAATTTATACCCAATCCGCGTCGTTGACCTATTGTATAATTTGTAATTCCTGAATGTTGTCCCAAAACATTCCCGTTTTTGTCAACAAAATTGCCAGGTTCTGATTTTACTCCAGCCTTTTTCAAAAAATCACGGTAATCATTTCCTTCTATAAAACATATTCCCAAACTATCCTTTTTCTTCGATAAAGAAATAAAACCTCTTTGTTCGGCACATTTTCTGATTTCGGTCTTTTCATATTTCCCTAGAGGAAAAATCAATTTATCTATAACTTTTCTTTCCAGTCCCCAAAGAAAAAATGACTGATCCTTTTCCGGATCCATTCCCTGAAAAAGATATTTTTTACCTTTATAAAAACCTGTTTTTACATAGTGACCGGTAGCAATAAAATCACAATTTTCTTTTTCTGCGTACTCATTTAAGTACTTAAACTTTAAAATAGGATTGCAATAAGCGCACGGAAACGGGGTGTAACCTTTTGAATATTCTTCGATAAAATAGTTGATAACAATCTTCTCAAATTCAATTCTTAAGTCAACCGTAATATGTTTGATTTTTAATCTTTCAGCCAGCTCTTTTGCATCGTGTAAAAAGTGATGGTTTTGTTTGTCGGTACCACTAAAAAGAAAAGTAATTCCAACTACTTCGTATCCCTGATCCTGTAATAACATGGCAGAAACTGAACTATCAATTCCGCCACTCATACCAAGCAAAACACGCTTATTCATTTTGTAATCCTTTAAAATAATTAAATACCAACTGTGCTTTTGCCTTGCCTATCGAATCAGAAAGTTCCTCTAAGGCTTTATCTTTTATATTTCTTACCGATTTAAAATCCTTTAATAGTTTTTCAGCGGTCTTCTCCCCTACCCCATCTATCGAATTTAGTTCTGATGAAATAAATGTTTTTGATCGTTTGTTTCGATGAAATGTTATTCCAAACCTGTGTGCTTCGTCACGCAAATGTTGGATTACTTTTAACGATTCGGAATTTTTATTAATGTAAATAGGCACAGAATCACCTGGAAAAAAAATTTCCTCAAGACGTTTTGCAATTCCAATTACCGAAATTTTACCACGCAAATTTAGTTTATCAATTGCTTTCATTGTGGATGAAAGTTGGCCTTTTCCTCCATCGACTACAATTAATTGTGGTAATTCCTTTTCTTCTTCAACCAACCTTTTATATCGTCTGTAAACCACTTCTTCCATCGATGCAAAATCGTTGGGACCTTCCACGGTTTTAATATTAAAATGGCGGTATTCCTTTTTCGATGGTTTCCCATTTTTGAACACAACACACGCTGCAACAGGCTCTGTTCCCTGTAGATTACTATTATCAAAACACTCGATATGTACTGGTAATTCTGTCAACTGAAGATCGCTTTTTATGGTATTAAGAATACGATCAGTACGAACCTTTGGGTTTTTCATTACCGCCTGCTTTTCTTTTTCCAACCTGAAATATTTGGCATTTCGTTGTGATAAATCTAAAAGTTCCTTTTTTTCACCCCTTTGAGGCACTTTAAATGATATATTTTCTATTACATTTTTCAGCTTCAAAGGCACTAATATTTCTTTTGCATTACTAAATATTTTCTGTCTAATATCAATAATTCCGGCTAAAAGCAACTCCTCACTGCTCTCGTCAAGTACCTTTTTTATTTCCAAAGTAAAGGTCTGAATTATGGCGCCTTTTATAATTTTCAGATAATTTATATATGCAAAATTTTCATCTTCTTCAATGGAAAACACATCTACATCAGTAATAACCGGAGAAACAACAGTTGAACGGCTTTGGTAACGTTTTAAAGAATCATATTTTTCCTTAATTTTAATGGCATCTTCAAATTTCAAATCAGCCGACATTTCTGTCATTACTTCCTTTAAATGCTTGATTACTCCCGATACATTTCCTTTTAAAATATCGGTAATATCAGCAATCCCCTCTTTGTATTTTTCGGCAGAATAATGTCCTTCACAAGGTCCATAACAATTACCAATATGATACTCTAAACACACTTTATACTTTCCGTTTTCTATGTTCTCTTTAGTGAGATTATAGTTACAGGTTCGCAATTTATATTCAGTTTTAAATAAATCGAGCAATGTACGAACTGTATAAACCGAAGTATAAGGTCCAAAATATTTTGAACCATCGCGTACTAAATTGCGTGTACTAAATACACGTGGAAAAGGTTCGTTTTTTATACAAATCCATGGATAACTTTTATCGTCTTTTAGACGAATATTATACCGGGGCTGGTATTTTTTTATTAGGTTATTTTCAAGCAACAGCGCATCCTGTTCGCTCCCTACAACCATATGTTTTATGTCGGCAATATTACGAACCAATATGGCTGTTTTTCGATGTTCGTGCGTTTTCGAAAAATACGAATAGACGCGTTTGCGCAAATCTTTTGCTTTTCCTATATAAATAATAGTATTTGAATTATCGAAAAATTGATAAATACCAGGTTGGTGAGGCAAAACCGAAATGAGCGATTTTAAATAATCCAGATTTTTATTTGCCGTTTGATATTTCAAAACCTAATATTTAACCAACACTTGCGTTTCGTAGTTTTTCAATAGCTTTTTGTTAGGCGTATCAATAAACTCCAAATCACAAATAAAACTAAAGTAAACTTTTTTAACCCCACACTTCTCTGCTAATTTCAATGCCGCTACTGCTGTTCCACCGGTCGCCAATAAATCATCATGAATCAACACTACATCATCTTTATCCAAAGCATCAGCATGCATTTCAATTCGATCGGTTCCATACTCCAGATCATAAGTTTCAGTAACAATATCACAAGGCAATTTTCCTTTTTTACGAATAGGAACAAAACCTGCATCCAACTTATTAGCTACAGCACCGCCAAAAATAAAACCGCGAGCTTCGAGACCAACAACCTTTGTAATTCCTTTTTCTTGAAAATTATCCGAAATTATATCGGTAACATATTTCATTGCCTCCTTATTTTTAAAAAGAGTAGTAATATCTTTAAAACTAATACCCTCTTTAGGATAATTTGGCACTTCCCTTATTTCCTTCTTTAAATCCATAATTTATGATTTGTTCCACGTGAAACACTATCTACCCAGTAAAACTAAAAGCACGTTTATATCCGACGGAGAAACTCCAGAGATACGTTTTGCCTGTCCAATTGTTTTTGGTTGTATTTTTTCTAATTTTTGTCGAGCCTCTGTCGATATAGAATTTAACTCGGCATAATTAAATTTATTTTCGATATTTATAGTTTCAAACTTATCAAGTTTTTCTGCCAGTAATTTTTCACGATTAATATACCCTTCATATTTAATCGAAATTTCGGCACCTTCAATAATTTCCATTCTTCTACCCTCGGGAACCTTCTTGAGAAACGTTTTAAACGGGGTAACCACTTCAATCAAATCAAATATTGAAATCTGAGGACGTAGAATCAGGTCGAAAAGTTTAACGCCCTGTTTTAACTCCGTTGTCCCCTTGTCTGTAAGTAACTGATTTACAAAGCGTGGCTTTACAGAAAAGTCTCTAGCAAACGAAATAATTTGTTCAATCAGCGTTGTTTTTTCATTCAGTAATTTAACACGATTCAGCGAAGCAAGTCCAATTTTGTGTGATTTTTCGGTTAATCTTATATCTGCATTATCCTGACGCAATAAAATCCGAAACTCAGCTCTACTGGTAAACATTCTGTAGGGTTCATCAACACCTTTTGTAACTAAGTCGTCAATTAATACCCCGATGTAAGCTTCATTTCGTTTGAGAATAAAATTATGTTTAACATCTTTGCTTTTTAAGCTGGCATTTATACCGGCCATAATTCCTTGTGCCCCGGCTTCTTCGTAACCTGTGGTTCCGTTAATTTGCCCGGCGAAATATAAATTTTCAACTATTTTGGTCTCAAGAGTATGATTTAACTGTGTGGGTTCAAAATAATCATATTCGATAGCATAACCCGGTCTGAATATTTTAGCTTTTTCAAGTCCACGTATTTTCTGTAATCCTTTCAATTGTACATCCCATGGTAAAGATGATGAAAAACCATTCAGATAATATTCAATAGTTTTTTCACCCTCTGGTTCCAGAAAAAGCTGATGTTGTTCTTTTTCAGAAAAAGTAACCAATTTAGACTCAATACTTGGACAATAACGGGGACCAGTACTTTTAATAGTACCATCAAACATTGGCGAGGCTTCAAAACCCTTCCCAAGTTCATCGTGTACTTCGGTACTTGTGTGTGTTATCCAACACGAACGTTGTTTTAATTTGCTTTCTGTACCAGGTAAATAAGAAAATTTAAAATACCCTTCATCGCCTTTTTGTTCTGTCAGTTTACTAAAATCTATACTCCTTCCGTCAATTCGTACAGGCGTACCTGTTTTCATTCTACCGGTTTTAAAACCCACATTCAGAAGCTGTTCAGAAATATTATAAGAAGCTGCTTCTCCTATTCGTCCACCTTTCATTTTGGCAGCTCCAATATGCATTAATCCATTTAAAAAGGTGCCGTTTGTAAGAATAACCGATTTCGCTTTAAACTCAATACCAATTCCTGTAACAACTCCTTTTACTACTTTATTTTCGATTAATAACTGCGTAACAGCTCCTTGCCAAAGATCCAGATTTTCAATACTTTCCAGAATATCACGCCATTCTTCAACAAAACGAAACCTGTCATTTTGTGATCGTGGACTCCACATAGCCGGTCCTTTTGAACGGTTAAGCATACGAAATTGAATGGTTGTTTTATCAGCAATAATACCAGAATACCCACCTAAGGCATCAATTTCTCGTACAATTTGTCCTTTAGCTATACCACCCATTGCAGGATTACAAGACATTTGACCATATTTGGTCATATCCATTGTAATTAGCAATGTTTTTGACCCCAAATTTGCGGCAGCAGCAGCAGCTTCGCAACCTGCATGGCCACCACCAACAACAATTACATCATATTCCGGCATCATAATTCCATCCCCTTAAAATCAACTTTCTCTAGATAATAATTTTCTTTTTCTGTCATTATATGTTGCTCTTCTTCTGTTTTATCGTTGTATCCAACCAAGTGCAGAATACCATGAAAAACAACGCGATATAATTCTTTAATAAAACTTACATTAAATTCTTTAGCATTTTCTCTAATTCGGTCAATACTAATAAATAAATCGCCCGAAATTACATTTTCCTCCACATAATCGAAAGTAATTATATCTGTATAATAATTATGCGCCAGATATTGTTTATTTATATCTAACAAATATGCATCTGAACAAAAGACAACTGAAATGTCCCCTACAGTACTTATCTCACTGTCTATCAAATTCTTAACTCCGCTTTGTAATATGTTTTTTTGAAAAAATATTGGTTCCAGATCTTCGAAAAAAAATTCTATTTTATTCATTTACATTCAATTTCAAATTGCAACTGATTTCCTTTTTCATTGAAAGAAACTTCGTTTGCAATAGTTCTGATAATGTGTATTCCCCTACCCGACTCCTTTAGAAGATTGTCTTTTTGTATAGGATTTGGCAAATTATTTACATCAAATCCTTCGCCTTCATCTGTAATTTTTACAGAAATCAAGTGTGTTTTGCAATTAACTGTTAATTCAACTTTTTTTGTATGATCGCCCTTATTTCCGTGTATTATTGAGTTTATAACTGCCTCTGTAACACACAATAAAACCTTATTAAAACATTCCTTTTTAAGTTGATAGGTAGCAAATACATTACTTATAAACTTTTCAACTTTTTTAAGTTCTGATTTTTTTGATTTTATCTCTAATATATTGGGCTTAACTTCTGTCACTATTTAGTTTGTATATTATTCAAATACTGTTTGTACTTTTTGTTGTAAAAGTTATTTAATTTATGCGAGTTTTTGTTTAAATATTCAATCGAGTAATTTTCTTTTTCTTTATACTCGAAAAATTTAACAGGGTTACTGTAAAAATCCTCTGCACTTTCCGATTCTCGCTTATCTTCAAATTCTCTTTCCTTCTCTGCCTTTTCTGCTTCCAACAAGCGAGTAGTTATTAAGTTTTGTCTTAAAATAGTTTGTGCATTTATTGATTTATTCATTAATTCCTTTCTATTTTGTTCTAGCAGATCATCTATTTGCTTTAGCGACTTTTTGGTACCTTCTCCAATATTACCGTTGTTCATCATATCGCGAAGCATTTGCTGCATCATTTCGTGCTGCATTAAACTTTGCCCCATTTGCTGGCTCATTTTCCCCTGTTTTCCATTCTTCATCTGGTCAATCATTTTCTGGAGCTGTTGTTTAATACTTTCCGATTGCTCTTTCATATTACCCATTCCAGAACTCCCCTGCCCCGGATTTTCACATTGCTGATCTCCAGGTTTACTGTTCGCCTGCTGTTTTTCAAGGTTTTCAAGCGCTTCGTTTAACATTAGAGCCATATTATTAGCCGAAGTAATTACAAATTGCTGACTACTACGCGAATTTGAAAATAACGCCTCCTCCATTTGCTCTTTCGCCTTATTCAGATTTAACTCCATAGAAACCAGCTCGTTATTAACCATACTTGTAATTTGAGGTGTACGCATGGCCAGCGAATATAGTGAGTCGCGAACAATTTTACTCTGATCTACAATTTGTTTTTGTTTTTGATTCAGGCTTATTAAACGTGGATCTTTTGCATCGATTTCCTCCATTTCTACCAACACTTCTTCTTGTGTAAAAGAAAGTAAAATAAGATTACTTAATATTTGACGGAGATTTTGAATATTTTCCTGATTTTGCTGTTGACTATTCATATCAAGCATTTGTTGCATACCAAATGCCATATTCTTCATTTTATCCGAAGTATTTTTTAAACCTGAAGACGACTTCTTTTTATTCTTTTTATCCAGATTTTCCTTGGTGTCTTCCATACTTTTATCCACATCATCAAAATTTTCACTGAAATCATCAAAATTTAATGGATTTTCCAATTCATTATTCATTTCCAATGTCTCTTTAACTTGATTTTGAAGATCTTTCAAATCTTTTTTATGCTTCTCAACTAAATCCTTTGCTTCCTCGAAATTTTTCTCTTTGTTAACCTCCTCAGCCAGTTTATTTTCCTCTTCTGCGATCTTATTTACTGCATCAATTACATCTTGTATTTTTTGCTCCATTTTTAATTTTTTGAGCATTTCAAGATTCTTATCCAACTGCTTCTGAAGATCTTCCATAGTAAGATCCATATCTTTTGCCAGCTGATTTAACTTCTTACTATCGAAATTTTCGGCCAGCTTATTAAATTCTTCCATTAATTCTTTTAACTCATCAGTAAATACTTCCTCCAGAAGCTCTTCTATCTGCAGTTGCTTTTCCATCATTTCTTCGCTCTGCTCGTTAAAAGAATTCATATAATTATTCAGGCTCTCGTTGTCCTTTTTTATTTTATTGTAGAGTTGTTCCAGTTTATTTTGTTTTTGAACAATGTCGTTAACCATCTGCGACTTTTCCCATTCTGAAGTATTTGCCTCCATATTTTTAAATTGCAGATTTTTTATATCCTCATTTATTTCTTTTGCCAGAACCTGACTTTCTTCAAACATTTTTTCAATGTTTTTAAACCTTTCCGTTTCATTGGCCATCAATTCTTCTCTATTCGGAAATTGAAACGAATAGCTGTTCGAAGTAGTTGTTTTATAGCCATTTATAACATCGTTATCAGTTACCGAAAAATAATAAGAAACCGTACCTTCCTGTACGGAAAGATCTTTAAAATCGTAAGTAAAATAAAATTCCTGATCAATCATTGACTTTACAAAAGGAATAACAACTGAAGAATCGGAATTATCGATGTTGTAATGAAACCGCAGATTTGAAAATCCATAATCATCACCTATTAATCCTTTAAAAAAGAAGCGGGTTAACTGCATCGAGTCTTCCAGCTGAATTATTTCTATCTCAGGAAAAAGATCAGGAATTACATCGACAGAATACGACAAGGCGAGCTCAGGCTCTGTAACATTATTTTTAACAAATACATTATATGTGCCTGATTTATAGTATTTTTCTTCGCAATAAAAGACTTCACTTTCTGTTACTGCAGCAAGTTTTACCGAATCATCAAACATCAAATAAAGCGAATCAACATCAATACCATTAAAACTCCAGTTAACCTTTGTTCCATGTGGAATCTGAATATCGCCAATATTATCAAATACCTGGTTTTGAAGTCCTGTATATTTAGGAGGATAAATACTGGTTTTAAAATTTGTTATACCTGGTTTTGGCAGCAACTCCAGCTGGTATTTTTCTGAATTGAATCTCAGATCGGTAAAATAAAAATGCACAGGATTAATAACCGAAGCCATTTCAAATTCGTATCTACCAGCTCCATCTGTTTTCATCAAATAATTATTACCCTCGATATTTACATATACAATCTTTGGAATTTCATCTCCTTCAGCACTTACCTTAATTATATATGCATCACCCTTTTTTGCTTTTAATGAATTGTTCTCAAGCTTAAATTCAAAAGGTGCCGGTTTTGTAAATTCTGTATTGTAATGTATTAAACGATTGGTAGAATCTGTATATACATTTCTGTTGATAAGAAATATACCAGCCGAAATAATGAGACTACTAATAAGGTAAATACCTATATTTAATATATTTTTAAACCGAACAGCATCATTAAAATCAAAAATTTTTAATTCTTCAATTTTCTGATCGATACTTGCCAAAACAATATCGTTCGAATATTCTTTTTCGTTAAGATCGGCTAACTCAATAATGTTCAGTAATTTATCTTTTATATCATCAAAATGCTGCTGAATTAGCGACGAAGATGATTTTAAATCGATGGGTTTTAAAATACTAAGTAAACGTAATACCGGTACACCAATAAACTGAATAATTAATAAACTGCTAAAAATTATAAATCCAAAAAATATAATTTTGCGCAAATCTGACGTTAAATAAACAAAGTATTCAACCAGTGAAAAAGCTGTATATAATACTAACAATATAATTGCAGATAAAACCAATCCTTTCAGCAATTGATAAGAATAGTACTTAATCCTGAAAGAATTGAGTTTATTAACAAGTATGTTGAAATTTTCTGTCATTTTTTCTAATCTTCTATTTTACAGATCGCTTTATTTTTCACCAATTGTTAATAACTGCTCATAAACTGGTAAAAAAACAAAAATAATCTTTTAAGTTAAAATTTGCTGATTTCAGAATTTTCTTCATATAACCGCAAATCATAAATAACAATCGCTTTCTTTTGATTTTTTAATTGAAACATATTCACACAATATGAACTTGTGAATATCGTCCTTTCCCAGTAAAATTACGTTATTAACAGTTGTTGAAAACTATGGTTACATTCTTGCTTCAGAACTATTTATTTGTAGAAAAACTGTTGAAAACCGTCTAAAAAAAGTGTTTACTTCATCTTAACAAAAACTAACAAATAGAAATTAACATCTGTCAACAGGATATTATTACTAGTATTACTTTTATATTTGTTTAATTAAGAATACTAATAATAGAAGTTTGGACATACTTTTAGTTGAAGACAATATTTTAAACCAAAAAGTGGTTACGTTTAATTTGAAGAAATATAACTATAACGTAATCGCTGTTGCGAATGGCCGCGATGCAATGCATAAAATTGCCAATCAGGTTTTCGATTTGGTATTAATGGATCTTATGCTGCCGGAAATGGATGGTTATGCCATTACTGCTGAGATCAGAAAAATTGAAAAAGAAAACGGTACTGAAACCCCGGTACCTATTATTGCTATTACCGCCAATACATTGGATAATGATCGTCAGAAGTGTTTGGATGCAGGTATGAATGAATACTTGTCGAAGCCTTTTACAGCTGATCAGTTAATTGAAAAAATACGAATGTTTATTTCGTAGATTTATTATATGGAGGAGAGTTTCGATTTAAGAGGAAATTCGTACGCAGATAACGAAAAAGAGTTGGATAAGCAACTCAGACCCTTGCAATTCAGCGATTTCAGCGGGCAAAAGCAAATTGTAGAAAACCTCGAAATATTTGTTCTTGCCGCTAAAATGCGTGGCGAGTCGCTCGATCATGTATTATTACATGGTCCGCCGGGACTGGGTAAAACTACTTTATCAAATATTATTGCCAACGAATTGGGAGTGGGTATAAAAATTACATCAGGACCGGTTTTGGACAAACCGGGAGATTTGGCAGGTTTATTAACTAACCTTGAAGAAAGTGATGTTCTTTTTATCGACGAAATTCATCGTCTATCTCCTGTTGTTGAAGAGTATTTGTATTCGGCCATGGAAGATTTCCGAATTGATATAATGATAGATAAAGGGCCAAGTGCACGCTCGGTTCAATTGGAACTTAATCCGTTTACATTAATTGGAGCTACCACACGCTCCGGCTTATTAACTTCTCCACTTCGTGCCAGGTTTGGAATAAAATCGCACCTGGAGTACTACGATGCCGATATTTTAACAGGTATAGTAAAACGTTCCGCTGGTATTCTAAAGGTAGAGATAAGCGACGAGGCGGCTTCTGAGATAGCTTTTCGAAGCCGTGGTACACCACGTATTGTAAATTCATTGTTACGAAGAGTACGCGATTTTGCCCAGGTTAAAGGAAACGGCAAAATTGATATGGCTATTACACGTCATGCGCTGTCGGCTTTAAATATCGATAAACACGGACTGGATGAAATGGATAACCGTATCTTATCGGCAATTATAGATAAGTTTAAAGGTGGCCCGGTTGGAATTACTACAATTGCAACTGCAGTTGGCGAAGATGCAGGAACAATTGAGGAAGTTTACGAACCCTTTTTAATAAAAGAGGGATTTATAAAACGAACTCCGCGTGGTAGAGAGGTTACCGATTTGGCTTACAAACATTTAGGAAAAGTTAAATACGGAGATTCTCCCAGTCTTTTTTAAGAAGAGAATACGTTTGTAATTCAAACTGTAAAACAGATATAAAAAACCGAAACCAGTAGCTGATAAATAAAACTACTGGTTTCGGTTTTCTTTTTTCGGACTATTAAGCTATTGATTTCTATTTGGGTTCAATAAATTCTACTTCAAATAAACGTGGGTAAAGTTTTCCGGTAACATACATTCGGTTGTTTTCTTTGTCGTAGGCAATGCCGTTTAATACATCAATACGGTCGGTTTGTTTGTGGTACATGTTTATTAATCCGGCCATGTTTATTTCTTCCAGTACTTTACCGTTAGTAGCATCAATTTTTACAATATGGTCGGTGGTGTAAATGTTGGCATAAATTATTCCATCAATATATTCCAATTCGTTTAATACGTTCATCGTTCCACGGTCGTTGGCTACCTGCAGCTTTTTTATTACCGAAAAATCATTTGGATTTAACCAGGTTAATACATTGGTTCCATCGCTCATTATCAGGTTGGTTCCGTCGTTTGTAAGCCCCCACCCTTGTTGCGATTTAAACTGAAAACTGTCGATTACAGCAAATGTTTCCAGGTCGTATACAAAACCTTTTTGTGCGTGGTAAGTAAGTTGGTAAATTTTATCGTTTAATATGGTAATTCCTTCACCAAAATATTTGTCCTCCATATTAAATGACTGAAGAACTTTTCCTGTTTTAATGTCTACTTTTAATAATTTGGAATGACCATTTTCTCCGGTACCTTCATACAAATATCCATTGTAATATTCCAAACCCTGTGTATACGATGTTTTTAAATGAGGATAGTTGTTAAGCACCTGATAAGTAAGTTGTTTTGGTTGAAAATCTGATAAAACTGTTACAGCTTTTATTCGTGTATTTTTAAGTCCGTCGGTTTTTTCAGCGTTTACTTTAAAATTGGTAAGTCCCAAAGCATCCAATTCCACATTGTCAATTACAAAATCGAGCTCTTTTGATTCTTTTATCAGCTTATTTTGAAAATATACCTGGATGTTTTTTATTTCACCATCGCGCAATTTTGTTTTTACGTTTACCGATATTTTTTCGCCGTAAATAAATTGGTTTTTATTTGGTTTTAAGGTAATTGAACTAACCGGTTTACGCGGACGTTTTGTAGATTTGTTTGAACACGAAAAAAAAGTAACAAACAAGCATAAAATTAATACTATCGGAAAAAGGTTGCGTTTCATTCATTTAAAATTTTAATAGTTCAAATATAAACTAATTGCATAAAGGTTGTTTTGAATTTATGCAACAAACTAAATGATTTTATCTTTGCCTAAAATTTCAAACAATTGAATCCGTTTAAAAAATTAGCAAGCGACACTGCCATTTATGGAGTCAGCAGCATTGTTGGCCGCTTTTTGAATTGGTGGCTGGTACCCTATTATTCGTTTATGTTTTTACCTGGCGAATACGGTGTGGTAACCAATATGTACGCGTATGTGGCATTTTTACTGGTTTTGTTAACCTATGGTATGGAAACTTCGTATTTTAGGTTTGCCTCAAAAAGTAAAAACCCTGAAAATGTTTATTCTACTTCTATCATTTCGCTGTTTTTTACTTCGTTTTCATTTGTTTTGCTGGCTACTGTTTTTCGGCACGAAATAGCAGCTTTGATCCGGTACCCTGATCATCCGGAGTACATTTCATGGTTTGCTGTAATTCTTGCAATAGATGCTTTTACAGCCATTCCTTTTGCACGTTTACGTTTAAATAACCGGCCCATAAAATTTGCTGCGGTTAAGTTTGTATTTATTGGATTCAATATCGGATTTAACCTGTTTTTTATATCGCTTTGTCCTCGTTTACTCGAAAACAATCCCGATTCTATTATTAATGTAGTTTATTCAGCTGATATTGGTGTGGGATATGTTTTTATTTCAAACCTGCTGGCATCGGTTATTACACTGATTCTATTGTTACCGGAAATATTCCGCGTTTCGTTTGTATTCGACAAAAAGCTTTTACGCCAGATGCTGAGCTACGGTTTCCCTATTTTAATTGTGGGATTAACCGGAATGATTAACCAGAATGTCGATAAAGTTTTAATTCCGTTTTTGGTTCCCGAAGAACAGAATCCAATGTTTCAGCTCGGTATTTACGGGGCCAATTACAAACTGGCGGTGTTAATGAATATGTTTATACAGGCATTTCGCTATGCGTTCGAACCTTTCTTTTTTGCTCGAAATGGCTCAAAAGACGATCCAAAAGTATATGCCACAGTAATGAAATACTTTGTGATTTTTGGCTTGTTAATTTTCCTTGGAATGGTACTTTATATCGATGTAATTAAAATTATAGTTGATACAAAATACCATGAAGGACTAAAAGTGGTTCCCATAATTTTAATGGCCAATTTGTTTTTTGGTATGTATTTTACCCTCTCGCTTTGGTATAAACTTACCGACAAAACCCGTTTTGGTGCGTATATGGCATTAATAGGAGCTGCAATTACACTGGTTTTAAATATTGTATTAATTCCGGTAATTGGGTACATGGGATCAGCAATTGCAGTATTTATCTGCTTTTTGGTAATGATGCTCCTCTCCTATTTTCTGGGGCAAAAACATTATCCGGTTCCTTACGACATTAAACGAATTGCAAGTTATTTTGCAGGGGCAACTATTCTTTATGTTTTGTCTCGCTTTACAAACGACTATCAACCAATATTAAAATATTCTTTCCATACTATTTTTATAGGTATGTTCTTGTTAATCATATTTCAGTTTGAAAAAAGTGAAATACAAGGCTTATTTAAAATCAATAAAAAGAAATAAGTATCAAAAAGTATTATTTTTGTAAGATGAAGCATTTAGAAGGTAAAGTAATTGCACTGGCAAGTGATCATGCCGGATTTGCAAAAAAACAGGTAATTATAAAATTTCTTGCCGATAACAATATCGAGTATAAAGACCTGGGATGTTATTCAGAAGAAAGTGTTGATTACCCGGTTTACGCACACCTGATTGGTGAGGCCATTGAAAAAGGTGAATACGAAATAGGAATTACCTTTTGCGGAAGCGGACAAGGAATAAGTATTGCCGCAAACAAACATCAGGGAGTACGTTCAGGTGTTTGCTGGAATACTGAAATTGCAGAATTGGCACGTCAGCATAATAATGCAAATATTTGTGCTATACCCGGACGTTTTGTGTCTGATGAAGAAGCTGTGGCTATTGTTACCGCTTTTTTAAATGCAGAATTTGAAGGAGGTCGACATGCCCGCAGAATAGATCAGATTCCGATTGACTGTTAATGAGTAAACTAAAAAACATATTTCTTGAAGATTCTAAAATTGCGTTTGATAAAAAACACCGCAGAACATTAAATTTTAATATATCGAAATACGATCAGGCGGTTGCAAATGGAAAACTTCGCTTTAGAAATATGGATTTGGCCAAACAACGGGCTTCTTATTTAAAGAAAAAAGTTGTTTCTGATTTAGCCGGATATCTCGAAGAATTTGAAAAGAATGCCATAAATAACGGAATTGACGTTGTTTGGGCACGAAACGGTGAAGAGGCGGTTTCGGAAATTATAAAAGTTGCATCGGAGAACAATGCAAAGCTTGTGGTAAAAAGCAAGTCGATGATTTCGGAAGAAATTGAACTGAACGAAAATTTGGAAAAAGCAGGTTTTGATCCTGTTGAAACCGATTTAGGCGAATTTATTGTTCAGGTAGCCGGAGAAAAACCGTATCATATTCTAACGCCGGCAATGCATAAATCGAAAGAAGATGTTGCGGCGCTTTTTCATAAAGAGTTTAAAACTCCTGCCGAAGCCTCACCTACAGAACTAACACTTTTTGTACGTAAAGTGTTACGCGAAAAATTTACTTCGGCAGAAATTGGTATTACCGGTGCTAACTTTTTAGTTGCCGATGTGGGCGGTGTAGCATTAACCGAAAACGAAGGTAATGGTTTTATGTCGGTTTCTTTTCCGAAAATACATATTGTAATTGCCGGAATTGAAAAAGTAATACCGTCGATAAACGATTTACAATTGATGTTTCCATTGCTTGCTACATTGGGAACCGGACAGCAGCTTACAGTATATAATTCATTATTAACCGGGCCTAAAAAAAGTGCGGAAGATAATGGACCCGAAAAAATGATAGTTGTTTTACTGGATAACGGGCGTACCAAAATTGCGGCCGAAGAAAAACATTTCGAAGCTTTAAAATGTATTCGGTGCGGCGCTTGCCTGAACACCTGTCCTATTTATAAAAATGTGGGTGGATATACTTATAATACAACGTACAGTGGTCCCATTGGATCAGTAATTACACCGTTTCTGAAAGGTTTTGATAAATTCAACCACCTTAGTTTTGCCTGTACGGTATGTGGTGCCTGTACTGATGTTTGTCCTGTTAAAATTCCGCTGCACGATTTATTATTGCAAAACCGGCGAAAGAGCGTTGAACAAAACAATAACGGCATAAGCTGGAATGCAGGAATGAAAGCTTATGAATGGGCTTTCAAAAAGCGAAAGAACCTGGATAAAGTAAACGGAAAAGTAAAAAATAGGCTTGTTAAAGTCAACAAAAATGTTTTAGGAAAAGAAAAAGAATTTCCGGCTTTTTCAGAGTACTCGTATAGTAAACAAAAAAAGTAAACTTAAAATAATTGCCATGTTATCAAATACTTGCAAATATGCTCTGAGAGCCCTTATTTATTTGGGTAAATTTTCGGAGGAAGATAAACGAATTGGAATTAAAAAGATTTCGGAAGACCTCGAATTGTCTTCACCATTTCTTGGGAAAATTCTTCAAAACCTGGTGAAACAAAAGTTGCTGGTATCAACTAAAGGCCCTAACGGAGGTTTTTCCTTATCGCGCGATGCATCTGAAATTAGTTTGTGGGACATTGTTACAAAAGTAGATGGCGAAGAGTTTTTTACCAATTGCCTGATTAGTTTAGAGCCTTGCAAAACGCACGATCCATCGAAGCCACTTTGCCCGGTTCATGCGCAATACGATAAGTTGCGAAAAGAAATCAGTGCATTTTATCATGAAACCAGCTTAGAAGTAATAAGCGAAGACATTGATAAATTTGAGGACTTGATGAAACTGTAATTTTATTTGGAGACACCTGCAAAATTTAGGTTTGAATACTAGACAAGAACTTCCAGTTTTTTGCCGTTTATAAAAAAACGATAAAATACAACAGCCGAAGCCAAACCTGCAGTATTTGCCCATAAATCGTAAATATCGCTGGAGCGGCTTTTGGTAATATGTTCTTGTAAAAACTCTAGAAGAACGGCTATAACCAAAGCAAGTAGGGGAGTCCAAAAATAGAAATTGGGAGTAAATTCTTTTACTGGTCTGAAAAGTAACAAACAGAGAATAAAAAACATTCCGAAGTGAACGAGTTTATCGAAGTTTGGAATTTTTAAAAATGGTTCGGTGGGGAGTTGGCTGGCTGGCATAAACAGCAGGTAGCACATTATTACAAACCAGATAGCAAGTCTCCAATAGTTTGAAATTTTCATATGGTTAAAATTGTTTATTCTCTATGGAATCACATGTAAATAGCACGTTTAATCATTTTTTTGAATGCGAATATTTTACATACTGGTTTCATAGGTTTTAATTGTTTGCTTTATGATAATACATGCAATTCGCATAAAAGTTTAATCATTCACTTGTAGTGAATTCAAAGTTCATGCTCATTTCATGGCCGGTATCTACATTCATATTCCTTTTTGTCGTCAGAAATGCTACTACTGCGATTTTTACAAAACCGTAAATACATCGCTGAAACAAAAATTTCTTTCTACATTGAAAGAGGAAGCAAAAGTACGTAAAAACTATCTTCAAAATGAAACGATAGAAACCATTTATTTTGGTGGTGGTACTCCGTCGGTTTTAAACAGTACGGAATTAACCGGTATTCTACACTTTCTTTCGGAATATTATATTATCGACAGCAACGCCGAAATTACCTTTGAAGCCAATCCCGACGATTTAACAAGTGAATATTTAATAAAAATTCGTGAGGCTGGAATTAATCGTTTAAGTGTTGGAATTCAGTCGTTTCAGAATAAATATCTTGAAAAAATGAATAGAAGGCACAATGCAGCAGATGCTGTTCGTGCCATTGAAAAGGCTGCTGAAACAGGTTTCAAAAACATTAGTGTTGATTTAATTTACGGTTTGCCTGGGTTAACTGATCAGGAGTGGAAAGAAAGTTTAAATCGTGTGTTTCAACTTCCGGTTCAACATCTTTCGGCTTATCATCTCACCTATCACGAAGGAACGGCTTTTTATACCTGGTTAAAAAAAGGAACCTTAAAAGAATTAAAGGAAACAGAGAGTGTAGCCCAGTTTAAAACCTTGCTTAGCTATGCTAAAAATAACGGTTTCGAACAGTACGAAATTTCAAATTTTGCTAAAAATCAATTGTATTCTAAACACAATACATCGTATTGGATGGGAACAAAGTACCTGGGATTGGGGCCTTCGGCACACTCTTTCGACGGTGCTTCGCGGCGTTGGAATGTGTCGCATGTTGAAAGTTATATAAAAGCATTTGAGAATAAATCGGATTATTTCGAGGAAGAAAAATTAAGCGAAAATGACCGGTTTAACGAGTACATTTTAACGCGAATACGTTCAAAGTGGGGACTGTCTTTAAAATTTGTAAATAAGGAATTTGGTACCAAACTCGAAACTTATTTGCTTCAACAGCTCGATAAATACGAAAAGGCAGGAACCGTCCTTATCAATGATGATCGAATAACACTATCGGAAAAAGGTCTGTTTATTTCAGACGAAATAATGACCGACTTAATTATTATTTGATTGTTATCCAATTAGTTGAAATATAAAATCATAACGATAAATTTTGTTAAACCTACCGCTTGGAATTTTTATTTCATTATTTTAGCGGTTCTTTTTTAAAACAGATTACATGCAGGTTAAAATTGTAAACAAATCGAAAAATGAATTGCCGGCTTACAGTACCCTATTTTCGGCAGGAATGGATTTAAGGGCCAATCTCGATAACCCAATTACTTTAAAACCTTTGGAAAGAATTTTGGTTCCAACAGGCTTGTTTATTGAGTTACCAAGGGGGTACGAGGCACAGGTTCGCCCGCGTAGTGGTTTGGCTTTAAAAAAAGGAATTACAGTTTTAAACACTCCCGGAACCATTGATGCGGATTACCGGGGAGAAATTGGAGTTATATTAATTAATCTTTCTCAACAGGACTTTGTTATTGAGAATGGAGAACGAATTTGCCAAATGGTTATTGCCGCACACGAAACAGTGGAATGGGATTTGGTAGAAGTGCTGGAAGAATCAGAAAGAGGAGCGGGTGGTTTTGGCCACACCGGTAAAAATTAAAAAAAGGATCATGAGAAAATTTTTCTCACAAAAGGGAATGATTGTAATCATGGTGTTTCCGTCTGACCGCTAAAGCAGGGCAGGCATATGTTACTCCCCAAAAAATAAAGAATGATAAACAGATGAAAAGAATACTTATAAAAGGACTGGGAGTTGCGGCTTTTGCTTTTGCAATTTCATCGTGTTCGGGACCTAAACAGGTTACCGAACAGGAAGTTGCCGAAGCTGCTGTAGTTGGTCCTAAAACAGAGCTGGTTGAACAAAAACAAAAGGAGTTTGAATACCTTTTTGTGGAAGCATTAAAACAAAAAATGTTTGGAAATGCACAAAAAGCAATTCAACTGTTGTCGAGTTGTTTGGAAATTGATCCGAATTCATCGGCAGCAATGTTCGAATTGGCCAATATTCATGCTGTAAACAACGACTTTACAAGTGCTTCTCTTTTGCTCGAAAAAGCCATCAGTCTGAATCCTACCAATAAATGGTACAAACTTTTGCTGGCCCAGATTTACCAGCAAGCCAAAAAGTTTTCGGAGGCTGCCGATATTTATGGCGGACTTTTGGTGGAAGAGCCTGAAAACCTGGAATATATTTACATGAAAGCTGCACTTTTGGCCAGTGCTCAGCGATACGACGAGGCCATAAACGCTTATAATGAAATGGAAAAGGAAACCGGGATTAATGAACAAATTTCGGTGGCAAAACAACAAATTTATGTAGAGTCCGGAAAAATTGAAAAAGCTTTCGAGGAAATAAACAAATTGATTGAAAACAATCCGACAGAGTCGAAATATTACGGATTACTGGCCGATTTGTACCAGAGCCAGGGAGATAAAGAGAATGCGTTAAAAAATTACCAGAAAATTCTGCAGTTGGATCCCGAAAGTGGATTCGTTCATTTTTCGTTGGCCAATTATTACCTGGAGAATGGCGATCCTGAGAAATCGTTTGCTGAAACAAAGCTGGGATTTGCCAGTGCAACGGTTGATATTCAAACCAAGCTTCAGTTGTACTGGATGTTAACATCAAATCCGGAGCAAGCAAAATTAACCAATGACCAGCAGGAAGAACTGATACAAATCCTTCTTGAAAATCACTCGGATGAAGCAATGGTTCATACGGTTTATGCCGAAATTCTTCTGAAAGAAGCAAAGCTGAAAGAAGCGCGCACTGAATTACTTAAAGCATTGGATATTAACAGCAATGATTACGTAATTTGGGAGCGTATAATGTTTATTGATAATGATTTACAGGATTGGCCCGGTTTGTACGAACACACCCAAAAGGTAATTGAGCTATTTCCAAACCAGCCACAAGGTTACTTTTTTCACGCCATTGCCTGTGTTCAGCTTGAAAAATTTGAAGAAGCAAAAACGATTAGCGATGAAGGATTGGATTATGTGATTGAAAATCCTCAGTTACAAGCTAATTTTTTAATGTTAAAAGGTGAATCGATATACAAACTTGGAAATAAGGCAGAGGCATTTCAAATATTTGACAAGGCCGTTGAAATTGATCCTGAAAATTATCTGACACTCAACAATTATGCTTATTATCTTTCGGTTGACGGATCTAACCTGGATAAAGCAGAGCGGATGAGTGGAAGGGTTGTGGAACGTTTTCCGGATAATTCAACTTATTTGGATACGCATGCCTGGGTTTTGTTTAAAAAAGGCGAATATACTTTAGCCAAATTCTACATGGAAACGGCCATAAAAAACGGGGGAGAGGATAACGCAACTTTGCTGGAACATTTTGGCGATATTCTCTTTAAATACGGAAAAGAAAGTGAAGCCGTAGATTACTGGGAAAAGGCAAAAAGTAATGGTAGCGACTCAAAGGTTTTGGATCGCAAAATCAATGAACGGAAATATATTGAAGAATAAAAATGGCAGGAAAAAGTTATTTTAAGCTTTCTGTTTTCGCGCTTATACTGTTTAGTTTCTGGTTGTCGTCGTGTAAAGCGCCAAGCGAATTGCCAAGGGTTGAAGCGCGCCCAATAAGTACAAACAGGCTGTTAAAGAAGGTGGAACAAAATGCTTTCGACTTCGATAATTTATCGGTTAAACGCATAAAGTGCAATTATTCCAGCAGTGCTTCAAAAGCAACATTTAAAATTAGTTTAAAAGCAAAAAAGGACGAGCAGATATTGGTTTCCATCAGTAAAATAAACATTCCTGTTGGCCGTGTTCTGTTAACTCCCGATAGCGTAAAATATGTAAATTACATCGACCGGAATTATTTTGTTGACGATTATAGTTACCTGAGTAGTGTTTTAAACATCGACCTCAATTTTGAAACCATTCAGGCCATAATTTCCAACAATGCTTTTTCGTATCGTGAAGATCCCAAAAACAAAGATTTCAAAACTTTTGATTCGTTTATAGAATCGAATATGTATGTGTTGCAGTCGGAAAAAAACAGGAAAATTATCAGAATAGAGGAAAAAGATAAAACTCAAAAAATTAAACGCCGGTTAAAACGCATGGATGAATCGGCGTTTATCGTACAGAAAATGTATTTCAATCCTGCAAACTTTGCCCTTAACCAAATGCAAATCAACGATAAAACAAATAACCGCATAATAAATCTTCTGTTTAGCAACTTTATGAAAGTGAAGGACAAAGATTATCCGGGGACTATTGAAATGAGTTTTCTATCTGAAAACGAAGAAATAAAAATGAAAATTACAATGAGTGGTTTTTCAACGGAAAAAATAGAACCGCTTAGCATTAAAATTCCTGAAAAATACGAACAAATAGAAGTAAACTAGACTTAAATCCGTTACATTCGTACAAATCAATTTACGAATGAGATTAGTCTTTTTAAGCGGTTTATTTCTTCTGGTTCAATCCATTTGTTTTGGACAATCTATTGTTGATTTACAAAAGAAAAAGCAAGAGGCTGCGAATGAGATTGAATATACCACCCGTTTATTGGATAATACACAACGCAGCGAAATATCATCGCTAGGGAAACTTCGATTATTAAATACTAAAATACGCCAGCGAAATACTGTTTTATCGAGTATTAGCGACGAAATTAAAATATACGACGATTTTATTGCTGACAACATTTTGGCGATTGAAATGCTTAACAACGACCTTGACAGGTTAAAAGACGAATATGCGCAATTAATAAAACTTGCTTATAAAAATAAAGGTGTGGGAGATGAATTGTTATTTCTCTTATCGTCCGAAAGTTTTAATCAGGCTTACCGGCGTTTGCTGTATTTTAAAAGGTATGTAACTTTTCGCAAAAGTCAGACAGAAACAATTACTACAGTTAAAGAAGTTTTAAATGAAAGCCTCGTTAAATTGGAGCAGCAGAAGCAGATAAAACAACAATTGATTGCCGCTGTGGAAAAAGAAAAACAAGCTTTATCGAAAGAGCAGGGAGAGCAGAATAATGTGCTTCAAACACTCAAAAAAAAGAAACGGACACTACAGCAAAAGTTAAAGGAACAGCGTAGAATAGAACAGCAACTGGAGCGCGAAATTCAACGAATAATTGAAGAAGAAACCGGAAAAGGCAGAGATTCAAAAAGCGCAGAATTTGCTTTAACACCCGAACAAAAACTTATTGGAGATAATTTTGAGCAGAACAAACAGCGTTTGCCCTGGCCGGTTGAGCGGGGTGTGATTGTTGAGCATTTTGGAGTGCACCGGCACCCGGTTTTAACGAATGTGCAGGTACAAAACAACGGAATAAATATTGCCACAGAAAAGGGTGCAAAAGTAAGAGCCGTGTTTAACGGCGAAGTAAGTCGTGTATTTGGTATTTCAGGCGGAAATACTGCTGTTATAATCAGGCACGGGACTTATTTAAGTGTCTATTCAAACCTTAGAGAAGTAGTGGTTAAAAAGGGCGACAAAGTGTTAACCAAACAAAACATAGGCACTGTTTATACTGATGATGACCAGGGCAATAAATCGATTCTGAAATTTCAGATTTGGAAAGAGAGTACCAAACTTAATCCGGAACAATGGATTGGCCGCTAATTGTCACTCTTTTTTCTCGTCCAGTTTTTCCTTTATCTCTTTTAGATTGCTTAATATTTCCATGGTAACAGGATTTTCTGTGGCGGCATTACGCATCTCTTCTTTTCGTAATCCCAGTTTTGTATCCAACCTTCCCAGTACCAACGAAAACAGCAGAAAAACTACCATCATCAGCGGGTAAGTGATGAGTTTATTATCATCGAGAAAATTTCGGATTGTTTCATCTTTAAAATCATTCAGAAACATAAAAGCAATCATAATAAAACTAATGTAACCAATGTACATACGGGCACGGTCGATGTATATTTTCCAACGAATAAAAGTGCGTTTATTCAAATGTATTCCAAATGCTTTCATACGGTTATCTTGTTAAAAATAATTTCATTTTATGTTGTGTAAGAAAAGGATTTAATCCCAAATTTTTAAGAAACGAAATGGTTTCCGGCTGTTCTCCATCAACATTAATTACACTGATTTCTTTATCGTATAAAGTGGCAAGATGATGAAAAAGAGAGGTTCCAATTCCCTGTTTTCGCTTGTGTCGGTTTACTGCAAACTGGGCCACTCTTCCCGAGTCTGGATTGGCGACCATATATCCGCAGAACTTTCCTTCTAAAACGGCACTAAACACTTTATACGACGATGCTTTTTGCACGGTCTCAACCGAATGCTGCCAGGTGGGATTCCAGTCCCAAAATTCTTTCAGTTCGGCAAAATTAATATGTTTTACTTCTTTAATTTCAACATAGTTGTTTTTGACTGAAGTGTCTGGTTTTCCTTTAAAGCATTCGAGGTTGGCAATTTTGTTAAATCCTGCTTTCCGGTACGATTTAATTGCGGGTGTGTTTTGCTCCATCACTTCCAGAACAATTTCCGAAATACCTGCCTTTTTTAGTTCCGGCAAAATAAAATCATACATTTTGCTGGTGGCATTTTTCCCTCTGAATGATGGTATAACTCCGGTTCCGGCATTGTAAGCAATGGTATCTCTTACAGCATGCAAAATAAAACCAACGGGTTCATTATTAAAATAAATTCCCACCGATTTGTCAAGCTGAACATCCTCTGAATTTATTTTTTCCTGCAGAAGTTCAGGAGTTAATTCAATTTTGACAAAATAATCGGCAAACGATTTATTAAAGAGATCGGTCAATTCCGAAATAGTACTATTTTCTAGCGTGGTAAATTGCATTTTATTCAGGTTTAGTTTAAAACGTCTGTTATCCGGAAAAAGTATGGCATAAAAAAACCGGTAAAAACCGGTTTCTTTCTATTTATATGAGTTTATAAATTTGCAACCCTGGTAAGTGTTGGGATATCTAAAAATTTAATCTTTCGTCCCTGCAATTCAATCAGTTTATCGTTTTTAAATTCAGACAGTAACCGAATTACCGATTCAGTAGCTGTTCCAACCATATTGGCAAGCTCTTCCCTGGTTAACGAAATTTGAAGTGTATTTTGATGATCGAGCTCAAAATTTTCTTTTAAAAGCAACAATACCTCTGCCAACCGTTCGCGAACGGTTTTTTGAGCAATGTCGGTTATATAATCGTTGGCTTCGCGTAATTCACGACATACTATTTGTAACATGTGATGCGAAAACTGCCAGTTGCTCTGAATAAGGTAGAGTAGTGTCTGGTATGGAATATGACACAAAGCGGCTTCATCGATGACCTTGGCAGTTGTGCAGGCTAATTCCTGACTAAGCAAAGAACGGTAGGCAATAATTTCGCCCTTTTTGGCAAAACGGATAATTTGTTCTTTTCCGTCAATCCCGGTTTTAAAAATTTTTACAATTCCACGAGTTACACAAAAAAATCCGGTAAGCCGGCTACCCTCACGATATATAATTGTTCCCTTCTTATAAAGCGAGCATGTTTTTTCGTAATTTAAGCGGTTAAATTCTTCCTCGGTTAATTTTTTAAATAATTGAAATCCAGTTAAGTTAGAATCTTCTTCGCTAGGCCTTTTAATCGCACTTCTCATTTCGGTTCAAATAAATGTTTAATAAAACTTAAAGCTCTTTTAATTAATGCTTAAAAATACAATTATCTTCAACATTGGAAAAACTATTTATTCACATATTTAGATGTTGTATATTTGTTATGCAAATTAATTGAAAACTATTTAAAATTAGGATGTTATGAAGCATGTTGTAGATATGTCGTGGACAGATAATGTTACATTTGAAGCAGATATGGATGGGCATAAGGTAATTGTGGATGCCTCGAAAGAGGTAGGAGGCAGCGATTTAGGGCCTCGTCCGAAAAAATTAATGCTTGCTGCACTTGCCGGTTGTACAGGTGTTGATGTTGTTATGATTTTAAAAAAAATGAAGGTTGAAATTGACGCTTTTAATGTAATTGTGGAGGCAGATGTTACCGAAGAACATCCAAAACATTACAATAAAATGAAAGTGGTTTACCAGTTTAAAGGAAAAGACCTGCCTTTGGCCAAACTAGAAAAAGCAGTAAAACTATCGGAAGAAAAATATTGCGGTGTAAGTGCTGTTTATCGTCAGGCAATGGAAATGAAGAGCGAAATTCGCATTGTTGAATAAGTTTCGGAAAATAAACCGATAATTAAGAAGCAATCTTTTTGAAGGTTGCTTTTTTTTATAATTTTAGTAGTTCAAAATAAAGCCATATGCAACAATCAATTAATCCTGCGACCGGTAAAGTTGTAAAAACCTACGAACAACACACAAAAGAGGGAATAGTCTCAATTATAAATTCGGTTGATAAAGCCTGGCACCAGTGGCGAAACACATCGTTTATGTTTCGTAGCCAGTTAATGCATAATCTTTCAACTATTTTACGAAGCAGAAAAGAAGAACTGGCATTTTTAATGGCTCAGGAAATGGGTAAAGTAAAAAGCGAAGGAATTGCTGAAATTGAAAAATGTGCCTGGGTGTGCGATTATTATGCAACAAATGCAGAAAGTTTTTTGGAAAATGAATCCATTTCAACCGAAGCAACAATGTCATATGTTTCATACCGGCCAATTGGAACCATTTTAGGAGTAATGCCCTGGAATTTCCCGTTTTGGCAGGTTTTCCGCTTTGCAGTGCCTACAATTATGGGGGGAAATACAGCGGTTTTGAAACATGCAAGCAATGTTCCCGGTTGTTCGGTTGTTATTGAAGAACTGTTTCGTGAAGCAGGATTTCAGGAAAATGTTTTTCGAAGCCTGTTAATCGGGAGTAACCTGGTTGAAAGTGTAATTAAACACAAAGCGATAAAAGCGGTTAGTTTAACCGGAAGCACACCTGCCGGAAAAAGTGTTGCGGCAATTGCAGGAGGCGAATTGAAAAAATGTGTACTGGAGCTGGGGGGCAGCGATCCGTACCTTATTTTAAAAGATGCTGATCTCGGGAAGGCAGCAAAAATTTGTGCTGCGGCACGTTTATTAAATGCCGGGCAAAGTTGTATCGGAGCAAAACGATTTATAGTAGTTGAAGATGTATATCCGCATTTTTTAGAGCATTTTACCGAGCAGATGCTTGAAGCACATTATGGCGATCCTTTCGACGAGGAATCGACAATGGGACCGATGGCCCGCGAAGATTTGCGCGATGAGCTGCACCAGCAGGTTGTAAGTTCAGTTGAAAAAGGTGCAGAAGTAATAATAGGCGGCGAAATTCCGCATAGAAAAGGCGCCTATTATCCTCCTACTATTTTAGAGAATGTGAAACCCGGTATGCCGGCATACGATGAAGAGTTGTTTGGGCCAGTGGCTTCGGTAATTAAAGTAAAAGACGAGGAGGAAGCCATTAAGGCAGCAAATGATACCGTTTTTGGATTGGGTGCTGCAATATTCACCTCGAATACAAAACGTGGCGAAAACATTGCTGAAATGCAGCTGGAAGCAGGTGCGTGTTTTGTAAACGATTTTGTTAAGTCAGATCCCCGTTTGCCTTTTGGTGGAATAAAAACAAGCGGTTTTGGCCGGGAACTTTCCGTTCATGGCATAAAGGAATTTATGAATATTAAAACTGTTGTTGTAAAATAGAAACTGTGGAACTTAATCTTGCGTTTTTTTCCAGGGTTTTAATCCATATAATTTTCGTCCGATAAACTGACCCAAAAAGAAACTGCCTAAAAGGAAAGGGGCCAGTTTCCAGGTTAGGTGCTGGTGGTTTAATTTGCGAATTAGAATTACCAGCGGTACCGGGGCGTGAATGGCCACAAACCACCAAAATGAAAGTTTACGAAATCCGCCGCGCCAATATCCAAAAGGAAGGTTTATTAGAAATGTTGCCAGACAAGTAATAAAAGTATGCCACCAAAGTTCCAGGGTACTTGCATCGGGTAAAAAGTTACTAATTAAAAGCAAATCCATAATCACTTATCAATCTTAATCAATCTTTGTCAGCCTCTATCAATCTTTCTTCAATCATATTGCAAAGCATCTCCACCCAGATATCTTCGGCATTTAAACTACTTACCAGTTGTAATTTTTCGCCTCCGTTTTTCACAAATTCTTCGGCATATTCATATTCAATTTCCACTATGGTTTCCAAACAATCGGTGACAAAAGCCGGGGCCAAAACCAATATTCGTTTTTTGCCTTCGTTTAGCTTTTTATCAATTATTTCGTCTGAAAAGGGAGTTAGCCAGTTTTTCGACAGCCGCGACTGAAAACCAATTGAGTAATTAGGTTCTGAAAGTTTTAATTCGTTTGCAATAAGTTGTGCTGTTTCGCAACAGGCTTTACTGTACGAATAATCCGGCAGGTTATCGGGTTTGCTTTTTGCATCCTGCCGAACCGGAAGTCCGTGAAAAGAAAAAAGAACATGGTCGAATGATTCTGGTTGGTATTTTTGAGCTTGTTTTGCAAAAGCTTTTATAAAATCTGGGCGCTGGTAAAACTGACCGATTTTTATTTGTTGGATTTCAATTTTTTGCTTTTTAATTTCTTTATCAACTGCTAAAAAAGATGTTTCGGTAGTTGACATGGCATGCTGTGGATACAGGGGTAGCACAACCAGTTTTGTAAAGCCGCTTTTTTTTATGTCAGCCAGTGCCTGTTTATAATTTGGATTTCCGTATCGCATTCCGACAAAAACCTGAAAGCGGTTACCTGATTTTTGCTGCAGTTTTTCTTTTAATTCATCTGAAATATAAATAAGCGGCGAGCCTTTTGGGGTCCAAAGCCGTTTGTATAATGCGGTTGAATTTGTTACGCGAAATGGAATGATGATCAGGTTAACCAGAAATTTGCGTAATAACCAGGGTAAATCAATTACACGTTTGTCGTTCAGAAATTCGGAAAGAAATTTTCGTACAGCAGGTTTTGTTGGTGCATCGGGGCTGCCAACATTCATCAATAATATTGCTGTTTTATTTTCTTCCATCATTCTTTTGCTGCTATTTGATCGGCAATGTTTCTTCCTTGTTTTATCCGGTCCGACATGCCAATTCCATCGCGAATATTTCCGGCTAAAATCAATCCAGGATAGGTTTTTTCCAAATCTGAGATTGCTTCTAATTTTTGTTTCGATTCGAAACTGTATTGTGGAATAGCGTGCATGTAGCGGAATATTTTTACCAGGTCGGGATTAAATTCTTTCAGTCCCATCATAACGGTAACTTCCTTTTTTACCAGTTCCATAATTTCTTCATCGTTATAACCTGCAATATGGGGTTTCCGAACACCTCCTAAAAATACCGAAAGTAATGCACCTTCTTTGGGAGCCCGGTTTTTCAGAAACGATGATAAGAGCAAAATACCAAGTACATCTCGTTTTTCCTGCGACGGAACCAAACCGCCAAACGATCGAATTGGAATGCCACGCCACTTTTTAAAACCAAGCGAAACCTGGGTTACTTTGGCGTATTCAAGCTGATCGATTTGAGCAACTTTGGCTGATGATAAAAACGGGAAAAGTGTTGCCAGGTTATAGGATCCGACCGTTGAAATTACGTGCGAAAATTCCTGTTCATCTCCATCTATACTAAACTGTTTGTTTGCAGAATATTGAGTTGAAATATTCTGACAATTCAAACTAATATTTTCTTTACCAATCTGTTTAACAAGAGCTTTAACCAGGTTTTCCAATCCTCCTTCGGCCGAAAACACTTCTTTGGTGGCTTTTAAGTCGCGCTCTGTTTTGGGCTCTTTCCCTTTTTTAATGGTACCACCAATAAAACTACCATATTTTTGTTCCAATGCCCACAGTTTTGGAATGGCATACTGTGTTACCAGTTTTTCCGGGTCGCCTGAATATACACCCGAAATAAAGGGATCGACAGCATTTCGTAAAAAGGTTTTTCCCATTCGCCGTCGAACCAAATCGGCAATGGTTTCTTCCGGATTTGTTCCTCTTTTTCTGAAAGGTTCACCCAGCAGTCGCAGTTTATCAGAAAACGAAAACAGGGGAGTGGTTATTCCTCCAATTAATCCCGAAGGAATGGTGTGCCATTTATTATTTAGCCAAATCCAGCGGGCTTTGGCGCTTTCGTCGGCAATTTCAAGTTTGCAGTCGTTTTTTAAGTCTTCAAATAATTCGGCTGCTTCAGGTCGTGTCATTGAGCCGGTATTGGGACCCGATTCAAACGTAAAACCATTTTCGGTATGCGTTTGTATCACGCCGCCGGGCCGATCCGCTTTTTCGAAAACATGTACGTTAAAACCTTGTTTTTTTAGATAAAAGGCGGTGGTTAGTCCGGTTATACCGGCTCCGATTACGGCTATATTTTTTTCTTCTTTTTTCTTCACTTTATAAAGCTTTCGAGAATTTTTGAGTGGCTGTTTTCATTCCCGGATCAAAACTTGCAGCAATGTTCCGAACGAAAAATTTCCCGCTGTCGGAAACTGATACTTCGTCGTTTGTAAAACTTAGTAATCCTTCCGATACAAACTGGTTTAGGCTGTTTTCATCGTAGTTTATTGTGCTTTTAATTTCGGAAACAGAAGCATGTAGAATTTGTTCCGCTTCTTTCCACGAAATGTAATAATTACACATTACTTCGTTAATAACGTGTCTGATTATCTTTTGAGCCCGGGTTAGTAAATAGCCTTTTTCAATGGTCAATTTTCCCTCATTAATCAATTCAACATAGGTGTTTGTATCTTTCACATTTTGGGCGTAAGCACTGTCGAGCTGGCTAATTCCGGTGGCTCCGAATGCATAAACCTGCCCGGTAGTTTCGCGGGTACAGTAGCCCTGAAAATTACGGTGAAGTGTCCGGTTCCGAAAGGCAATATCAAGTTCATCGGTTGGTTTGGCAAAGTGATCGAGGCCAATGGCATTGTAGCCATTTTCGGTTAAAAGTTTAAAGCCTGCTTCAAACATGGCTATTTTTTTATCGGCTTCGGGCAAACCACGGGTTTCCAGAATTTTTTGTGCCTTTTTTACCCACGGAACATGTGCGTACGAGAAAGTTACCAAACGATCGGGAGAAAGCGAGATGGCTTTTTGAATGGTTTCAGAAAACGAGGCTTCATCCTGATATGGTAAACCGTAAATAAAATCGAAATTTACACTGGTGTTTTCGTAGCTCCGAATCATTTTTACCAACTCTTCAATTGGAATAACGGGAGCATCTCGGTTTACATTATCGAGTACCTCTTGTTTGAAATCCTGAATACCCAGGCTGAAACGATTGAATTTGAGTTCAACCAGTTTTTTGATATAAGTTTCATCTAACAAGGCAGGGTGGCATTCCATAGCAATTTCAGGATTTACAATAAAGCTGAAATTATCATGAATCACATTCATTATTTCTTCTACCATTTCAACAGGAAGCGAGTTAGGTGTGCCACCTCCCCAGTGTACCTGCGATACCTTGCGGTTGGAGTTCAGATGCGATTTAACCATAAGAATCTCCTTTTTAAGCGCATCAACATATTTCCGCATTTTGTTTTTGTCGCGGGTTAAATGTGTGTTACAGCCACAGAAATAGCAAATTTTCGGACAAAACGGAATATGAATATAAATTGAAATATTCTGCGTTGGTTCGTCATTCGAAAGTTTTAACCACTCCACATAATCGTCCGAAGAAAATTCATTCGAGAAAAAATTGGCCGGAGGATAGCTGGTGTAGCGCGGTACCGGGGTGTTGTATTTATTTATCAAGTGTTGCGGTATCTTCATCTCGTTGTAATTTTAATTTTTAACAGCATTCGCTGTAACTCATTTGTAATGACTGTTGTGTGGGCAGGATTATTTTATTTGCTCGTTTCATCTGACTAAAATTAAATATTTTCGGCATTATGATACGGGACTTGCATTTTAAACACCCTCCTGGGTAGAATGTTCTTGAATTCCTGCTTCATCTCGTTCATAAAACGACTTTTTAAAAATAAAAGGAAGTAAAACCAGAATTAAAATACCCAATCCGATTTCAATTCCAAATAAACCACGGTATGTTATAGCATCGGCAATTTTTCCACTCATAATTGCAATTACCAGGCTGCTTAAATGCGTAATTACAATCTGAATGGTAAAGTCGGTGCCTTCTCTTCCTTTACGTACAATTTGCATGCTCATGGTGTAAACAAATACCGATGACATGGCATAAGCACCCCACAACAGCGCTACTCCGATATAAACCAGGTAAGTGGCATGATTGGTATATGTTAATCCGAAAAAGTAGGTAGCTGCCAAAACATTTATGATAGGGAAAAGCCACAGCGATTTAACAATACCTTTTTTTCGAATGTACATTCCGGCCGGGATGGTCATTACCACACCACATGCTGTTCCGAAAATTCCGGATATAAATCCAATTTCTTTTATGTCGTAACCCAAATCAACGAAATAAGGCTTAACCATGGTCAGAATTCCTATAATCCCTGAATAAAAAAGGAAAAGTAACAAAACATGCACACCAATTTTTTTCTGCCTGAAAAAGTAAATAAACTCAAGCGGCGATACATTTTTTGTTGAACGATCCAACTCTTTACTATTTCGTACATTGTACAGTGAAACCGGAATCAGCGCAAAAAGTACAAACAAGCCGAGGCAACGTAACAGCCACAACCAACCCCAATAATGATAAATGATAAGTAATACACCGCTTCCCATCATGGTTCCGATAAAACTTCCGGCCGATTGCATGCTGTTGCCCAAACTGCGTTCGTTTTTTTTCAGAATTAGAATGGCAAAAGCATCGGTGGCAATATCCTGTGTTGCTGAAGCTGTGAAAGCTATTACCATCAGTATAATAATGGTGGTAAAATCGGTTTGCAGGTTTAAATAACCAATGCTTATGATGATCATTGCATAAAATATTTCTGAAAACAGAATCCAGCGGCGGTACTGCCGTTTGTTTTTGCTGGTACGATCAACCAGAGGTGCCCAGAGAATCTTTAAAATCCAGGGGAGTTTTATCAACTGTATATAACCGATTGATTCAAGCGAATAATGCTCCATTCGCATGATAACCGGAATTACGGTTGAGAAAAAACTCATGGGAATAGACTGCGCCAAATATAGGCTCAGCAGTGTGTAATATTTCCTTATTTCCTGTTGTTGCATCCTTAATTTTCCAGAAGCCTGAAATTGAAAGACCCGGTTTTCGGTCATTCAATTTGTTGTGCAGTGCTTATTTGTACTTCTATTTGCGTATAAATGTAACTATTTATTAGAACGAAACCTTTAAGTTTACTCCAATTGTTGCCGGTTTACCCAATTGTGCATACGAATTTCCAAGAGCCTGAAAATAGAAGGAATTATATTCGCTATTCAATATATTTTTTCCCCAGAAGGCAAGGGTAATATTTTTATGCTCAAAGCTGATTCTGGAATTTAATAAACCATAATAAGCCTGGTAGGCTTCGTTGGTTTCTTTCCAGTAATGTTTGCCAAATCCGTTGTAAGTAATGTGAAATCGAATTTTTTCGAGCCAGTCTTTGTTGATGTCAACCGAATAATTTCCTCCAATATTAAATGAAAACCGGGGAACATAAGGAAGATAATTACCACTGTAATCTTCGTTTTCATTTTTTACATACTCTACAAATTTAGCATCGTTGTAACCAAGAGCCAGCCATGTTTCCAGATGTTTGGCAGGTAAAGCTTTTATTTCAAATTCAACACCTTTACTTTCCGATTTTCCGGCATTGGTCAACATCGAACCAGTTCCACTGGGAACAGTTTGATATATCTGCTGATTGGTCCAGTCGATATAAAAGAAGGCCAGATTGGCATATACGCGCTGTTCCAGCCACTTGGCTTTTATTCCTGCCTCGTAGTTCCACGATTGCTCGGGTTTAAACGAACGATCTTCTTCGCGTTCGAAAGTTGAGTTAAATCCGCCTGAATTATAACCTTTAGCAATGGTTGCGTAAGGCACAATGTATTTCGAGATACTGTATTTCACAGCAATTTTCGGGAGAACTTCAAAAAAGTCCATCTCACTTTCAAATTGATCGGCATTACTTACATTACCGTTAACCGATTTATCGTAATTATAATCGAGTGTAGCTTTTTCGTAATCTGCACGAATACCGGCAGAAAGCGAAAGATCGCCAAATTTTAACGTCGACTGGTGGAAAAAGGCAATTCCTGAGTTGCTGTTATCGTACGCTTTTGTATAGGAATATTCTGAAAAGGGCATGTTTGCAAGCTGATCTTCGCCCATTTCCAAATGTACCTCTTTATCTAAAAGTTGTTTAAAACCAAAAACGCCAAATAACCAGTCGTAGATAGCATTTTCCTGAGATTGAATATTTATTTCCTGCGCAAACATATTCAGGTCTTGATCCTGAGTCACAAAATATTTATCGGCAGGTGTAAAGTCTTGATCAACAGCTTGTACATCGTTAACCGATTGAAAACTACTAACCGATCGGATTATATAACTACCAACATTGTATTCGAGGTTTAATCCTGAAGAAAACAGATTTCTGTCGTAAGTGCTTTTATGGTCGTAGTTTATATCATTTGCTTCGTTGCTTTCATCGTTGAAAACAGCGTACGGATATCCTCCTTGTTTACTGTCTTCATATTGAATATTACCGGAAGCTTTAAATTTATCGGAAGGCGTAAATAACAGTTTTAAGCGACCTGAATAAGAATTGAGATTATCTACCTTGTTTCCATTAAATTCGTTTGTAAAAAAACCATCGTTGTGTCGTTGACTAAAGTTTCCAAGTACTGCAAACGTTTTGCTTATAGGTTGGTTGTGAGAAATCTGTGTATTGATTTGATTGTAGTTTCCGTAATCCAGCGATATTTTTGTGCTGCGTTTGTTATGAGGTTGATTAGTCAGAATATTAATTAAACCTCCCATGGCATTTCGGCCGTAAAGAGTTCCTTGTGGTCCCCGAAGTACTTCAATGCGTTCCACATCGAAGAAATCGAAGTTAAAAGCTGCTTTTTCGAAATAAGGAATTCCATCAACATAAAGTCCAACCGATGGTGTGTTGATGCGATTCCCGACACCACGAATGTATACCGGAGATGTTAGTTTTGAACCATAGTCCGGCATAAAAAAGTTTGGAACGATTGCTGAAATATCGGTCAGGTTTTGAACTTTGTTGCTTTCAATCAGGCGTTCGGAAACCATTGTTGCAGCTGCCGGAATTTCAAAAATATTCTGGTTGTACTTGGGTGACTTAATTTCAATATCATCTAACTGATAGTGTTTTATGGTGTCATTTTGTTCGGTTTGCTGTGCTTTTGCTACCGAAATTAATAAAAGGATCGCCAGTAATCCGGCATAAATTCTTTTCATATTTATAGTGTAATAGAAATGGATAAACTACTCCCATAACCTTAAAACGGGAATAAAGTTGAAAAAACGAAAAAAGTGGAATTACGCACAAACAGGAGGGGGTCTTCCAAATATTGTGTTATCAGGTTGATTTTGGGGCAGAAACCGATCGACACAAAAATGTTTCCATCGTTGTTTCACCTTTGTTTTTTTGTAAAAGGCAGATAGTACTTCTTCTGCAAATGCCGTATAAAAACAGGTACAATCAGAAGTATTTATTACTTCCGAATCACTGTTTAGATGCGTTTGAACGATAAAAGATTTTTCGCTAACCTGCACCTTTCCTTCAGTGGCTTCGTGTATCCCAAAAATCAGAAAGTAGGCATAAAATGCTACCATTGCGATGTAAGGGATGTGCGTAGTAAATATGCCAACTGTAAACATCTGTTTTTGTTTTGTAACGCAAAGTTAGAAATATAATTTAGCTGAATACAAATAATCTAATGTTGTATAAAATATTCAGAATAAATTACATTTGTTTTTAGCTAAAAGGTTTAACATGAAAAATGTACTGTTTGTTTTTGTTTTGCTCTTGTTTATGATGAATTCATGTACTCAAAAGGGAAAAGTTGATTTGGTAATAACCAATGCCAAAGTTTATTTGATTGATGAAGACTTTTCGACAGCCGAAAGCTTTGCGGTTGCAAATGGCAAAATAGTAGCTATTGGAACCAACAAAGAGATTGAGAAAAAGTATCGGGCAGTAAATACAGTTGATGCCAAAGGAAAATTTATATATCCCGGTTTTAACGATGCCCACTGTCATTTTAATGGTTATGGCGTAAATTTAATGCAGTATGCCGATTTACGCGGAACTCAAAATCCTGAAGAAATTTATCAGATCTTAAAAAAGCATCACGACAAATTTGGAGGCGAGTGGGTACTTGGTCGCAGCTGGGATCAAAACGATTGGGATGTGAAGGAATTTCCAACAAAAGAAGGTTTGGATGAGCTGTTTCCTGATATTCCGGTTTGTCTTGTTCGTGTTGACGGTCATGCGGTATGGTGCAACTCTAAAGCTTTGGAAATTGCCGGTGTAACTTCAAAATCGAAAACGCCGGGCGGAGATGTACTTCTTGCAAATGGCGAACCAACCGGAATTTTAGTCGACAATGCCGAAAGTCTGGTAACTAAATATATTCCTGGTATTTCAGAAGAGCAACAAAAAAAAGGATTGCTGGAAGCGCAAAAGAACTGTTTTGCAGCGGGACTGACTTCGGTAACAGATTGTGGATTAGGTAAAAATACTGTTTTGCTAATCGATAAAATGCAAAAGGACGGCGAGTTGAAAATGCGAATTAATGCCATGCTTGATCCTTCTGAAGAGAATTTTGAATACTTTGTAAAAAGAGGAATTTATAAAACGGATAAACTTAATGTTTGTACAGTAAAAATATATGCCGATGGCGCACTCGGATCGAGAGGTGCTTTGTTGTTGGAAGATTATTCGGATGATCCGGGAAACAAAGGTCTGCAAATTGCCGGACAGGAATATTACAACAAAATATGCCAACTGGCTTACAACAATAATTATATTGTGGCAACGCATGCCATTGGCGATGGTGGCAACCGGCTGGTATTGGATACTTACAGCACATTTTTAAAGGTAAAAAACGATCGACGCTGGCGTATCGAACATTCACAAATTATTCATCCTGATGATTTTAAAAAGTTTGGCAGGTATTCAATTGTTCCATCTATTCAGGCAACACACTGTACAAGCGATATGGAATGGGCTGCCGACAGACTGGGAGATGAACGGATAAAAGGTGCCTACTCGTACCAAACTCTTTTAAAACAACTGGGGTGGCTGCCAAATGGAACCGATTTCCCGGTTGAAAACATCGAGCCGCTGTTTACGTTTTATGCTTCAGTTTTTCGTATCGATCATAATGGCTGGCCCAAGGGTGGCTGGCGAACAGAAGAGGGATTAACCCGCGAACAGACCTTGCGTTCAATGACAACCTGGGCGGCAAAAGCATCCTTCGAAGAAAATGAAAAGGGAAACCTGAAACCGGGAATGTGGGCCGATTTTATAATTCTTGATACCGATTTAATGACAGCTTCGCCACAAGAAGTATTGGACACTAAAATTCAAAGTACATGGATTGCCGGAGAAAAGGTGTTTGAACTCTAGCCTGAAAGATAAGTAGCCCGTGTTTAAAAGTATCTTCTTACCTGATGTGTATATTTTTTGTATTCATCCCCGTAGTTTTGCAGCATAAATTTTTCTTCATTCAGAATAAAGAAGTGTATTGATATTACTGAAAGGAAGGTGATTGTTGCAAAAAATAAAGTGGGGAAGACAAGGGTGATTCCCAAAAACTGTAATACAATTGAAATAAAAAACGGATTTCGCGACCGTGAAAATATACCTGTTGTTATTAGTTTTCCCAGGTTGTTGGCATTTAAACCAAAACGTAAAGAAGTTTTAAAAGCCGACAAAGTAAAATGCATAGAAACTACCGAAAGGATAACCGTAATTGCACCAATCACAGTCAGAAAATTTGAGTGACAGAAAGCATTCTGCAAAAAAGCAGGTAGTAACGAAAACGAATTTTGGAAAACCTGGCTGACAAGTTCAGTTGTAAAAATTACAAAAAAAAGGAGCAACAGAAACGAAATGAAATAAGTTTTTATACCGGGTTCATTAGTGGAGACCTGAATTCCTTTTTTCTTGATTTTCTGTTGTTTATAAATAATTTGAAAGCCAAAGAAAACAAATGCTAAAAGTGTAAGTCCCCGAATTAGTTCCATAAACTAAAAATACCTGAAGCCGGGATGAATTCAAAAAAAATCCCCGGCAAAGTTGCCAGGGAAATGCTGAATATGTTTTTTGTTTTTAAATATTCGGGAAAGAAATACCTATCATAAGCGGATGAACCTCAGGTCCGCGTCCATCTTTAAATAAGGGCGACATACTGTAGTTGGCAAATACACAGAAATCGCCAAAACCGATACGACCGGTAAGTTCGTATTTCCATTGATTGACATTAACACCGCTTTTTGATTTTACTTTATCGCCTTTTTCCCATTTGTATTTTGTGTGAGAACCCAGATAAAGTCCACCGATTACACCACCGGCCAGATATAAACGGGAACTACCCATACGTAGCGGAGTTTTTACTTCAAGCATTAAAGGAACTGTAAGGTAATTTACATGTAATTTCGATTTTTTTATGGCACGGCCATCAGCATCAACGCCCAGTGGAACCGGATTTACCTTTCCTGATACACTTTCTTTTTCAAGGGTGATGGGATCGTTAAAAGCATAGTCGTTAAAGCTAAAGCCAACTCCGGTTACAACGCCAAAGTTTTTTCGCTCGTTGGTAAAAGCATATTCTGCAAGGTTTAAATTCCATGATAATGATTTTCCGGGATTCAGATCCATAAATTCGTAATCAGAATTGTACATGGAATAGTCAGCGTTGGTCATAATATTTACACCAACTTCCAACCCGCCCCAGTGCGGATTAAAACTACCAGACCACTTTTTTTGTTTGGTACCTTTTTCAACTTTCACATAAGTTCCGTTGTTTCCTTCGATAACTTTAAAAGTGCGGCGGCCAACTCTTACATGTGTAGTATCTCCCCAATCGTCGGTAATAACTTCAACACCACGGTCTTCTCCAACTTTTACGTGTACATTGTCGTCATTTTCAATAACGGTGACTACATTCTTTTTCAGAACTTTAACCTTGGTAGTGTCGGTTTGTGCGAAGAGATTTGCGGTTAACGCACAGCATACTATTAAAATAAAAAACTGTTTCATAATTTAAGTGTTTTTGTTTTTCTGCTCTTTATTATCACTTGTTTAAGTGTCTCTGAAGCTGTGACGGTGAGCCTTACTCAAAAGTTACAGGCCTGTGTTTAAAAAGGTGAAAAAAATAAATTCGTCAAAATCCCAGAAAAGGTATCTGCATTGAGTATACAAAAAAAGAGGCGGTATGTGCCTCTTTATTAATATGATGTGGAGTTGATTTTACTATGGTCTGGCTCTTTTTCCGGGAATTGAAAAAGCAAGTAAGCGCGAATCATAATTGTATTCAACAACTTTTCCGTCTTCGTCAGTCTCGTAGGTAAATTTTTCATTCGAAATGCTGCTTGCCAGGTTTAATCCTGCCCTGGTTATTTTTCCAAGGTTGATCTTTTCTATTACTTTATCAGCCAGTAACACTTCATCATCGTAGTATTCATCCGGATAAACCAGATACATTGTTGCCATTTTTGCTTTTGGAACCTGAACATCGAGTGAGGCAGAAATAGTTTTCATTTCATTTGGAATTTCTACAGGAATACGAGTTTGGACCAGATCGTCTTCTTCAAGTCTTCCTCTTGTAGTTTCACGAATGCTTTTCGGTGATTGCTTTTCATCATCATCCGTTTTTTTAAGCTCCTGTTTAGGTGTTATTTCCGGCTTTTTCGAACGTACTTTTTTCTTTTCTTCAATCGGTTCCTCTTTAATTTTATTAACCGGATGTTCCTTTTGATTTATTTTGTTGTCTTCTACTTTTGCCAGTTGGTTATCAGGAATAACTTCATTAATGTTCCTATTGGTTAACGTAAAAAAGGCAAAAGCCAGAATTAAAACGGCAGCCGCTCTGCCTGCCCACAACAAAACTATTTTACCACGTGATGTACGATATAATTTTTTCCTTTTTGCAAAAAGAATGGATTCGTCAGCTTTGAGTTTGGTTTTTGCATATAGAGCAGCCTCTTTTTTCTTTTCAGGGTGTTCGGCTAAATAAACTTCAAATTCGAATTTTTCGTTTGCAGAAATGTCTCCTTCAAGGCTGGCAATGGCCGCATTTTCGAATTCTTTTTCCGAGTCGTATTTTTCTTTGTAAAGCGTTTCTTTTTTTGAGAATGAGATATTTTCGGGTACTGCAGCAGACCCGGATTCAAAAAGAGCCAGTTCTTCTTTTAAGTCGGGATTTAGTTTGATGAACTCCAGGAAGTTGTCCACCAAACGTTCATCCAGATTTCCCTCCAGATAATCAATAAAAAACGCTTCGTAATTATTCCTGTTAATTTTCATCTTATTAAAATTGCTTGTTATTAAAGGTATAAGATGGAACTCTCATGATTTTAATTATATACTTATGTGGCATAAAAGTGTCATGTTCGTTTCATTATGCAACTGCTTCAATGCTTCCAATATATTTTTTCAAAAATACCCTCGCCCGGTAAATATATACTTTTACCTGCGATTCGCTTAATTTTGTTAGTTCGCCAATTTCGTTGTAATTGTATCCCTCGTAATCTCTCAGAAGCAAAACCATTCGCTGTATTTCTGGCAATCGGTTAACTGCTTCTTTTAGTACTTCTTCCAAATCTGAATAATTGTTTTCATGGCTTTCCTCGGGTATATTCAAGTCCTCGGTAAGCGACGAACGTTTTTCTTTACGAATACGATCAATCATGGTGTGATAAGCAGTTGTGAAAAGGTATGATTTTACTTTGTTTCCATCTACATTATCCACATTTTTCCACAACTTCTCGTAACTGTCCTGCACAATATCTTCAGCTTTGTGCACATCTTTAATACTTTTTAAAACAAACCTGTATAAACGGTCTGAAAAGTCATTAACGGCCTGGTTGTATTCGTTTATTGTCATTTGTTTTCTGAACCCTGTTCCGTTAATAGGACGGACAAGTTAGCGGGATGTTACAGCCGAGCCCAATTTAATTTTCAAAAAACTCTCCGGCGATATTAAAATGAACTGGCTAATGTTTTATATAAGTGGCAGTGGTACCTGTTAACGCCTTTTAATGCTTTTTAAAACTTGTTTACTCTTCAATGCATTATTTTTACAATAAAAAATAGCCATGAAGAAGATTGTTTTTGTAATAACCGGATTGGTGTTTTTTGCCAGTCAGATTTTTGCGCAGGATACAAACAAGGAAAATAATCCTGATGAGCAAATTATTGTAAACAAGGAGTACGACGAAAATGGGAATTTAATTCAATACGATTCTACCTATATACACCAGTGGTCTTCGGCAGATAGTACTTTAAGGTATTTTTTCCCGGATGATCCGTTTTCTTCGGGGAAAGAATGTCCCGACATGGAGCAGTTTTTTAAGGAGTTTCATGGAAAATCGAATTGGGCAATAATCTCCGATATCGATGAATTACTGCAGGATTTTCAAAATCAGTTTCAATCGTTTCCGGATTCTGTTTTTAATAGAAGATCTCCACAATTTCAGTCGTTAGAACAGCAAAAAGAATGGCAACAGCTTATGGAAAAACATTCGCAGGAGATAGAAGAGTTCAGAAAAAAGTGGGAAAATAAAGGTAATTCTATTATTGATGAATAACGTTTTATCGTCTGATCCTTAAAAAGGATGGTTGCTCATATATTTTTTTTAAAAAATAAAAGGGATATCAACTAATATGATATCCCTTAACTATTTTGTTACCGTTTGTTTTCTATTCAATTATTTTAACCCAACCATGTGTATCGGGTTCGTCTCCATATTGTATGGCGCGTAATTTATTGTATAATTTTGTCGACCATTTACCGGCTTCTTCCTGGTTTCCGTATTTAAACCATTTATCGTTATCGGCATCGTAAACACCTTTAATTGGAGAAATTACTGCTGCAGTTCCGCAGGCACCTACTTCTTCAAATTCAACTAATTCTTCGTGCGGAACTTTGCGCCGTTCAACTTTTAAGCCCATTTCTTCAGCCAAAACAATCAAACTTTTATTGGTAATTGAAGGAAGAATTGAGTCTGATTCTGGTGTAATGTATGTATCGTTTTTTATTCCGAAAAAATTGGCCGGACCACATTCATCGATGTATTTTTTCTCCTTACTATCGAGGTAAAGTACAGCCGAGAAACCATTTGCTTTTGCTTTTTTACCTTCGTACATACTGGCTGCATAATTACCGCCAACTTTGTATTTTCCGGTACCTTGTGGTGCTGCACGGTCAAACTGGCGCATAATTACAAGGTTGGTTGGTTTAAATCCTTCTTTAAAATACGGACCAACAGGCATAACAAATACTACGAATAAATATTCTTCTGCCGGAGCCACACCAATTTGCGGACCTGATCCGATTAATAACGGACGTATATACAACGAGGCACCCGATTCGTAAGGAGGCACAAAACGTTCGTTCTTTTTAATTGCGATACGAACAGCCTCTTCAAATTTTTCAACCGGAAGTTTTGCCATTAAAATTCCTTCGCAAGAACTTTGCATACGTTTGGCATTTTCATCCATTCGGAAAACACGGATTTTACCGTCTTTGCCACGGAAAGCTTTAAGCCCTTCAAAAGCTTCCTGTCCGTAATGTAATGCCGTTGCCGACATGTGAATATTTATGGTATTCGAAGTACTTACTTCGAGTTCTCCCCATTCTCCGTTTTTAAACGTGCAACGAACATTGTAGTCTGCGTCGCGATAGCCAAACCCCAGATTTTTCCAGTCCAGATTTTCCATTTTATTATAATTCGTTTTGGTTTTATACTAGTGAAAAGCGTACAATCGTACTTTTGCTAAGCAAAATAAAGAAATTTTATTTTAACTGGGCACGAGAAAAGTCAAGTAAATGCAAGAAGTAAAAATGTTTTATAACTGCTTACTATTTAGGTAAAATAATGAATTAGAAAAACCGAATAACAATTCATTAAGGATTGTAAAAAATTCGAGCGTTTTTATAGTTATTTGATTTTTTATCTAATTTATGATCAATACTATCGCTCAGGATATTAGCAACTTAACCACCATTTTCTTTACCGCAACTGATTGGTTTAATTTGATACACGGCCGGTGTAAATCGTCGGGAAAGAAAATAACAAAATTTGCCGGCGTTACTTTTATATACTCTCCTTCATCGTATTTAAAAAATTCAAGATCGGTTTCCGGATTGTAACCTTCGCTAACAGAAGCTTTGTTTCGTGTGCATAATCCAATTTGTTCTTCGCCGGATATAATGTACTGTATGTCGATGTATTTCTTGTGCGCCTCGTATTTGGTCTGGCTTTTATCTTTCGATTGGTATTCATCGATAGCAATAAACAGGTTTTTGTTATCCAATTCAATTTTGCTGGGTGTAAGATTTGCAAGATTTGTTTGTTGAATAAATGAAAAGGCCTGTTTCCATTGTTTTGGATTTTTATGGTATGCAATGGCAAAATTTCTTTTGTTTATCGACGCGTCCGGTTTTGCTTCCCAACCTTCAAGCCACTGTCCTTTTTCAAACCAGGCATATACTTCTTCATCGGTCCATTTTTCAGGATTAATGTGATTTATTTGATCAGTTAAATCTGTCATTTCTAATCGTTAATTTTTTTGTTGTTTTTGTGTCGTTCTTTATCGCGGTTTGTCTTCTTTTCAATATTTTTCAGAAAAGCTTCGTTTAAGTCCACTCCGGTTTGGTTAGCTAAACAAATAAGCACCCAAAGTACATCAGCCATTTCATCTGCCAAATCATATTTTTCGTCCGATTTTTTAAATGACTGGTCGCCATATTTTCGCGCCATAATTCGTGCCAGTTCACCAACTTCTTCGGTTAATATTGTCATGTTGGTTAGCTCGCTGAAATACCTCACTCCAATAGTTTTTATCCACTTGTCAACTTGTTCCTGGGCATCGGCGAGTGTCAATTTCTGATCGTTCATAAGCAACTTTGTTTATTCTTAACAGGGAATTCTGAGTTAAAAATCTTTCTGTTTCGAGTCAATAATTATAGTTACAGGTCCATCGTTTATCAATGTAACATTCATCATTGCTCCAAATTGCCCGGTTCCCACTTTTTTATTCATGGCCAGTTCCATTTGTTCAACAAATTTTTCATACATCGGAACCGAAAAATCCGGACGTGCAGCACGAATATACGAAGGACGGTTGCCTTTTTTTGTATTGGCTTGCAAGGTAAACTGGCTTACTACAATAATATCGCCAGCAACATCTTTTACCGAAAGATTCATTACTCCGTTTTCATCATCAAATACACGGAGTTGTGTTGTTTTTTTTACCAGATAATCAATGTCTTCAAGAGTGTCGCTGTTTTCAATACCAACCAAAACCAGCAGTCCCTTACTAATTTCTGATATTTTTTTATCCTCAACTGTTACCGAGGCTTCTTTAACTTTTTGAATTACTACACGCATAATAATTACTTTATCTCTGGCTAATATAAAAAAACGAATTTGTTTATCAACTTTTACCTTTTGGTTTTGTTTAGCTTTATATTTGATGTGGTTAAACAAAATGATGCTATGATCAGGATAATTTGTACGTTTCTAATTTTTTCAATGACGCCTTTTATGCTTGTTGCACAAAAAGCAACTTTAAGCGGAAAGGTAGAAGATGCCACTAATAATAAGCCATTACCTTTTGTAAATGTTGTGGTAAGCGGAACAGGAATTGGAACCATTACCGATGAAAGCGGACATTTTAAGTTCGATAATCTGAATCCCGGTTATATTCGGGTAGAGGCCAGTTTTGTTGGTTATAAAAAATATAGTTCGGCCGAATTTGAGGTAAGCAATGCAAATACTGCCTTTATTGAAATAAGGTTGGAAAAATCAGAATCTGAAATTGAGGAAGTTACAGTAACAGCATCTCCTTTTCGTACAACAGTAGAAAGTCCTCTTTCGTTACGTACAATTGGGATTGGGGAGATAGAAAAAGCCCCCGGTGCAAATCGCGATATTTCAAAAGTGATACAATCGTTTCCGGGTGTGCAATCCACACCAGCCTACCGTAACGATATTATTATTCGTGGTGGCGGTCCGTCCGAAAGCCGGTTTTATCTTGATGGTATTGAAGTTCCGTTTATCAATCATTTTGCAACACAGGGGGCTTCAGGTGGGCCTGTTGGTGTTTTAAATGCCGATTTTATTCGGGAAGTAAATTTTTACTCCGGAGCTTTTCCTGCCAGTCGTGGTAATGCTTTGAGCGGTGTTATGGAATTCAGCCAGATAGATGGAAATGAAGAAAAGATAAAGTTTCAGGGAACATTGGGGGCTTCCGAAATTGCGGCAACCTTAGACGGGCCGGTTGGTAAAAGAACCAACTTTGTATTTTCAGTCCGGCAATCTTATCTGCAGTTTTTATTTAGTGTACTCGAACTTCCTTTTTTGCCAAATTTTACTGATATGCAGTTTAAAACCCGCACACGGTTTAACGAAAAGAATGAACTGACAATTATAGGTTTGGGAGCGAATGATATTTTTGAATTAAACAAAGATATTGAAAATCCGGACGATGAACAGAAATACATTTTAAGCGAACTTCCGGTAAACGAACAGTGGAATTATACATTGGGAGCCGTTTATAAACACTTTCGAGAAAACAGTTACCAAACTTTTGTTGCAAGTAGAAGTCATTTAAATAACGGAGCCTATAAATACAGCGAAAATGATGATAGTTCGGAAGACAACAAAATACTGGACTATACATCGGAAGAAATAGAAAACAAGTTGCGTTTTGAAAATACTTCTCGAATTAATGGAGTTAAACTGAATTTTGGAGCCGGGTTTGATTTTGTGAGGTATAAAAACAGTACAGAACAACGCAGGTATTATGATGAAGATCTTTTAAATATTAGCTATACTACAAATTTAAATTTGGTAAAATACAGTTTGTTTGCACAAATAAGCAAAATCGTACTGCAAGAGCGATTGGCACTTTCTTTTGGGGTGCGTACCGATGCAAATAACTATTCGGCAAGTATGAATAATTTGTTGGAACAGGTTTCTCCGCGTTTTTCGGCATCGTATAATTTAACAAATAAATGGAGTTTGAATTTTAACACAGGGCGATATTATCAGTTGCCGGCTTATACCACGCTTGGATATAAAGAAAACAATGTATTTGTAAATAAAGCTAATAAACTGAAATATATTGCAGTTGATCATTTGATTGGAGGTGTTGAATATCGGCCAGAATCTGAAGTGCAATTTACTGCTGAAGCTTTTTGGAAAGGCTATTCCAATTATCCGTTTTCGGTAAATAATCAAATTAGTTTGGCAAATAAAGGGGCCGATTATGGAGTTATTGGCGACGAAGAGGTTGTATCTGCATCGGAGGGAAGAGCTTATGGAGCAGAGTTTCAATCCCGAATAAATTCAAGCAATGGGTTTAATCTTAATCTTTCATACACATTGGTACGAAGCGAGTTTAAAAACGGAAGCGGAGATTATATTGCTTCAAGTTGGGACTCCAAACATCTTCTTACTTTAACTTCAACCAAAGATTTGAAACGAAATTGGCGTGTTGGGGTACGCTGGCGTTTTGTGGGAGGATTGCCATATACTCCCTGGGATTTGGAGAAATCTTCTTTGGTGGAAGCCTGGAATTTGAAGGGAGGCCCGTATCTTGACTATTCAAAATTAAATACCCTTCGGTTTGATCCGTTTCACCAGCTTGATTTGCGTATTGATAAATCGTATTACCTGGAAAAAGTTACTGCCAAATTTTACCTCGACATTCAAAACCTTTATAATTTTCAGGCTCAGCAACCCGATATTGTTGTACGTGCTGAAGATGCCGCTGGTAACTTTCTTTTTACCGACAACGGAACACGCTATGTATTAAATGAAATTAAAAGTAACAGCGGAACTATTTTACCTACCCTTGGAATAATAGTAGAGTTTTAATTTGTTCCGTTTATTGAAGTTAAAATCACTCGAAAGTCCGGTACATGGTATTTGTAAGAGCAGAATAGAACGTATCAGAATTGAAAGGAGTGATTTTGTTGCTTCCTAAAAAAAGAGTTGCTAATTTTAACAACTTGAATCAACTAAAACGTAATTAAATGATGAATCGAAAACTTCGTATGGGAATGGTTGGTGGAGGAACTGACGCATTCATTGGGGCAATACATCGCCTTGCAGCTTTAATGGACAATCAGATTGAATTAGTTTGTGGCTGTTTTAGTGTGAATCCTGAAATTTCGAAAGAATCGGGGAAACAATATTTTCTGCCGGAACAACGCGTGTATGAAACGTACCAGGAAATGTTTGAAAAAGAAGCAAAACTTCCTGAAGGTGAACGCATGGATTTTGTATCGATTGTAACGCCGAATTTTGTGCATTTTGCTCCGGCAATGATGGCGCTCGATAATGGTTTTAATGTTGTGCTGGATAAACCTATAACTTTTACCTTGAATGAAGCCCTTCAATTAAAAGAGAAAATTAATGAAACCGGTTTAACATTTGCTTTAACCCATACCTACTCCGGTTACCCGGCTGTAAAGCAGGCAAAACAAATGGTTGCTGAAGGCAGATTAGGAAAAATTAGGAAAGTTTTTGTTGAATATCCACAGGGCTGGCTTTCGTCGAAAGTAGAAGATACCGGAAATGCACAGGCCAGCTGGCGTACCGATCCCAAACGTTCGGGAAAAGCTGGTTGTATGGGCGATATTGGTACACATGCACATCATTTGGCAGAGTACATTATGGGATTAAAAGTTACCGAAATTTGTGCTGATTTAAATGTACTGGTTCCAAATCGCTTACTCGACGATGATGGCGCAGCTTTTTTACGTTTCGAAAACGGAGCCCAGGGAGTATTAATGGCAACACAAATTGCTGCTGGCGAAGAAAATGCAATTCGCATTCGCGTGTATGGCGAAAAAGGAGGTATCGACTGGGAACAGATGGAACCCAATACGTTAAAGGTAAAATGGGTGGATCAACCTATGCAGGTACTTCGGGTTGGAACCAGTATGGATACTGCCATTGCTGCACATAATACAAGAACTCCGGGAGGGCATCCTGAAGGTTATCTGGAAGCATTTGCCAATATATACAGAAATTTTGCGCTTACTGTTCGTGCAAAAGCAAATGGCGAGGAACCGACTCCTGAAATGCTGGATTTCCCCGGTGTAGAAGACGGAATTCGTGGTATGCAGTTTATCGACACTGTTGTTAGCGCCGGTTACAATGATGAAGTAAAATGGGTAAAATTTGGCGAAGAGATATAGAATAGTTTGTGCAGGTTGGTTTTGGAGCCGCTTGCTCAGTATTCCAAACTTGAATATAAAAAAATCAAATATGACAAGACCAGTAACACTTTTTACGGGACAGTGGGCGGATCTGCCCATTGAAACCATTTGTCAGAAATCCAAAAGTTTTGGTTACGATGGTTTAGAACTTTGTACCTGGGGTGACCACATGGAAGTGGCAAAAGCAGACCAGGCCTATTGCGACGACAGAAAAGCACTTTTAGAAAAATACAACCTGCAATTATTTTCCATTTCAACTCATCTCGACGGACAGTGTGTTTGTGATCCCATCGATCAACGTCATAAAAGTATTGCCAGTCCACATGTTTGGGGTGATGGCGATCCTGAAGGTGTGCGCCGGCGTGCTGCTGAAGAAATGGTAAAAACTGCAGAGGTTGCAAAACGATTGGGAATTAAGGTGGTAAACGGATTTACAGGAAGCCCGATCTGGCACTTGCTTTATTCTTTTCCTCCGGTATCAGCCGAAATGATTGAAGAAGGTTATGCAGAGTTTGCAAAACGCTGGAAGCCTGTTTTGGACGAATACCAGAGTTTGGGGATTAAATTTGCACTGGAAGCACATCCAACAGAGATTGCTTTCGATATTCACACGGCGCATTTGGCTTTAAAAGCGTTAGATAATCATCCGGCTTTTGGTTTTAATTTCGATCCGAGTCATTTTGGGTATCAGCATGTAGATTATGTCCGTTTTATTTATGAATTTGCAGATAGGATATTTCATGTTCATATGAAAGATGCATACTGGAGTGATACCCCGATGGGAGTTGGTGTTTTTGGCGGGCACATGGAATTTGGAGATAATCGTCGCTATTGGAATTTCAGAAGTTTAGGGCGCGGCAAAATTAATTTTGAGAATATTATTCGTGCATTAAACGATATTAACTACAACGGGCCACTTTCTGTTGAATGGGAAGATAGTGGAATGGATCGCGAAGCTGGGGCAACCGAGGCTTGTGCATTTGTAAAAAATATCGATTTTGCTCCGTCGAATGTTGCTTTTGACGATGCGATGCAAAAAGATTAGTTTATCGGAATAAGGTTATTAATAAAAATAAATCAATCCCAAATTGGGTAGAAAAAGAAATCCGTCACTTTAATGAGAAGTGACGGATTCCTTTTTTATATCATTTTATATTTCTATTCTGACAGCTGATTAAGTAACTCTTTTGCTTTTTCAACCAGATCCAGTGCTCCATCGTTTTCTAGAGATGAAATCTGGAATTCATTTAAAATTTCTTCCAATTGATTAAGGCTTTCCTGAGCTTGCTGATCGTCTGAATCTTTTAATTCTTCCATAAGTATGTGGAGTTTTTCAAAATCCTGGATTCCTTCGCGTAGTTTTTCAAAACGAATGGATGATTTTGAGCCAGGATATACAAAAAAGGTATCGCCGGCGGGCCATGTTCTGAATCGGGTATCATGCATTGGGTCTTCTACCCAAGAGTTGTAGGCCCAGCGTAAAAAACCATCCAGATTTTGTGCACAGGCATACCAGCCTTGCCATACAGCTTCTGCCGGTGGCGAATAAGTGAAGTTATTTGGAAACGGAACACTGCAACATACATAAAAGGTTGTTTTTTGTCCATTCGAGCGTCGTTTTTCCAGTACATCTTTCGGTAGCATGTGGCGCGATTCTACACTTAGATCGTACACCTGACCAGACATGCCAGGATTATAATTTGCAGCAGAGGTAACTTTTAATCCCGCGTGTTTATCAATTAGTTTTAATGCATTTAACATATCTTCCATCGGGCGCTCGTCCATGGCAATTGTTGTAATGTCATACAATCCTTTTTGCTGTAAATGCGTTTTAAAATCTTCTAAAAACGGAATCCAGTAATCGGCATATTCTTTCGTGCTGGCAGTAGCAGTAATAAATGTATCAGTTGCTAATTCTTCGTCGAAATAATAAAGTTGGTTGCCCCAGGGTATTAATGTGTAACAATTAATTTGCTTGTTAATGCCCAAATCCATCATAAATGTTATCCACTTGTCAAAAATTGAATAATCAAATTCCCACGAACCGTCTTTTTTCAGGGTTCTTTTTACCATCGATTCAAAATGATCGAAGGTTTGTCCACCCCAGGGTTTGTGCAGAATAGAGGTTGTAATGCATTTCTGACCGGCATTGGCAAGCAGGGTATAAAGTGGTTTCATTTTTTCGAAATGTGCATCCGACCATAATTCAATATTATGAATACGGGCAACAGCATAAGGATTTTGCCACAAATCCAGGTGAAATTTCCAGTCGGAAGGAGGGGGTAGCAGCTTATCCTGAACATTAACTGTTAGCGACAGAGTTTCTGCCTTTTTCCCTTTAATTAAAATATCTACATTGGCAGTGTAACTTCCGGGTGTAGCATTTTCAGGAATATCAATGCTGAACCAAATTCCGCGTGTTGATTTTTCGCGCATGGTATATGCTGGTACCTGTTCAAGACAATCGGCTACCAAATGAGCTGTAGAATCTGCTTTGGTTTTATAACCACACCCACCTAAAAATTCATCCGACAGCACATTTCTTACAAAATAACTTTTTACTGCAGTTGCTTCAATTGTATTTTTATCTGATACAAGATTCGATACTTTAACAGACAGATCTATTACAGAATCTTTTGACCATGCAACCATTTGAGCATATACACGTTCATTTTTCCATCCGGTACATACCAAATCTTTGTTATTCGAAACTTCCGGGATGTATTCTTTATGATAGCGTGTATTGGTGCTTGCCCAGCTTACATTAATTCTGTCGCTCAATGCTTCCCAGTTTTGCTCCGGAGAAACAGGTTGTGGTGCGCGGGGTTCATCAAATGTAATCCCTTTTTGTTCGTATTTTGAAACTTGCCTGCACGATACAGATAAAAGTACAATTGTAAATACTGAAATAAAATATAGAAGACGTCTCATTGTTATTAATTTATTTAATAAGTTGCTAAGTTAAAAAAGTTTCATAATCTAAAAGTACAGGTACTGAAATATAATGAGCGGGTTATTTTTCCTTTGTTTTTTCCGGCTGGAGAATACCTATTAAGGTTTTCATTAATTGTTAGCACTGCTGGCTGGAGAGTGTTTTTGTATTTCGACTTTCTGTTTGAACCTTGTCGTATAATTCGTGTTTTCTTAGATAAATATTCAGGCCGACTTCAACCAAAAATAGTATTTTTAACAAAACATTTATCTATGGTTACAAGTACACTTCGAAACTTCATAAATGCTATTCCGAAAGCCGAACTTCATATTCATATTGAAGGAAGTTTTGAACCGGAGTTGCTTTTTAAAATTGCAGCACGCAACTCAGTCGCACTAAAATACAGATCGGTTGAAGAGCTGCAAAACGCTTATAATTTTAATAACCTGCAGGAGTTTCTGGATATTTATTATGAAGGAGCTAATGTGCTTTTATACGAGCAGGATTTTTTTGATTTGACTTATGCTTACCTGCAAAAATGCCACGAAGAGAATGTGGTGCACACCGAGCTCTTTTTTGATCCGCAGACACATACACAGCGGGGAGTAAGTTTTGAGACAGTGGTTGCCGGTATACAAAAAGCATCGGAGAAAGCAAATCGGGAATGGGGAATTACTTCTCGTTTAATTCCAAATTTTCTTCGTCATTTAAGTGAAGAGGACGCCATAAGAACTTTTAATGAAGCGCTGAAACACCGCGAATTGTTAGTTGGTTTTGGTCTTGATTCTTCTGAAATCGGACATCCGCCGGCGAAGTTTGAAAATGTATTTCGTATGGTTCGTAAGGAGGGATTTCGAGTGGTAGCTCACGCCGGAGAAGAAGGTCCCGCACAAAATGTTTGGGATGCGCTGAAGCTTCTGCATGTTGCCCGTATTGACCACGGTGTTCGTTCGGTGGATGATAAACTTTTGTTGAAAGAGCTGGCACAAAAACAAATTCCGCTTACCGTTTGTCCGCTATCAAATTTAAAATTGAAAGTGGTAAAAGAAATGAAAGATTTGCCGTTAAAAGTTTTGTTGGAAAACAACATTCTTGCAACTGTTAACTCCGACGATCCGGCTTACTTTGGCGGATATTTAAATGAAAATTATATAGCTGTAGCCAATGCTTTACATTTAACTAGACACGATATTATTACCCTGGCCGAAAACTCTTTTAAAGCAAGTTTTCTGAGTGAAGATGAAAAACAAAAATGGATTGATAAGTTAAAACTTTACAAATAATCTTTTGGGATTTCAGGTGTGAAAATATCGGATTGGAAAGTTATGTGTTATTGGAACAAACGAAATTTCTTAACTTTAACAGTAAACAAATAAATATTTATTATGACCTATTTACCAGCTGACACAAGATACGATACCATGAAATACAACCGCTGCGGAAAGTGGGGATTAAAATTGCCGGCTGTTTCCCTTGGGCTGTGGCATAACTTTGGTGGAATCGATGTGTTTGAAAATGGCCGTGAAATGGTACATCGTGCATTCGATCTTGGGATTACACATTTCGATTTGGCTAATAATTATGGCCCGCCACCGGGTTCAGCCGAAGAGAATTTTGGGAAAATATTAAAACAGGACCTGAGTGCTTACCGAGATGAACTGATTATTTCGTCGAAAGCAGGTTACCTTATGTGGCCCGGGCCATACGGAGAGTGGGGGAGTCGCAAAAATTTGCTGGCCAGCCTCGATCAGAGTTTAAAAAGAATGGGGCTCGAATATGTGGATATTTTTTATTCGCACCGCCCCGATCCGAATACCCCGCTTGAGGAAACCATGATGGCTCTTGATCGTGCTGTTCGTTCGGGTAAGGCCTTGTATGTGGGTATTTCCAATTATCCTGCCGAAATGGCGAAGGAAGCTTCCCGAATTTTAAAAGATCTGGGTACACCTTGTTTGATCCATCAACCTAAATACTCGATGTTTGAACGTTGGGTAGAAGACGGATTGTTGGATGTTTTGGAAGAGGAGGGAATTGGTTGTATTCCATTTTCACCATTGGCACAAGGATTATTAACCAATAAATATTTGAAAGGTATTCCTGAAGGTTCGCGTGCTACGCGCGAAGTTTTCCTGAAAAAGGAACATGTAGATTCTGCCCACGATAAAATTCTTGCATTAAACTCAATTGCTCAACAACGAGGACAGTCTCTGGCACAAATGGCATTGGCGTGGATTCTAAGAGATAAACGAATTACTTCAGTATTAATAGGAGCAAGTTCGGTAAAACAACTGGATGATAACGTTGAGATGCTTAAAAACGTTGATTTTTCGGAGGAAGAGTTAAATGCAATTGAAAAGGTTTTGAAGTAAAGAACCAATAAAAAAATGGCATAAAAAAAGCCCGCTTTAAGCGGGCTTTCCCATTAAATATGGTTCTGTTGTTACATTCCAAGTAATTTTTCTACTCCCCAAAAAAGAGTAAAAATAACTGCCATTCCGGCAATTGCACCTGCTGCCAGCGTAAAAATAAAATTCATTGGCAGCATTTTTTTCTCATTCTCAGTATTCATCTTAATGATGATCTGATTTTGATCTGTTTTTGTTTCCATTCTTTTTGTATTTATTCGGGCCTAATTTGTATTCATTCTCTGTTTTCTGGTTACCACAAATAAGGCTTTTTATAGTTTTTAATCAATAAAAGACTAAAAAGTATTTTGCAAAGATATGCCATTTCGACAAAACATGCTATAAAACATGTGTTAATTCAGCCTTTGTTAAATTGGTGTTAACGTGTGCGTTACAAATTATAACGAAATATTTAAGGGAAAATTATGTCGACATAAATCCAAAAAGTGGGCGGAGCAGGCACAAAAAAAGAGGAATTGAATTCAATTCCTCCGGTGATATATTAATAGATAGTTTGATTAAATTGCTGATTCAAATTGTTTCAGAAAGCGTACATCATTTTCGAAGAAATGACGGATATCTTTTATTCCGTATCGCAACATAGTAATACGTTCAATACCCATTCCAAAAGCAAAACCGGTGTATTTTCTACTGTCGATGTTACATTGTTCAAGTACATTCGGATCAACCATTCCACAGCCTAAAATCTCTAACCAGCCCGTATATTTACATACGTTGCAACCTTTTCCGCCACAAATAGAACAACTTACATCCATTTCGGCGCTTGGTTCGGTGAACGGGAAGTATGAAGGACGTAGCCTGATTTTTGTATCCTCGCCAAAGAGTTCTTTTGCAAAATGCAGCAGTGTTTGTTTCAGGTCGGCAAACGAAACATTTTCATCCACATATAATCCTTCAATTTGGTGGAAAATACAATGCGAACGGGCAGAAATAGCTTCGTTACGGAAAACACGACCCGGGAAAATTGCACGGATAGGCGGCTCGGTGCACTCCATTACCCTTATTTGAACACTTGAAGTGTGTGTACGTAGCAATACGTCAGGATCTTTTTCAATAAAAAATGTGTCCTGCATATCGCGCGCCGGGTGTTCCGGCGGAAAGTTTAGTGCTGAAAAAACGTGCCAGTCGTCTTCTATTTCAGGACCTTCGGCAACAGTAAAACCAAGTCTTGCGAAAATGTTAATAATTTCATTTTTAACCAGCGAAAGCGGATGGCGGGTACCTAATTTAATTGGTTCTCCGGGCATGGTTAAGTCCAAATCTGAGCTTTCACTGCCATTACTTTCAAATCCATCTTTCAATGAATTAATTTTATTTAACGCAAAATTTTTCAATACGTTAATAGCTTGCCCAACTTCTTTTTTCTGCTCCGGTGGAACAGTCTTAAAATCGTTAAATAGTTGGCTAATGCTACCTTTTTTACTGATATATTTTATTCGAAGTTCTTCAACTTCCTCTTTGCTGGAAGCTACAACTTTCTCTATTTCTTCCTGTAATGCTTTGATTTTGTCTAACATTATCCGCTTTTTTAATGAGGTGCAAAGATAATCATTCATATTAAAACTATTCAACCTCTGCTATCTTGTTTTAAATTTGGTAAAATAATACTCATAAGCACATAAGTTTTAGGCTATTTTCAATTTGATTTGTTGGGAATAATGTTTTTACATATTTTTGCACCCGAAAATAGGGTCCCGTAGTTCAACGGATAGAATAGCAGTTTCCTAAACTGTAGATATGGGTTCGATTCCCGTCGGGACTACATTAAGCCGCCTCAAGATATATTTTTGAGACGGCTTTTTTGTTTTGCACATTTTATTGTACAACTTTTTTTGATATTGAGGGAGTGATTCTATTGGGGTAGGATGGACATTCTTTAGAAACTATTCTAAAATTTTATAAGATGGTTTGCAAAAGTAGTTGTAGACATCCCCGGTATTTTGCCTTTATTAATATTGAAACGAACATAAACTACTAAAAACAAAGAGTTGATAAGCGCATAAGAAAAATTATTCCTGTATTTTACTTAATCTTTTGTTCGTAACATGTTTGATGTGTATTTGTTTATATCCTAGAAATTCAGACAAATAAGAGATGTATGTAGAAGTTGTAAATTCTAATTATTAATTGAGTTCAAACATTTTTTTAAATTATATCTGCAAATTTTTTGTAAACTCAACAGAATTTTGTTCATTTGTATATCGTGCGTTCAGCACGATGTGTGTTTGGGGGTTAACATTAGTAAAAGGGCAGTTGTTGAACTGCCCTTTCTTCGTTTTATGGTGGTTCCAAACTTCCCTGATTTATCTTTTTATTCCTAAAAATCTTCCTTACTAAATACAAATAAAATAGTTATAAACCTTTTATTCTGTCGGCCGTTATTTATCGAAATATCAAATCGACAATAATGAGTAAACTACTATTTCTGTTGACCATACTTGCTTGTATGCTTACAAGTTGTTTGTCAAAAAACGATTCAAAAAAGCAAACACCCGTTGAACGTTCTATTGAAGAAACACAGTCAGAGAAACCTTCTTGTTGTAAAGTAGATTCAAAAGCAAGGTTTTTAACTAAAGTGGATACCTCGGTTCTTGTGACAAAAAATGCTGGAAAAAAGGGAATGGTATTTATAGAAGGCGGAACTTTTGATATGGGAGCAGATAATAATCAGGCGCGCCCTGATGAATATCCTAAGCACCGGGTAAAAGTTAGTAGTTTCTGGATGGATGAACATGAGGTTACAAATAAACAGTTTAAGCAATTTGTAGATGAAACCGCTTATGTAACCATAGCTGAAAAGGATATTGACTGGACTGTGCTTAGGACGCAGTTGCCTCCGGGTACGCCCAAACCACACGACAGCCTGTTGGTGGCCGGCTCCATGGTTTTTACACCTCCCGGTCATTCTGTTGATTTAAACGATTATTCGCAATGGTGGACCTGGACAAAAGGGGCAAGTTGGAAACATCCTAAAGGACCTGACAGTAGCATTGAAGGACTTGAAAACCATCCGGTTGTTCATATTTGTTATAACGATGCAATTGCGTATTGCAAGTGGGCAGGTAAAAGATTACCCACTGAAGCCGAATGGGAATACGCGGCTCGCGGAGGACTTGAAAATAAAATATATCCTTGGGGCGACGAGCATATTGAAAATGGATTACCCAAAGCTAATTCGTGGCAGGGACATTTCCCGGAAACCAATATCCAAACTGATGGTTTTTTTGCTACATCTCCTGTAGAATCGTATTCGCCAAATGGTTATGGATTGTTCGACATGGCCGGGAATGTGTGGGAATGGACCTCCGATTGGTACGATATGAATTATTACAGAACATTGCAGGAAAATAAAGTAACCATTAATCCCAAAGGTCCGCAGAAAAGCTGTAACAGCCGGAATCAACGGGAGAAGAGCAAAACCATACGGGGAGGTTCATTTTTATGCAACGATAGCTACTGTTCAAGTTACAGAGTTGCTGCCCGCATGCCGGGAGAAGTTGATACAGGTATGAGTCATACGGGATTTCGGTGTGTGGTCGATGTTGACTAGCTGACTTTATGCATGTTCTATATATTGCTGAAAAAAGATTATGTTTCTGAAAAGTGGGAGAATAACAATAAAAGGAATTAGCATCTAATTGTAAGACATATTAATCAATTATTTTTTCAGCAGGGGGCTTATTTAGCAATAGTGAGGATATGGATAGATATTAAATGCATAATGCTGTATAGCGCAAATAATTCTCGAGAATAGTAGGATTGTTTTCTGAAAGCGGTAGTTTATATTTTAAAATTTTAGTTTTGTACTAGGCTTTATCTAAAAAAGATTTTAAAATAGCTAATGCTAATGGGAACAAGTATCGGGTTAAACATTAATTTAATAAATGCTGAAAATTTTGGAACCTTTTTTCAGAAAAACTACCATGCAGCCTGCCTGATAGCTTTACGCTATATAAAAGATACACAGCAGGCAGAAGATCTGGTTCAGGAGGTTTTTTTATCAATTTGGGAAAACCGCAAGGGAATAAAAATAAAAGATAACCTAAAGAAATATCTTTTTGTATCGGTAAAAAACAGGTCGTTGAATTTTATACAAAGACAAAAAGCTGTGTCGGTTTCACTAAACGATGAAATAAAAACAACTTTTATACAAGAAGAAGATAATTCCTATAGAAAGGAAGAACTGGCTAGCCAGATATCAAACACAATTAAAGTTCTACCTCCAAAGTGTCAGCAGGTATTTAAACTTGCTTATCTCGAAAATTATACATATAAAGAAATAGCAGAAGAACTCTCAATCTCTAAAAATACTGTTAAAACACAAATGGGGATAGCCTACCGGGTTTTACGTGAAAAACTATTTCATATTGTATTCAAATTTTTTATTCTGGTTACTAAAAAATAATTGATTTTTTTTTCACCCTCATTATTTTTTTTGTGTCTGTTTTAAGTGAATATGGAAAAGAGACACCAAAATTATATTAAATGGGAACTTTATTCTTCTGTTGTACATAACGAAGATTTTGAGAAAGATGAAACAGTAGGAATAGAGGATGACAAAGACTTTAAATTCGTAAAAGATATTTATGAAATTAGAAATAATGTCTCAATCCTTTCCTGTTTCTCATCTCCCGAAGAAGCTTGGAATATATTTTCTGTTAAATTGACAAAATCAAGATTTTGGATTGGAGTAGCAAGGTATGCGGCAATAATAATATTCTCATTTGTTACAGGGGCGCTGGGATATTATCTTGTTAACAGCAAAATACCTTCAGAGAAAAATTATACAATAATTTCAAGCCCGCGAGGCCAGATAACTTGTGCCACTCTTTTTGATGGTACATCGGTTTGGCTTAATTCCGGATCAACATTGAAGTATTCAACAGTATTTAATAAAAGGAATAGAGAAGTCATTCTGGATGGCGAAGCTTTGTTTGATGTAACAGAAAATACGGATAAAGAATTTATTGTAAATGCCCATTCTGTACAGGTTGTTGTACACGGGACTCTTTTCAATGTAAAAGCATATGCAACTGATAAAATAATTGAAACTGTCTTAGTTGAAGGAGCAGTGGAGTTGAAGAATAATAATAGATCGACATTTCTTAAACCTGGCGAAATAGGACGTATTCACAAAGAATTGGGGACAATACAAAAATCAAAAGTAAATACTAATGAATATATCGCCTGGAAAGGAGGAGAAATGTATTTTGACAATGAAACGCTTGAAAATCTTGTTGAAAGGTTAGAACGGTGGTATAATGTCCAGTTCCTATTTGACAATGAGAATCTTAAGAAATTTAAGTTTACAGGAATTATTAATAAAGATAAAACACTTGATTATGCATTACATATAATTCAGCTAACTAACAAAGTAGAATTTAAGCAAGAAAATGAAAGGGTAACAATCCTTGATTCTAAATAAAAACCGGAAAATGTTTGCGGCATTTCCCGGCTTTAATAGTTAAATCAATACTTAGATATAATAGAGTTCATAAGTATTGATATGTATAACCACATAAAACAAAACTATGAAAAAAAAATGTATTAACCCATTGCATTGGGTTAGCGTTTCTAAAAACAAACTTTTTTTAATTATGCGATTAACGCTTTTTTTGATTTTTGTTAATGTTTTAGGGGTATTTGGAAGTACCTACTCTCAACAAGCCAGGTTTAACTTTAGCTACAAAAATGCATCTATTAAGCAGGTATTGGATGATGTTAAAAAACAAAGCGAGTTTGAGTTTTTTTACAGTAACGATGATTTTGATGTAAATAAGGAAGTTACATTAAAAGTAAAAAATGGGACTGTTGAGGAAATACTTGAAAAAATTATCGATCCTGAAAAAATGCGCTATCGGGTTGTCGATAATATTGTTATTATCTCGACTAAAAATTCAACAAAGGAAGAAGATGGAAAACAACAACAAAAAGAAGTAACGGGTACTGTTAGTGACAATAAGGGCTTACCCCTGCCAGGGGTAGCAGTTATAATACAGGGGACAGCTCAGGGGACTGTCACCGGAACTGATGGGAAATATAAATTGGAGGTACCGAAAGGGACTGAATTCCTTGAATTTTCATTTGTAGGAATGAAAAGGAGTGTTGTGTCATTAAAAGGAAGGGCTGTTGTCGATGTTATTTTAAGTAATGAAACTATCGGAATAGATGAAGTTGTGGTAGTTGGTTATGGAACAATGAGGAAGAGCGATTTAACAGGTTCTGTAGCTTCTGTAAAAATGGAGGAAATTAAAGATAAAGATGTTACTTCTGTAGAACAAATGCTACAGGGAAACCTAACTGGTGTTCGGGTTGTGTCAAATTCAGGTTTGCCAGGATCTGGTTTATCAGTTCGTATAAGAGGAGTGGGGACACTCAATAATACAGATCCTCTGTATGTTATTGATGGATTGCCATTTCGGAATGGGAGCCGGAGAGGTCCGGGAAACCCGATGGCATTAATTAATCCTGACGATATATCATCTATCGAAGTTCTAAAAGATGCTGCAGCCACTGCTATTTATGGTTCTAGTGGTGCAAATGGAGTAATTCTGATAACTACAAAAAAAGGGAAGAAGGGAGAACCTGTAGTGTCTTTTAACACAAGTTTTGGAATTTCTGAAATGACAGAGCGTATTGATTTAATTAATGCGAAACAACACGTTGAACTCCTTAAAGACATTATTGAAGAAGATCCTAACTCTGTTTTGCCCGCAAAATTTAGTGATATGAGTATTGTTGGAGTTGACAGGACTAATTGGCAGGATGAAATGTTCAGGAAAGCTTTCCAACAAAAATATAATGTTGCAGTTAATGGTGGAACTGATGATCTATTGTATAATTTTTCATTGGGTTACACTGATGAAGAAGGGGTTGTATTGAATACTGATTTCGAAAGAATATCATTCAGGAGTAACGTAGAACTAAAATTAAATGATTTTATTAAAATAGGTGAAAATTTTACTGTTGCACATGTAAGAACAAAAAGAGTACCTGGCGATAACGGAAGTGTTATACAAGGAGCATTGAGAATGCCAACTTATTTGGAGGTAGAAGATAAAAACAATTTAGGCGGCTATTCTATTGCAACTCATCCTGAAGACTTATGCGATCCTATGAATCCGGTTACCACGTTGACCCTTTCCGATAATAATGATTATGCACTTAAGCTAATGGGGAATTTATTTGGTGAGATACAATTTTCAAAGAACTTAAAACTTCGTTCAAGTTTTGGGGTAGATTTAAATAGGGGACATCAGAGATCTTTTGGTGAAGCAAATGTAAACGGAAGCCTTACCTTTATTAGCGAGCAAGTTGATTCACATTCATGGGGCAATAATATTACCGTTGAAAATGTTTTTACTTATACGAATAATTTTAAGGATCATGATTTTGTTGTATTGGCAGGAAATTCATATTCGAAAGGTGAAGGTAGTTGGTTGCAAGCAAAAGGATCCGATTTTTCGAACTATGAAGTTTACAATATTGGGTTAGCAAAGAAACTGGTTATAGAACCCGGATATACCGGGAATCATGTAACTGCGAAGCTGGGTTATTTTGGAAGAGTCAATTATTCGTATAAAAATAAATATTTATTTCAGGCAAATTTCCGGGCTGATGGGTCTGATCGGTTTGCTCCGGGAAATCGTTGGGCTTATTTCAAATCATTTTCAGGAGGATGGAAACTCAGTGAGGAATCATTTATTAAAGACAATATCAAGGCAATTAACCTGTTGAAATTAAGAATAGGTTATGGTGAAAGTGGAAACGATTTAATAAATGAATTCAGGTATTATGCTAATCTATCATCCAGATCTGTTTACTATTTCGGAAGCGAAAAACAGGGAGGAGTAACTATAAATTCAATGTCAACTCCCGATATTCAGTGGGAAACCACCGAAACAACAAATGTTGGATTAGATTTGAATTTGTTTGATAATAAATTTCAGTTTACTGGAGAATATTTTATTAAGAACACAAAGGATATTTTAATTGACGTTCCAACGCCTGCTTCAATGGGACTTGGTGATAAATTAGGAGGAGGAGGTTCTCCGATCAGAAATGCTGCCAATGTCGAGAATAAAGGGCTTGAATTAAGTTTAGCTTATAATAACAGCATTGGTAAATTTAATTACGGAGTAAGTGGAAACATTACTTTTATTAAGGGAGAAGTGACTTCGCTAGGAGATCAAATAGATGCTGATATCTCATATTTATTTACACGGACAGAAAAAGGTCAGCCTATCGGTTCATTTTATGGCCATGTTGTGGATAAAGTTTACTCAACACAAGCCGAAGTTGATAATGATAATGCAATTGCTGTAAGTAAAGGATTTGATCAATACCAGGAACATGCTCAGGCTGGAGATATTCGGTTTAAAGATTTAAATGGCGATGGAACGATAACAGACGCAGACCGAACATTTATTGGAGATCCGGAACCTGATTATACATATGGTTTTAATCTGTTTTGTGACTACAAAGGATTTGACTTGTCTTTTAATTTTTCGGGTGTTCAGGGGAATGAAATTTATTGTGAATACAAACCGTGGATTGAAGGTATGGTTCGTCCGGGAACAGCTTCAACTGTGGTTTTAGACCGTTGGAAGAAGGAGGGAGATATCACGTCTGTTCCCAGGGCTGTTTCTTCTGATCCTGCAAAGAATGAAAGAATATCGGACCGATGGATAGAAGATGGAAGTTATTTAAAGTTGAGGACTGTTTCTCTTGGGTATAATGTCTCTAAAGCCTTTCTTGAAAAATACCTGAAGAATTATATTTCTTCCTGTCGTATTAATCTATCAGCAAACAATGTTTTTACAATATCCGATTATCCGGGGTATGATCCCGAGGTTGGAAACCGTTTCGACGGAAGTTCTAATATGACCAGAGGAATTGATTATTGTGAATATCCTCAACCAAGGTCAATTGTTTTCGGTGTAAAAGTAGAATTTTAAAAATTGAGAATTATGAAAAAATATATAATCATATTTGTATCAGCCTTTCTGATCTTTAGCTGCAACGATGATGTTTTGGATTTAGACAATCCCAACAATTACTCAGAGAATACTTACTATAAAAATAGCGATGAGTGTATAAAAGCCGTAAATGCTATTTATGGGGGATTTTATTTTATGTATGCTCGCGAGTATTATTTTATGTTCGATTTGCTGGGAAATGATGGTGAAAAGAAAACTGCATTAAATCCTCAAATTGCTGTATTTAGTTCATTTACATACGACAAAACAACCGAATTTATAAACAATCTGTGGAGATCGCTATATCGTATGGTTCTTAGGGCAAATTTGGCTGAAAGAAAAATAACCGAGTGGGAAACGAAAACAGATGAAGAAGCAGAACTGAGAATTCAATTAATTGGAGAGGCGAAGTTTCTGAGAGCCTGGTCTTATTTCAAGTTAGTTACTTTATGGGGGAGAGTTCCATTGCGAAAATCATGGGATGATAAGGCAATACAAAATATATCAAGGAGTTCTGTTGAGAGTATTTATGCTTTTATTGAAGAAGATTTAAAGGATGCTGCCAGTAAATTGCCTGTGTCGCATCCTGTTGATATAGGCAGAGTTACAAAAGGAGCTTCAGTGGCTTTACTGGGAAAAGTTCTTTTGTATCAGGGAAAGTATGCTGAAGCTGAAAATGAGTTAAAGAAATTAGACGGAAGTGAATATTCGTATAGTCTGGCAGATAACTATGAAACCAATTTTGTAGAAGATGGAGATAATAACTCTGAATCGGTTTTTGAAGTACAACATGGATTCTTTGTTGGCGATAATTATTGGTATATGTTTGGTGGAGAAGAAACGTGGGGAGGATCAGCTATTCATACCGGGCGGGCCAAAGAGTATGACTTTACCTCTTGGAATAATTTGAAAATATCAAAAACAGGGGCAAAAGCATTTACTTATAAAGATGAAACCAATAGTGATTATACTGATCCCAGGGCATATATGGTATTTTATAATGCTCCAGGCGAGAATTATTATGGTGGCGATACTGATTATGCAGGAGGAAATTATCCCGAATCTGCCGGCTTGAGTTGGAGAAAATATCAGAATTTAGAAACAATTCCTTCTGAACCTAATCCATCAAGTGGTATCAATTCTAAAATTATTAGATTCTCGGATGTATTATTGCTTTGGGCAGAGGCGTTGATAGAACAAAACAAGGTAACCGATGCGCTACCTTTAATAAACAGAGTAAGAGCAAGAGTGGGGGCTTTTGAATATACTACTTTGGGTACTCAGGCAGAAGCTATGGAAAAGCTCAAACATGAAAGACAGCTTGAATTGTTTGGTGAGCAGCAACGGTGGTTTGATATTGTACGGTGGGATGATCTGGATGTTTTGGCAAATGAGAAAAAGGATTATTATGGAAACAGTTTCTCGATTAATGATAAATACTACTTGTTTCCTATTCCTGAAAATGAGAAAAAATACAATACTGAAGTTGCCAATGATATTAGTAATGACTGGAATTAATAATTCTTTTGAACAGTCTTGGATTTAGGATATATATGTAGCAAGATGCTTGTAAAAACCAGTGTGGACCGTCATGCTGGTTTTTTCATTATCAAATAGTTTTCCTTAAATAAATGAATAACTATGAATAGAATAATACTATCGGTTACTTTTATGATAACTTATCTCCCGATAACATATGCACAAAGTCCGGAGATAATAATTGAGAAAGTTTCTAAGCACTGGTTTAGCTTGAATAATAATTTTAGCAATCCATCAGATAGCAAAGGGAATTACCCTCTTGATCTTACTTTAGAGGCTTTGTTGGTTTTTGATGAATATACTAATCAAAATAATTGTATTAGCTTGGTTGAGAGAGTCTACCAGAATAGAGGTATTAATCCTGATGATACAATTTCATATCGTATTCAACCTTTTTGCAGTATGAATTTTACACTTGGCATGGTTAGTAAAAACAAGGAATGGTTTAATGGATTTATTGCTGAGAGTTATAAAATGAAACAAGAATTAAGGAGGTCAGAAGATGGAGCGGTTATGATTAACCATGAGGGAGGGCATTACATCCTGATGGATTATTTGCAGGAATATGCAAGTCGAATTGCTAAAACAGGTTGGTTAGTAAAAGATACTTGCTTGTTTGAAGAATCAGTTAATCAGTTCAAAATTTATGAATTAATTCTGAGGAATAGTGAAACTGGGCTATGGAGCCAGGGAAGAGGTTGGATAGACGGTTCTTCACAACTTTCGCCGGGAGCATGGTCCAGAGGACATGGTTGGCTTTTGAGGGGACTTGTTACATCAATGATGTTTTTACCCAATAAGTACAGAAAACAGTTATTACCGGTTTTAAAACGAACAGCATACTCACTTTTGAAAGTACAGGCAGAGAATGGGATGTGGCATATTTTATTACATTTACCTGCAGGCGATTCGGAACCCGATGTTAGTGGTACAGGAATGATTGCATATTACCTGGCTTTAGCTGTTAATAACCAATGGTTGCCCCAAAATGATTTTGAACTAACTATTTTAAAGTCGACAGAAAGCCTGAGAAACTTTGTAACCCCAAAAGGGCAGGTTCTTAATTCATGTAAGGGACCCGGACCATTATATAGTATTGAAGACTATATTGATTATCATCCGGAGACAGATGAGAAACATGGATTTCAGGCAATGATATATGGCATGATGGGGGAAATGATAATAAAGGAATAAATATTTTCTGCAATATCAGGTTTTGTCTATCAGTAAAGAATTATAAGAAACTAATTGTCAAAATATGATTTTTTGAAACCAGACAAAATTTCAATAAATTTACCACATTAATAAATCTGAATAAAGTGGCTATACAACAGCACATATCAAATCTTCTGGTTACATACCGATGTCTTTTCGAGTGCTGGATCTTGTATGCGTAGTTTTCTTCCCCCTTCGCATTCTTCTTCTTTCTTTTCTATTAATACGGATTTAATTTTTGGTAAAATGAGCTTTGCTGAAACAACCCATAAAGTAAAACCCGGGCGTCCGGCCGGCGCTGAAGGTAATTTTTATACTCCGCACCCCAACGCTATTGGACCCGGTATGAATGAACGTATCCAGCGTTTGCGGAAACTGAGTGTTGAAACTCCCGAAACGCTTTCCATCGAACGGGCTTTAATATCAACACGTTTTTACAAAGAGAACTATGGAAAATATTCGGAGCCGGTAATGCGTGCCCTTAATTTTCTGGAAATCTGCAAACAAAAAACAATTTATATTGGCAAAGATGAATTGATTGTTGCCGAACGGGGTCCTTTCCCGAAATCGGTGCCTACTTTTCCCGAACTAACTTGCCACAGCGTGGAAGATTTTCATGTGCTTAACTCACGCGATCAGCAGCGATACACCATTTCGCAGGCAGATATTGATACTTACGAACACGAAGTAATTCCCTATTGGAAGGGCCGCACCATGCGCGAACGTATTTTTAGTCACGTGCCAAACGAGTGGCAAAGAGCCTACGGAGCCGGTGTGTTTACCGAGTTTATGGAACAACGTGCGCCCGGCCATACTGCGCTCGATGGCGCTGTTTATCGCAAGGGCATGCTCGATTATAAAAGAGAAATAAACGACCATATTAACCGCCTCGATTTTCTGAACGACCCGGAGGCAACAGACAAACTGGAAGAGCTGAAAGCCATGGATATTTCGTGCGATGCAGCTATTGTTTTTGCCGGGCGTCATGCCGACCTTGCTGAGAAAATGGCTGCCACCGAAGCCAATCCTAAACGTATAAAAGAATTAAAGCGTATTGCCGAAGTTTGTCGTTGGGTGCCTGCCAATGCGCCACGAAATCTGTGGGAGGCCATTCAGATGTATTGGTTTGTGCATTTGGGCACCATTACCGAACTAAATGGCTGGGATGCCATGAATCCGGGACATTTCGATCAGCACCTTACCCCTTTTTACGAAAAAGAAGTGGCTGAAGGAACGCTCACCCGTGATGAAGCCAAAGAACTGATCAGTTGTTTCTGGATTAAGGTAAACAACCATCCGGCGCCGCCAAAAGTGGGGATTACGGCACGCGAAAGCGGAACATTCAACGACTTTACCAACATTAACATTGGCGGGATAAAACCCGATGGAACAAACGGGGTAAGCGAAGTTTCGTACATGATGCTGGAAGTAATTGAAGAGCTGCACATTCTTCAGCCCGGAAATTCGGTTCACATTGGTAAAGTTACGCCCGACGAGTTTTTACAGGCTGCCGTGAAACTGATTCGCCAGGGGCATGGCTACCCGTCGGTTTTTAATCCCGATGTGTATGTACAGGAACTGGTAAACCAGGAGAAAACCCTTCAGGATGCCCGAGAAGGCGGTTGCAGCGGCTGTATTGAGGTGGGTGCTTTTGGAAAAGAAGCCTATTTGTTAACCGGCTATTTAAATGTTCCAAAAATTCTGGAGATTACACTAAACAACGGAATTGATCCCCTTACCGGAAAAGTAGCGGGAATTGAAACAGGAGATCCGCGCAGTTTTAAAAGCTACCAGGAACTGTACGAGGCCTTTTTAAAACAGCTGAATTTTGTGGTCGATCAGAAAATAAGGGTAAGCAACTACATCGACCGGATGTTTGCCAGGTATGCACCCGCACCTTTTCTTTCGGTGGTTATCGAAGACTGTATTTCGAAAGGAAAAGATTATTACAACGGCGGGCCGAGGTACAATACCAACTACATTCAGTGTACCGGTTTAGGAACGGTAACCGACAGCCTTTCGGTGCTGAAGAAACATGTTTACGAGGACAAGACCTTTTCGATGGAAACCATTCTCGCAGCAGTTTCTAAAAACTTCGAAGGCGAAGAAGTGTTGCGTCAGCGGATTTTAAATCGCACGCCCTTTTTTGGCAACGACGACGAATATGCCGATGCTATTGCCGTACAGGTGTACAACGACCTGCTGGAAGCCATCGACGGAAAACCCAATACAAAAGGCGAAAGCTTTCATTTAAATATGCTTTCAACCACATGCCACGTGTATTTTGGATTGGTGCTGGGTGCCACACCAAACGGCCGTTTCTCCGGAAAGTCGATTTCCGACGGAACTTCGCCCTCACACGGTTGCGATACGCATGGCCCAACCAATGTAATCCGTTCGTTGGGAAAACTCGATCAGCAAAAATCGGGAGGTACACTGCTTAATTTGCGCTTTGTTCCGAGCCTGCTTAAACGCGACAAAGATGTGGAGAAACTGGGCCACCTTATTCGTAGTTATTTTTCGTTGAACGGTCATCATATTCAGTTTAATATTGTTGATACGGCAACACTTTTGGCTGCGCAGGCCTGCCCCGAAGATTATAAAGATTTGCTGGTACGGATGGCCGGCTACAGCGACTATTTTAACGATATGAATGCGGATTTGCAACAGGAAGTAATTGACCGGACTCAGAATGAGAGTATATGAGCTGCTGTCATTTCGAAGGAGGTACGACTGAGAAATCTATCTGCAGTAATTGAAATATTTGATCAATGAGAGACTATAATTACTTTGTTTACGTGGTTACGAACAAAAATAAGACTGTTCTTTACATAGGTGTTACGAACGACCTGCAACGAAGAGTTTATGAGCATGAAAATGGATTATTACCTGGGTTTACAAAAAAATACAATTGTCATTTTCTGATATATTACGAGCACTTTCAAAATATTGATGATGCCATTGCAAGAGAAAAAGAAATAAAAAAATGGAGAAGAGAGAAAAAAGAAAATTTGATAAATGATATTAATCCTGATTGGAAATTTTTGAATTCTCAAATTTATGATGCGTTGTAAAAGTAGATTTCTCCTATCGTCGAAATGACAGGAAAAAATCTTACAACGAAATGATAACATAGCACTGGAAAAACATGGTTCCATTAATTTTCGATATAAAACGCTACGCCATTAACGATGGCCCGGGTATCCGGATAACCCTGTTTTTAAAGGGTTGCCTGCTTTCGTGTAAATGGTGTCACAATCCTGAAAGCCAGTCGGCGGCTGCGCAGAAATTGTATACCGAATCGAAATGTATAGGTGCGCAGGAATGTGTGCAGGTATGCCCTGAAGATGCCCTTATTTTAACACCGAAAGGAATTGTAACCGACTACGAGGCTTGTACACTTTGCGGCATTTGTGCCGATGTGTGCCCAACAAGAGCTATCGAAATGTCGGGGCAAATGTACGATGTGAACGAGTTGGTTGAAATCATCGAAAAAGAAAGGGTACATATCGATCAGTCGGGCGGAGGTGTAACTTTCTCGGGAGGAGAGCCGTTGATGCATCCCGAATTTTTACTGGAAATGCTAAAAGTATGTGGCGAACACAAGCTTCACCGAACAGTTGATACCTGTGGTTTTGCCGACACCGAAACTTTGCTCGAAGTAGCCAAAAGAACCGAGCTGTTCCTGTTCGATTTGAAACTAATCGATTCGGCAAAACATAAGAAATGGACAGGGGTAAGCAATAAACTAATACTCGAAAATCTTCGTGTTTTGGCAGAAAGCGGTGCAAAAATTAATATTCGGATTCCTTTAATCAGAAATGTAAATGCCGATTACAACACGCTTACCCAAATGGCCGAAATAATTGCGGCCTTGCCGGGCAAAAAGCCCGTTGTAAACCTGTTGCCCTATCATAATATAGCGGCCGGTAAATACAATAAGCTGGGATTAAAATACAACGAATTCAATATGGAAGAGCCCACCGAAGAGGAACAAAACAGAGCGTTGGCAATATTCGAAAAATATGGTATTGAGGCGGAGATAGGGGGATAAAAATGGTTTTAAAGAACGGATCGGATCTTTCGCTGGTGCGGAGTTAGTAACGCCTCTTTTGCTGGGGGCTTTAGCCCCAAAATGTGTTTTTTATTGAACATTTACAGTTTACCCGTGAGAAACTATTTTTTAGTCCCTGAAGAACGTTTTTTAATAGATAAAATCTAATTCGTAACCTCTAGAAATCGATTCGTATCTATGAAAAAATGGTTTTTAGCCTTTACAAAACGGTTTTCGGTCACCAAAAAGTAGTTTTTAATAGATAAAAACTATGTTCTAGCCCCTAAAAATCGATTTTTATCTATGAGGGAATGGTTTTTAGCCGCTACGAAACGGTTTTGTATGGCTACAAAATGGATTGTAATTCCACTGAAAGTAGCTTGAATAAAGGGATGTGGCATTTCCCCTTAATTGAGGTGGGGCAAATCTGCGCTCCGGTGTTCCATACTGAATTTATTTCAGCAGCTCTGTTTCTTTTTTTGCAGATGAGATGATTTCTGGCGTGGTTGTTCTAGCTTTCAAAATAAGGGCAGCTACAACTTAGTTCACCTTCAAATAAGTATTATCATTTTATGTTATACAAATGCTTTTGTTAAGTAGTTTACAAACAAATGGTTGTTTTTGTTAAATTAGAATCCGATTGAAAACGTTTACAAACGGATAGATTTCTCACATTCTATGCTTTATGCCTAATATCAAAAGAAGACACAAAAGTGTATATAAACATACATTGTGCACCATATAAACGAGGACTACAAACGATGAAAAAAACAGAAAAAATACTTGGAGCAATAATCGCAATTTCAATTGCTTTGAGATTAATCACAATTCCTTATGTTGGATTTGTAATGGTAATATCTTTGGTTATTTTAGCATTCTTCTACTTTGCATTCGGACTAATTATCTTCAACGAAATAAAATTTAAAGACATCTTCAAAAAAGGAACTTTTAAAGATATTTCTCGATTAAGAAAAATTGGAGCAATTGCGACTGGATTTTCATTATCACTTATGTGTATAGGGATACTCTTTAAACTTGGAAAGTATTCAGAGACAAATATATTTTTAGTATACGGTTTTGTTTTAGCTTTAACTATTGTAATAATATCAGTTCTTAAAATTTCAAGAGATAATACAAATTTCTATAAGAATATTCTATTGAGATTATCGATTGTTGGATTTATTGGCTTGATAATTTTATTCATTCCGATATAAAAATTCATTGATAGAGAGAAAACAAAATTATTAACTGATAAAAATGAAATAAAATACGGTGCACAACATTTTGTAAATTGCATTGTGGTGTCGGTGCAGGTTGTCGCCTCGGATTCTAGCATCGCAGTTCAGGTGTCGGACATGAACGCGCTCCGAAATCCGCACTCCACATAGCCGAACCGTAGAACATGCTAAACTACTAATCAATAGATTATGAAAACCATCAGTATAATATCTTTTGCCATCTTGATTATTATTACAGGCTGTAATTCAAAGTTATCAGAGAATGAACTTAAAGCAGAAATGAATGAGTATACTATCAAATACAATCATCTGGTTGTATCGGGTTACTTAGGAATTATAGAACAAACTGGCGAAATTCCACGACTTGGATATTTAGATTGGAAACATGTGCAGACATACTGGGACAGTATTCCGGATTTAAAAAAATTGAGAGATGATTTTGAAGATGCGAGCGATGTTTGGATAAATTTCAAAATAGAGCATGATGAAGATTATAAACACGCATCCAATCTTTTTGACAACAATAAAATAACACAAAAAGAATTTTTCTTTCGCACTTCAGAAACAGATAAGAAACTCTTCAAAAAATACCCGAAAGAATATCGAAAAGTAAAGGGTTATCAGGCCAATAAACTTGGAGTAAGTAATCGTATTACACTGAAATATATGATTGAGGATTATGACTCAAAAGGGAAATTATTTCCAATAAAATGGATTCCGGAAAGTTATATTATGGAAATTAAAAAAGATAGTATTATTCAAAATATATGTAATAAACTATCTGATATTGAAAAAGAATTGGATGAGTACAAGTAAACACCCCTGCTGGCGCGGATTTACAATCCGTGCCCTGGTTGTAGACCAGAGAAACAGTACGACTAAAAAAAATTATGGATAAGGTTTGTTGAATGTAGTTATGATTAAATAGTATTGCTTTTCGGCAAATACATGGATTATAAATGCGCTCAGGCGTTGAGCCTTAACTGAAAATAAGAATATGAATGAGAAATTAGATGGACCACCAATTTCAGGAGAATATGAAGAAATTCTGTTTGACTTGCCAGAACCTTGGCGAGGACAGGTTTGGCATTACGTAAAGTTTATTACGAAAAACGGACTAGAATGGGTTGGTGGTTTCAGAGAAAAGGACAGCCATAATTTCTTAGTTGCTGAAATTGAAAATAAAGGAATTGTATGTGTTGTTTCAGGCGGACACGGATACATAATAGATATTGAACGAAAAAAGAAAATAAAAGATATTGAAACAGACACTATTCTCGACTTAGCGGTTGACCAAGAAACTGAATCGTTTTACATATCACGTTGGTGGGACTTAAAATTAGTCGATAATGAGTTTAATGAAATTGATATTCAGGTCCCAATTGACTGTGATGGAATCTTCTTCAAAGAAATGGACGGGAGAGAATTGAATTTGAAAATTGAAGAAATTGGTGCTGGCCTAACTAAAAACCGAAACTATTACGTGGACTTGGACGAAAGAAAAATAAAAAAACGTAGCACAACAATGCTTAAAAGCAATGGCAGAGAAAGCAGTAAATTAGAAGTTAAAACTATTAAAAGACATAAGTCTTGGCTGAAAGGGCTATGGTCTTAAATTTCTCTCTGTTGGCACGGATTTACAATCCGTGCCCTGGTTGTAGACTAGAGAAACAGTACGGCTAAAAAAATTATGAATAAGGTTAGTTGGATATACTTGTAATGCTAATTCCTTAACAAAAACATTCATTCAAACGAAAAGCATATAGAAAAATGACAGAATACAAACAGCCAAAATCATTTCAGAATAAACATTTTAGGCATAAGCCGATACGATTAAAAAACTTTGGCAAACATAAAACTTTACTATTTCTGTTAATCATTCTATTTGGTTTGTACAGTTGCAAAACAAAAAACAGTTCAACGATTCTATCCAACAACAAACCTGAAAAAGCTTGGAATAGCTTGTCGGATGACATGGTACAACCCTTAATTTTTGAAATAAGGGCAGATAGCATTCTGGGCAAAAACACACAATTCTGGAAAGCATCGGGCACCGATCTTTTGTATGCGCTGGCAGAGAAATCAAGCGGACAAGCCCTACTGGATAGAATGGCAGCGAAAAACTCTTGTACCTATCTTCGAAATCATTATACCTTAAGTCGCCATATACGCGAAGGAGTTGAAGTTGGAATTCATGTGTATTCTGAAGATGAAAATGGGAATCCGGTTTATGATTTTAGCCGGGTTAATCGTATTTATGGCGAATTTGTTAGAAGGGGATTGAAACCGGTAGTTGAGTGTGATTACATGCCTCTTGACCTGCAAAAAAGAACCAAAATTGGCAATATTAGTAACGATGAAAACATGGGCGTAAAAAATGCCGGCCCCGACGATTGGAATAAATGGCATAACCTGTTAGTTGCATTTACCAAAAACCTTGTCGAAACTTTTGGTGTGGAAGAAGTACGTACCTGGTATTTCGAGGTTTGGAACGAACCTGATGGATGGAAACATACAGACATTTCTACATTTTACAAACTTTACGATGTATTTGTTGACGCAGTAAAATCAGTTGATTCCGGGCTGAAAGTTGGTGGCCCGGCATGTTATCACGAATGGTTCATGAAAGAATTTTTAGATCATGTGGTTTACGGCACCAATTTCGTAACTGGTGAAACCGGAACCCGTATCGATTTTATTTCATACCATATTTATGGTTTGTCAGGTTCATGGTTGAATAATGAACCTCGCATAAAACCACAGGTGCAAAGATTTACTCAATCTGTTCTATGGATGTCTCGCTTACTAAAGAAGTATAAAATCCTTAATGAAGTGGAGTTTCATATAAATGAATGGGGAATGTCTTCGCATTATCAAAAAACAGTGACTGATTACCCCGATCTGGAATACAGAAACAGTGAGGAATCGGCCTTGTTTCTTGTAAAGCTGGTTGACTGCTTGTATGCCATCGAGGACAATTATAATTTTCCTACAAATATGCTGTTATATTGGGGTGGTGCCTGGGAAGCTGAAAAGGGTGAGTTTTTTATGGGACACCGTACATTAACAACAGCAGGCAATATTCCAAAACCCATATTAACAGCTTATGAAATGTTGGCGTTACTTGGTGAAAACCGAATTGCTGTTCATGGGCCACGAAAGGGTAATCGAATAGGAATTATTGCATCCAGCACCATCAATAATGAAATTAAACTGTTAGCTTACAACTACAATGAGACCGATGACGATTTAAGCTTAAGTGATACTATTGAAATCAATATTTCCGGATTAGTAAATAGAGATTATATAGTTGAGGAATACAATCTTGATAGAGATAATCATAATACTTACAGGGCATGGCAGGAAATGAAATCTCCCAAACTTGCCAACAATACAATTATTGATAAATTACAAAAGGTTGCCGAACTAACTGCTAATAAAACTTATGAAAGGAATATCAAGAACCAGGAAGTTGAGTTAAGCTTGGTTATACCAAGGCATAGTATGACATTAATTAGTTTAAAAGAAAATAGATTGAAATAGAATATTACGCACCACAATCGGGTAGGCTAAAAAAAACTAGCGGAGTACCTCTCACACTACCCAGCGTACGGGTCTCGTGCCGGGCGTTTCGCCAGACCATAGGAAACAAAATTGTGTAGGGGTTAACCGATTTGTAAACCTAAAGGCTGGCACGGATTTACCCTGTTAAATACCAGGAGCATTTAAGTGTATCAAAAGTTTTGTAGTAATTTGCTGTTTGCTTGTTTTTTATATGGCGTAATATTCATTTTTAATATTTGTATATTTAAAATTAAAAATAGAAGCTATGAATCGAATAATCCTCTTTATATGTGCTGCCTTGTTTTTGTGTTCTTGTTCCAATAATGAATCTCCGAAAATAGCTTTATCGCAAAATTGGGCAGACCACTATATTCAGTTGCCCGATTCTGATAGTCTGGAGAGAGGCAAAACATACCTTTCAATTTATTCTCAGATTTATAGCACTACTGAGGAAAGATTGCACAATTTGACTTCAACGGTTAGTATCCGGAATACGAATTTAAACGACACCGTTTATATTGCGGAGGCCAGCTACTATAATACTAAGGGTAATCATATAAGAAGTTATTTTGAAAAACCTATATATGTTGCACCTATGGAAACCATAGAAATTGTAGTGGAATTTGATGATATCAAGGGAGGTTCTGGTGGTAATTTTGTTTTTGAGTGGATAAAAGCAAAAGAATCGAATACACCATTTTTCGAAGGAGTTATGATATCGTTGTACGGACAAGTCGGTTTATCGTTTTCAACACAAGGAATAGAAATAAAATAGAAATGTTGCTGCTTACTCCCAAAGTTGAACCCGGAAATAAAAAAACTCCCGCATAAAGCGAGAGTTTAAAATATTGTGTAAAGGTTGCAATGGTTTAACCTTTTCCCCAGGTTAGTACAATTACAAAACCCATAATCGCCAATAATACAGCATAAACAATTACATCGATAACAAGAACTTTTAAATCGTACATGGTTGTCATGGAGTACATCATAAGGTCCATGGTTAGTCCCATAAGCAGGCCAAACAATGCACCGGTTTTAATTCCGTCGGCTGCGCTTGTGGCTCCCGACCATTTTAGTACCAGTGTTAACAGCAATCCTAAAAACAGGTTCGATAGAATCATAGCCCACCAGACCATTTCTTCATCCGGACGATTGGCACATCCGTTTGAGTTGGCTTCCATAAAACCGGCAAGCAACATTCCGTAAACAATCCATCCGAGAAAGAAAAATGTAATTCCACCAAAAACAGTTCCCCTTAAAATTTTCATGTTCATAGTAATTCGTTTTAAAATTAGCACAAACAATTTATCTTAATTTTTCTACAATAAATATTCTTTTAAAGAGAAAGTTGGTTAATTGTTACATAGTCAGGTGTTTATTGGTTGTTGTTAAGCCACTTTTCGAATTGTACGGTCAATTCGTTTACTTTTTCAGGATATTTATTTGCCAGGTTTGTCATTTCACCCGGATCATCTTTTAAGTTTACCAGAAACAGGGAATCTTCTGGAGCAAACTGTATTTTCCCGTCGACAGGATAATACAACAATTTCCAGTCGCCATTACGGGCAGCCCAGTGTTTTGAGTTCTTCCAGCAAAACCCGTCTGCATGAAGACTCCTGGCATTTGCATCTTCAATAACCGGAACCAGGCTTTTCCCGTCTAAGTTTTTGGTGTCCAGATTAATTTCGCAAAGTTCTGCAAGAGTTGGCATCCAGTCGGCATTAATTGCTAGTTGGTCGCGGATTACACCTGCTTTTAATTTGGCAGGCCAGCTAATGGCGGCAGGTACCCGAATTCCTCCTTCAAATAAACTAAATTTCTGTCCGCGATAAATGCCTGCACTTCCGCCACCGTAATGGGCGCGTTGTTCGGTAGAATATCCATTGTCGGACTGAAATACCACGATTGTATTTTCTCTGATGCCCAGCTCCTCCAGCTTGTCGAGCAGATTTCCAATCATATCGTCTTGTGTTGAAACAAAAGCAGCATACAAATCACGCGGGTATTCTACTCCCTTGTCGCGGTAATATTTTAGCCATTCGGGCGATCCCTGGTAAGGATAGTGGGGGGCATTCATGGCAAAATACATAAAGAAAGGATTGTCGGTGTTTTGTTCGATAAACTCAGAAGCTTCGTTTACCATTAGTTCAGGGAAAAAACGGCCCGGGTAATACACTTCTTCTCCGTTTCGGTACAAATCGTGTCGGTTTGGCCCTTCCCAGTAAAAGAAATGCGAGTAGTTGTCGATACAACCTACAAAATGGCCAAAAGAATGGTCGAAACCCTGTGCATTGGGTTGCTTGTCTTTTCCGTGACCAAGGTGCCATTTGCCAATATGTGCCGTTTTGTAACCTGCATCTTTAAACATTTCGGCAATGGTGTATTGTTCGGAAGGGAGTCCTGCTTTTTCCGACATAGAGCTTACATTTCCGGGAACTCCGGCTCGCTGGGGTGTTTTCCCGGTAAGCAGTCCTGCACGCGATGGAGAACATATGGGGGCTCCGTAAAACTGGGTGAACTTAACACCCGAGCGTACAATTCTGTCCATGTTGGGAGTAACCAAATCGGTGGCACCAAAACTGTTAACGTCAATTGCTCCCTGGTCATCGGTATAAACAATTATAACGTTGGGTCGTTCGTTTTTTGGCGTGTTTTGTTTACACGAAACAGCAGCAGCCAAAATAAAAAGCATTGTGGCAAGTTGAATAAATTTCATTTGTTACGATTTAGGTATTTCACTTACAAAAGTAACTTTTTTGTGTATTTTTATCCGACACAATTAATTCATTACATGAAAACCAAATCCACTTTATCCGCGCTTGTATTTGTTCTTTTTGCTTTTTCCGCGGTTTCGCAGAACTCCGATTCCGATAAAATTCTGAAAACATTTCATTCCATTTCGAGCAACGAGTTGCTTGATTATGCCAGGGAATTAAGTTCTGATAAATACAAAGGACGTTTGTCGGGATCGCCCGAAAATATGGAAGTGGCAAACTGGTGTGCGGGTAAGTTTGAAGAATGGGGAATACAACCTGCCAACAACGGAAGCTATTTTCAGTACTTTACAAACGAATTTTCAGAAGTAAAATCGCTGGGCGAAGTTGTTTATAATAATGAAGACAGTCTTTACAGGCTTAGTTTTCCTGAAGAGTATATCCCGGGCTCGAATTCGGCAAGTGGAGAAGTTGAGGCCGGACTGGTTTATGCAGGCTACGGAATTACTGCTCCCGAACTGAATTACGATGATTACTGCAACGTTGATGTTAAAGGCAAGATCATTGTTTTGGAAGCAGGAATTCCATACTCTAAAAACGATTCGATGATGACAAAGTGGACGCCGTATGCCTATCATCGTTATAAATTCAAAAATGCGGTGAAGCATGGTGCCGTTGGAATGATTTATACAAATACAATTGCCAATCCGAACACAGTTAATATAGATGGGTTTGTTTATGCGCATGTGGATGCTAAAATTGCAGATCGGATTTTTTCCGATGCGGGGAAAGATTATGACGAGATAAAAAAGCAGCTAAAAAACAGGGAGATTCCTTCGTTTGTTTTTCCTGGAAAACAAAAAATATCGATACTGGCAGAAACAGAATATTTTCCCGAAGCAAAGGCTTGTAACGTGGTTGGAATGATAGAAGGCTCAGACCCTATTTTAAGGAATGAAGTTGTAATTATTGGAGGACATTTGGATGGTCAGGGAAGTATGGGCGATGCCATTTTCCCTGGAGCTTTGGACAATGCATCCGGAGTTTCCGATATTTTAGGAGCTGCAAAAGCACTGGCAACATCAGCAATAAAACCAAAACGTACTCTGCTTTTTATTCTTTTTGGCGGCGAAGAGTGTGGCTTGTATGGCTCGAAATATTATTGCAGCAACCCTTTGTTTCCGATCGATAAAACAAAAATGATGATTAACCTGGATATGGTTGGCAACGGCACGGGTTTTTTTGTAAGCGGAGGTAAAACATATACTAATATGTTTAAACATTTTGAGGAAGCAAACAATAAATATATTCACCGTGAGATGGGGGCTTCGGAAGCACGAAAAAATTATGGCCGTCCACGTTCCGATGCTTCTGTTTTTTCAGATGCCGGTATAAAAACTTTTGGGCTTTGGACCCGGGGCAGTGTTCATCCGGTGTATTATCATCATCCGTCGGATAAAACAAATGTGCTTACCCCGGAAATTATGGAAGATGCTGCAAAACTCATTTATCTTGGTGTTTTAGGCATGGCAAATGATGAGGATTTGTAATTGAAACGACGAGAATCATGTTTGTATGATACAACTTTTGTACTATTGCAGTGTTTTTTACTAAAAATTAGAATTATGCAACTCGAAGGCAATATATTGAAAATGCGGACAGAGCTGGCAGCTCCGGTTAAGTATAGTTTACCAATAGGTGAAAGTCAGATTGATATGAATTCATTGATTGGTAAAGATTTGAAGATGACTTTTACCGGGCAAATCAATTGTATCTCGTGTGGGAAACGCACGAAAACATCATTTAACCAGGGATTTTGTTACAATTGTTTGCAAACTGCTCCTGAAGCCAGCGAATCGGTTATTCGTCCCGAGTTGTCGAAAACACATTTTGGAATTGCCCGCGATCTGGAGTGGGGCGAAAAACACGACCTTATCGATCATTTTGTTTACCTGGCAGTTTCTACCGAAGTGAAAGTAGGAGTTACCCGTTTTCATCAGATTCCCACGCGTTGGATTGATCAGGGCGCCAGCTTTGCCATAAAAGTGGCTAAAACACCCAATCGTCATATTGCCGGAATTATAGAAGTTTTTCTGAAGAATCATTTTACCGATAAAACCAACTGGCGTTCCATGTTAAAAAATGAGGTGGCAGAGGGTATCGATTTACTTCAGGAAAAACAAAAGGTGATTGATTTGTTGCCTGCTGAATTGCAAAAATATGTGGACCCTGAAAATGAGGTAACTAGCATTCAGTATCCGGTGGAACAATTTCCTGTTAAAATTAAAAGTATTGGATTTGATAAGTTACCTAAAATTGCCGGAACACTATTAGGGATAAAAGGGCAGTATCTTTTACTTGACGATAACCGCGTGTTGAATATCCGCAAGCACAATGGCTATTTTTTACGCGTTGAAATGTAGTTCATTAACTCAATTAGCGATTCGCGTGCTTCGCATTCAGGGAATTCTTTTAAACCGTTAATTGCTTTTTCCTTAAACTCGTTCATTTTAATTTCGGCATATTCCAAACCACCTTTGTCAATTACCATTTGAATAAGTTCGTTTACAACTGCCGAGTTTTTGTTTTTGCGTTTTATAAGCCGAAGAATTCGTTTGCGTTCGTTGTTTTTTGAATTGTTCAGCACATGTAAAAGAGGCAGGGTAATTTTTTTCTCTTTTATATCGTTGCCGGTTGGTTTTCCAAGAATTCCTTTGGCCTGGTAATCAAAAATATCGTCCTTTATCTGAAATGCGATTCCGGCATCCTGACCAATTGTATACATTTTTTCAATAATTTCCTGATCATCAGTAGCCGAGGCTGCACCTATTGCCATGCTGGTTGCAATTAACGAAGCCGTCTTTTTCCTAATAATTTCAAAGTAGGTTTCATCGTCGATATCAAGTTTCCGGCTTTTTTTCATTTGCAGAATTTCGCCTTCAGCCATATCTTGCACAGCGCGCGAAATTAAATGAAGGAAATTGTACTTTTTACTTTCCAACTGTAGCAATAGTCCTCTTGCTAGAATATAATCGCCAACTAAAACGGCCAGTTTGTTTTTCCAGAGTGCTTTTACCGAGAAGGATCCGCGGCGTTCGTAAGATTCGTCAACAACATCGTCGTGAACCAGCGTAGCGGTGTGTAACAGCTCAACCGAACATGCAGCCAGTTTTGAAGATTCATTGGTGCCTCCATGCAATTTAGCCGAAAGAAATACAAAGATTGGCCTCAATTGTTTGCCTTTGGTCCTGTACAAGTAGTTTAAAATAGTGGCAAGCAATGGAATATCACTTTGTAATGACTTCTTGAAATAGGGCTCAAACTCATCCAGCTCTTGCTGAATGGGTGATTTTATATTTTTTATGGTTGTCATATATCGAGTAAGCCGTATTTAATTTGATGAACGAACATAGAACAAATTCACCTAAAATCAGCGAGTTTTTTTGAAAAAATAGTTTTAATAGCACTTTTGTTTAAAATGTTTTTTATTCTTGGATTCAGATTTGATATATCTGTTCTTAAATATTTATATATTTGCATGGTTAAAAGAATTTGAGATGGTAGATATCAAGGAGTTAAACATAGAAAGATTGGAAATAGCAGCAAGCATGTTAAAGGCAATGGCACATCCGATGCGAATTGCAATTTTGAAACACCTGGAAGGTGGTAAGCGGTTAACGGTTACTGAAATACATGAATTGCTGAAAATTGAGCAGTCGACAACTTCACATCATTTGGGAATTTTACGCGACAAAGGAGTTTTGTGCTCTAAGCGTGAAGGAAAAAATACCTACTACTACTTAAAATATGAGATTTTAAGCAAAATTGTAGATTGTCTCGAAACCTGTACGTGCGAATAACAAAATTAAAGATATAGAAGCTGCTTATTTTTCAAGCAGCTTTTTTTATTCAATTTCGTCATCCTATCCGTTTTTTCTTCCTGTTTCCAATTTGGAGTAAACCTCTCTCCGAACTCTACCGGCCAGTTGCAAATCATATTTTGCCATAAATTTTCCAACGGCACTCTTGTCTCGCTTCGAAAGTTCGCGCAAGGCCCACGATAGTGCTTTAACTATCATGTCATCGCGGTCGGAAACTACTTTTTCACAAATCATCAATGTTCGCTTTACATCGCCTGTACCACCACGCGACTGCAGGTTTAACGGAACTGTTGAGACTACTGCAGTTCTTCGCCACCAGCGGTTGTTCGATTTTAGCCAGTTTAAAACATCTGTATCCGTAATTTGGTTTTCGCGCCATGCCCAACCCGAAATCATTAGTGAAAGCGAGTCGACGGTTACCCAGTTATCAATGTTTTGTCCGAGCTCTTCAATATCTTTCAAACCTATTAATTGTAAGGCATTTTTATTTTTCCAAAGAAGTAGAAACGCAACCTGGTTAGCTTCTAGTATTCTGGTTTTTATAAGTTCTTTGGAAAATTCGAGGAGCTTTTCGGGTGATTCATTTTTGAATTCACGCCAGCATTCATCAACAACTTTTCTGATGTTTTGAGCGCGTACTCCCAAAACCGTCATCGATGTTGGAAACATCATTATTGAACGCTTTTTGCGTTCTTTTTCTGAGACAAGTTTTAAGGCAGTAATTGTCTGATCAATCATATTCAGATTTTTGAAATTGATAAATTAATATCTTTTTTATTATAACCCATGTATTTCGCTATTTTTACACGTGATTAAAGAATACCAAACCATTTCACTAGATATGAAACAAGCATGTAAAATTACACAAAGGTGCAGAATTATGCTACATGCGAGTTACATGAGCTACCGTTAAGATTTAAAGATATAAACGAATGAAACGATCATGACAAAATTTTGCCACATACGCATATAATTAAAATCATGAGAGTTCCATCTTATACATTTGAAAATAGACAATTTTAATAAGATGAAAAAGAAAGAATACCTGTTGTTGTTTTTTGTTGTAATTGTTGCTTTATGGCAGGTTTCTTTTTTGCAAAACGGCATGAAATGGGACTTCGTGGATGCCTATCTGCCCTCCCGGTATTTTTTTTCAGAATCTATTCTAAATAATCAGTTTCCGTTCTGGAATCCATATCTTTTGTACGGAACACCAATTTATGCCGATTTAACTTCGGTTTTTAGTCCTGAATTCTGGATAATCGGGAACATGTTTGGGTACTCCAATATTTCGTTACAATATGTATATCTGCTTTACATCTTTATTGCGGGGGTAGCTTTTTATTCATTTTTAAAACAATTTGGTGCCCGGTCGCAAATTTCACTGGGATTATCCGTGGCTTACATGCTTTCCGGTTTAAGTATCGGGAATGCACAACACGTGGCTTTTGTTGCTGGTTATGCTATTTCCCCGTTTGTGGTGTCTTGTTATATCCGGTTTTTGTCGTTAACAAACAAAAGAAATTTTCTGCTTCTGGCAATTGCACTGTTTATAATGGTTTATGCAAGCTATCCCGGATTGACCATTATTCTGGGTTATTTTTTGTTTGGATTATTTGTATACTACCTTATAAAAAGTTGGAACGATAAAGTAAAAATTAAGCAGTTGATTATTTATCATTTGTTGTTGCTGTTAACGGTGGTTTTATTCAGCTCGGTATATTTGGTTGCTTATGTTCAGGCTCTTCCGTTTTTATCGCGTTACAGTGGAATTTCTGCAGAACAGGCTTTACGGCATCCGTTCTCTTTTAAATCTTTTCTCTCGTTTGTACTACCAATGGCAACCGGCAACGACTCCGGCTATTTCCAAACCGATGTTTCCATGTCTAACGGATACTGGGGAATAATCTGTCTTGTTTTATTTGTTTTTAGCCTGTTGAAAAAAGTAAAGTTTAGAGAATCGTATGTGATTTTGCTGCTGGGATTTGTCTTTCTTTGGGCTTCTTTGGGCGAGCAGTTTTTGTTGCGAAAGGTATTGTTTGATTATGCTCCGTTAATGGATTTGTTTAAATATCCGGCTATTTTCAGGTCGGCAGCCATTTTTAGTTTTCTGGCATTTGTTGGGATTAACCTGGATATACAAAAGCTTACAACAATCGATCGAAAAAGAATGATTGCCATTACAGGCTTATTAATTGTTGCATTACTTTCATTGATCGGATACTCGGTGTTACGAATAAACGAATTTGTATTTTTCGATCCGGATAAAAGTTTTTCAGAAGAAGTACTTAGCTCTGACCGTTTTAATAATATTGTTTTTCAGGGGAGTCTCCAGGTACTTCTTTTGTTGGTACTTGTTTCCGTTATTTGGAAAGTAAAAGACATTAAACGTGTTTCAACAGCGTTGTTGCTGCTTTTTGCAATTGATGGGGTTGTGGCAACGCAACTTAGTATAAATTATACGGTTATAAGCGATACCGATCCCATAAAATTTTATAACTACCTTAATTCGTCGCCCAAGGGTTTTCCGGTGCCGGAATTAAATTCAATTGGTGAAAATTCGGATAAAAATGCAGGGAGTAAATTTACATGGATCAACAACAATGTATTTCCCAAAAAGGTTTCTTACGATGGTTTGGTGTCTTTTAAACTGGATGGATATTCTTATCTGGCAGATAATTATCCCCAATTACTCGAGTCCATAAAAAAAGAACCTCTTGTTTATTTTTCGGATGATGTACGTGAAAACACAAAGGTTGAAAACTTTGAATCAAATACTGTTTTTGTATCAGCTTCCGATTATACGTTTTTGGGTGATGAACAATTCTATTTTAATCAAAACGATAAGCTTAAGATTACAGGTTTTTCGCCAACCGAAATCGAAATTAAAACAAGCACCAGTCAAGCACAATTACTCGTTTATCAACAGAATTATTTTACAGGATGGAAGGTTTTTGTTGATGGTAAGGAGAAAGATTTGATAAAAAGCAATTTTACACACATGTCGGTGTGTGTGCCGGGCGGAAATCATATTGTAAGTTTTCGCTATTCAAATCCGATGGTTCTGTATGCTTTTGGTTTTTCAATGTTTGTTTTTGTACTACTAATTGGATTGTTGATCTATTATTTTCTTGCTCAACATCCCGAAAAAAGTAAAAGTATTTTTCGAATTCTGTTTTTTGGGTTTATTGTTTTTGCCTTGAGCAGTGTTTTAAACCGATACTTTTACGCAAAAAATAGAAAGGGATTAACGCCTGTAATTGTTGAAAAGACAAACGAATGGAGTGACAAATATAAGAACGATATTAGCTTGTTTTTAAGTACACCTCAGAATGAATTAAAAAAGCAGGTTAATGCCGATACTACTTTTTTTGTGGATGAAAAGACAAATCTGGCAACTTTAAGCCAGCTGATGTATCAGACAGAGACTAATTTCTTTGGTTTTGCCTGGCAGGGAGGGACTGTAAATGAGAGTATCCTGGAATTGGTTTATTCGTTCTACCCCAAAATTATTGAACAAAAAAGAGGAAATAATTCGGGTGTTATGTTGCTTGAAAAAAGTGCTGACACCAACGATTATGTGTATTGTGAGGATTTTGAACCCGGAACATCTTCCGGTTGGCCGGTTGATAAAAAAAGGCTGAAGGTTGATATTCACAATGGCAATTCTGTTTATCGGTATGGAACAAATGAGCAATGGGGAACTTCTTTAAAAATACCGGTTGACAAGGAGGTGCGAAAACTAAAACGTTTGTTGTTGGTAACGGACCTGCTGATTGAAGATAAAATTGTAGATATTCCATTGGTTTTTACCATAAGTCGCAATAACGAACAGATTCAGTACAGTGCTTTTTCGATAAATAAGTTTGTTAAAAATGCTGATCAGTGGGCTAGGGCTGCTATTGTTTTTGAGGTTAAAGAAGAATTAGAGGAAGAAGATTTAATTGCTCTTTATTTCTGGAACAAGGATTTGGGCTGTTTTCAAATTGACAATATAAAGTTAAAGCTATTCAGCGGAAAAGAATAGTAAACCCTTTTTCGTTACTTTTACCCGAAAAATTTAAATATGGAACTGGTATTTGCCACAAATAACAAGCACAAGTTAGAAGAATTACAAGCTATTCTTGGAGATCATTTTAAGTTGTTAAGTCTCGCCGATATTGATTGTAACGAAGAAATACCTGAAGACCAGGCAACACTTGAAGGGAATGCAAGTCAGAAAGCATTTTTTGTTTACGAAAAGTTTGGATACAATTGTTTTGCCGACGATACAGGCCTTGAGATAGATGCATTAAACGGCGAGCCCGGTGTGTATTCGGCCCGGTATGCAGGCGAAGAAAAGAGTGCCGAGGCCAACATGAAAAAGGCGTTGCAGAAATTATCCAAAATAAATAACAGAAAAGCGCGTTTTAGAACTGTCATTTCACTGATAATTAAAGGCGAGGAAAAGCAGTTTGAAGGGATAGTGGATGGTGAGATTTTAAATGAAAAAAGGGGCGGTTCAGGTTTTGGTTACGATCCCATTTTTCAACCTGAAGGATTTAATGTTTCTTTTGCAGAAATGGAACTTTCGGATAAAAATAAAATCAGCCACCGCGGAAGAGCTGTTCGGAAATTAGTTGACTATTTAAAAAATTACGACGAAGAAAATTAGACGTATGAGAATATTTTTATCGCTGCTCTGTATTGTTATTGTATTACCGGTTTTTGCCCAGCGAAAGCAGGGAACCTGGCAGGATTATCTGTCGTATTCAAATGCCACAAAACTTGCCCTGTCATCCGACAAAATTTACTCGGCCACCAAAGGAGGAGTGTTTTATTACGATCTTCAGGACAACAGTGTGAACAAACTTTCTGAGAAGGTAAATTTGTCGGATTTTGGTGTCAGCACAATTGCATACAGTCCCGAATACAAGGTTTTGATAATTGCGTACACAAATGCAAACATCGATTTTGTGTACGAAAGCGGCGAGGTTGTTAATATTTCCGACATTAAGCGAAAGTTCGTAATGGGTGATAAATCGCTTAATAATATAACCATTAAAGGGAATGAGGCTTTTCTTTCGTGTGGATTTGGGATAGTGGTATTAAACATAGAAAAGCAGGAAGTTAAGGATACATATTATATCGCTGATGGCGGCACATCATTAAAAGTAAATGATGTTGATTTTGATGCTCAGAATATTTATGCTGCCACTGTTGAAGGTCTTTACAAAGCGCCAAAGGAAGGTGTAAATTTGTTGGATTACAACAACTGGACACATGTTGAAAATATTCCTCACTCAACCGATGAATTTAATCATCTTGTTTTTTTCGAAGATAGAATAATTGCCAATTACACACCTCATGCCTGGTACGAAGATGAATTGTATGTTTTAAATGGCGATACGTGGGAACCTTATTTAACACAAATCCGGTATGCGTTTGACATTCAGCAAAACAACGGTTATTTAACAGTTGCAAGCCGAAGCGATGTTTTTGTGGTTGATAATACACATACAATAATCGGCAAAATCGGTAAATACAATTTTGAAAATGAACAGGTAGCATCAGCAAATCCGAGAAGTACAGGAGTTTCATCAGATGGTTCTATATGGGTTGCCGATTACAACAGTGTGTTGGTCAGAATAAGCGGAGAAAGCTTTGAAAAGATATTTCCAGGCGGGCCTTCTGATAATAATGTATTTTCCTTATACCATTCCAGATCTGCCTTGTGGATTGCTCCGGGAGGTACAACTGGTTTTAAAGCACCCACTTTTCAACGTTTTAACGATGGACAATGGACTTATTTTAATAAAAGTAATCATTCAGAATTATCAGGTTATCATAACATACTTGCTATTGAGGTAGATCCCAACGATGAAAATCATTTTTTTGTGGCCAGCTGGGGAGGGGGGCTTCTTGAATATAGAAACAATGAATTTATTCAGCGTTATACACATTTGAATAGCCCTTTGGAATCGGCCTTGCCCCAACAACCCAACGAACCCTATACCCGAATTGGTGGACTGGCTTTCGATAAAGAGGGGAATTTATGGATAACTAACTCCGAATGTCCGCATAACTTACATAAACTTTCGCCGGCTGGTGAATGGGAATCGTTTGAGTTATCGGCAGTTAAAAACCGCTACAATCTGGGCGATATAATTGTAAATCAAAACGGAGATAAGTGGATGCTGGTTTTGAGTGGACACGATGCCTATGTTGTTGATAAAACCGGGGAGCAGAAAAAACAGTTGTTGGTTACTTCGTATTATAACTCAGGGAACGATGAGTATATAACTCGTATGAACGATGTATTTTCCATTGCGGAAGATAAGGATGGAGCAATCTGGATTGGTACCGCAAAAGGGGTGGCGGTTTATAATAATCCGTCGCGAATCTGGTCGTCAGAGACTTTTTATGCATCGCAGCCCGGGTTGGATTTGGGCGATGGAATTTATCATCCGTTACTGGAGACCGAAACTGTTACTGCAATTGCTGTTGATGGAGCAAACCGTAAATGGGTGGGAACAAAAAATTCAGGTGTTTTTCTTATTTCGGAAACAGGTGAGCAGGAGATTTTGCATTTCACTGCCGAAAATAGCGCATTGCTTTCGAATACGATTACGGCAATTACCATCAATCAGAAAAATGGCGAAGTATTTTTTGGAACCGATAAAGGTTTGATATCCTACCAGGGAGAAGCTACCGGAGGAAACAATACTTATAACAATGTATATGTTTATCCCAATCCTGTGCGTGAAACCTATGACGGGCCGGTAACCATTGCCGGGCTGATTGAGAATACCGATATAAAAATTACGGATATTAGTGGTAACCTGGTTTATAAAACCACATCGCTGGGTGGACAGGCTGTTTGGGACGGTAAAAACTTAAACGGGAATCGTGTAAAAACGGGTGTTTACCTGGTATTTTGTAACGATAAAAACGGCGAAGAAACACATATAACCAAATTGTTGTTTATCAACTAAAACGTATATTTTTAACCTTTTGAAGTGAAATGCAGACTCTTAACTTTGATCTAAGGTTATGCAAATAAGCAGCGAAGGCATAGTTTTACATTTTATCAAGTATGGCGAAAGCAGTGTAATAGCAACCCTGTTTACACGCGAGTTCGGAAGGCAGACTTACATGGTAAATGCCGCACGAAGCAGAAAGTCGAAAAATAAAGCCGGTTTGCTTCAGCCTTTGTATTTGGTCGATTTGGTGGCTTATCAAAAAAAATCGAGTGATATTCACCGGATAAAAGAGATTAAAAGCAACCATACCTATCAGAATCTCCCCTTTGATATTACCAAAACAACCCAGGCTATTTTTCTGGCTGAAGTGCTGTATAAAACCATTCACGAGCAGGAAAGTTATACGGAGCTTTACGACTTTATAAAAAATGCATTGTTGTATTTCGATCTGATGGAAGAGGGTTGGGCGAATTTTCATCTTTATTTTTTATTTCGTTTAACTGAGTACATGGGATTTATGCCCGATACCACAAAAGTTGGTTTTGAAGGTTGGTTTGATTTGCGAAAAGGTGCTGTTGTGCCTTTTGAACCGCCACATCCGATGTTTGCCCGTAAAGAAGCTACAGAATACCTTATTCAACTCTCGCAGTTAAAAATAAACGAACTGGCCCGGTTGAAAATATCCAGAAGCATGCGCGATTACCTGCTTTCTGTTTTATTGGATTATTTTCAGTTGCATTTCGACGATTTGGGCGAGATTAAATCCTTAAAGGTTTTACAGGAAATTTTTGCTTAGTTTTCTTTAATAATGACTGCTTCGTAAGTAAACAGTTCGGCGGTTTTCCATCCGTCCCAGCCCAAACCGGCTTTGTCGTGCGAGCAGTGTCCTAAGAGTTCAGTAACATTCCAACCTGTTTTTTTTGCAACCTGTGGTAAATAGGTTCCGGTGTTTAATCCTTTTCGGATGTAAATTCCATGGCGGCCCGGTACTATTTCTTTAGCTGATTTAATTTTTTTTAAAGGCGAAAGCACCGAAACTTCAAGGGTCATGTATTTCAATTCTTTAGATTTAACAGCATCAAAACGGTGGTCGCAAACCGAAGAAACCGCCATTTGTTGAATTAATTCATTTAATGTTTTTTTCTGGGCAAAACCACCAATGCAGCCTCGCAATTCACCTTTAACATATACACTAACAAAAGCTCCTGTTTTTGTCGATAATATACTATCCGATTTTGGAGGAGGTAATTTTATTTTTTTTCCGGTTTGAATATATTTCGTAATTGATGTCCGGGCAACCTCAATAATTTCTTTTTGGTCTTCATCGGAAATAACAAAAGGAACATTTTCGTCGAAAACAGCAATTGCCCAATAGCCAACCACCTGGCTTTTGTCGCCGTACATTTTTGCATCACCCGAGTTTTGGTACTCAATTTGGGCAAATTCATAGGTTTTGCCTTCGGTTAAATAGAGCAAGGTTAAAATCGATGTCCAGCCACAAAGCGATGTGGAAAGGTTCTCAACAGGTAATTCTGCATTGTTTTTTAATGTAGAAAGCAAACGTTCCGGGTTGTTTGTACAAATGGAACCGGCAGTTATATAATCAATTTTACTGGCATCGTCGTAACCCGGATAATGCGAAAAATCGGTACTGATTACAAAAAGGTTTTTGGGTGTAAAGTAGGGCGAAAGTGCTTGGGCCAGTTTTTTACAATCGGATGAATTACTTGTACCCAGTATAATCGGAACAAGTTTAAAACCAGTACCAAGTTTGTATTGCAAAAACGGAAGCTGTACTTCAAGACTGTGTTCGTAAAGGTGTGCATCCGGCTTGTCTTTAAAAACATCGGAAGAATCTGCCAGTTCTGTTGCCAGTTTCCGGTCAACTTTTATTTCGCCCAGCGGCGTTTCGTAATTTCCTAAAGTGTATACCGATGCTCCGTTAAAATGAAACTGATGGCTCGAAGCCAAAATAAAAACACGTTTGTAATCTGCATTTTCGGGAATCTGGCTGAACGCTGCAGCTGCCACCTTTCCGCTAAAAACATAACCTGCATGTGGCGAAATTAAGGCTTGTAAGGGAAGTTGTTTTTGTGGTTTTTCAGAAACAGAATCAAACAACGAAGCTAACTTGTTTTCAAGTTCCTGTTTTGTTCCCGGATAAAATCTTCCGGCTACAGCTGCTTCACGGTTGGTATGTTTTTCATTCCAAAGTTTCATGACCGTCTCGAAATTGCATTCAAGTTACTAAATTTCTGATGGTTCGTTGGTGGATTAACAAAAAAACGCACAGAAATCAGAAATAGCTTAATGTTAAGTCCAGTGTGAAATTACGTGTAAGTCGTTGTTGCTTTTTGAATTTTTCGAAATTTAAAAAAGTTAGCATAGCCGTAGCTATGTGAGTCTTTTTTTAATAAGAAAAAGCAAAAATGAACAAGGTCTGGCGAGCAAGAGCACGCTTGACTTGACATTTGTGTAAAGAAACATTTAAATGATTTTCTTTTTTTGATTATATGCGTGTAAAGAAAATACGATGGACTAATTTTACGAAAACCGAATAACAATGGAAGAAAAAAAGCTAAAATCAGTTTTCTCGATTCTTGCAACTGCCGGAGAAGCAATTCTGGAAGTTTATGCAAGCGATAATTTCAGTGAGGAACTGAAAGCTGATAATTCTCCGGTTACACGGGCCGACAAAGCTTCGAGCAAAATTATTAACAGAGGACTGAAGTCTCTTTTTCCCGATATTCCTGTTCTTGATGAAGAAAATTCGATTCCTGCCTACGAAGAACGTAGAAACTGGGAACACTATTTTTTGGTAGATCCGCTGGATGGAACAAAAGAATTTATAAAACGAAATGGTGAATTTTGTATAAATCTGGCTTTGATAAAAGAAACACAGCCAGAGGAAGGATGGATTTACCAGCCACTAATTAAAACCGGGTGGTACTGTAAAAGAGGTGAGGGAATATACGAGTTTGACCAAAAAGGCAGTTCCCGGAAAGTAACCAAAAACCTTAAAATGGATGAGGCCATTCGTATTGCCACCAGCCGGTCGTTTTTTAAACCGCGCGAGGCAGAGTTGATTGAAAAAATAAAACGGGAATTTTCGGTTGAAATAATTCATTGCGGGAGTTCGAAAAAACAGGTGCAAATGATTTTGGGAAATGCCGATATGTACCTGAAAGCCGGTCCGTGCTCGGAATGGGATACGGCTCCCGGGCAACTGATGGTGGAAGAATTTGGAGGAACGGTATTCCGCCAGGATAATTTTGAAACCGTTGCTTACAATAAACCGGAAATGAGAAGCCCTCATTTTGTAATGCTGAATTCAAGTTTAAATACCCCAGGATTCATCTCTTTTATGAAGAGCATTATTCGGGAATAACAGATGCCAGTTATTTGCTCTTTTATAACAATACAACTAACTTCCCTAAAATTTTGAGAGATGAAGAAACTTTTGTTTGTTTTATTTGTAGCTGCTGCACTGTTTTTTACCGGATGCGCCACTCAATCGTTCGAGAATATTGGAAATCCTCCCGGTTTCTTTAAAGGAATCCTCCATGGGTTTATCTTGCTTTTTAGTTTTATTGCAAGCTTGTTTACCGATTACGAAATTTATGCTTTCCCAAATGCCGGAGGATGGTATAATTTTGGATTCCTGATTGGTGTTATGTTGTTTTTTGGTGGTGGCGGCGCCGGTGCCAAAGGGAAAAGATGCTGATAATTTCCTGAAAAATAGTAGTTGCAAACAACATCATGTGCAAAACTTGCGTTGTAATACCCAAACGCGAACAGGGCATTTCCGTATATTTGCTCAGTTTATAAACAGAAAAAAATTACACAGAAATGAATAGGATCGTTCTCATCTTAATCGCTATGGTTTTGGTTGTTTCTTCTTGTAAAACCATAAAACAACCTGCGCAGTCGGAATATACTTCAGATCCGACTACCGAAACAAAAGTATTTACTGTTCCTACTACTACCGCCACTACAGAGACAAAAGCTGAGCCGGCACCGGTACTGGACGAAAAACCAATTGCAATACGAAAAGAGCAGGTTTCGTTTACGAACCAGAGTGAACAAACTGCCAATGCAGATAATACCTTCTTTGTAATTATCGGGTCTTTCGGGCAACTGGATAATGCAAAAAATTACCGTACAACTTTACTCGAAGAAGGATTCACTCCTATTATTTTGCACAGCGAAACAGGTTATTACCGTGTTTGTGTAAATTCGTATAAAAGCGAAAGTGAAGCACGAAGCAGAGTTAGCCAGATTCGTCAGGCTTTTCCTAAGTATTCCGACGTTTGGCTATTGATTAAAGAATAAACAATCTAAGTTAAATGACTTTTTAACGCCGCTTTTTGCGGCGTTTTTTGTTTCTCAACATTTAAAAATTCTTAAAATCAAACTCTAAACAATTCTGTGTGTTATAATTCCAGTAATAATTTAAAATCAATATTACATTTGTAATCAATATAAAAAACAGATACCCATTCAATAAATATTAAAATGACTGAGGATAAAAAACAGGAACTACTCGATCAACGCTATTTGAAAATGGCTGATATATGGGCGCAAAATTCGTATTGTAAAAGACGGCAGGTTGGCGCCTTAATCGTAAAAGATAAAATGATTATTTCTGACGGATACAACGGAACTCCGGCGGGATTTGAAAATGTGTGTGAAGACGAGAATAATAAAACAAAACCCTACGTTCTGCACGCCGAAGCCAATGCCATTACAAAAGTTGCCAAGTCGGGAAATAACTGCGACGGAGCAACGCTGTATGTTACATCGTCGCCTTGTATCGAATGTTCTAAACTAATCATTCAGGCGGGTATAAAACGAGTGGTTTTTACCGAAAATTACAGGATTGAAGATGGTATAAACCTGTTAAAACGTGCCGATATTGAGGTGCGTCAGGTGGATATTTAATTGAAGGTTTTAGGCATTACGATGCCTTATTCGAAATAACTGATAGTAACATGAAGTGCTGATTTCTATTTTTAGATTCGGGCTTCCAACCTTTTTTACATGAACAAAAAAACAATAATACTGCTTCCTACGCTTATTGCCGTTTCGGTTGCCATTGGAATTCTGGTGGGGAATATGCTGAATAGAAATACACAGCCCGTTTTTGGCGGAATGGGATTTAATCAGCCCAATAAAATTTCAACCATACTGGATCTTATCGACCGCGGATATGTGGACAGTGTAAACACTGGAGAAATTATTGAGGAAACCATTCCTGAGCTTCTGAAGAGCCTTGATCCGCATACTTCGTATATTCCTGCACGCGATATGCAGGAGGTGCAGGAAGAAATGCAGGGAAATTTCTCCGGAATCGGGGTACAGTTTTCTATTCAGGAAGATACTGTTCGTGTAGTTGAGGTTATTTCAGGGGGGCCGTCGAGTAAAGTTGGAATACTTCCGGGCGATTGTATTGTGCTTGTCGATGATTCGCTTATTGCCGGGGTTGATGTGCGGAATAAAACCGTATTAAGCTTGTTGCGTGGCGAGAAAAATTCGAAGGTGCATGTGGGAATCGTTCGTAAAGGTTATGATGATGTGCTGGATTTTGAAATTACCCGCGGCGACATTCCTATTTACAGTGTAGATGTATCGTATATGATAGACGATGAAACCGGTTTTATAAAAGTAAGCCGTTTTGCCAATACTACCTACGACGAGTTTGTTCAGGGAATAAAAAAACTGGAAGGACTGGGCGCCAAGAAGGTGATTGTTGATTTAAGAAATAATCCCGGTGGATCGCTGGTTGGCGTTTTGCAAATGGTCGACGAGTTTCTTGAAAAGGGAGAACCAATTTTATATACCGAAGGAATGAATCAGCCGCGAAAAACCTACAATGCATCGGGTAAAAACTCGTTTGCCAATATTGGTGTTTATGTAATGATCGACGAGTTTTCGGCATCGGCAAGCGAGATTTTTGCAGGTGCCATGCAGGATAACGACCGGGGTATTGTAATTGGTCGCCGTTCGTTTGGAAAAGGTTTGGTACAGGAACAAATTCCTTTAAGCGATGGTTCTGCTCTTCGTCTTACCGTGGCGCGCTTTTATACGCCCAGCGGACGTTGTATTCAAAGTTCGTACGAAGGAGGTAACGAAGAGTATTACAACAATATTTACGAGCGGTTTCACAATATGGAGCAGCTGGTAGCCGACAGCATTCATTTTGTCGATTCGTTACGTTACGAAACCAAAGGCGGACGTGTTGTTTACGGAGGTGGCGGAATTATGCCCGACTTTTTTGTACCGGTTGATACCACCGGAAATTCGGAGTATTTTACCAGTATTTACCGTAAAGGACTTATTTATTCGTTTGCTTATTCGTATGCCGATGCGCATCGCGAAGAGCTTGCAAAGCTGACTACTGCCGATGATTTCGACAGTTATTTAGACAAAAAGAATGCGCTGGCTGATTTTGTAAGTTATGCTTCAGAAAAAGGCGTTAAAAGAGATAGCAAAGGATTAAAAATATCGGGCGATATTATTAATACACAGCTCAAGGCCTATATTGCCCGTAATATTATGGGCGAAGAGGGATTTTATCCGATTATTAAAAAGATTGACAAAACGCTGTTGCGTGCCATTGAGGTATCGCAGCAAAACCTGTTGGTGGAAAACATAGTCGCTACCGATTCGATTGTGGTGCCACTGCGCTAATAAAACGCTTTTTCAAACAAAAAAATCCGATTTGTACATGTTTTAAACGATGCAGATCGGATTTTTTTGTTTCTGTCAATCCTATTGTGGATTGTATATTTTATGAAATAGCGTATTCTCCTAAAATATTTGTCGCTAACTTTTATGAAACTACGTATTTTGGTAAAAATGTTGGGTCAAATATTTATCAGGATACGTATTCTGCTAAAGTAATTGCCGCTAATATTTATTAAAAAACGTAGCTTGATAAAGAATATCGCCTGATAATTTATGAAAATATGTAACTTAATAAAGAATTCGGGTGGAAATGTGGGGATTTTGATGTATATTAATGCTTTGAAAAATGCCGCCTTATGTCTGATATTCAGTTTACACCTATTGTACCTGCTCAATTGTATGCCGGGCTGGTCGAAAATCCTTCGAAAGATGCCAGGCGATTGTCGGGCTTTGTAAAGGAGAATGTGCTTAGCGGAAACAATTACATCGATTTGTTTGCCGATAAGGTTCGCACTTACGGGAAACTCGACGCCAGGGCTTATGCCAGAATTATGGGTGTCGACTACAGGTATTTCGACGGGGCAATACGTTGCCTGACAGGCATGACTGTTCATGGATGGGTAACCAAATACCTGCGTTTGGTGGCCTGCGACCTGGTAGAGCATACCAATTATACGTTTAAAGACATTGCCAAAATGCTCGGTTTTTCGCAGAGTAGTTTTACACAGTTCTTTCAAAAATACGAGCGAATGCAGCCCTGGGAATACCGTAACCTGAAAAGACACGGACGAAAAAAAGGATTTTTCTATAATTAACAGTTTATTGGGATTGCTTGAAGTTTCCGGGGGCTAATTTATTGTGTGAAGCATTTCTTTATGTCTTTTCTATTTGTAGTATGTCCCCAAAATCTAACCCATCCTCTTATCCTTCCCTGACTGCGCAAGCCAGGTTTCCCTTCACGAATTTACCTTCTATACATCTTTTAGGTATTCTTTAAAGACAGCATTGTGATGTCGTCCGGGGAAAGAGCAGAGCGTAGAACAACTTGCTTCGCCGGACGAGTTTGTTGTGACTGATTTTCCCGGTGTTTCCTACCTTCGCTGCACTCTGGCAGGCACACCGGGTTATTCACGTTTGACGCCGCCAGCGTCAGAAAATCCCGGAGGGATTAAATGTGACTAGCCCCGGGTAAACGATCCGTCAACTGACGGAGAGTACAACCCGGGGTAATAATAAAGGTTATTAAAAGGCGCATTTATTCAGTTGTTCAGAAAACAGGCATTCCATGCGCCACATCTCAGAGGTAGTTTAGGAAATAGCATCCGTAAATATTTGTGTATATAGGGTAGTTGCTGGTAGGGAAACCTGCCTGGCTAACGCAGTCAGACAGGGATAAGAGATAGGGTTAGGGAAATTAAAACACCTCGAATATTGAATTAGTCCAGAAAAAAGCCCGGGGTTGTATAATTGTTTGTATACAACTCCGGGCTTTTAGTATGTTTTCTTCAAAATCCTTTTATCTGATCTGAAGCTTTTATACCAATATTACATTGAAATTAGCATTATTCTCTTGTTCTTTTGAGCTTATACTTCGCTGAAAAATTGCACCGTAGCTTAGGCTATGCCTTAATTTTTCAACTCGCCTAAACTCAAAATATTCAAAACAATTTAACGCTAACTTCAAAATAAAATTGGTATTATTTCGAAATATCCAGCATGCGCTGAATCGGAATACGTGCTTTTTCAATTACATCTTTAGGTAACGTTACTTCCGGCAGTTCGTGTTTTAAACAGATATACAGTTTTTGCAAACTGTTTAGTTTCATGTATTCGCAGTCGTTGCAACCGCAGGTTGAATCAACCGATGGAGCAGGGATAAATATTTTATCGGGGCAGGCCTTGGTCATTTGGTGCAGAATACCGCTTTCGGTAGCTACAATAAACTTTTTGGCTTCGTTGTTTTGTACATAGTTAAGCAACGAAGTGGTTGAGCCAATATGTTTTGCCAAAAGAAGTACCGGCTTTTCGCATTCGGGATGTGCAATAAATTCAGCATCCGGATTTTTATCCATCAAATCAATAATCTTTTCTACCGAATATTGTTCGTGAACCATGCAGGCGCCGTCCCACAATACCATTTCGCGGCCGGTAATACTGTTAATATAACCACCCAGGTTCTTGTCGGGTGCAAAAATCAGCTTTTGGTCTTTCGGAAAGCTTTCTACAATTTGTTTGGCATTGGCCGAGGTGCAAACAATGTCGGTCATTGTTTTTAGGGCGGCCGTTGCGTTAATGTAGGTTATAACTTTGTGGTCGGGATATTTTGCCTTAAACTCAGCAAACTTTTCTGCCGGGGCCGATTCGGCTAACGAACAGCTGGCTTTTAAATCGGGCAGAATAACTTTTTTGTTGGGATTAATAATTTTTGCAGTTTCTGCCATAAAATGTACACCGACAAAAACAATCATTTCGGCATCTGTATTTGCTGCTGCCTGTGCCAGTCCCAGACTGTCGCCAACATAGTCCGCAATATCTTGTAATTCTCCTTCAACATAAAAATGGCTGAGGATTACTGCATTCTTTTCTTTCTTTAAACGGTTGATTTCTTCAACCAATTTTACTGCCGGATCAATCGCTTCATCGATATAACCCTTCTCCTCCAACATGCTGTTTATTTCTTGTTGTTCCATTGTACTAATCCTGAATTTCCCGAATAAATTGGCCGCAAAAATACGAATTCCTGAAATAAAAACAGCTATTCTGCTGAAATGTTTGGGATTGAACGCTCTGGCTTTATATGAAGTTTACAAATTAAAAAGCTCAGCTTGATATAATAAGTCAAACTGAGCTTTCCTTTTCCTTTGAAAGAAATATTTACCGGCTAATCACAAATTTTTTGTGGATTAACTCGTTTTCCTCCGTTGTTATAGTTAATAAATAGATGCCTTCGTTTAATCCGGAAGTGTTGATTGATGTTGCCGGATTTTTAATTTTTAGTTTTAATTGTCCGTTTGCCGAGAAAATTTCAACTGAACTAATATTCTCTGTAGTGGAGAAATAGAGTTGATTGCTGGTCGGATTTGGGTAGATTGTAATGTCGTTTTCAAATTTTAAAGCAAGGGGCGCACTTGTAGGAACTGAAGAAAAGTCGCTGATATCTCTTGCAAGGATCTGGTACGAACCGTTGTATTCGGAAACAACACCTGTAATATTTACTTTTCCACTCGGAATTTTCTTGCCAACAAGTCTTGAGCTCCATGCCGAAAACAGTACACTTTCGCCGTAATCGTCAGAAAATGTAAACGAAGTATTGGCATCGGTTACTCTTACTCCTGCATTTTTAAAGGTTACATTTTCGATTGTAACCAGCATCCCTTCCAGATTTTCACCTAATTCCTGAGTGTTTATTAGCTGCGGTGTAATACTATCGTTATTTTTAAAATTGAAAAAATAATTGATGTCTGATAATTCGGTTAAGCCAGCGTATTCGACAACTGTCCCTTTAACAATGACACTGTCACCAATATTTCCGGTTTTTAAAGAATTATAGATACAAATTCCTGCTCTTTGGGTTGTGTTTTTTTGCTGAATGTAAACCGCGTTATCAAAGTTTGCGGTTATTCGGCCTGCAACCGTAACTTCCTGTTCAAGTAAAGGGCTTTTCGCAGTTGTTCCCTGAACGGTGGTTATCAGAGTTAATTCTTCTTCTGAGATGGTTTTAGGGAAAATATAAGATCCTCTTGTATCAGATGTATCTTCTCCTGAAAAAGCCTGCATTAAAAAGTAGACTGTTTCTCCGGCTTCCATATTGTTAAAAGTAAGTTGTGCTGAGTATTTACCGGAATTCAGGGTCATTTCTGCTTTATTTTCTTTTGAGTCGTATGTATCTCCCCAGAATAGTAAAACACTATCGGGAGCAGTTGATGAGTTAATTTTCACTGAAATCGTTGCATCTTTGCCAATTGCCGGTGTTTCCGGTGTCATTTCCAATTCGGAGAACTGGATGTTTTTCAATGAACCGTTGTTCCAGATCAAATTTGCAAAATCAGGGTTGTCGACAAATGGATTTCTGTTTTGCTGAATTTCGAAGATGCGTTCGTTTCTCCGGCGTTCAAAGTCGCTTGGTGGGTATTCGTTGTTCCATTTCAGAAGTGTTGAAAGTTTTCCGAATTGAGGTAGTGGATAGTTGCTTAATTTGTCAACCAGTTCAAGATCGATTTCTCCATTTTCACTTTCGTAACGGGTGGCCATGTAAAATAATATGCGCGCTACTTGTCCTTTGGTTAACGGGCCGGGCTCCCAGGCGGTAGAACTGTACCAGCACTCGGTGGCTTCCGTGTGTCGGGTTCCGTTAGGTTGAATATCATCAAAATCTAAGTTGCTGCGATCCTCGTTTACCGATGCATCTGCCGGACGAAGATTGTGTGCATCGCCATTCATCGAGCGAATATCTTCGAAATAGCCGTGTGATTTGGCCCAAACATGTTCGCGGTTAATATAGTCGCCACCGCTTCCATAATTGCTTGCATTCCGCGACTCCTGAGTATAGAAGAGGGTTACATTATTGGGATTGTTGGGATCAGCATCGGAATAATTAATGATATCCCGGGCGTGTGAATAGGAAAAGTCCACATGGCCTTTGATGATTTCATGCAGTGCCGACTTTAACTGTTCACCTGAGAGATTTTCTGTTCCATTGTAATACCCAATTGGCTGGGCTAGAAGAATTCCGTTTAAGCACATCAAAAACGTGATAACAACTGATTTTTTCCAACTTATTGAATGATGCATTTTATTTATTTTGAAAGATTATCAAGACAGATAACAAGGTTTATTTAATCCGGGTTTAATAATATCAGGTAGAATTACTGTAGCCAAAATAAAAACAAAGGCTGTCCAAAAAGTAAAATTGGACAGCCTCTTTTTTTTATTTACTCCATAAAATTAATAATGGAAGAATAGTACATTTTATTCTGCACTTACGTGACTGAAATAGATACCGTGTGCAAGTTGAGGTGTTCCTTTATAGGAACCCTTAGTTGCAATTACTGTTAGTGTGTCGCCAACCTTAATGCCTTTGTCTTCTAACAGGTATTTTCTATCGTCGCCACTTGCGCCATAACCCGGATAACAGCCATACAACAAAATTTCGCTGTCGCCATCTTTCAAATAAAGATTACCGTATGTATTATTAGTGATCGTTGTGATTTCGCCGGTTACCATAAAATATGTATTTGCGTCGTCTTCTTTGGTCAGTACCTCGGCAATGGTAGAAGGAGTTACAGGAATCGAGCTTTCCAAAACAGCACCACCTACTTGTGGATTTCCTTTATATGCGGCACGTTTTCCAACAATTGTGATGATGTCGCCCTCTTTCAAACCTTTATCCTGGAAATCTTCGATGCCATAAACATAGGTTTCACCTGAGAAATCTTTCAAGTATAAATTACCATATGTAGTATTGGAGATATTGGTAATAACACCTGATAAACGATATTGTGTATTGCCAACTTCAGCTGCAAGGAATTCGGCAATAGATACTTCTAGAATAGCACCTGCCTGGCTAAGAGTTGTTTGTGAAGTATAGTTTTTAGTTCCATCGGTAGTGCTGAATGTAATGGTAGTTTCACGGTCTCCTTCGCTATTGGCAGCGGCCTGGAATTTCACAACAGTATTTGTTCCTGCTGCCTGTATAGATGAAATGGATAACCATGACTTGGCATCTTCAGGGATTTCTACCGATACTCCTTCTCCTTTACAGGTAAGGTAGGCTGTAAATTCACCACCTTCAACCGGAAGCTCTGCATTTGCTACCGAATCAACTTTCACAAGTGATTTATTGATATTGATAACTGTTACATTTACCAATTGCGGGCTTCCTTTGTAGGTAGATTTTGGGCCTTCAATAGTAATTTCGTCACCCACTTCAAGTCCCCAACTTAAAAAGTTTTTCGTTCCTCCCTTCGCGTCGAGAGTACCATATATATAAATAGAACCTGTTTCATCCTCCAAATACCAGTTGCCGTAAGTTGTGTTGGTTATTCCCGTACAAACTCCGGTTACACGATAGGTCTTACTGTCAGGTCCGTCAATTATCTCCTTACATGTAGCAGGTGAAATTGTTGCCAAACCCTGAATGATATTTATTCGCTGAGTTTCGCCTGCACATTGAATTAGAACCTCTGCAGTGCGACCATCTATAGCAGTTGGAGCAGAGAATGTAAGATCTGTTTCTCCGGCACCGCCAGAAGTTGAAGAAATTGACAACCACTCAACATCATCTTTATCGGTAGTTACCTTTTCTATTGTCCAGCTATCTTTAGCTGTTACAGTAATGGATGTAGAACCTCCATCTACTGGGATAGAGACGTAAGACGACGATACTTGAATTTCATCAAGAAATGTCATAGTTTCTTCATCGTTACAACTTGTCATTAGGGCAAGCATTGCAACGAAAAATGGAAATATGTTTTTTAATTTCATAATTGTCAGAACTTTTAATTAGTTGAAAATATATTTGATGCCGATTGATGCATACCAACATTGACCCAATGTGTAGCTTGGAGTGAATGTTCGCGTATTGCCATGGATTGAAGCGGGTGTAGAGAATGTAGCCACGCCGTCGGCATCAACACCTTCGTATTTTAGGATACGAGCATCCGAGCCAATTTCCGGATTCAAATATTTAGCCACGCCCCAATCAGAATTGAAGAAGTTCATCACGTTTTTGACATCAAAGCTAAGTTGTAATTTGTGTTCGTTATTACCTGCTTTAAGTGCAAAATCATGTTTGTAGCTAAAGTCTACACGATGTACCCATGGAGAGTAAACGCTGTAGGCTTCTGCATACTTGCCTTGTTGATCTTTCAAATAATCATTGCCATGCACATAGTCCATAAAACGAGTTTTATCGTCTGCTGAAACAAAACGGAACTCATTGCTTGCTACTTCGTCGTCGGTTGGAACATAGATTGCATCGTAGTTGTAACCGTCGCCATTGATATCGTTAACCGTCATATATGATTCGTTAGCTCCACCGCGCCATCCTTCATAGATAATGCCATAGTGGTTTCCGCTTTTGTCGTGGGCAGTAAGCGATAGTACAAGACGATCGGGTGTGGTGTACTGAGAATTGTGCAATTTAATGTTGTTCGGACCTTCTACTGTTGGAACGTATGTAAATGCAGATTCCGGATTAGATCCCGGCATGCCGGTTACATCTTTAGCAACTATGTGTGTATAGGCAGCCATCATGCTGAGCCATTTTGTTGGTTGAGCATTTAACGTGAAATTGGCTGACCAGCCATAACCGCGGCTTGTGTTTTCTAACACGAATGCTTTTTTGTTGATACGATAACCGGCAGGATAAATCGGACGATTGTCAACACCGTTGAAACGGGCGAAGCCACCTACATTTGGAATACTCCAATCGGAAATAGAAACACCGTTGATCGTTTTGTTGAAGATTCCTTCTATTGTTGCTGAGAGTGGGAAAGATGTTGGGAATGCATAGTCAACAGCAAGTGACGTTTTCCATACTTGTGGCATCTTGAAATCTGAAGATACAGCAGCAAATGAAGAAGGAGCTACCCCGTCTTCGGGTGATATAGTTGTAGGGTAACCAATTGACGCTAATTTGTCATAAAGGGCTGAGATGTTGGCTTTCCCGTTGGCATCTGTTACAAAACCACCGGCAAACTGTGACATATCAATATACTTTTTCTCGTTCTTTTCTATATAAGGACCAGTGTAACCATCAATGATTTGAGTATTGGCATTAAGATGTGCTTGGTACTGTACCATACCGCCATTGGTTGGCATGTTGGTGAAGAATACAAGAGGTAAGTTACCCGAGAATAGACCGGTACCACCACGAACTTTCAAGCTCTTGTCGCCAGAAGCATCCCATACAAAACCTACACGAGGTGAGAATATGATATTGGTAGAAGGCCATTTTCCTGTATCAATACTACGACCAGAATAATCAAGTTCCTTGATGGCTTGATTTGTTATCAAATCATTATTGTTAAAGACAAGTGCATCAATGCGAAGACCATAAGAAAGTTTGAATCTTTCGTTAACACTCCAGTCGTCCTGAGCATAAACTCCAATTTTGTTACTTGTTACACGAGCTGCAGGATTAGCTTCGCCATCGTAACCATAAGTTAGGTTTACAATTTCTGGTGTGCCTTCGTTTAAGAAGTCGTCAAGACTTGAGTAACGATAATAACCGGTACCGTTACGCATATAAGCATTATCAGCCATCTTGTATTCGTAAGCAATACCGCCAACAATTTTATGATTACCTAAATAATAAGTCACTTCATCTTTAATGTTCCATACATTGTTGTGAACACCGTTGTTCCAGGTAAATAGTTCGTAACCTAAAGAGAGGTATGCCTGATCGTCTTTCAAAATGTCGATAAAAGGAAATTCAGCAGAATTTGTTCCGCGAATATCGTCAAGTTTAGAGAAGGTTGCCAGGAATTGGTTAGAGATGTTTTCCGATAAACGACTATTTAAGTCAAAAGAGAATGAATGAACAAGGTTGTCCATCGAATACATCGAGTTGGCATATGACATTGAAGCCTGTGACATTCTTGCCTCAGACATACGAGTACCTCCGTCCATAGAAGATGCATTAGGTGATCTCCATGACGAATTCTTAGTGTAGTTATAGCGTAATGCTAAACGATGTTTGTCTGTAATATTCCAATCGATACGGGCAAGCAGCTTTTTGTTGCTTTCATCTGCAGGGAAACTTGTGTATGATCCCGTTTCATATCCATATTTATTTCTAACAAAATCAGAAACCGTTTTAAGATCGTTTTCTGTTGTGCGGGAGATAAAATTGTCCGGATCGGCAACACCATCGGTCGAGGCTCTCCAACGATTGGCAATTGTTGGTGTTTCTTCCTTTTCTGCGTTTATGAAGAAGAACAATTTGTTTTCGATAATCGGACCACCTAAAGTGAAACCATATGTTGTGTTACGGTCTTTTTCACGTGCTCCTTCAATTAGCTGACTTTTAACAGCATCTCCGCGCATATTTTCATTTCTGTGATAGGTATAAGCACTCGCTTTGAAGGTATTTGTACCGGATTTTGTAATAGCGTTTACGCCACCACCTATAAAGTTAGTTTGCCTCACATCGTATGGAGCAATTACAACTTGCATTTCTTCAATAGCTTCAATAGAGATTGGATTGCCTCCGCCGGGAAGATCATCACTCAATCCGAAGTTATTGTTGAAGTTAGCTCCATCAACAGTAAAGTTTGCCGTACGGCCATCTGTGCCGACAAAGCTCATGCCATCACCTCCATAAGGAGAAAGGCGGGTAATGTCCATAATGCTACGGTTTACTGTAGGTAAATTTTCGATCTGGTCGTTTGTGATATTGGTCACCGCTCCTGTTTTTTCATTAGAGAATTTTGTGCGGGTTGCCGTAACAAGAACTTCATCCAAGGATAATGTTTCTTCAGAGAGTACAACATTCATCACATAATTTTCACCTAAACTCAAAGTAATGTTGTTTTGCGTGTATGCGCCATATCCAATAAAAGTAACTTTTACAGAGTAAGGTCCGCCTACACGCATACCGTTTAGGTTGAATCGCCCTTCTACATTGGTTACAGTACCATAAGTTGTTCCTGAAGGGGTGTGTGTAGCAATCACTGTTGCACCTATTACAGCTCCTTCAGCATCAGTAACACGTCCACCCATACTGGATGTAGTAACCTGTGCGTGTATAATAGCAGCTGATGAAACGATGAGTACTACTAATAAAAAACTGATTTTTTTAATCATAGATTTGGATTTTAGATAAATATTGAATGTTAAGTTAATTGCGGGATAATAACATATCGGGATAGTGTGCTACAGAAGTAGCATTTTATTGAAAAGTGGTTCATAGAGTTTGGGTTTTGCCTTACGAAATAACTTGGTTTCATTCAGCTGTTATTTACTTTTTTAACTCTTTTCAAATTGTTGGGCAAAGGAAACTTTTCTTTCTATATTTTATATTAAATAGAAGTTAAATGTAGAATATGTTTATTTCCGTTTCTGCATAATTAAGCGATTAAAATTCTCATTTAAAAAGTTCAAAAACAAATCGCAGTAGGGGGAATTGTGAACTATTTCTTTTGAGTTTTTAACATGATATCAAAAAGATATAAACAAAATTCTTAGAATTAATTCTTCGGTATAGGTCTCATTTTTGCATTTATTGTTAAGTGTGAAGGTGTCTTTATTTATTTTTTCATAAAAATACATTTTTTTAAAATGCTTGAAAATACAGGAAAAGAGAAAGATAGAATCTTTGTTTTATATGTTTATTTAAAAAATATGGTACTTTGTGTTGCATAGTACCAAATAAAATACATATATTTGTAATGCAAACAACGATGTAAAAGAAAGTACAGTTTTAAAAAAAGTTCTTTACAAAGTGTAACGTAAGCAGAAAAGCAACGTCTTAAAGACGGTAGAAAAACAAGAAACAGAAATGAAGAGTAAACTTCAAAAAATCGAAAACAAAAAACGTTCAAGAAAACTAAAACAAAAGCCATGAAGACAAAAAACAATGTTCAGAAAGCAATTTTAAGGTCGGCAGCAGTAATAGTAAGTTTTGTATTAATTAGTTTTACTGTAAGTGCACAAACTTTTTGGAAACGATTATTGGAAAACAGCGGTTTTAACGATATTGCAATGGCAATGGTTAGTGCTCCTGATGAAGCAGAAATTGCTGAGGTTCCTACAGAAAGTCTCAAAGCCATTTATTTCGTAGATGAAGTTGAACCAGCAATGGAGATTGAAGATTGGATGACAGATTTTTCTAAATTTGATATTAAAGTATTCCAGTACGAGAAGGAAGTGGAGGAAGTAAATCTTAATCTGGAGCCATGGATGCTGGATGAAAATTTGTTTCAGAATAATAGCGAGGAAGGAAGTTTGGAATTGGAAAGCTGGATGATGTCTGATAAAATTTGGAACATTTAACTGGCTGAAGTTAACCCAAAACAAGTGATATAGAAACGAGGGTAAATAGTAACAGAGGGACATAAAATGAAGATAGAAAACACAAAAGCGCAAATGAGAAAAGGGGTTCTGGAATACTGCATTTTGCTTGTTCTGGATGGAAAACCACTTTATGCCAGCGATATTATTAATTCGCTAAAAGAAGCAAAAATGATTGTTGTTGAGGGAACACTGTATCCTTTGCTAACCCGGTTGAAAAATGCCGGTTTGTTGGCATACCGCTGGGAAGAATCAACACAAGGGCCTCCGCGAAAGTATTATGAATTAACGGAAACCGGTCGGAGTTTCCTGGTCGAGCTGGAAGGGTCGTGGAGCGAATTAGTTGGGGCTGTCGATAAAATCAAACAAATTAAAGCATAAATCGTAAGCAGATAAAATCAAACAAAAAACAAAATGAAACGAGCCAATAGTATAAGCTTTATAGGAAACAAGAGTATGATTTTGGCGAGTTCCATGTGTTCCATAAAAAACAATAAATCATAAACACATGAAAAAGACATTCACAATAAATATAAGCGGCACTGTATTTCATATTGAAGAAGATGCATACGACGTGCTGCAGAAGTACCTGATTAATCTGAAAAATCATTTTGGAACAGATGAGGAAGGAAAGGAGATAATAGCAGACATTGAGGCCCGTATTGCAGAGATATTTAGTTCGAAAAGTTCTGCTGAAAAAAAGGTAATTACTATTGATTGGGTAAATGAAGTTATTGAAATAATGGGTACTCCCGAAGACTTTGCTGAAGAAGAAGGTGAGGAAGAAGTGAGTATTGCCTCAGAAGCAAAACGCAAACGACGTTTGTATCGCGATCCTGATCGTCGGGTGATTGGCGGTGTTTGTGGCGGATTGGGAGCCTATTTTAGTATGGATCCGGTAATACTCAGAATCATATTTGCCGTATTGTTCTTTGTAACTTCGGGTGCGGCCTTATTGGCTTATTTGATTCTGTGGATAGCAGTTCCTAAGGCTGTAAATACTGCTCAACGCCTTGAAATGCGTGGGCAGGAAGCCACAGTTAAAAACATTGAAAAGTCGATAAAAGAAGAGGTAAAGGAAGTAAAAGAAAGTTACCAGAAATTTAAAGAATCAGACACCTATTCAAAAGGGAAGCGTTCTGTAGAGGCCGGTGGCGAAGTGGTTTACAACGTTTTTAAAGTAATACTGAAAGTATTTGTGGTAATAATTGGTGTGATTTTGCTGTTGTCCGGATTTTTTGGATTGCTTGGCATGATTTCGTCTTTGGTAATAGGCCATTCTTTTGTTTCGGGTTGGCCAATGCTTTGGAGTCCTGAAATTTACATGCCCGACTTTTTAGGTCACCTTGTGGAGCCCAATACTGTAACTTTTGGAATGATATTAACCGGAATAATTGCAGGTATTCCTCTGTTGGCTATGTTGTATATCGGAACAAAACTGGTATTCCGTTATAAATCAAACAATACTGCAATTGCATTGGGAATGATTGGTGTATGGTTTGTTGCCCTGATTTCGTTACTGGTAATTTCGTTTGGTCAGGTAAAACATTACAAATCAAGGGCATCGGTGACCAATAGTCAGGTGGTTGATTGTAATTCCTGTAACACTTTATATTTGAAATTAGGCGAGGATAAATACAATGATTACGCTGAAATGGATTGGGAGATAGATAATTACAAAGTGTATGTGGTTGATGGAGAAGAAGTTTTGGTTGGAGAACCCCGACTTGATGTAGTACGGTCGAGTTCTGATGATTTTGTTATAACTGTAAAAACAGCTTCGCGTGGAAAATCAAGGGAGGATGCGAAAGATAACAGTCAGGAGGTTGTTTATAATTATAACTTAAGTGATTCAACCGTCTTTTTTGATCCCTATTTCTTTATCGAAGAAGGTAAAAAATGGCGAAACCAGGAAGTATTTGTTACTGTTAAAGTGCCACAAGGAAAAAGTGTTTATTTAGGTGATGATTTGGTAAAAATAATCTACGATATTGAGAATGTGTCGAATACCTGGGACGGTGACATGGTGGGCAGGTACTGGGAAATGAAACCGGAAGGATTAACTGAGAAAGTAATAGACTAGAGTTATGGAAAGAGATAGAAGACAAATAGAAAAGCTAGTGTACCTGATTGTGCCAATTGTAATGCTATGGACTGCCTTTTGTGCATCGTTTTGTTATGATCTGGGAAAACATGGGTTAGATAACATTGATTGGTTGTGGGTTGTACAGTCTAATATTCCAGTGGTAATAATTTCAGCAAGTTTATTATTCTACAGAAATCGAAAATTTAGAAACATAAAATTGGAAGCAAAATAGAATTGATATGAAAACAATAACAACTATAATTTTTGCACTTGCCTTTTTGTTGGCAAGCTTGCTGGCAGGAGCACAGAGTAAATCAGATAAAATGTACGACGTCTTTTCCGGGAAAGAAGGTGTTACCAATTTTACTTTCTCGAAAAATATGATTGATGCAATTGATATAGATTTAGGTGACGAGAACGAACAGAATGTAACAGGTGATTTGCATAAAATCAGATTTATGTCGTACAATGCTGAAAAAGGTGGCCTGAGTGCAGATGAGTTTACAAAAAAAGCAGTTACCCTGTTGCCTTCGCAATATAAGAAATATGAAGATGATAATGATAGCGATGCAGAAATCTGGTTGTTGGGTAAAAAGAAAAAGTTTACCGAGTGCCATATTTTCACAAAAGGCGATGACAATCCAACTTTTCGACTTGTGGTATCATTCTATGGCGATTTTAATGTGAACGACATTGATAAACTGAAAAATAAGGGGAAGGAATTTTCGGAAGATTGACAAATACATGAAGGATTGAATAGAAGACCGCATTAAAAATACTTTTAATGCGGTCTTTTTTTTTGTCCTTAAATTTTGAAAAGATACCTCCATCTATTTAAAAAAGTTAAGTAGTTCTGTTTCAGATGTCCCAATTAGGGAATATTTCCCATATCGGAGAGGATTAACTTTATGTCGTATTGTTTATTAATTAAATTCGAAACCAAATAAGGGGCACTAATTGTTTTCTATATAACAATTAAGTTTAATGACATTCAATTGATTAATCGGTTCGGAGTGTGAGAGGAATTAACAGGATCGGGCTTTTTAAGTTAAATTGTTTGTAAAGGGAGGATTCAGGAGAGAGCAACAAATGGGATGAGGTAAATTCCCATTTCGTTGTATGAGCCGTTACCTTGTTTCGAAAGGAAGGTTGAAAATATTCGGTAAGAACAAAAAGAATTGTATTGGTCGTGTGCTGTAGAAATATATGGTATAATATCCAAAATGGAGAAATTCTGTCCATTAAGGAACCACTGGCATTTTGTTATAAAGGATTAACAAAGCCACTACATCTTCTGCTGTCTTTAATTCTTCTGTTATTTGCTTCTGAATCGTTTGCAAGTGGCGTACTAGCTCCGGGTGCAGCTACAATAACTATTAATAGTTATACTGTTAAGCAAAGTGATTATACCATTAATACGCATGATGCATTAATAGTTAACGATACGCTAATCGTTATGGGAAACCTTACTGTAAGCGCTAACGCAGAGTTGGTTCTTAATGCCGGAGCTGTTTGTATTGTTTACGGAAATCTGGATTTAAAGAATAGGGTTAACCTTGAGGTTGGGGCGCATTTAATTGTTGGAGGCAATTTAACAAGTGTTAATGCCAATAATACAGTTTCCACTGATTCTAATTCAGCTGTTTATGTACTTGGTACAGTTGAGGGTACAGTTGAAGGATTAACATGCCCCGAACCATCGGAATATACTCCTGAAACCAGCACCGAAGGTTGTAACTATGGAAATATTATTTCTTTGGAAGATAATGAAAATGATAGTACAGGAATTTACGATTTATTTGTTTCCGGAGATGTAAGCAAGGGAGTATCGCCGGTATATACCATGCTTTGCGGAGGCGAGCCTGTTACTATTTCGGCACTTTATTCTGAGGGTTATTATTATCAGTGGTGCGATTCAATAGGTAATCATTTATTGGGCGAAAATTCGCGTAGTTTTGTAATAGCCGATCCCGGAGAATATTTCGTAAAAATAGTTAATTCTGCCAGTCCTTCCGATACGGTTATATCGCATCGGGCAAAAGTGGTTACATCGAATCTGAGTGTTGATTTTCTGTCAGTAGATGACACGTGTAGTATCGGAGCCGGTTCAATTATCTTTTCAGGTGCAACAGGAGGTAGTGGAAGTTATGAGTATTCAATTAACGGAGGAACTAACTGGCAAACTTCTGAAAGTTTTACAGATTTAACAGCCGGAACCTTTGATGTCAGGTTAAGAGACGCTGCATCTCCTGATTGCGAGTATATTCTGGATGCAGCATATATTTTGTGGGGTGATACCCTGGCTCCGACTTTTGATATTTATCCCGAAGCAGTTTTCTCTACTCCGTTCGATACTGTCATTAGTGTATTTTCGTTGCTGCCAATCGAAGTATATGATAATTGTTCGGGAGTTTCGAAAAGTTCCAGTCCGGTTTCTGTCGATTTGTCGTCAGAGGCCGTTAATCCGGTAACAGTTGGTGCTACTGATGCTTCAGGGAATAGTGAGACAGCTGCTTTTGAAATAAGTGTACAAAATACTTCTTCCATTCAAACAGGACCTGATTTAGATACTGTTTGTGCCGGATCAACCATCAGTTATACTTTTAACGGAAGCTGGGGCAGTCAATCAAAATGGATCGTAGCCGGACCCGATGCTACAATTACGGATCAGAATTCGCAAACTACTGACATAACATTTAATGTTCCGGGTACTTATATTATAAAAGCTAAAATTCAGGATGGTGGTCAGCCAACTTTTTATTTGGATTATATGACTGTTCTGGATGGAAGCGCTTCAGTTAGTGCAGATGTTTCAATAAGCGCTTCACCTTCAGCATCGGTTTGCAACGGAACTGAAATAACGTTTACTGCCACTTCTGTAAACGGAGGAGCAAACCCGGCCTATCAATGGTTGATTGATGGAGTCGCGGTGTCAGGAGAAACAAACGCAACCTTTATTAGTTCCCAGTTTACCGACGGAGATGTAATTTCGTGTGAAATGACCAGTAGCTTAACGTGTGTAAGTAACAACCCGGATACATCGAATGTAATAGTACTGGAGATGGCTCCAACTCCCGATATTACTTTGCTCTCTAATACAACAGGTGCATGTGATGGCGATGGAAACGCAACATTAACATATTCTGCCACAAGTGGAGGAGCCGATCGTTACAGTATCGATTTTGCCGATAGCAACATTCCGGATGTAACAAATGCTACTCTTACAGGTGGTAGCATCTCACTTGTTTTTCCGGCCAATACATCTCCGGGATCTTATAGCGCCGCCCTTACCGTAATAAATAGCAATACAGGATGTATAAGCAACAATTATAGTATTTCAGTAGTAATTCATCAAATTCCAGATACATCAGATATAACAACAGATTAGAAATATACAAATACAATAAATTTAAATTAGATGAAAAAGTTAGTCTTAATTTTCGCCGCAGTCTTTTTAACTGCAATTAGTGCAAACATTTTTGCACAAAGTACCGGTACTATTCCACATGTTAGTAGTTCACATTCCTATGAAGTAACATTGCACTCCGGAAATGATTACTCCTGGACTGTAACAAAGGGAGATTTTTCAAGTTCAGCAGGTGCTGATATTCTTATTTATTCTGATGCCGGATTAACAACTTCTTACACCCAGGGAACAGCAACAGGTGATTTGAACAAAATTTATATCAAATGGGTAAATCCTACGGTAAGTAGTGCAACCACCTATTTTGTTCAGGTAGTTGAAACAGACGCTACGGGCTGTTCAAATATGAAAGCATTGGCTGTTCAGCCTAAAAATGCATTTGAAATGGATATTGTCGCATTAAGCGCAGATTACACAGTTCAGGCAATTGGTACAGATGCTGATTATTGTGCCGCTGATGTTACAATTACCGGTTGGAACAAAACAGACGCAACGAATGCCAGTGATGCGCAAGACTTCAATTACGATTATGGTGTAACTTATTTGTACTACAGGGTAGAGGCAAAAGGGATTGATTACACTTCAATGGGGTGGAAACCATCTGTTCAATTTAACAATACAAACGTAACCGGATCGACAGTTACCGCAACCTGGGGTACTACAGCTCCTTCCGGAAGCGGACCGCAAGCGGGGTATTCTGCCTTTAATGTAAACAGTTCATCTGCAGAACAAATTGTTGTTCCATCCAATAATCAGTACATCTATATTGAAATAGCTGTAGATAATAATGACACTAATACCTCAGGAAATGAAGGTACATCTGAACAAAAATTGCAGTTGTTGCTAACAGGTGTCGATGGAAATGACAATGGAGTAACTCAAATAAATGGTACTGTAGATACAGCTAATGATACTGCAAGCGACAATATTAAAGCGCGTCCAAATACTTCAGGTATTTCAACAAACTAATAACATATAGTTGAAAATCAAGGCATTTTTCATAATGACATTTATCTTCCTGGCTGCCCGGTTTGGGGTAGCTCAGGAGGCTATTGTCGTATACGAAGGTGCCGAAACGAACCATTTTGTCGACAATCACCCCGGGAATGAATACCTCTGGGAAGTTTACAAAAGTTTTAATCCTGATATACAGGCAGAACCTTCGGAGTTTTATTTTACTGTTTCCGAAAATACGAATACCGTAACGATACACTGGCTCAGGGCAGGTATGTATTACCTGAAAGTGAACGAAACCGATCAGGCCGGATGTTCGAATGTAAAAGCGGTAGCCGTTTCGGTTATCGGGAATAACAGGGCAATAGGTTTTGCTGCTTTAAACAGCGCTGAGTGTTATCATCCTTCTGCCAACGGGTTTCAGCTTTCTGTTGAAGCATTTGATAACAAGGGGCAAGCTCTTGATGCTTCTTATTTCCCGTTGAATGTTTCTTTTACCGTTAACGGTGCTGCCTATTCTCAACCGGTAACTTTTAATCAACAGCAGATTTTGGTTGGCGACGAGATGTTTGACGCAACACCGGAAACCGCAACACAAATTGAAGTTAAAATCATACAGGCAACCGACAATCAGAATGGAATAATCCAGGCATCGGATAAGCGTGCTCATTTGCACACTGTTTATGCATTTCCTGAAATAGAATTCACAACCTCCGAAAATAAAATTGCCGGCGGAAACAGGGCGCTTTATTCGGTTAACATGTTAACCGGAAATTCCGGTTCTGCACAGTATTCGTGGTTGGTTAAACCCGCTTTGGGCACTTCAGATAATTTGGATAGTATTCGCGGAAATACAGCTGATATTATGTGGGACGGGCCTTCGGGAATCTACTCGCTTATTGTTTCGTCGGTCGACGGGAACGGTTGTGCAAGCGATTCTTTAATTCAGCAAATAGAGATTGTGCGGTCAAACGATTTACTCCTCACTGCTGGAAACGACACTGTAATTGGTTCGTGCGCGTCCTATAAGCTTCAAGCTGCTGTTTCCGAAACAGCTGGATTAACCTATTTGTGGGAACCGGGAGAAAATCTTAGCGATCCAACAAGTTTGAACCCCGTGTTTACGCCCGGAGATACAACAACTTTTATTTTAACAGTAACGAATGCCGATAATATCACACAAAAAGATACGGTTGTAGTTGGTGTTTCGCAGGTGCTCGCCAATGCCGGTACCGATATTCTTATGGAAAAAGAAACAACCGCCATTCTGGATGGCTCGGCCAGTTTGGGTGATGGCTTAAGTTTTATGTGGACCACAAACAACGGTGTAATAACCGAGGGCGAGACCACGGCCAATCCGACAGTCGGCAGTGCGGGGATTTATTATCTGCAGGTTACCGATTTATATGGATGTGTGGCCACCGATTCGGTAATTGTTAGTTGGGTGAGCTATTCGCCCGTGGCTACCGACGATTACGATACAACGGCTTTTCAAACAGGAGTAAGCATTTCGGTTCTCGACAACGATTATGATCCGGATGGCAACCTCGACCCATCGTCGCTTAGTATTGTTCAGTACCCGCTAAACGGCAGCGTTTATATTAATACCGATGACTATACGCTTTCGTACACACCTTCAACAGGATTTACAGGCAACGATGTATTCGAATACCGTATTTGTAATAGAAACGAGTTGTGTGCCAATGCAAATGTTTATGTATTGGTAACAGCAGTTAATTTCTTTATTCCACAGGCTTTTACACCCAATGGCGACAACATAAACGATTATTTCGAAATAGAAGGCATTGAAACCTACCAAGGCAATTCGCTAACGGTATTAAACCGGTGGGGAAAAAAGGTGTATGAGGCCAGGAATTACGGAATCAGTACCACACCAAAATTCTGGGATGGCAAATGGACCTCGGGTGGAGGTAACGAAGACTTACCAACCGGAACCTACTTTTATGTTTTAGACCTGGGTAACGGGCAGAAACCAATTGCAGGTTCGGTTTATATCGACAGGTAAATGAGAGGAATTAAAAAAATAGCAGTCTGTACTTTGGTGCTGTTAACCTTTTTAGGGGCGACAAAAAATGCCAGTGCCCAGCAAGACCCCATGTACACGCAGTATATGGATAACCTGTTGGTTATAAATCCGGCTTTTGCAGGTTCGCGCGAAGTGGGCAATGCCTTGCTGATTGCACGAAACCAGTGGGTTGCTTTTGAAGGTGCGCCGGCAACACGCTCGTTTGCCTACAATACTTCTGTAGAAGATAAAAATATTGGTTTTGGTGTTTCTGTTATGTCCGATAAAATAGGACCACTAAAACAAACCGGAGTATACATCGACTATTCCTATTTTTTGCTGGTGTCCGATAAATTTAAGTTGGGAATGGGATTAAAAGGAGGCGTAAGCTTTTACCGCGCTAAACTTACCGGTTTGGAAACTGTTTCTCCCGATCCGATATTCGACCGCGATATCTACGAAAACTTTTTACCTAACGTAGGGGTTGGCTTTTTCCTTTATTCTGCCGACACGTATTTCGGCCTTTCGGTTCCAAAGTTAATTGAGAATAAAATTACCCGCGAAGAGGTTTCAACCGAATACATCAACAGGCAGCAAATGCATCTTTATTTTACCGGCGGGCAACGTTTTGTTCTGAATGAAGATTACCAGTTAAAAACCAGTGCTTTGGTAAAATGGGTAAAACATGCGCCCATTTCTTTCGATGTGAACGCAATAGCCGGTTTTAGAGAACGGGTTTGGGTAGGAGCCATGTACCGATTTAATGCCGCCTTTGGGATTATTACCCAGTTTAAACCTTCGCCCAGAATGACGATCGGTTATTCGTACGACATTACCATTTCCGAAATAAACGGCTTTAACAACGGCTCGCACGAAATCATGTTCAGCTACGACCTTGATTTGTTTGAGCGCCGTACCGAATCTGTTGCAGTAAAGGGTAATTAGGTTTGTAAACAGAGAGGCTGTCCTGTAACATTTTTGCCAGTCCTGTTGCATTTTTTTCGTTTCCTGTAAAATTTTTAGCGATCCTGTACCTTTTGCGGTAGTCCTGTTATGTTTTTTTTTGAATCCTGTTAACTTTTTTCTCGTCCTGTTTAACAGGAAGGCCCGAAAATGTAACAGGGAGGGGTGTAAGTGAACAGGGCGCCCAATATTGCTACAGGACGCCCAAAAATCTAACAGAATGTTGTTATTCAGCAACTTCGCTGTCGTTGTCATTCTTTTTACGGTTTTGTTTTCTCCAGTATTCGCTTGAATAACCTTTTAGCCTGCTGGGGTCTTTCCTGAAGACATATTTTCCGGCTTCGCGAATCTCATCCACCAGCTCCTTCATATATAAATAGGCCTTGTCGCGAATGATTTTCGATTCGTTTGAATCGGCTTTGTCGCCGTTGGCTTCAGCCAGCAAGTCGGCCAGTTCGTCGGCACGGGTAGCTGCCAGATCAAGTTGAGAAAGATCGAAGCTAATGCCGGTAAGCGCATCGGGATTTTCACGGCCCAGTACGGCAATGTCGTTCAGGTCCTGAATCATGTCGGCATTTCCGCTGCCTTCGGTAATAGCTCTTACACGGCTTAGCAGGGCATCGTTTTTACGATAGGCAAAACGCATGGAAGCCAGCAGGTCGTCGCGGAAATCATAAGCCAGCGGAGCCTGTTCAGCCCACTGTTTCTGCGCTTCCTGCTGCGAACGGTAGTCTTTGTTCCAGATCGATTGCGCCTCGCGGCAAGCTCCTGCACGTACGGGCAGATCTTCAATCATGTTTTCGGTGATTCCTACCACGGCTAATGCTTCGGTATCATCCAAACTCCAGTGATGCAGGTTTTCGGCTTCCTGTAAAGCAATGTCAACAGGCATGCCGGGATCTTTTACTTCTTCGTTGGGAATAGCCTGAATTTCGGCTAATTTGGCATTGTAGTCGTCTGTATTCGCCATTTTTTATACATTTAAAAATTAATAATTAGAAATAGTTATTGATTTGGGGCCGTCCTGAGTTTCCAAGGCCAGGGGCGGCTCCTTTTATATTCGGCAAACCTTAAGGCGTGCCGTACATACGCGCCTTGCGTATGTGAGCGGAGCAGTGTTAAAAATAAAACGATTTATACGAATGAATTCGTGGGGTAAATCGTGATCTGGTTTTTAACGGTACTACAAATTATGAAAAACTACACTCTTTATCAAATTATTATAGAGTATACTTTTGGGTGGAGTCCCGAATCGACATTAGCGATGCGGCGCAAAGCACTTCAAATCACAGAAGAGCGGGATGATTGCGCCTGTTGTTGCCGGGTATTAATACCCCGGGTTACACTCTCTTTGTTCGTTTTACCCGGGGTTATTAATATTTAATCCCTCCGTGATTTTCTGACGCTGGCAGCGTCGAATGTAAATAGCCCGGTGCGGAGCGCCGGGTAAATGAGCAGAGACAAACTCGTCCGGTGCAGCAGGTTATTCAACGCTCTCCCGTTATCCCGGACGATGTTGCAGGGCTGTCTTTGAGATTGGATGCCTAAAAGCTTGTGTAAAAGCAGTTGCGTGTGGGAAAGCCTGCCTGGCTTGCGCAGTTAGCCAGGGATAAGAGGAAGGGGCAGTTAAGTTTGCAGATGGAAACTAAAAAAACATGCCGCATTGCAGTTAATAAATGTTTTTATTTTTTTTGAATATCAATATATTTATGGTCAATAAAAATCAATCATGCCTGGGGCTGTATCCTCAGAAATCAATAAAATACCAAATATGAAACGACCATGACAAAAATTTGCCACAAACAAGCATATTTAAAATCATGGGAGTTCCATCTAATACCTTTGAAAACTTTAAATTTTAATTAGATGAAACAATTCCTGCTTATTCTTCCTTTACTTGGCCTGATGAACCTGCATGCCCAAACAATAAACCTGAGAGATTTTACTGCCGAAGAGCTGTATATTATAGCAGATGCCAAAAGACTAAAAGAAGAAAAATCAATATTCAATTTAGCAGAAAGAGAAAAAATTCAGTTGGCCGAACAAGTTCTGGACAGCAAAAGATCATCAAATGGAAATCCAAATGAATTCTTTTTATATAGCTACTATGATACTCTTCCAGATGCAATTAAAAATATGCCAAATACTTTAGATAACAAAAGGCTAAAAGACATGTATGTATATTTAATCGGACAAGGGAAATTTAGTGATGGAGGAGCAAGAAAAACATGGGAAGATAAATTTGAGATGGAAATCCAAAATTGTATAAATGATAGAACAAGAGGAAATCCTTTCTTTTTAGTTGCCACTGCTAAATTTGATGTAATAACTCAAGGAACAAGAAAAAATGCATTTGTTAAAAGTAATGTAGAAATTCTTAAAAAACATGACAAACTAGGATTCTATATGAAAGAAGGAATTGATTATTTATTTGGAGCTCATGGAAAAACCAGAGATAATGGTAGTGCCAGATATAATTTTGCCTATGCATTAGGCCAGGTAGCCAACTATGAGGCATTAAAACAAATCGGGATTACCACCCCAAATGAATTTACCGATTACATTAACAATTCAGACAGAACAACCCCCGAATTAAACCAGGTGTTTGATTTAGCCCTTGGAACCGACTATCAAAAAATAATGAACTCAAAAGATTTCGATGCTATTTATTATGCATTGAATGGATGGGCTTTATATAATGAGCATACTGGAGAATTTTATTCAAACAATAATACTAAAGGAATATTAAAAACTTTCAGAACTAAATATTCAACAACACAAGGAAAAGAAAATAAAATTTTTTTTTATAATGCTAATTTAAAATAGCATGTATATTCGGCTATACCGGCTTTAGCTTCGTCTCACTACGAGTAGCTACCTTCTGCAGACAAATATTTACGGACAATTATCTTGAATCGACATTAGCGATGCGGCGCAAAGCACTTCAAATCACAGAAGAGCGGGGTGATTGCGCCTGTTGTTGGTCGGTATTAATAGCCCGGGTTACACTCTTTGTGTTCGTTTCACCCGGGGTTATTAATATTTAATCCCTCCGTGATTTTCTGACGCTGGCAGCGTCGAATGTAAATAGCCCGGTGCGGAGCGCCGGGTAAATGAGCAGAGACAAACTCGTCCGGTGCAGCAAGTTATTCAACGCTCTCCCGTTATCCCGGACGATGTTGCAGGGCTGTCTTTGAGATTGGATGCCTAAAAGCTGGTGATCGAGAATCACATCTTAAAATCGTCAACATGTTAAAAGGCATACGAATTTGCTTACAACTTCAAAAGAAAGTTAATAAATTTAAACCTCGTTAACGTTAACGACAGGTAAATTCATTTTAAACCAACATAAACCAACAAAAATGAAAGAATCAAGAAGATCATTTATTAAAAAAACAGCGGCGGCCGGTTCGGCAGCTGTTGTTGCTCCAACAATTGTTTCAGCAAAAGTATTTGGCGCAAACGATCGTATAAATGCTGCTGTACTGGGGCTAAATGGAAGAGGGAAAAGTCATGTTCAGGGATTTATGGCGCAAGACAATGTTCAGGTTACTACTCTGTGCGACCCTGATATGAATGTACTGAAAGAGCGCCGGAAAGATTTTAAAGACAAATACGGTGAAGAGGTAGCATTGGAACAGGACCTCCGTAGGGTAATGGATAATAAAGACATTGATGTAATAAGTATTGCATCGCCAAACCACTGGCACGCATTATCGGTTATCTGGGCGTGTCAGGCCGGAAAAGACTGCTATGTTGAAAAGCCCGGTTCGCATAATATCTGGGAAGGCCGTAAAATGGTGGAAGCTGCAGAGAAATACGACCGTATTGTTCAGCACGGCGTTCAATTACGAAGCTCGCCGGCTGTAAACGAAGCCATTCAACTAATGCGCGATGGCTACATCGGACGTGTTTATATGGCGCGTGGTTTGGTTTTCCGTTGGAGGGGTGACATTGGCGATCAGGGATTTTCTCCGGTTCCGGATGGACTGGATTATGATCTTTGGACCGGCCCGGCTCCAAAACGGCCATTTACAAGAAACCTGGTTCACTACAACTGGCACTGGCACTGGGATTATGGAAACGGCGATGTGGGTAACCAGGGAATTCACGAAACAGATTTATGTATGTGGGGACTGGATGTCGGTTTACCGACCAAAATTACTTCCATGGGCGGAAAATTCCTTTGGGACGATTGCAAAGAGGTACCCGAAGTGCTGACGTCGATTTATCATTATCCCGAAGAAGATAAAATTATACAGTTTGAAGTACGTCCGTGGTGTACAAATACAGAAGAAGGGGCTACCGTTGGTAATATTTTTTATGGCGATAAGGGAATTATAGTTGTTGATGGGTACGACAAATATAAATCGTACCTGGGAAAAAACAGAGAACCCGGAAAATCGGGAGATGACGGTGGTATTGCAGCATCAGGCATGGACCGTGGAGCCGGTGGTACCGACGGGCACTTTGCCAATTTTATAGAAGCAGTTCGGGCGCACGACAAAACCATCTTAAATGGCCCGGTTGAAACCGCACACCTGTCTTCAGGTTTGGCACATCTTGGAAACATAGCTTATCGACTTGGAAGGGTGTTGACATTTAATCCGCACTCAGAGAAGTTTGTTAACGATCCGGAAGCAGATAAAATGCTCACCAGAAATTACCGTAAGGGATACGAGGTACCAAATATTGTGTAACAGTCAACTGTTCATCTCGTTGAAGTAATCAATCAAAATTCAATAACATGCATTGTAACTTCACTGAGGTTACTTTGCATTTGAATAAACAATTTTAATCGTATGAAACGAACATGACAAATATTTGCTACAAACAAGAATTATTAAAATCATGGGAGTTACATCTAATACAGTTGAAAACTTTAAATCTTAATTAGATGAAATTTAAAACAATACTATTAATGGCAATAACAGCTGGTTCTTCAATACTTTTTAGTAATTGTAATTCTCAGCAAACTATCGATGTAAAGGTGGACGAAGCTGCCCAAAAGATAGATGTTAACATCGATGGCAAGCTGTTTACATCGTACATCTATCCTGATAATATAATGAAACCGGTGTTGTGGCCGGTAATGTCTCCGGCGGGTAATATGTTAACCCGCAGCTATCCGCTGAAAAATAAAGAAGGCGATCGCACCGACCATCCGCACCATGTGGGGGTGTGGTTAAATTATGGCGATGTAAACGGACTTGATTTCTGGAACAATTCAGAGGCAATTCCAGCCGAAAAAAAGGATGGTTATGGAGTAATATACCATCAATCGGTGAAAAATGCCAAAAGCGGAAAGGGGGAAGCCGTGCTTGAAACAGAGTCACTATGGAAATCACCGGATAACACATCAATGCTTTCCGATGACACGAAATTCACATTTACGGCGAAAGAAAACCTTCGGATCATCGATCGCACTACAACCTTAAAAGCGCTTATCGATGAAGTAAAATTTACTGATAACAAGGAAGGTATGTTTGCAATTCGTGTAGCTCGCGAACTGGAATTACCAACAAACAAACCAACCAAATTAATGGATTCACACGGTGTTATTACCGAGGTAAAAGAAATGGATAATACCTATGTTAAAGGGAATTACCGGAGTGCTGATGGTATTGAAGGAGGTAAAGTTTGGGGAACCCGCTGTCGCTGGATGAAACTGTCGAGTGAAATTAACGGAGAATCCGTTTCCCTGGTAATCATCGATCATCCCAACAATGTGGGCTATCCAACCTATTGGCATGCGCGCGATTATGGTTTATTTGCTGCAAATACCCTGGGGCAAAAAATATTTTCGAACGGAGAAAACGAACTTAACTTTAGTATGAAAAAAGGCGATTCAGTTACTTTTAAATACAGGTTAGTGGTTGCCGGTGAAAATCTAACCGACGATCAGATAAATAAGCTGGCTGATGAATATGCCGGAATGTAAATGCCATAATAAATACATAACAGAATGAAACAATCGCGCAGAAGCTTTATACAAAAAAGTATTGTTGCCGGAGCCGGATTAAGTCTTATCGATCCGATGACAGCACAGGCAATGCTTCGTAAACTGAAAATGAAAATGGGCCTGGTAACATACCAGTGGGGGAAAGACTGGGATTTGCCAACACTTATAGCCAATTGCGAAAAAACCGGCTTTGCAGGTGTTGAGCTTCGAACCCAGCATGCCCACGGGGTGGAAACTTCATTAAGTGGGAAAGAACGACAGGAAGTGAAAAAACGTTTTGACGATAGTCCGGTATGTTGTGTGGGATACGGATCGAATTTCGATTATCACCATGTAGACCAGGATCTTGTCAAGAAAAATATCCGGGAAACAATTGAGTATCTGAAATTGTGTAAAGATATTGGTGCCACCGGTGTTAAGGTAAAGCCCAACGGTATTCCCAAAGATGTGCCGCGCGAAAAAACAATTGCACAAATTGCGTCCTCATTAAACGAAATTGGCAGAGCTGCAAAAGATCTGGGCCAGGTAATCAGAGTGGAAGTTCATGGAAATGTTTCGCAAGAGATACCAAACATGAAAGCCATTTTTGAACAAGTCACTGAGAAGTCTGTAAAAATGTGCTGGAACTGTAACGACCAGGATTTGTTGCCACCCGGCCTGGAAGCCAATTTTAATTCAGTAAAAAAATATTTTGGCGATACTGTTCATGTTCGTGAATTAAATGTTGGTGAATATCCGTACCAGCAGCTAATGGATTTATTTGTTAGCATGAAATACGAAGGTTGGATTTTACTTGAAGCCCGAACGTCTCCTGCCGATCGGATTGTTGCGATGAAAGAACAATTGGATGTTTTCAATAAAATGATTGGTGCTTAATCACTAAAAATTACAAATTATTTTTTTGTAGAAACGAAAGGAGCATGGTTTGTTGAATACAAAAAGACATGAATAATTTGTTCATGCAAGTTCCACGCGTATCGAAGCACTAAATATGCATTGGTGCTATATATGATTGTAATACAAAATATTAACTAAAATATATTCGAATGAATATTCTGAAAGTTTTTAAAGTCATTTTGCCCTTGTTCTTTCTGAGTTTGATTGTTAGTTCGTATGGGCAGGAGAACATGCTTTGCCAGGGGCGCCATTGGACCGAGGACGAAGCCAACCTGAAAATGAAAGAATTCAGCCAAAAATGGGATGACCGGGAATCGTGGGAGCAAAGGGCAGAAATTATAAAACAAGGGATTATAACGGGTATGCAGTTGGAAAAAATGCCAAAAGTGGAAGGTAATTTTAATCCGATAATAAGAAATACCCGCGAAATGGATGGTTATATTGTTGAGAATATTGCCATTGAAAGTTTCCCCGGATTTTATATTACCGGAAATATTTACCGGCCTGTTGGAAGTACAAAAAAATGCGCTGCAATTTTATGTCCGCACGGACATGCTGCCGATAAACGCTTGTACGAAGATGTGCAAAAACGCAGTGCCGTATTTGCCCGGATGGGGGCAGTGGTTTTTGCATACGATATGGTTGGTTATGGCGAATCGCACCAGGTAACGCATAAAATGCCCATCGCACTTGTGTTGCAAACTTATAACAGCAAGCGGGTTTTGGATTATCTGTTGTCGCGCCCCGATGTTGACAGTGAGCGAATTGGAATAACCGGAGGTTCCGGTGGCGGTACACAAACATTTGTACTAACTGCTATCGACGATCGAATAAAAGTTTCGGTACCTGTTGTTCAGGTTTCGGCCCATTTTTTTGGGGGTTGTGTTTGCGAAAGTGGTATGCCAATTCATAAAAGTAAAAATCATCAAACCAATAATGTAGAAATTGCTGCTTTGTGTGCGCCGCGACCTTTGTTACTTATTTCCGATGGAGCAGACTGGACAAGCAATACGCCGCGAATTGAATATCCTTATATTCAGAAAGTGTATGCATTGTACGATGCTGAGCATAAGGTGGAAAATGTTCACTTACCTTGCGAAAAGCACGATTATGGCTATACAAAACGAACAGCCGCCTATAATTTCTTTGGACGTCATTTGAAGTTGAACATGAGAAATATACCCTACAACAATGGTTATAGAGAAGATTTTGTTACAGTTTTGCCTCCGGATGATTTAAAAGTTTTTTCAGAAAGTAATCCTATTCCAGAGGGAGCATTACAAGGAGATGAGGAAGTAATAAAATATTTAAAATTTTAGTTTGTGATGATTCAATCATAAGATAGTGTAAAGCCCGATCCTGTTAATAACGGGATAATTTCATTAAGATTCCAACTACTATTTAGCTGGAATCTTTTTTGTTTAAAAACTTTTATACCACTTTTTTGTGTTTACTGAATAAATCTTGTCAACTACTTCTTTTGGTAACTGAAGTCCGCGAAATTCACCGTTGATTAACTCACTCGTCATTTTGTTTCTGGTTACGAGGTATTCCCAGTCACGCATCCAGGTTTTGTGTAATCTGTTGTGAAAATCATTTTTGTCACTTCCCCGGTCGATTGTATCAGTTCCATAAAGAATCCGGTCTTGGTATTTTATAAAAAATGCACGTACTTTCTCCCTGCTATCACGGGTTTGGTAGAAAAGTTGCCCCATTCGGGCTGCCAAGTCAACCGCTGTGTTTGGATATTTATCAAGCCATTTGGCCAGCACATCTACATTCCATTCCAAACTAGCCAGATGGCAACCAACAAAAACCAAATCAGGATTTTTATCAAGCATTCGGTCGCGGGCCTCCATTTGCTCCTCGTAGCTTGGGAATTCCGGGCGTTTGTACATGTGATATTGCGGGTTTCGGGCAAAATAATTACTGTCGTTTTTGGTGGTCATTTCGGTTAATGGAAGCCAGCAGTTTTTGGGTTCTCCCAGGTGTCCCACTAATGGAATATTTTTTTCGGATAAATACGCGAAAACAGCATCAAACTGCGGATCATCAATCATGACCAAGTTTCCGTTTGTATCCCGAAATTCCATCCCGATATTCTTCCACACTTTTATTGAATTTGCCCCGTCTGCAATGCATTGGTTCAGCCAGTCGATGGTGTTTTCAGTCCACCCGGGATTGTCCCATCCATCCAGGCAGAATGTACCTGAATATTCCACTTCAGAAGGATATTTGTTGTTTAATTTTCGTAACCACTGGTGGGCTTCAATAACCCGGTCGCAACTGCCCGAATGGGTATTAATCGACAGGATTTTGAAATTATCTTTTTGCGTCTGTTCCAGTATTGTATTTTCAATAGTATAAATATGGAAATGTGCATCAATTTTTTCGACAGATTTGAAATCTTCCAGCGAATAATAATTTCCGCACGAAACCATTGTTAAGCTAAAAATGAAAAGTAAAAACGGATTGATTTTCATTGTAAACAGGTTAAGATGAGAATTTGAAGGTATAAAATTTTTTTGTCGAAAAAGGAAATCTATTTTTGAAAACAAAAAGAGAATAAAATGATTGAATTATTAAGAAAACGCAGAAGTATTCGAAGATATACAAACAAGGCAATAGAAGCACAAAAAGTTGAATTATTAAAAGAAGCTGTTTTGCGTTCTCCGTCGTCGAAAAATATAAATCCATGGGAGTTTATTTTTGTGGATGACCGGGAACTGATTTTGAAACTTAAAGCATGCAAGCCGCATGGTATAACACCACTAAGTACAGCACCATTGGCAGTTGTAATTTGTGCCGATAAAACCAAAAACGATGTTTGGGTGGAAGACTGTTCAATAGCTTCGGTATTGTTGCAATTAACTGCACAAACACTTGGTTTGGGAAGCTGCTGGATTCAGGTAAGAAAGCGATGGTATTCAAATGAGGTTTCATCAGAACAATATATTCAGAATGTATTACATATTCCTGAAAATTTTAAGGTATTAAGTATTGTAACAGTTGGTTACGCAGAAACTGAAAGGGCCGGAAAATCTTTCGATGAACTTCAGTCTGAGAAAATAAGGATGAACGGGTTTTAATGTTGTTTATTTTGGCGTCTCTGCCCCAAAAAAAAGGACTTAAAAAAATAGAAGGCATCTGTTTATTAATGATTTCAAACAGATGCCTTCCTTATATTTGTCTACTGGTTCCGACTAATTTCTTTTTAAAAGAAATCATCAAATTCAGCTGGTGTATTTTTCTTTTTCTCCAACTGGTCGCAGTCAAGATTTATATTAAAATGCTCCGGTTTTTTGAATTCCATTTCGTCTTCTTTAATTCCCAGCGATTCGTCTTCCAAAACTTTTTTGTAAAAGTATCCCCAAATCGGTAATGCCATATTTGCTCCCTGCCCGGAAGTGATAGTTTTAAAGTGAATGCTTCGCAAGTCGGCACCGGTCCAAACACCGGCAGTTAATTTTGGAGTTGTTCCAATAAACCAACCATCGGAGTGATTTTGTGTGGTTCCTGTTTTGCCGGCAATGGGCATGGTAAAGCTTCCATAATCTTTTGTTACCCGGTCTCGCCATAGGTTTGAAAAACGTAAGCGGATTCCGGTTCCCTCGTCAATTACTCCCTGCAATAAATTCAGCATTAAATAAGCTGTTTGTTCGTCAATTGCTTCATGTCGTTCGGGTTGAAATCGTGCTATAACATTTCCGTGCCGGTCTTCAATTCGCGTTACAAAATAAGGTTTTGTATATACGCCTAAATTAGCATAGGTATTAAATGCTCCAACCATTTCGTATAAGGTAACATCCGAAACACCCAGAAACATTGAATTAACGGCTTCAACCGGACTATATATCCCAAGACGTTTCATTACATCAACTACTGCCTGAGGATTAAATTGTTTTAATACCCAGGCAGAAATCCGGTTTTTCGAGTTGGCCAGTCCCCATTTTAAGGTTACCATTTTTCCGTCCATTTCTTCGTCAACATCCGAATCTTTGGGTTCGTAAATACTCCCGTCCCATTGCTGAAACTGCTGACTTACATATGGTACCTTGGTGCAGGGTGTTAACCCGTTTTGCATGGCCAGTGTGTATAAAAACGGTTTAACGGTAGAGCCAATCTGGCGTTTGCCGTCTTTTACCATATCGTACATAAAATATTTGTAGTTGGGACCGCCTACATAAGCTTTTACTTTTCCCGATTCTGTGTCCATGGCCATAAACGACGAGCGGAAATAACGCAAATAATATTTAATGGAATCAATGGGTGCCATTAAAGTATCAACTTCGCCATTCCACGAGAATATAGTCATGTCAACGGGCTTATTAAATGTCTTTTTAATTTGCTCGAAGTTTTTCCCGGCAAGTTTCATAACACGGTAGCGCTCACTTTTCCTAATCTCACGGGTGAGAAGATTTTCAACTTCTTTCGGTCCCATGTTATTGGCAAAAGGAGGATTGTTCAGGTCTGACATACTGCCATCAAACAAAGGTTGAAGGTTGTGTCGCAGGTGTTCTTCCACTGCCTTGTTGGCATATTTTTGCATGCGCGAGTCAAGCGTTGTGTAAATTTTTAAACCGTCGGTGTAAATATTGTAGTTTTCGCCATTTGGTTTTTGGTTTTTATTACACCAGCCAAATAACGGATTGTCTTTCCACTCTGCTAAATCTTCAATGTATTTTTGTTCCTGCCACGAAGCATAATTTTCGCGTTCGGGTTTTTTTGCAGATAAGGTTAAACGCAAATATTCGCGCAAATAAGGAGCAGCTCCCAGCTTGTAGTCTACTTTGTTGTATTCCAGGTCAAGCGGAAGTTTTTGGGCTGAATCTTTTTCTTCAGGCGTAATGTAGCCATATTTTTCCATCTGCCTTAATACTACATTGCGGCGTTGTTGTACCAGTTCGGGGCGGCGTATCGGGTTAAACAACGACGAGTTTTTAGCCATACCAACCAACATGGCAGCTTGGTGCAGTTGCAGCGAATCGGGAGGAATATTAAAATAAACTGCAGCAGCCGATTTTATACCAACTGCATTATTCAGATAATCGTATTTGTTTAAATACATTAATATTATTTCCTCTTTTGTATAGCTTCGTTCAAGTTTAACAGCTATCACCCATTCCTTAAATTTTCTGAGAACCAGTTCCAGCTTAGTTGAAACCCCGGTTCGCGGGAATAACATTTTTGCAAGTTGCTGGCTTAATGTACTTCCTCCTCCCGAACTCGAATCGCCGGTTACCAATCCTTTAACTACCCGAAACAATCCACGTAGGTCGATACCTGAATGATCGTAAAAACGTACATCTTCTGTTGCTATTAAAGCATCAATTAAATGCGGAGGTAGATTTTTGTAGCCAACAAAAGTCCGGTTTTCATGAATAAAATATTTATCCAGACTCTTTCCGTCTTCAAAATAGATTTCGGAAGCCAGAATGTTCTTTGGATTTTCAAGTTCTTCAAAGCTTGGCATAAATCCAAGTTTTCCTTCGGCTATCAGATAGAAGAAAAGGATGCCTGAACCTATGAAAACGAATACAATAGACCAAAACCAGATGATATATTTTTTAAAAATACTTTTCTTGTCAACCATGAATTTTGTGGATTTTAATAAGGCAACAAATATATATGATTCTACATTCGTAACCATTGTTTTAACGCTGTGAAATTGAAGAATATTTTATTTTTTAAAAAATAAATTCATCATTTTCAATTAAATAGAAAATAAAAAATAGCACGATAAATTTTGAACTTAGCGTTTCATTTTCTTTAATTTGCAAAAATTTTGTGAACGGATTAGAAAGCATATGCACGAAAACCTGGTAATTGTCGAGTCGCCTGCAAAGGCAAAAACTATTGAAAAATTTCTTGGAGAGGGGTTTGTTGTAACCTCAAGTATGGGACATATAAGAGACCTTGAAAAGAAGGACTTTGGAATAGATTTAGAGAAGAATTATGCGCCCAAATATATTGTATCGGCTGATAAGAAGAAGATAGTTTCGGAGTTGAAGAAACTAGCTAAAGCAGCAGACACTGTATGGCTCGCATCCGATGAGGACCGCGAAGGAGAAGCAATTGCCTGGCACTTGAAAGAAGTGTTAAAACTGAAAGACGAGAAAACAAAACGTATTGTTTTTCATGAGATTACAAAAGAGGCAATTACACGTGCTGTTGAAAATCCAAGAGATATTGATGTAAACCTTGTAAATGCACAACAGGCCCGCCGTGTTTTGGATCGTATTGTTGGTTTTGAAGTTTCTCCCGTACTCTGGAAGAAAGTAAAACCATCGCTTTCGGCCGGAAGGGTACAGTCGGTAGCAGTTCGTTTAATTGTAGAGCGTGAACGCGAGATCAGAAACTTTAAAAGTGTATCCTCATTTCGCGTTAATGGCTATTTTCTGGTTCCTGATAAAAACGGGAATATTACAGAACTAAAAGCAGAACTTCCAAAACGTTTTGAAACGCTTGATAAAGCAAAGGCTTTTCTCGAAAAGTGTAAAACTGCCGAGTTTACGGTTGCCGATGTGGTTAAAAAACCGGGGAAAAGAACACCGGCAATGCCTTTTACAACTTCAACGTTACAACAGGAAGCGAGTAGAAAGTTAGGCTTTTCGGTTTCGCAAACCATGGCAGTTGCACAGCGTTTATACGAAAGCGGAAAAATAACCTACATGCGTACCGATTCGGTAAATCTGTCGAAACTGGCACTGAATACCTCGAAGCAAAAAATTGAAGATCTTCATGGAGAAAAGTATGTAAAGATTCGCAAGTTTAAAACCAAAGCGAAAGGAGCACAGGAAGCTCACGAAGCCATCCGTCCGACTTATATGGAAAATGAAACAGTTGACGGAAGTGCCCAGGAACAACGGCTTTACGAATTAATCTGGAAACGTACAATTGCCTCTCAAATGGCTGATGCTATTCTTGAGCGTACAAATGTTACAATTAATGTTTCCAACGCAAGCGAAAGTTTTCAGGCTACCGGAGAAGTTATTGTGTTTGATGGTTTTCTGAAAGTATATATTGAATCTACCGATGATGAAAACGGTGGAAATAGTAATGGACAAACCATTATTCCGCCTTTACATGTAAACGATAAGTTGGAAATGTCATCCGTAATTTCAACCGAGCGTTTTTCTCAACGCCCTGCGCGTTTTACTGAAGCATCTTTGGTAAAGCGTTTGGAAGAACTGGGTATTGGACGTCCGTCAACTTATGCGCCAACCATTACAACGGTTCAAAACAGAAACTATGTTGTTAAGGAAGAACGTCCGGGAGTTGAGCGTAAATATTCTGTTCTTTCGTTACAAAATGGCGATATTAAAGAAGAGGTAAAAACAGAAATTACCGGAGCTGAAAAAAACAAACTTTTCCCAACCGATATTGGGATTGTTGTAAATGATTTTTTGCTGGCAAACTTCGACCAGATAATGGATTACAACTTTACAGCAAATGTTGAAAAAGAATTCGACGATATTGCAGAAGGGAATAAAGTCTGGAACGAAATGATTGATAAGTTTTATCAGCCATTTCATGGGAAAGTAGAGCATGCCCTTGAAAATGCAGAGCGATCGAAAGGAGAACGTATTCTGGGTATCGATCCCAAAACCGGGAAAGAAGTTTCTGTTAAGATTGGTCGCTTTGGTCCTTTGGCCCAAATTGGTGAAGCCTCAAATGAGGAAGGTGCCGAAAAACCCCAGTTTTCAAGTTTGCGTGCAGGACAACACATTGAAACCATAACACTTGAAGAGGCGCTTGAGTTGTTCAGACTACCAAGAGATCTTGGGGAGTACGAAGGTAAAAAGGTTACGGTTGCCATTGGACGCTTTGGGCCTTATGTTCGCCACGACAATAAATTTGTTTCGTTGGGTAAAGAAGACGATCCGTACTCGGTTGGTAGTGAAAGAGCAATAGAATTAATTGAAGCCAAACGCGAAAAAGACCGGTTGGCTGTGGTAAAAGTTTTTGAAGAAGATGCCGAGCTGCGTATTCTGAACGGAAGATGGGGAGCATACATTAAACACGGAAAGAAAAATTATAAGTTACCCAAAGAGGTTAAAGAAAAAGCAAAAGACTTAACTTTTGAGGATTGTATGAAGATTATAGAAGCTGCTCCGGAGCCAAAAGCACGAAGAGGCAAAAAAAAATAAAGGATAAAGGCAGGTGAATTGATCATTTGCCTTTATTTTTACATAAAAAAAGATGGACCTACAACCCTATTTCGATGTTGTTGATTTTGCCGGATTTACAAAAGATATCTCCTATAACTGGAAATATTCCCTGGGAGCAAACATTGAAAAACATACTCTTAAATTTCGTAACGGGAATGTGAAAAACATTGAAATTGCTATTGTCGGAGTTCCTTTTGTTAGTAAAGATAACGACTGCGAAACGACTGATGTTCCCGATCGAATACGAAAAGAAATCTATCAGCTGGCCGGTCAGGGAAAATTAAATATCATTGATTTTGGTAACCTAAAACAAGCCAGCAGCCACAAAGGGAATTATCTGGCTCTTCGCGATGTTGTTGATTATCTTAATGAACTGGGGGCTGTAACTATAATTTTGGGCGGAAGTCAGGATTTTAGTTATGGAGTATCTCAGGCTTACCGAAATAATAAATTTTTCTCATTTTGTTCTGTCGATGCTTTTCTCGATGTTAAAAAGGGAAAGGAAGCATTCGATCCTACTAATTATTTATCGAGGATTTTTAATAGCCAGCCAAATGTTTTTCAGTTTAGTTTGCTGGGATATCAAAGTCATTATGTGCCGGCAGAATACTTTGCAAAAATAAGAGGAATAAACACCAATATAAGACTCGGGCAGTTAAGAGATGATATAACCATTGCCGAGCCGGTTTTTCGGAACAGCGATTTTCTCTCGTTTGATTTTGCGGCATTAAAACATACCGATGCTCCGGGCGAAAGAAAATTGCCCAACGGTTTACATAGTGAAGAAGCCTGTCAGTTAGCTAAATATGCAGGTTTGAGCAATCGGTTAAATGTGGTTGGTTTATTCGGAATAAGTTCAAATGTTCCGGATAGTGAGATTTCGGTTCAACTGGCCGCTCAAATGGTTTGGTACTTTATTGAAGGATATTTTAACAGGAGTAATGTTTTTCCCGGAGAGGGAGATGGTTTTGATGTTAATAAAGTAGAAATTGCAGAATTAAACTCCCCACTTACCTTTTATAAAAACCGAAAAACCAATCAATGGTGGATAGAGGTGCAGTCAATAAATAATGAAATAACCTACATTGCTTGTGACGAAAGGGATTATAATGAAGCTTGTAACAACGAAATTCCTGATTTTTGGTTAAAATATATTCAAAAAATTGACGAATTATTAAAATAATACGAACATAACTGCGTTCTTTGCATACCTTGTTAACACAAGATTGTTACAAATTACATTTTTTTATTTCTTTCGAAGATGTAGAAAAAGGCTAACTTGCCCGATGAGAAGAGAAGTATGAAAAGAACTGTTTCTTTTTTGTTTATAGTGATAATGGTAGAGCTCGCCGCTTATGGTCAGCACGATCCTCAGTACACCAATAATATGTATTATAAATTAGGTGTAAACCCGGGCTTTGCCGGGACTGGTGATGCTATTACCGGACTGATGTTAAATCGTTACCAATGGTCCGGAGTTAGCGGAGTTCCCAAAACACTGGTGTTTAGTGCCGATGCATCGGTTAATGCATTTGGAGGAACTGAAGGTATTGGTATTAGTATATTGAGTGATAAGTATGGTTTTTACGATAATACCTGGGTAACTTTAAGTCTTGCACATAGAATAACAACTTCTCTCGGAACATTGGGGTTAGGTATCTCACCCGGGGTATTTAATTATAGTCTTAACGGAGACTGGGATATTCCACAAGGTGATATGTTTACTCCGTCAGATTCTGATCCTTCAATACCCAAGGGAGAAGTTAGTCAGATGGCGTTTGATGTTGGTTTTGGAGCATTTCTTTATACGAATAACTATTATGCAGGATTCTCTGTTACTCATCTGAATCAGGCGGCTGTAAAATATGATGATGTTGCAACCGATAACCTGGTTAGGCATTATTATTTAATGGGAGGCTACAATATTAAGCTTACCGATCCGTTGTTTGAGTTGTGGCCATCGTTTATGGTAAAGACAGATTTGGCATCAGTTCAATTTGATTTAAACGCCAATATTGTATACGATGAGAGGATTTGGGCTGGTTTTTCATACCGGCATCAGGATGCGATGGCATTACTCCTGGGAATGGAGTTGTTTAACGGTTTGAGAGTTGGATATTCGTTTGATTTGGTGACATCTGCGTTAAAGAGAAATGGCATTGGATCGCACGAAGTGTTTATAAGTTATTCTATTGATTTAGAGAAAAATAGAAATCAGAAATATAAGAGTATTCGGTTCTTGTAATTTGAATTTATGTTTAAGCGTGTTTGGATTACACACTAATATTTTATTATTTTATCGCGGATAAGTATATTTACGAATCAAATTGAAGACCTGATAAAGAAAAATACAAACTATGAAGAAGCTACTTTTAATTGCAGTTGTATTCTTAATTGCACTTGGTTTTACCGGATGTCTTGGTGGAGGTTCCGGTGGAAACGGAGAGTTAACCGGAGTGCAAAAAAGGCAGCGATTTAAGGAAACACAGCCTTACGGGATGGTTTACATTCGAAGAGGAAGTTTTAATATCGGGCCTAGCGATCAGGATGCAAGTAGTGCCGGTGTTCCCACAAAAACGGTTTCGCAGGAACCTTTTTGGATGGATGATACTGAAATAACAAATAACGAATATCGTCAATTTGTGGATTGGGTAAAAGAATCAATGGCTCGAAGAATGCTTGGCGATCAATACCCTGAATTTCTTATTACCGAAGACAGAGAGGGAAATCCTATCGATCCGCCAAAAATTAACTGGCGCGAAAAGATTGATTGGGGAGATCCGGATTACCAGATGGCCATGGAGGATTTGTACTTGCCCGAACATGAGCGTTTTTTTGGAAAAAAAGAAATAGATACCCGCAAACTGGTGTATGAATATTGGTGGGTTGATTTGAATCAGGCAGCTAAACGAAGCAACAGTTATAATTACGAAACACAACGATACGATGGTAATGTGTATAATGTAGATGGCGATCTGGTTCCTATCGAAAACAGGTCTTCATTTATGATGCGCGATCAGGTGCATGTGTATCCCGACACTTTATGTTGGATTCGTGATTTTACCTATTCATACAACGAACCACTTGCAACCAGGTATTTCTACCATCCCGGTTTCGACGAGTATCCGGTGGTTGGTGTAACCTGGAAACAGGTGAATGCTTTCTGTAACTGGCGTACTAAAATTCAATCTGATTATCTAACAGAAAGAGGAGAGGCTACATTGATGGAGTACCGTTTGCCTACTGAAGTTGAATGGGAATATGCAGCGCGTGGAGGTAAAGAATTTTCGATGTATCCCTGGGGTGGTTATTACCCAAGAGATGATAGAGGAATTTTTCTGGCGAATTTTAAACCACTGCGTGGTAATTATGTTGAAGATGGTTCAATTGCCACAATAAAAGTCGGAAGTTACGATCCTAATGAATATGGGTTGTACGATATGGCTGGTAACGTAGCAGAGTGGACAAGTACTGCCTACGATGAAGCCGGGTACAATTACTTTAGTGATTTAAATCCTACATTTACATACAATGCACGTAAAGACGATCCTCCGGTAATGAAACGAAAAGTTATCAGAGGTGGATCGTGGAAAGATATCTCACAATTTGTTCAGGTGTCGACGAGGAACTTTGAATATCAGGATACCACAAAATCGTATGTCGGTTTCCGTTGTGTCCGATCAACATTTGGTGAAGAATTTTAGGTCTTTTTTGTTAAACTTTATTCCAAACTTATATGAATATAGGAGAACTTTTTAAGTCGAAACGTTGGAAAACATTCATGGGGTACGTTTATGGATGGGGTGCTGCAGTTGTAATGGTTGGTGCACTATTTAAATTACAACACTGGCAATATTCAGGCGAGTTACTTACAGTTGGCTTGCTTACTGAAGCATTTATTTTCTTTTTATCTGCTTTTGAACCTCCTGTGGAAATTCCGGAGTGGGATAAAGTTTATCCGGAATTAAGAGAAGATTATGAACTGGATGATTTTAATGAGCTGCAACCCAAAAAAGCCGGGCTGGATACATTATTCACAAGTTCTGAATTAACTCCGGATTTACTTGATAAAGTTGGGAAGGGTTTAAATGAGCTAAGTAATACTGCAAGAGGAATCAGCGATATATCTTCAGCTACCCTGGCTACTGATATGTATGTAAAAAACCTGGGGACGGCATCTGATTCCATGAGTTCTTTTGCACAGATTAATAACCGGGCAAACGATTCAATTAATAAATCAGTTGATTCACTGGTTAATTCGTATTCGGTAGCATCAAAACAGCTTTCAGAAACAGGTAACCGACTTTCATCTACGTACGATAAATCAGCTCAGATTATATCAGGGGAATTGGAAAACATTGGAAACAGTTCGAAACAATATGTTGGCAACCTTGAAAAACTGAATAAAAACCTGGATTCTCTGAATACAAACTTCCAAAACCAGTTGCAGGAAACGCAGGAACAGTTTAAAGCAAATCAGAAGTTTAACGAGGATCTGTCTGAAATGAATAGCGTTTTGACTTCATCGGTTGATGAACTTAAAAAATACAAAGAGAATGCAGAAATGCTCAACAAAAATTTAACTGCCTTAAATGAAATTTATGGCAACATGTTGGGTGCAATGAGTTATAAAAAGTAAAACTCTGAACTAAGAAAGCTTATGGGTGCAAAAAATTGCCCGGAAACCCCGAGGCAAAAAATGATAAACATGATGTACATTGTCCTTACTGCAATGTTGGCGTTAAACGTTGCAGCTGAGGTGCTTGAGGCTTTCCGGGTTGTTGACTCAAGTCTTTTGCAGACTCTTAAGGCAGTTGACATGCAGAATTCGCAGATTTATTCTTCGTTCGATCAGGCATATGCTGAAAATCCAACTAAAGTAGCGGAATGGAAAAAGAAAGCAGATGACCTTAAATTGAATACGAAAGAAATGGTTGCCTATGTTGCCAAACTGAAAGATGAATTGGTAAACTATTCAGGGAGTAAGTTGATTGATGCTGAGAATCCATTAAATGAAGAGGATTATATACATGTATCAATTGATGGAGATACGCTCGAAATTGGTAAAGTGGACGATCTGAACGGACCTTCAGAGTTAATGATTACGCAAAAAAGAGCAAATGAACTGAAGGCGAAAGTTATTGAGTATCGCGAGTTTTTAATGGGATTAATTGATGAAGAGGATACAGATCTAAGACAAACCATAGCCAGAGAACTTGATACTTCGAATCCGACCACAAGACTGAACAGTAACAGGGATGCAAAAACCTGGGAGTCGGAACATTTTGAAGATAAGCCTTTAATTGCTGTTATGACCCTATTGTCAAAAATCCAGATTGACGTAAAAAATTCAGAAGCAAATCTCGCAAAATACCTTTACTCAGAGATTGATGCCGGATCCTTTAAATTTAACCGACTTGTTGCACAGGTTATCGCCAACTCAAATGTGGTTTTAATGGGCGATACATACCAGGCCGATGTTTTTTTGGCTGCTGAAGATACTACACAACAACCTCAGATTTTTATAAATAACAGAGAGGTAGAGGTTAAGGATGGTAAAGCAACGTATCGTGGGAGTACAGAAAGAGCCGGAGTTTTTAAATGGAGTGGTTTAATTAAATACAAAACACCTGGTGGAATTATTAAAAGTTATCCTTTCGAACAGGAATATCAGGTATCAAAGCCAACAGTTACTATGTCGGCTTCAAAAATGAATGTTTTTTACAGGGGATTAAAAAATCCATTTGAAGTTGGTGGAGGAGCAATACCAAATGAAAATCTGGATGTAACCATGACAAATGGTAAAATCACCAAAGATGGAGATAATTACCTGATCGAACCTACAGAGCTTGATCCAAATCAAACCAAAACAAAAGTTTCGGTATATGCCACTATTGGAGGACAGCGCAGACTTATTAGTACCACCAGCTGGCGTGTTAAAAAGGTTCCAGATCCGGTTGCGCAAATTGCGGGGAAAGGCGGAGGAGATATCCGAAAAGAAGTTTTAGGGATTCAGGATGGTGTGTTGGCAGTATTGGAAGATTTTGATTTCGATTTTAAATACACAATTACTCAGTTTACGGTTGAAACAAGCGCCGCAGGTGGTTTTACAAACCGTTATCCTTCGCAATCAAATCGTTTTACCTCAGAGCAAAAAGCAGCATTAAAAAGAGCAAGTGTAAATAGTATAGTTTATATAGGTGATATCAAAGCACGTGGAGATGATGGAAGTATCAGAGATCTCGATCCGATATCATTTAAAATAAAATAATGAAATATGAGAAAGTTAGTTGTTTATATCGGAATAGTTGCACTTATGATTGGCTTTGTACAAAAAAGTACAAATGCACAAATTGTAAATGGAGCTTATAAGCAAAACGATATTTATGCCAAAAAGCCGATGCCTTTGGTTTCCGTTCGCGAGGCTGATGTGTTTTGGTCAAAAACGCTTTGGCGGATTGTTGATTTGCGTGAAAAAATGAATATCCCACTGTACTATCCCACCGAAGAAATTGCTGACCGAACCAACTTGATAAATTTGTTGTTAAAAGGGATTGAGAACGGACAAATTACGCCTTATGATGCCCGTACAGATGATGATTTTAAAATCCCAATGAGCTTTGCTCAGGTAAAGGAGATTTTTGGAGCACAAGCAACAACTCAGAAAAAAATTGACTTTGATACAGGTGAAGAAACAGAAGTATTAGTTTCTGGTGATATCCGGCCTAATGAGATTAAACAATACATGATTAAAGAGGAATGGTATTTCGATAAACAGACATCTACTTTAAATGTTCGGATTATAGGTCTTTGCCCGGTACGTGAATATGTTCGCGAAGGCGATGCTTCAGGACAGGTTCAGCGTCAAAAGGTATTTTGGGTGTATTATCCGGAGGCACGTCCGTTACTGGCAACCAATCTGGTTCAAAATCCTTACAACACGGCACGCCAGAACTCTTTCGATGATCTATTTATTAAAAGAATGTTCAGCAGTTATATAATTAAGGAATCTAACATCTATAATAACCGCGACATTAGTGCTTATCTTCAGGGTAAACAAGCTATGTTGGAATCGAAAAGAATTGAAGACAAAATCTTTAATTTTGAGCAAGATCTTTGGGAATATTAATTTGAAAAAAGACTATATGCAGCCTTATGGAAACATAAGGCTTTTTTTTGAAACAATTTAGGCGAGCATCATACGTTTATTAAAGACCATTTGTAATATTTATGGAATAAATGAAAAAAGCATTCACATATCTACTTTTTGCAGCAGTGATGCTTTTTACGTCGTGTCAGAAAGATACTACAGGAGACTACTTAACTCTTGGTAAAAGTACACGGGAAAAATGGTTCGAACCAATTCCCTATGGAATGGCTTATGTTCCGCGGGGCTCATATACCATAGGTGCAAATGACGACGAGATTTATGAGCGAAGCCCGGCAAAAACCATTTCCACAGAAGCTTTTTGGATTGACGATACCGAGATAACAAATAATGAATACAGACAATTTGTATATTGGGTTAGAGATAAAAAAGCTCGCGAATTACTGGGACAGACTTATACCGATTTTATTATTAGTGAGGATAAATACGGAGCGCCTTTGGAGGAGCCCGAAATAAATTGGGATGAACGAATTGAGTGGGACGATCCGGAATACCAGGCGGCAATGGATGAGCTTTATTTGCCGGAGCAAGACCGATTTGAATACAAAAAGGAAATTGATACCCGAAGATTAGTGTATGAATATTATTGGGTAGATTATAAACAAGCCGCCAAACGAGGAAACAGTTTCAATTACGACACGCAAAAATATGAAGGTAATGTTGTGAATGAGAGAGGGGAGCTGGTTCCTGTTCAAAACAGAAGTTCGTTTTTAATGCGTGAGTCAGTACCTGTTTATCCGGATACTTTAGTATGGATACGTGATTTTACTTACGCTTATAACGAACCATTTACATTGAAGTATTTTTCTCATGTAGGATTCGACGATTATCCGGTTGTAGGCGTAACCTGGAAACAAGCGAATGCATTTTGTAACTGGCGAAGTGGGTTGCGGTCGATTACTTCAAAACGATTCAACGAAACACCTCCGCATGATTTTCGTCTCCCCACTGAATCAGAATGGGAAGTTGCTGCTCGCGGAGGTATGCACAATAATATGTATCCCTGGGGTAGTTATTATACAAGAAACGTTAACGGTTGTTTTGTCGCCAATTTTAAACCTTTGCGAGGAAATTATGTGGCTGATAGTCCAACAACTACAACTACAATGAGAGTGGGTGAGTTCGATCCAAATCCTTATGGCGTTTACGATATGGCCGGAAATGTAGCCGAATGGACCTCTACTGCGTTTTTTGAGGCAGGATATAATACAATTAATGATTTTAATCCTGAAATTCAGTATAATGCAAGGCCGGATGATCCACCGGTAATGAAACGAAAGGTAGTTCGCGGAGGGTCGTGGAAAGATGTGGCTTACTTTATACAGACCGGTACCCGTACTTTTGAATACCAGGATACAACAAAATCATACATTGGTTTCCGCTGTGTTCGAACTTCCTTTAGAGATGAATTAGAAAGACAATAAAGTCTCTGCCGTTTTAGAGAATATCCAATTTATACTTTTATCCCGAATTTCCATTTATGCCTGATTTAATTTATGCTAAATGAAGTGAGGAATCTTTTGGCCGTATACAGATTTATAAGATCAGGTTTATTCCTCCAAAAACAGTAGCACCGGGCATGCTGTAATAACGGTTAACTTCATAATTTGTATCAAGCAAATTCTTACCACTTATAAACACTTTAATATTTCGGGTTAAGTTATAAGTGGCTTTGGCATTAACTAATGTGTAGCTTTCTAAATTAACAACAGGCGATGCATCATTGTCGAGATTGGAAATTTGTTGAAGGCTGGCCGATAGTTGAAGCTTTTTAAGACGATATCTGGCATTTAAAAACAAATGGTGTTCCGGAGTAGCATAAACTGGATTTTCCATGTTTATATAGCTGTAAGTAACGTTTAAACCCAGGTTTTGGGCTGGCTCAGCAGTAAAGGCAAATTCAATACCTTTATTTGAAACTTCACCTGTGTTTTGCCAGCCATTAGGGGGACCTGAATTAACAATCAGGTTATCTCCTTTAAGCATAAAAAGTGTTAGTTCAGTGTGTATTCTTTGGTCGTAAAAGGATTTCGAAATACCGGTTTCATAATTCCAGATGCTTTCTGGATTCAAATTTGGATTTGGCCCCCACAAAAATAACTCACGCATGGTCGGACTTCTGAATCCTTTTGATACAGATCCTCTCCATGTAATTTGTTTTCCGGGTTCATAAGTAAATCCAAACGATGGAATCCAATGGTCGCCATATTTGCTGTGATGATGATACCGCAGCCCACCATTAATTGTTAGTTTCTTAGCAAAGTTATGTTGTATTAGAGCGTAAATTCCATGCTCGGTAAGTGTAGTGTCAGCAAAAACAATTCCTTGTCCATTCTTTGCTTTTTCGTTTTCAGCAAAACCTCCGAAATTCATAAAGTCAAATCCGGCGGTTATTGTATTTCCTTTAAACAGGTGAAAGGCTTCGTACAGGTTTATTCCGTAATTATGATCGGTTGAGTGAAATCCATCTGTAATTTCGTGTTCACCAAAATTATGGAAGACTTTAAAGCCTCCCGATGCTTTCTCAAATTCGTTTAAAAGTGAGAAAGCCCAGTATCCGCGGAGGATATCAATACTTTCTCCCGGCGATGCTTTAAGTGTGTCAGGACCGGGATCGGATGCTTTAAAAGCAGCCAGACTAACATCGGTTGATGCCGAAAAATGTTCTGAAAAATCATATCCTAACTTTAAATAGCCATTGCTGATTTTAAAGTCGGAATGTAGCCGGTGCCCGTCGGTTTGATCGTGGTTGCCCGAAACAAATGCACTGAATTTGTCTTTTTTGAAACCAACAGAACCCATATATTTTTGAGTGTTATACGATCCGTAGGTAATCCGGGCGTTTCCATGTATACCTTCCTCTACTTGCTTTTTCGTGATAATATTAATTACACCACCCATGGCATTCGAGCCATACAAAACAGATGCGGGTCCGCGAACAACTTCCACTTTCTCGACATCGGAAGCTACATACGAATCAGGCAGCGGGTGCCCCATTATTCCCATAAACTGTGGATGCCCGTCAATAAGCATAAGCACACCGGTGGTCGGATTTCCGCCAATTCCACGAATCGATATCTGGCCGGCAGAACCGGCAGCAACACCAAAACCTGTAATTCCGCGTTCGGTGACAAAGAGACCTGGAACGCGTCCATTCAAAATAGGTAAAAGTGCTGATTCGTCACTTTCTTCAATTTGACTCTTTTTTACTACAGAAACCGACATGGGAACATTGTTCCTGTTCACTTTTACTTGTGTTCCCGTAACAATTACTTCGTTTATTTCAATGGTATCTTCGGTTAAAAACTGCATTTGTGCATTAACCTTTTGAGTGAAAATAAAACAGGTAATAAACACCAGAGTTAATTGAATAAATCGATTTTTCATAATCAAGATAAGTGTTACTAAGTTGTTGATTCGTGTTACTATTGATGCAAAAAAAATTACTGAGCCTTACTCATAACCAGTTTCCCGTGTTGAATTCCTTTAATACTAATCAGGCGCTCCGATATTTCTGTTAGTTTTTTTGAGGGGCCTTTAACAGCAATAATCTCCATGTAGTTGATATCGTTTAAATAAAAACCTTGTAATGAAAGAACAAATTCTTTGTACTCGAATTGGATATCGGACGATTTTTTAAGTATTTCCTTTTTATCGTGGTTGTATACCAACACAACAGCTCCGGCAACTATATTGTCGCATTTCCATTTTTCTTCCACCATATTTTTTTCAATCAGATGGCGAATAGCTTGCGACCGGTTTGCAAAGGCATTGTCCAATACATAATCATCTAATGCTTTTAAAAGATCTTCATCTAATGATACTCCAAATCTGGTAACTGACATGGTGACACGTTTAAATTAATTGGTAGCACGAATATAAAAAAGTTTTGCCAATACGATACACATAATATTAATTTTAATAGTGATTGTTCAAATTAACTTTACCTGATGCCAAGCCTTTGTTAGTGATTTTAATAAAAGTAAAAATGTAAAAGGTTGACGGGCTAAAAATAATTGTATATTTATTATTCCAGAATTAAACAGAAATAACACTAAAAGTTGAAAGAATGACAACGGTTAAAACAATTTATTTGGGCGGTTTGCGTACCGAAAATGAACATTTACAGTCGGGGAATAAAGTTGTAACCGATGCACCTACTGATAACCAGGGGAAAGGAGAATTTTTTTCACCAACCGATATGCTGGCTACTGCACTGGGAAGTTGTATATTAACAATAATGGGAATAAAAGCCCGCGATAATAACATCGACATTGAAGGCACAGAAGTAGAGGTTACTAAAATTATGGCATCAGATCCGAGGAGAGTAGCCGAGGTAATTGTGGAATTTTCTTTTCCGAAAAAAGGATATACAGAAGAGGAAAAACAATTGGTGGAAAGTGTGGCAGGAACCAGTCCTGTTCCCTTAAGTTTACATCCTGATTTAAAACAAACAATCAGGTTTAACTGGTAACTTATAATTTACAGTTTAACAATCTTTCTTGTGAAGAAGGTATTTGGGGTTTCAATTTGCACTAAATAAGTTCCGGTTGAAAGTTGCGAAATATCGATTTCGTTCTTTAGAGGGACTTGTTGTTTTACACAAACTCCATCAACGGAGTACATCAGAATTTTGATTATTCTTTCATTTCCCGGAATCGTCAGGCGAATCTTATTTTGGGCTGGATTTGGATAAACATCGATTTCATTTTTTATAGCGATAGCAGGTAGTGCTGTAATTTTATCTGTTTTACAAAGTATCTGGTCGTCGGGATCAATTAATATTTCACTAACGTTAAATCCCGGGTTCAGAATAAACTTTTGGTGATTGTAGGTATTATCTAACCTAAAATCAATTGAGTCGGTTTTGGTGTTGTTGTAAATGCGGATTGGGACAGGCATTTCAAAAAAATCGACAGACGCGTGTGAAGTGGTTTGAGAAAGTTCAACAATAAGTGAATCGGTGTTATTTTGCTTATAGTTTATAGAATAAATGGGGTAGCCTTCTCCATAAAACCAATCGTTAAAGAATTCGGTGAATGTGGTATCGCCAATTGCTTCAATGTGTGTTATCCAATCTTGTGTTTGTGCAAAACCATTTGCGATTTTTTTGTCGGCAAAATAGTTTTTTAATGCCAGGAAGAAACTGTCGTCGCCAAGAATCCAACGTTGCATATGAAGCAGATAAGCGCCTTTTGCATACGATAGTCTGGAATCAAAGAGACGGTTGAACAAAGAAGTATCCTGAACAAAAACAGAACCATCGGGTCGGCTTAATATCTGGGTTTTGTATGAGCTTTTCCAAATTGGCCAGTAATGGCCGGCAGCAAGGTTCTCGTGGGCAAGCCCTGTCATGTAAGTCGCAAATCCTTCGTTGAGCCAAATGTGTTGCCACGAGCCAAGGGTGATGTAATTACCAAACCATTGATGTGCCAGTTCATGTGCGATAAGTCCAAAACTGAAATTGCCCATAAAACTCATGGTTTGGTGTTCCATTCCACCTCTCCATCCAAATTGTGCGTGTCCGTATTTTTCTGAAGCAAAAGGATACTCTCCAACGAGGTTGTTAAACAGATTTATTAGTTCAGCTGTTACAGGAGTTTCGGTTTTGGCCTTTCCCAGGTATTCTGGATAAACATAATTGAGTATTTCAATCTGACGACCATCATTTAAATCAAGAAAATCGGAATAACTTTCGTAATTGGTAACTGCAATGGCAATTAAATAGGTGGCAATAGGGAAACGATGTTTCCAGTGGATAGTTCGTTTGTTGCCAGCTACTTTTTCTGAAACCAGTACGCCGTTGCTGGCAGTTCTGTATATTTCAGGACAGGTTACAATTACGTCAATAGAGTCAATCTTATCGGTCAGTGATTGTTTGCAAGGCCACCATTCTTTTGCTCCATAAGGTTCGGAAAGTGTCCATAGAATTGGTGTTTTTTCGTTTCCGTGTGTTGATAACGAAAATGATCCAAACCCTGTTTCGGGGGGAGCACCTTTGTAGTAAATACTTAAAGAGTCGATCTGGTTCTCGGATAATGACGTTAAAAGTGGCGTGGTTATTATATCATTTTCGTGGGTAAATTCAGTTTTCTGATTTTTCAAAACTATTGAATCCACTCGTAAAGCATTGCTTAAATTGAATTTTATCTCTGTTAAATCAGAAACCTCACTTTTAAAATATGTGGTAATCTTTCCTGAAATGTGCCGGACTGCCGGATCGATTTCCCATTCCAAACGTTGATAAATAAAATCAGTTTCTGCGTAGTTCAGATCTTCTGGAAAAGCAGATTTTATGAAGTAGCTGTGGCTTTCGTGCGCGGCAATTTTATCTGTTATAACAAAAGGATTCTGTCCATTTCCATAAAAAACTAATCCTGTAAGAAATAAGGTTATTGCAAAAATCCGACTCATTGGATAAAGTTACAAAACTGAATTGAGCATAAAAAAGCGGACCTCCGAAGAAATCCGCTTTTTGTTCCCTTATTTTTTATCGAGTATTAATGTCCTAACCATTCGTTTCCTGTCGGTTTGTAAAATAATAAGATAGGTTCCGCTAACATGGTTACTAATATCAAATTTAATTTGTTCGGCAGGCAGGTAGTTTTTACGAAGTACTTCTGCTCCTGTAATACTCATAATCTTTAGCTCAATTGCATGGTTTAATGTTTCACTAAACTCGATTGTAACCTCTCCTCTACTTGGATTGGGGTAGATAATAAATTCGGGTTCCGAATTGTAAATATCATTTATTCCAACCAGTAGTTTTTCAACACAAAGTTCAAAGGTATCGGTTGCACATGCTCCTTTCGGGTCGGTGGCTTCCAGTACAACATTGTAACAACCTGTGTCGGTCTGAAGTGGTTGGAAGTCGATTAATATCTCATTTTCAGTATTTGTTGCCACAAACCAGTCGGGTTTTTCTTCATTACTGGCCAGTTTAAGGTTGTATACCAGAATGGAATCATCAATATCATTAACTATTGTGTTCAACACTGTACTCAGCGAAATGCAGAGTGTATCGTGCGCAATCATATTTAAATCCTCCAATTTATTTACAATAAAAGGACAGTCGTTAACAGGCGCAACATCAAGCACAAATGTCTGAATTGTGCGAGCTCCCTCTTCATCTTCGGCAATGACGGTAATAGTGTCCTTTCCGGATTCGTTTGCGGCCAATTGAATATTTAGTATGGCGCATGAATCCATTGGTGTGTGGATGACATTTATGCTGTCAATTAAAGAATGGTTTATATTGGAAGCGGTGATTACAACTTCCTTTTTTTCACATACCGTACCTGCAAAAATACCACTTAAAGGAATGTTTACCTGGCTGTCTTCGTAAACAGTTGTATCTGCAATTTTATCAATTACCGGAGCTATTGCAGAAGCCGTTACAACAACATTAACCTGGCATTTTGCCTGATTGCCATTCTCGTCGATTGCTGTAGCCTGTATTAATGTTTCGCCAAGGTGTTCGCAGCTAAATACCGACGGTGTGATAGAAATATCCATATCTCCGTACGAAGTCTGGTTGTCTTTTGTGCCATTTGTAATGGTGGATATATCATCCGGTGTTAAAGTGTATGTCCCCTCTTCAGAAAGAACAATTGTTGTGGTATTGCAAACAATTTCAGGAGGGATATCATCTTCAACATACAACTTTAAAATTATTGTACTGTCGCAACCATTGCTGTTTAGCAGCTTGTGTGTGTATGTGCCTGCTTTTGTTACTGCTTTCCCTTCAAAAATGTAGGGCAAGTCGCTTATTTTAACGTAAGCTGTTCGTTTGGTTTCGTTAGTTGCATTAACAGTAAGCTGGAGTGTAACAACACTATCGCAAGAATTTATACCTGTAAATGTTTCTTTGTAAGTTCCGGATAATAATAGCGACTGTGTGCCAAAAGTATAAGGCAAGTCGTTTTCGCAAATGGTATCGGAATAAGCCGAAGCAAACGTGTCGCTTACCGAGAATACGAGCGTTACGGTACTGTCGCATCCTGCGGAAGAGGCAAATGTTTCTGTATAGGTTCCGTTGCTTGAAAGCTCTTGCAAACCAAACCGGTAGGGCAGACTGTTTGCACAAACGCTGACTGTGTCTGCCACATCAAAGGTATCTTTCACGGTAAGTGAAAGAACCACGGTGCTGTCGCATCCGCTTGTTGAGGAGAACACCTCGGTGTAGACCCCCGCATAAGTAAGTGATTGTGCGCCCAGAGTAAGTGGCAACTCACTGGAACAAACCGTTGTTTGCTGCCTGACAATAAAAGTGTCGTTTACAGTAAAAGCAAGGCTAACCGTACTGTCGCACCCGTTTGCAGAAGTAAATACTTCGGTGTAATTCCCTGCGGTGAACAGCGGTTGAGTTCCGAACTGATACGGGAGGTCGTTTTCGCAAAGTACCAGTGTGTCGGCCACCACAAAAGTATCTGAAACAGTGAGTGCCAGCATTACCGTGCTGTCGCAGCCATTCTCACGGGTGAATACCTCCAGGTAATTTCCTCCTGCAAGCAGCGATTGTGTCCCGAATGTATAGGGCAGATCATTTTCACAAATGGTCAATTTTTCGCAGACAAGGGAAGTATCAAGTACAGTCAGGGTAAGTATCACCGTACTGTCGCATCCGTTGCTTCCGGTAAATATTTCGGTAAATGTGCCGCTGGAATCCAGTGTTTGTGCTCCAAATGCAAGAGGGAGATCAGTTTCGCAAAGGGTCACATTCTGTTCCACCAGGAAAGTATCTGTTACGTTGAGGGTAAAACTAAAGATACTGTCGCAGCCATTTACTGTGGTATAAGCCCGGGAGTAGGATCCCGCCGCAATGAGTGTTGAATCTCCCCATTGATAAGGCAGTTCATCTTCACAAATGGTAAGGGTGTCTTTCCGGGTGTAAGAAGAATGTACATTCAGGTTCAACGTAACGGTACTGTCGCAGCCAAATTCGCTTTGGAAAGTTTCGGTGTAGGTTCCGCTTTCGGTTAATTGCTGCGTGCCAAAAGTATAGGGCGTTTCGGATGAGCAGAGGACTATCCCGTAGCTTCCGCTTTCGTAAAGTTTTACATCGTCAAAATAAACCATACTGTTTCCGTACAACTCAACAGAAGTGGGTGTAACCCCATTTAGTATTGGAAACTCGCTAACTACTTCGCCTCCCGAAGTGGCAGTAACCTGTGTTCCGTTTACAAACACTTTGTATTTGCCTGTCGAAAAATCAAATTCCATTCGAAGATGGTACCAGGTATTGGATGTAGCGGGTTGCAACACATACTGCGTTCCGTAACCTCCTGAATTTCCGGAGTAATTAAAGGTAATCAGGTTGCCGTTATAAGATTCTACTCTGCCCAGAAATGCCCCCCAACTTCCAATTGATGGATTTCCCAATCCCATTCCGCACCTACCTCCGCTAGCTACATTTGTTGCGTACATCCAGCCTTCCAGTGTCGATTTTTCGTAGACTGTCGAAACCTGCTTCGATAGATTTGCAGCCCAACTTGAACCGGAGACCTGAAAAGATTGCGCTCCATTCTTTACCGGAGTGTTAACTATTTTTTGGTCAGCATTTCCAGTCCCGTTGTAACGAATCACCCAACCGGCAGGAAGTGTCCCAAGGGCACCACTTTCAAAATCATCCATAACCAATGAATTTGATGGATCTCCAATTGTGTCGTTGTATATGGGGTGCACGGTTAAATTCAATTGAACCACGCTGTCGCATCCATCAACTGTCGGGTAAGTTTCGTAGTAGGTTCCGCTTGTGCTGAGCAGTTGCGAACCAAAAGTGTACGGTACTTCACTGGCGCAGATTTCGGCTTCGATTGGTGGAAGAGTGGAGCCTTCAGTTCCTTGATATAACTGGAATATTTCTGGCGGCGACAAGACTTTGTTGTACATTCTCAAGTCATCGATTGCCCCTTTAAAATATTCTGCCCCCCGGCTTGCATATCCAATTGTCAGTGGATTTGTAATGCTTCCGAATGGTCCGGAAGAAGAAGTTGATTCGGCAATTAACTGGCCGTTTATATAAATTTGTCTGTGCCCTCCCGGATTGTTGGCAGTAACAACAATATTGTACCATCTATCGGCTTCCAGAGGCCGTGTTGTAGTGTTCAGGTAACCGTTGTACTCCCATTGAAGGTTTCCGTCTGATTGTATTCGTAACAAGTAATTGGTTGCCGTTGTATAGTTCGACTTCCCAAAGATCATTGCATTCTGGAGCACGGCAGGTTTTATCCAGCAAGAGAAACTTAGTGCTTCTGACATGTTTAACTCATCGGAATGCTGAATCGAAATGCCATCGTTACCATCGAACAAATAGGCGCTGTTTGCTGTTCCGTTTTGGTCTTCGGTAAGAGTAGCACCTGAAACTGTACCGTCGTGTCCATTTCCACTGGCATCTGTGGCATCACCATCCAAAGGATAGTAGGCTACCAGGTTTTCAGGTGCAACTACCGATACTCCATAACTTTGATTTATGGTGATATTCGTGGTGGCAGTGGCGGTGTAAGCGCTGTCAACATTAAGCAGCGTTGCAGAAATGATGTAAGTGCCTGCTTTTGTATAAGCATGGAAAGCATTTTCTGAAGCTGTTCTTCCTACAACTGCGGTAGTATCGCCAAAATCCCAGAAAATACTGTCTACATCTGTAGTTGCCGCTGTAAAGGTTACCACACTATTACTGCATGCCGGATCTGTTTCGGCTGTTATGGTGCCACGTGGATTATAGTCCTGGTAGTAGGATTTTGTCAGGGCACTGCTCCAGTTGCCTGTGGAGTCTTTAAACTGGAAACTGATGTCGTTGGTTCCGCCCGGAAGCGATGAAACATCCACCAGGTCATCAAGTGCCAGAGTGGCCACAGGAATTGGTAAATCAACCTCGATGGCTGATACGATGGCAGTATTGGACCAGTAACGGTACGCAACTATTTTATTGCCTGTGGTTATTGTCTCATCTTCATATTTGGCAAACAGGCGTGTTATCCCCGGACTCCAGGTCCCGGTTTCATCCTGAAAGCGGTAGGTGATGGAGTGTAATCCGTTGTTCAAAGCCGAAACATCGAGCTGCGTATCGAGTAAATATTCCGATCCTGTAGGAATCACACTTTTTACTGTCGATGCAAGATTGCCGTTGAACCAGTATTCCACGGCAACAAGATCGTGCATCCCGGGAGCCGGTTTGGCCGGGTATTTGGCAAACAACCGCGAAAAGGCAGGGCTCCAGTTGCCGGCTTCATCCTGATACCGGCAACTCACCATATGTAAGCCGTCATTTAAGCCTGAAACATCTAAATCAGTATCGATATTTAGCAAAGGTGTTGCCGCAACCAGATCTGTTTGAACGGTAGAGTAGTCGCCATTGAACCAGTACTCAAGTGCAGTGAGTTGGTGAAGTTCAGGTAAGTCTTCCTGATTTTCTTTTGTAAAGTACCACGATGCCACCGGGCTCCATTTTCCCTGCTCGTCCTGTAACCGGATACTTACAAACTGAAAACCGATTGGAAGTGCGGAAACATCAAACATTTCGTTCAGGTTAAGCAAACTGGTTGGAACAAAAGAGTTGGAAACTTTATTGGCGTAGTCATTATTGAACCAGTATTCCAGTGCAGTCAGTTGTTTTAACCCCGAGGCAGCTTCCTTTTTGAAGAAACGAATGAACGGAGAACCCCATATCCCACGGGCATCTTTAAAGCGGCAGCTTACTGTGTGCAATCCGTTATTTAGTGAGCTCACGTCGAGCAGCGAATTCCAATTGATAGAAGCTCCGGACGCTAATGAAGTTTCAACTGCCGTTGAATAATTACCATCGTACCAATATTCAACATCTGTAATCATTCGAATTCCCGGGAGTGCTTCTTTATTGTACGTAAAGAATTTGCTGAGCACTGAACCCCATATCCCCCTTTCGTCCTGAAAACGAAAAGTAACGGTATGTAAGCCCGGCTCCAGGGTGCTTACATCAAGCAAATCGGAGAAAAGGACACTGGGCCCTGAAACCGTCTGCTGTGTTGTTGTACCATAATCGCCGTCGTACCAGTATTCCACTCGGGAAATATCGGGTTGCGCCAACAAGCAAATTGGTAGTAGCGAAACTATTATTAGATTGGTAAATCGTTTCATTTTCATTTTTTAAAAATTATTGAAAACCGAATCTACCTGCTTTGTGCCTCCACACTTATTGTTACTCCGAGTTGATCGCTAATGGCTTCGCGTGCAATAATAGCCGTATTTATGTGCGGATAATAGGGAATGGTTTTATATGGATTTGCAGTTCCAAAGATTCCGGTATTTGCGCCATCACTGGCAGAGCCAATAATACTTTTTGTTGAGCCATCTAATTCGTATGTTCCGGTTGATGAAGCATTTAAGTGATAATCGTTATTGTACGAAAAAGTATAAATTTTGGCGCTGTGCGAAATGTCGGTATATATATTTGTAGGCCCCACGTTGTAGATGTTGTTAATACCCATATTGGCATTGGCATCTGTTTCCGAGTAAGGTAAATTACTTGAAAAAATATTATTATAGAATTTGCAATCTGTAGTAACGTGTAGCCCATATTGATGACCGAACACGTTGTTTTCAAATGTGCAGTATTTACAGTTTTGAATGGTTCTTCCATTATATTCATAAATGTTGATACTGTTGTTATAAAAATCTGAACTAACCATGTAATTAATGATTCCGAATATCAGCGATTTTTCAATAGTACAGTCACTGGCATTGTTTCCACGGATATTAGCCAAAACACACTCTTTGATCTGGAAATTCAGATCAGTTGTTAGGGTACCGGTCTGTAAGTATAAATCTGAACCAAACCGGCATCGTTTTACCATAACATTTTTGGTTGGTTCGTCATATCCGAACTGAAGAGTTGAAGTGAAATAAATTCCTTCAAAAGAGCTGTTATCGCAATTCCCGGTAAAGTTCAATCCTGTTGTAATGCGGGTTTGTATAGTCGCCTTGGTTTCAGAAGGATAATGGCCGTGTCCCACCCAGTGCAGGCTCTTGTCGATGGTTGTGTTGGAGATGGTAAAACCTCCTCCGGGCAGATAAAGCGTGTCGCCTGCCACTGCATTTTCGATGGCTGTATTAATATTGTTGTAAACCTCTGTTTTTGCGTTGTTTTGTACCACAAATTGTGCCTGCCCCCAGCAAAGTGCGCTTATAAGTAACAATGGAAGAAATATATATTTTTTCATGATGTTCAAATTTTAAATTTTGTGTTGAAATGATGAGTTGTAAAAGTAAGAGGGCTATCTCTCCTGTGCACCAACCGTTATTTTTACACCAAGTTCGCCATTGGACGCTTCGTTGTCAATATCAACACTTCGGATATGTGGATTGTAAGGAACAGCGCCTTCTTTGTATGGCTGATTGGTTCCGTAAATACCCATATTGGTTCCATCGGTAGCTTTGCCGACAATGTTAACACCTTCATTTCCTTCTTCATCAATGCCTGTGGCCGAAGTATTCAGGTGGTAATCATTTTCATAAGCAAAGTGACGAACCTCTCCCGTAATTGAAGTGTAAATATTTCCATAGCCAACATTTGTAATATTCCCTGAACCGGTAAAAGATGATGTTGCAGGGTTATAAATAAGATTGTTTACAAAAAGGTTGTTTTTAAAATTGCAGTTGGATGATTCACGATAAAATCCATAACTCATTGCAAAAACATTATTGATAAACTGGCAGTTGTGGCAATTGTCGATGACCCGGCTCGATGATTGATACGTATTTATCGAGTTGTGGCTAAAATAACACTGATAAAAGTTATAAAAATTACCAAAAATAAGGTTTTGTTCGAACCGGCAATTCATGCCGTTATTTGCATTGATATGTCCGAGAACTGACTCTGAAACCCGGCAATTGAGGTCAGGATTTACGCTGCTGATATCGGCGATACTTCTGAGAAGAAGAGTTCCGCCAATACGACAGCGTTTAATTACAATTCCCGTAGCTTCATTGTCGTTAGAGCCAAAATTCAGGTTGGTTTGGAAATAAATTCCTTCAAATGTACTGTTATCGCAATTGCCTGTAAATGTTGTGGTATAGTTGATAATCTGTGTATGCCCTGTGGCAATGGTTGAATCGGGGTAATGCCCAACTCCCCGCCAGTGCAGTGGCTTTTCAACATTTGCTGAAATAGTAAACCCGCCTCCGGGCAGATAAAGTGTATCTCCGGCACTAGCGCCTTCAATGGCAGCATTAATATTATCGAATGTTTGTGTGGTGCCATTACCCTGCACAACAAATTGTTTTTGTGCAAAAGCAAACAGCGATAAAAAGAGCAATGGTAGGATACCGATTTTTTTCATGGTTTTTTATTTTTTGTTTTTATGTCAACTGAAAAAAGTGCTTGGTAACGATGTTACAAAGGCTTATAAAAGCTGATTTTGGTAACTAAAAATAATTCGAATTATCATCACTACAGGAGAAATAATATGCGAGTCAACCAACTGTTGAAAAGAGGCAATTACAGGTATGTTTGAGCTAACTAACCGTAATGGGGAAAATAGAAATTTAATGGGGACAAAAATATGTTTTAACAGAGGGTTTTGTATACAAGAATTTTATTTTGCACGTCTTTACGGCGGTCGCGGGCGATATCCAGTTTTGTCCCATCCGATAATTTTAAAGTACGGGTATTGTACGACTGTACTTGATCCATATTAACCAGAAATGATTTATGGATGCGTAGAAAAGGGTAATCGGCCAGTTCGTTTTCCCAGTATCCCAAATGTTTGGAGGTAATAAGCTCTTTTAACTGGCTTAACTCGTTAATAAAATATACCATTGAATAATCTTTTTCTGCTTTGAGGTATAAAATTCGCTTAGCAGGAATAAAAACCGTTTCATGCAGATCTTTTATGGCAACCTGGCGGTTTCGAAAAGCCTGAATAGTTTTGAATAACATATCCAGCTCTTTCTTTTTTATAGCGTGATTTCTGGCTTTGTTTATGGCTGATATCAGGTCGTCTTTATCAATAGGCTTAGTAATATAATCAACGGCATTGTACTTAAATGCCTTTAATGCGAATTGGTTGTACGATGTGACAAAGATTATCTGTACCTGGTCAAAATGCCAGGCTTTTAACATCTCAAACGCATCGAAATTATCGTTAAACTGAATGTCGAGAAAAAGGAGGTCGAATTTAACTTCCGGAAGTTTTTTTAAAGCCTGTCGTCCGGATTCGAAAACCTCAACAACTTTTACATCGGTGGCATAATTATTTAAAAGCTGTTTAAGGTTAAGAACCGAATATTTTTCGTCTTCAACAATTACTGCTCTTATCATTTTTTTTCCTATTGTGTGCTTATACAAATATAATATTATGTATTAAAATTTGTTATGTTTAATCAATAATGGTATTTCGTATTTTATTTCAACACCCGGATTTCTGTGTTTTATTTCGAATTTTATATTGCTTTTTGTTTGAAGCAGCTCAATGCGTTCGCGTGTAATTTTTGTTCCCAGTCCGGTTCCACTTGTTTTTGAGTTCTGTTGTATTCCCTTTCCGTTGTCAACAATAGAAAATTGCAGATTTTGATTTTCTATCGATATGGTTATTTCAATCTTCAGATCTCTGTCTTCCTGGTTTGAGAATCCGTGTTTAATTGAGTTTTCAACCAATGGCTGGAGTAACATTGACGGCACCATAATTGTTTCAGCAGAGCAATTCTCCGGAAGTACAATTTCGTAGGAAAAACAATGGTTGCATCGAAACTGTTCCAGTTCCATATATTTTTTTACAATTTCTACTTCTTCACTAAGACTTACCGATTCTTTTTTTACGCTTTGCAGTATAACGCGTAAAAGTTTCGAGAACTTAACAATATATGTGTTGGCTTGTTCTTTGTATCCCGCATTTACCAAACCACTAATATTATTCAGGCAGTTCATTACAAAATGCGGATCGAGTTGTGCCGCAAGGGCTTCGCTTCGAAGTTGCATTAACCGTTGGCGGGTTGCGGCTTTGCGTTGTTCTGTTTTTCTGAAAAACTGAACCAGAAAATATACCAGTAATGTTGCCAATGCCGCTTCAGAAAAGATAAACCATCCTTTTAACCAAAAAGGTTTTTCAATCTTAAAATCAAAAAATAAAGTGTCGGAACAGGCCGAACTGATACCGGCATCGGCTTTAACCAGGAAACGATATTTCCCCGGTTTTAAATCATAAAAAGTTGACTGGTTTATTTCTGAAGAGGCCGACCAGTCTTTCTGAATTCCTTCGAGTTTGTAGTAATAGCGAATATTACCGGTATTGGCAAACGAAATAACATCTATCGTAAAACGGATGTTGTTGTAATTGGGAGCAAGCAATGCCGGGGATTCCGCATCTATTTTTTCCCATTTTATATTATCGGGAGAAATGGTTGTATTTAAAAATATTCGGGGCGGTGTAATTTTTTTATGAATTAATTTTTGCGGATCGAAACGAGTTACCAGGTCACTGGTTGGAATCCATACCATTCCTTCAGAATCGGTAAAAAAACCATTTTGTCCGCATTCAATTCCGGTAAATCCACTCGTCTGATTAAAAAGTACTGTTTCAAAAATACCACTTTTGTAATAGTTAGCCAGGTTAGCTACATATAAACCTTTTATTCCGCCTAAAAGCAAATAATGAGGTTCTACAAAAAGTAGCGAATAGAATGCCTCATCCTTTTTCAGAGCCACCTGAATTATTGAATCGGATTTGTACAGATTTATATGTTTTGTTCCGCCAATCCAAATGTTATTTTTGTGGTCTTTGGCAGTGCTGTAACTATATCGGGTATAATCTTGCTGAAAGCGTATAATACTATCGTTCGAAACAATTGCTACTCCGTTTTTCCCAACTGCTAAAATTCGGTTTTTGTCATCCATTTCAACATTTAAAATACTCGAAACTCCCACAGTGTCGCGGCTCCACGCTTTTACACTGCCATTAACCGATTGTTGAAATAATCCCGCATAACCGGCAAATATCATACTGTTATCGGGCATAGCTTTTGTTATCTGGTATGGCAGTTCCAACAGATTTTTTACCGGCGAAAATGTGTTGTTTTCATATTTTAATACATTGCATTCAGTAGGAAAATACAGGGTTGAATGCATTTTGCTTGCTCCCATATAGAAGCGATACTGTTTGTGTAAATTGGTATTTGTAATGTGTTGGTTTAGTCTCCGGTTTAACGATGCAGTGTAATCAACAATTGAGTTTCCATTCCATTTCCACAAACCATTTTGGTACGAGGCAAACCAAAAATTGTTGTTGTCATCTTCGAGCACCGACCATACCCAGTCTTTGTTTCCTTTTGAAAAAGTAAAGTTGACAAAGTTGAGTTGAAAAAAATTGTACAGTCCTTCCTCGGTAGCTACCCATAGGTTTTCTTCGTTGTCGAACAAAATGTCGCGAATGGAGGTCAGGTTGGTTTTTATCGGAACGAGTTTGTCTTTATAGTAGAATAAGTCTTTATCTGTTTTAATAATCAAAGCATCTTTTAACGGAGTTTGGATGATTTTGATAAAACGGCCGGATGATGGTAATTGAAATAAAAAACTGAATCCCGAATCTGTTAGTTTGTAAACTTTATAATCGTTGGTAATTCCAATATATTCATTGCCCCAGGGAATAATTTGAACTACCTGAAATGGATTTGCAAATGTTCTTACTGTTTTACAGTTTTTTATTTCAGTGATGTATATGGAATCCAAATCGGTTTGCCAGAGCAAATCACTCTCCTCTTCGTTTACATATATTATTTTGCCATAGTCGTATTTAACAGGATAGGTAATTAACTTATCCGGATTGGCATAGGCTAATAGTTCGCTTTGAAGGTTGCCATTGGGCAGCTGATGAACAACTTCCTTTAGCTTTTTGGGGGAGCTATGTTGAAAAATAGAAGAACTTGTTTTGTTGCCGGGATAATTGTAAAACTGTAAAGTATCTGCATTGAGTTGTCCGAAATTTGACGATCCAAAAAGAAGCAGGTTACCAAACCGGCTTTCTCCCATAATCGTAATATCAAATCCGGGAAGATTTATTTCATCTGTATAATTTTTAAAATGTTTGCCATCGAAACGGCTTAGTCCGGCTTTTGTATAACACCACAAATAGCCTTTACTATCCTGAAACAAAGACATAACCTGCATCTGTGCCAGGCCGTCGTGGGTAGTATAATGTTTATAGGTGTATTCTTGTTGCAGCAACTGAGCTGCAGGATAAAAAACAGAAAGACAGAATACCAGAACCAAAACAGACGATAATATCGTTTTGCATTTTTTATTGCGGTTGCAGGTGTTTTGCATTTCAGGTATCTATTGTACGATTCTATAAAAATAAGTAAATCATTTTATTGTACCTTGTTTTCTCGTCGGCTAAGGCAAAAAAAAACAGAAGCCTATCGACTTCTGTTTTTCTATACTACTATTTGTTGTTTGCTTATTTATCCAATTCTTTCCAAACCAAAGCACTGGCACCAACAATGGCAGCATCGCCCGGTTTAAGTTGCGATGGAAGAATTTTAATTTTATCCTGGAAAATTGGAAGTAAGTGTTTTTCCATCGATTCCTTTGTTGGCTTAAAAATATATTCGCCGGCAGCGGTTGGCCCGCCAAACAAAAATACTGCTTCAGGACTTAAGTGGTGAACTGTATCAGCCAAACCTTGTCCTAACCAGGCACCGGTTTTTTCAAAAACCTGCAGTGCTACTTTGTCTCCTTTTTCAGCAGCTTCATAAATCATTTTCGAATCAAGTTCGTTAAACGATTTGTCGGCCAGTAAACTGTCGGTAGCGTTGTCCTGAACCATAATTTCAAATGCAGTACGTTTCATTCCTGAAGCCGAACAATAGGCTTCCAGGTGTCCAAGTGCGGTACATCCGCACAAACGTCCGCCCGGAATCAATGTAGTGTGCCCACATTCTCCGGCAAAACCATCGTGACCATAAACAAGGTCGCCATTAACTACAATACCACTTCCTACACCGGTTCCCAAAGTAAACATTACAAAGTTCTTCATGTCTTTGGCACCCCCGTAAATCATTTCGCCAATTGCGGCAGCATTTGCATCATTTGTTAGAGCAAGCGCCTGCATGTCAGGGAAATGTGCGCGAAGTAGTTTAACCAGGTGAACTACGCCCCTGAATGATAGGTTTGGAGCATATTCAATGGTACCGCTGTAATAGTTTCCATTTGGAGCACCAATACCAATTCCCAATATTTCAAGTTCACTGTTTAACAGTTTTACTGATTTTATTAATTCCTGAATGGCAATTGCCAGATCAGAAATATAACGTTCAATATCTCCGTGAGAAGGAGTAGAGATATTATCTTTTACCATTACATTGCCGGCTTCATCAACAATTCCAATAGCGGTATTTGTTCCGCCAATATCAACACCTATTGCAACTTTTTTCATTGTGTATTTTTTATTTGCCTGTTTTTAAAATTTTTATGTTGTGGCTAGGCAAATTTAAAAATATTATACAATTCTTTAAATACAAATACCCGTATTACAGCTATTTATTTTAAATAAATGTAACAGTTAACTTTTTTTAAGACAGTTTGTTCCTATTCTTTTATGTTTTTAGCAGAGATGGATATAAATTGTAGTTTTGCAGAAGAAAGAATGAACAAGTTAAGAAAAGGAATAATAAATGTAGTTGGATGGATTTTATTGATTCCTATTTACATTTATAAATACGGAATTTCTCCATTAACACCGGCTTCTTGCCGACATGTGCCAACTTGTTCAGAATATGCTGTTCAGGCAATTAAAATTCACGGACCGATTAAAGGTTTTTTATTAACTGCAAAACGAATCTCAAAATGTCATCCCTGGGGAACACACGGCTACGACCCGGTACCTCCGAAAGTAAAACAGGAAAAATAACTAAAAGACATTTTTTGAAATATTTAAAAAACATAGAACTAAATTTGTATTGTTTTTGTTAAATTGGAATATTCAAATTATTATTCATGAAGAAGATTATTTTGCTTTTTGTAGTTGCCTTGGTTATAGCTTCGTGCGGTTCGAAAAAGAATAGTGAGAAAGAAGTAGAGGCAAACGTAATAACTGTAAGTATTTTACCGCAACAAACATTTGTGAAGAAAATTGCCGGCGACGATTTTCAAGTGAATGTTCTAATTCCTCCGGGATCAAGTCCGGCGGCGTATACTTTACTCCCTTCGCAGTTAAAAGATATTTCGCGTTCTGCCATTTGGTTTCGTATTGGATACATCGGATTCGAGCATTCGTGGAAGGATAAAATAGCTCAGGCCAACACAAAAATGAAGGTTGTAAATCTGGCAGAAGGACTCGATTTAATTGCTGACCAGATGGAACAACATGGCGACCATGTACATATTGATGGCGTTGATCCACATGTATGGTTATCGCCGACGTTGGTGAAACAAATGGCCAAACGTATTTTGGATGAACTGATTGATTTAAAGCCTGAAAAAACAGCAGAGTACAAAGCGAACTATATGCGTTTTGTTAAGGAATGCGATCAGTTGAATATTGAGTTGAAAAATAAACTTAAACCCTATAAAAACCGAAAGTTTATTACTTTTCATCCCAGTCTTGCGTACTATGCGCGCGATTACGAACTCGATCAGTATTCGCTTGAATCGGGAGGAAAGGAACCAACGCCACAACACATGAAGAATGTTGTTGACATGGCCCGTAAGGAAAATATCAGGAAAATCTATATTCAAAGCGAATTCGACCGAGAACATGCCCGTGTTTTTGCCAACGAAATAGGTGGCGATATTATTCAGGTATGGCCATTAAACCCAGAGTGGGAAGATAATTTAAGGAATATGACAGATATTCTAATTGAAAATTTTTAATGGAACCATTACTTAAAATAGAAAATCTTACGGTAGGTTACGATAAAATACCGGTGCTTCAGAATGTGAACCTTGAAATTTTTGACAAAGATTTTTTGGGAGTAATAGGCCCGAATGGTGGAGGCAAAACAACTTTACTGAAAGCCATTTTGGGGTTGTTAAAACCGGAGGAAGGCCGTATTTCGTTTCGTGAAGATTTGCGCGGCAGGAAAAAGCCAATAGGTTATTTGCCCCAGGTGCGGCATATCGACAGAAAGTTTCCGATAACGGTTTTTGATGTGGTGCTTTCCGGATCAATTATGGAAAATAAGAAAAGAGCAAAATCGGAGGCAAAGGACAAGGTGGATAACCTGCTTCGGGAGATGGGTCTGGCTGAAATCCGGGATAAAGCCATTGGCGAGCTTTCGGGCGGGCAGATGCAGCGTGTGTTTTTATGTCGTGCCTTGTTAAGCGATCCAAAACTTCTGATTCTGGATGAACCCGATACTTTTGTTGATAACCGTTTTGAAGGAGAGTTATATGAAAAATTACGTCATTTAAATAAAGAAATTGCAATTATTCTTGTTTCGCACGATATTGGAACGATTTCGAGCCATGTAAAAACCATTGCCTGTGTGAATAATCATTTACATTATCATCCGAGCAATATTATTAGCCAGGAACAACTGAATGGGTATAATTGTCCTATTCAAATTATATCTCACGGAGAAATTCCGCATACCATTTTAAAGCACCATCATTAATATGAGCTCAATTATTGAACTGTTTTCATACGATTTTTTTCAAAAAGCCTTTTTAGCAGCTGTTTTTGCCAGTATTTCGTGCGGAATAATTGGTGGTTACATTGTTTCGCGACGTATTGTGTTTATTAGCGGCGGTATAACACATGCTTCGTTTGGTGGAATTGGACTGGCTTTTTTCCTGGGATTTAATCCTCTTTTGGGAGCGGTTTTATTTGCAGTGATGTCGGCACTTGGCATACAGTTTTTTACTAAAGTGGCCGAAATCCGGGAAGACTCGTCAATTGCCATTTGGTGGTCGCTGGGAATGGCACTCGGAATTATTTTTGTATTTATTACGCCGGGATATACTCCAAACCTGATGAGTTACCTTTTTGGAAATATACTAACCGTTACGGTATCAGAACTTTGGTGGATGTTTTTTCTGAATGTAGTGATCATTTCGTTTTTTGTATTCTTTTTCCGTCCAATTCTTTACATTGCTTTTGACGAAGAATATGCTCAAACTGCTGGGTTGCCGGTAGCTTTATTTAATTATCTGACCATGATCCTGATTGCGCTTACCGTAGTGTTGAATATTCGGGTGGTGGGAATTATTCTTATATTATCGTTACTAACTATTCCGCAAGCCACAGCAAATCTTTTTACCAAAGATTTTAAGCGCTTGCTGATATTGTCGTCGGTATTTGCATTTATCGGGACAATGGCGGGTATGTTTATTTCATATTTTCTGGATATCCCATCCGGGGCATCCATTATTTTTACTCTGGTAATCATATTTGGAGTGTTAAAAATTTTCAAATCATTTCTGTAATGTTGGGGCAAAAGACTGAAAAGATCTATCAGTGCGAAGCATGTGGGTTTGAGTTTTCGAACCTCGATGTACCCCGGGCATGCAGTAACTGTTTTGCCTGCACAGGCTGCGAAATTTATATTTGTCCGTCGTGCAGTGCCGAAGTGGTGATAAAGCCGATGCAACCGTTAAAAAAAAGTCCAAAAGAATAGTATTTAGAAGAATAAATTTTTCTGTTTTATAACTGTTTTGGAAAGGCTTAAAAAGTTTGTTTCGAAACAAAAGAAAATGTACTTTCGAGTTGTGGTTTTCCACTGATCAATTCGGGATTACCCATAAAAAAACTACCCACTGTATACCAGGGTGGGTAGTTTCTTTTTTGAGCAATGTTTATTCTGAAAAACCTTACTCAGGTAACTTTTCTAATCTTTCCATCACCGCATTAAAGGTCGAATCTATTTCGTCGATTTCTTTTTTCAATCCGATAATAAACGAGTTGTTATTATATGTTCCGCGAATAGCCTCGAAGTCGTCTGTATTTTCCTTTTCATCCCCATCTATCCCGAAACCAATTCTGCTGAGTTGGTCAAATTCCTTTTCAGCATCTTTCAAAATCATATTTTTAAATTTAATTGAATTGGTTTTCCAATCACTAACCAAGCTAATTAATTCTTGTTTAGAAATTCGGGAAATATCAACATTCTGCAGTTCTTTTAGCTTTACAATACTCCAGGAATAACTTTTGTCGGCATATTCTTCGTGAATAGTAATAAAGCCGTTTTGCAGCTCTTCAATGGTATTAATTTCTTCGTTACAAACAGACTGTATAAGTTTTTCAATTGCGTTTCTTTCAACAATCATTCCCAAAAGATCAATCCATTTTTCGCCTCCTGACTTACTCCTGGGTTTCAGTAGTTCGATTACTTCATTTAAAGAGTGATAGCTTTTGTTGATTAGTTTTTCAACAATCTGATTGGTGAGGAATACATTGATTGCCAGATCGTAATAACGTTTCGAAGTACGTAACATTAAACGATTAATATGAACTCCCTTGTGTTTTGCAAAATCTTTTGATTTAGGTGTTGTCTCGTGTAGGCTGCTTAATAATTCAGATCCGTTAATAATTTTTTGGACTATGTAAGGATTAAATAATTCGAAGCTTATCAGATCCAGTTTTTCACTATCGGTGCGACGGTCGCGGGTAGGCCATTTTTTGCTGTCGCGGGCTGTACCGACGGTAAAAAGATTCATGGCAGGAGTTAGTACGCTTTTTCCGTCGCTTACTGAAATATATGAAAAAGGCAATTCAGTTGTATCAAAATTACCCGCATGTTTATTCATTACAACCGAAAATGCACCAACACGGCACGGCCACAGCATGTATGAAAGTGAGCCGGTTTTTGATCCCCGTTCAACAATTCCCTGGTGAATAGGACCGAGTTTATACATGTGGTTGCTTTGGTTCGATCCGCTACCTGCATTGTAGAACGAAAACATTCCGGCAATTAATAAAGTAGATTTATGGTGGGTAACGGTGTAAGGACCTGCAAAAACGCTGCATGCTTCGCCATGAAATGCTTCGCTGTTGGCAAACAGGGTTGTGTTTTCAGCAGAAAACTGCCGTCCAACTTTAACACCCTGGCCAATAAAGGTGCTGGACAGAATTGCGCTGCCATCGATTTTTGAGCCGGATAAAACAATAAAATCTTCAGCAACAACTTCTTCGCCAATATAAACAGGTGCCTGCTGCCTGCTGTTAATCGTTCCTTCAACAAGTTTAGATGCGCCAACTATTTTGGCAAAAGGCCCGATAGATACATTTTTTATTGATTTGGTATGTTGTATTATGGTATTATCACCAATTTCTCCAACTCGCGATTTTTTGGTTTCAACATATTCTGAAACCAGTTTTTTTAATTTCTCAATTAAGGTAGTGTTGTGGCGGTAAATAACAAGAAGGTAGGCAATTTGAGCCGAGAGTTTATCAAAAATAGGAAGCTCCCGGCCACCTCCTTCGTTTAATACATCAATTTCGTGTCCGTTTCCAAATGCTGATTCGCCGGAAACAACTACCGATCCCACATTTTCTATTACTACCTGATTGCCTAATTTATAATTAATCAGGCTTCCAACATTGGAGAGAAAAACATTCTCTCCAATTGTACAGTTTTCGATAAAGCAATTCCTGATTGTTGCGGGTTTTAGAATTCCCTCGTCAATTTGGACATTACCTCTTTGGGTTCCCAGTTTAATGTTTCCGGCAAATCGTACATTTGATATGCCTTCTGCTGAAAATGAAATACTTACTTCAACATTCTCCCAATTATCTGCAACACATCCCTGTTGTTTTAGTGTATCAATCTCAGCTTGTGAAAGCTGACGGTACATTTAATTGGTTTTTGGATAATTTTTCAGCTCTGTCTGTTCAATATCCTTAAAATACTTGGCTGTACCAACTTTAAGCTCCATAGTCGCATCTTCGTCGCACACAATCATACCTTTTTGGTGAAGTTGCAAAACAGAAACAGTCCACATGTGGTTAACTCCTTCTTCTACAACTTTTTGTAGTGCACGTGCCTTGTTGTATCCATTAATAATAATTACTACTTCTTTGGCTTGCATTACCGTGTCTACACCAACAGTTAAGGCTGTCTTTGGCACTTTATTCACGTCGTTATCGAAGAAACGCGAGTTGGCAAGAATAGTATCGTAAGTTAGAGTTTTAACCCTTGTTTTTGATTTTAGCGAACTACCAGGCTCGTTAAATGCAATGTGTCCGTCGGGGCCAATACCTCCAAGGAATAGTTGAATTCCGCCGTAACTTTCAATTTTATTTTCATACCTCTCGCATTCTGCTTCTAAATCCGTAGCATTTCCATTGAGGATATTGATGTTCTCACGTGGAATATCGATGTGGTTAAACAAGTGTTTGTCCATAAAATAGTGGTAGCTCTGCGGATGATCAACTGGAATACCTACATATTCATCCATGTTAAAAGTTACCACATTTTGAAACGAGAGTTCGCCTTGTTTTACTAACTCAATAAGTTCGGTATAAGTTCCGATTGGCGACGACCCTGTTGGCAAACCCAATACAAATGGTTTTTCAGGAGTCGGGTTAAAGGTCTTGATTTTATTTGCAATGTAGTAAGCAGTCCATTTGCTTATTTGTTGGTAGTTTTCGTGAATTAAAATTCTCATAATTAGTAATTTTTATTTGTTTTTACCTTTATTTTAAAACTATTTTCGCATCGGCTACAAAGCAGCCTTTCTTTTGTTCTAGTACTATTAATGGGTTAATATCCAGTTCTTTAATGTTTGGGTTGTCAAGGGCAAGATTTGAAAGCTTTACTATTGTTTCAGCCAGGCATTCAATATCGGCTGGTTTTTTCCCTCTTGCTCCAAGCAGTAATTTCGAGGCTTTTATTTCATGAATCATTTCAAGCGCAACGTTTTTCTGAATTGGAGCAACTCTGAAACTTACGTCCTTAAATATTTCAACAAAAATACCTCCCATACCAAACATGATAACATCGCCAAACGATGCATCTTTTTTTATGCCCAAAATTACTTCAATTCCTTCAGGAACCTGTTTTGAAACGAGTATTCCATCAATTTTTATACCAGGAAGTATTTTCTGTACAGAATCTGTGATCTTCAAAAAAGCCTCTTCTGCTTCTTCTTCAGAGTTAATGTTCAGAAGCACACCGCCAATATCGAATTTGTGTACTATTTTTTCAGACATTACTTTCATTACCACCGGGAATCCTATGGTTTTAGCTAGTTCGGCAGCCTCTTCGGCCGATGTTGCCAGCCCACTTTTTAAAACCGGCAGGTTGTATTCCGATAATATTTGCGTAGCCTCAAATTCGTGCAAAAACTTTTTATTCGAATCCAGTGCAGATGTAATCAGTCTTTGGGCTTCCTTCGATGTGTGTGCAGCAATTGATTCCGAGACAACTTCTGGTCTGCTTATTTGTTGATGAAACTGATAAACCCGTACAAATGGTTTACACATCGATTCGGGTAGGATATAATGAGGAATGTTATGATTCTGAAGGATTTGAATGCCACTTGCCACATCGGCTTCACCCATAAATGAAGTATAAATTGGCTTATGGAATCGCGCAGAAACAGCGGCAATTTCTTTGGCAATGGTATTAATATCGGTCATCGATTGCGGAGTAAGGATTACAAATAATCCATCCACATTTTCATCTTTAAAAGCGGCTGAAATAGCTGCAACATAACGGTCGGCACGAGCATCGCCAATTACATCAACCGGGTTGTTAATGTTTGCGGTTGATGGTAAACTTCGCTTTAAAGCCAAAGTAGTTTCTTCGTTAAACTGTGCCAGCTGAATACCAGATTTAATAGCCGCATCGGTGGTAAGAACTCCAGGCCCGCCTGCATTCGTAATAATGGCAACGCGATTAAATTTGGGTTCGGGTTGATAAACAAATGCAATGGCGATGTTAAACATTTCCTCAATGTTCTCGCATCTGATAATACCAGCTTGTTTAAACGCGGCATCGCATATTTCATCCTGGCCGGCCAACGAACCGGTGTGTGAAGCAGCAGCTGATGCACCTTCTCTGGTTCGTCCCGATTTCATTATCAAGATTGGTTTGTGGCTTTTTTCAATTACTTCTCTGGCGGCTTTCATTAATCCGGGACCATCGGTAATTTCTTCTAGATAGAGTAAAATTACTTTGGTCTTTTTATCCTCCATTAAATAGTACAGGAGGTCGATTTCCGAAATATCGGCCTTATTCCCAAAGCTTACAAATTTCGAAAATCCAATATTTTTAGCCTGAGCGTAATCCAATACTGCAGTACAAAGTGCCCCGCTTTGAGAAAGAAAAGCAATATTTCCTTCAGCCGGAAATTTGCGGGCAAACGAAGCGTTTAACCGCGATACCGGATCGGTGTTTATTACCCCCAAACAATTGGGCCCAATAAACGAAATATCGTATTTTTTGGCAATTGTCAAGAGCTCTTTTTCTTTTTCCAGACCTTTTTCTCCAACTTCTCTGAATCCGGCCGAAATAATGATAACAGATTTAATTCCTTTTTGACCACATTGTTCGAGTGCCAGTTTGGCTACGGAACTCGGAAAAACAATTACGGCAAGGTCTACTTCTTCCTCAATATCAATTACATATTTGTAGGCTTTAAGTCCACCAATTGATTTTTCGCGTGGACTTACCGGGTAGATTATACCCTGAAGGTCGGCATGCAGAATATTTACAAAAATATCGCCAGGTACAGTTCCTGCAACCTTGTTTGTTCCAACTACTGCAACAGATTTTGGATAAAACAGGGTCTGAAGATTTTGGTGATGCAACTTGCCCCGATCTTTCATTTTGGTTAGTTAATTAGTTTAATCTGTAAGGTCTCTTAAAGATAGCCGGAAATAAATTCAACAGCTCCGCCAATTGTTTGAACTTCCTGCGCTTTTTCCACATCCATTTCAATATCAAATTCTTCCTCGAAGGCTGCAATGAGAAGCATGCTCTGCATTGAATCAGCACCCAGGTCAAAAATAAAATTAGCATTATCGGTTATTTCCGATTCATCCAGTTTTAAAACACTGGCAACTACTTTCTTAATTCGATGTTTAACTTCTTCTTGATTCATATTGTTATTTTTTTGCAACGAAATCAATAGTTTTAAAAAATATCTCCTAGATGTGGATGGCTTATTAAAATTATTGTTTTTTATAAAGGTGTACAAATTTCTATAACGATGAAAAGGAATTTATGTTACAATAAAATGAATGCTTAACAAGCAGTTAATATAAATTATCTTTAGTAATTGAATTTTGTTAAAAAGCCGGAATACAAAAATGAATTCCGGCTATAAAAGATTTATTATTTTTTCTTCTTTATAAAATGCCTGCCATTGCTTTTTCAAGTTTAAAAGCCTCTTCTAAAAACTGCTCTGCGGTAAGCTCGCGGTGGTAAATTGCACCATGGGTAGCCCTCAATAGCGGCGATTCGTTTTGGTAAAAGAAATTTTTACCTAGCAGCATCTGAATTTGTTTGTGCTGTTCGAACCAAACCTGTTGTGTTAATGCACTAAATTTACCATCGAGCTGGTAGCTTGGGAACGAGGCATTTACCTGAGTAATATAACATTCGGTAAACGATTTATCAAGTGTTGCCAGCGAGTTTAACGAAACCGGAACAATAACTTCCACATCCCATGGATTGTATTTGAACCATACATTTCGATAACCGACAATGCGCAAATTACTTAAATCTTCCTCTTTGTTCCAGGCATCAACAGCTTTTGCTATAGCTTGCAAAACTTTATAGTGCGTATCAGGACCACTTCCTTGTGGATCCATAGCTAAACTTATTACCGTTGGCTTGTACTTTCTAAAGTCTTCAAGAATTGGTAAAACATCTTTTTCGTAGTTCGATTCGCCAGAGTAAAAACCTAAGCGCAGGTGGTGTACATTTTTCACCATAATTCCGTAGTGTGCCCACACCAGTTCTTCTTCAAACTCACGAATCATTCCTTTCAGACGTTGAACTTTTGCCGGATTTTTACCTCCGTCGTAACTGTTCTTCAGAATGGTAAGGATTTCATAAATGGTTTCTCTGAGCTCATCCTGGTTATTAACTTTCCAGATTGAAACAAGGGCACGAACTAAACGGTGGCAAACACCACGACGTTTTTCTTCATCATCCTGGGCAGCAATGTTGTCGAGATAATGGTAAATATCTTTATCCCACTTGTATTTATAACCATCTTTGAAAAAGTCAGGGAAATTAACCATTTCAATCTTATCGTGATTAAGAAGCTCTTTGGTATCAATCAGCAGATCGTACAAAAATGTATTTGTTACCGCAGTAAATCCTGATGTAAGAACAGAGAAATGCAGTTCGTTACTGGCATCGCGCGACTGGCGATTGGTAGTTGGCATAATTCCCAGCATTATATCGTCGTGGTGTGGGCCGGTGTGATAAAATACTTGGTTTGTTTCCTTTTCCATTCCTTTTTTCAACTTAACAAGAATGGAATCAATAACCGATTGAACTGTATTTTCATTCAAATCCGGAATCATGCGACAGTATTTATCTGCTTTTAAATCTTCAAGCTCCAGTTTTGGACCGAATTTGTTGATTTTTTTACAGAGCTCCATTACTGCTCTTTCAGTTTTCTGGTGATTCCACGGACCACATTTATAGTAGCAGTCTATGCTATCTTCCAGTTTTACAGCAGCTCCTTCGGTTAAATAAAAGCGTGCATTTTTTAGCTTTTGTAGCGATGTTGCAGGGTAATTAACCGATTGCTCGAATTCAAGCGAATTTTTAATTACATCAGCAATTGCTTCGCCCGCTGCGTATATAATTGCTTTATTATTTGGATTATAACCAAGCGTACCCAATCCAATTGTAATTACTAATCGGTTTCTTGAAACTTCAATTCCTCCCAGATCTGCTGCAGTAATTGCCTGTGTTTCGAAATTTGTTTTTGTTAAGCGGGTAGTTGAAAAGTGGTCGGAACCACGCGTGTTAAATGCGATGTGCCCATCAGGACCAATTCCTCCAAGGAAGAATCCGATTCCACCTTTTTCCCTGATTTTGTCTTCGTATGCTGTACACCAGTTATCGATTTTGAATATCGATTCCTGTTGAAGCTGCTCCAGGTGTGTTTTTGCCTCGCGGTAGCGTAAGGTTAAATCGATCTTGTAATCGGGGAATATTTCTGTAAAGTGCTTTCCTTCAGCTAATTCAATTTCTTCTGAATTAATAAGCAAAGCTTTTTCTTTTTTTAAACCAAATGCATCAATATATTGCGATATTGTAGCGTTGTAAATGCTGTTATGCTGTGTCGGATCAATCGGGAAGAATTCTCCTGTTTGAACAAAAGTGAGCTCGCTCAGATCAGGCTTTTTTAATCCTGCCAGTCCATATTTCTCGAGCAGGTCTTTCCCCTTTTTGTTGTTCCAGTTTTCGAGAAACATGTGTGTAAAATCGAGAAAATACTGTGCTGTTTTTCCTGTTGAAAGGCTAATAACACCATTAGGATTTTCACTTACCCACTCTAAAAAACTTAATGCTGAAAGTAATCCTAGTTTAGGGAAACTCTCTGTAGTAATATACGGAATACGGGTTGAAATTTCTTTTGTTTTGGTCTCTTTAAAGAATGACTCTTCAACCTTGGTAAAATTCGGTTTCATTTGTATTTATTTTGAAATTCTCTCTAATGCATAGGCAGCTGCGCCCATTGTTCCGGCTTTTGTTCCAAGTTCAGAGAACTTGATTGTAGTATCGTTACTAATGTCGCGGTTGCAAAACGTATGAATAGCTTGTTGAATCGGTGCTAAAATAAACTGGTTGGCAACAGCAACCTGTCCGCCAATTATAATTAGTTCCGGATTAAAAAGCTGAATCAAATAAGCTATTCCTCTTCCCAGCCATTCTCCAACTTTTGAGAACAGCGAAATGGCAAATTGATCGCCTGAATTAGCAGCTTCTATAACCGTCGAAATAGTAATCTTGTTCAAATCGTTTTTTACAAGTTCTTTGATTAGCGACGAGCTGCCGTTTTGTATTCCTTCGCGAGCCTGACGTGCAATTGCGTTGGCGGAAACAATGGTTTCTAAACAGCCTTGTTTTCCGCATACACACAATACGCCATTATCGGCAAGCGGTAAATGTCCAAATTCGCCCGAGAAACCCGATTTCCCGGCATATAATTTCCCGTTTACAATAATACCAAGTCCCAATCCCCAGTCTACCTGGAGCATCAGTACATTTCTCTTACCTTTTGCCAGACCAAAGTGTTGTTCGGCAAAAGTGCGTACTTTTGAGTCGTGATTAAAAAATACGGGTATTCCAAATATCTTTTTTAATTCGTCAAACAGATTTTTTACTTCAGGGAAATAGGTTTTGTTGATCCCTTCTTTTTGATTAATAAGTCCCGGGAGTTCAATTCCGGCCACTAAAATCTTTTCGGGAGCAATGTTGCTTGCCCGAACAACTTCTTCCAGTTTTTGGTTTACCTGGTTGAAAATTTCAATGTCAGACTGCATTTTAATCGGGAAGTAGTGTGGTCCGCTAACTTCAGTATTGCAGCTGTTAAAAATTGAAATAATAGTACGTGTAACATTAATAGTAATTCCAACAACATAAAAACCATCTTCAACCAAGCCGTAGATGTTGGGCCTTCTTCCACCACTAGAATCTCCTCTTCCCAGTTCTTCAACTAAACCGTCGTTAATTAATTCCACCAGAAGACTGTTAATTTTTGGTGTACTTAATTTGATTGACTTTGCCAACTCAGAGTTTGACAGAGGGCCGTTAAAGTAAATCGATCTTAAAATGTGTTTTTTGTGGGCTGTTTTTTTAAGTTCAACTGCCTGGCTTTGGTTTCCTGGATTTTTAAATAGTTTTTCCATAATTGTTAGATACAAAGATCAGAATAATTTAAATATAAGCAAAACTCTTTTTAATAAATTTAAAAAGAAGGGCGTAATTCTCCTAAAATTAATGATTCGTTTACAAATCATAAAAAATTAATGCGAAAATCTTTAATTCCTGAGATTTTTCAAGGATATTTAAAGTCGTGTTTATGTTGATAAATTTTAAATCATGCGAATAAAAAAATTGTCGTTTTTTCTGTTATTCCTTTTGGTTATTCAAATAGGAAATGCCCAATCACGCCGGGTTATTAACCTTCCGGATATTAATGGATACCGCACTTTAAAGTGCGATTTTCATATGCATACCGTTTTTTCTGATGGAACGGTTTGGCCAACAATAAGGATTGAGGAAGCCTGGAACGAAGGGTTGGATGCAATTGCGATTACTGACCATATTGAATACAGGCCTCATTCGAAAGATGTTGTTGCCGACCATAACCGCTCGTACGAAATTGCAGAACCTCTTTCTAAACAACTGGATATATTGTTGGTTCGCGGGACAGAAATAACACGTAGTATGCCGCCCGGCCATCTGAACGCACTGTTTATTACCAATGCAAATTTACTGGACCGCGAAGATGTAAACGATGCAATAAAAGAAGCGCGTGATCAGGGAGCTTTTATTCTGTGGAACCATCCGGGATGGAAAAGACAACAACCCGATTCAACCCTTTGGTGGGACGAACATACAACTCTTTTAAACAACGATATGTTGCATGGAATTGAGGTTTATAATCATAGTGAATATTATCCGGAAGCACTGGATTGGGCAAACGAAAAGGAGTTGACGATGTTTGCCAATACGGATGTTCATAAACCCATGGATGTTGATGAAGGACACCGGCCAATGACATTGGTTTTTGCCAAAAGCCGTACACTGGGAGGCATTAAAGAGGCTTTGTTTAAAAAAAGGACTGCGGTTTATTTCGATAATACAGTTATGGGGAATTCAACATTTCTGGAGCCTTTGTTTTTTAATTCATTGGATTATGAGAAGACGCCATTAAAACTCACCAACAAAGAAAATAAAGTTATTTATGTAAAAAATAATTCGGATGTTGACTATGAGCTTGAGTTGGTGCAGCCCGGGGTTGGATTTGACGCTCCCGAGGAAATAACACTAAAAGCGCATCATATTACACCGCTTACCTTGAGCGGCAATTCAGAAGAAATAAACAATACTAAAAACATTGATGTTTACTATCGCATAAAAAATATGTTTACCGGGTCGACTGAAAACCTTTTGGTAACCCTTTCGTTCCGGAATAACTAAATTTTGGCGATGGTAAAATTAAGGAAAAAACAACCACCTCTTTTTGAGCAACAGATTGTAAATAATGAAGAGATATCACCCGGTGTTCATATAATTTCGTTTAAGCGTAATTTTGATTTTTTACCCGGCCAGGTGGTTAAAATTGGTATTGATACTGTGCATCCACCACGTATTTACAGTATTTGTAGCGGCAGTAACGAAAGTGAAGTCTGCATTCTGTTTAATATTAAAGAAGATGGTTTTTTAACTCCCCGAATGGCAACAATGATTCCGGGAGATAAATTGCTGGTATCGAAACCTTACGGAAGTTTTTTGGGAGGAGATGAACCGGCCTGGTGGATTGCTACCGGAACCGGAATTGCTCCGTTCTTCAGTATGTTTTGCTCGGGTTTGGTTAAAGATAAAAAGCTGATTCATGGAGTGGCCTACTTAAACCAGTTTTATTTCGAAGATGATTTGCAAAGTACTTTGGGTAAAAATTATGTTCGGTGTTGCTCGCGCGAATCATCATGCAATGTTTTTCCGGGGCGGGTTACTGCCTGGCTTTCAGAAATTGATGAATTGCCCGATGTAAAATACTATATATGTGGCAAGCCGTTAATGGTGGTAGAAGTTCGCGATTTATTAATTGCGAAAGGAATTCCTTACGAAGATATTCTAGCTGAAATTTATTTTTAACATATCGTTTTCAAATTCGTTTGTAATAATTGTAATTTTTGCCTACTTATTTGGTAAATTCACAACTAAATTTGTAACAAGAAGTAACAAATACCTTAAAAACAAAAAAACAGCAAAATGAAACGTATCTTAATTTTAACCGCCATTATGCTCATTGCTCTTGTTGGAGTAAAAGCGCAATCGTTGGAAACAGTTCTTGACAAACATTATGCAGCCACGGGATATGAAAAAATGGCTAAAGTAAAAACCTTTGATATAAAAGCCCAGATGGGGATGATGGGAATGAGTATGCCCATGAATATTAAGATTAAAAAGCCCAATAAATTCAGAGTGGATATGGAAGTAATGGGGCAGAAAACCATTAGTGCCTTCGATGGAACAAAAGGTTGGATGATTAATCCGATGATTGGGGCAGGTGTTAAGGATCTGGAAGGTGCAGAATTAGACAAAGCCATGGAACAGGCTGATATGGAAGGCGAGTTGTATAATTATGCAAAAAAAGGACACGCAGCAGAACTAATTGGCAAAGTAGATGCAGATGGAAAACAAGCCTGGCAAATTAAATTGACTGCAAAAGACGGTTCTGTGAAAAATTACTTTATTAATGCAGATACCTATTTAATTGATAAGGTTACAGCAAAGGTTGATGCAATGGGGCAAACAATGGAGATTGAAACCAAAATGGTAGAATACCAAACCATTAATGGAATTAAGATGACAAAAAAGATTGAAGCTGTTATGCCAATGGGCACTGTAACTACAACTATGGACGAAATAAAATTAGACGAAAATCTTGACGACTCCATTTTTGAGCGACCAGCAAATTAATAGTCAAATAGAACTATATAAAAGTGTAGGGGCGGTTTTCCGCCCTTTTTTTATGAACGTTTTTTAAGATTTGAAAGATAATTTAGTAAAAACTGCCCGACCGTTTTGTTTTCTTAACTGCAAATACTGAGTGATTTAACATCTGTTAAAGCAAATGGCAGGTGTTTTGTTTGATCTTTGAATAAAACAAAAATCAATTAAAATGAAGTTCAATATTCTACTTATTACTTGCCTGTTTTTTGTAAGCCCTTTTCTAATGAAAGCCCAAAGTACCCTTAAAATTGGTCATGTTAATGTGCAGGAATTGGCACAAAAACACCCCGACATGGATAGTATAAAAGCAGTTCTTGAGAAAGAACAGGCCGATATGCAAACCATTTACGACGAAATGTTGACTGAGCACGAAAAAAAGATGAAAGAATTTGAAGAAGAAAGTGCCGGCTATTCCGACTTTGTAAAACAAACCAAACAGAATGAATTAATGGAACTGGTACAGAAAATCCAGAACTACAACCAAAGTGCTCAACAGCAAATTCAGAAACGCAACATGGAACTTATTCAACCGGTTTACCAAGATATAAACCAGGAAATAACCAATGTGGCAGGGGCCGGTAACTTTTCTTATATACTTGATGTTAGCACGGGATCAGTAGCTTATATTTCGCCCGAAAGTGAAGATATTACGCCTTTGGTTTTGGAAAAGATCCAAAAGAAATAAGAATTTCATGCAGAGTACTGAAAGTATTTTTGGCTCATTACAAAATCCTGGCGAACGCTGCTGGAAGTTTGACCGTTAAATAAGTCAACTCTGCCGTTAAATAAGTGTGTCTTTTTATTTCCGATTATTCGGGGCACTTTTGGGTAAACAAAAATCAACTAGCTATGAAACTAATTATAATAGTTCTTATTTCATTGTTTTGTATTGCAGGTTTATTTACCCAAGCACAGGATTCAAATTTTCGCTTGCTGCCTCAAAGCGGTAAAAAATATATTTACGAGTTTAACGAATCAACTCATCTCAGAAAAGAAGATGGGGAAAGACTAAATGAATACATCAAAACCAAAATTTTAGAAGTTGAATACCGTAGTTCGGAGCAGGAAAACAAAAATTTATTACACGTAAAAATTACGAAAAATATAGCCAGAAAACCAGAAGAAACACCTTATGCGTTTCGCGATTACGAATACCCTGAATTTAAAGATGGTTTTTACAGTAGCAGTAATATGCATAAAGATTTTTACGAAGACTTGCTTTGTGGAATAAGTTTCATATACGAATTTAACGATGCAAGCAGCGAAGTACAACTGTATAATCGCGCCGAAATTTTGTTACAAGTTCGAAAGATTTTGGACGAAAAAGGATTTTCCAAAACCTTAAAAGATCGCCGCACCGAGGATTTTAACAAAATTGCAATACCCGCTATTACAAAAAATGTACAGTTGCTTTACCAGATAACCGGAGGAATGCTCGAGCCGCAAGAATACGATACGAAAATTGCGATTGGAAAACCTATTTTGAACATAACCAATCAACGTTGGGATAAAAATCCCGGTCTTTATACACTGAATTATTCCATCAATCAATCAGAACGGTATTTAAAGGAATACCTTTCAGTTGAACTGGACTCGGCAAAACGTAGAATGTATGTAAAAGGCAATTACTATCCTTTAATTTATAAGGAGCAAAAAATTAATCTGCTAAACATTAACGAAAAAGAAGGAACACGTTTAACCGTTTCGGGAACAGTAGAAAATCAGCTCAACAAAAAAGTAACACTAGCCTTTTTACGCAAACCTTATGGCACCGAGTTGTATCAAGAAACCGTGTTTTTAGATGAAAACAATTCATTTCATATTGAAACAGAAATGGAACATGCCGGATTAGCTTTTCTTATGTTCGGACAAACTACATCAACAGTTGAGATACCTTGCATTCCACTATATGTTGAACCAGGTAGTAATATAACAATAAATGCAAAGGGTAAATTTCCATGGGGAATAGATTATAGCGGAGATTTTGCCAATACTCAAAAAATGCTTTTCAATTTTAATAAAGAATACAATTGGTTAAAACAAAAAATCAACTTTCAATCGCTAAGCTGGTGGTGGGCAAATCAGCTGAACTACTCCGATCTCACAAAAGCTATTGACAATTTCGATTTGTTTACTGCAGAGTACAAAGAATCAATGCCTGTATATGTTTTTGAGTTTGTTGTCAACGAGCTTAAAGCCAATTTGATGAGTGGTGTTGTGCACTACCTTTCGGACTTGGAATTCCAACGTAGAGTGACCTGGGGAACGCGCTATTTAAAGGATGAAGATTTGATTGATGAAGCATATTTGAATGAACTTATAAATACCACTGAAATTCATGAGATTTATAATCACGATGGAATGTATTCGAGGCAGTTTGCCAACATCTATTTTACGTACTACTTTCAAACTATTAAAAAAGTACGCACTGTAAAGCAATTCGACTACTCCTCTAATCCTGTTCCGTCAACGGCTTTACGGTTTTATGGCGACTTACCTCACAAAATTGAAGTAGCAAAAACATTGCTTGCCGGCTCCGCGCTTTACGGACAAATTGCAGGAATGCTGGTTCAGGAAAAAGCAAGGGTTTATAACCAGGAATCGAAAGATATTTCTTACCGCCAAAACCTGGTTGAAGAATACCTCGATTTAATTCTTCGCTTGTGCAACGACAGGGAATTTACAGAAGCGTTAAAAGAAGTAATAAATACACATTCGCAATGGGATAAGAAAGAATATGTGCCCGACACTAAGTTTTTCAACGAAAAAGGGGAAGCTAATTTTATTACAGACTTTTTAGGTGAAAAACCAACCTTGTTTTACGTTACCGAACGGTGGGATCTAGAACGGTATTTTTTCGATGAACTGGCTGAAAAAAATCCGGAGATAAATTTTGTTCTGGTAACCGAAGGGAGCAATATTCAGGAATGGCTGGATTATACAAAACGTGCCGAGCCTATTGCGAACCAGTTGTTTTTAATCAACCACGAAAAGCAGCTAAATTCGATTTTTAAATCAAGCGTACACTATTTTATTGCATACGATAAAGACGGTGTGCGAATCGGTTTTCATGGAAATATGTTGAGTGCCATGAATTTATGCAAACAAAGTCTGGAATCACCCAAAAAAAAAGAACTCAATAAATCCCAACTTCAAAACATAATTATTGTATTAGTAGCAATTCTAACCATACTAATTATAGGTTTAACCATTTGGAAATGGAGGGTTCGTCAACGCTTCCGAAAGGAAGAGCAGCACCGGAAACTCAAAGAATCGGAACTAATAGCTATCCGGTCGCAGATGAACCCCCATTTTCTTTTTAACAGTTTGAACTCGGTACAAAACCTGGTTCAGCAAAACAAGGGCCGCGAGGCCCATTTGTATTTAAGCGATTTTGCCGGATTAATTCGAAAAGTGCTTAATAATTCGGAAAAGGAAGAGGTTTCTCTGGCCGAAGAACTGGAAATGATAAAACAGTATTTAAGCCTCGAAAGGTTACGCTTCGATTTTGAGTTTGTACTTTCTGTTGACGAAGAAATTGACAGCCACAACACTTTGGTTCCAAGTATGCTTTTACAGCCTTTTGTCGAAAATTCAGTTGTGCATGCCTTGCAAAGCAAACAAGGCAGTAAAAAGCTAAGAGTTGAAGTTTCCAGGAACGAATCAGGGATTAAAATAAGCATAGTGGATAATGGAATTGGGCGCGAAGCTGCTAAAGAAATAACGAAACAAAAAAACGGGAAAGGCACAAAACTGATAAAAGAACGCCTCGATATCCTTCAGGAAAAACAAGGCGAAAAGTACAGTTTAAAAACCATCGATTTGGAAGAAGGCACTCGGGTGGAAATCGTTATTCCTGAAGAGAAATAAATTAACTTTGTGTCACTCTGTGCCTTCTCAGTGCCCTTTGTGGTAAAAAGGGATAAGTTTAACCACAAAGATCACAAATGTTTTACAGAGGCACGCGAAAAAATTATGCAAATAAAATCAATACTAGTCGACGACGAAAAACACGGACGCGAAAACCTGGCCGGAATACTGGCAAAACATTGTCCGGATGTTAAAGTATTAGCGGAAACCGGTTCGGTTGAAGGTGCAATTAAACTAATTCGGTCGGAAGCCCCGGATTTGGTTTTTCTGGACATTGAAATGCCCAAGACCAATGGTTTTGAGCTTCTTGAATATTTTGACGACATTAGTTTCGAGGTGATTTTTGTTACTGCTTACGACAACTACGCAATTAAGGCCATTCGTTTTTCGGCTGCCGACTATATTCTGAAACCTATAAATTTTAACGAGTTAAAAGCTGCGGTTGAAAAAGTTGCGGACAGGTTAAGGCACAAGGCGGAGAACAAACAACTGAAAGTTTTACAGCAAAATATTCAACAGCCTGAAAATCCAAGAATAGGATTGCCCACGGGCGATCGCATCGAATTTGTTGATGTGAAAAATATAATTCATTGCAGGGGCGAAGGAAATTATACGCACATTTTTATTGACGAAAAAAAACACATGTTGGTTGCCAAAACACTGGTTGAATTTGAAGATTTGTTAACTGAATATTCCTTTGTAAGAACACATAAATCGCATTTGGTGAATTTGAAACATGTAACAGCTTATCTAAAAAAAGACGGGGGAGTTTTGCAACTTTCCAATGGTGATGAGATTGCTATTTCGCGCAGAAGAAAAGAACTGGTTTTGAAAATGTTAAAAACAGTAATTTGTTAGCAAACAAAAAGGTGGAATATTAACTTGCTGCAAATAAATCAAAAGCTATGAGGACACTGTTAATAGTCGTGTTATTATTTTCCGGGGTACGTGTTTTTGCTCAACAAAACCCAGTACTAAAATCACTTCCTAAAATTGAATTTGATGATTTTCGGTTTGAGAACAAGGATATCTTCGATATTTCTCCCACATTTAAAATCGATACATTATTTGAAAAGCCTTTGATCTTTCCAGAAGAAAATAAACGTAAGTCGTTTGAGCAGTATTTAAATCAGGGCAAGCCTGTTTTTATTTCATCGATCAACAGGATGCCAATAGCAAAACCTTTCGGCAATTATTGGAATATGCCTGTTGCAGTGCCCGATCCTTCGGTTAGGTATTACATTAAAGAAAAAAAGATTGACGGCTGGGGTGAACCAATGCCTGAGAAAGGAAAATAGGCAGTCAGAAAGTTATAAAAAAAGCGCAAGGTCTTAGGATATTGACTTTGCGCTCTTTGTTAATTCTTTACGTTTTCAGCGTAAATCTCTTATATCGAATTCTTTTTGATAAACTCAATAATTTCGCTTTGGTATCCAAATGCCATTCCAACAACGGTATCGGCAGCACCATAGTAAACGGCTATTTTCTCGCCATCGTTTAATGCTGCACATGGGAACACCACATTAGGCACATCGCCGGCCAGTTCGTAAGGAGCAGCCGGAGCCAGCAGATAAGGTTGTGTGCGGTACAATACTTTTGATGGATCTTCCAGATCGAGTAAAGCAGCGCCCATTGAGTAACGGAATCCGTTACAGGTGTTAATTACACCGTGGTAAAACTCGAGCCAGCCTTCTTCTGTTTTAATCGGAACCGAACCCGCACCAATTTTAGTACACTGCCAGGCACTTTTTTCAAAAGGAGTAACTTTCATAACACTGCGGTGCTCGCCCCAGTATTTCATATCAGGACTGTAGCTAATGTAGATATCGCCAAAAGGAGTGTGTCCGTTATCACTTGGACGGCTTAACATGGCATATTTACCATTGATTTTTTCAGGGAATAATACGCCGTTACGGTTAAATGGCAAAAAGGCATTTTCACATTGGTGAAATGTTTTAAAATCGAAGGTGTATGCAATACCAATAGTTGGGCCATGGTAACCGTTACACCAGGTTACCCAATAACGATCTTCAATCCAAACTACACGTGGATCATATTTATAATCCGACTCAATCATTTCGGTATTACCGGCTACCATTTCAATAGGCTCGTGGTTAATGTCCCAGTTGATTCCGTCTTTACTGAAACCGGCAAAAATGTTCATTTGTACTGCCTTGTTGTCGCAACGGAAAACACCGGCAAAGCCATCTTCAAAAGGCACAACAGCACTATTGAAAATACTGTTTGAAGAAGGAATATGATAACGTCCGATAACCGGATTCTGAGAGTAACGCCACATTACATCGGTACAACCTTGCGGGCGTTCTTCCCAGGGAATTTGAATTTTACTCATGATTATTGATTTTTATTTTGTTTATTTCTTGAATCGTCATACGTAAATGGGATAAAATAAGTTATTAGAAACGCCGGGATTGCTGCAATCAATACGTAAATAAAAAAGTTGCGGTATCCGAGCAAATCGCTAAAATAACCACTAACCATTCCCGGAAGCATTACTCCAAGGTTCATAATTCCCGAGGCAAATGCATAATGTGACATTTGGTGTTTGCCTGGGGCTATTTGTTGCATCATAAATAGGGTAAGCCCCACAAAGCCAAATCCATAGCCAAAATATTCCAATGTAATACAGCTTCCTATCAGATAGAGATTTGTTGGTTGTGCAACGGCCAAAAATGTATAAGCAACAAAAGGAAGATTAAACACACAACACAATGTGAAAAGTGTCCTCTTCAACCCAAATTTAGAAACATAAATACCTGCAAGCAAAGAACCGAGCACAAAAGCCGCAGAACCAAATACTCCATTTAGTGTTCCAATCTCTGTTAATGATAAACCCAATCCTCCCACGTCTTTTGAAGCCCGTAAAAACAGGGGGGCAATTTTCATAATAAAACCTTCGGCCAAGCGGTACAAAATAATAAAGAAGATGTAATAAATAATATGCTTTTTTGTAAAGAAATTGGCGATTACTGCTACAAGCTCCTTTCTAACTTCAGACGATGTTTTTTTTGTTTTAGAAGCAATTTGTGTTGAAGGTAAAATCCGAATATGATAGAGTCCGATCAGAACCATAATCGCGGCAATAATCCCAAAAATAATCATCCATGCCGACGAATATGCTTCTTTATTCACACTTAAAGAAGCTCCTTCTACAGCTCCAAAATGCTGCGCTAATGCCCCGGCCATGGCTACCAGTCCACCATTGGCTACTAGCTTTGCGACATTGTAAAATGCACCTTGTACTCCAATGTATTTTGCCTGAGTTCCTTTATCGAGTTCGGCCATATAAACACCGTCGCAGGCAATGTCGTGGGTAGCTCCGCTAATTGCAATTACTGCCATTGTCGAAATACTTATGGCAAAAAAGTAGTCGAAGAATAAAGAAAAGGCCACAACCCCAAATAAAACTCCACTTACTAACTGGGTTAGTATTACAAAGAATTTTTTGGTCCGATACATTTCGAGAAACGGGCTCCACAAAAATTTCAGGGTCCAGGGCATCATAATTAGGGAGGTCCAGAACGCAATCTGCGTATCTGAAATACCTAAATCTTTAAACATAAATACGGACACCAGGTTAATGGCAATAAACGGAAGCCCCATAGCAAAGTAGGCGGTTGGTACCCAGAATGCAGGACTTATTTGTTTTGTAATTTTTTTCAACATATAGTTTTATTTATCTTTTTTTTGTTTGAAAATGGACTTCGAAATTACAATAAATTATATTTTTAATAATCATTCTTCGCAATTATAAATTTATTTAAAATGTTTTTATAGTGTTATTACGAAAAAAGGTAATTTTGTTGCGTAAATTTTAAGATAAGGATAATGAAGTACACACTAGTTTTAATTGTAGCGCTGTTTTTTGCATTCACATTTTCAGCGTGTAACACTAAAAAGAAACCATCTACCGAAACAGAAAATAAATATATGGCAGTTGCTTACGTTGCCGGATATCGTGATTTCGATTTTTCAACAATTGATGTTACAGGAATGACTCATATTAACTATGCTTTTGGAAATATTCGTAACGGCGAAGCGGTTTTCGATACTACAAAAATTGATGGAAAAAATCTTACACCCAATGATTTGGTAAAACTGCAGGGTTTGAAGTCAAAAAATCCGGATTTAAAGATTTTGATTTCCATTGGTGGCTGGAGTTGGTCGAAAGGTTTCTCGGATGCAGCACTTACCGAAGAGTCGCGTTTGAAATTTGCCCAAAGTTGTGCCGCTTTAGCTGATAAATACAATTTGGATGGTATTGATTTGGATTGGGAATATCCAAACCAGGTAGGTGCCGGAAATACGCATCGCCCCGAAGATGTAAAAAATTTCACATTGATGTTAAAAGCTTGCAGAGAGCAGTTGGATTTGCTGGCCAAAAGTAAAGGCAACAACAAACATTATTTACTAACCATTGCCAGCGGTGCTGATAAAGCCTATGTCGACAATGTAGAAATGGGCGAAATCCATAAGTACCTTGATTTTCTGAATATCATGACCTACGATTTTTACAACGGTCTTCATAAAGTAACAGGACACCATAGTAATTATATGCCATCGGCAAAACCGGAACTGGATATGAATAGTGTAGTAAATGCAGTGGATATGCATGTGAACGCAGGGTTTCCGGCAAAAAAGATCAATCTTGGAATTCCTTTTTACGGACGTATTTGGAAAGGAGTTAAGACCGACTCCAACGATCCTTTGTTTAAAGATGCTGAAACAGTAGGAATGGGAATCGACTATATAAACTTCTACCAAGATATAAATGCAAACGGCTACACGCGTTACTGGGATGATAATGCAAAAGCTCCTTATTTGTGGAATGCGGAAGAAAAAACATTTATTTCGTACGAAGATGAAGAATCCATTAAGTTGAAGGTTGACTATTTGAAAAACAGAGGTTTGGCCGGTGTAATGTTTTGGGAGTACAGCGGCGATCACGAAAAAACTCTGCTTAACGCCCTGGTTTCGGATTTGAATAAATAAAAAAGGCAAACATCGTAGGATGAATGCCTTGTAAGTGCGTTATTAAAAGTGCCTGTGTGGAGGTGAACACCGGCGTTTTGTAAAAGGCTCTTTTGTTTCGTTTAAAACACGGCAACAAAGAGCCTTTTATTCACTTGAATATATTTTGATTAATATTTTGTATTACAATCATATATGGCGACAACGAAAATTTTGCGCTTCGATACCCGTGGAACTCGCATGAACAAATTATTTATGTCTTTTTGTGTTCGCCAAACCATGCTCCTTTCATCTGGTTATTTATAAAAAGGTAGTACCACGTAAGTGTATAAAATGCAACCCATACATATTCCGAGGGCAAATTCAAGCGAAGCAAAAAATATTAATATACCTCCAATGCTTAGTGCAGCTGTGTTTAAACCACTAAAAAACAATGCAGTAATCAATAATGTCATTACAAAACCAAGACGTGCTGCAAATACTTTTGGTGCTTTGTCAGTATCCTTTTTTGCCAGGTTTAAGGTATTTGCAAGCTTGTGGCTGGTATAGCTAACCGGGCTGTATTTTAACTTCGTAAACGCCCTGATATAAAAATCTGTCAGTAAAAAAGCAAAGAATAAAACCGAGTTTAAAGTAAAACCAAGCACGACAAGTACAGTTCCAAACAATGCATTTAGCCGTGTAATTTGCTCGTTTATTTTTTCATTCGAAATAGGACAAACTATTTGTTTCATCTTGTGTATTAATTTCTTTCTCAAATAAAGTACAAAAAACTCTTTTAATACATATGTGTGACTTCAGTCACACAGTTTCCTTACAATAAATTAACAAATACAGTGGTTTGTCATATAAAAACAGATTGTGGTGGGTATCTTTAAGCACTCTTTACAGATAAAATAGACGATAAGAATAGTGCCAATAGAAAAAGATCAGTTGTTTATTACTGACAGAAAAAACATGGGTATTTTTGCAATCACTGAAGGTATAATTTTAATCGTTGTTTGTCCTTCTGTTAGGTAGTAACATGGCATTGGATTAAAAATGAAAATATTGTATTACATGAATTTTAAAAAGACATCACTGCTGTTTATTGTTGGCTTTTTTGTGTTGAAAATTGGATCGGCACAGGAGCAGCAACTTGCGAAACCTGTATTTGAAAATGGTGAAGCTCAAATTGTAAAAGCTTTCGAAGATCCGGATATGTGGATTCGGGAAGATCTTTGGGTGGAAACAGAATTCGATACCGACGGAGATGGGAAACCCGATCGTATGCATGTGGATGTTACGCGTCCGCGCCAAACCGAAACCGAAGGTCTGAAACTTCCGGTAGTTTATAATACAAGTCCTTATTTTGCAGGAACAGCAGGAAATAATCCTGAGTATTTTTGGGACGTAAACCACGAAATTGGTGAAAAACCAAAACAATATACACATCCTCCCGAGATTAAACGCCGGGGAGAACGTCCGATTATTTCAAAAGGACACGTAAAAACCTGGGTTCCCAGAGGATATATTGTGGTTCACTCATCATCGCCGGGAACGGGATTGTCTGATGGTTCTCCTACTATTGGCGGCGATAACGAATCGCTGGCTCCAAAAGCTGTAATCGACTGGTTGTGTGGTCGTGGGAATGGATACAAAACACGCACTGGCAACGAAGAAGTAAAAGCTTACTGGAGTACAGGAAAAGTGGGAATGACCGGTACATCGTACAACGGAACACTGCCTCTGGCTGCAGCAACAACGGGAGTGGAGGGATTGGAAGCTATTATTCCGGTAGCGCCCAACACATCGTATTATCATTATTACCGTTCAAATGGGTTGGTACGCTCGCCCGGAGGTTATTTAGGCGAAGATGTGGATGTACTTTTCGATTTTATACACAGTGGAGATCTGGAAAAAAGAGCCTATGCCCGCGAGCATGTTCGTGATTCTGAACTGCGAGATGGTATGGACCGAATAACAGGTGATTACAATGATTTTTGGGCGGGACGCGATTACCTGAACGACATGGGCCACATGAAAGCTGCATTGCTAATGTCGCATGGATTTAACGACTGGAATGTGATGCCCGAACATAGTTTGCGCATTTACGAAGCTGCTAAGGCAAAAGGATTGCCGGCACAAATTTATTACCATCAGAATGGTCACGGCGGACCACCTCCAATGACAATAATGAACCGTTGGTTTACACGTTATCTTCATGGAATTGAAAACGGGGTGGAAAACGATGCAAAGGCCTGGATTGTGCGCGAAAATGACGAACGCAATGATCCAACGCCTTACAATGACTTTCCAAACCCGGATGCGGAACCGGTAAAATTTTACCTGAGCAAAGGAGCACCTGAGAAAGGCGGATTATTAACTACTCCGGTTGCCAGACAGGGAAAAGAAACACTGGTTGATAATTATTCATTTTCATCAAAAAGTCTGGCCCAGGCCGAATATACTGAGCACCGTTTAATTTATGTAACTCCGGTTTTAAAAAAGGATGTACATATTTCCGGGAAGCCGGTAATTACAATTAAAGCGGCCAGTAGTAAAAAGGCAGTAAATCTTTCGGTTTATCTGGTATCTCTGCCGTGGACTGAATGGAGAAATACCAGGATTACCGACAATCTGATTACGCGGGGATGGGCTGATTTACAGAATCATAAGTCGTTGATAGAAAGCGAACCTTTAAAACCAGGCAAATTTTACGAAATGACTTTTGAGTTGCAGCCCGACGACCAGGTTATAAAGGCAGGTCAGCAAATTGGATTGATGATTTTCTCCAGCGACAAGGAGTTTACACTTCATCCGAAACCCGGAACAAAACTTACGGTTGATCTGGACGGTACCAGTATTGAAATCCCGGTAGTTGGCGGAGTTGAGGCATTTAATGAAGCTGTTAAATAGGTAAATGAACGCCGGTTAAGCCGGTTAAAGATATCTTTATAAATTCTTTTAGTGAAGATGAGCATAATCAGCTTCATCTGTGTTCTGTTATCAAATGGAAAAAGCAAGTACAACATTATGAGAAAGACACTTTTTATTTTTTTCTTTTTAAGTCTGGTATTTTCCGGTTTGGGGCAGAAAACTGAATTTACATGGCAGGATACTTTACGTGGTAGTATTACGTGCGAACGGCAGTGGTGGGATTTGACTTATTATCATTTAAGTGTGGCAGTTGATCCTGAAGATCGCAGTTTCGAGGGAAGTAACCTAATTCAGTATAGGGTTTTAGATTCGAAACAAGTAATGCAAATCGATTTGCAGCCACCAATGAAAATCGACCGGATCATTCAAAACGGAGAAGATCAGAAATTTGTGCGCGATGGGAATGCCTGGTTTGTTACTTTAAATAAAAAGCAAGAGGTTGGCAATGTAAACGAAATTTTAGTAGAATATTCGGGAAAGCCAAAAGTGAGCAGGCGTCCGCCTTGGGATGGCGGAGTAAGCTGGCGTAAGGATAAAAACGGGAATGATTTTATAGTCACCACAAATCAGGGCGACGGAGCCAGTTTATGGTGGCCCTGCAAAGATCATCCTTACGACGAACCAGATAGCATGTTGATGAGTATTACCTTTCCAGAACATTTGATGGATGTTTCCAACGGACGGTTACGTAAGCTTGAACAAAACACTGACAGAACAAAAACAGCACACTGGTTTGTGTCGAACCCGATAAATGCCTATGGCGTAAATATTAACATTGGAAACTATGTGCACTGGCACGAAATTTACAAAGGAGAAAAAGGCGATCTGGACTGCGATTACTGGGTACTTGATTACAATTTGAAAAAAGCAAAAAAGCATTTTAAACAAGCGCCAATGATGCTGGAGGCCTTTGAATACTGGTTTGGGCCTTATCCCTTTTACGAAGATGGATACAAGCTGGTTGAAGTGCCTTATCCGGGAATGGAGCACCAGAGTTCGGTAACTTACGGGAATGGATATGCCAATGGTTACAGCGGACGCGATGTTAGTGGTTCGGGCTGGGGCGATAAGTTCGATTTTATTATTATTCACGAGTCGGGGCACGAGTGGTTTGCCAATAGTATTACCAATTGGGACGAGGCAGATATGTGGATTCACGAAAGTTTTACGGCCTATTCCGAAAATCTGTTTGTCGATTATTATTGGGGGAAAGAGGCCGGTGCAGAATATTGCAGGGGTACACGACAGAATATTTATAACGACCGCCCTGTTCTTGGGATTCATGGTGTAAATTACCCGGGCTCCGGCGATATGTATTCCAAAGGAGCTAATATGTTGCATACCATGCGCCAGATTGTTGATAATGATGAAGAATGGCGCCAGTTATTACGCGATTTGGGACAGAAATTTTACCACAAAACCGTTAAAACAGAAGAGCTTGAAAAGTATATAATTAAAAAAACAGGAATAGATTTTCAACCTGTTTTTAACCAGTATTTGCGCGATACCCGAATACCGGTTTTTGAGTATACCCTGCAAAATGGTGTAATGCGTTATCGTTGGAGCAATTGTGTGGATGAGTTTAATATGCCGCTTAAAGTTTACCTTAATAACGAACTTACCTGGTTACATCCAAGTCCACGCTGGAAAACATTTGACCCGGATGAGGAAATTAATACGGTTGAAGTGGATAAGGATTTTTATGTGGCCGGTTTTTGTTTAACCGGGCCTGAAAAATAAATCATACCGGTTTTGTCAATATTCTGAAAATACATTTCCCCACCCGTAATATAATTATCGAGTGGGGGAATGCTGTTATTCGATCCTAAAGAGTTTATATCACCTTACTTGTGCGAAGCACTCATAAAAAACTCCAGTTTTCCGCCTTTCATTAAATCCTTGTGCGAAAAGAAGGGTTTTTCCAGTTGTGTACCGTTTAATACGAGTTTGTCGATGAATTTATTTTCTCTTGAATTGTTATGAACCACAATCTCAAAAATTCCACCCGGAACCTCTATTTTGGCATCATCAACCAAAGGACGGCCAATAGTATAAGTTGGCTCACCCGGGCAAACCTGGTAAAATCCGATAGCATTTAACACGTACCAGGCCGACATCTGTCCACAGTCTTCATTCCCTATAATTCCGGCCGGCGTTGGCAGGTAGAAGTCATATAAAATGTGGTCGAGGTACTGTTGTGTTTTCCAGGTTGCGTTGGTCCAGTTATATAAATAGGCCATGTGATGACTTGGTTCATTTCCGTGCGCGTATTGTCCGATTAGACCGGTAATATCACCCGAAGCATTTTCTCCTTCAATTTCTGAACTGGTTGTAAAAAGGGTGTCAAGTTGTGTCTCAAAATTGTCTTTGCCGCCATACATCGAAATGTGGTTTTCAATATCGTGAGGAACAAAGTAACTCCACTGGTAGGCATTCCCTTCAACATAATCACTTTTTTCGTGCTCTGAGAACCGCGGATGAAAGGGAGTGCGCCAACTTCCGTCGCCATTTTTTCCGCGCATAAAACCGGTGCTCTCATCGAAATACAACTTGTAGTTTTCTGCCTTTTTAAGATAAAGTGCAGCTGTTTTTTCATCGCCTGCGGCCTCTGCAATTTTAGCAATACACCAGTCGAAGTAGGCCATTTCAATTCCGTACGATACAGATTCTGAAATCGAGTCGGCCGGCACAAAACCATATTTTTCTTTGTAATAAATATGTTTCGACATCACGTTTTCTTCGCGTGTACCCTTTACTTTTTCCAGCCATTCGGGTTGGTAGGTTGACGAAGTTACAGCGGCTTCCAGCCATGCTTTTAAATCGGCCTGTGGTACCAATTCTTTTGCAAGGGCATCGGCTAGTACAGAGGTAGCCGGATAACCAACCATTGTCCCGGTGTAATTCGACGCCAGCGGCCATTTGGGTAAAAGTCCTCCTTCGCGGTATTTCTGCACCAGCGACTCGGCCCATTCTCCGGCTCTTCCAGGGCGGATAATTGTCATTAAAGGATGAAACGCCCGGAATGTATCCCACAGCGAAAAAACGGAATAATTGGTAAATCCTTCCGGTGCAGTTTTAATGGTTTTATCCATTCCGCGATAACGGCCATCAACATCCTGGTAGGTAAATGGCGACATCATAGAATGATACAGGGCTGTATAAAAATTTGTTTTTACCGCATGGTCGTTTGTGCTTATTTCAATTCCCTGCAAGGCTTTTCTCCATTCGGCCTGCGACTGATTAACAGTAGCATTAAAATCCCAGCCAGGTAATTCGGCCTGCAGGTTTTGTTCTGCTCCTTTTTCATCAACCACCGAAAGTGCCACTTTAACGAGCAGAGGTTTTTCCGAGTCGGCAAACTGAAAATGTGCCTGAATGTCGCGTCCTGTTAATTCGCTTTTATCCGATTTTTTGTTTTCAGAATAAACGGTAATGTTTTCGAAAGGCTCTGCAAATACAATGCGGTACGCCATTAGATGGTTACTGGCCCAGCCGCTTGTTTTTTGTACTCCTTCAATTGTTTGGTTGTCAACTTTTCTGAATGAGTTTTCTACAATCCGGTGCCCCCAGTTGGGTTGAAGAATGTGCCCCAGGTTGAGCATAATCTTTCTTTCAGAAGTATTTTTATAGGTATAGCGATGAAAACCAACCCGTTTGGTTGATGTTAGTTCTGCAGTAATTCCGAAGTTGTTGATGCGGACTTTATAATATCCCGGAGTGGCAGATTCGTCATTTTTGTCAAATGTTCCAACAGGTTTTGTTTGATCGGTATTTGAATAGGGGAGCAGAAGCACATCGCCCAGATCGCCGATACCGGTTCCGCTTAAATGTGTATGGCTAAAACCATAAAGAGTTGAATCTTCGTAATGATAGCCACTACTGGCATCCCAGCCCATTATATGAGTATCGGGACTCAATTGCACCATTCCAAAAGGAACTGTTGCTCCGGGAAAGGTGTGCCCGTGAAAACCGGTTCCGATAAATGGATCGACAAATTGCAACGGATCAAAATCGGATTTTGTTGTTGAAGTTGGTGTACAACTTATTATTAAGGAAGATAACAATAAAAAGAATAGTCTAACTTTCATGTTCTTTATTTTTGGCTTTTGCGGTAAAATTAGGATTTCCTGAATAAAAAGTCGCTGTTTGTGCTCTTTTTTGAACGTTACGAGAGATATAGGCAATGGGTTGCTGGAGAAAAATTGTTGTATATTTAAATAAACAGATGGGCCAAACAAGAGAAATATGGCAGAGAACTATCTTTTGACATTTTTGTTATTCTTATCAAACAATCATATAAGTACTCCGGATAAAAGAGAATCTGGGACGAGTTATTAATTTAAAAAAAATAAGATAAAATGAGCTACTATTTTAGCCAGGTGTTAAACGGAAAGAGTTTCGATGAGGCAATTGAACTGGTAACAGCCGAATTAAAAAGTGAAGGTTTTGGAGTGCTAACTGAAATAGATGTTTCGGGAACCTTAAAAAACAAGCTGGATGTTGATTTTAAAAAGTATAAGATTTTGGGGGCATGTAATCCGCATTTTGCCTATAAGGCTCTTAGTGCAGAAGATAAAGTAGGTGTATTTTTGCCCTGTAATGTGGTGGTTGAGGAGAATGAAAACGGAGTTGTTGAGGTTTCGGCTGTTGATCCCATCGCATCTATGTCGGCGATTGAAAACAAAGACCTGGGTGGACTGGCTGTAGAAGTACAGGAAAAACTTAAACGGGTGATCGCGAATTTAAAATAAGCTTTCCGTTTCTGTAGAGTGGCAATTTTTGTATTTGCAGGTAATATTATCAGAGGTATAAAACAGAGAAACAGGCAAGGACTGTTTTTCGATACTATCGTCCAAGTCTCAGTATTCTGGCAGGTTAAATCTTTTGTGAAGTTGTTATGAGAAAAGTATTCCAAACAAAAATTTATTCGACTAACTTAAATGTTGGCCTTTTGATGTTACGCTTAAGTGCCGGTGGTTTTATGCTTACCCATGGTTATCCGAAGCTGCAACGTTTGCTGTCTGGCGAATTTGGTTTTGGCGATCCACTGGGGCTTGGGCCCGAAGTGTCGCTGGTGCTGACTGTTTTTGCCGAATTTTTTTGTTCCATTCTGGTAATCTTTGGACTGGGAACTCGTTTGGCTGTAATTCCGCTTATTGTTACCATGAGTGTAGCTGCTTTTATTGCACTTGGCGGCGATCCATTTGCCCGAAAAGAGCTGGCTCTGATGTTTCTGGTAAGTTTTGTGGTATTGCTGCTCAACGGAGCCGGGAAATTTTCAGTAGATCAGTTCATATCAAAAAAACGCTGAGCGAATCATATTATATAAGGCGCAATACCCTGCTTGTTTGAATTATTTATTGTGCAGACACAAATGATACCTCCGGCATCTTTTATTCCGAAATACGTGTTAAAATTTTTCGGGGTATAATTTATCTTCTGGCTATCAGTCACTAATCGTTTTCTTTTAAAAAAAGGAAGTATATCCGTCGTCCTTTTTATGTTTCTGTTGTTATACTTATTTAACAGCTCACAGAGGGCAGGAAACGAAGAAGCATGAATAACAAAAAGAAAGTAATTATTGTTGGTGGCGGTTTTGCGGGAATTCAGTTAACACGAAAACTGGATTCGAAGCTATTTGATATTTTATTGGTTGATAAACTTAATCATCACCAGTTTCAACCTTTATTTTACCAGGTTGCCACCTCTCAATTAGAACCTTCGAGTATCTCATTCCCCTTGCGATATGTATTTCGCAACAAAAAAAATGTACGGATAAGATTGGGCGAACTTATAAGTGTGGATACTGAAAACAACAAAGCCCTGTTTAATATTGGCGAATTCAGTTACGATTACCTTGTGCTGGCAATGGGGTGTACCACCAACTTTTTTGGAAAGGCCAGAATCGGACAACATGCGTTTACCTTAAAAACAACTTACGATGCCATTACCATCCGTAACCACCTGATGCAAACTTTCGAAAATGTACTGGCGGCCGACGAAAGCAGTAAAGAAGCTTTGTTAAATATGGTGATTGTCGGGGCCGGCCCCACCGGAGTAGAGCTGGCGGGAGCTTTTGCCGAAATAAAGAAAAATGTATTGCCCCGCGATTTTTATCGCATCGACTTTTCGAACCTTCGGATTATTGTTGTGGAAGGTAGTAAGCACACCCTAAATGCCATGAGTGATGTGGCAAAAAAAGCATCGGAACAATACCTGCGCAGCATGGGAATTGATTTGCGTACCGAAACTTTTGTTAAAGATTACGATGGAGAAAATCTGTTACTGAGTAATGGGGATACTGTAAAAACAAAAACGGTGATTTGGGCTGCCGGTATTACTGCCAATAAAGTGCAGGGTATTTCCGAAGAAAGTATTACAGTAGGGAACAGAATAAAAGTAAACCGAATAAATAAAGTAGAGCAAACCGAAAATGTATTTGCTCTTGGCGACATTGCTTTTATGCAAAGCCCCAACTATCCCAACGGACATCCGCAGGTAGCAAATGTGGCCATTGGGCAGGCCAAAAACCTGGCGAAGAACCTTCGATACATGCAGCAGAACAAAGCAACCACCGATTATACTTATAAAGATTTAGGATCGATGGCAACCATGGCCCGAAATAAAGCTGTTGTTGATTTACCCTTTTTAAAATTTAAAGGATTTTTTGCCTGGTTGGTCTGGATGTTTCTGCACCTGATGCTAATTTTAAGTGTGCGAAACAAACTTATAATCTTTATAAACTGGGCTTGGGCTTATGTTACAAAAGATACTGCCTTACGTTTAATTCTTAACGACAGCAATTCTGCCAAAAGCAAGTAATGGCCGACTGTTTACTATCTGAATTGTTTATAACCCCTGTCCGTTGGCATGCGGGCAGGGGGTGAAATACTATACAATTTTGCTCCGGCCTTGAAAAACAATTGCAGTTGTTGCAGAAATCGTAAATCCATTACCTGGTCCCTAATCATCTTCTAAGATCTACAGCCACTGATTTACAATTCTTTATTTGCTTTTTCTTATATTTATAGATAAATAAACAAAACCTGAGTGAATAAAACGCGAAGTAAAGGCATTCCTGATATGAAGTGATTCTGTGCTGTTTTTTCTGATGCCTGAAAAGACTAAAAAATTTAAACCTTAAAACTACTGTTGACGAAAAATGCCTGAGACAGGTATAATTCAGATAAAAGGATTCCATTAAAAACCGTAAAAACTAACAAATTTAAACAAGATGAAGTCTATACTATTTTTCTTTTTCGCTGCTTTTTTTGTGGTCGCAACATCGAACCTGTCGGCGCAGATAAAAAAGATAAGACAGGTGCAAGCTCAGCATCCCGGTACTGAAAAGATAAATCCGGATTTGATGCCCGTGTTTAAAATTGAGTTCGAAGACAAAACACTGGTTCCTGGTAAGGGTATTGTATTTCAACGAACAAACCAGAACTATTCAATTGGGATTAGCGATAAGATTATCCTGACTGCAGAAGTAGGGATAGAAATTACGGGCGAATACCCCAACTTTAAAATAGGTTTGAAAAAACACAAAATAGGCGATAAATACCTCGATGGAACTGTATTTTATGTTGACGAAAGTGGTATGCACGGATTAATCTACTGTGGTTATTATCCAAACACTACCTGGTCAACTTTTCAATGGGAATATCCCAACGGAGATATTGATAACGATGAATTTAGAAATGTGAATACCTACGCCACCGGAATTGGGGCGGGCAGGTACAATACCATGGCCATTATGCTGGCCGACGACCTTGACTTAAATGTTGTTGATCCGGGTGAGCCTTATTCGGTTGCCTACTATATAAAGCAGAACAGCAACGATTGGTATGTGCCGTCATACGACGAGCTGAAACTACTTTACGAAAGCCGCCAATTGCTGGGACTCGGGTTTAAATCAGAAGATCGTATTGTGTGGAGTTCTACCGAGGGAGATTACATTTATAAAGGCAGGAGTGACGGCCCCCGCGGCGAGGACATGCCTTCGGGGTGGAAATTTGACGGTTACAGCGGACACAAGGTTGACCTGACTTCCAGTGCGGGAAAGGCACGAAACGGAGTAAAATGTATGGATTTTTACACCGGAAAGACGTTGAACATTGCTAAAACCTACGGAAAAACAGTAGTATTCATTCGCGAGTTTTAAGCCTAATACCGCTTCCTCTGATTCCGTTGATCTGCATAAGGTGTAAATCTCGGTGTTCCTGCAAATCGGTATTTTAATATGAAGTAGGCACATGTATTTCAGGCAGGTGATGAAGAACACCAAAATCGAAGGGCGACCATATTGAAGTTTCTATTTGAGCAGATTTAAGTGCCTGGTTTACCCATACATTACAGGTTTTAAATAACGAGAAACTGCCTCTTGCGCTAAAAAAGCGGTCGTTGTTTGTATAACCTTTTACATCCAAAAGTTCAATGTTGCCGTTGGCATCACGGGCAAAAGAGTTGGTAATGTAGTTCACGAGCAGTTGAAGCTGTGCCGGACAGATTTTTAGTTTACGCCAGGCAGGCGATGTTTGTTTGTAAGCCGTTACATGCATTGCCGTTGCACTTTTCAGAAAAACTGCTGTAAATGCAGTTTGTAAGGTCAGGTCTTTCCACTCAGGGGTTTTTATGTAAAAGTTCTTGTCGCCCCAGCCAAAAGCTACAAAATTGGTTCCACGCGGAAGTTGCAGTTGTTGGGCAAATTTACGCTCCAGACTTTCTTTTGGAATAATTACATCGAGATGAACGCCGTTTGAGCTTACATAAACTTCCAGTTGCTCCACGCAGTTTACGGGTTGTGGCCGGGTTTTTATCAGAGATAGTACCAAGGCAGCCAGCAAATACAGACCAATAGCCAGTATCAGCAAGAAAATGAGTTGTTTGAAGGCTTTGTAGATTGATCTCACCTCGTTTTTGTTTTTATAAAAATAGGAAAAGCAGGGCAGAATCTGAACCGGCATGTTATTTTACTCATCGTTTGTAACTTGTGGGCTGGTAATAAGACTTATGTATCAATAAGAAAGTATAGGCTCATAGAAAAATGCCTGCGGCAATGTTTTATTGTCGATACTAATGAAAGGGTTTGGAGCAATTAAAACTTAAAATTATGACAATATTAGTGGTTGGAGCAAGCGGTGCAACAGGACGTTTACTGGTAGCTGACTTATTGCAACGTGGATTGAAAGTGAAGGCAATTGTACGTTCAGACGAAAAGTTAAGCGAATTCCTGAGCGATGATAATTTGCAGGTGATTACTGCCAGCGTGCTCGATCTTAGCGATGCCGAAATGGCTGAATATGTAAAAGATTGCGATGCAGTAGCTTCGTGTCTGGGGCACAATATTACTTTTAAGGGAATGTTTGGGCATCCACGCCGCCTGGTAACCGACACTGCCCGTCGTTTATGTGCAGCCATTGCAACCAATAAACCCGAAAAGCCGGTGAAGTATGTACTTATGAATACTACAGGTAACCGAAACCGCGATTTGAATGAGCCGATTTCATTTGCTCAAAGATGTGTGATTGTATTGCTTCGCCTTTTACTACCTCCGCATGTTGACAATGAAAAGGCAGCCGATTATCTGCGAACGGAAATTGGCCAAAACAATCCGACAATTGAATGGGTAGCCGTTCGCCCCGACGGATTGATTGATGAGGAAACTGTGAGTAATTATACCTTACATGCTTCGCCTACCCGAAATCCCATTTTTAATGCCGGACAAACAAGCCGGATAAACGTTGCCCGTTTTATGGCTCAGCTGATTACCGATAGCGGTACCTGGAATAATTGGAAGGGACAAATGCCTGTTATTTACAATTCTTTTAGCCGAACTGATCCCGAGCGATAGACGAGGGATCTTATGGGTTATATTCCCCGCAACTTGCTGCGAGGAGATTCATTAGCTGTAAGTTGAATTTTCAGATCTTTAGCAAAACAACATACTGTAATTGCGGGGATTAAAATTGATAATCCCCAAGTATAGTACCGTCGGCTCCCGTTACTTTCAATGATAATTTTTTACCTGTCTTTGACAGAACCATTACGGTTGCATCATTTTTTTTATAACCTCCCCCGATAATAACCGGATAATCATTACCAATGCTTCCTTTTTCGTGATAAGCAAAATGGTGGGTATGTGCGTTAAGAGCTACCGAAATATTACTCCGGTTTAGCACATCACTCCAAAGTTCGGAGCATGGAGCATACTGCTTAGGATTAGAATCATGAATAGGAATATGATGAATTAAAACACGCTTTTCTGCATTTCTAAAAGCTTTGTTTTTTCGCTCAGCTTCCAGAAAAGTTAACTGGGAATTACGAAGTTCATCAAAATTATTTAGCCCGTAATACACCCAGTGGTTGTCTGGTTTATCTTCTCCGCAATCGAGAATTATAAACCGGGTATCGCCCCAGTTAAATGCGCCAAATGTTTTTCCTCCCGGATAATCAATTATCTGGTTTAGCCCAACCGAAAAAGCTCCTCTGATTTCATGGTTTCCGCGAATGTAGATTAACGGTTTTTCAGCTGCATTTACCGCCTCGTTTGAAAAGGAGATAAATTTAAGAGCATCTTCTTCATTAACCGGATCATCAATACAATCTCCGTTGTAAATCACAAAGTCGTAGTTTACACCTTTTACCTGTTCCAACAGGGCTTCTAACGTTTCTTTGTGTTTGTGCAAATCATTAAAAACAAGTGCCGTAAAGTTTTCCAGCTTTGTATCTGGTAATTTAAACGAATAGGTTTCAGTATATTCAATATCTCCGAAATTCTTTTTATAGGCATCGTATTGTAAAACCTTTCTTGAACAAGCCCGGTAATAATAGGTCACACCCGGATTAAGGTTTTCAAGCCTGATTTTATGGTGTTTTACGTTGGCAACAGTCTGTCCTCCAATTCTGGTCTCAGCCTTTTGCCCAAAATGCTGATCTGTTCCAAATTCTACCCAGCCATGTGTTAATTCATTTGTGAACCACGAAATAGTAACTCCTCCTTCAAATGGATTTTGAAGAAAAGGTTGTGTTTTAAACAGGGTTTCGGATTGAGCAGAATCCTTGTCGGTAAAATTATTGGCCACTAGTAGTTGAACAGAGAAAAAACTAAAGACCAACAGACAGAATAATTTGCTTGTAAAACTTTTCATCTTATTAAAATAGTTTGTTATTAAAGGTATGAGATGCCTGCCCGGCTTCCGCGGTCAGACGGGGAACTCCCATGCCCCGAAGCTTCGGGGTAATTATATGTTTAAGTGGCATAAAATTGCATGGTAGTTTCATTCCTTTATATTTTCAATTTTTAGTGAGTATTTTTCAAAACTAAAATTTTTAATTCAATTAAGCCCTAAAGAAACAATATTCCATGGATGGGTGCGACTCCGGCCGGAGTCAGATGTTTTGTGAACAAATCGTATTTTTATAAACGTGTGATGGCGCTGCAATCAATCCTCAAACCATTCAAATAAATATTCATTTTTGAATTCTATTTCAAATGCTTTTAAAAATGCCAGGTATTCTTCTTTGAATGTTTTCTGCCGATGATGTTCTTTTTGGTTATCGATATATTTAATCATATCAGTTAATTGCGAATGGCTGTAGGAAAATGCACCAAAACCCTTTTGCCATTTAAACGGGTGGTTTGAGAAGTTTTTATCTTTAATATATGTACTTGTGGCTTTTTTTATTTCTCTTACTAAATCGGACAGACAACAAGTGGGTTTCATTCCTATAAAAATATGAATGTGATTATTTGTTCCGTTAATTGCCAGTAGCTTTTGTCCTTTATTTTGTACAATTCCGGTAATGTATTTATTCAATTCTTCTTCCCATTGTTTCTGGATAAGGGCTTTTCGGTTTTGAACAGCGAAAACTATCTGAATGTAAATTTGTGTGAATGTATCGGCCATAAGGTTTAATTTGAATGATGAATAAATGTACAAAATCTTAAGAACAAATCCTGCGGATTTGAAGGTCTATAGAAATAAACAATATGCTATGGATAGGTGCGACTCCGGCTGGAGTCGAATGTCTTGTATCCAAATTGTATTTTTATAAACGTGTGATGGCGCTGCCATCGATCTCTTAATCATTCAAACGGATGTATATTTTAAAACTCAATTATTTGAATAATTAGCAAACGTATGAAATCTTAAAAATAAATCCTGCGGATTTGAAGGTCTATAAAAAAACATTAATCTCATGGATGGGTACGACTCCGGCCGGAGTCGAATGTTTGTGTTTGAATCCTTCTTCTATAAACATACGATACCTCTGGCATCGCATATTCTATAATATATGTTGTGGTGCCATGAATATATTTCAAAGCCGGCTGCTCTATATTTTTAATTTAGGGTTCTTTCATTTTGAGGGCGTAAATCTGTTGCTTCAGCATGTTTGCCGCTCTTATTCAATTTGTTGTCGAATTAATTTTACAAAAAGAAGGAAGTGGTTAATTTTAACCGTACAGAATAAGGTATCCCTGGAAACAGGTAATCCAAAAAACTACTGACATGTCAAAACCAAGATTATTCTACATCGACAACCTTCGCATTTTTCTCATTAGTCTGGTTGTTTTGTTGCACCTGAATATAACCTATGGCGCTCCCGGCGACTGGTATTACAACGAATCGGAAGCCGGCATGCCCGAAATTATTCTGCAGGCCATGTTTAACATTACCAACCAGGCCTTTTTTATGGGGATGTTCTTTTTTATTTCGGCTTATTTTACCGCCGCCTCCCTGCAACGAAAAACCACAGGCAAATTTTTAAAAGACCGCCTGATCCGGCTGGGTATACCACTGCTTGTTTTTTATTTTGTATTAAATCCGCTTACCAATTTTATTCATTATTATTTTATAAAACACGAAGCGGTAACCTTTACCGGTTTTCTTACCAACCCACGCGCCTGGGGTTTTGGCCCCATGTGGTTTGTTGAAACCCTGCTTATATTTACCCTGATTTATTTGCTTATCAAAAGGCTGAAGTGGAAAATCCGGATGAACTTCCCCGGTACCAAGGTGATTGTAATTGCAGCCGTTCTAATCGGGCTGGCACAATATATTATCCGCATTTGGCTACCCGTGGGATGGAGTTTGCCGCACACCGGGTTACAGTTCCCGTTTTTTGTGCAGTATATTTTTATGCTGATTTTTGGTGTTGTGGCCTACAACAACAACTGGCTCGAAACCATTAGTTTTAAAAGCGCCTTACGGTGGTTTGTTTTTGCCCAGATCATGATCCTGACCGTGCTTCCGGCAATGCTTTACGTGGGAGGAAAGGAAAGCGGGATAGAAGCCTTTGTTGGTGGCGGAACCTGGCAGAGTTTTGCCTGGGCCATTTGGGAACAGTTGGTGGGTTTTGCTATGATAATGGGTTTGCTGGGACTGGCCAAAAAATACCGGAACCACCAGGGCTATCTTGCCCGGCAGCTTTCCGACAGTGCATATGGTGTTTATGTAATACATCCGCCGGTAATAGTTGGTATAAGCGCACTTTTTGTGGCCTGGCCCATTAATCAACTGGTAAAATTTATTGTGTTGGCACCGCTGGCTTTGTTTGCCTGTTTTTTGCTGGCCTGGCTGATTAAACAAATTCCGGGCGTAAAAAAGGTGGTGTAAGCGATATTACAATTAGGTGTTTCGTATAAACATGCGATATCTGTCGTGCTAAAAGACGGGCCTCCGGCATCGGTTTTTCTGAAATGTATATTGAGGTTAAGGATTGTCAATGATTTTTGTATTAAATCCGGCGGGGATTTTTATTTAACCACCTCCCTCACTGCAAGCGTGAGTACTCTTCCTGTAAGGAGGAGAAACGACTGCATTTCAATTTTGTATTTCATAGTATATTAAGTGCACGAATTTCCCCTCCTGGCCAAAGGATAGGAGGGGTGCCGGAATGAAATGACGGTGGGGTGGTGAAAAGGGCTCAGCCAGCAGCATGTTTGGTGTAAATCTTCAAACGTGTATGTTTTCTTTCAGTCTGCTGCCGGTTTTTATTTCTAGTGCCGTCATTGCGAAGGAGGAACGAGTGAAGTAATCTCTTCTTTCCGGAAGAATATTTTATAAGTTTCAGTTTGCTCCGCTGCTGGTTCTTTGCGTATTATTTGTTGTTATATTTGCGGCCGTTTTAATTTACAGGGCCCAAATATGAAATTAACAGAAGAGCAGCTTGCTATCATAAATTCAACTGGCGATATAAAAATAAATGCAGTAGCAGGTTCCGGAAAAACAACTACCATTATTGAATATGCACAAAGCCGGGCTGCCAATAGCCGAATACTTTATTTGGCCTTTAATAAGTCGGTAAAGCTCGAAGCTGTAAAAAAGTTTACCGGCAAAGGATTAAACAACGTAACGGTAGAAACCGCACATTCGCTGGCCTATAAACAGGTGGTATTTCGAAATGGGTACCGGGTGCGTGCTTACGACTATAAAACGCATGAAATTGTTGAGCTTTTAAATTTGGTGGGTAACGGCGAGCCACATTCCGAGTTTATAATTGCCAATCACATCAGTAAGTTTGTTGCTTATTTTTGCAACAGCGAAAAAAGAAAAATAAAAGATTTAAACTACCGCAACGTGGTTACCGATGCCAAAGCCCGGGAGTTTGTTGAAAGAAACTACGATTATATAGAGTATCAAACCCGTATTCTCCTGCAAAAGATGAATTCAGGCGAAATTGAAGTCACGCACGATTTTTACCTGAAAAAGTTCCAGCTCTCGAATCCGAAACTCAATTACGATTATATTTTGTTCGACGAGGGCCAGGATGCTTCGCCGGTAATGCTCGATGTATTTCTGAAACAAAAGGCGGTTAAAGTAATTGTTGGCGACAAACACCAGCAAATTTACGGCTGGCGGTATGCCATTAATGCCTTGGAAAAAACCGGTTTTAAAAGCTATCAACTGTCCAGGAGTTTTCGTTTCGGACAAGCTATTGCCAACCTGGCTGTTGAAGTACTAAACTGGAAAAACCTGATTAATACGCCCGAGAAATATACAATTGCCGGTGTGGGCCCATCGGGAAAAAAGAAATCGAGAGCTGTTTTGGCGCGCACCAACCACGGATTGTTAATTAAGGCAATAGAATACATTACCGAGAAAAAAAATGTAAAACATATCTATTTCGAGGGCAATATAAATTCGTATACCTATGCCGAAGAGGGCGCATCGCTGTACGATATTTTAAATTTATACAACGGGAAACGCCGCTTAATTAAAGACGAGCTTATCGGGTCGATGAGGGATATTGTTGAGCTTGAAAACTACATTAAAAAAACGGAAGATGTACAGCTTGGAATGATGCTCGAGATTGTAAAGGAATACGGTAACCGCATTGCCGGAATAATTAAACGTATTAAAGACTTACATGTTGATAACGAAGAAAAGCACAAGGCAGAAATGATATTCTCAACCATTCACCGGAGCAAGGGAATGGAATACGACAATGTGCAGCTTGCCGACGATTTTATAACAAAAGGTAGCCTGGGCGAAAAGTTAAACGACAATTCGCCCGAGAAGTTGAACGAAGAAATTAACCTTTTGTATGTCGCGCTCACCAGGGCGCAAAACAGCCTGTTTATTCCCGAAAAATTATTTCCCGGAAAAACCCCCGCTTCGTCGTCGCAGATATACATTATGCGAACGGCGAAAAACGATACCAACAATACCGAATCCCGCCAATATGCACGAAGAAACGGAACTGCAAATACCCGTGAAAAATCGGACTACTACAAAAAGGCACAAGCAGAAAACAAAGGGGCTTACCAACCCTGGACCCGCGAAATGGATCAGCAGCTAAGTGTAATGTTTGTAAAAGGTGTTAACCTGCGCGATATGGCAAAACATTTTGGCCGTAGCAAAAGTGCAGTGGGCTCACGTATAAAAAAACTGCAACTCGAAGATTTATACAACTAGCAATTAATTTCCCCTCCTGTCAGGAGGGGGGTACCGCGTTTACAGCGGTGGGGTGGTTAAAACCGGTAGCTTCTAATAGGACAGGAAAGACTCCCTGTCTGCCCGACAGGCAGGCGGCCGGAGTCGAATGTCCTCTTGTTTTGTACGCGTCTTTATAAACATATAATGCCTCCGGCATCGTTGCTCCTGAAAAGTTGTGGGGTAATGTTGTAAATTTGTGGGAATGGATGTTACTTATAGGCCGTTGACTCGATTACTTTTATTTCCTTTTTTTGATGAATGACAAAGAATAAAATAATCATTGAGTATTTATATAGAGACGCAGGCAATAATAAACTGTATGAAGAATCTATCATTGAAAATCCTAACAACTTGAGTCTTCAAGAATTTGAAAAATGGTTTAGAAGTGAATTAATTGATGGATTATATTTTATCCCTCATGATTTTGGATTAGTAAAACCACAATTTCCAAAATATAATCCCGAATTGGACCATGATTGGTGTGAGTTAATTGCTTTAAGAGAAGTAAAATAAATTATAGCTCTAATTTTATGTTCATTTTTATGTTAGCTTTATGGTTAACTTTTGAACATTATCTCAATGAATAGAGCATATTATCAAAACACAATTGAACTGTTTACTAAAACCTCTAATGCAGAAATTTTAGGAATACTTGCAGATAAAAACGAGTTTGCTACCGAGCAAACCCAAAAGGATGCGTGGAAGTATCAGATTGAATATTTGCAAGAGGCTCTAAATTGTTTTTCGGGTTCAGTATATTTTGAATATGCCATTCCACGAATGGGAAAAAGGATTGACGTATTGTTGATTATCAAGTCGATTATTTTTGTAGTAGAGTTTAAGGTAGGAGAAAAGGAATACCCATCATATGCTATCGATCAAGTTTGGGACTATGCTCTGGACCTAAAAAACTTTCACGAGACCAGCCATGATAAGTTAATTATTCCGATTTTAGTTTCGACTAAAGCCAAAATATCAGACCTGGTTTTAAGCTCTACGAGAAAAGAAGATAATCTTTTCGACCCAATCAGAAGTAATTCTCATTCATTGCAATCGATTATCTCAACAGCGCTTCAGTTTTTAGACGGTCAGGAGCAAATAAACCTGACTGAATGGGAAAATGGAAGGTATCAACCAACCCCTACAATTATTGAAGCTGCAACTTCGCTTTATGCGAATCACTCAGTTGAAGATATTTCAAGAAGTGATGCTAGTGCAATTAATTTGAGTCAAACTTCGGATGAAGTTGCAGCAATTATAAAAAAGTCTAGAGATAATTCAGAAAAGGCAATTTGTTTTGTAACAGGTGTACCGGGGGCGGGAAAGACATTAGTTGGACTTAATATCGCAACTACACATTTTGACAAAAACAGCGAATTGTACAGTGTATTCTTATCTGGAAATGGACCATTGGTAAAGATATTACAAGAAGCATTAGCACGTGACAAGGTTAAAAGAGCCAAAACAAAAGGGGAGAAGTTAACTAAGAAAGTTGCTCGAAGCGAAGTGCAAGCATTCATTCAAAATGTTCATCATTTTAGAGATGAAGGATTACGCGACAGCAATCCTCCTATTGAACACGTTACTTTATTTGACGAAGCTCAACGCGCTTGGACTTTGGAACAAACCACCAACTTTATGCGACAAAAGAAAGGTGTTCCAGATTTTAATAAATCTGAACCAGAATTTCTTATCTCTTGTCTCGACCGACATCCCGATTGGGCAGTGGTAGTATGTTTAGTTGGTGGTGGACAAGAAATAAATACAGGAGAAGCTGGCATTTCGGAATGGATAGAAGCTCTCGAGCGTTCTTTTCCTGATTGGAATATCTACATGTCAACCAAGTTGACAGATAGTGAGTATAACGCAGAACAAATTCTTCAACAAATTAAACATCGTACTAACGTAATACATTCTGATTCTCTACATCTTGCCGTTTCGATGAGGTCATTCCGTGCAGAAAATGTTTCGTTGTTAGTCAAACAAGTTTTGGATATAGATAAAGTTGGTGCACAATCAACTCTGTCAGAGGTAAACAAAAAATATCCGATTATTTTAACACGAAACTTTAAAAAGGCGAAACAATGGCTAAAAGATAGAGCGCGAGGTTCAGAGCGTTATGGAATTGTCGTTTCATCGCAAGCCCAACGCTTAAAACCTTATTGTATTGATGTAAAATCCCCAATTGATCCAGTCCATTGGTTTCTGGATGAAAAGGACGACATACGCTCGTCCTATTACTTAGAGGATGTTGCAACAGAATTTCATGTTCAAGGCCTTGAATTGGATTGGGCTTGTGTAGCATGGGATGGAGATTTCCGATTTACCGATGGAGGATGGAATTATAAATCATTCAAAGGAAGCAAATGGCAAAATATAAATAAGGCTGAACGTAAGTTGTATTTAAAAAATGCTTATCGCGTTTTACTTACAAGAGCAAGGCAAGGAATGGTTATCGTTATTCCCGAAGGTGATAAAGAGGACCACACGCGGCTTCCTGAGTTTTATGATGATACTTTTGAGTATCTAAAATCTATAGGATTTCAAGTAGTTGAATAAATATTAAAATCACAAGGATAATAGTTTGATAAATTTAAATGGCAAAATTTTTAAATACAGAAAAAATCATTCACTGGATCAAAGAAATAATTACTTCAGCAGAAGATGAATTGATAATAATTGTTCCTTATATAAAAACTTCTTCCAGAATTTATGATTCATTATTTCAAGCAAATCAAAAGGGAGTTGATATAACACTGATATATCGAGAAAACAAGTTGAGTTATTCTGAAAAACAGAAACTTCTATCGCTACAAAATCTTAATCTATTGCATCATCCAAATATTCATGCGAAATGTTATTACAACGGAGACCTACTTCTTATTTGCTCAATGAATCTTTACGATTATTCTGAAAAGAACAATCGTGAGATGGGAGTACTACTTCACCTCAATGATATTGAAGAAAATGAGAGGAGTTTTGGTTCTTATGGTTGTGATGAATCGATTGAGTTTTTAAATGCTAAAAAGGAAATACGGGAGATAATTAATGGTAGTACCATTGAGAGAATAAACTCGAGAAAGCACAATGGCTCATTTGAATTAGAAAATATTAAGAGTGAAGAAGAATTTGCCCAAGAACGTTGTAATAACAGAAATAAATACTTTTTAAACAAAAAATTTGAGCCTTTAAAACAACGAGAAGATCTATGGTTTGAGCGCTGTTCTAACTACTATGACCATGTAGATGTTACTTACGAAGGAAATCGTATAGCGTTTGATTTTAAACATCCTGATATTAATCTCGAAGAGCTTCATGGTGAGTGGATGAAAAGTTATGATGAGTTTGAAGTTAAAGACTTTAAATATTATTGGAGCTATTTTGAATCGCCAGTTTATTTATATACGGATAAGAGATATAATTGGGAATTTCTTCTTGCTAGGAGTGAAAAAGAATACCAAATGAAAATAAAGGGAGCAATAGAATCTATTATCAAAAAATATAGGGAGGTGTCAGGCAAATAGGATTTTTCTAATGAAGCAAATTCTCCAAAATATACTCTCCCTAAAACAAGGCCCAACACCTTATGGCCCTGCGCCCCATAAACCAATTCTTTTATTGGCACTGATCGATTCGTTTGAGGCTGGAGAAGTTTTTGAGAATTGGATTGAGATTACCGATGATCTGGTTCAGCATTTTCTCGACAATTGGAGTACATTGGTTAAAACACCTCATGTGGCTACTTTTGCGCTTCCTTTCTTTCACCTCAAAAACGAAAAAAGTCAATTCTGGAAACTGATTACATATCCCGGCAGGGAAATTCCAACCACAAAAAGTAAATCGATAAAAAGTTATCGAGTATTAACGGAAACAGTATGCGCTGCTACCCTGTCGGAAGAATTGTATATGGCTTTTTCCGATCCAATACAACGCGAGGCGTTAAAAGCCGCTATACTGGAAAAGTATTTTGGCATCCATTTGCAGACACAATTCCCTAAACAAGAAGCGTATTCTGCAAAAATTAAGCAGCAGATTCTTTACGATCCTGATCAAAACTATGCACGAAAAGTAAAACAAACCATTGATGAACAGCCCAAAGAGGTACGAGATGAATTTATAGTAATGCGAAGTTCTGTATTTCGAAAAGCCATTCTTGAGGTTTACGATAACCAATGTGCGGTAAGTGGATTAAAGGTGGCCGACGCCAATAACTGTTCGCTGGTTGATGCCTGCCATATCACACCCTTTGCCGAAACCTACAACGACTCCATCCGTAACGGCCTTGCCCTTTCGCCTACCTTCCACCGTGCATTTGACCGTGGCCTGATTGCTATTTCAGACAATTACCGTGTACTGGTGCATCCCACCCTAAAAGACTACAATCCCACCTCTGGCCTCCGGCAATTCGAAAACAACGAAATACTACTTCCGGGCGATGTGCAGTTTTTTCCGGCAGTAAAACATTTTCGAGAGCATCGGAAAAGGTTTGGGTTTTAGGGATTTCACCACCTCGACCTTTTGTTCGTACCTCACAAAAGCCCACTCCTCCTCAAAGGAGGAGAAGTGTTTGTATTTCAGTTTGGATTTAAATTTCAAGGTAATATTATTATATAGGAGATGAAATTTCCCCTCCTGTCAGGAGGGGTGTCAGCGTTTCTGTATGTAGAGTTGGAATAGTTATCTGCTTACGCTGACGGGGTGGTGTATTCTTCCACCACCTCCCCCTGATTTCGCTGCGCTGCATCAGGGTACTCCTCCTTCGAGGAGGAGAAGTGTTTGTATTTCAGTTTCAATTTGTATTCCGAACTATATTAAGAGTAAAAATGTTTCCCCTCCTGTCAGGAGGGGTGTCAGTGTTGCTATATGTAGAGTTGGAATAGTTATTTGCCTACACTGACGGGGTGGTGTATTCTTCCACCACCTCCCCCTGATTCCGCTGCGCTGCATCAGGGTACTCCTCCTCGAAGGAGGAGAAATATTCGTATTGCATTTGATATTTTCGGAGTATAGGATAATTTTTTAGTACGACTTAAATTTCCCCTCCTGACAGGAGGGGGGGACCGCGTTTACTGCGGTGGGGTGGTTGCTAATTCTTTTGGAATCAGTTAAATTTATACTATGAAACTCCATAATCGTCAATACTTAAAGCCTATCAGGAAACATCTTCGAAATCACTCTACGGCAGCTGAGGCAACGTTGTGGAAAATGTTGAAAAAAAGTCAGGTTGGAGGATATAAGTTTCGAAGACAACATTCGGTAGGAAAATATGTTCTGGATTTCTTTTGTTACGAATTACATCTGGGAATAGAATTAGATGGAGAACCTCATACCGATTTACAAAATATTGCCAGAGATGAGGAAAGGGATGAAAAACTGGCCCGACAAGGCATAACAGTTCTAAGATATGAAAACAGGTGGGTATATGAATATCCTGATGTCATAAAACAGGATATTCTGGATTTTGGAGAAAGAAAAGAGTTGAGATAATATTCTTCCACCACCTCCCCCTGATTTCGCTGCGCTGCATCAGGGTACTCTTCAAAAAATAAAAAAGTTCGCCTTTTCTCCCCTAATTTAGGGGAGATGACAGTGAAAGGTATGTGGGTGGCCGGCAGAGGGGTGTCGAGGAGGAGAAGTGTTTGTATTTCAGTTTGGATTTAAATTTCATGGTAATATTATTATATAGGAGATGAAATTTCTCCTCCTGCCAGGAGGAGGGTACCGCGTTTACAGCGGTGAGGTGGTTAAAACAAAATCCCTTCCTCTACTTTTTATTAGCTGCATATGCAGATTCGGCTTTATCTCGTGTCTTTCTGTCTGACTGCGCAAGCCAGGCAGGCCTCTATGTATTTAGTGGTAAATATTATGGAAGTGTCAGAGTTTCCCCCACCAGCGTCCCGCTTTACGAAACAGTTTTTTGGTGGCGTCTTCCAGTTTTTGGTCGGCCTTGCGGTAGGCTTCGCTTTGGTGTATCTTTTCAGCTGTTTCGTCTATTTTTGCTTCTGCTTTATCAATCCAGCTGTCGTTTTTTTTGTTTTCGGATGTGGTTTCCTTTTCTGCCGGCTTTTTTGTTTCTTTTTCCATCTTTTGTTTTTGTTTGTTCAAATGTAATGATTTAATGTGGGTTGTTTGTGTATTGTGTTGTTGTAAACAAAGAGGCTGTCCTGTAACCCGCTGTTGGGAATCTGTGATTCGTGTTTTGTAATGCAAAAGCAATAAAGTTTTATTGTTTTCAGCTCCTTCCAATTTATAATTGCTTTGTTTTTCGCAGGTAAAAGTGTGAAAACCCTTTAATGAAAGGTGTTTTAGCCACGTGAAGTAAATATCTTTAAAGGCAATGGAATAGTCCACGGGATATATGGACAAGTCTACAAAAATAATTTCCCTGGTCATGCATTGTATGGATAAATGGACGAAACGAATGGAATGGTCTATGGGATACGTGGATTTGTCCATGCAAGCGATGGAACACTCCACATATATTATGGACTTATCCATGTATATCATGGAATACTTGGCAAATATCGTGGACTTATCCATGCGAACCATGGACTTCTCCATAAATATTGTGGAATAGTCCATAAGCATTGTTACCTTGTCCATGATTATGGTGGAGTAGTTGGCAGAGGGTCTGGAGTAATCAATTTTTATTTTGTGCTAATACCAAGGCAAAAAAAACCGCTCCACAATAGCGGAACGGTCTTTTTTCGTGTAGAGCAACAACTAATTGTTGTTTTCTTCTTTCGGTTTTGTTTTTCCGTACTTGCGCAGTTTTTTAATTTCCTGCACCAGCGGATGTTTTTTACCCAGCGCACCAACTACCGATTCAACCACTGCCGAACCACTGTTGTAAGCGGTGGAAAGGGTTTCTTGTGCCTCGATGGTTGCAGCTTTTGCAAGAGCTTTGGCTTCAACCTGACGCCCTTCGGCATCGTCGGCAGCAGTTAGTTCACCTTCCAGCAGGGTAATCTTTGATGTTGGATCAAAACCGTTGTCGGTTAGCAGTTGTGAATTTTGGTTTAAAATCACAATCATCTGCTGCACAAAATCGCGTTTTTTGGATTCACCTAATCCAGACATTGTTAATTTTGCATTTAAGATGTTATAAATACTTATTGCATCGGGGCCGCCTGAAGTTTTCGAAGCCAGGGCGGCCTCTTTATATCCGGCAAACCTTAAGGCGTGCCGTACATACGCGCCTTGCGTATGTGAGCGGAGCAGTGTTAAAAATAAAACGATTTATACGAGCGAATTCGCGGGTTAAATCGAGTTTGGTTTTTAACGGTAGTACAAATTATGAAAAACCAGACTCTTTATCAACTTGTTATAGAGCATACTTTGGGGTATTATCCCGAATCGACATTAGCGATGCGGCGCAAAGCACTTCAAATTACAGAAGAGCGGGGTGATTGCGCCTGTTGTTGGTCGGTATTAATACCCCGGGTTACACTCTCTTTGTTCGTTTATCCGGGGTTATAAACATTTAATCCCTCCGTGATTTTCTGACGTTGGCAGCGTCGAATGTAAATAGCCCGGTGCGGAGCGCCGGGTAAATGAGCAGAGACAAACTCGTCCGGTGCCGCAAGTTATTCAACGCTCTGCCGTTTTCCCGGACGATGATGCAGGGCTGTCTTTAAGATTGGGTGCCAAGAGGTTGTTTAAAAGGTAGCTGCGTGTATGGAAGCCTGCCTGGCTTGCGCAGTCAGACAGGGATTCGAGGATGGGTCAGGTAAGTTTGTGGGTGCAATAACGTGCACGGCTAACGATGACTGGATGACGATTTTATCATTTAAGTAAGGTATAAGTTAATACTTGAAAGGAATTTGACTCATAATTGCAAATAAGGTGTATTTTCGCGGCTTGATTTTTAAAACCGGAATTCAACCAGTAAAACTTCGCTCCCGAACTTGCGATAACTGTGTAGGAATAGTGTAGTTTTTTGCGAATAAAAAATGCATTACACAAACGTGTATAGTAGTAGTTTTCGAAGCAGACAAGTTGAACTATGTACTGTCTGCCGGGATTTATAATTATACCCGGTGGGATTAAAGAATTGAATAAAATAATAGAGATTTAGAAGGATGAGTAGTATTTTTTTTGGAACACCCGTTGGCATAAGAGAAGAGCAATGTTTTTCATCGAAAGCGGAAGTAAAAACAGCAGAGTTACACCGTTTTAAAGTGTGTGGAATAGATGATAACAACGGTGAGGGTGCTTCGTCGGTTTTAATATCGGGAGGTTGTAAAGATGATGAAGACTGGGGTGATTATATTATTTATACAGGGCATGGAGGTACCGATTCAAAAACAAAGAAGCAGGTCGAGGATCAGTCGTGGGATGCGCCCGGCAACAAGGGGCTTGTAATTAGCGAGCAAAAACAACTGCCAGTTAGGGTACTTCGTAGTTCGAAACATAAATCGGCGTTTTCTCCTACTAGTGGTTATAAATATGGTGGTCTGTATAAAGTGGTCGACCACTGGGAAGAGCAAGGCCGAAGTGGATTTATGGTTTGCAGGTTTAAGCTTGTAAAAGAAGAAATTCTGGATAAAGATTATGAAGCTGTCATTGCCGATGGTAGTATGGTTTTATTGAAATCGCAGGACGGTAGCTCGAAATGGTTTAGTATTGGTGTTGATGCTCCCAATGCACAGAGAATTAACGAAACAAGCAAAATGGCTCAATTATTATCAGCTAAAAAAGTGGGAGAAAGTATTGATTTTGGTAGTGGTTTTGAGGTGGTAGAGATAAAAAAATACTTAAGTAAGTAGATTTAATATTGATGGCGGGGTGGTGTTTTTATCGTTTAGGTAATTCTACCACCTCCCCGGTATAACCCGGGTACTCCTCCTTCGAGGAGGAGAAATGTTCGTATTTCAGTTTGTGTTCAAATTTCAAGGCAATATTATATAAGAGATGAAATTTCCCCTCCAGCCAGGAGGGGTGTCAGCGTCGCTATATGTAGAATTGGAATAATTATCTGCCTACGCTGACGGGGTGGTGAAGAAAACAAATTAGTTTAATCATCTCCCCCAACCACGTTGCGTACTCCTTCCGGCACGAGGTAAAATTCATTTTTCAAATCTTGTTAATCATACAAGTAAAAGATGAGTGCAACACGATATGAATTTCAAACAAACCGCCCGGGAATGATATTCCGCATTGTAGTATCGTTTAAGCTGGTTAATTTTGGCAGCGGAAAACTGAAATTAACAACTATTCTTTAACTTCGGCTTATGACAATAAATCAATCCACTACTGCCGGCATCGACTTTACACAACGTAACGTGGGCATCGACCTTTTTAGAGCTCTTACCATGTTTGTAATGATCTTTGTAAACGATTTCTGGAAAATTCACGATGTGCCGAAATGGCTGGAACATGCCAAATGGGGAGAAGACTTTATGGGGCTCGCCGATGTGGTTTTTCCCTGTTTCCTGTTTGTGGTGGGAATGTCGATTCCCTTTGCCATCGAACGCAGGTACATGAAGGGATTTTCGGTTGAATCGACCATCGGGCATATTCTCTCGCGTACCCTGGCGCTGTTGATTATGGGGGCTTTTATTACCAACTCAGAGGCCCGTTTGTCGCCCAATGTAGCCTACCCGATCGGTGTTTACTTTATTCTGATGGTGGTGGCTTTTATACTGATCTGGAACCACTATCCCCGTACAAACAACCGGAATATGAAACCAATAATTCTGGTTTTAAAGTTAATAGGACTGGGCATATTGCTTTATCTGGCTATTACCTACCGAAGTCCGAAGGAAAAAGTGTTTGGTGCCCATTGGGGCATATTGGGAGCCATTGGCTGGACCTACCTGGTGTGCTCTTTTATTTACCTGCTTTGCCGTCAAAACATAAAATATCTGGCACTTGCATGGGGTGTGTTTGTGCTGATCTGCATTCTCGGAACAAGAATGAATGAGTACTGGGGAGCAAGTGCTATTCTGTCGTTCCCGCGGCCTAATTTTTACAACGACTTTCTGGGCATTCTTCATATTGGAAACGGAGCATTGCCAGCTTTTACCATGGGAGGAATTCTTCTTTCGCTGCTGGCTGCCAAGTATGCCGGTTGGCGACCCGAAAAGAAAGTGCTTTACAGTTTTATAGTAGCGGCCGTACTGTTGGTTGCCGGTATTGTTTCGCGCCGGTTCTGGATTCTGGCAAAACTGGGGGCAACTCCAACCTGGGTATTTTATGTATCTGCCATTTCGGTACTTACCTATGCCTTGCTAAACTGGATGGCCGAAAAAGGAAAGGCCGGGTGGTTTAGTGTGATTAAACCTGCAGGAACGGCCACGTTAACCTGTTACCTGGTGCCGTATGTATCGTACGGTTTTGCCGATATTACCGGAATTGTATTACCCGACTGGTTTACCCATGGTTTTATGGGTATTGTAAATTGTCTTTGTTTTGCATTTTTTATTATCGGTGTAACTTACCTGCTCGGAAAAATGAAAATTAAACTGAAAATATAAAGTAGTGGTGGTAACTTGTTCGATGAGTTTCTGTAGAAAAATTAAAAGAATGAAAGAGTGAAAGAACTACCGTTGATGGGAAAAGATTAAAAATGAGCAATAACAAAAGGACATGATCATCTGGAGTACATTGTTGATTTCTAGTATGGACCCAAAGTGCGTGGGCCTGAAAAAAATGCGGGCTGGCGAAAGGGTGAATTGGATTTTAGGCTGAAGCAGAAGCAATGCGTAAGCCGTTAAGAAATTCAAGAGCGGGGAGAAGCTTGTTTTTTTCTTGACTTTTTTGCTTACTTTTTTTGTCAAGAAAAAAAGGTAAGTCGGGTTTAAGGGATGAAATCCCTTTTGTGAAAAAATTAAAGAATTGCTATTGATTATTAAATTCTAAAACTAGATATATTAATATGAAAAAACTAAACTATCTGATTTTATTGTCCGCAGTTGTTCTTATGGCTGCCTGTTCGGGAGAAAAGGTGGAAAAAACAACCGATTACTCTTTGTTCTGGACCTGGCTTGATTACCGCGCCGGAATGAACTTCGATTCTGTTTGTAATATTATGAGTGAAACCGGTATTGATGGCGTTATGCTGAATGCGCCTACTCCCGACGATTACCGCGAGGCCATTCCCATTGCCCAAAAATATGGCATCGAGGTATATGCCTGGCTGTGGACCATGAACCTGGAACACGACCGCGAAACGGTTTTAAAAGAGCATCCCGAGTGGTTTAGTGTAAACCGGAAAGGGGAGAGCCTGGCCGATTCTGTAGCCTATGTGGGCTACTACAAATTTATGTGTCCGGCCTTACCCGAGGTGCGCGATTACATTCGCAAAAAAATTGTTGCCTACTGTGAGGTCGAAGGATTGAATGGTATTGCCATCGATTATCACCGTTTTGTCGATGTGGTGCTGCCAACCTCGTTATGGGCGAAGTACGGTATCGTTCAGGATGTTGAATACCCTGAGTTTGATTATGGATACCATCCTGAAATGATTCGTTTGTTTAAAGAGAAATTTGGATACGATCCACGGGAACAGGAAGATCCCTCAGCCGACATAAAATGGCGCCAGTTCCGCTGCGACCAGATTACCGAAGTGGCCAATATGATTGCCGAAACCGTACATTCCTACAACAAGGTAATGGCAGCTTCGCCGTTTCCAACTCCAGCTATGTCGCGCCGCATGGTTCGCCAGGACTGGGGCAAATGGAACCTCGATATTGTTTTTCCAATGGTGTACCGAAACTTTTATACAGGCGATGTAAGTTTTATTTCAGACTGTACCAACGAAAATGTTCGCGATAAAAACCCGATGACATCGCTGTATTGCGGCTTAATGGCTTCCGACGGGCCGGTGTTGTTCGATTGTATGGACGCTGCATTAAACAATGGTGCCAAAGGAATTGCCATTTTTACCGTACAAAGCCTGCGCACACCCGAATTACGCCAACAATTTAAGGCCTATACCGACAGCGTAAGAGCATTGCGTGCTTCGCCGGATTATACTCCTACAATTGCGCCGCGTGACAAAGTAATTACTGATCCGTTCCAGAAGGAGGGGATTATGGATGCCGTTAAGCTGCATATTCAGGCCAATATTAGTATTGCCAACGCATCGGTTTTACCCGAATTGCAGGAAATCGATCCGCAAATGCTGAAAAGTACCATGCAGCGTGCGGTAAGCAATACTCCGGAAGAGTTAATCCGGTACCTGAATTCTTATACCCGCTGGCGCAAAGATCTGACTCCGGCCATTAATGCTATTATTCAACAGTTTGAAACAGATACGAAAGAGGGAGGCATTAAACTGGGCGAATTTAAAAAGGTAAACCAGCGCGATGCAACAACTTACTACCAGGTAACCGAAGAAAATAGCCAGGTGGTGTTTGATGTGGCTTTTTATATGTACGGAGGTATTCTTTCGGGGTGGAGTGTAAAGCCTGAAGTAGAATCATATAATAAATACATAAAGGGCCTGAAGTAATAGATAACTAAACGAAAATAAACAGATAACATGGGCGCTGCATGAACGGGAATCTTCCCCGGATTACAGCGCCTGTTTTTATAATTATGAATTCCGGCATGATATATCATAAGGTCATCTTTACTTTTGGAAATCAACCAGACTAGCTCTCTGATAAATTCAATTGTTAGATTTTTATAATATACCTTATAATATATCTGAATTCTATGTAGATGTATTTAGGTTATTTTTATTGTTTATAGTACTTCTAGTGCTGGATGTTCATACATATATACTGAGTCAATCTAAACTCATTGGGCATTTTGTAATCCGGCAGTTGAATAGTTCAATTTTTATTTACAATGATCAGTATTGATACCCAGTCTTTTATGAGGACAAGGTGATTTTCTTTTAAAAAAAGCGGTGTAAGAGTTTGGAGATATCAAAAGCTTGCTTACTTTTGCAGCCGCTTTGAGAGAAGCGAAGTTCATAGAGAGAGTGATTGTAGCAGCCGTTGT